>CAWKKP010000001.1:0-359935 GCA_963850355.1 uncultured Alphaproteobacteria bacterium
ATGCGGATATGAATGCGTTGGCGCAATTTGCATCTGCGAAAAACCTGCAGAAAATCGAAGAGCAACATGTGCGCACATTCTTGTCCAACGCACCCATTGCAAAGCCGTTTGCGCCACCGCCTGCGCGCTTCACCTCCGGCGATGTCATAACCCTCAACACCATTCGCTCAAAAACAGCCCAGCGTCTTACCGAGAATTGGCAGACAATTCCCCACGTCTTCCAAGCCATCGATGTGGACTTCACTGAAATTGAACTGGTGCGGGCACGGCACAAGGAACGCTTCAAGGCAGAGACCGGAAGTTCGCTCACTTATCTGCCCTTCATCGCGCGGGCTGTGTGCATTGCGTTGCAATCCTTCCCGCACATCAATGCGCGTTTCGAAAACAATGCGCTGACTTTGATGAAAGATATCAATCTGGGCATCGCAGTTGATCTCAATCACAATGGCCTGGTGGTGCCTGTCGTGCATGAGGTGCAGGACTTTACGTTGCAAGGCCTCGCCAAAGCGATAGCACGGCAAATTGACAAAGCCCGAGCAGGCAAAATGACGGCCGCTGATATGAGCGGTGGTACTTACTCGATCACCAACAACGGCGCCTTTGGCACCAGCTTTACGACGCCGATCATCAACGCGCCGCAGGTGGCGATCCTTTCAACCGATGCCATTCGCAAGAAACCTGCCGTGATCACCACGGCGACTGGTGATGCGATTGTGCCACGCCTCATCGGCACTGTCGGGCAAAGTTTCGACCATCGGGCCTTCGACGGGGCATATGCCGCAGCGTTTTTGTCAAAACTCAAAGACACACTCGAAACGAAAAAATGGGCCGGAGAGCTGGGAGAGCAAACATGAAATACAATAGCCCTTATGCAACCGCCAACTGGGGTCAAATGGCCAAAGACTGGGAAGAAGGTGTGGACTATTCCCGCATGTCGAAAGAACGCCTGGCCAAGGCACAGGCCGCCGTGCGCAATGCAGGCTTGGGCGCAGTGCTCTGCTTTAACTTCGATAACATTCGCTATGTGACAGCAACCCATATTGGCGAATGGGCGCGGGACAAGTTCTTCCGTTATGCGTTGTGCCCGGCTGAAGGCTCGCCCTTCTTGTGGGACCCGGCACCGCCGGCCAAGCGCATCTCATCGCCCTGGATCAAGGACAATGTGGCAGCTCCGCTCACCACAATGCAAGGGGCCATTCCGCCCAGCCTTGGCGTGAGCCAGGATTTTGCCAAGCAGATTAAAAAAGCCCTTGTGCATTATGGCATTGCCAACCAGCCTCTGGGCATTGACATTATGGAACTGGGCATGCTGCGCGCTCTTGAGGCCGAAGGCATTGAAGTCGTTGATGGTCAACAGGCCATGCTGGATGCGCGTGAAGTGAAAACCGGTGACGAAATCGAACTTCTCAAAATGGCCGCCGGCATGGTTGATGCAACCTACGTTGACATCGCCCGCGCCATCCGCCCCGGCACAAAGGAAAATGAGTTGGTTGCGATTGCCAATGACCGCCTGTTCCGCATGGGCTCTGAGCGGGTGGAATGCGTGAACTCGGTTTCGGGCCGCCGTGGCCGCCCGCATTCCCACACGTTCTCTGATCGCATGATCCAGCCGGGTGACATGATCTTCCTTGATATCATGCACAGCTATAATGGCTATCGCACCTGCTATTACCGCACCTTCATTTGCGGCCAGCCCAACAACAACCAGATTGATGCCTATGAAACGGCGTCCAAATGGTTGAGCGCTTCAATGGATATGATCCGCCCCGGTGTGACGCCTGATGAAGTGGCGGCTGTGTGGCCCGATGCCCATGAGTTTGGCTACAAGGACGAAGAAGAAGCCTTCCTGCTGCAATATGGCCATGGCGTTGGCATGTCGTTGTGGGAGCGCCCCATCTTCTCCAAGCGCTTCAAAGGCCAAACCCGGCCGTTGAAAGAAGGCATGGTATTTGCACTTGAAACCTGGAAGGGCTCCAATGATGGTTCAGGTGCGGCGCGCATTGAAGAAGAAGTGGTGGTCACAAAGGATGGCTGCGAGATCATCACCAACTACCCGTCAGATCACCTGATCTCTTGTGGATTGCCCGGTTGCGAGGTTGTGGGATAACAGCCCGCCATGTCACTCAATCACCGCAGCCGCATTCCCGTCACACTGGTCACGGGCTTTTTGGGCAGTGGCAAGACCACGTTAATCAACGCCGGGTTGAAGTCGCCTGATCTTGCGAA
Source organism: uncultured Alphaproteobacteria bacterium (assembly GCA_963850355.1). Lineage (GTDB taxonomy): Bacteria > Pseudomonadota > Alphaproteobacteria > Rhizobiales > Aestuariivirgaceae > Aestuariivirga. Next base: position 2,227 of record CAWKKP010000001.1, read on the forward strand.
GACAGTCGTGGTGGTGAACGAATTTGGTGCGGTGGGCCTGGACCACCAACTCTACACCAGCAGCAATGACGCCGTCGTGGTGCTTGAAAATGGTTGCCTGTGTTGCACCGTCAAAAGCGACCTGATCGCCACGATGAACAGCCTCTATCACGACCGGGCGCGGGGCGATCTGCCTGACTTCAATAATGTGGTGATTGAGACCACAGGACTGGCGGAACCAGGGCCTGTGTTGCAGGCCTTTCTGTCGGAACCCACGTTGGACGGGCTCTACCGTGTGGTAAATGTAGTCACAGTGGTGGATGCTGTGAATTGGACATCGACAGCGGAGAAACATGATGAGGCGCTGCGTCAGGTGGCGCTGGCCGATGACATTCTCGTCTCGAAACTCGACCTGACGGATGAAGACTTATTCGCGGACCTGAGTGCGCAGCTACAGGCCATGAATCCCGCGGCGCGAATCGCGAAAGCTGATTTGAGTTCAGATGCGGTTGCCCCCTTGCTGATGCACAAAGGCTTTGATGCTGCCAACCTGATGGCGGATCCTTCCGAATGGCTCTCGATTGCAACATATGAAGCGTATGAACAGAAGAAGGAAGACGCCGAGGGTGTGACAGACCAAGACGTGCCATCGCATCTCAGCGCCAAGGGCATTGAGAGTTTTGTTCTCACGCGCGCAAACCCGATCACCCGCGCCGAACTTGAGTTCCTGCTGGATGGCATAGGCCAGAACCTTGGACCCAGCTTGTTGCGGGTCAAAGGCCTGATCAACATTCTTGAAGAACCGGGAACGCCCGCCGTTGTGCAGGGTGTACAGCACCTGTTGCACAATGTGACCTGGCTGGAGAAATGGCCAACAGCCGACGAACGCACGCGCATTGTTTTCATCACCCAAGGCATGGCCCGCAGATGAACTTAAAGATATGGTCGAACTCCTCGATCGCATGAGCAAACGCACGTTCGAGGCCCGTGAGCGCGGAAGACTGGCGCGCGAAAAAGCTGAACAGGAAAAGGTTGCCTAAGTTGAGTGAATTGAAACGCATTGGCTGGATTGGCGCTGGCAAAATGGGCCTTCCCATTTGCTTGCGCTACAAACAAGCAGGCCATCACGTGACGGCACTTGCCCGCAGCGATGAGGCGCAAGAAAAATTAACTGCTTCTGGTCTCATTGCGGTCAAAACCATCGCAGATGTCGCACGAAATTCCGATATCGTTTTCTCATCCCTATCCGATGATAAAGCCTTCAGAGATGTTGCAGCAGAACTTGCGGCCAGCATGGCCAAAGGTTCCACCTTCATCGATATCAGCACCGTCTCGCCACCCGTATCAGCTGAAGTTGCACAAATACTGCTGGCGAAGGGTATTTCTTATTTGCGCGCTCCTGTATCTGGTTCCACTGCCATGGCCGAAGCAGGCACACTCACAGCAATCGTCTCAGGTCCAAAACAAAGCTACGACCATCTCGCTTCCGTTTTCGCAATCTTCGCCCGCAAGACATTTCATGTTGGAGAGGGCGAAGAAGCCCGTGTCATGAAGCTGGTGTTGAACAGCATGGTGGCCGCCACATCAGCACTTCTTGGCGAGGCCTTGGCATTTGGGGTGAGCGGCGGTCTCGATAATGCAACGATGCTCTAATGTAATTAATCAAAGTGCCGTTGCTTCACCGCTCATTGGCTACAAGACCGACATGATTGTGAAGGGCGACTACACGCCTGCAGCAACACTTAAACATGCTGAAGAAAGATCTCGAGCTCTTACTATCTGCCGCAAAGACGCAGCAAACACCGCTGCGCATTAGCAGTTTGATCAGGGATATTTATGCCGCCGCCGCCGACAAAGGTTTGGGCGAAAAGGACTTCTTTGTTCTGGTTCAAGAAGCGGAAAATGCCGCAAACGCCAAGGCCAAGTAGTGACGGCTGATTTCGATGCGATTGTCATTGGGGCAGGCGTCATCGGTCTGGCAATCGCACGCAATCTGGCAATGTCTGGTCAGCAGGTTTTGGTTGTTGAAACGGCATCACGCGCCGGCACTGAAACATCAGCACGCAATTCAGAGGTCATACATGCCGGGCTCTATTACCCGACCAACAGTTTGAAAGCGCATTTCTGCGTGGAAGGGCGGCACCTACTCTATGCCTTCTGCGAAGAACACGGCGTGGCAACGCGCCGCCTTGGCAAGCTTATCGTTGCCACGAATGAGCTTGAGGAAATTAAACTACAGTCGATACAGGCTCAAGCAACGGCAAATGGTGTTCATGATCTAGAGTGGCTAACAGCCTCGCAGGCCTCGAGCCTCGAAGCCGAAATCAGTTGCACAGCGGCTTTGTTGTCACCATCGACGGGTGTTTTGGATGTGCAGGGTTATATACTCGCGCTGCTCGCAAGCGCAGAAGATTACGGAACAACTCTGGCTTTTCAAACATCATTTGTAAGCGCACAAATACGCGACGGACTATTTGGCGTTTCGATGCAAGGTGCTGGTGGCGAAACCAGCCGACTGAAATGCCGGACGCTCATCAACTGTTCTGGCCATGGTGCACATGCCGTTGCTGCGGCAATTACAGGATTTCCAATTGATCTGCTTCCAAAACGCTTTCTTGCAAAAGGCAATTACTGCAGCTTGTCGGGAAAAGCCCCCTTCAAACATTTGGTCTATCCTGTTCCGGTTTCAGGCGCGCTCGGCATTCATGCAACACTTGATATGTCTGGAGCTGTGCGTTTTGGTCCGGATATCCAATGGGTCGACACGTTGGACTATAGTTTGCCAGAAGGACTTCCGGAAAAATTTGCAGGTGCAATCCAGTCCTATTGGCCCGCTGTTGGTACGCGCAGTCTTTCACCCAGCTACTGCGGTATCAGACCCAAAATTCATGCTCCAAATGAAAGCATTGCGGATTTCTCAATTCAATTCGAAAATCATCATGGTATGGCAGGACTGGTGAATCTTTTTGGCATTGAGTCACCCGGCATCACAGCATCCCTTGCCATCGCTCGGCATGTTGTGGAAGGACTGAACGAGGCTGGAGCGAAATAATTCTTTCCCCAGAATTCAAATACCACGCCCTAAATGAAGGTCAGTCTCATCAGCAAATAGTTCTAACTTCTGGTTGGACGAACTTCAAATAATCGAAACTAAACCAACTGGCACATATGTTTGGTTGGACAGCGTAACTTATTGAATACTTTAACATGGTGCAATCCTGTCGGGTGCGCCAATGATTTCAAATAGTTATATAGTATTGGAGTTTGTCAGTTTTTCAAAAGCAAGCACATAGTAAGCACCATCAAGACTTGTCCAGTAACTTTTGGGAGGTTTAGGAATGCGGACTTTGATAGCAGTTGCACTACTTGCTGCAACAACGGCCAATCCAGTGTTGGCGGAAACAGAACTCGATTGGATTAAAGCTCAAATCGAAGACGATCTAGGCGTTGACGGGGCAGATCGTGAAAAACGTGCCCCTGCAACAGCCACAACGCGTGAAGACCTCGTAAACTTCTCCCTGACTGCCATCGTCAAAGACATTGACGACGGTGATACGATTGACCTTGTTGGCAAAGGGGGAGCGAGATTTGTCATCCGGTTTTCGGATATGGATACACCGGAGGTATCCCGCGAGCCTTACACAGACAAAAACTGTGACTGCAACAGCATGGCCTTCCGCCCCGGTCAGCCCGGAGGCAAAGCTGCAACGCAGTCATTGCTTGAACTTGTCAGTGTTGGGGATGAGGTCACGGCCCAATGCTACGAGCCAGATAAGTATGGACGGTTTGCCTGCCATATTTTCAAGGGTGAGGTGAACGTCAACCTTGAACAGATCAAACGGGGTTGGGGATGGCTTCCGACAAAGAAGCAATGGGTGCGTGATCCGGCAAGCGTGGCGGCAGAGGCAGAAGCAAAATCCAAAAAACTTGGCGCATGGCGTTTGGCAGGGCAAGTTTCACCAGCAGAATGGCGTGATGCTTGTTGGAAACAAGGTAAGTGCGATAACGCCGAGAACAAATAGCCAAAGTGAATCATTGCAGCGCCTCCAAGTCTGCGCTGTAGTTTTGTCGCAACGCCGCATGCAGCGCTTCCGCCTGCGGATAGTTCGCTTCGGCATTTAATGTCGTCACATCAAAGGCTGCACACAGTTCGATGTCTTGCAGCGAGCTATAGGTTTCGTGTGCGAGGATTTCGCGGACTTGGTCGGTGGCGTCGGGGTATTCCTAGTCTTCAGCGCTGGGCTTTCGCAACAGAAAATCTCGATAGTATGACGTCACGACGTCTTTGGCATGCGACTGGATTTCATCGACTACGCGGAGAACTTCCCGCAGCTCGATGGCAAAGGCGGCTTCGGTACTGAAGAAGATGTTGCCGTTGGGGTGGGCTGATTCATTGCGGTCATCTACCAGCTTGGCATAGGTGCCAATCTTGCTGTTGTCGCATTGAATGAGTTTGAGAAAGCGAAGAATGGAACGTTCGTTGACTGTGCTGAACACAGGCAGAAATTCAGGATTTGGTGCCATATCATAGTTACAGCGCTCTACAGCTTGAAAGTTGATGCTCAAACTATGCCCCAGGATTACCTGCCATCGAGCCCGTTCAAGACAATTAACTGACAACTTACTGATTCAAAATCATGTCGGCGGCCTTTTCACCGATCATGATTGTAGGCGCATTGGTGTTTGCACCAACCAGCCGCGGCATAATTGATGCGTCGACGACACGCAGGCCTTGCAATCCGTGCACACGCAAGTGCGGATCAACCACGGCTGTTTCGTCTGTTCCCATTTTGCATGTGCCAACGGGATGGTAGTGTGATGAAACAAATCGTGATGCGAAGGCATCAATTTCACTGTCGGTTTGACAGGCCGGACCCGGATCAAGTTCCTGCCCACGAAATTCATCAAATGCAGTTTGACTGTGAAGTTTTCGGGCCAGCCGGAAAGCATATCGGTTTAAGGCTTTATCTGCCGGCGCCGAAAGATAGTTATGTGCGATCACTGGTGAATCAAGTGGATCGGATGAACGCAACGCCACTTGACCAATGCTTTGCGGGCGAAGACCGCACCAATGGATATTGTAGCCATGAAATCTTGGAAGGTGATCTGTTGATCCATTTGAGTTCATCGCTGCGGGCAGAAGATAGTATTGGATATCAGGCCGTTCCAACGCAGGGTCGCTCTTGAGGAATGCCATGGTGTTCATCGGAAAAATGGCGAGTGGACCGCTGCGTGTGAATACATACTGTAACACCGCCAAAGCGAGCGGCAGTGGTTTTGTCATATTGAAATAAGTGATCGGTTGTTTGCAGCGATGTTGCACAAATGAACCGATGTGGTCCTGTAGGTTTTTGCCAACGCCTGACAATTCATGTTGGCAGGCAATACCATGCGTTGAAAGTTGCGCCGGATCACCAATGCCTGAAAGCATTAGAAGCTGTGGTGAGTGATAGGTTCCAGCCGAAAGAATAACTTCGCGCGATGCCGGAATCGTCTGGCGCTTGCCTTTGTAGTCGACCTCAACGCCCGTTACACGTTTGCCATCCATTGTCAGGCGTTGAACGCGGGCTCCGGTCCAGACGGTGAGGTTTTTGCGACGCAAGGCCGGCCAAACATAGGCCCGTGCTGCTGAACAGCGCATGGGGAAAGCATGAGTGTGTGTGTATTGCGTCCAGACGAATCCTTCTTGTTCAGCACCGTTGTAGTCCGCATTGAAACGATAGCCCGCTTGCTGTCCGGCATTGATGAACGCGTCAAAGAGCGGCATTTTGTATCGCCCAAACGCCGTGCGCAATGGGCCACTGCTGCCTCGCAGTTCGCTCACTCCTCCATTCCAGTTTTCTGCCTTTCTGAAATACGGCAAGACGCTTTCCCAGTCCCAACCCGTGTTTCCGAGTTCCCGCCATTCATCATAGTCGCGCGGATGTCCGCGCACATAAATTTGACCATTGATGGAAGAGCTGCCGCCAAGCACGCGGCCACGTGGCAATGGCACTTGATAGCCACCGAGTTGAGGTTCGGGTTCGCTCTTGAATTGCCAGTCCACGGAACTGCCAACCATAAAGACTTCGCCCGTTGGCATATGGATGAGCGGGTGCCAATCCCGTGGGCCTGCTTCCAAGAGCAAGACCCGATTACGGCCATTTTCGCTGAGCCTTGCTGCCAATACGCAACCGGCAGAGCCACCACCGACGATGATATAATCGACATTCATGTCACTGCGGGCAGAGATAAAATTGCCCTTGCTTCTTGGGGAGATGCCACTTCAGCGCCAAGCAAACGGATGATGTTTGCGGCGCGTTCCACCAAAGTTCCGTTTGAGGCATAGACACCCTTTTCGAGCCAAAGGTTATCTTCCAACCCCACGCGGACATGCCCGCCCAACAACACAGCTTGCGCCACCGCCGGAAACTCGTTTCGGCCTATACCGAAAGCAGCCCAGATTGCACCCGTTGGAAGGAGTGACTTTTGATAGGCCATGGTTTCAGAACTGTAAGGTGCCCCCCAAGGTATGCCGAGGCATAACTGAAACAGTGGCATGCCGCTGATGAGGCCTTCCGCACACAGTTGTTTGGCAAACCAGACATTGCCTGTGTCGAAGCATTCGAGTTCGGGCTTCACGCCGTAGCTTTGGATCAATTTGGCTTGTGCGCGCAACTGTGTTGGTGTTTGGACCAACAGAAAATTACCATCGCCAAAATTCAGCGAGCCACAATCAATCGTGCAGATCTCCGGCTTCAGTTCAGCGATGTGTAACAACCGTTCGATAGGCCCAACGAGGTCGCTCTTTTCTTTGATGATGGGCAGGGGATGTTCACCATCGCCAACTTCAAGATCGCTGCCCATGCCAGCTGTGAGATTGATAACCACCTCTTTGTTCGCAGCTCGGATGCGCTGAACCACTTCACGGTAGAGTGAGACAGCCCGCGAACTCTTGCCCGTCTTGGGATCGCGGACATGACAATGGACCACAGCTGCCCCGGCGCGCGCCGCCTCGAGTGCTGAGTTTGCAATCTGCTCTGGTGTGACGGGTATGGCTGGATGTTTTCCGACCGTGTCACCTGCGCCAGTGACGGCGCAAGTGATGATGACTTTGGGGTTCATAAAATAAAACCTCGATAATTATGAAGTGTGCAACTTGTTTTCGAACATAACGGAGAACTTCTTGGTGACACCCGTCATTTCATAGTGACATTTCGTACCACGCAACACAACGAAGCCTTGCCCTGCAACAAAATAATCTATCGTTCCGTCTTCCTGGGTCAGCCTGATGCCGCCTGTGATAAGGTAGCAAAATTCATCGCAAGGGTAGAACGGGATATACTCTGTGCAGGGTGTGCTCTCCCATATACCGACGGTGAATTGCCGTGTCGCATCGACATAATCAAAAGTACCAATTTCCTTTGCCGTACCAGCAACAATCTTCGTCAGATCCATGACATTGATCGGCTTTAGGCCTTCACCTGGTGGGCCATCCGGGTAAATTTGAAATACTTTCTTTTTGGATGTGGCACCCGTTGGAATGTTCCCCATGGTCAACATGTCAGTCATCTATTTTTCCCTTAGCTTTTGATTTGTTTGAAGTTGGATGTAGTGTTTCGTGGATGTGACCCTTCAGCTTGAGAAATTCGGGCGTTGAAAAAAGTTCGTACCGGCGTGGGCGTGGCAACGTGACTTCGATTTTTTCGACAAAACGACCAGGTCGTGAAGACATGATGTAAACGATGTCCCCCAGAAAGAGTGCCTCTTCGATATCATGGGTGACAAACAAAACAGTCTTGTGGTCTTTCTCCCACACCTTCAGCAAGAGTTGCTGCATCACTGTGCGGGTTTGACTGTCGAGTGCGCCAAAAGGCTCGTCCATCAACAATACATCTGGGTCATTGGCCATGGCCCGGGCAATGGCCACCCGTTGTTTCATGCCACCTGACAATTGCGCGGGGTAACTACTTTCAAAACCGGAGAGACCAACAGCTTCGAGATATGAGCGGGCAATCTCGGCGCGGGTTGCCGCTGGAGCATTGTGAAGTCTTGGCCCAAATTCCACATTCTGCTGAACTGTCAACCAAGGAAACAGCGAATAATTCTGGAACACCATGCCGCGTTGGCGACCGGGCTTTGTCACAGGTACGCCGTTCAGCAGGCATTTGCCTGACGTAGCTTTACGAAGGCCAGCAACGATGTCCAGCAAACTTGACTTGCCACATCCCGAAGGACCAACAATGACTGCGAATTGTTTGTCTGGCACAACGAGACTAACATTATCCAGCGCCACCACAGAATTACCCAGAAGGCCGAACTCAAGTCGAATATTTTCAACTGCGACTTCGCCCATTTAACGAACCTCAGCCCATGGCAGGAGAACGCGTTTGAGCACACGGAAAATTTGATCCGTGAGAAGTCCTAATACTCCAATTGTCAGGATTGATACGAAAATGACGTCGGCATGCAGGCCTCTCATTGCTTGCATACCCATGTAACCGAGCCCTGCCGATGCGCCTACGAGTTCAGCCACCACCACATAAGTCCAGGCCCAGCCCATGGTCACGCGCAGCATATCCATGAGTCCCGGCAACATGGCAGGAACCAGTACGCGGGATAAAAGTTTTCGCCGCCCGGCACCCAAAGTGTAGGCGGCATTCAGGAGTTCATTGGGCACACGATTGACGATATCAACAACCATGACAACTTGCTGAAAAAACGTGCCTATAAATATAACTGCAATTTTCTGTTCAATGCCGATACCTACCCACAGGATCAGCAGCGGAATCATGGCTGTGACTGGCAGATAGCGGGTGAAATTGATCAAGGGTTCGAAAAGAGCGCGCACAATGGGAAATGTTCCCATCATGAGGCCCAGCGGAACTGCAGCCAGTGTTGAAAGCAGAAACCCGACGTTAATGACGATGAGGCTGGCCCAAATATGTTTTCCAAGGCGACCATCAGCAAAGGTTTCCCAGAAAGCAGAAAAGACCGATCCGGGACTTGGGAAAAACACCGGATCGGTAAATCCACCGTACGACAAAATGATCCAAAGCAGACCGACCCCGACAACACCTATTGCACCCGCCATGAACCCGGCGGTGACAGAAACGTCACCGCGCGGCGTTAGGTAGCGATCAAAAAAGCCAGTCATCCACGACATGGATCAATTAGCCGCCATGCATGGTTTGATCGATGAGATCAGCAGGTGTGACTTCGACTTGTATTTTCTGGAAGCCTTTCCAGATTTCGATGGCATCAGCGACGGTTTTGTGTAACTCGCCATCTTGTCCGGGAGCGCCAAAAAGTTTGGCGTTTGCTGCCTTGTCGAGATATTGAATGCCGCCAGCAGCAGCCTTGAAGTCTTCTGGTTTTTCGATCCAGCCGCCAACACCTTTGGCCATGATAGCGTAACCTTCATCCGGATTCTTGGCGAGAAAATCGAGTGCCCGATACCAGGCACGGGCGAAGCCACGAAGATCTGCCTCTTTGGCTTTTGCTGTTTCTCCAGTTGTGGCCAACACGTCAACGATGACGCCAGGCAGCTCAGCACTTGAAGCCAACAGGTGGCCATTGGCTGAATTTGCGCCAAGGCTCAATGCGGGCTCCCAAGTAACGGCTGCATCCACTTGCCCCGCAACAAAGGCAGTACCAGCATCAGCTGCTGTCATGCTGACGGGTTCAATGTCGGCTTGCGTCAATCCATTTTTCTTCAGCAACACATTCAGGAAATATTGCGAAATAGAGCCTTGTTCAAAGGCAACCTTCTTACCCTTCAACCCGGCAATGGAAGTAATGCCTTTGCTGGCAACTAGTCCATCTCCACCGTTGCTGTAATCAACAGCCATAAAATAGCGAACCGTTTTTCCGGGCTGCAGGTAACTTGGAAACTCGTCTGATGTTGATGCAGCGATGTCAATTTGACCGGCGAACATCGCGCCCATTTTCAGTGGCGTATCTTCCATGATGGTGAACTCTACATCGACACCTTCGTCTTTGAAGTAGCCGTTGGCGAGCGCGATATAGAATGGGCCATAACCCACCCAAGTGGAATGTCCTACTTTCAAGGTTCCAGCATCAGCAATACTTCCAAATGCCATCACGCACGTAATGGCGGTAGCGGCGAGTAATTTTTTCAACATAGCGTGTCCTCCAAGGTTAAGCTCTGCCACTCTCAGGCGGCATTGCGAGCGTGAAAAATTCTTCCGATTGCATTTAGTAAAAGTTGAGCGGCCAAAATTGCGGTTGATCCGGTGTGATCATAATCAGGTGCAACTTCAACCAGATCAATGCCAACTATGGTGCCGCGCTTTGCGAGACCCGCTATAAATTCTAAACCTTCGTAATACAGAAATCCGCCATGGCTTGGCGTGCCCGTACCAGCTGCGATGGATGGATCAAAACCGTCAATGTCAATCGTCAAGTAATAACGCTTGCCTGCTGGGATGCGGCTTAATACGGATTCTACGCCTAGTTTTCGAAACTGGCGTACCGAGAGAATGTCCGAGCCCATTTGCCTAGCGGTTTCGTAACCTTCCCGCGCCGTTGAAGAAACATTGCGAATGCCAATTTGGCTCAGGCCCGTGACATAGGAATGATCCGCAGCGCGGCGCATCGGGCTGCCGTGGCCGGTGCGCACGCCATGCCGTTCATCGACAAAATCCAAATGCGCATCAAGCTGCACAATATGGATTGGTTCTTGCTCTGAAAAAGCATTCACGCAGGCGATGTTCACTGAGTGATCTCCCCCCAGAACAACAGGTAACGCGCCTGACTTTAAAATTTTGCGGACGCCAACTTCTATGTTTTCCAAACTTTTGGCCTGGTCAGTATGCACGATATCAGCATCACCAATATCCACCATACGCACTTTATCGTTGGTCATATAAACCACATCATCTTCGTGGTCGTAAGAGCCACCATGACCGAAAGAAAACAGTGTGGAAGCTTCCCTGATGGCACGAGGGCCAAAACGCGCGCCAGCCCTGAATTGCGTGCCCATGTCGAGTGGCGCACCCATTACAGCAACGTTAGCATCCATCTTGTCCCAATCCAAGCAAAGCGGGCTTTTGCCAAAACTGCAAATGCCAACAAATGGTAGATTAAGCCTTCCTGTGTCGTAGCTATTCATGGATCACCAATTTAATCGACACGAGCTTTCCCGTTTTTATAGTCGGAAAAAACCGGGAAGTGCAGCAGTATGGATCGGAAAATCGGGAGTATCGCTTATTGCGGCCTGTGAATGGTTTTGACTTCGAGGAAATCTTCTAATCCAAACATGCCGCCTTCACGCCCGTTGCCAGACTGTTTAAAGCCACCAAATGGGCTGCCATAGCGATGCGGCGCGCCATTAATATGGATCATGCCAGCCTTTAATTTCGCCGCAACACGTTCGGCCCGTATTGGGTCGCTGGTTTGAATATAAGCAGCTAAGCCATAATTTGTGTCATTCGCCATCTCGATTGCCTCAACTTCCGTTTCGAATGGTATGATCGCCAAGACCGGTCCAAATACTTCCTCACGTGCAATTCGCATTTTATTGGTTGCGTCTGCAAAAATTGTAGGTTTTACAAAATAGCCTTTTTCGAATCCAGCAGGTTTGCCAGTGCCACCGACAATCAAATTTGCCCCCTCTGCAATACCAGCTTCAATGAGGGCCTGCACACGACCGTATTGGGTTTGATTGATCAAGGGCCCAATATGTGTTCCCTCATCATTTGGATTTCCGACTTTGGTGTCTTTGCCCACGCGTGTCGCGATCTCCAACGCTTTTTTATAAACTGATTTTTGAACAAGCAGTCTGGTTGGTGCGTCGCAGGATTGGCCAGAATTATTGAAACATTCCAATACGCTTCCCGTCACACGGTCTTCTAAATCTGCATCTTCGAATAAAATATTTGGAGATTTTCCCCCTAGTTCAAGAGTGACACGTTTTACCGTGTCGGCTGAATCCTTGCTCACTGAAATGCCAGCACGCGTCGAACCCGTGAACGACATCATGTCAACGTCTGGGTGCTGAGAGAGCGCAGCCCCCACCGTGCCATCGCCATTGACCAGATTGAACGTACCTGCGGGGAATCCTGCCTCATCAATCATTTCGGCATAGAGCATAGCACTGAGCGGTGTATATTCGCTTGGTTTCAAAATGCAGCTGCAGCCCGTTGCCAAAGCCGGAATAACTTTCAACGCGATCTGATTGATAGGCCAATTCCATGGCGTGATGAGACCACAAACACCAATGGGTTCTCGCAGCAGCACGTCCCCATTTGGCAGGTCTTCGCGCATGTGCAGCCGCTTCAACGCATCAACGTAACCTTGCAAGTGGCCAACACCTACATCGGCCTGCTGTTCGCGGCACATTGTGACTGGCGCTCCGAGTTCGAGCGTAATTGCGTTGACCATTTCATCGTAACGACGTTTGTAGATGGCCAGTAATTTTTCAAGCAGAGCCAAGCGATGCTCGGTTGACGTAACACTGTATCCTTCAAATGCTTTCTTGGCAGCGGAGACTGCCACATCGATATCTTTAGCAGTGCCCATCGAAATGATGGCTATCGGATTTTCAGTGGCGGGATTTAAAACCTGATGGTCAAGCGCTTGCAGCGGCGAAGACCAACGACCGTTGATGTAAAACTTGCGTTTGTCGAGCATGTGACCTCTCCTGATATGATGGCGCACATTCAACTTTTTACGGGGAAAGAAAAACTACAAGTCACGTTGCATGTATCGGAAAAACAGGAGTGACTAATTTTAGACAGCCTCTCGTCCACAATCTTCCAATAATATACCAATAAATTTCTTGATCAATTGATTGGGAATGCGCTGCTTTATAAACACCGCATAAAAATGGGAGTCATAACTGAATTCATCTGACTCCAATGCTTGTAGGTCACCGGAATTAACCCAGGCTTGCGCATAGTGCTCCGGTAAATAACCAAAGTACTCGCCACTTTGGATGAGAATGAGTTGCGCCTCCATGGTATCCACAATAGCCTGAGGGTCAGATAGCCCAACACGTAAAAGATCAGAACTGTGGAGATATCGTCGTGATACAAAAGCGTGCCCCTCCAACGCATTTCGGTCAACAGTTTTACCGTTGGCATTAAAAAGCTTGTGATGTTTTGACAAGTATAGCGATTGGCGTTCTTGATGCAGAGACATATAAGTGAGATTTGCGTAGCGCTCAGTATAGGGGCCAAGCGCAATGTCGCGTTTACCTTGCAGCACTTGTGCTTCCAATTCTTCTGGCCCAGCATTCAAAAAATCGATCAGTACATTTTTTGCGTATTCTTTGAAACGGCGGAGCGACTTGGCCAGTGGCAATTGGGTGTTGGTGACAATCGCATCAACGGCACCAATTCGTAAAACTCCGCGCGTTGTATCAGATATCGCATTGGTGCTCGCGCTAAAGCGATTTACTGCATCGAACAATTCATGCGATGCTTCATAAACGATTCGACCAGCCTCGGTCAGTTCGAACCCAGAACGGCCACGATTGCAAAGGCGCAATCCCAATCTTGCCTCGAGTTCACCTAAACTTGCAGACACGCTGGACTGGCTCATATTCAGGATGTTTTGAGCACTTGCCAAGCCTTTGCATTCAACAATTGTTCGCAGAATTGTCAGCAGGCGTAAATCGACGTGTAAAAGCTGTCGCAATATTCGTTCCTCTCCACGAGCTATGGACGATCACTATAGGGACAAACCCCGAAATTGAAAACTTGTCCGAATTCTACATCGGCGGATGTTCGTGCTAGAAAAGATAAGCTTGGGTATTCCCAAGCATAATAGTTCAACTATGACCGCTGTTGACCCTTACCTAGAATCCAGCGCATTTTCCTTTGCTCCCGCTCTTCATATGAAAACAAAATACAAAAAGATGAGTTGAACTTCGTTGTCACCTACGTGAGATCAGCGCCACGAATTCTAGGAAATCCCCAAGCCGCGACTGCGCCCTGCATTCCAATCCCAATTGATCCCTTGACTTCTCGCTGTTCCAGACAGAGCTTTCCCTCTTAACTGCTCCATCTCGGGTCGCGACGGCACAAGCGTGAACTCTTTCGACTTTTGGATGACAGCATATTTGCAGCTGGCCAAATTCACCGAGCGGGTAAATTTACCATCGATCCACTCACCGTTCATCACGTGCGCTTTGGGTAGCCCAAGTTCCTTCGTCAAAACTTGACCTGCTTGCCGAAGATCGCGCTGCCGCAGTTGTTCCAGCATCCTGGGTTGGGGTTGGAAAGCGTTAGATGAATTCATTGTAGCTAGACCACACTTTACAAGCCATTGACGACGGCGGGTGATTGCTGCGCTAACGTCGCCGCCGAAGCCAGTCTGAATCAAACGTTCCGGTGACTTGCCGATCAATTCCTTATCGACACCCGCTGCGCTAAAGTACAGAAAAAATCATTCCTGCTGGGCTCGCGCACACAACTCTTACATATCTAAAACGTGCGCAAGGACGGACTTTTTCGCCGTCAGAACGGAGAAATTTGAACAGAAAAATGAACCAACTCTTCGATAGCTTACCGCTAGATGCCACCATGCTTTTCCAAAAAAGCAACAATCTCTGGCAAGCCTTTCTGTCGCAAAAGATCTGTAAAGACAAAGGGACGCTCGCCTCTCACCTTGCGTGTATCGTGATCCATCACTGTTAGGTCAGCCATGACATAGGGTGCCAAATCTGACTTGTTGATGATCAGCAAGTCTGAACGCGTGATCGCAGGTCCACCCTTGCGCGGGATTTTTTCGCCTTGGCAGACCGAGATGACATAGAGAGTGATATCTGCGAGTTCAGGAGAGAAAGTGGCTGCGAGATTGTCGCCACCGCTTTCGATGAAAATCACATCGAGATCAGGGTGGCGCTTCACCATTTCATCGATGGCGGCCAAATTGATGGAGGCATCTTCGCGGATCGCTGTGTGTGGGCAGCCCCCGGTTTCAACCCCCATGATGCGGTCTTCCGGCAAGGCCTGAAGCCTGTTGAGGATCAGCGCATCTTCTTTGGTGTAGATGTCGTTGGTGATGGCGGCGACGGAGTATTTATCGCGCATGGCCTTGCAAAGTTTTTCAGTGAGCGTGGTTTTGCCCGACCCCACTGGCCCGCCAATCCCAACACGTAACGGACCGTTCTTGCTCATGTTCTGAATATCCTTGTATCGAGTGTTTCATGCTGCATGGCGGCAATGTCGGCGGCGATGCAGTGGCTGCCAAGGTCGTCTACTGTAGCAGTGACGGCACGTTGGGCTGTGGCGGAAATCTGTGGTGCGAGATTGCGCAAAATTTTAAGTCCGCTGGTTTGGCCGAGGGGCACAAGTCGCACAGCTACAGACACGAGTGAGGAACAAAACCCTTGCAAGAAAGCCGAAAGCGCCAGCTCTTGCGGAATGTTCATGCGCTTGCAAGCAAGGCCAGCTGCAACCGGATAGGCCATGATATCTGTGTGTAGTTCCTCAGCCGTCCAGACCGAAGCCGCGATGTTGAAGTTGCGACCAAGCTGCGTGGTTTCGGCGAAACGCTCAGCCGATCCCGTCAGCGCCAGCGCCAATTCATTCGGATTTCCATGCCAGCATTGTGCAAAAATCACAGCATCATTCCAGCCAGAACCATGTCGCAGAAGCTCGCTGATCCAGCACTCGACATCGTCTTGTGTCGAAAGTCTTCCATCTGCAATGGCTTGTTCCAGTCCGTGGCTATAGGCAAAGCTGCCGATCGGAAATGTCGGCGACATCCAGTTCAGCAGCATCAAAAACGATGCCGTATCAGTGTCCATGGGCGTAAGCCCCATGTTCCGGCGTGAATGTCTCGCGCACCTCTGCGACCTTTGCTCCCAGCTGTTTGAGCATGGCTGCAATCACATGGTCGCGCCGGATGAGAATGCGTGTGGCTTCGATTTGCGCTTCCAGATGGCGGTTGCCGATGTGCCATGCAAGTTGTGTGAGATGGATGGAATCTTGCGCTGTGATTTCCAAGAGTTCTTCGTCGGAAGCGATGATTTGCACGAGGCGGCCATCTTCCAGAATGAGGCAATCACGATCTTCAAACTTGGTGATTTTTTCAAGGTCCACCATGACTTCATCACCATGTTGCAAGGTGATCAGCTTCCGACGCAAATGCCGCGCCGATGAATCCATCACCACAATCTCCCACGGTGTTTCGAGGAGATATTGTGCACGAACAAAACGGGTGGCGCGTAGAGCCATTAGAAAAGGAAATACCGTTGCGCCATCGGCAGGCTGGTTGCGGGTTCGCAGACCAGCAATTCACCATCGCCCCGCACCTCATAGGTTTCGGGATCAACTTCGATATTGAGGATGGTGTTGTTGTGGATCATGTCTTTCTTGCCAATGCCACTGCGTGTGTTTTTGACGGCGACCATTTGTTTATCGACGCCCAGCCGATTGCGGAGGCCTGATGCGAGTGCGGCTTGCGACACAAACGTCACCGAAGAATTGGTACGCAATTTTCCGAAGCTCGCAAACATCGGACGGTAATGCACGGGCTGTGGCGTGGGGATCGAGGCGTTAGGGTCGCCCATTGGGGCGGCTGCAATGGAGCCTCCCAACAACACCATCTCTGGCTTCACGCCAAAGAAAACAGGATTCCAGATCACGATGTCGGCGCGCTTACCGATTTCGATTGAGCCCACTTCATGGGCGATGCCATGGGCGATGGCCGGGTTGATCGTATACTTGGCGACGTAACGTTTGGCGCGGAAATTGTCGTTGCCATTGTCACCAGAAAGTGACCCTCGTTGCTGTTTCATCTTGTGCGCCGTCTGCCAACAACGGATGATAACTTCACCCACACGTCCCATGGCCTGAGAGTCGGACGAGATCATCGAGAAGGCACCGAGGTCATGTAGAATGTCTTCGGCGGCAATGGTTTCCTTGCGGATGCGGCTTTCGGCAAAAGCAATGTCTTCGGGGATGCGTGGTGACAAGTGGTGGCACACCATCAACATATCCAAATGTTCGGCCACCGTATTGATGGTGAAGGGCCGCGTTGGGTTGGTGGACGATGGCAACACATTTGGCAGTGATGCGACTTTGATGATGTCGGGCGCATGGCCGCCACCTGCCCCTTCGGTGTGGAAGGTGTGAATGGTGCGGCCCTTGAAGGCGGCAATGGTGGCTTCAACAAATCCGGATTCATTCAGCGTGTCGGTATGGATGGCGACTTGCACGTCATATTCGTCGGCCACGCTCAAGCAGCAGTCAATCGCAGCTGGTGTTGTGCCCCAGTCTTCGTGCAGCTTCAGCCCACACGCACCAGCTAACACCATTTCTTCAAGTGCTGCTGGCAGCGAGGCATTGCCTTTGCCCATCAATCCCAAATTCATCGGGAAAGCATCAAAACTTTCAATCATGCGTTCAATGTGCCAGGCCCCTGTGCAGGTTGTGGCCAATGTGCCATGGGCAGGTCCTGTGCCGCCCCCCAGCATGGTGGTGATGCCAGAATAGAGCGCTTCTTCCAACTGCTGAGGTGCAATGAAATGGATGTGAGAGTCCACCCCACCTGCCGTGATAATTTTGCCTTCGCCGGCAATAATCTCCGTAGACGGACCAATAATAATCGTCACAGCATTTTGCGTGTCGGGGTTGCCTGCCTTGCCGATTGCGGCGATGCGGCCTTCTTTTAATCCGATGTCTGCTTTGTAAATACCGGAATGATCAAGGATCAGCGCATTGGTGATGACAGTGTCCATCGCCCCTTCCGCGCGCGTGGCCTGTGATTGCCCCATGCCATCGCGAATGACTTTGCCACCACCAAATTTCACTTCCTCGCCGATAGAGGGTGTAGTCTTTTTCAACTTCGATGATGAGATCCGTATCGGCCAGCGCACCTTATCGCCGACCGTTGGTCCATACATTTGAGCGTAAGTTGCGCGGGAGATAATAGCCATCAGAGTTCTCCCATGATCTTTTGTTGAAAGCCGTAGACCCTGCGAAGGCCTCCCAGTGGTACCAGTGTCACTTCGCGGCGCTGGCCGGGCTCAAACCTGACAGCTGTTCCAGCTGCAATATCAAGTCTGAAGCCGCGCGACTTGGCGCGGTCAAACCGCAATGCGTCGTTGGTTTCAAAGAAGTGATAGTGTGAACCAACCTGAATGGGGCGGTCACCGGTGTTGGCCACTTCGAGGGTAACCTGTTTCGCACCCACATTGAGTTCAATGTCGCCAGATTTTGGGATGATTTCACCGGGGATCATGATTGCAACTTTCTTTTTTGGCGCAAACTCTTTTCGCAAAAGTCTGCAACTTTTGCGGAGTGTGCGTCAACGAATGGGATGATGAACGGTCACAAGTTTTGTGCCGTCGGGGAATGTGGCTTCCACTTGCACATCGTGGATCATGTCGGGTACGCCCACCATGCAGTCGGCTTTTGTCACCACATGAGCGGCGGCCTCCATGAGGTCGGCCACACTGCGGCCTTCACGTGCGCCTTCAACAACATATTCTGTGATGAGCGCGATCGCCTCGGGGTGATTGAGTTTCACACCGCGATCC
Organism: uncultured Alphaproteobacteria bacterium; assembly: GCA_963850355.1. GTDB lineage: Bacteria > Pseudomonadota > Alphaproteobacteria > Rhizobiales > Aestuariivirgaceae > Aestuariivirga. The sequence goes on from CAWKKP010000001.1 coordinate 20,699, forward strand.
TTGCGGCCCCGCGCCACGATGGCCGCCATGGCCACCAGCAATTTGTCTTTCTCGCGCGGTGTCAACTGCATGGTTTCTCCTCAGAATGTCCAACATTTAGGCACGGCCTCGCGGCCAACACAGGCCCAAAGCACCTGAATCAGCGTTTTGCGCAAGTGAAAGCCATCTTTCGCAACAAGCCTTGCAACCAGCTTGCCATTCCAAGTGGATGCGCCATCGTCAGGCCCCAAAACTTTGCGCACAGGATCAATCAGCGTATCAGCTCTGGGAGAAATCAACAGAACAGTTGCTGTCGCAAGGTTCGTGGCAAAGCTCGCCTTGCTGGTAGACCAATCTGGCCCAAGCTTGAACCGCTCGGCATGAGTCAGCTTGCCATTTTGTTTGACGTTCCAACGGTCTTCTACTGAAACATGTTTTACCCGCTCACCCATTTCATGGCGGCCAAACACCATCGCCTCTACCGCAAAAAATGTTGCGCCCTTGGCTATGTCAACATCAAGTGTGCGCATCAATGAACTGCCTTCAAAGAAAATACTCTCCTGCGGCATCCACAAAAGCGTTGCATTGCTCGCAGCAGACAGCTTGATATGCACATCAGCTGGCGGGCCAAGGGTTCGATAAATGCGCTCTGCTGTTTGTGATGTAAGCGTGAGTGCTGCATCTGCGCCAACTTCTGCTGTGATGTGAACTGCATCTCCGCCAGCAAGGCCGCCACTGGTGTTGATGAGAATGGCTTCAGACGTTCCGCGCGGCATGCGACATTTGGCGGAACCCGATTCGCGCATGACCGCAATGCCATCTCGCTCCATGCGCACGATGCACATGGCCAACACTGCGTTGTTCCAGAAGCCTTGCTGTTGCTGTCATGGTGTAAGACTAGAGAAGGCATCGCACAAGTCAAACCGTCAAATGCGATACGAACATCTTGCGTTTGCAAAACATGTGGCGTCGCCCGCCATCACTGTGCGCCCACGATCTAATACGATAAAGTTATCGGCGAGGCGTTTTGCAAAGTCAAAATATTGTTCAACCAACACAATGGCCATAGTGCCGCGGTCTCGCAACAATGCAATCACCCGCTCAATATCTTTGATGATGGAGGGTTGAATGCCCTCTGTCGGCTCGTCCAATAACAAGAGTTTGGGCCGCATAACCAATGCGCGCGCAATGGCGAGTTGTTGTTGTTGCCCACCTGACAAGTCGCCGCCACGCCGCTGCAACATGGATTTGAGAACGGGGAACAGCTCATAAATTTCATCGGGTATGTTGCGGTCCCGTCGCGATAGAACGGCAAAACCAGTTCTGAGATTTTCCTCGACCGTCAATTGCGCGAAAATCTCACGGCCCTGCGGCACCAGCGCAATGCCATGTTTGGCGCGGTCAGCCGTTGTCATTTTGGTGATATCGACATCACCCAGCGTCAGTGATCCAGACTTCATAGGAGCCAGTCCTGACAATGCGCGGATCAAGCTGGTTTTGCCAACACCATTGCGCCCGAGAATGCAAGTGACTTTGCCTTGTTCGGCCTTCAGCGACACATCATGGAGTGCCTGGCTTGCGCCATAAAACAAATCAATGCCTGTTGCCTTCAGCATGTCTCAGCGTCCCAAATAAACATCAATCACCTGTTGATTGTTTTGCACCGCGTCGAGATTACCCTCAGCCAGCACAGAGCCTTCGTGCAGAACCGTGACTCGCACATTCAGAGCGCGGATAAAACTCATGTCGTGCTCAACCACCACCACACTGCGTGTCTTTGCAATGTCGCGCAGCATGTCTGCAGTTTTTTCGGTTTCGGAATCGGTCATGCCCGCGACAGGCTCATCAACAAGCAGCAATTCAGGGTCTTGCATTAACAACATGCCAATCTCGAGCCACTGTTTCTGTCCGTGTGAAAGACCTCCTGCCAAAGTGGCGAAAGCCGACTTCAAGTTGGTGCGATCAAGGGTTTCAACAATGCGTGATTTGTCTTGGACTTTGAGCTTCCACTTCAACGACGCCCATGGTGAGCGATCAGCTTTCAGCGCAAGCTCCAGATTGTCCCACACCGTGTGGTTTTCAAACACTGTTGGCTTTTGAAATTTACGGCCAATGCCGAGATTGGCGATCTCAGCCTCGCCAAGCTGTGTCAGGTCGATGTTGTTGAACATCACACGTCCTGCATCGGGTCTGGTTTTGCCGGTAATCACGTCCATCATCGTGGTTTTGCCAGCACCATTGGGGCCTATGATGGCGCGCATTTCACCGCGTGCCACATCAAGTCCCAAGCTGTTGAGAGCTTTGAACCCGTCGAAGGATACGTTGACACCTTCAAGAAACAATAGTGTTTCAGCATAATCTGGAGAGTGCTCAGTGGTCATTCGGCGGCCTGCGGCATTTGTGTTGAAGCGGGCTTGATGGCCGCGTGTTGCCGCCACCCCGAGAACAAACCCGCGAGGCCCTTCGGCATGAAGAGTGTCACGACAATGAACAGACCACCCAGCATGAACAACCAAGCATCAGGCATGACACCGGTGAACCAGCTCTTGGCGGCGTTAATCACGACAGCGCCCAAAGCCGCACCCCACAAGGTTCCGCGTCCGCCAAAGGCTGTCCAGATCACAGTTTCAATAGAATTTTCTGGCGAGAACTCCGAAGGGTTTATGATTCCAACTTGTGGCACATAAAGCGCACCCGCAACGCCTGCCATCATGGCAGACACGGTGAATACGAAGAGTTTATAGTGCTCAACGCGATAGCCCAGAAAACGCGTGCGCGATTCAGCATCACGAATGCCAACAAGCACACGGCCGAATTTTGACGATACAATCCAGCGTGCAATCAGAAAACATCCCGCCAATGCAATTGCGGACAGAAAGAACAATGTGGCCCGCGTTGATGGGGCTTGAACTGAAAAGCCCAGAATATCTTTAAAGTCTGTAAGGCCATTGTTGCCGCCAAAGCCCATGTCATTGCGGAAGAAGGCCAAGAGCAGTGCAAATGTCATGGCTTGCGTGATGATCGAGAGATAGACCCCTGTCACTCGCGAACGGAAGGCCAGGAAACCAAAGATGAAAGCCAGCAGTCCGGGAACGAGGAGCACCATCACAAGTGCAAAGGGGAAGTGTTCAAAACCGCTCCAATACCACGGCATTTCCTTCCAGTTCAGGAACACCATGAAATCCGGCAGGTCCGGGTTGCCATAGACACCACGCGTTCCAATCTGCCGCATCAAATACATGCCCATGGCATAACCACCGAGTGCGAAAAACGCGCCATGGCCGAGGCTGAGAATGCCGCAATAGCCCCAAACCAAATCCACTGACAACGCCAGCAACGCATAACACAAATACTTGCCCACCAATGTCACAATATGGTCGGGAACATGCAGGGCCGAAGTAACTGGTAAAAAAAGATTGAGAGTAGGCACAATCAAGCCAATGGCGATCACAATAGCAAGGAACACTTTTCCGCTGGTGCCGAGCATTGGTGTTGGAGAAGGCGTGTTCATGCGTCCACCCAGCGGCCTTTCAGCGCGAACAATCCCCGTGGTCGTTTTTGAATAAATATAATGACCGCAACGAGAATGAAAATTTTGGCCAGCACTGCACCTGCAAATGGTTCAAGAAATTTGTTGGCTACACCAAGTGTGACTGCACCAGCAAGTGTGCCCCACAAATTACCCACACCGCCAAACACGACGACCAAGAATGAATCGATGATGTAGCCTTGGCCCAAATTGGGGCTGACGTTATCAATTTGTGTGAGTGCTACACCGGCCAATCCAGCAATACCTGACCCCAGACCAAACGTCATTGCATCAACCCAGCGCGATCGGATACCCATGGCATTGGCCATCGGTCGGTTTTGGGTGACGGCGCGCATTTGCAAGCCGATGGCGGATTTCTTCATCAACAACATCAGCCCGAAGAACACTGACAATGCGAAAATAAGAATGGCAACACGATTGAGAGTAAGAGCAAAGCCACCGGCAATTTCAAATGAACCGTTCATCCATGCGGGTTGGATGACTTCTTTATTGGTGGGACCGAAAATACTTCTGACGGCTTGTTGCAGAATGAGTGAAATGCCCCATGTTGCCAGCAATGTTTCAAGCGGTCGGCCATAGAGAAAGCGGATGATGCCGCGTTCAATGGCGACACCAACGCCGCCGGACACCATAAACGCAACAGGAATGGCAAACAGCAAGGACCAGTTCATCAGACTTGGGAAAGATGCAGCGATGACACCTTGCGTCACATAGGTGGCATAGGCACCAAGCATGACCATTTCACCATGGGCCATGTTGATGACACCCATCACACCAAAGGTAATGGCAAGTCCGATGGCCGCCAGCAACAGGACCGAAGCAAGCGAAAGACCATACCAAACATTTTGTGCAGCGGCCCACTTGGCTTGCCCGCCTTCTATTGTTTCTGCTGCGGCAAGGGCGGCGGCCTTGAGGTCGCCTTCAGCCGTTGCGGCAAATGCTGTGAGGAGCGATGATGTTTCACGGTCTGTGCGGGTTTTCAATACATCTATAGCAGCGCGTTTTTCAGCCTCAGACTTTTCGCTCTTCAGTGTTGCGGCAGCAGCGGCGAAAGCCAGCAATTGCGAAGTCTCCGCATCTTTCTCAGCGGCAATGGCTTTTTCCAAGGCAGGCAATGTTGAAGGGTCGCCCGACTTTAGAATATTTAGCGCTGCTTTTCGTCGCACGTCAGCATCAGTGCTCAAGAGGGTCAATCCGCCCAAAGTATTTTGAATAATACGCCGCAGGGCGTTGTTGACTTTGATTTTTTCAAGCTCAGCTTTTGGCGCTTCTCCAGTGGCGACTTGTCCAATAGGGATCCACGAGGGCCAGCACATCGCCATTTGCTGTTGTTATGAAAACTTTCTGATCAGATTTGCGCACATGCAAATTTCCAGCGGCCAGCGCTTCCAATACCGAAACTGTTACGTCACTGCCAGAAGCGGCAAGTGCAGATACCGCCGTTTCACGTTCTTTGAAACTGCCTTGCGCCAAAGCGCTCACAAGCGTTTCTGCATCTTGCGCACAGCAGCGCACAGACAGAAGCAGCAACACAAAAAATGTAACGAGTAAGCGCATGAGTTTTCCAAGTGACATCAATCAAGACCCGCCCAGTTGGAGGAGATTACGAGGCGGGTCTCTTCATTTTAGATTTTATATCTTAGCCGCCAGAAGCCGTGGCACCGCCGCACTTCGCGGTGGCTACGTTGAAGTTGCCGCAAGACAAGGGCTTACGCCAATCGGAGATCAGGTCTTTCGAATCTGGCAGGAAGTCAGACCATTCATCACCGACAACAAGCCCTGAGGTTTGCCAGACGATTTCAAACTGCCCATTCTCTTGGATTTCACCAATGAGTACAGGCTTGGTGATGTGATGGTTCGGCATCATTGTGGAGAGACCGCCCGAGAGATTAGGAACAGCCACACCAATGATTGCGTCGGCCACAGGATCGGTATCGGTGGTGCCCGCCTTCTTCACAGCCTCAACCCACATGTTGAAGCCAATGAAATGCGCTTCCATCGGGTCATTGGTTACGCGCTTTTCATCTTTGGTGTATGCTTTCCAGCCCTTGATGAATTCAGCGTTGGTTGGATTGTCGATGGACATGAAATAATTCCAAGCTGCGAGATGGCCCACCAGTGGTCCCTTGTCGATACCGGCCAATTCTTCTTCACCCACCGAGAACGCGACAACTGGAATATCTGTTGCTGCCACACCTTGTTGGCCAAGTTCTTTATAAAACGGCACGTTGGCGTCGCCATTGATGGTGGAGACAACGGCGGTCTTCTTGCCTGCTGAGCCAAACTTCTTGATGTCAGCGACAATCGACTGCCAATCAGCATGGCCGAATGGTGTGTAGTTGATCATGATGTCTTCAGGGGCAACCTTCAAAACATCCTTGAGATAGGTTTCGAGAATCTTGTTGGTAGTGCGTGGGTAAACATAGTCTGTGCCCGCAAGCACCCAGCGCGTCACACCCTCCTTAGCGAGATAGTCAACAGCAGGAATGGCTTGTTGGTTTGGTGCGGCACCGGTGTAGAAAACGTTCTTCGAACTTTCTTCGCCTTCATATTGAACGGGGTAGAAAAGCAGGCTGTTGAGTTCTTCAAATACGGGCAACACAGATTTGCGCGATACTGACGTCCAACAACCGAATACAGCCGCACACTTGTCGGCGGAAATCAGACCGCGGGCTTTTTCAGCAAAAAGCGGCCAATCGGAAGCAGGATCTACAACAACAGCTTCAAGTTTCTTGCCGAGCAATCCGCCCTTGGCGTTTTGTTGCTCGATCAACATCAACATCACGTCTTTCAGCGTGGTCTCGCTGATGGCCATTGTGCCGGACAATGAATGCAAGATACCGACCTTGATGGTTTCACCTTCGGCAAATGCATATTGTGGCAAGCCCACTGTTGCCATTACGGCTGCCATTGCCACCGCCGATTTCAAAAAATTCCGTCTGTTGTACATTGCGCTCTCCATGACGTGCTTTTTGCACTGCAGTATGGATTGCAACGGCTGTGCCAGCTGATGGAGAATGCTATCTATATGATATAAAATAGTTTTATTGACGCACAAAAATTGACCATTTATTTTTACTGCGCGACATTTAATCACAAATGGTTAGCATTGCTCAATTTCACCGCATGCCAAACCTTAAGGTGTTTGATTTGAGCGAGTCCTGACGATCGCGAGAAGCAAGCAATTTGACTGGTTTTCGTTGCTTTTTCAGCACAGTCGATGATGAAATAGGAATACTGGATGGTCTGTGTTTTTACGCTGTAGCCAACAGTTTCTCATCTATCGAGATCATGGAGCATCATTCTTGTGCACTGCACAATAAGTGGGCGCGTTGCCGTTTATTTGCGCGATGATACGAACACCTGAAATCTCAGGAGAACTCTAAGTTTATGAACTTAAACACTAAAATCAGGCGTCGCAACTGGCACAGCCCGTGCAAAGTTGGTTTCTGAACGCTGCAGTCTCGCGGCAACGACCGAGCGTCAGTCAAGCTCGGCGGCATTTGCAAAACAGGAAGGGTCATTCTCATGAGGAATATTTCGCGTCGCAATTTGCTCAAGTTCACTTCAGGGACCGCCGCAACGCTTGCAGCTGCCAAAGTGCTTCTGCCACATGGAGCGCTCGCGGCAAGTGGGCCGGAGGTGAATGTTGCGAAACTGGGTTTCATTGCGCTCACGGACTCATCACCCCTCATCATCGCCAAGGAAAAAGGCCTGTTCGAAAAACATGGAATGGCAGGCGTTGAAGTGTTGAAGCAGGCGTCGTGGGGTGCGACGCGCGACAATCTTGTTCTCGGTTCTGCAGGCAATGGCATTGATGGCGCACACATTCTCACACCCATGCCCTATCTCATGACACTCGGTACGATCACACAGAACAATCAGCCCCTGCCGATGAAGATTTTGGCGCGCCTCAATCTCGATGGTCAGGCCATTTCGGTGGCGCAAGCCTATGCCGATTTAAAAGTTGGAACCGACGCATCACCTTTGAAGGAGATTTTCGCCAAGAAAAAAGCCGAAGGCGCAATGGCGAAAGTTGCTGTGACATTCCCTGGCGGCACGCATGATTTGTGGATGCGTTATTGGCTTGCGGCTGGCGGTATCAATCCTGATGTGGATGTTGAAACCATCGTGGTGCCGCCGCCGCAAATGGTTGCGAATATGAAAGTCGGCACCATGGATGCCTTCTGTGTTGGTGAACCATGGAATGCCCAACTGGTATCCCAGGGTATTGGTTACACAGCTGCCACCACCGGTGAGCTGTGGTCGAAACATCCGGAAAAATCTTTGGCGCTGCGGGCTGATTTCACCGAGCAATATCCCAAGGCGACAGAGGCCCTGCTCATGGCTGTGATGGAAGCTCAACAATGGTGCGATGCCGATGCAAACAAAGATGAGATGGCAGACATCGTCTCAAAGCGCGCATGGTTTAACGTCAAAAAGGAAGACATCATTGGTCGCCTCAAGGGCGATGTGGATTATGGAAATGGCAAAGTTGTTTCTGCTAGCCCACACAGCATGAAATTCTGGCGCGATGCCGCTTCATTCCCGTTCAAGAGCCATGATGCGTGGTTCCTTGCTGAGAATATGCGCTGGGGCAAGGTGAAGCCCGACACGGACATTGCAGCGCTTGTTGCAAAGGTGAACGGCGCTGATATGTGGCGCGGCGCTGCCAAGGCTTTAGGTATCACTGATGTACCTGCAACAGACTCGCGTGGGGTCGAAACTTTCTTCGATGGCAAGACCTTCGATTATGAAAACCCGAAGGCTTACCTCGATAGCCTTGCGATCAGGGCTTGAAGCATAAGATGAACCAGCCTTTGCGCAAAGCAGCAGAAGCAATGGCGGTGCCGATGATCGCCACTGTCGAAACCAAAATCCTCGCATTGCCTGAGCGCAAACTGCCGCCGCGTCCGATCTTCAAACCGGTGCTCGACAAGCTCGTCACAGTGGTGCTGCCGCCGCTTGCCGTGTTGGCGTTCTTCCTGGTGATCTGGCAAGTGCTTGCCTCCCGCACGGGCTCAAGCCTGCCGCCACCCACTCAAGTGTTTACGGAAAGTCGCGATCTCATCCTGCACCCATTCTTTGATAATGGCGGCACTGACAAGGGGCTCGGCTTTCACATTCTCGCTTCGTTGAGCCGTGTCGCCATTGGTTATGCGCTGGCTGCTGTCGTCGGCGTAGCACTAGGCACGCTGGTGGGGCAATCCGTTTATTTCATGCGCGGCTTTGATCCAATCTTTCAAATCTTGCGCACTGTGCCGCCGCTTGCATGGCTGCCAATTTCGCTTGCAGCCTTTCGTGATGGTCAGCCCTCAGCGATCTTCGTTATTTTCATTACGGCTGTATGGCCAGTGATCATCAACACCGCCGCCGGCATTCGCAATATTCCGCAAGATTATCGCAATGTGGCGCGCGTGTTGCGACTCAATCCACTCGAATACTTCACCAAAATCATGGTGCCTGCTGCTGCACCTTACATTTTCACAGGACTGCGCATTGGCGTTGGACTGTCGTGGCTCGCCATTGTTGCAGCTGAAATGCTGATTGGTGGTGTCGGCATTGGCTTCTTCATTTGGGACGCATGGAACTCATCGCTGATCAGCGACATCATCGTAGCCCTCGTCTACGTCGGCCTCGTTGGTTTCGTTCTGGATCGCATCATTGCATTCATTGGCCATGTGGTGACGCGCGGCACGGCTGTGAATTGAGGACAAAATGAAAAAACCTTATCTTTCACTTTCACTCGTCAACAAATCTTTCCAGCGCGGAAGCACCGTGTCGGAGGTTCTCAAGAGTGTGACGCTCGATGTGGCGAAGGGTGAATATGTTTCGCTGATCGGGCACTCAGGTTGCGGTAAATCCACACTGCTGAATCTGATCGCAGGACTGACACCTGTTACTTCTGGTGCTGTCACGCTTGAAGACAAGCATGTGCAAGGGCCAGGGCCTGATCGGGCTGTCGTATTTCAGAACCATTCGCTGCTGCCGTGGCTGACCGTTTATGAAAATATCAAGCTTGCAGTTGATAAAGTTTGGCGCGCGGAAAATTCTGCTGCCCGCAAAACCCGTATCCTGGATTGCCTCAATCTTGTTCATATGGCCCACGCTAAGGACAGGCGGCCTGCGGAGATCTCTGGCGGCATGAAGCAGCGAGTGGGCATTGCCCGTGCGCTGGCTATGGAACCGAAGGTGCTGTTGCTGGACGAGCCATTTGGTGCGCTTGACGCTTTGACGCGTGCGCATTTGCAAGACCAAGTCATGCAGATTCATCAAAACCTCAACAACACCGTGATCATGATCACCCATGACGTGGACGAGGCGGTGCTTCTTTCTGATCGCGTTGTGATGTTGACCAATGGACCTGCGGCGACGATTGGCGAAATCCTCGACGTGAAATTGCCACGGCCCCGCAAGCGCCTCGAACTGGTGACGGACCCAATATACACCAGCGCGCGCGAAGCAGTTTTAAAATTCCTGTATGAGCGCAACAAATTCGTGGAGGCCGCGTGATGAAGAAGAGACTTGTTATTGTCGGCAACGGCATGGCGCCCGGGCGCATGCTGGAGTATTTGTTCGAACACTCACCTGATGCCTATGACGTCACGATCTTTAACGCCGAACCGCGCGTCAACTACAATCGTCTGATGTTGTCGCCCGTTTTATCCGGCGAGAAGACTTACGAAGACATCATCACCCATGGTGATGATTGGTATGCCGCGAATGCCGTGACTTTGCACAAAGGCCGCAAAGTTGAAGCGATTGATCGCGTGGCAAAGACTGTCACCGCAACAGATGGCATGGTGGCGCAATATGACAAGTTGGTGATCGCTACAGGCTCTGTGCCTTTCATCATCCCAGTGCCAGGTCATCAGTTGCCGGGGGTCGTTACGTATCGCGACCTGGATGACGTGGAAAAAATGCTGGCCGCTGCAACAGAGGGTGCCAAGGCTGTAGTGATTGGCGGCGGTCTACTGGGCCTAGAAGCAGCTGCAGGTCTCAAAATGCGGGGCATGGATGTCACTGTGATCCACCTCATGCCAACGCTGATGGAACGTCAGCTTGACCCACCAGCGGCGCATTTGCTGGAACAAGAATTTGAAAAGCGTGGCATCAAAATCCGCACCAAGTCGAATACTCATTCCATTCTCGGTGAAAGCAAAGTCACAGGCTTGAAGCTGGAAGATGGCACGGAACTGCCTTGCGACATCGTTGTAATGGCAGTAGGTATTCGTCCATCGTCAGCACTCGCAAAAACTTCCGACATTGCCGTTAATCGCGGCATTGTGGTTGACGATCAAATGCGCACCAATGATCCTGACGTGTTTGCGCTTGGCGAATGCGCCGAGCATCGCGGTGTTGTCTATGGCTTGGTTGCTCCACTTTATGAAATGGCGCGCACCATTGCCGATGTGCTTGTTGGCAGAGTTGCTGCCTATGCTGGCTCTGTCATGTCCACCAAACTCAAGGTCACAGGTGTTGATCTTTACTCTGGTGGTGACTTTGCCGAAGCCAAAGATCGCGAGGAAATCGTGCTGCGCGATGCCTCACGCGGAGTCTACAAGCGATTGGTGATCAAGGAGAACAAGATCATTGGCGTGGTGCTCTATGGCGAAACGTCAGATGGACCTTGGTTCTTCGACAAGTTGAAGAAAGGGGAAGACATCTCGGAAGATCGCGAGATGCTGATCTTCGGCCAGGCCTATGCAGGAGGGTCCCCCCTGGACCCTACGGCGGCCGTTGCAGCCTTACCGCCTGACGCAGAAATCTGCGGCTGCAACGGCATATGCAAAGGCAAGATTGTTGATGCGATCACGGGCAAAGGACTCACCTCGCTTGATGATGTGCGCGCCCACACCAAGGCCTCGGCCTCATGCGGCTCATGCACAGGTCTCGTTGAAAGATTGTTGATGGCAACACTGGGTGAAGGTTATCAACCCAATGCCGTGTTGCCGATGTGCAAGTGCACTGATCTTGGCCACGCGGATGTCAGGCGCTTGATTGTGGCCAAGCAACTCAAGTCCATTCCTGCACTCATGCAAGATCTGGAATGGAAAACCTCATGCGGCTGCGCCAAGTGTCGTCCCGCACTCAATTATTACATGATCGCGGAATGGCCGAGCGAATATGAAGACGACAACCAGTCTCGTTTCATCAATGAGCGCGTGCATGCCAACATCCAGAAAGACGGCACATACTCCGTCGTGCCGCGCATGTGGGGCGGCATGACTTCGGCAAAAGAATTGCGCGCGATTGCCAATGTTGCCGAAAAGTTCAACATCCCCGCAGTGAAATGCACAGGCGGCCAGCGTATTGATTTGCTCGGCGTGAAGAAAGAAGATTTGCCTGCGGTCTGGGCCGATCTCAATGCGGCTGGCATGGTGTCGGGTGCTGCCTATGCCAAGGGATTGCGCACGGTGAAAACCTGCGTGGGTTCAGAGTGGTGTCGCTTCGGCACGCAAGACTCCACAGGCCTCGGCATCAAGCTTGAAAAATTTATGTGGGGCTCGTGGACACCGGCAAAACTGAAGCTTGCCATATCCGGCTGCCCACGCAATTGCGCAGAGGCGACTTGCAAGGACATTGGCGTGATCTGCGTTGATTTAGGTTATGACATTCACTTTGCGGGTGCTGCAGGCCTCGACATCAAGGGCACGGAACTTCTTTGCCATGTCAACACCGAAGAAGAAACCATCGAAGTCATTGCAGCCCTGACCCAGCTCTATCGCGAGCAAGGTCACTATCTTGAGCGAATTTACAAATGGGCCAAACGCGTCGGAATAGACTCGATTAAAAGCCACGTCGTGGACAATATCGAAAAGCGTAGAATGTATTTTGATCGCTTCTCACATGCCCAAACCTTCCTGCAAGTTGATCCATGGGCACAACGCGTAGCGGGCAAGGAAGCGCATGAGTTCGCGCCGATGCGGTCTTTCCCAACACTCGTGGCGGTGGAGTAACTCATGTCGGACTGGATCGAAGTGGGCCATATTGATGATGTGCCGTTGCGAGGATCACGTGTTATCGCAACTGAGAATGGTGACATCGCGGTATTCAAGGCGGCGGATGGTCGGATATTCGCGCTGTGGGACAAGTGCCCGCACAAGGGTGGCCCGCTTTCACAAGGGATCGTGCATGGCTCGTCCGTCACATGTCCCCTGCACAATTGGGTCATCGGTCTTGAAACGGGTGAGGTTAAAGGTCCCGATCAAGGTTGTGCGCGCAAAGTCGCTACCCGCGTTGACCAAGGCATTATCGCGATTGCCGCTTCCGCATTGCGCCGTGAGGTTGCGTAATGGAGCAAGACGTCATCCGCACCACATGCCCCTATTGCGGCGTGGGCTGCGGTGTATTGGCCAAGCGCGAAGCTGATGGGGCGGTGACGATCAAGGGCGACCCCCATCACCCCGCCAATTTTGGTCGCCTGTGCTCCAAAGGTCTCGCCCTTGGTGAAACACTCGGTCTTGAACAACGTCTGTTGCGACCACGCATAAACGGCAGTGACGTGCAGTGGTCAGAAGCGACATCGCTCGTGGCGCAGAAATTTACAAGCGCCATTCGCGATCATGGGCCAGACAGTGTGGCTTTCTATGTGTCAGGGCAGTTTCTTACTGAAGACTATTACGTCGCCAACAAGTTGATGAAAGGCTTCATCGGGTCAGCCAACATCGATACAAATTCACGCCTTTGCATGGCGTCCGCAGTGGCGGGACATAAACGCGCCTTTGGTGCTGACGTTGTACCGTGCAACTATACAGACTTCGAAGAAGCCGATCTTGTTGTATTGGTAGGCTCCAATCTCGCGTGGTGTCATCCGGTCTTGTTTCAACGCATTCAGGCTGCACGCGAAAAATGTGGCAGCAAACTGGTGGTCATCGATCCGCGTCGCACAGCTACGGCGGAATGTGCAGACCTACATTTGCAAATCAAGCCGGGATCCGATGTTTCACTTTTCAACGGCTTGCTGCGTCATCTCTACATCCATGGCGAAATCGATTCACAATTCGTGTTTGCGCATACTGAAGGTCTGGCCGCAACCATGCTGGTCGCTAACCAACATGGTGATGATCGTGTTGCAGCAGATACTGGATTGACCACCAACACCTTGCACGCATTTTACAAATTCTTCGCCGCCCATGCGAAAACCGTGACCGGATTTTCCATGGGTGTGAACCAGGCGGAAGACGGCACCAACAAGGTCAACGCAATCATCAATTGCCACTTGTTAACAGGTCGCATTGGCAAAGAAGGCGCTGGACCGTTCTCCATCACGGGCCAGCCTAATGCCATGGGTGGACGCGAAGTGGGTGGCCTTGCCAACATGCTCGCGGCACATATGGACATTGCCAATCCCATTCATCGCGCAGGCGTAAAGGATTTCTGGCATGCCCCACGCATGGCGCAGAAGCCTGGACTTAAAGCTGTCGAGCTTTTCGATGCCATGCGCTTGGGTGAGATAAAAGCCGTGTGGATCATGGCTACCAACCCAGTTGTCAGCATGCCGAATTCCAATCATATCGCAGAAGCGCTCAAGGCTTGCCCTTTTGTTGTCGTTTCCGATGTGACAGCGCGAACAGAAACTGGGCATTATGCCAATGTGCTATTGCCTGCAATGGGCTGGGGCGAGAAAAACGGCACAGTTACAAATTCCGAGCGTCGGATTTCGCGTCAACGCCAGTTTTTGCCCGGCGCGGGTGAAGCTAAACCTGACTGGCGTATCATCTGCGAAGTTGCTCAGGGCATGGGCTTTGACGGTTTCGACTATCAGTTTCCCGAAGAAATTTTCGCCGAACATGCAGCGCTCACGCAAATCTTGAACGATGGCAGCAGGGCTCTGGATCTTGCTTCAATTGCGTCTTCGAACTACGATTTCATGCCGCCACAGCAATGGGGTGGCGACCGGCCATTTGCAAATGGTGTATTCGAAACCGCAAGCGGCAAGGCACGCTTTGTCGCAACAAAAGCACTGAACAAGGCGACGCGCGAAGATTTCGGTTTCACCCTCAATTCAGGACGCATCCGTGATCAGTGGCACACCATGACGCGCACGGGGCTCGTCCCAAAACTGTTTGACCATCGAGCGGAACCCTACATCGAAATCAATCGGGCTGATGCCGAAGCACTGCACTTGCAGAGATGCTGAGCTTGCAGCTTAGAGGGTCCCAACGGATCTTCGATCGTTCGCGTGTTGGTTTCAGACGCCGTCAGTTCGGGCAGTATTTTTCAACCGATGCATTGGAGCAATTCATTTGCATCCGCCGCGAAGGTCAACGCATCGATCTTTGGCGTGGTTGATCCCGATGAGCGGTCAACCCGCACTTAAGTCTGGGCAAGTCTCCATTAGGCGTTTTCCCGTGCAGTGGTTTGGCTATCGGCGTGCTTGCAGGAAACAATAGGCCGACAGTGCGATTATTGGGCTGCACGGCCGCTTGCAGCGGGGCAGTCTTTTGAGTGTGCGGGACTTCACCAGCCGGAGAACTGGTCAACCCTTATTGCCCTCCTGATCGACCTTGATGACTCTGAATTCGAAGTCTCTCATGTCACATCAAGTTCAACAAAAGTCTTCCGTTGCGTGGCGCTACGGCGGGGAAAATTGCACTTTGCGTTCTTTGCGAGCGAACGCCCCGTAACTGCCAACCGCCACTGGCTGCAACAGGCATTGGGAACAGAAATTGGGGCTTTGCAATGCCTCGCTGGCAGGCCGGCAACTGCTGTTGCCGATACGGGTCCAATTGTGTGCTCCTGCAATGCCATAGGTCGATTGCAAATCCGTGCTGCTGCGAAATTAAATCCCGGCGCAACCATTCACCAATTGTATGAACTGACAAGAGCGGGCACCGGTTGCGGCTCTTGTCGGCCTGAAGTTCAGAAGATTTTGCGAGAGTCACAGAGTTTTACACAAGCGTGACCGGAAACCAAACCGTTCAGAAGTTTAACATGGCTTCCCAAGTTGTAGTTGATCAACACACCTCTCAATCAGCTTGGCGGGACAGCCATCGGTTCATTTCTACGAAATCAATGGCACTATCTGAAGGGTCGGACATCCTAACCCATTGAACTATTTGACCAGATGAGACCCTGTCGGCTGCGCCAATGATTTCCTATTGTTAGACTAGTTTTTGCACCGCCGAAAAAGTACTTGTCCGCAGAATTTCCGCAGAATTCGTTCACGCGCGGTTCCGGGAAAAATTGAGAACCTTACAACCGCCGCCTTGACCAGCGTCTCCGCCATCTCATGTCAATGCGAAGACTTGCTAAGGTTGCTTGTCCGACAAGAGGAATGACCGTGACTCGGCAGCAAGCATGAAAAGACGCTATTGCAATTGCCATCTTCTTTGGTCGCTATGAGAAGTGCTCGAACTGATCGAGCGGAGTTCATGAACTCAAAGATAGAATCTCTCGAGCCTGTTGCCAGGTTGCCACTGCGCGATTGTATTTGTTGCAGAGATTAACTGCGCGTCGGACCAATACTGCATTCGATGGTGCGAGCGTGTCTTTGTCGAGCCGGACGTTGTCTTCCATGCCGGTTCTTGTGTGGCCGCCTTTTACGATGGCCCACTCGTTGATGGTGATTTGCGCCGGGCCAATGCCTGCTGCACACCATTGCGCGTCTGGCGAAAGACGCTTTAGGGTTTCAATATAGAAATCAAATATCTTCTCATCTGCGGGCATGGCATTTTTTACGCCCATGACAAACTGCACGTAAAGCGGTCCTTTAAGGCGGCCATCTTTCTGCATGGTTGCGGCTTGCACAATGTGGGAGAGATCAAAGGCTTCAATCTCGGGCTTTACGTTATAGGCCAACATTTCAGACGCCAACCAGTCCACCAGATCAGGCGGATTTTCGTAAACGCGAGTTGGGAAATTGTTAGAGCCCACAGAAAGGGATGCCATATCTGGGCGCAACGGAAGCATGCCACCCCGGGCTTTTCCTGCTCCTGACCGCCCGCCAGTTGAAAGTTGAATGATTAAACCTGGACAGTGTTTCTCTAGTCCTTCTTTTAATCGCGCAAAACGTTCAGGGTCAGACGTCGGCTTGCCATCATCATCACGCACATGGCAGTGGGCAATGCTGGCACCAGCCTCAAATGCCTCTTGAGTACTTTCAATTTGTTCAGCAATCGTAATGGGCACTGCGGGGTTGTTGTCCTTGGTCGGCAGTGAACCTGTAATCGCCACGCAGATAATGCAGGGGTTGCTCATGATTTGCTCAAAACAACATTCCACGTGACTTCACGAAATGGGTTGGGCAGATTCAATTCGGCAGCGCGCTTTGCATCATCAGTCCATTTGAAATCGGCAATCAAACTTTTCTTCACACCGAACACCGCGTCTTCTTTCAACCACGGGCAATCCGGTGTGAAAATATGTGTCACAAGTTTTTCGTAGCCGGGTGCTGAAACCATGAAATGCAAATGTGCGGGCCGGTTGGGATTGCGGTCTAAGGCCTTTAACATGTCGCCCACAGTGCCGTCATAGGGAATGGGATAATAGCGCGGATAGGCTGACAGAAAGCTGTAGTGGCCTTTCGCATCCGACGTGAAAACGCCACGCAGATTATTTTCAGGTTGGATGCCCTTTTGTTGGACATCGTAAAAGCCCTCGTCGTTGGTTTGCCACACCTCCAGTTTTGCACCGGGAATAATTTTGCCTTTGGCATTGGTGACTTTGCCTTGCACCAGTACGGGCTCACCTTTTCCATCAAGGCAGATGTTTGCACCATTGGGATAATGCGGCGCATTGGGAATG
The DNA here is from genome assembly GCA_963850355.1 of uncultured Alphaproteobacteria bacterium. GTDB lineage: Bacteria > Pseudomonadota > Alphaproteobacteria > Rhizobiales > Aestuariivirgaceae > Aestuariivirga. Next base: position 37,977 of record CAWKKP010000001.1, read on the forward strand.
TAGAAGGGGCCGAGCACAGTGGACTCGGTTTCGCCCAACATTTTGTCGTTATTCAGCGTTTCCACCAACATCGAAATGCCAAGTGCATCCGACAGCAAAATAAACTCTTGCCGCCAGTCGGTTGAGAGATGCCCCGTGCGGGTGAGAAAGTTGATGCCGTAGATCCATTCTTCCATCGTCGGTTTGGTTTCTTTTACGAAAGCGTGGAGATGTTTGACGAGCGAATCAACCAACACCTTCGTGCGCTTGTTGGCCTCGGGGCCTGAACGATTCTGCACGACCTTCACGGAGTCTTTGGCGGTGAAGTAAGGCGAGGTTTTTGTCTTTGTCACTTTCTTTTTTGCAACAGTTTTAGCCATGATCAGTGCCCTAGAATTTTGTGAAGCGCGTTAGACAAGTCTTTCTCGGCCGTTTCAGATGCGTTGAAGGCACGCCACGCCACATGATGATCGGGCCGCACCAGCAGGCAGCCACCATCTGCGATTTCCGACGCTCTGGCCCAGTCACCCGTATGATCTTCAAAATCACGACGCGGACCAATGACGCGGACTTTTATATCTATGCCCAGCTTTTGGCCAACGGCCTTTGCAGCCGTTGCCCACGCCTCGCCGCCAATGCCTGTCAGAATCGTAAAGTGGCCTTTGCCAGTAAGATCAAGTGTGGAGCGCTGTTTGCCATTTGCATCAAACACCCACACATGAGGCAGTCTGGCACCTGGCCAAGTGGTGGGGTCGTAGTGAAGTTCTCTGTTTTTTTCGAACGCGGGCTCTTTCTGGCCGTCTGCGTGGATGGCATCAGAGACGTAACGTTGATTCATTTCCACACCATGGCAATCAAACTCGTAGTTCTTAAAAGCAATGGCTTTGCGCAAAGCGGCGCGTTGTTTTTCGGCTTGTCGGCGTTGCGTCGGCGCGGCCATCCATGTTGCGTTTGATTTTCTCGTGGTCCACGCCACCGTCCATGCCAAGGGCTTCGAAGATGGGACCAAATTCACCGATGGATTGATTGGCGCGTGTGACAATTTGCTTCGCAATCGGTGCGCGTTCAACAGTGAATACTGTCCAAGCAGCTTTGGTGTGGCTTGGCCTTTGAGAACAGCAGCGAGCTTCCACGCCAGATTGAACGCATCTTGAATTGATGTGTTGGAGCCCAAGCCATTTGATGGCGGATGACGATGCGCTGCATCACCCATGATGAACACCCGATCCTTTTGCATTTGGGTGGCATACATGTTGTTGACGGTCCACGTGTTGGCTGAAATCAATTCGATCTCCAATTTCGGGTCGCCCACCAATTGCCGGGCCACGCTGCGTCGCCATTTCAGCATCCACAATCGGAGCGGGTTTGTTGATGTCATAACCCCAAACGATCAGCCATTCGTTCCACGGCCTGATCATGCGCACAAGGCCCATGCCAATGCCACCAACATCGGCACCGGGCTGCATGACCCAGTAAAGAACAGAGGGGCGGTGCGCGACGTATTTGGACAAGTCAGCGCGGAACAGAATGTTCATCGAGCCGCCCACCCCCATTTTGCCTTCGAGCGGCAGCCCCGCATGTTCAGCCACAAGAGAATTTCCACCATCAGCACCCACAAGATATTTTGCGCGCACGGTGAACGTCTTATCCATCAACCGATCTTTGACAGTGACGGTGACGCCATCTTTATCTTGTACGTGAGACAGATATTCACAGGACATGCGCGACTGAGCGCCGCGTGAACAGGCCGTCTTGAACAAGATCGGTTCCATGAATGTTTGTGGCAAGTCGTTCATGTGGCAGGGTGATGACAGTTGATGTTCGGCACGCGACAGCGGGTGTTTGCCCCAGCTTTTCATGCGGCCCAGCTCTTCGCCAGCCAAGCTTTCGCAAAACACATTTTCGCCCATCAAGTCTTGTTCAGTAGCCTGTTGATAGGCTTCAGCCTCCACGGTTTCGCCAAGGTCACGCAGCACCTCCATGGTGCGTTGATTGGTGATGTGAGCGCGCGGTGTGTTGGCCAGCCAACGGTATTGGTTGATGATAAACGTGTTGATGCCGTAGCTTGCGAGAAGTGCTGCCGTGGCACTGCCTGCGGGGCCTGTGCCCACCACCATCACGTCAGTTGTAATATCTGCCATTTTTAAGTCTCCCGATTGTCAGTACGGACGACGGCCATGATAGGCATCGTCTAAAAGTTGGCGAATGGCTTCGCGTTCGAGCTTGCGTGGATTTGGATAAGGATTGGACACCGCTGTATCGGCAGCTTTGTCGAGGCCCGCTTCCGGCATGCCGAGCTCTTTCAAGCTCAAAGGCGCGTTGAGCTTTTTGGCGAGGTCATAAAGCCCACCAGCCGCACTGGACGCTCCGAGGGCGCGGGCTATGCGTTGCATGGCTTCTGGCGAACTAGCGGCGTTGTAAGCTGTGGCATGCGACAGAACCACAGTGTGGGTTTCTGCATGGGGCAAGTTGAAGCTGCCGCCCAAGACGTGACAAAGCTTGTGGTGCAATGCCATCGAGACAGAACCCAATACGGTCGCACAGAGCCATGCGCCATAAAGAGCTTCGTCATGACTGGACTTGCCTTGTGGCAGTGCGTTGGCAAGCGCTCGAATGCCTTCTTCCGCCATCAAAGACACAATCGGATTGCCATCGACGGCGTAGAGCCCTTCAACGGCATGGGCGATTGCATTCATGCCGGACGTTGCCGCAAAACTATCGGGCAATGTGCCAAGTAGATCTGCGTCATAGATGACGGATTCGGGTTGAATTTTTTTGTCGCGTTTTGTGGTCTTGGCCCCATCTGACGTTTCGCCAAGTATGTTGGTCATCTCAGACCCTGCATAGCTTGTCGGGATAACGAGTTGCGGCAGATCCGTGCGAAACGCGATGGCTTTGCCAAGCCCCGTTGATGAGCCGCCGCCTAAGGCAATTGTTCCGTCGCAGTGCTCGGCTCTGAGAATAACCAATGCTGCTTCAGTTACCTCAGTTGGCGTGTGCATGGCCGCACCCGCAAAACCAACTCCGCCCGTTTCGTAAACCAAGGACGCAGCAGAACCGCTTTGTTGAGCAGTCGTGATAATCAGTGGGCGTTTCATGCCAAGGCGCTTGGCCTCGTTCTGCGGCCTCCGTGATTTTGCCGCGCCCAAAAATGACGCGTGTAGGAAGCGCTGAATATACAAACGGGTTCATGTTCAAAAACCCACCCGGTCGCCGCCTTTGAGCGCGAGGATTTCGCGGGCCTCAGCGGGGGTTGCAACTTCAAGGCCCAACTCTTCGATGATGTGGCGGATCTTTGATACCTGCTCAGCGTTTGATGTTGCGAGTTTGCCTTTGCCAATAAACAGCGAGTCTTCCAGCCCAACACGCACGTTGCCGCCCATCATGGCAGCTTGAGTGCAAAACGGCATTTGGTTTTTGCCTGCGGCCAATACCGACCAGCGGTAGTCTTTGCCAAACAACTTATCAGCCGTTTCCTTCATGAACATGAGGTTGCGCATGTCAGCACCAATGCCGCCCAGAATACCGAATATCATTTGCACAAAAAAGGGAGGCTTGATGGCACCTTTGTCAACGAAATGCGCGAGATTATAGAGATGCCCCACATCATAACATTCATGCTCAAAGCGCGTGCCATGTTGTTCGCCAAGGTCACGCAGGATGCGCGCAATGTCTTTAAAGGTGTTCCTGAAAATAAAATCATCTGTGCCGCGCAAGTAGGGTTCTTCCCAACTGTGCTTCCAACCTGAATAACGATCAGCAAGACCATGAATGGCGAAATTCATTGATCCCATATTGAGCGAACACATTTCAGGTTTTGCGACGAGTGGTGCAGCGAGACGCTGATCAACCGTCATGTTGAGACCACCGCCTGTCGTGATGTTGATGACGGCATCACAAGCTTGCTTGATACGCGGCAAGAACTGCATGAACACTTCGGGGTCTGGAGTAGGCCTGCCATCTTTGGGATCGCGCGCATGCAGGTGAATGATTGAAGCCCCCGCCTTTGCCGCCGCAATGGAGTGCTCCGCAATTTCATCAGGTGTAATCGGCAAATGCGGTGACATAGTTGGGGTATGAATGCCGCCGGTGATGGCTACTGAGATGATGACTTTGTTGGCCATGATTTAATCCTTCGTGTTCACACGGTAGCCCGTGGGGAAAAGTGAAATATTCCAGCGGTGAGTGATAAATCCCCAAATGCCTCGGGGTGCTACCAGCATGATGACGATGGCGAGTGAGCCTAGGAACAAAAGATAAATGGTTCCAAGGTCCGCCAAAAATTCACGCAAAAGGAAATAGACAATCGTGCCAATGATCGGACCTTCAATGGTGCCGATACCTCCGATGACGACAATGAAAATGACGAATGCCGTCCAGTCATTGACGCTGAAAGCGGCATCAGGAGACACCCGAATTTTTTGTAATGCGATGAGTGAGCCTACCATGGCGGTCATCCCCGCAACAACAACGTAAACAGCATACTTAATGCGATCGATGTTGATACCGAGGCTTGTTGAGGCAATTTCACTGTCACGTATCGCGGTGAGAGCCAAACCGATGCGCGAACGGAGCAAGCCATAGACGAGTGCTACTGCCCCCACCCCCAAAGCCAGCGCCAACCAATAAATCGATGCTTCGCGCCAGAACTTGGTTTCGGCCAAAGACTTGAGTGTCGTCGCGGGTAAACTCATGCCAGACCCCCCACCGAGTGATGTGACTTGCGAGGCAAGCAAGCGAAATACTTCTGCCACCACCCAAGTGCCAATCGCAAAGTAAGCACCCTGCAGCCGGAAAACCAGTTTTCCAACAGGCAATGCGATTAATACGGCGGCAAGTCCGGCAATCGGCACGGCCAACAGCGGGTGCAGCCCTGCAAACAATACCATCGACATCAGAACATAACTGCCCAAACCCACATAAGCTTGCTGACCGACGGATACGAGGCCCGTGTAGCCCGCGAGCAAATTCCACAATGACGCCAAAGCCAGATAGACCATGAACTGGCCCAGCAAACGCAAGGTGGCGGTAGAGCCCCACCAAGGGGCAGCACAGAGAATAACAATCAGCACCAAGGCCACCACAAATGCGATGCGGCTTGCAGAGGTTGAACGGGTGATGGAATGGTTCATCCGTCCATCCTTGGAAACAGGCCGCGTGGACGAACCGCGAGGACCAACAAGAACACCAAATGACCCGCGAGCAATTGCCAACCCGGATTGATTTGCGCGCCAATGGCTTGTGCAACACCCAAAATCACACCACCAACCAATGTGCCCCACAAGTTTCCAAGGCCACCGATGATCACGGCTTCAAAACCAAAAATCAATCTACCTGGCCCCATGAACGGGTCAAAGTTGGAACGTATCGCAAGGAATACACCCGCTATGGCAACCACGCCTAAGCACAGTGCCATGGCCCAAGCATAAACCTTGTTCTTGTCGAGGCCCACCAGCAGAGCCGTTTCGGAATCATCTGATGTGGCGCGAAAAGCGCGGCCCAGTGCTGTGTTGTAAAACATATATTGCAAGCCTGCGATAACGGCGATTGCGACTGCAAAGTTTAACAACGGCAAATAGCCAATGGCAACGCCGGGAAGCAGCGGAAAGCTTGCGGTTTCCAATACGCCTGCTTGTAGCTTGCGGCTGTCAGCTGTGAACAGCTCAAGCAAGCCGTTTTGCAAAATCACCGACAGCCCGAATGTCACCAGCAGTGGCGGCAAAATATCTTTGCCGAGGGTTCGATTGAGAATGAATTTTTGCAAAGCATAGCCAAACACCATGGCCAAAGGGATGACCAAGACAAGACTCACCAGAGGATGCATGCCCGTCGCATAGACCACTGACCATGCGAGGAAGGCGACTGCCTACAATCATATCGCCATGGGCGATATTGACCAGACGCATGACACCAAAAATCAGCGAAAGACCTGCGGCAAAGAGCGTGTAAAGGCCACCGACCAAAATGCCTTGAATGATGATGTTGATCCAAACCATTCGTCTTCACATCCCGAAATAGGCCGCTGAGATCTGATCTTTGGTGTAGTCCGAAGGCGTGCCTTGCAAAGCGATGCGGCCTTCAAGCACGCACATGAATTTATTGGCAGAGGCCAGCGCCCGCGTCACATCTTGCTCGACCAAAATCGCAGTCAATCCATTACCGACGATTTTGGGCAACATGTCGTATATATCTTTGATTACAATAGGGGCCAACCCGAGGCTTAACTCATCGAGCAAAATCAAATCTGGATTGGACATCAAGCCTCGGCCAATGGCCACCATTTGCTGTTGTCCGCCAGACAATGACGTTGACGGCGCATTGCGCTTTTCTTTGAGGATAGGGAAAATGGAGTAGACAGCGGCCAAATTCCAAGGGCCTTTGCGCCCTACGCTGCCACCGAGCACCAAATTTTCTTCGACTGAAAGCGATGGAAAAAGTCTGCGCCCTTCTGGCACCAAAGCGATGCCGCGTTTGACGATGTCATTTGCAGCAAGGCCGTCAATGCGTTCGCCTTTGAAATTTATCTGTCCGGTTTTTTTGGCAAGCAGCCCGCAGATGGACTTCAGCAAAGTGCTTTTGCCAGCACCATTGGAACCTATCAACGCCAACACTTCACCTTGCTTCAAGTCAAATGAAATCCCATGCAACACTTTGGCATCGGCATACCAAGCTTCAAGATTTTCGACAGTGAGCATCAGATCAGACATGAGCGTCCTCACCGAGATAAACTGATTTCACATCTCGGCTTTTCATCACCTCCTCAGGCACGCCGTCGGCAATCAACTTGCCAAAATTCAAGACCACCAACCTTTGTGCAACAGACAACAACGCGTGCACGACGTGCTCGATCCATACAATCGTAACGCCAGATGCGTGAACATCACGAATGGCGGAGAGCAGCGATTGGCATTCGCGTTCTGTCAATCCACCAGCGATTTCGTCAAGCAATAGCAACTCAGGTTCGGTTGCTAGGGCGCGAGCGAGTTCCAATCGTTTGCGCTCGAGGAGTGTGATTGAACCTGCCAGAACATTGGCTTTGGCTTTCATGCCGGTGAGGTCCATTACACTTAACGCGTGGGCTTCAACGTCTGTGCCGTTGCGGCCAAAAGTTGCCCCTACCAAAATGTTTTCAAATACTGTCATCCCATTGAATGGATGCGGCACTTGAAACGACCTCGAAATTCCCAGCTTGCATCGTGCGGCGGCGTTGGCCCCCGAAACGTCTTCGCCCTTGAAACCTCACTTGACCTTGGTCGGGCCTTACCGTTCCCGCCACCAAATTGAACAGGGTGGTTTTGCCTGCCCCATTGGGTCCGAGGATGCCAACAATTTCCCCTTTGGCCACGTCAAAGCTCACGCCGTCGGTGACCACCAACGCGCCGTAACGCTTGCTCAGATTCTCAAGTGACAACAGGGACATGACATGATGGCGGGCGATTGATTATTCCGCCCGCCTCACACTTTGCAGCTATTTCAATAATCTCACGGACCCACCAACGGGAATGGAGGCTTGTTGAACATTGGTTGTGATGACTAAGTCATAACCCGCTGCCGCTTTCGTCCATTGGCCGCCGACAAGCGGGGTCTTGCAGACATTCTTCACGGGCACATTCGGTCCAGCCTTCCAACTGATCGGACCGGTTATGGTTTGCAAATCGGTTTCGACGATAGCTGCCAGAATGGATTCAGGATCATTCAAGTCTTTTGCACGCTTGATAACATCAAAGGCGACTTCAAAAATCGAATGTGCAAAGCCCAATGGCTGCGTCCAAGGTTTTCCTGAGGCCGCCGTATAAGCATCCGCCAGCTCTTTGGCCGATTGTCCTGTCAGGCTGGACTTGAAGGGGTGATTTGGCGACCACCAGACTTCTGATGTCAGACCATCTCCGCGATCACCCAGCGCATCAATAGATGCAGGGAACAGCAAGGCTTTACCAATGGTCACAACTTTTGGACTGAACCCTTGCTGTGCCGCTTGCGCCCAGAAGGTTGCAAAGTCAGGTGGGATCATCACGCCCGTGATGATTTCAACGCCAGCTTCTTTGAAAGCTGCAATCTGGGCCGAGAAGTCGTTGTTGAGGGGTTGATAGCGACCAGGGTCTACCAACTTGTAACCCGCGGCGGCCAATGGTTTTGGCAAGCCACGCTCTGCATCGCCCCAGGCATTGCCGTCGGCGTCATTGGGGAATAATCCGCCCACGACTTTTGCAGCACCCGATTGATCCCAAATGCCAACAAAGTTGGCGATCACATCTTCAAGACCCCAGAAATAATGATAGGTCCATTTGAAGCCTTCAGCCGGATTACCGTTGCGGCCAAAGAAATAAGGCTGCCATGGGCAATTGTTGGTGATGCAGGGAACGCCGTTCAATTCCGCTTGGTCAGCGACCGGGTTTGTCGTGTCTGGTGTGTCTTTACCCAGCAACAGTTTTACACCGTCTTTTTCAATCAACTCGGTGGCAACCTCTGCTGCACGGTTGGGATTTGATTGTGAATCCTTGGCGATGATTTCAATCGGCACCGGCAGTTTGCCCATTGCATCTTTCAGCCCTGCGATAATCCAGTCTTGTGCTTCACCAAAACCCGCGAGCGGGCCGGTTGTGGGGCTGACAAGACCCACTTTGAAAGTGTCGGCTGCATATGCGCGGCGCAAAATGGCGGGTGCCGCAACAAGGCCTGCACTGGCCTTAAGGATGGTACGACGATTGACGATCAATTTATTTGGCATGGTTTCCTCCCTGGCTGCCGAGCAGTTGATTTATTTTTGTTAAGTGTTGGAGAACAAGCGCTCTCAGAGCTGACTTCTTCTCATCCGTCCACGACTTAAAACCCTGATTGGATTTGAAGCCGAGATTGCCGTCACGTACAAGTCCCTCGAGATAAGGACTGGGGCGTTGGGAATTTTCAAGATCGTGCAGAACTTGTCGGTGAATATCGAGCGTCAGGTCAGTACCGATGAGATCAGCATTTTCAAGTGGACCCAACACAGACAAGCGGCGACCAAAACTGTTCTTCACCACAAGATCAACAGTTTCAGCATCACATACGCCGTTCTCAACCAGCGATATAGCCTCACGCCACAAAGCGTGTTGCAAGCGATTGCCGACAAATCCCGGCACATCTTTTTTCACATGCACAGGCACTTTGCCCAGTTGCCGCATCAGCGCCATGGTGCTTGCAACGACATCAGGTGATGTATCAGCGGTTTGGATGACTTCAACAAGTGGCACCAAATAGGGCGGGTTCCACCAGTGTGTGCCAATAGTACGATGCTTGCTTCTTACTCGTGCCATGATTTGCGAGATTGGAATGACAGAAGTGTTTGACGCCAAAGTTGCGTTGTTAATTGCAGCCTTCTCAATGCGCGCAAAAAGTTCTTGCTTGAGGTCCAGTTTTTCAGGAGCGGCTTCCACAATAAATTGGGCGTCGGCGACGGCCAACTCAAGTGTTGCAACCGTATTTATGCGCGTCACAGCAGATTCATCTCGACCCAAAGACTTTAAGGTCTCTGCGACGCGTGTTTTTACAGTGAACAGTGTGTCGTCATAGGTGTCAGTGATCGATACGTCATGTCCACCTTCGGCAAAGACGAGGGCGAGGCCATGGCCCATGAGGCCAGCTCCGATGACAGCAACTTTCACCACTGCACCTCTTGTCCAGATGCTAACTGATGCAACGCGTTATCAAGCACAGAGATTTCAGTATCACTTACTTCATGGGCTCGGCCTGGAAATACGTCCGTTCGGAGTCGTGATTGTGCTGAAGCCAATTCCAACGCTGCACCTGCGTGGGCTTGAATGGGAATCCACGGATCTTGATCTGCGCCTGAGAGGTAAACCGGAAGGGTTTTCAAATTACTTTGAGGTCGCGCATCCGATTGCACGCCTACGCGGCACCCAGTGAAGCTGACCATGGCCCCGTGCCAAGGACCAAATTTGAAACCATACTCAAGAGTCAAGCACGCGCCTTGGCTAAATCCTGCCATGACAAGAGGAACACCTTTGGGTGCCAATGCTGCAGCTTGCTGCAAGTGTTCAAGCGAAACCGCAAGCTGCTTCATTGTGTTTTCAGTTAATGCGTCGATAGCACGTGCGTCATACCAACTGCCTGACGCGGCACGCGGCAGAATGTAAACAGCTCCTTTCGCGCTGAGACGCGAAATAATGTGTTCGTCCATCATCTCAGGCGTTTGTCCGCGCCCATGGGTGACCACACACACCACCGCTGCGCTTTGTAACGCAACGCCACGTAACAGGGGTGTGATGTTTTCGGTCATATATCGAAATTGGCGGGCTCAAGCCCCGCCACCATTTCAGCGCGACGGTCTTCAAACCATGGCGGGAATACCAATGATGTTCCAATTTTGTCGGGCGCTTCGTCCTTCGCCCAACCTTCCGGCACCGTCCAAGCAATTTCAAACAACGCGCCACCGGGCGAGCGCACGTAGCAGGATTTGAAATAGTTGCGGTCTTTCTGTTCCGAAATATCCGTGAACCCCAAGCCTTCGATGTGGGCGCGCAACTTCAACTGGTTCTCTTCATTGCCAGTGTTCAAGGCAAGGTGATGAATGGTGCCACCGGACAGTGTCCAAGTGCCTTGCGGTCTTTCAGGTTCGTGCAACACTTCCACGACTGATGTGAGCCCGCTATTTTCAGGAACAGCAAAGCTCAAGCCTTCATGATTGTCGGCGAGCTTTTTCATTGGAATGGCAATGGTAAAAAAGTCATCCATCGCCGTGCGATCAGCAACAGAAATGGCAGCGCCAAAAATACCTTTGATGCCGTGTTCTTTGGCAATGCCCTGCTTTTGATTGGTGATGGACTCGCGTGTGTCGCCGGGGTTTTCCACGAGTTCAAACGGAATGCCACAGGGATGTTCCAGCGCCACGCGGGTTAAACCGAAGCGCGTGATTTTGGTCGCTTTGACGCCGCGATGATTGAGGCGGTTCACCCAAAATTCGGCCGCACCCACGGGAATGGCCGCTAGAATTGTCTTGGATTGGTTGGTGCCGCGACGCCCAAACACGCCAGGTTTGCGGAACGGGAAGGTTGTGAAAATCGTTGAGGCATCGCCGTTTTTTGAACCGTAGTACAAATGATAGACTGGCAAGACGCCATCAAACAGCACCGTACGTTTGACTGAGTGCAAGCCTAAATCCTTGGCGAAGAAATCGAAATCTTCCTGTGCCCCATCAGTGCTCATTGTGAGGTGATGGAACCCACTGATCATGCTCATCTCAAATCCTCCCGTTTTGTGCGCTTGTTGTTGGCTGCGTTGTTGAGAGCGAGGCTAGTCCTAAAGATTGACCCCGTTGATAATTTTTTGCACATTGAATATAACAATTTGTTATGAAATTTGATGAACGACATCTGGTTCAACTGGCCGCCGTTGTGGAAGCGGGCGGTGTAACTGAAGGTGCTGCTTTGCTTGGGACCTCTCAACCTGCCATTTCCCGCACTTTGTCGATGATTGAAAAACGTGTGGGCGAGCCCCTGTTCATTGCTGGACGGCGACCGTTGCAGCCAACAGCTTTGGGTCGGCAATTGGCTGTGCACGGCAAAGCCATTTTGGCGGCATCGCGGAAAGCGTCTGAAACTGTCGCCAGTTTTCGCGGTGGCACAGCGGGGCGGGTACGGGTGGGCGGTGTTCCGTTTTTTATGGATGCCGTCGTGTCGGGCGTCATTGCAACATTCCAAATGCAGCAGCCCAACATTCATTTCGACCAATCCTACGGGCACTACAATGACCTTGTGAACAGTTTGCTGGCCAATGAAATTGATGTGGCCATTACGCCTGCTGGCACGCAGGATATCAGCTCGGAATTGGCCTTCGAGCCTTTGATCCCGGCCCGCAATATTGTTGCCTGCAATGCAGCGCATCCGTTGTTGTTGAAAAAGAAACTGAGCAAGGCTGACATGGTGTCGTGCTCTTGGGTCGCACCGCTGCCTGGTTCGCCCTTGATGTTGGATTTGACCAATATTCTGATGACGCTGGGCATCGGCGAATTGGCCATTCGTTACGCTGGAGGGTCGCTTCATAGCGTCATAAACTATTTGGCTGCCACGCAGGCTTTGGCCATCATGCCACTCAGTGTCATCCACTCGCTGCAACAAGACAGTCGTATTGCGATTTTGCCCCTCAACATTCCGCAGCCAGAACGCATGATCGGGCTGGCCTATCGCCGCCAATCGGACTTGGACCCTGTGAATCGAAAGTTCTTCACGCACCTCCGTGCCAACCTGACCAACCTCAGTCGTGTCGTTGCGCGACACGAAGCGTCGATCAAGTGGCAAAGCGGCCCGTTCATGCATGTGCATTACCCCGACGTATATCCGCCATCCGCGTAGAGAACGTGGCCCGTATAAAAATCAGAAGCTCGCGACACCAGAAACAACAGCGGCCCGGCTAAATCTGCTGGTTCGCCCAATCGGCCCTTTGGAACGCGAGCCAGAAAACCGGCTCTCGTGGTTTTGGCTTTCTCATCGTCCGCAAACATCCATGCAGTGAGAGGAGAACGAAACACGGTCGGCGCAATGGCATTGACAGTGATCCCTGTGGGCCCAAGTTCACAGCCTAAAGCTTTGGTCATACCGTCGACCGCAGCTTTCGATGCACAATAAGCAGTGTAGCCTGCAGGGTGGCCCAGAAGGCCACGGGCGGATGACATCAAAACGATCTTGCCACCATCACCTTGTTTCAGCATTTGCGTCGTCGCAGCTTTGGTCATCAACCAGCTTTGGGTCACATTGGCATCCATCACATCCAGGAATCGTTCCGGCGCCATATCCGTGATTTTTGAAACATCGTTTTTGCCAGAGGCGACGACAAGAATATCGACACGTCCAAAGCATTCAGTTGCTTTATCAATGATGGAGGCGCAATTTTGCTCAGTAGACGGACGAATATTAACTGTTACGACTTCTTCACCACAGTCTTTGGCGACCACATCCAATTCGGATTTCTTGCCTGCTGATAAAACCAGCTTACACCCAGCACCCGCCAATACTTTCGCAGCCAATGCGCCAAATGCACCGGATGCCCCAGTGATGATGGCCACTTTGCCCTTTACATCAAACAAGGATGCGGGATTTTTCAGCCAGTCATCCGTCATGGTTTCGCTCCCTGCGGATAGGGCATAACCACCAGCATTTTGCAGATGTCGTTGCTGCGATTGATGATCTCACGCACTTCACCGGGCGCAATGGTGCAGGAGTCCTTTGCTGCCAGAACGGTTTCGGCACCGCCTATGATTACCGTCATTTCACCTTCTAAAACAATATAGACTTTTTCAAAAGGCGTTGAGTCTGGCCCTGCTCCACCGCCCGGGAGAAACTGCGAATACCCCACCCATTGGTTTTGCGGCCCTCCCGCTTCAAAGCCTTGCAAACGCAAACCCACAACGCCGCGATGATTTGGAGCTTCATATTTCTGCGCGTCGGCAAAGCGTTTCACCAGCATCAGAAATTATCTCCGCGCGCAATTCGATAGTTCTGCGAAGGATCAGTGATCGCGACCAGACGAATAATGCAACCATCGCCACGGTCCCAATTCCACGGGAAGAAAGCAAAGGTGCAGCGTTTGCCTGTTACGGAATCCAAATCACCACCTACATTCTCAATGCCCAAAATGCCATTTTTGAACAGGATTTGGTGCACTGGCTCCCAGTCAGGAAAATCTTTCGCCCAATCTCGTCCACCTGACCATTCGAAATATTCTTTTTCGAGATGCGGCAACAAAGGTCCGTTGCGTTGCGGGCCAATAGCTGTTGCGAGCGGATGGTCGTTGGCTTGCGTATCGTGTCCAACCACTTTCACTTGTTTATCCACCATCCATTGGCCAGCAGAGGGCACGAAGCCTGGGCAATAGGCGAAATAGTCACCATCTTCATAAACCTTGTGCCAGCCCGTATTGATGATCAACACGTCGTGTGGCTGAATGGATTTACCACAGGCCTTTTCCAGATCGTCGGCCGTTATTGACTCCCATTTCTTCTTGGGCATTGGCACCACAATGCCTGAGCCAAAGAAATGCGGCAGCGGCACTTCGTCGATGAAGGGGGTTCCTTGAACCACATGTGCGGGTGCATCGATATGCGTCGTCGAATGCATCGACGTGGTGATGCGTTGCGACAGCACGCCGGACTTCGCCATGTAGTGAATGCGCTCGATTTTTACATCTTGGAAGTATGGCCAATTCGGACTCTGAAAGCCCCAGCGATGCGACAGGTTGGTGAACTGCAAGCCCATGGCGTTGTCGTGGTTTGCCTGAAACTCAATGCCGCGCACTTTGATCGTCATGTTTTGCTCCCACACCTGCTTGTTTTGCATAACGATACGTATTGACTCTAAATTCGTCAATACGCTATATATTGCACCACAATGCGATACAAATAGAGTTTTGAATGGCCGATCCAAATGGCATCAAAGTGATTTCCAAAGCTGCGGCCATCTTGCGTTTCTGCAAGGAAAGCAACGAAGGCTTCAGTTTGAGTGAGATTGCTGAACGCATCTCTGTGCCGCGTTCTACCGTTCAGCGGATCGTCACGGCACTGGTGGCTGAAGGACTTTTGCAAACAACAGGTGCGGCAAGAAGCATTAAACTCGGGCCTGAAATTCATGCTTTGTCAGCGGCGCATCGGATCGACGTCATCGAACTGGCTCATCCGTTTCTTAAACAATTGTCTGAGCAAACTGGCGAGACCGTCGACTTGGCCAAACTCAATGGTGACCATATGATATTCGTGGATCAAGTTGCAGGGTCACACCGCTTGCGCGCCATATCATCGGTGGGAGAAATTTTTCCACTGTACAATACTGCAAACGGCAAGGCAGCTCTAGCACTGTTGAATGACGACGAAATCGCATCGCTGTTGCAACGATCTGAACTGCAAGGAATAAAATTTGAGATTGATCAGATCCGAGAAATGCAGATTGCAATCGACAACGAAAACCATTCGTCAGGCATATGTGCCGTAGGTACCGCATTTAGAATTGAGACAGGTGAAATTTATGCGATCTCCATTCCCATGCCCACCATCCGTTTCAGCACACGGGGTAAAGAATTTTCGCCGCACCTTCTCGATACGCGTAACGCAATTTTGCAGGCCTGCAGTTCTGCCAACTGAAAAGTAATGCGGTTTGAATGTGTTACCCCTGCGAATGATTCCCGGCAAATCAACAGGATTTAATGTGTAGTTGTACAATCTCGTCAGTCTGCTCATTCGTTCACTTGGTGAAGCGCATTGTGAGAACTGTCAGTTCTGATGCAGCGCCGCACTGACGGACTCCATTATGGCTGATCGAACCTCGGCATAGGTCAGTAAAGGTTGCAGGTCTGCGATGGCCCCATAGGTGTCGGGATCAAAGTTCAAACGCATGGCGTGATAGGCATCACGAATACTGGCACATGCAGCGTCTGATCGAACAACTGAAATGATGGCTCCCATTTGCAGGCAACGTTGGTTCATGCGTTGTGCCACACCCACAATCTTGATGCGGCCCGCTGCATTGACGCTATATTTTCCGGGACAATATTCATTGGGTAATTCACCAACCCTAGCGTCGATGCCAAGCGTGTGCAGCGCTTGAGCAATGGCAGTCGAAAGTATCTCAAAGCGCTTCATCATGTGTTTATGCGGTTCTGCATGAGGCGCAAGAATGGTAATGGCCAACGCGTTTTCATCAAACATCGTGAGCCTACCGCCGGTGCCGCGCTCAATCGGCTCGAAGCCTTGTGCTTTGGCACGATCTTTGACTTGCTCATAATCAGGATGGGTTGTGTCTTGCGGTGAAAATGCAGCAGTTGGTCGTGGCCGTCGAAACCTGAGTATCGCTTGATCACCAACTCGCAAGCCTGTGAGTTGGTGTTTCACCCATGTAGCATATTCTTGTGGTGACGGGCATGTAGCGGCGGGCAACTCCGTATCATCGATGATCTGGAATGGTCCGCCGAAAGCGTTCATTGCACGGACTTGGCCTTGCCAGCACAGCCGTAGAGTTGCATTTTGTCGATGGTCGCCTTGATCATGCGCTTACGACCTTCGGCCATGGCATCTTCGAGTTGATGGTCACCCTTAGACCACACATCCAACATACCCTGACGGAACACGTGGCGGAGATCTGTATCGGCGTTGAACTTGTGTACGCCAGCGGCTTTTGCCGCCTGCACTTCATCAACAGGAATGCCGGAGGCGCCATGCAACACCAATGGAATATTCGTCGCATCGCGAATTTCAAGTGTACGTTTGATTGACAAAGGTTCAGGCTTCAAACCCGGAATCACACCGTGCACAATGCCAACGGAAATCGCAAGGTAATCAACACCTGTCTCTGAAACGAAGCGTGTCGCCTCATCAACAGTTGTATAATAGTCCTCCCAATTCACACTCTCACCAACATCAGGAATCTTACCGAGTTCCGCTTCTACTGGAATGCCGAAGTCATGGGCGATTTCAACGACGCGCTTTGTCATGCGGATATTCTCCGCAAACGGCAGATGCGCAAAATCGCACATGATGGAATTGAAACCCAGTTTGATAGCCTCGATACACTCTTCCCATGGGCCGTGATCCAGGTGGATTACAAATTGTGCATCGGATTCCTCAGCAATGCGCTTGGTCATCTCAAAGCCGCGCTTCAAACCCACATGCGGCACAAGGGCGCGACCGACCTGCAATATCACGGGTGACTTGGCCTGTTCAGCGGCCCGTACCAGTGCTTCTGTCGTCTCTTCATTGTGCATGTTGAAAGCACCTACGGCATATTTGCCAGCGCGTGCATCATCAATCAGTTGGCGTGGATTGGCCCAAGGCATTGTTCAAGTCCTTTCTTCAAGAAATTTTGATGACGGCGATCGGTGTACGTACTTCGACAACGGAATCTACATCGTGCAAAATTTCGGTGAGAACACCAGTTGCCGGAGATTCTCAACGTCTCAGTGGTTTTTTCAGCTTCGATCTCAGCAAGCGGTTCGTCTTCAGCAACGCTATCGCCAACGGCTTTCAGCCACTTGACAATCTTGCCTTCACTCATACCCATGCCCCATTGCGGCAGCAGGACTTTGATGTTTGCCATGATCAGTGTCCTCTTAGTTTTGAACCAGTCACCTTGCGGACTGCACCCGCAATTTTCTCGGCATTGGGATAAAGTTGTTTCTCAAGTGCCGGGCTAAAGGGAATATGCGTATCCGGCGTTGTCACGCGCATGATCGGTGCCTTCAAATTGTCGAAAATGGTTTCAGAAACCAATGCTGAAATCTCTGCCGCAGCTCCGCAGGTTTTATTGGCGGGATCAGCGATGACGAGGCGGCCTGTTTTTGCAACCGATCTGAAAATCGCGTCGTGATCAAGCGGCACCAATGTGCGGGGATCAATGATCTCAACCGAAATGCCCTCATCTTCCAACTTCTGTGCCGCAAGCAAAGCCTGCGGAACGGCCGTCGAAATCGCAACGATTGTCACATCTGTTCCCTCGCGCACCGTGCGGGCTACGCCGAAGGGTATGCGAAACTCTCCGTCCGGAATGTCTTCTTTCATTCCCCAAAGCAAACAAGCCTCGAAGGACATCACTGGATCATCCATATCGACGGCTGTGCGGAGGAGCCCCTTTGCATCGGTTGGCGACGCAGGCACCATGATTTTGAGACCGGGCACATTCATGAACATGGGGTAAGGTCGGTCTGAGTGATGGGCTGCCGTGGACAGGCCATAAAACATGGCCGAGCGAAACACGACGGGAAGCGATGCTTGACCACCAAACATGTAACGGCTCTTCGCCACCTGATTGATGAACTGGTCCATGGCCATGTAAAGAAATGTTGAGTAGGAGAGGTCAACGATTGGACGTAGTCCCGTCATCGCAGCGCCCGCAGCGGCGCCCACCATTACTTCTTCTGAGATCGGCGTATTGCGTATGCGATTGGCTCCGAACATCTGCAAGAAGTCGCCTTTGTCCGCGCGGGATTTGCCGCCACCCATAGTGCCATAAACATTGGCCTCCACGTCTTCACCCATAATGATGACGCGTTCATCAGCCGCCATGGCCTCGCGTTGCGCTTCACCAATGGCACCCAAGATAACTTGTGACGGTCATGATTTAACTCCGATTGCTTCGGTGTAAATATCTTTGAAGGCGACAGAGAGTTCTGGGTAAGGGCTTTCGTTTGCAAACGCGACGGAAGCATCAACTTCCGCCATTACCTCTGCTTCAAGTCCTGCGAGCGTTGCTTCATCGGCAACAGCTTGGTCTAGCAAATGCGCACGAAACATTTTGATGGGATCACGTTTCAACCACGCAGCCTTCTGCTCTGCATCGCGATAGTCAACTGCCAGACGCAATCCTTCTGAGTGTTCGTTAAATCGATAGGTAACAACTTCAACGAAGCTCGGACCATTGCCAGCCCGCGCACGGACAACAGCAGCGCGTACAGCGTCATAGACGGTTAAGACGCTCTGGCCGTCTTCAACACGCACACCCGGCATATCAAAGCCCGGTGCGCGGTCCGCCAATACCCCGGCCGTTACAGTGTGAGCCGGAGTCGACAGCGCATATTGATTGTTCTCGCACAGAAAAATGATGGGCAGTTTCCACACCGATGCAAGGTTCATCGCTTCATAGAGACAGCCCTGGTTGGCTGCACCATCACCGAAGAAGGCAAGTGATACACTTTTCTTGCCCAAGACTTTGCTCGACAAGGCAGCGCCCGTGGCAATCGGAATTGACGACCCCACAATGCCAGACTCTCCTAGGCTTCCCACTTTGAAATCAGCCAAATGCATGGAGCCGCCTTTGCCGCCACAAACACCCCAAGCCTTGCCCACAAGTTCCGCCATCAAAGGCCCAAGAGCCGCACCTTTGCCAATGGGGTGACCATGGCTGCGGTGATTGCCGGTCATAAAGTCACCATCCGTCAGTGCCATTGTGGCACCCACCACTTGCGCTTCTTGACCAATCGAGGTGTGAACAGTGCCCGGAATTTCCCCACGTTTTACCATCTTTGATGCACGTTCATCGAAATAGCGGATTCGCAACATACGCCGCTGCATTTCAAGCAGCATGTCATTTTTCAGTGTCATGATTTTCCTTTCGGAGCACGGTTCATCAGATAATTTGCGCTGTTCACATCGGTCACTAGAATATCGATCCATTTTCCATTGAGAGCAGCTGCAAGGGCTGCATGTTTTGCAGCACCGCCTGCCACGACAATCTTCCGCGGTACTTTTCGCAACTGGTCAAGCGTGATGCCAACAACATAATCATCAAGTGCTGTCATCACGGCCTCGCCTTTTGCGTTGATGAAGCGCTGGTGCAATTGCCCCACAGCACCGGCAGCCCGCACATCTGCTAATTGTTGCGCCGTGAAGAAATTGTCTCCCGGTTCGAGTGGTCCATGGAAATCGGCAGGGCCCACGCCCACAAAGGCCACGTCAACATTATTCATCAACTTCAACGCAGCCTTCACATGGGCATCGGCCAACGCAATAGTGCGCAACGCGGCACTGGGCATTACGCCTGGCGTGCGAAGATAAATTGCTTCTGCATCAAAGGCACGCGCCACTTGTTGTGTGGCCAGGGCCGCGTCATGTTGCAATCGAGGTGAACCAAGATCGCCCAGCAACTCGACAACACGTGTGATGCTGGAGTTGTTTTGAGACGATAATTGCCGCGCCATTTCGCGCAGCGTCGTACTCCACGACGTCAACCCAAGAACAGGACCCAAAAGCACTTCACCAGATAGATACTGTGCTGCTGCTGCTCCAAGAATTTGCTCAATTCCGCTTTCACGCGTCGTGATGTCTACAACGTAAACCGCTTGCAGCCCGTAAGCTTCGGCCAATCCATCTTCGAGGTCGGGATAGAGTCCTTCTGGCGGTACCACGATGGTGCGCACAATGCCTTGCTCTTCTGCAAGTGCCAGAAAGCGCGATACGCTGGCTTGCGAAATCTCAAGGGTTTCAGCGATTTCAGCTTGCCGCAAGCCTTGCATGTGATGCAGGCGCGCAACTCTCGTAATCAGCCGCATTTGTTGCGTGTCGAGACGTGCAGAAGCGATTGGCAGCTGGTTTCTTCATTGCATTTTCTCCGACATCAAGCGGAATGTGTCTTTCAAGCCGGGATAAATGCTGCGATAGGCCTCGAAAATTTCAGCGTAGCGCGCATGCGACGCTTGGTCAGGCTCGTATGATTTATCGGTTCCTGTCATGGCATCGGCTGCGTTGCGAATATCATTGAACAAACCAACAGCTGCAGCGGCATGAATGCCGGCCCCCAACGCCGTGCTTTCCTGTTCCCGCGCAAGTTTTACCCGACGTCCCAGAACATTCGCAATGATCTGACACCATAAGGGGCTGCGCGAACCGCCGCCCAGCAAGATGATTTCATCAATGGTCTGGCCTGTGGCTCTTTCAACACCTGTGGTCAGCAAGCGTTCTTCCAGTGCCAGTGATTCAAGCATGGCCCGGTACATATGTGCCTTACCATGCAAGCCAGAAAGACCCACAAAAGCGCCACGGGCATGGCCATCCCAATAGGGTGTCATGGCACCAGTCCAATAGGGCAAGCATAAGAGTTTTTCTGATCCTTCAGGAATGCGCGCCGCCATGGCTTGCAATACTTGCTCTGCCGTTTCGCCTCGCTTCAACCGTCTTGCTATCGAGGTCTGAAATCTGTTCGATGAACCAGACAATATTCTGCGTGCCGCCACCAATAAAGGTTTCGAGAATGTAGGTGCCGGGAACCGGGCCACCCATGGTGCGATAGGCTTTTGCATGGCTGTAAGTATCAGCATAAACGCCAGACACTGTGCCCGTACCAATGTTGAGATAGGCGCGGCCCGGCGCGTGTCACGTTGCAGCCAAGCCCCGCGGATTGACCATCGCCTGCGCCGATCACCACAGGCAAGTCTTTTGGCAATCCAAGCTCTGCCGCGACTTTCGCCGTTAATCCGCCTGCAATAGCTCCCGGCGGCAACAAACGACTGACTTTGCTACGATCCAGCCCCGCAATCTCAAGCAAACCATCGTCATAGTCAAAGCTTTGCAAATCAACGAGGCCCAGCGGATCGGCACAGGCCCATGACGTTGCCCATTCCCCTGTGAGTTTTTGCACGAGATATCCAGCAACATCGACGGCATGTTTTGTGCGCGAAATGGTTTCTGGCTCATGTTTCTTCAGCCACAGTAATTTATACCAAGCGGGCGTGGGATTTGGCGGCTTGCCGGTGATACGATGAACTTCTTCTGTGCCGTGTGCTTCAACTTCAGCCGTGGCCCTGATATCCATCCAAGTAATGGCAGGGCGAATGGGTTTCGCCTCCGCATCCAGGCACACAAATGTTTCACGTTGATGCGTAATCGCAATGGCAGCGATGCGGTCTCCACCCACTTTTGATACGGCATCAGCAATGGCAGAGGACGTCGCACTCCACCAATCCGGCGCATGTTGCTCAACCCAGCCGGATCGCACATGGTCAAGGCTATAAGTGCGGCGACCTGTGGCAATGGCACGGCCCTTATGATCCCACACCACAGCTTTCGAAGCTGTCGTCGAACAATCTACACCGATGACAAGGTCCCTGCTCATGCCATCACCCAATCCACCATTTCGTCGGTCCACAGACCCATAAGTTCAAGCAGATCAACGAGGTTGAAGCGGTTACGCATCAGGTGACAATTCGCAACTGCCCAACGCGCAAGCTCGGGCGTGATCGACGGATTGAGTTCTGCGAATGTTGCTGGTGCACCAGAGGCTTGTAGTGCGGGTTGCAATTTTTCCGGCGACTGCACCATCTTGTTGAACTCAGTGCAGTGCAGTTTCCAATTTGAAACGACAGATACAAACTGATGCCAATTGTCGTTCACCTGCGAAAATTTTTTTTGGCAGTCGCGCCAACACTCATCTGCAATTTTACCATCCTTATCGAGATGTCTGAAGGCGCGTTGAATTCGTGCTTCCATCAACAATGGATTGGGCTTCTTGAGTAATTCAGGCTTGATGAGGTCACCTTCAATCACCCGACGCCACAGTTTGGTGGCCACAAGTGTTGCCACGCCTACCTGCGCCCCATGCAAACCGATGGCTTGATGATGGGCCGCATGATGAAGATCCAGCATATGGCTGATCACATGCTCAACACCTGACAAGCATGCCGTGGTGTTCGAGATGCCTGATACAATTCCCCGCAAAGCCAAAAGCCGTATGAGTTGATCAATTGCCATCGCATCACCTGTGGCAACACCACTCGCCCAAGTCGGCGGCTCGGCAGCAGCAGCTTTCAACAATTCCATGGATGCCGGATGAAATGTCGTGTCGAGACCGACCAGATTGGCAAGGCACCAATCAGCCGGTGCTGTAAACAGCGAAATGGCTTCACCAAAACCAGATGTGTTGAGTTCTCTAGGTGCTGTACCAATGGTTGTGGTGTCAGCCAAAACAATCGTTGGCCAGCGCGATGGCACAGTACGCTTCACGCCATTACGCAAAATTACCGAAACATTGTCAGTGAAGCCATCAACGGAAGCCGCTGTTTGCACTACAATCTGCGGAATCCCGCCATTGCGTGTGGCCGCCATCTTGCCCACATCTGTCATTGTGCCTGAACCGATGGTGATGATGAGGTCGGCACCTTTCACAGCGGCCGCTGCCGTATCTAGCGTGGCGTCATCAGCATGAAGTGTTGCGTGGCCACCATCGAGAACAACATGCTTCACAGAGTGCGTTTTGAGTTGTGACTGGACAGCAATACTGAGCAGTTGATTGCCGCGCATGATGGGTGATGTGTCCGTCAAGAGAATGATAGACGCTGATTTTGACTTTCCTGATTCAGCCAAAGCTTCTTCTGCGGCGTGACCCAATTTCAAATGGGCATCAGGTGAAATCTCGACGCGCAACATGTCCAGAGACAATAACCGCGAGTCCTTGTCCCCCGCCTTCAAATAGCGACGCAGACCATCAAGGTCCGTCGGATCAGACAATGTGCTTGCAAGTGCCATGCTACCTCTAGAATGAACGGCATGTTTATACACATACTGAATTTTTATGCAAGTTTTAGACTGGAGTGATCAATTCAGGCGCAAACCCCGCCAAGTCGGCCGCATCGCTTTGCGGGTTGCAACATAGTGAGAGAACATATTGTCATAACGGAATACCAGCGTCGTATCTGGCTTCGTTGATCCACTTAAATACGGATCCACCCATTTTTTCGCACAGGCCGCCATATCAGGGAAAAACTTTTGCTGCACGGCAGCGATCATGGCAGCACCCGCTGCTCCCGCCTCTTCGCGCGACACGGTGCGTATGTTTGCATTCAGCACGCTTGCCAAAATCAATCGCAATGCCGTGGACTTTGCGGCTCCACCTGTAACGCGCACTTCTTTGGGAATGGACCCCATGGCTGCGTAGCAGTCACGCGCAGCAAAAGCTAAGCCTTCGAATACACTGCGCATCATGTCATAGTAGTCAGCCGTTGTGTCTAGCCCATTAAACATGGCCCTGGCAGCCGTGTCCATAAATGGGCTTCGCTCCCCTGCACGGGAAATATAAGGGTGGTAAAGAAGCTTCGATGGCTCTCGCGCCAACACTTTGTTATCTAGACTTTTCAGCAAATCGGCGCGACTCTTGGTCTGTCCATGTTCCGCCAAAATACCAATTGCCACATCCAACAACCAGTCGATGTTCAAAGTGGCGGCCATGTTGGATTGCATTTGAGCGACCATACCAGGTACGGGAAAGGTCACGGTGAAACCGGTTTTCTCGGCATTGAGTTGCACGGTGTTCTTGTCGGATCGCAGGCACATGTGCATGCCAGTGGAACCAATAATGCTGCAGCCCGTTTGACCTGAAGGATCAAACAATCCCCCACCCAGCCCCGTGCAGACATAATCAACAAATCCCAAACAAACCGGCGTTCCAGCTTTTAGATTTGTCTGTTTTGCGACGGCTTCAGTCATTCTGCCGCAGTCGATGGTGCCGTCTAAGACTGGAGTAAGCAGGTGTTTGGTATTTCCCGCCCCCAAATGTTCGAGAATGTCTGGTTGATAGCTGTCCGTTTTATAGTTGCCGAAGGTGCAATGAGCCTCCGAAGGATCGGTGACGCGATCTCCCGTAAGCTTGAAATAGATCCAATCTTTGCAGTGGAAAGCATGACTGGCTTTGGCCAGAAGCTCGGGCCGATACCGTTGCGTCCACGCAAGCTTACCACTCATCTGGACGACGGTGAGACCCGTGCCAGTGCGCGTATAATGGCTTTCATAATTGTCAGTGTTGACGTAGTCCTCAACAATAGACGCCGCGCGGCTGTCTAGCCAGATTGTAGCAGGACCAACGGGCTCGCCCATTTTGTCAATCAACCACATGCCATCACCTTGACCGGTGACAGATATTGCAATCAAGCGATTGGCAAGATTTGGAATCATATCTCCAAGTTGCTTCAGGGTTGACGCAGCATCAGCCCATGTCCGTGCCATATCCTGCTCAACGCCACCGTCGGGCAACGTCACATAGTGATTGGGAACGGCCGCGACGGCAAGTTGCTTACCGTCAATTGTGAATGCGACAGACTTCATCACCGATGTGCCAGCATCTATACCAATCAATATATCTGTTTTCATGCGATCAACCTTAATCACCACAAAGCAAAAATTCTTCAGATGACGAGAATTCAAGCAGAAGTCAGATTGATCAGGAAGCAAAAATAATGCTCGTCGACAGTATGTCTCTTACTTTAACTGCTGGAGCCGTGTCACGAATCTCAATTCAGAAGAACGAAATGCAACTGCACTGAGCTCGTCGATTTAAGATTTTTGGGATGAATAAATACCGCTTGTTCAACCTGCTTAAAATGCAACCTAGATTAATCAACGAGGAGTGCTACTGGTAACAAAAGGAGCAAATTAATCACGTGCCAAAGCGACCAACAGTCAAAATTCAGGATGTAACGGCACAACAGGTGGCTGACCGTGCAGGCGTGTCGATTTCGGCGGTTTCCCGGGCCTTTACAGAAGGCGCAAGCGTTGCTCCTGCAACCCGCAACAAGGTGCTAAAAGCAGCGCAGGCTCTGGGCTACCAGCCCAACATCATGGCGCGCAGTTTGATGACGGGGCGTACGAAGTTGGTAGGGCTGGTGTCCAACAACTTTGACAATCCAGCCTTCATGGAAATATTTGATCTGTTTACGCGCAGGTTGCAGGATCATGGCTTGCGGCCCTTGCTGGCCAATCTCTCTGGCAATTCCGATCCCGACAAAGCCATTGCCATGTTACGGCAATACAAAGTGGATTGCGTGATCGTGGCGTCATCCACCGTCTCCGCAGATTTTGTGAAGGGGTGTCAAGCCGCACACATCCCCTTGGTTCATGCTTTTGGTAAAACCGATGCTTATACTTCGATGCACGTGGTTGGAGCTAATAATGTGCACGGTGGAAAACTCGCTGCCCACCTGTTGTTGGATCACGGATATCGCAACATTGCATTTTTAGGTGGCCCACGGTCTGCCACATCAACAATAGATCGATTGCGTGGATTTCGTACCGGACTGAAAGCACGGGGGGTGCTGCCTGTTTCAGAAGTGTTTGCGAATAGCTATTCCCATGAGGACGGGCGTCAGTTGATGATGCAACTGCTGTCCAACACAAGCATTGACGCTGTATTTTGTGGTGACGACATCTTGGCCATGGGTGCGTTAGATGCGTGCAAGGAGAATGGATGCGCCATTCCTGACAGCATGGGCATTCTCGGTTTCAACGACATCGCGATGGCTTCATGGGCGGCCTACACTCTTTCAACAATACGACAGCCGATTGCAGAAATCATTGTGGCGGCGGTTGATCTTGCAATCCAATTGGTGGCCAATCACGCACTGCCAGTGGAGGCAAAACGCTTTGCCTGCGAAGTGGTTTTGCGAAACACCTTGCGCCGCATTTAACTGCGTAAACTCGGTGGACGGGCGTCCTTCCAAATTCCGCCGGCTTTCGCTGACTTTACCGACGCTTTGATGGCCGCAATGGACCGCAGACCATCGATAGCCGTTGGAAAATGCAAGGCGTTAGGGTTTGGCGTTGCGCTGTTACGACGTGCAGTGATCACGTCCGCAAGGTCGGCATAGATATTTGCGAAGGCTACCAACATGCCCTCGGAGTGGCCAGTGGCAATACGGGTTGCGCGTTCTGCGTCGGGTGATAATCCGCCGCTACCACGCTCCATGGTTTCAGTGCGGCCATTCAGCGGTGTCCATTGCAATTGATCGGGCCATTGTTGGGCCCAACGTAAACCGCCTTTTTCACCGAAGACGCGAATATTAAATCCGTGGAAACTGCCAACTGCCACAGAGCTGGTCCACAACCTCACCGTGGCGCCGCCATCCATGCGCACATTGACCATGGCATCGTCTTCCAATCTTCGACTTGCGATCGTCGAAATAAAATCCGCAGAAAGCTCGCGAGCATTTTGACCCGATATGAAACTGGCCATGTGCAAGGCGTGAATTCCACAGTCGGCGAACTGGCCTGAAATGCCGGCCTGCTCTGGGTCATAACGCCAACGCATGCGCGGGTTGTCTGCATCAGCTGCGTCGGCGTGAAAGCCGTGGGCGAATTCAACAACGATCAAACGCACCTTGCCAAGATCGCCGCGCGCAACCATGGCCCGCATATGGCGCACCAGTGAATAACCGGTGTAGCCATAGTTGACGGCGCATATGCTGCCTGTGCGTTTTGCCGTGGCTGCAATGTCTTCTGCTTCATCAACGGTCACCGTCATTGGCTTTTCACACAACACATGAATGCCTGCTTCGAGAAATGCTTTGGTAATGGCGTAATGGGTGGAATTTGGTGTGGCGACGGTCACAAGATCGATGCGATCTGCAAGATCTTTTTCACCGGCCAGCATTTCTCTCCAATCGCCATAGGCACGATCTTTGGCAATGCCGAGAGTGATGGCAAAGTTACGGCCTTTGGCTGCATCAACATCGAGCGCGCCTGCCACCAAATCGAAATGTCCGTCCATGGCTGAGCTGATGCGATGTACAGGTCCAATTTGACTGCCCTCGCCACCCCCAATCATGCCCCAACGCAAACGTGCCATGTATAACTCCTGAATTCAGAAATTGATTAAGCGGAGATAATCGCGGTTGGCGGTTGCATCCGCAACAGGACTTGTAGATCCTCCCGGATCGCAATCCTGCTCCACGGTGCACCAGCCATTATAGCCCGTTTCGCGCAGCAGTTTTTGCACCGCTTTGAAATCCGTCATGCCCTTGCCGAGATTGCAGAAAATACCCCGTCCACAAGCCTCGTAAAAATTTGTCCTGTTTGCAACAACGTCGGCTTTCACGAGCGGGTCAATGTCTTTGAAGTGAACATAGCTCAAGCGCGCGCTATGTTTTTTCATGAAGGCAACGGGATCAAATCCGGCATAATGTGAGTGTCCTGTATCCAAACAGAGGCTCAACAGTTCGGCGTCGATCTCACCGAGCAGCCGTTCCACTTCTGCTTCAAAGTCCATGAAACCCGCAGCATGGGGATGAAGAGAAACCGTAAGACCAAAGTCTTCATGTCCCATCTTGGCGACGTCTTTGATGCGAGAAACAAAACCTCTCCATTCGCTATTTGACATTTGCTCTGCTTCATCTGCTCGACCTGCTGTTGGTGCACGACGGGGCGAAATTGAATCGATTAGCACAAGATGCTGTGCACCATGTGCCACCAGTGATTTACACGTCCGCAACGCCGCGCTCTTCACTTCATGCCATTTGTCGGCATCATGAAAGGGACGAAACACCACGCCACCAATCAATTCTAAGGCCCGTTCGGCAAGTGCATCACCAAGAACTGCAGGGTCTTCTGGCATGAAGCCAACTGGGCCCAGTTCTATGCCATCATAACCAGCGGCCTTGCATTGATCGAGCACGCGCTGCCACGAGGGGTTGCGCGGATCGTCTGCAAATTCAACACCCCAAGAACAAGGTGCGTTTCCAATCTTAAATTTCATCACACACTCTCAAACATCGGCAACAGTAATCCAGCACCGCCCCTCATGAGAACGCCAACTCGGCTTCAATAATTTGGCTCACCAACACCCCATCGCGAAAACTTGGCCACTTTGATTTGCCTTCGTGGATGGCTTCTAAAAAATCTCGGGCTTCAATGATGATTTGATCTTGATAGCCCGTGCCATGCCCCGGCCCCAAGCAAAACGGTTTATAATCAGGATGCAGAGGGCCCGTCAGGATCTTGGTGAAGCCGCGCCGTTCCTCAGCCCCGTCTGCACGATAAAGCCACACCGCATTTTGATCTTCCTGGTCAAAGCGAATGGAGCCCTTCGTGCCGTAGATTTCATAGGCGAAGCCCATTTTACGACCCGTTGCGATGCGGCTGATAAACAGCTGCCCCATAGCACCATTGGCAAAGCGACACATGATGGCACTTTGATCGTCGTTGGTGACGGCAACTCCGCCTCTGGTCTTATGCATCGTTGCAATATCTGCTACGAGTGATGTGATGGGACCAGCTAAAGCCAGAGCGGCATTGACAATGTGGGGTGCAAGATCACCCATATTGCCATTGGCCCGACCTTGCGTGCGCCAATCGCCGGGGATTGTTGCATCGCCCAAGAAATCTTCTGTGTGTTCGGCGCGCAGGAAAGTGATATCGCCAATTTCACCGCGCGCAATCATTTGTCGCGCCAGCTGTGAAGCGGGTGTGCGGATGTAGTTAAAGCCCACCATGTGGATGCAACTACTTTTTTCAGCCGCCACCAGCATCGCGCGACTTTGATCCAGACTAAGTCCCAACGGCTTTTCACACAGCACATGCTTGCCCTGAGCAAAAGCAGCACACGCGATGTCGTAATGGGTCTCTTGCGGACTCGCAATCACAATGGCTTGTACTGCAGGATCGTCAACCAGTGTCTGCCAGTTTGAGGTTGAGCGCTTAAAACCAAACTGCCGCGCCTTGTCGGCAGCACCTGCTTCCGACGTTGTGCAAATCGTTTCGAGTGATGGTCGGAGTGCTGTATCAAATACTGCAGCAACAGACGACATTGCAACGGCATGGGCTTTCCCCATATAGCCGCCACCGACAATTCCGATCCCAATTTGAGCCACCAGCCGCTCCCTCGTTGCAAGCGCTTGCAAACTCTATAGACACCACCTAGTCTGCACCGTCAAGTCCGCACAGATAAACTACGTCACCAATTCACCGAGGCCTCTCATGCATGTTTGAATTGCTGCAAAAAAACAGTTTTCTTGTGATTGGTCGGGCCGGGCTTGATCTTTACGCCGATCCACCGGGGACCGAGATAGAGGACGCCAAAGCGTTTAGCGCAGCGCTCGGTGGGTCTGCCGCCAACATCGCCGTTGCCATTGCAAAGCAAGGCGGCAAGACAGCATTGCTGACAGCAGTTTCCAATGATGCAGTAGGGCAATACACAATAAAGGCGCTTGCGTCATATGGAATAGGCACACAATACATCAAGGCTGTTGGTGGTGAAGCGCGAAACTCTCTCGCCGTTGTTGAGACCCGCGCTGATAATTGCCAGTCTGTCATCTACCGTAATGATGCTGCTGACTTTCACGTGACAGCGGAAGATGCAGGTGAAGTTGACTACACAGAATTTGCTGCTGTCATCGTCACGGGAACATCCCTTGCACAGGAACCTTCTCGAAGTGCAACCATCAAAGCCATGGAGATAGCACGTGAGAAGGGTTTGCTCCTCATCATCGATGTTGATTTCCGCCCCTATTCCTGGGCGTCGCAACCCGAGGCGCAACAGATTTGTTTGCAGGCTGCGAAGATGTGCAACATCATTGTTGCAAACGACGAAGAATTTGCCGTTCTGGCGGGAGGGCAAAGTGGGCTGGAATTGGCGAGCCAACTTTCCAACCAAGCTCATCGCGTCGTGGTTTACAAAATGGGCAGCAAGGGTTGCGTCACATTTTACAATGGCAGCCGATTTGACACGCCCGTGTTTGAAGTCACTGCATTAAAACCAACTGGCGCTGGTGATGCATTTATGGGTGGGTTCATTGCAGATCTCGTTGACGGAGCATCATTGCCCGAAGCCGTCCGCCGCGGCGCAGCAACAGCAGCCATCGTGGTGACGCGCGTGGGCTGCGCCCCCGCTATGCCGAATGCTATCGAAGTAAAATCATTCCTGCAAAAATACCAGCGCTGAAAGCAAGCAACTATGCATATCCCGCCCCATGACAATCGTAACAAACCAATCATCGATGTTGATGATGCGCGGGTGCCGCTGAACTATTTCAACATTGTGAAGTTGGTGGCGGGTCAATCGTTTGAATATCATGTGCCCGGTTACGAAACGGCGATTGTGCCAGCCACCGGAAAACTTGATGTCACTGTTGGAGGTGAAGCATTTAACAGCATCGGCCAACGTGGTGTTGACGTTTGGGATGGCGAACCCGAAGGCGTTTATGCTCCAGTGGCAGCTAAAGTCCGGCTGGTTTGCACATCGGGGACAGCGGAAGTTTTTATTGCAGGTGCGCGATTTGATGGCGAGCTGATACCTTTTGCTGTTCGTGCGGCTGACATCGACAGGATTCAATATGGCTCTGACGACACCAAAACGCACCGCAAGATAAAACATATCTTCGGCACGAAATATCGTGACCGTGTGGGGCGCTTGTTGGTTTCAGAATTGTTCACCGTGGGCCAAGGGGGCTGGTCAGGCTTTCCACCGCACAAACATGACACCGACAGACTGCCACTCGAAACGCGGCACGATGAGACTTACAATTTTCGCTTCCGCCCCAATCACGGCTTTGGCTTGCAACTTGTGCAACATGAAGACGGTAAAGTAGGTGAAGCCTATCATCTGATGGACAGCTCAACCGTGGTGCTTGAAAAGGGTTACCACCCTTGCGTCGCCGCTCCCGGCTATGAAATGTATTACTTCACTATACTGGGGGGCTTAAGCCAACGTTCCCTGGTGCAGTTTTTTCAGCCCACGCATGCCTATCAAGTTGAAACGATACCGGGCATCAAAGACATGATCGCCAAATTCAAATGACGGTCGCCACACTCAAAGAAGTTTTGCAACGGGCGATAACGAATAACTATGCCGTTGCAGGGCTTGTCGTGTTGGGCTGGGAAGATGCGAAGGCCTATGTTGAAGCGGCAGAAGAAATCGGCATGCCGGTTATCTTGCAAGCAGGGCCCGGTTGCCGCCGACACACGCCCGTTGCCATTCTCGGAAAAATGTTTCGATATCTTGCAGAACGCTCCACCGTCCCAGTGGTGTGCCACATCGACCATGCCCGCACGTTTGAGGAATGTCTGGAAGGTATCGAACATGGTTTCAGTTCAGTCATGATAGACGGCTCGATGTTGCCACTGGGTGAGAACATCGCGTTGACGGCACGAGTCGTTGAAATGGCAAAACCATTAGGCGTATCAGTCGAAGGCGAGGTCGGCGTGGTGGGTTATGCCAACGGTGCCGCTTCGCACTCCACTTCCCCTGAAGACGCCCATCAGTTTGAACGCGAAACAAGCGTGGACGCATTGGCCATTTCCATTGGCAATGTTCACTTGCAAACAGAACAGCAAGCTGAAATTGATCTGGCAGCACTTCAAGCCATTGAAGCCGTCACCACTGTTCCCCTTGTGTTACACGGTGGCAGCGGCATTCCCTCAAGTATGCGTCTTAAACTCGCCACCACAAGCCGCGTCAAAAAATTCAACATTGGAACAGAACTTCGCATGGCCTTTGGCACTGCTCTACGCACCACACTGGCCGACAACCCCAATGAATTTGATCGTAACATATTGCTTGCTTCAACACTTTCATATTCGCGCGGCGCAGCGAAAGCAGTCATTCAAGGCTTCATGCGCAAAGATAGTGCTTAAAATCAAGTCAATTGACACACCCACTAACACATGCTGATTTTAGACATCTTGAAATTGATCTGATGTAAGAAAGTGACATCGTGAAGGCTGCTGTCTTAAAAGCTATTGACACCATCAGCTATGAGACTGTGACTGATCCCCAAATGCAACCAGGAGATCTGTTGCTGAAGATTAGAGCTGCCACCGTGTGCGGCACTGACATTCGCATTCTGAGGGGCAAGAAAACTGCGGGTATCCGCTTTCCTTCAATCATCGGTCATGAATTTGCAGGTGAAGTGGTTGAGACGGGCGGCCATAAGGCGTTCCATAAAGGCCAAGCTGTCACGGTATGCCCCGCCTTTGCCTGTGGTCAGTGTGACAATTGCCTGCGCGGGGCTGAGAACCTGTGCAGCAATTTGGTCGCCATGGGCTATGAAATTGATGGTGCATTCGCGGAGTATGTGCGCATCCCCGCGAGTGGCATCGCAACGGGCAATGTGTTTGCAATTCCAGAGGGGACGAGTTTTGCGAAAGCCGCTCTTGCGGAACCATTAGCCTGCGTCATCAACGGACAGCAGCAAGTCGTCGTCAAAAAAGGCGATGTCGTCGTTATATTGGGAGCTGGGCCCATTGGCCTGTTGCACGTCAAATTGGCCCGACTTGCCGAAGCCAAACAAATCATCGTCAGTCAAACAAGTGCATCGCGGCGTGAAGCAGCATTGGCGGCTGGTGCAGATATGGTGATTGATCCCAAAGCAGAGGATGTCGTCGCATGTGTGCGAGACGCGACGGGTGGGGCTGGTGCGGAAGTTGTTATTTGTGCCATCGGCAAGCCTGAGCTTGCCAATGATGCGCTGCGGATGGCAAGGCCACGCGGGCGTGTCAATCTGTTTGCCGGATTCTCGAAGGGTGTAACGGCGGAGCTTGATGTCAACGCCATCCACTATAATGAACTTACCGTAACGGGTGCATTTGGCCTGACGCGACAGCAATTTCAGCAGGCACTACACTTGATCGCAACCGGACAAATTGAAGTTGAAAGCATGTTGACCCATCATTTTGGTCTAGCAGATATCTCTATTGCGCTGGCGACGGCTGAACAAGGAACGGCTATCAAAGTTGCCATTGTCGGGGAGTAAGATTTGAGATGGCAATTGCTGCAAGCGGGTCTTTGAGGCGGCATTATTCAGTTCTCATCATCGGAGCAGGCATCAATGGCTGTGGCACGTTTCGTGATTTGTGCCTGCAAGGTGTCGACTGCCTGCTGATTGACCGTGGTGACATATGCAGTGGTGCCAGTGCTGCACCTTCGCGACTGATCCACGGGGGAATTAAATATCTCGAGACCAATGAATTTCGACTGGTGCGCGAGTCCGCCATGGAACGCAATCGGCTGCTGCGCAATGCACCGCATTATGTGAAAGCCTTGGAGGTGGTGTTCCCAGCCAAGTCTTGGTTTGCGGGGTTGCAGGACGCGGTGCTGGGCTATTTAGGATTCAATGCACGGATCAAAGAACGTGGCGCAGTGTTGATTGAAATCGGTTTGCGCATTTATGATTTCTACAGCCGTAAGGTTCAAGTACTGCCTGACCATCGATTTTTAAACAAAAGTGTGTTACGCAAAGACTTTCCCTTCATCACCAAAGAAGCCATCGCAGCTGGGCTGTATTATGAAGCGCGTGTGACCCATGCTGAGCGCTTGGGGCTTGAAGTTGTATTGGATGGTTTAGTAGCGCAACCCGCTAGCGCATTGCGCACTTACACAGAAGTTTTGGGGTCACCAAAGAATGGTCAACTCAAACTGAAAGATTTGATCACGGGCGAAACCAATACCGTCACAGCAGATGTCGTTATCAATGCTGGGGGTGCGTGGATTGACAAGGTGAATGATGGACTTGGCATTGCCACCCACTACATGGGCGGTTCCAAGGGTTCACATCTCATCGTCAAGCATCAAGGCCTCATGGATGCACTGCAAGGTCGCATGATGTATTTCGGTTGCAAAGATGGTCGCTTCAATTTGATCTATCCATTTTTTGGAAATGCGCTGGTGGGTTCCACCGACATTTCTCAAAAAGACCCTGACCAGGCCTTTTGCAGCAGCGAAGAAGCGGACTACTTGCTCAGTATCGTCAGCGAGATTTTCCCTGACATCACTCTTACCCGTAATGATGTGATTCTGACCTATTGTGGTGTGCGGCCGTTGCCGCGCGCCAATGGAAAAAACATTGGAGACGTCTCGCGTGATCACAGTATTGGCCGAGACCTGTTACCGAGTACAGAAGTTCCTGTGTTGTCACTCATTGGTGGCAAGTGGACGACTTTCCGCGCCTTTTCAGAACAGAGCTGTGATGCGGTATTATCGTTGCTCGGTAGAACCCGCAAACTCTCGACTGTAGAATTGCCAATTGGCGGTGGGCGCGACTATCCTCACGACAACCAGAGCCGCGATGCAATGGTCAAAGAAATCGGATCGCGTGGCGCAGAATTACTGGAGCGCTATGGCTCCAAGGCGCTGGCTGTTCAGGCCTACGCGTCCACAACGCAAGACAAACCGCTGGCATCTCTTCCCGGTTACAGCACCGGTGAAATTACCTACATCTGCGCCCATGAAAACGTGCGCCATCTCGCTGATCTGTTACTGCGCCGCACAGCGATCACGATGGAAGGGTTGCTGACAGTGGATGTGATTCATGAGACAGCCAAAATTGCGGCGGACGTGTTGGGTTGGAACACGGCACGGACCAAGACTGAAATTGAACATGCAAGTGCTGAACTCGCAATCCGCAGCGTTCAAAATGTTAAGGCAGCCGAGACCAGTCTCACATCGTAAAACACTTCGTGCTTACTTTTGAAAGAATACTTCGCTTAACGTCACGACGCGGGGCTGGTCGCCGTCATATTCCATGACATCCTTCATGTGGCCCCACCATTTCTGCATCACCGGATGTTTTGGAAGGTCGTCCATCGTCATGACCCTCATTCTGCTCAAGGTAACCAAAGAGGGTGTTGGATCCTTCGTCGAGATGTATCGAATAGTTGCGAATGCCCGCATCATGAAGAAGCTTTGTCAGCTCTGGCCAAATTTCATTATGACGCTTTTTGTATTCCTGTTTCATGCCCGGAAATAGAAACATTTTAAACGCTACACGTTGCATGCCAGCACCTCCGCAAAACTACGTCACGCGAATTTTGTCTTCCGGAAATGCTCGTAACAGATTTGGCCCCAAAACAGAGGCAATAAGCAACACACCGATGACACCTGTTTGCACATGGCCGGTAATGTTGACCAAAGCCATGCCATTACGCAAATTGAGCACAATCAAAATCGACAGCAATACACCGAGCATGCTGCCCTTGCCGCCGAAAATCGAAATGCCGCCGAGCAGGACCATTGTGATGATGTCGAGTTCAAAGCCGAAGGCCGCATCACCGCGCACCGACGCCAGACGTCCAGCATAGAACAGTCCTGCCAGTGCCGACACCATACCAGACGCCATAAACAGTGTCGTTTTTACCAAAGCAATGTTGACGCCAGAATAACGCGCCACATCGGCATTGGTGCCGATAACAAAGACATGCCTGCCAAAGCCAGTGCGATGCAAGACAATAGCACCAAACAGTAGAAGCAGAAAGAAGACGATGATTGAAAGGGGAATAGGACCGATAAATCCATCACGGCCTAAGGCCTCAAACCACGCCGGAAAATCTTTAAGGCCACGATCTTCGAGCAGCACGCGGGCAAAACCCCGAAACGCAATCAACATGGCGAGTGTGACGACAAGCGAGGGAATGCCAAGCCGCGTGATGAGAAGTGCATTGATACCGCCTGCTGCAAGTCCAAGCAGCAAGCACAACAGAATGGCAGGGCCACCACCCACGCCATTATTGACCAACACACCAAACGCGCAGGCGGACAGCCCCATGACAGAGGCCACCGAGAGATCAATCTCACCATTGATGATGATGAAGGTCATGACAACGGCAACAATGATCTTCTCAATCGAGAGCTGAAACAAATTGATCTGGTTCTGCATTGTCAGAAATTCGGGCGCGAGCATGACATTTGATGTGAGCGTGATCGCCAGAATAATCAGCAATAAGCCTTCCCAAGTCTTGAGCCAGTTCAGCGTCATGATTGACCTCCTTTGAGGCGACCAAATGAACGCGCCATCAGAGTGTCCGCAATGACGGCGAACATGATGAGCAAACCCAACAAGGCCTCGCGCCAGAACTCGCTGACCACAGCCCAGCGGATCAAGCTATTGTCGATGGTGTCCACCAACACCGTGCCAAGCAACACGCCCACGATGCTGCCGGAGCCACCAAATATATTGACCCCGCCAACAACCACCGCGGCAATGGATTTAAACTCAAATCCGATACCAGCCACAACGGTGATATTTCCAAACTTCGACAGAAAAATAAATCCAGACAATCCAGCCAATGCGCCACTGATCACAAAGGCCCAGAACACAACACGGGCGGAATTGATACCAGCGAATACAGCAGCATCGGGATTGGAACCCACTGCATAGAACTGGCGCGCCGCTCGTAAACGAGACAGTGTGAGCCACGCCAACACTGCAGCGCCCAGGGCCAAGGCCACAACGGTACGCACTTCAAAAGGTCCGATGGAAAACAATGTGGCCGAAGGGAAATCCACCAACCATTTTGGTAAACTATCAGTGGTGATTGTGCGTGCATCAGAATATTCGACCAGAAATGTGCGATACAGCGCCAATGTGCCGAGTGTCACAATAATTGATGGAACGCGACCATAGGACACCAATAATCCGTTTATGGCCCCACAGGCGCCGCCGACGACGAGGCACAACAGAACGAAGAGCACTGGATGTAAGCCTTGATGTGTCGCCAAGAAGTCACCGCAGACATAAGCCACAACACCTACCAACGAACCCACAGACAAATCAATGTTGCGCGTCATCACAACAATGGCTTGGCCAATGGCGATAGGTAAAATCACTGCAGCACTTGTTGAGATACGCGTGAGCATGCGTGGCGAAAAATAATTGTCAATCTGCGTTGTGAAGAACAGAACCGTCAGCACCAACACCACTGCCAGCGCCAGCAAGCGCAGTGTTTGGGGGTGTAATGAGCGCATAGTTGTAAGCATCACGCCGCCTGCATTTCATTTTGACCCGTTGCCAGCGCCATGATGTTTTCCTGTGTTGAATCTTCAATGGCAAAAATACCCATTTGCCGTCCCTCGCGCATGACAAGCACGCGGTCTGCAAGCGCCAGCACTTCAGGCAGATCAGATGAAATCACGATGACGGCCACACCGTCTTTGGCAAGTTGCCGGATGATGTTGTGGACCTCCGCCTTGGCTCCTACATCAACGCCACGTGTGGGTTCATCAAAAATCAAAATGCGAGGTTTGGTTTCAAGCCATTTGGCCAACATCACTTTCTGTTGGTTGCCGCCTGAAAGTTTTCCAGCTTCGATGAGCACGTCGGGGGAACGAATTGCAAGTTGCTTGCGGTAGCCTTCGGCGGTGCTGCGTTCTGCCTCGCCATCAATCAAACCGAAACGCCGCATGAATGTTTTTAAACTTGGGAGGGTAATGTTGGCAAATACCGACATGGGTAACGCCAGCCCAAGTTTGCGCCGATCTTCAGACACATAGGCAATGCGATGCGCCATGGCTTCGCGTGAATTTCGGACGGTGATGGCTTTGCCTTGAATTTCGATGGTGCCCGAGGAAGCAGGTGCGACACCAAAAAGGGCAAGCCCCACATCGGTGCGACGCGCGCCGACAAGACCAGCAAAGCATAAGACTTCGCCCGCATGCACATCAAAATTGATATCGCTGAAGACTCCTGTTCGCGCCAAGTTTTTGACGGACAAGATGCGCGCTCCGACAGCATTGGCTTTTTTCTTGGTGGCAAAAGCATCGATATTCCGACCAACCATATCCTTGACCAAACCTTCGCGCGTTACCTCGGCAATAGGTTTGGTTGAAATGTGTTTGCCATCACGCAACACGGTAACACGATCTGCAAGTCTAAAGATTTCATCGAGCCTATGTGAAATATAGAGCACCGAGACGCCGCGACTTTTCAAGGTGCGGGCAATGGCCAAGAGTTTGTCGACTTCATGGGCCGACAACGAAGCCGTTGGTTCATCCATGATCAAAATTTTGACATCAAGCGAGAGTGCTCGGGCGATTTCGACCGTTTGCTGTTCGGCCAAAGTCAAGCCACTGGCGGGTCTGCGCACATCGAGATTGACGCCGAGATGTTGCACCAGTGCGTCAGCTTCTGCGTACAGCTTTTGCCAATTCATCAGCATGCCTTTGTTGCGATGGCTGATGAATATATTTTCGGCAACATCCAAATCCGGAAATACCATGGGCTCTTGGAAGATCGCGCCAATTCCAAGCTTCTGGGCGACTTGTGTATTGGGAATGGACACCGGTTGGCCGTTGCGCACCAAGGTGCCGGTGTCTGGTTGGTAGACACCCGTCATGATTTTTATGAGTGTGGATTTTCCTGCACCATTTTCACCGACGATGGCGTGAATTTCACCGGGTTCAACAGCAAATGACATATCCGTCAGCGCTGCCGTCATGGCAAAGCTTTTCGAAATATTGCTCAGTTCCAGAATGGGTTTGGTCATGAAGGGTCACAGCCTCAGAGTGATCCTCCCCGCAATGTGCGGAGAGGATGATCTTGTTTGGGAGGATCGTGACGCGTTACTTGGCAGCGGCTTCGACGTTGGCTTTGTTGTAGACTGTGAAAGGTCCCATCAAAATGCGCTTTGCACCTGCACGGCCCGGATCAGCTTCAATTTTGAAGTTGCCCATGCGACCAGCTGTGAACTCTTCACCAATGTCACCCTTGATTGCGCCTGTCGCCAATGCGTAGGCTGTCTGATAGGTCAGATAGCCAAGGTCAACGAAACTCCACAGGGCGAATTCTGGTGCGCAACCGTTCATGGTGTAGCTCACCATTTCTGCAGGCAAACCAAGGCCGGAGACCTTGACCTTGTCGCACAGTTTTTCGTCTTGCATGGCTTTTGACGCCGCAACAATGCCAACCGTTGTTGGTGACATGATGACCTTGATGTTCGGATGTTTATCAACAAGGGCCAAAGCAGCGTTGTAAGATTTTTCCGATTGATCATCGCCATAGACAACATCAACAAGCTTCAAGTCTTTGTATTTTGGATCAGCAAGCGTTTTCTTCATCGCTTCAATCCAAGCGTTTTGGTTGGCAGCATCTGGTGTTGCCGAGAGTACAGCAAATTCACCAGAACCACCAGCCATGGAATGTACCATGTCGGCCATCACAACACCGATAGAACCGAAGTCTACTTGGGCCACAAAGACTGTTTCACCCTTGGCTGATGGAATGGGTGAATCCCATGTCACAACCTTGGTGCCAGCAGCTTGTGCGGCTTCAGCTGCAGCAGCAATCTGATCGCCAGCATTGTTCGACAGCATAACCACGGCCTGTTTTTGTGTTGTGGCAGTGGTCAGCATTTCAATTTGGCCAGCGACTGAATTTTCAGGCGTTGGACCGATGTATTGCAGCGTTCCGGTGTTGCCCAATTCCTTATGAGCTTCTTCAGCACCACGGTTGGCTTGGTCAAACGGCAAGATGCCTAAGAACTTTGGCAACAACACGATGTTGGCGGCACCGCCTGGCTTTGCCATCATGGCATCAGCAAATGCAATGCCTGACATCATGACGGATGCGACGGCTGCGACGCAGCCAAGTTTGGCAATCGATTTCATTTTCAGCATGGTTTCCTCCCTGAGTGCTGTTTTTATTTAAGCGGCAGAGCGCGAGAAAAAGCTCTCACGTTCTACGATAATCACATCAACGCCTTGCGCTCTGATGTGGTCGAGCATGTGAACCGGTGCATCTACATCGGTCACAAGCGTATGAACCCGCGACAATTGGCATACGGCCATGCTGCCCCGTTGTTCAAATTTCGAAGAATCGGCAATCACCACGAGCTGTTCTGCTCGCGTCAAGAGTTTGGCTTCTGCCCGGGCAATCAACGGGTCACCTTCAATGATACCCATCTGTGTGATGGCGTAACAGCTCATGAACATTTTTGATGCTGTGAAATGCTGGATGGCATCCTCATCAAAAGGCGACAGGATAATGCCCTGCTCGCGGTAAACTTCACCACCCGGCAGGACGATGCGATTTTCGCTTGTTGAAATCAGCTCATGGGAAATTGGAACGGAGTTCGTCAGAATCTGCATGCGCTTGTCACGCAAAAACTCTGCCATGAAAGATGTGGTTGACCCAGCGTTGATGATGATCGAGTCACCATCACTGCACATGCCCGCCGCAATCCGCGCAACAGCGCGTTTGCGCTCAGCGTTCAGGGTTTGACTCACGCCAAAGGCGCGCGTCGCAAGATGTGATTGTTGCGCGGTGTCAGTTGCCTCAGCACCACCATGCACGCGTTTCAACTGGCCCATCTCCTCAAGCTTGACCAGATCACGCCGCAGCGTGGCCGAGGATGCATTCAATTCTTCCATCAGCGTGGTCACACGCACCACCCGGCGCTCACGCACCATTGTCAGAATTTTTTGCCAGCGCTCTCTCTCATGCATTGCTCAAAACTACTCACGTTCGCTCATGATGGTCAAGAAAGATTCACGATTGTGCGCTGCAAAACGATATTGCATTGCAAACACGACGATTTCTGTTTGACGATGAGCGAACGTGAACATATGCTCAACGATCATGACAAACCAACTACTCAAGTCCCTGTGGGACAATGCCCACGCCAAATCCCTCGATGAACCCGGTCTTTTGCTTTACCGCTCCAACCTGCTCGGGGCCGATTTGCGCATCACCAATTTCGGCGGCGGCAACACCTCGGCCAAGGTTATACATAAAGATCCGCTCACGGGTGCTGATGTGAAAGTGTTGTGGGTGAAGGGTTCAGGTGGCGATATCGGCTCGATGAAGCTTGATGGCTTTGCCACGCTCTACATGGACAAATTGGAATCTCTCAAGTCACTCTACAAAAGCATCGACCAAGAAGACGCCATGGTGCATGCGCTCAATCATTGCACCTTCAATTTGAATCCGCGGGCACCTTCCATCGACACCTGCTTGCATGGCTATGTGCCTTTTGCACATGTTGACCATGTGCATTCAGATGCTGTGATTGCCATTGCAGCCGCAGAAGATTCAGAAGCGCTGACGAGAAAAGTCTTTGGCGATGAAATGGGCTATCTGCCTTGGCAGCGCCCCGGTATTGATCTTGGCATTAAGCTTGGCAACATGGCCGCAGCAAACCCCAAGCTTGTTGGCGTTGTGCTTGGAAGCCATGGCCTGTTTACGTGGGGCCACACGGCAAAAGACTGCTATGACACGACGTTACGCATCATCAACAAAGCCGCTGCATGGCTTGATGACAATCGCAAGAAACCAGCCTTCGATGGTGAAATTGTAAAACCACTTTCCGAAAAAGAACGTCGCGCCGTCGCCCTACGCTTGATGCCGGATATTCGCGGACGCATTTCCAAGGAAGAATATAAGGTTGGGCATTTCACGGATGCGCCCGAAGTGTTGGAATTTGTAAACTCGAAGCAATTGGAGTCTCTGGCACCCCTCGGCACCTCCTGCCCCGACCATTTTTTGCGCACGAAAATCCGTCCCCTGATTATTCCACATGATGCAGATGGAGCGAAGCTCGACCAACTGCTGCAAGATTATCGCGATGGTTATGCGGCTTACTACAATCGTTGCAAACACGCCAACTCTCCGGCGATGCGTGATTCAAATGCGGTGATCTATCTGGTGCCGCAAGTTGGTTTGCTGTCGTTTGCGAAAGACCGCGCCACCGCGCGTATCGCTGCTGAATTCTACATCAACGCCATCAACGTCATGCGCGGCGCTGCCGGTGTGTCGAAGTACAAAGGCTTGGACGAACAGGAAGCTTTCAACATTGAATATTGGTTGCTGGAAGAAGCAAAGCTTTCTCGCATGCCAAAGCCCAAGTCTTTGCAAGGCCGTGTCGCATTGGTCACCGGGGCGGCTTCCGGCATTGGTCTAGCCATTGCGGAAAAACTTGCGGCACAGGGTGCTTGCGTCACCATCGCTGACATCAATGATGCTGGCATGGCCGAAGTTGCCGCAGACTTTGGCAAGCGCTTTGGCAAAGACAATGTGCACACCGTCAATTTGGACGTGACATCAGAAGCTGCTGTCATCGCGGGCTTTGAAAGCACCGTCGCGCGCTTTGGTGGTCTTGATATTGTCGTTAACAACGCAGGTATCGCCATTCCATCACCAGCGGATGAAACATCACTTGAGGTGTGGAACAAGCAGATGGCCATTCTCGGCACAGGCTATTTCCTTGTCGGCCGCGAAGGTTTCAAGATTTTGAAACGGCAGAACTGTGCAGGCTCGATGATTTATATCGCGTCTAAAAATGGTATGGTCGCTTCGCCAGGAACTTCCGCATACGGAGCAATGAAAGCCGCCGAAATTCACTTGGCCCGTGTGCTTGCAGCTGAAGGTGCAGCCTTTGGCATTCGCGTCAACACCGTCAATCCTGATGCCGTGTTGCGTGGATCAAAGATCATGTCAGAAGGTTTCCGCCAAAGCCGTGCCGCCAGTTTGAAAATCAAGCCAGAAGAATTGGAAGACCATTATCGCAAGCGGTCGTTGTTACAGCGCAGTGTCTACCCCGAAGACATCGCCGAAGCTGTCTATTGGTTTGCCTCCGACGCGTCGAACAAATCAACCGGGAACATCTTGAACGTCGATGCAGGCCACCTTGCATCGTTTACGCGGTAATCCAGCATGACTTTCACAATCTCCAAAGACTTTATCGCAACCCATAACGCGAAACATCAAGCCGCGCATGATGAAGACTATGCGCATCTTGCCCGCCAACTTGTTCGCCGTGGCATGAAAATCGATGATTTAGTGCAGTCCGCCATGAACTACACTGTTGCAGTTCCAACATGGGGTGTAGGCACGGGCGGTACACGCTTTGCACGCTTTCCCGGACCCGGCGAACCGCGCAACATTCACGATAAGCTTGAAGACTGCGGTGTGATCCATCAACTGACGCGCTGCACTGGCATGGTTTCCCCACATTTTCCTTGGGACGTGGTGAAAGACTACAACGCACTCAGACAAGAAGCTGCGCAGTATGAACTTGGCTTTGACGCTGTGAATTCCAACACGTTTCAAGACCAGAAATCTCAAAAGCATTCATACAAATTTGGCTCACTTGCCCACGCGAACACTGTCACACGTCAACAAGCCGTCGAGCACAATCTGGAATGCATCGAAATCGGCAAGTCATTGGGTTCAACGGCGCTTACGGTGTGGATCGCAGATGGGACAAATTTTCCGGGACAACAAGGTCTCGGGAGACAGTTTGAGAATTATCTTTTAGCATGCGAAACCATCTATGCAGGCTTGCCCAACAACTGGTTGATGTTCCTCGAACACAAAATGTATGAGCCGGCATTTTATTCAACAGTAATCTCTGATTGGGGTTCCAGTTTGATGGCTGCGCAGCATCTTGGACCCAAGGCCAAGTGCCTTGTTGATTTGGGTCATCATGCGCCCAACACCAATATTGAACAGATCGTTTCCCGCCTCATTCACGTCAGGCGGCTTGCAGGCTTCCATTTCAACAACTCGAAATACGGTGATGATGATTTGGATTCTGGAGCCATCGATCCGTTCCGGCTTTTTCTGATCTTCAACGAACTTGTCGATGCCGAGCGTCGAAAGGCCAAAGATTTTTCACCTGCCTACATGATCGACCAATCGCACAACGTGACGGATCCGATTGAAAGTCTCATTGGCTCGGCACAGGAGATTATGCGTTCATACCTGAAGGCACTGCTCATCAATCGGGACGAGTTGATCGCTTTGCAAGATGCAAATGATGTCATGGGCGCGCACCGGCATTTGAAAGGGGCCTTCAATGTCGATGTTGCTCCCATCATGGCGGAGGCACGTTTGCGCAAAGGTGGCGCGTTGCATCCCTGGTGGTGCTACCGCACATCGGGCTATCGCGCCGAAAAGACTAAGGAACGTCCTGCCGTTACTGGTTCATCATCCGGCATCGTCTAGTTGGGAGTAGACTCATGAGTGAACACTTCACTGGCAAACGCAACAAGCGCGGTGATTGGAAGCCGGATGAACCTTTGCACATTGCACCCGTTTTTGTGTGGCCGCCAAAGCCACTCGCCTTTCTGAAATATCTCTTCGGCTATCCCGGTTATTTCCTGCCGTGGGGTGTGATTTATATGGTCGTGCCGATTGTCACCTGGCTTTACTTCACGCCAGCCATGGCCGACATGAAAACATTTGCGCTCGGTTGGATTGCTTACATCTTCATCCGCAACTTGATCATGATCACGGCTGTCATTGTGTTGTGGCAGGGCTGGCTGCATTGGAAACAAGCCCAAGGCACCGATTGGAAATATACCAACAAGTGGTTCGCTCGGGATAATCCGATCTTCATGTTCAGGAACCAGACGCTGGATAATCTGTTCTGGACCTATGTGAGCGCTTTGCCGATTTGGACAGCCTTCGAAGCTGTAACGATGTGGCTCTATGCCAATGCCTATATCCCCTATGTCTCACCTTCCGAGCATCCCATCTATTTCGTTTTCATGATGGTCTTGGTGCCGCTGATGCGTGAGACGCATTTCTATTTGATCCATCGCCTCATCCATTGGGGGCCGCTTTATAATTGGGTTCACTATTTGCATCACAACAATGTTGATCCGGGTCCTGTGACGGGCCTTGCCATGCACCCCGTCGAACATTTGCTGTATTTTACAGGCGTGTTCATCCACTGGATTGTGCCGTCACATCCCATTCATGCGTTGTTCCATCTCCAACATGCCGCCATCACACCGGCGCAGGGACATGCAGGTTTCGAGCGTG
The DNA here is from genome assembly GCA_963850355.1 of uncultured Alphaproteobacteria bacterium. Taxonomy (GTDB): domain Bacteria; phylum Pseudomonadota; class Alphaproteobacteria; order Rhizobiales; family Aestuariivirgaceae; genus Aestuariivirga. The sequence continues at coordinate 82,710 of CAWKKP010000001.1, forward strand.
TAGTGATCACGGACGGTTTACATGTAAAAACGGGCGATTATTTCCATTACCTTCATCACAAATACTTCGAATGCAATTTTGGTGGCGATGGTCCGGTTAATCTCGACCGTGTGTTCGGCACTTTCCACGATGGCACGGACGCCGCTACTGAAAGCATGAACCAACGCTTCATGGTGCGCGCTGCACAAAAGGCTGCGGCGGAAGGCAAGCAGTGAAGTACCGAAGCTTCGGTCGCACGGGTTGGCAGGTCAGCGAAATTGGTTTCGGGGCTTGGCAACTGGGCGGTGACTGGGGCAAAGTCGATGACAAGGCTTCCATCGACACGCTGCATTATGCATTCGACAAGGGCATCAACTTTGTCGACACCGCCGAACTTTACGGAAACGGCCACAGCGAAACAATTGTGGGCCAAGCCTTGCAGCAATGGAAAGGCCACAAGATTTATGTGGCCACCAAAACCCGCCCGATCATCTGGCCTTCACCAGATGATGATGCCCCACAAATGCGCGGTCGTTTTCCTGAATGGTATTTGCGCGACAATATTGAAAAGTCGTTGCGGCGACTTGGCGTTGAACGCATCGACCTGTTCCAACTGCATAGCTTCATGCCATCCGCCATGGTTGAGCTTGATTGGTTGGAAACGCTGATGAAACTGCGGCAAGAAGGAAAGATTGATCGCATTGGCATTTCCCTGCGCGACAACCGACCCGATGAAGGTATTGCCTTGGCCGACGCCGGTTTTGTTGACTCACAACAGGTGATCTTCAATCTGTTCGAACAACGCCCTCGGCAACGTTTGTTTCCTGCGGGCAAGAAAACCCGCAATGCATTTATTGCGCGCGTGCCATTGGACTCCGGTTCATTGACGGGAAGTTGGACACGGCACTCCTACGACACATGGGAACCGGGATCGCAACCCCATACGATGTTTCGTGGCGACCGCTTTGCGCAGACCATGGAGCATGTCGAAGCGCTGCAAACACTGTGCAAACCCTATTATGCAAATCTCGCTGAAGCTGCGATGCGCTTCGTGTTGAGTGAGCCTGAACTCTCGACACTCATTCCCGGCATGAGGAACCGCAAAGAAGTGGATCTCAACATCGCCTACTGTGATGATGCGGTGTTCCCGCAAGAACTCAAAGATAAACTCGAGGATCACATTTGGGTGCGGAATTATTACGTATGAGCACACATCAGTTTGAACGCATGTTACCCTGGCAATTGCGCGCCGAACTTGCTAAGCGACCCGTCGTTTATGTGCCCCTCGGTACCTATGAATGGCATGGCGAACATTTACCCGTTGGTCTCGACTCTCTCACTTCACACGGGCTTTGCCTGCGGGCTGCTGAACGAGATGGTGGTATTGTTTTGCCACCGCTTTATTACGGAACGGGCGGCGGTCATGGTGATTACCCATGGTCCATGTTGATGCCGCAACCACAGGAAATCGAAACGCAATTGGCGTTCACGCTGGCCAAGCTCAGAACATTTGGCGTTAAATTGGTGGTGATGTTCTCAGGCCATTTTCCGCCTGAACAATTGGATATGATCGACCGCCTGGCAGCAGCGCATAATTCTGAAAAGATGAAAATAGTGGCCTATGCCGTCAATCGCATGGAAGGCCTCAGCATGGGTCCTGATCATGCCGCACTTTTTGAAACGTCGCTGCTTCATGCGATGCACCCCGATCTGGTACAGATCGACAAGCTAACTCCGCTCCAAACCCATCCTTTGCCTCCAGACGAAAACCCTTTCGGCGAGGCGCGGCACAATCCCGATCATCCGCTCTGGGGTGTCTTTGGCCCCGACCCTCGGGCTTTCAAACCGGAAGATGCAAAAGTGCTGCTTGAAGATTCCGTCCGCTGGTTGGTTGAAACAGTTCGGGCGAATTTGACCTAACGAGTCACATCGGAATAACCGAAGCACGGGTTCTGAATTTAAGACTTTCCGCCACTTGGTGCTTGTGTTGGCTGTACAGCTGGAAAATACTGCGCCAATGTTGGGTTTTTGGGTTGGGTCATCTTGGTCAAGACCGTACTAGACTATGCGATAGACATTCAGGCCGCCACCAAGCGGTTTGGCCCCTTTGTAGCACTCGATCACGTTACGCTGGGCATAAAGGACAATGAGTTTTTCACACTTCTGGGACCTTCGGGCTGCGGTAAAACCACTCTGTTGCGCATTATCGCAGGATTTGAGGATTTGACCGAAGGTGCCGTGTTGCTGTTCGGTGAAGATATCTCAAAGCTTCCGCCCAACAAGCGCCCCGTGAACACAGTGTTCCAGCAATATGCACTTTTTCCCCACATGAACGTGACGCAAAACGTGATGTTTGGATTGTTGCGATTGGGGGTTGAAGAGAGTGCAGCGCACAAACGAGTATCGGAGGTTTTAGACCTCGTGCAATTGTCGAAATTTGCAGACCGCATGCCGGCGCAAATGTCTGGCGGCCAGCAACAGCGTGTGGCACTGGCAAGAGCCTTAGCGCCAAAACCAAAAGTACTGTTGCTTGATGAGCCCCTCTCAGCGCTGGATTTAAAATTGCGCCAAGCCGTGCGCCATGAGTTGCAGCAAATTCAAAAAGAAACCGGCATCACTTTTATCTTTGTGACACATGACCAGGAAGAAGCCATGACCATGTCAGACCGCATTGCCGTCATGCGTGACGGCAAGGTGCAACAGGTCGGCAGCGGCCGCGAAATTTATGAAGCGCCGCATAATAAATTTGTCGCTGACTTTATCGGTGAGACCAATTTGATTGATGTCACAGTGAAGTCCGTTACGGGCGGTAAAGCCGATTGCGCATTGCCCAATGGCAAACGATTGCTCTGCTCTGCGGCAGACGCGTCAATGACCGGAGACGGTCATGTTTCCATCCGCCCGGAACGATTGAAGTTTGTCCCTGCAAGCAAGGGTTTGATGCGAGGACGTGTGGCGCGGCAAGTCTATCTCGGTACAGACCTCCACATTGAAGTTCGACTGGTCGATGACAAGTTGGTGAAAGTACGCGTGCAGAACACCGAGCAATCTCATGTTCCTGATGTTGGAAAAGAAGTCGGCTTAAATTTTGAGGCGGGTGCGGCGCGCCTGTTGGCAGACTGATGGCAGGGCCCCTTGCCGTCCACTCAAAATCCGCCGATGGCATTTATGCCGGGCTCGGCCCACGGCTCATGTTGCCAACATGGTTTGTGATCGGTTTTTTTCTCGCACTGCCGATTGGCATTATGTTGATCTATTCTTTTCTAACGAAAGAATTTCGCGGCGGCGTGATCTGGGAATTTTCACTCGCGGCCTATGATCAGTTTTTCTTTAACCGCGGATTATTCGGTGATGAAGCACCAACAATGGAGTGGACCTATATCACCATTTTCTGGCGCTCCATTTGGCAAGCGGCCTTGGCAACTCTGTTGTGCCTGCTCATTGGCTTTCCCACAGCATGGTTCATTGCCACGCGGGATGTGAAAACGCGTTCGGTATGGTTGTTCCTAATCACCATTCCCTATTGGGTGAATCTGCTGATCCGCACCATTTCAATGAAATTTCTGATCCGCGACAATGGCCCTGTGAATGAGTTTTTGCTGGCGTGGGGGGTGATCTCGGAGCCTATCCACATGATCAATACAGACTTTGCCGTGATGCTTGGGCTTTTCTATTCCTACCTGCCTTTCATGGTGCTGCCGATCTATGCAAGTGTGGAGCGCTATAATTTTGCACTCTCGGAAGCAGCAGCTGATCTTTACGCATCTCGCTGGGTTACGTTGCGCCACGTGATTTTGCCTGCCGTCAAACCTGGCATTATTGCAGGCTGCATTTTGGTGTTTGTGCCAAGCCTCGGTTCATTCCTTGCGCCAAATCTTTTAGGCGGTGCCAAGAACTTCATGATTGGCTCGCTGATTGAAGAACAGTTCAAAGGCAATGCCGGCAATTGGCCATTCGGCGCTGCATCGGCGATGATCTTGCTGACACTGGTTTTAATCGTTCTGTCTGTCTACGCCCGGGAACAGGGCAAGGCAGGCGCGAGATGACGGTCAAGAAAATTGATCTCCGATATTTCCCGGGCTTTTCACCGGTGACATGGCTGTGTCTGTTCCTGCTCTATGCGCCCCTGATAATAGTGACGGTTTATTCGTTCAATGACAGCACCTCCATCACCACATGGGGCGGGCTTTCGTTGCGTTGGTACAAGGACGTTTTCTTTGGGCTGGAAGCGCAGAAATTCAGGGAAGCTGCCTTCAATTCGTTGACCATTGCCATTGTCGCGTCCTGCATCGCAACGGTCATCGCCGTGATGGCCGCTACAGCCATGGTGCGCACGGGCCAATTTCGTGGACAGTCGTTGAGTTTCGCACTGATCAACCTGCCCCTGATGGTGCCGGAAATTGTCACGGCCGTTGCCACACTGATTTTCTTTTCAACCATCGGCTTCACCCCCGGTTACCTGACGATCGTCATTGCCCACATCGTGTTCTGTATTCCCTTTGCTTATTTGCCGATTGCAGCGCGCATGCAGGGCATTGATCGAACTTACGAACAAGCAGCACAGGATCTTTATGCCACGCGGTTTGAGGCTTTCAAACTGGTGCTGTTGCCGCTGATGACGCCCGGAATTATTTCTGGATTTCTGCTGGCCTTCATCATTTCGCTGGATGACTTCATCATCACGAATTTTGTCAAAGGCGCAGGCGTCGAAACGTTGCCTACGGCGATTTATGGTTCCGTGCGCCGTGGTATTCAACCCAACATCATGGCAATATCAACACTTCTGCTGGTGGTATCTGTCGTGTTTGTGACCATGTCATATTTCGTCGGAAAGTCAGGCGATAAAACAAAACAACAACTCAACAAGGGAGAGTAATATGCGTAAATATCTCATGAGCGGCATCGCCGCAGTGGCGCTTGCCGCATCAGCGCAGATGGCGCAGGCGGCTGGAAACCTGTCTGTCTATCATTGGTTCGAATATATCCCACAGGAGTTGGTTGATAAATTTTCAAAACAGCACGATGTCAAAGTGACCGTTGATACTTACAATTCCAACGAGTCGATGTTGGCGGCGTTGAAGGCCGGTAAGCTTGGTGCTTATGATGTGGCTGTACCAACCGACTATATGGTGCAGATCATGCAGGGCGAAGGCATGCTTGATACAATGAAAGACGGCGAACTCAGCAACAAAGGCAACATCGCAAAGGAATGGTTGAATGTGCCGTTCGATGATGGCCGTAAGAGTTCTATTCCCTATCAAATTGGCACCACAGCTTTCATGGTCAACCGTGATGTGTTCAAGGGCGACATCAATACCCTTGGCATAATTTTCAATCCGCCAGCTGAGCTCAAGGGCAAGATCAATGTGCTGGATGCCCAAGGAGAAGTGCTGGCACTTGCTTCTTTATATTTGGGCATTCCCCAGTGTTCGACAGACAAGGAACAGCTGAAGAAAATTAACGAGCTGCTCATTGGTGCGAAGCCAAACTGGGCATCATTTGGTTCGGACATTGCAAAGGATGTTCTCGTGTCAGGCGATGCTTCGGCGGGTATGATATACAATGGCTTTGGTGCCAAGGCGCGCGGCGAGAATGCCAAGCTTGAATATGCCTATCCGAAGGAAGGCTACGTGTTGTGGATGGATAGTGTGGTGCTGTTGAAAGACGCACCAAACCGCGACAACGCCATCAAGTTTATGAACTTCCTGCTCGAGCCTGAAAACGCAGCTGCCGTCACCAACTATGCGCAGTATATTGCAGGCGTTACAGGTGCTGAAAAATTCTACAGTGATGTGGTCAAAGCTGCCCCAGAGCTCAATCCACCTGCCACCCAAAAAGGAGAATTCGTGATGGCCTGTGCACAAGACGTGCAAGCCAACTACGATGCGATCTGGACCAACTTGAAGAAATAACACTACAGGGAAACACGACTTGAAACTTGCCGTCTATCAAGGTCCAAGCCCACAAGGTGATGAGACCGGAGCGTTGCAAAGAGTTGAAATCATACTCTCTGCTGCCGCGCGTGCTGGTGTTGCTCTCGTCGTGTTTCCCGAATTGTTTTTGCCCGGCTACAATCAAATGCAGGGGCACCATGCCGTCGCCCAAGTAGCAGGGTGGCGCGTGGGAACAGGAGTTCTCACAACTCGCTATGAAAGCGAAATGCGGATTGTGTATCGGTTGGGCTGAGCGTGCCGATGGCAAAACGTTTAACGCCGCCAGCTGCTTTGATGCGGCGGGGCAGAAACTGGCGCACTATCGCAAGCAACATCCCTATGGGCCTACTGAAAAATCTGTATTCGTTGCAGGCAACGGCGATTGTATTTTTGAGTTTAACGGTAAGAAGACAGCTATTCTCATTTGCTACGACGTAGAATTCGCACAACGCGTAAGAGGTTTGCATGAGTATGGCGTGGAACTGTTGTTGGTTCCAACAGCAAACCCCATCGCCTTCGATGTCGTGTCTGACACACTGGTGCCTGCGCGCGCATTTGAAAGCCGCATGACCATTGCCTATGCCAATCTCTGCGGAACAGAAAATGGCCTGACCTATGGCGGCAAATCCGTCATCGTTGGCCCCGATGGAGCCATCCTCGCCAAGGCCGGGCGTGGCGAAACCTTGATGGTTGTCGATTTGAATGCGGTTGATGCTATTGATCCAAGCCTACTCAGCACGCAGTTACAGGATTAATCCGCCAATGCTGTGACTTCACGGCGGAACGAAAGCGCATCACCGCGATCTGGTTCATCAAGTTCACGCGCATAGCGATGCCCGGCGTAGGTTGCCCAGGCGATAGGTCCGGGGGCGGCTGCATCGCCGATGAGTGTCACTGTTTTGATACCCGCATCCGCCCATTGATTTTCACGGGCGCGCAAGGCGTGGTAAAGGTCATCATTGCTGGTGCGAGACGCGACAACTACCACAGCATTGCAGTCCAGCCGTTCCAGCGCACCAGTGTAAGAGCAATTGGTTTCAACACCATCACTCAACACTGCATTGAGTCCGCGATTGAGGACGATCTTCACACCAGCTGAAACAAGCCTGCGGTGAATAGCGCCTTGCTCCAGCGTGTTGCGCGTCCAGTCTGATACAAAGGCAGATGGTGTCAGCAGCGTCACGTTGCAGCCCTTCTGCGCCAGCAACTCCGCAATCACACCGCCCATGTAATAGTGATCATCATCATAAACCACCACGTCACCTGTGGGTAGCTTGCCCGTCATGATGTCGTCGGGTGTGAACAGCGGCATGGATTCATCAATGGGCGGTGCCACAACATGCTGCCGCGCCACGCCATCACGCCGCCACGTTGAACCTGTGGCAATGCAAATGTTCTCAAATCCAAACTCCATCACGCTGTCAGCATCCAACGCGCTTTCGAGATAGGTTTGCACATTGGGGCGCTGGCTCAATTGATATTGCCGATAGTCCACCACACGGCCCCACGCAGACAGCCCCGGCAACAGCGCTCACGTGCAACACGGCCACCGATGAGCCCCCTCGCTTCGGCAATCGCCACGTCATAGCCCCGCAGAGAAAGGGCGCGCGCTGCTTCCAGTCCCGCAGGGCCTGATCCAATGACAAGAACATTGGAACTGGACCCCTTGGTGTTCATGCGTTCAGGGTGCCAACCTTTCCGCCATTCTTCCATGAAGGTTGGGTTTTGCGTGCAACGACTGATCGACTGCGTCATGTCTCCGGTGATGCACATATTACAGCCGATGCATTCGCGAATATCTTCAATGCGTCCTTCATCAATTTTGTTGGGCAGAAACGGATCGGCAATCGAAGGCCGCGCACAGCCGATGAAATCCAACACACCTTGCTTCACCATCCGCGCCATCACGTCAGGACTGGTGAAACGTCCCACGCCGACGACGGGTTTTGTCGTCAATTCACGAATGCCTTTGACCAAGGCTTCTTGCGCTGCCTCTTCTTTAAAACGTGAGGGGCCGGAGCATTCGTCCCAGCTGCCTTGCGCCAAATCCCAACAGTCTGGCAGATCACGATTCATCTCGATGAAGTCGCGCAGTTCAGCATTCGAGAACCCAAGCGCGCCGATGTTCTCATCCAATGACACGCGCATGGTCAGGCCGATGGTGTCTCCCACGGCGTCGCGCATGTCGCCCATAACTTCTCTTGCAAAGCGCGAGCGGTTTTCGAGTGATCCGCCATATTCATCTGTCCGATGATTGGTAGCGCGGCTGAGGAAATGTTGGAAAATGCCAAAGCCATGCGCACCATACAGACAGATCAAATCAAAGCCGGCGATGCGTGAGCGCTTGGCCGCGGTCACAAACCAGCGCCGCAAATTGGTGATGTCGGACTTGTCCATGGCGCGGGCTTGCACCGGGTCATTGGTAAAGGTGCGGATGGGAAGTGCTGTCGGTGCCAGCGGCACTTCCTTGGTATAAAAATTGGGGCCGTTGATGCCGGAATAAGCCAGTTGAATGCCCGCCAGCCCACCATGGGTTTTCATTTTGTCGGACATGCGGCGCAGCGAGGGAATGTCTTGGTCTTCCCACAGGCGCAACTCAATGAACGGCGTGATCTCTGACGACTGGATGCATCTCGGTTTGTTCGGTGAAAATAACACCCCAGCCACCTTCGGCTTTGACGCCCCGCATTTCAGCCGCAGCTGAAGGGTCGCGATAGCCCGCGCCATTGCAATGCGGCACTTGGTAGAAACGGTTCTTCGCCACCACAGGGCCAATGGCCACGGGTTCAAACAAAATATCGTAACGAGGATCACGCATCAGAATAAATCCTGTACCAAGTGTTTTTGACAATGCTCAACAAAGCTTCTCACTGTGAGTGACGACTCAGCTTCCTTCGGCAGCAACAAGCCCATTTTCATCGGGCGCACCGGGCCTGTCAGCGGCACAATGCGCAGCTTCTTGCCATCCGGCGCACGGTCAGATTTTGGCCTGATGTTGGCCAGCGAATAGCCAAAGCCATTGGCCACCAGTGACTGCATCACCGCCATGTCGCGGGCGCGTTCGATGATCTTAGGCTTTTGCCCAGTGCGGGCAAAGAACGAGAGAAAATATTCAGAGCTCACCGGCAAATCCAGGAGTATCATCGGGTGTTCAACCAATTGCTTTGGCCGTCACCGATTCAAGTTTCGCCAGCGGATGATTTACAGCCATCAGGGCATAGGGCGGCAGGCTGATCAGCGGAATGAAATGCAAATCGGGCGGCACATTCAAATCATAGGTCAAAGCCACGTCGAGGGCAGCACTGCGCAAGTCTTCAAACAACTCAGTTTGCGTGCACTGAAATTGGTGAAACTTAACATCCGTGTACTGATCAACAAAGCGGCGACGCAGTTGCGGCAGAATGATTTGCGCGAAGGTCAGCAAACACCCCACATTCAAAGCGCCCCGCACTTTGCCCGTAATATCATTGGCCAAGGTATTCAGCCGCGTCGCCTCCGTCACAACTTTTCGTGCCTGTTCACGAAACTGAATGCCGCCTTGCGTGAGAGAAAGCCCATGGGCGTGTTTCCGCACAAACAACTGCAACCCAAATTCCTCCTCCAACTGCACAATGGCAGCCGAGATTGAGGGAGAAGACACATTGACCTTATCCGAAGCCGCCGCAATCGAGCCATGCTCAGCAACAGCAAGGAAATATTCCAATTGGCGAAGCGTGAAACGTAAGGGCATGACGAAGCTCTTTACCATGATGGATTAGGGATAACCTAATCAGTCGGGGGGAGTTTGGGAAGGGAGGGACTTGCTTTAACTTCCCTTGTTTCTCCTTCATGAATTTACATTAGAATATGTTGCAGCTTGCGCATCTGCGTGACCTTGCATCGGGAAAGTGGTTGTGACAACTATTCACAAAGATTTCACATTAAAACTGTAACATTAAGAAGATCGGGGCGATGTCTCAAAATTCAGAACCTAGGCAGCAATTCGATGCAGACCTTGTTCGCCAGATGATATTTACACAATTTCCACATTGGAGCGAACTTAAGGTTACCGGTGTTCCACATAGCGGTTGGGACAATTGTAGTTTTCGGCTTGGTCAAAACATGTTGGTACGTTTGCCGAGTGCCAACCGATATGTTGCTCAAGTGGAGAAGGAACAGCGCTGGCTGCCATTTCTAGCACCCAAGCTTCCTCTGGAAATTCCGAGACCCGTTGCAAAAGGGGAGGCTTGTTGCGGCTATCCTTGGCCATGGTCCGTTTACAACTGGATTGAAGGCGAAGTAGCCGCGAAAGTGGTGGTTCAAGATCAAGTTGAATTTGCAAGAGCGTTAGGTGAATTTTTGGTTGCACTTCAAAAGATTGACACACATGAAGCTCCCGCCGCTGGAGCGCATAACTTTTATCGCGGCGGAAGATTGAAAATATATGACGATGAAACGCGAGCTGCAATTCAATTTTTAAGGCGTGAGATCAACACAAGTGCAGCACTAGATATTTGGAATGAATCGCTGTCAACAAGTTGGCAACACTTACCAGTGTGGGTGCATGGCGACGTCAGTGATGGAAATTTACTTGTTAAAAATGGTAGATTGGCAGCTGTCATTGATTTTGGCTCGATGGCAATTGGTGATCCCGCGTGCGACTTATATCCAGCATGGACATACTTTAATAAAGAAGCGCGAAGCGCTTTTCGAACGGCACTACCTCTCGATAATTCCACGTGGAAAAGGGGACGCGGTTGGGTGCTATGGAAAGCGCTGATCACACTTGCTAATCCGCTGCGCACCACTGAATCCGAAATTTGGGCAAAGAAAATAATTCACAACGTCTTTTCGGATGCGCAATAAGTATCATGCGCGGTGTATGAATTTGTTTCAATCGAAGTGAAAGTTACAAATCCCCCGGCACCCCATAGCTCGGTGCTTGGGTCGGGTTGATTGCCCGCTGCACATAGGCTCCGGCTTGGGGCTTATAAATTTCCCATGCTGCCCGCACGTCTGCAATTGGGGTTTCGGACCAGTCGCTGCGCAAATCAATATAAGGCCATGAGAGTTTGTCCGCCACTTTTAGTCCGGCGGAATGGACGGGGCCTGCTTCGCCGCCTGCTGCTTGTGCGGCTTCCAGTGCTGCATAGCAAGCGCTCGGCCAGTTGGCCTTTTGTGTTCTCAAAACACTTGACCATGACGGCGGCAATTTCGGTATTGGCCAAAAGATTACCAGCGGCGGCGCAGTCCACACCTTTAGCTTCGCTCCATGTGCCAAGCACCTGTGCACCTGAATGAATGGCAACGATGCCGTTTTGATCAACCGCCAGCAGTTGTCGATAATCTGTATACGGACGGTCTTTCAACACAGCAACAATAGCCTCTGTCGATGACATCCCCGTTGCCATCGCATCCAAAGTCAAAAACCCCAATTCAGGGTCAGTGATATTCTGGCTGGCCACCACGCCCACACCACTACGCACATGGGCGCAGCGGGCCGCAACGGCGGGGGATGACGATGAGATGGCCATGCCGAATTGACCTGACTTGGCGCAGCGCCCGACGATTGAAAATGTCATGCCTTAAAATCCTCATCCGGAATGACGGCCGTGCCGTCAATTTCCACCAGCCAGTCGGGCCGCGCCAGCGCCACCACGGTCAAGCCCGTCGAGACAGGATGAACGCCCTTCAAATATTCACCCATGGTGCGATAGACTGCTTCGCGGTTTCGCACATCGGTGATGTAAACCACGATCTTCACCAAATGCTCCATGCGGCCACCTGCTTCTTCGATCAATTGCTTGATGTTCTGCATCACCTTGTGGGTTTGTTCCGCGGCATCATGGCTGTTGATGTTTTTGCCCGTGTCCAAATCCTGCGGGCATTGCCCCCGCAAATACACCGTGCGCCCGCCATGCGTGACAACAGCTTGGCACAGGTCATTGTCGAGGTTCTGTTCAGGGTAAGTGACTTTGGTGTTGAACTTGCGAATGCGGGTGTGGGCCATCTCAATGCTTTCCGATGCAAAATGATCTTCAGTGCCATTGAGCCACAGAACGCGCAGCAGCGCAATTATGCGCAAGCTAATCATGGCTGTGTGAAATGCTCATTTTCAAGGACGGCTGGCTGCATAAATCAAACACTGAAATACTGCCGAGGGACAAGACCATGACGACTGAGAAAGTCGAAACGCTGATTATTGGCGGTGGTCAGGCCGGCTTGGCCATGAGCGCACATTTGAAAAAGCGCGGGTGTGAACATCTGGTCGTGGAGCGGCACCGCATTGCTGAACGCTGGCGTTCAGAGCGTTGGGATTCACTCGTGGCCAATGGTCCGGCGTGGCATGATCGTTTTCCCGCACTGGAATTCTCCGACATTGACCCCAACAGCTTCGCCACGCGCGACCGTATCGTTGAATATTTTGAAGCCGTGGCCACGCAAATCGATGCGCCCATTCGCTGCGGTGTTGAGGTTCAATCGCTGGAACAATTGCCCAACGGTTTTCGTGCACTCACAACTGACGGCGTGATCGAAGCGAAGAATGTGGTATCAGCAACAGGCCCGTTTCAACGCCCGCTTATTCCAACACTGGTGCCGCAAGATGCAGGCGTTATGCAAATCCATTCCAATGCTTACAAGAACCCAAAACAATTGCCTGAAGGTGCTGTGCTGGTGGTCGGGGCTGGTTCATCGGGTGGGCAAATTGCTGATGAATTGTTGCGCAGTGGCAAACGGGTTTACTTGTCCATCGGCCCGCACAACCGCCCACCCATTCGTTACCGTGGCAAAGATTTCTGCTGGTGGCTGGGCGTGTTGGGCGAATGGGACGCCAAGACCCGCGAACCCGGCATGGAACATGTGACGATTTCCGTCAGTGGCGCGCGCGGCGGCAACACCGTGAACTTCCGTGAATTTGCAGTACGCGGCATGACATTGCTGGGACGTGTCGGTGCGTTCAAAGATGGCGCGTTGCAAGTTGCACTAGACCTTGCCCGCAACATTGAAAATGGTGACAAGAATTATCTGTCAGTGTTGGACAAGGCTGATGCTTACGTGACCGCCAACAACCTCGACATGCCGGAAGAGCCGGAGGCCCGTCACATTGATCCTGCTCCGCTGTGTATGACCCAACCCATACTCAGTTTGAACCTGCACAACGCGGGCATCACTTCAATTATCTGGGCCACCGGCTATGCACTCGATTACAGTTGGCTGAAGCTTGACGCCTTCGACGAAAAAGGCCGCCCCGCCCATGAACGCGGCGTTTCAAATATTCCCGGCCTTTATTTTCTGGGTCTGCCCTGGCTGTCTTGCCGCGCCTCGCCGTTCATCTGGGGCGTTTGGCGCGATGCCGATTACTTGGCGGAGCAAATTGCCCATCGACGTTAAGTCACGGTTGCAGCGTTGATCTGCTTCAAAGCCAAAAGCCGCGCTGCCACCATGCCCACTAGCATAGCCACAACGAACATGATGGCTTGCTGTGCGCCTGTGCCAAGTGCAGTGAAGGCCGGGCCTGGACAAAAGCCGCCAAGGCCCCAGCCAATACCAAATATAGCTGGGCCGACAACAATCGGTGCATCAATGGCGATCTTCTTTGGCAAATGAAACGTCGTGTCGAAGATGGGTTGCTTTCGTTTCAAGACAAGCTTGTAGCCGAGATAAGTGACGAGTGCGCCACCGCCCATGACGAAGGCAAGGCTTGGGTCCCAGCCGCCCGTGGGGATTGCCGCGAGATCGAGGAAGTTTTGCACCTTCGCCGGATCAGACATGCCGGCCACAACGAGGCCTGTTCCAAACAACAGGCCGATCAGGAATTGAACGAGCAATGACATGGGCCTACCTCACAACACGTGACGCAAAATGAAAACGGTGATGATGGCCGTTGTCATGAATGTTGCAACAGCGACCAACGAGCGGACGGACAGGCGTGAGAGCCCGCAAATGCCGTGACCTGACGTGCAACCATTGCCCCAGACAGAGCCAAAGCCCACCAGCAATCCAGCCGCCACCAACAGGCCTGAACTTGCCGCAATGGTCATCGGTGCCCAAGCCCCCGTCACCGTGGCATAAAGCAGTGGTGCCGCGATGAGGCCCAGTATGAATACTACACGTCCCATAGCATCCTTATCAAGGAAAGGCGGGAACATGCGCACGGCAATGCCGCTGATGCCTGCAATGCGACCATGCGTTGCCATTAAAAGAACCGCCGAGACGCCAATCATGGCGCCACCAATCAATGACGCAAAAGGAGTGAATTCAGTTGTCATAGGGTTTCTATGTGCTCCGGTAAAATTGATAGGAGCAGTATAGATTGATCATCACGAATTCACAAATGCCTGCCACAACGTGACCTCAGCCAAATGTCTTTTGCCAATGGCGTGCAATATCAATGCGGCGCGCAATCCAGACCTTGTCTTTGGACACTACATATTCGATGAATTTGGCCAATCCCAAAGCGCGCCCCGGTCTGCCAACCAAGCGACAATGCAAACCCACCGACATCATTTTAGGGGAACCTTGTTCTCCCTCGGCATAGAGGCAATCAAAGCTGTCTTTCAAATACTGATAGAAGTGTTCCCCCGTGTTGAAACCTTGCGGCGTGGCAAAGCGCATGTCGTTGGCATCAAGCGTGTAGGGGATGATCAAATGCGGCTTGCCATCAGGCCTTGTCAAATAATAGGGCAAGTCATCGGAATAGTCGTCGGACGAATAGAGAAAGCCACCCTCTTCCATCACCAAACGCGTGGTGTTCATCGAGCAACGACCCGTGTACCAACCCAGTGGACGCGCGCCCGTCACCTCCGTGTGAATGCGAATGGCTTCCAAAATCGAGGCGCGCTCATCCGTCTCGCTCATGTCTTTGTGTTCCACCCATTTCAAACCATGGCTGGCAATTTCCCAATCCGCTTGTTTCATGGCCTGCACTTGATCAGGCGAGCGCTGCAAGGCAGTTGCCACGCCATATATTGTGAGGGGCACTTTGCGCTCGGTGAACATGCGCCACAAACGCCAAAACCCAGCCCGCGCGCCATACTCATAGATCGATTCCATATTCCAATGCCGCTGGCCAGGCCAAGCCGCAGCGCCCACAATCTCAGACAGAAATGCCTCTGATGCCGCGTCACCGTGCAGAATATTGTTCTCGCCACCCTCTTCATAGTTCAGCACAAACTGCACTGCGACATTGGCAGCGTTTGGCCACTTCGGATGGGGTGGTTTGCCACCATAACCTTTCATATCCCGAGGATAGTTTTTCACGTCACGTCTCCATGCCTATGATGCAATCGCTTGCCTGCAACATAGGTTGCCGTCACGGCGCGATCATCACCGAGTATCATGAGAGAGAAAAGCATATCTTCAAGCGAAAGGGAAAGTTCGTGCCGGCTCGCCAAGACGGGCGTGGCTGCAGGATCGAGCACCACAATGTCAGCAAACTTTCCCGCTTCAAGTGTTCCGGTTTCAGCATCGATGTGCAATCGCTCGGCATTGCCGCGTGTGGCCATGTGAAACAGCTCAACGGCCGTTGGCTTGTAGCCACCAAGCATTTGCACTTTGTAAGCCTCACCCATTGTTGTGAGCATGGAAATGCTGGTGCCACCGCCAACGTCTGTTGCAAGTCCAAGGTGTACAGGGCGAGGCGGCTTTCGAAGACTGTTCATCGACATCAAGCCAGAGCCTAAGAACGTATTGGACGTCGGACAATGTACAATTGTTGAACCTGATTCAGAAAGCCTTTGGATTTCACGTTCCGACAGATGAATGCCATGCGCGAACAAACTGCGTGGACCGAGCAAACCACAATTATCATAGACGTCGGTGTAATCCTTCGCCTTTGGAAACAGCTTCTGCACCCATGCGATCTCAGCCGGGCTTTCAGAGAGATGGGTTTGCATGAGCGCACCTTCAAGGCCTTGCAACAATTCGCCAGATAGACGCAATTGTTGTTCCGACGAGGTGATCGCAAACCGTGGCGTTACAGCATAACGCGCACGCCTCTTGCCGTGCCATTGATGATAAAGTTCTTCTGATTCACGCGCACCCGTTTCAGGATCATCTTGCACTGCGGGTATAGCATTGCGGTCCATCATGGTTTTTCCGGTCACCATTGCCACGTTGCGTTTTTCTGCCGCTGCAAACAATGCGTTCGCACTGGCCTTGTGTACGGAACAAAAGGCCAAAGCCGCCGTGGTGCCGTTGCTAATCAATCGATCCAAAAAAATGTGAGCTGCTGCAGCGGCATAGTCTTCATCGGCGAAGCGGCTTTCTTCAGGATATGTAAAACGCGCCAACCAATCGAGCAGATCTTTACCGGGTGCTGCCAACATGCGGTATTGTGGAAAATGGATATGCGCATCAATCAAACCCGGCAGGATGAGACATTGTCCATAGTCATGCACAGCCGCATTACGGTGGGCTTCCGGCAATTGCCCGCGATCTCCCACCCAAGCGATACGGCCATGACCTGATATGACGACGGCACCTTTCGCCTGATGTGAAACATCCACTTGCGAATGACCAAAGGTCACTGTTTGTCCCAACAGAACAATGCTCATGGCATCACCCTGTCTTCAATGCGAAAGCGGAAAATGCGGCTGACTTGCTTCAGCGCCATTGCAAATTCTTCTTGCTCAGCTTGGTCTATGCGCTCTTCAAAACTTTTCAGTATGTGATGTTTTGTTGCGCCCTTCACGGCAAAGATAAACGGAAAGCCAAAGCGATCTTTATATCGCGTATTCAAGGCGGTGAAATGTGCGAACTCCAGTTCGGTGAGCGTATCCAGTCCGGCACCCGCTTGCTCGCGTGTCGAATCCTGGGTCAGTTTGGCCTTGGTGGCAAGATCAGGATGGGCGCGAATGAGTGCCAGTTGTGCTGGCTTTTCAGCCGCTGCAACGGCGGATGCAAAAGCTGCAATCATCGCGTCACGATGAGAAAAGGGCCGAAGTGTTGCTGCGCCCTCAGCCACCCAAGCCGAATGTTCTGCCACGTCGCCAAATGCCGCGATAAAATCGGCTGCGCTCATGCGATTGACTGTTTCAAGTGACATCATTGCTTGAATATCCATGCCCCCAGTTTAGCCCGCTCTTCGTCCGTCATCTTGGTTTTATTCCCCAACGGCATGGCCTTGTTGGTAACGGCCTGTGTTTCGATTTTACTGGCATAACGCTTTAATTCTTCAAGAGTTTCGAGCATGATACCCTTGGGTGCGGCCTTCGTTGTCTTGTCTGTGGGTTTTGCCGCATGACAAGCGGCACAGCGTGTTTGAACAATGCGCAGCGCTTCAGCATCAGTCACTTCACCTTGAAAGGATGGGCGCTGTGCAGGCTCGGTAATCATCAGAGCAAGCGCCAGCGCTGAACCGATAACGGGCAGTGTCCATACGATTTTTTCCTGTGGATCGCCCACCTCTGTTCGCACCAGAAAATGTCGAAGCGAAGCCCCGCCCACCACAATCAAACCTACAATCAACCAACTTCTGGGATGATCCGTTATCATGGGGTAGTGGTTGCTCACCATCAGCAACAAGACAGGCAACGTCAGATAAGTGTTGTGAAGCGAGCGTTGTTTGCCAATCACGCCATAACGCGCATCTGGTCGTTCACCCTGTAAAAGTGTTGCGGTGATCTTGCGCTGATTGGGAATGATGATCATGAAGACATTGGCCGCCATGATGGTGCCAATCAATGCACCTACATGAATGAGGGCACCGCGTCCGGAATAAATTTGCGAGAAGCCATAGGCCGCCGCAACAATCAATATCAAAAGAAGTGCCGACAACAGCGCCGTATATTTACCCAACGCCCAACGGCACAACAGATCATAAACGATCCATCCGCTTGCGAGGCTCGCCACTGAAATGCCGATAGCTTGCCATTGGGTCAGGATCATGACGTCAGGACTGATCAGATATGTTTCAGCATTCACATAGTACAGCAAGATGAGCAGCAGAAAGCCCGTCACCCAGGTGAGGTAGGCTTCCCATTTGAACCAGATCAAATCCTGTGGCAGCGATGCCGGGGCTGAGAGATACTTCTGCACATTGTAGAAACCACCGCCGTGCACCTCCCATGCTTCGCCTGCCACGCCATCTGCCAATCCACTGTGTTTTCGCAGGCTGAAATCCAGGGCAACAAAGTAAAACGATGTGCCAATCCACGAGATGCCCGCAATCATGTGACCCCACCGCAGCAGGAAGTTTAACCAATCCTGATTGATGGGCCCGGTCCACGTCATGGCATAGGCAAGACCGAGGCACGCAAAAATAATGGGCAGCGTCCAGGCAATCTTGGATAATGGATCGCCGACTTCATGGCGCAACAGAAAATGCCGGAGCGCTGCTCCTCCCACAACAAGCAAACCTGCCAACATCCACGCATGGCCATGGTCTGTGATGATGGCAAAGTGGTTGCTGATCATCATCGCCAGCACGGGAAGCGTGAGATAAGTATTATGAAGCGAGCGTTGTTTTCCCGTGATCCCAAATTGTGGATCAGGCGCATCACCTGCCATCAATGCTCTGGTGATTTTACGTTGATTGGGAATGATCACCATGAACACATTGGCCGCCATCAAGGTGCCGACAAAAACCCCAATGTGAATGAAAGCCCCACGCCCTGAAAACACTTGCGTATAGCCGTAAGCTGCGGCGAGAATGAGCAAGAAGACAAAGGCCACCAACAGCTTTGGTTGGCGTGCTGCAAGTGTGCGACAGAGTTGATCATAAACAATCCAGCCCGCAATGATGCTGGCAACAGAAATGGCAATGGCCTGCCAAGGCGTGAGCGCCATCACGGCGGGATCAATCAGATAGGCATTGGCATCGAGATAATATTGCACCACCAACAGGAAGAAGCCCGTGACCCAAGTAAGATAGGCCTCCCACTTGAACCAGATCAAATGATCGGGAAGTTTTTCAGGTGCTGATAGATATTTTCGCACATTGTAAAAGCCGCCGCCATGCACTTCCCATGCTTCGCCAGCAACACCTGATGGCAGGCCGCTTCGATGTTTCAATGACAGATCAAGGGCAACGAAATAAAAAGAAGTGCCGATCCAGGCAATGCCCGCGATCATGTGGCCCCAACGCAGCAGCACATTCAGCCACTCTTGGAGAAAAGGTTCCATCTCGTGCCTTAGAATTTGAAAGAGGAGTGTCCGCCAACTTTTGGAATCAGTTGGCGGACGATCGCGTGTTTAAGACTTATTGTGGCAGCTTGTCGTCAACGCCTTTGACGTACCAATTCATGCCAAGGATCATGCCATCATCGACATTCTCAACAATCGTGCCGTCTTGCTTGGTGATCTTGCCACCGAAGGGCTGGAGTTTGCCGGTCTTGATGGCTTCAGCGGTTTCAGCGGCCAGTTTGGCGACGTCATCTGGCATGTTGGTGTAAGGTGCCATGGCCACTTCACCTTCAGCCATGCCGGACCATACTTGGCCAGACTTCCATGTACCGTCCATTACGGCCTTCACGGATTTCACGTAATGTGGTGCCCAGTTGTCCACAATCGCTGTCAGCTGTGACTTCGGTGCAAACTTGATTTGGTCAGAGGCTTGGCCAAAACCAAACTTGCCCTGCTCTTGTGCCACTTGCAACGGAGCTGTTGAATCTGTGTGTTGCACCATGATGTCAGCACCTTGCGACAGCAACACTTTTGCAGCATCAGCTTCTTTGGCGGGGTCGAACCAGGTGTTGGCCCAAACGATCTTCACTTTGAAGTCTGGGTTTACAGATTGCGCACCCAACATGAAGGCATTGATGCCTGCAACCACTTCTGGAATGGGGAATGATACGATGTAGCCTGCGGTGCCAGTCTTTGACATTCTGGCAGCAATTTGACCAATGACGTAGCGTCCCTCATGGAACTTGGCGTTGTAGGTGCCGAGGTTGTCGGCAGTCTTGTAACCCGTGGCGTGCTCGAATTTCACATCGGGGAATTTCTTGGCCACTTTCAGCATTGGCTCCATGAAACCAAAGCTCGTTCCATAAACAACCTTGCAGCCTTCACGGGCGAAGCGCTCAAAGGTCTTTTCCGAATCGGCTTCAGCAACGTTTTCGGCATAGGCAGTTTCAACCTTGTCGCCGAATTCCTTTTTCACAGCTTCAAGACCTGCGTGATGCTGATAGGTCCAACCGAAGTCGCCAATCGGGCCAACGTAAACCCAGCACGCTTTCAAAGCTTCAGCAGATGCTGAAGCAGATGCAGCACCCAACATTATGGCTGCTGCTGCAGCCGTCATCAGAAATTTTTTCATAGAACTGTCCCTGTCATTTTTTGTTGTCGTCAACGATCTGGCACGAAGGGTTGGCCCAGGGAGGCTGGCGTATTGCGACGCGTCAAAGCCTTGTTCCCCGAGATCACCACCAGAGCCAAGATGGTACCAAGATAGGGCAAACTCGATAGAAATTGCGAGGGGATTCCGAGGCCCATTGCCTGAAAAACGAACGAAAGTATGGATATCGTGCCGAAGAGATAGGCTCCTGCCAAAACTCTGAGCGGAAGCCATGAGGCAAACACCACCAAAGCCAGGGCAATCCAGCCACGACCTGCCGTCATGTTCTCCACCCATTGCGGCGTATAGACCAAAGACAAATAGCCTCCGGCCAAACCGCTCATTGCGCCACCAAACATGACACAGAGATAGCGGACCGCGATCACCCGGTAACCGAGGGCATGGGCTGAGGCATGGCTGGTGCCGACAGCACGGACGATCAATCCTGCCCGTGTGCGGAACAGCAGGTAACTCACAGCGACAGACCATGAGCAAAGAGAACGGCATCAACGGGTCAACGCCTCCCAAGTTTGGCAGTTTAACACCGGGCTGGCCAACGAATCCCTCGCCCAACAGTGCTGATAGCCCCAAGCCCAGCAAGGTGAGGGCCAGACCCGTTGCAACCTGATTTGCCAGCAGTGTGAGGGTTAAAAAGCCAAACATCAGCGACATCATCACGCCAGCCACGATGGCCGTCACAATGCCGAGCCAAGGATTGCCCGATAGAAACGCGCCACCAAAACCAGCAACGGCACCCATCACCATCATGCCTTCAACGCCAAGGTTCAGCACACCGGAACGTTCCGTCACGGTTTCTCCGAGCGCTGCCAACAGCAACGGGGTTGCGGCCGCCATGATGATGGTGATCATTGTCAGAATGAATTCCATGGCATCAGGCCTTTTGAAGTGCAGCAGCGCTGCTCGATGTGAAGCGATAGAGAATAAGGGTGTCACAGGCCAAGACATAGAACAGCAGAATGCCTTGTATCACACGCGTGATTTTGTCAGGAACTTGCAGTGCTGTTTGCACGGCTTCACCACCAATGTAGGACAAGGCCAGCAACAAGCCTGCGAAAATTGCTCCAATAGGATTGAGCCGCCCGAGGAACGCAACGATGATGGCGGCAAAACCATAGCCTGGCGATATTTGCGGTTGTAATTGTCCGACCACGGATGAAATTTCAATCGCACCTGCAAGGCCTGCCAATCCACCGGACAGCAGCATGCAAAACATCACGGTGCGCTTTTCTGAAAATCCTGAGAATCGCGCCGCACGCGGGCTGTGACCCGTCACGGTGATTTCAAACCCTTTGAGTGTTCGCGTCATGACAAAGCCAAGGGCAAGAGCGACAAGCAATGAGATGACAACGCCCAAATGAATGCCTGATGTGACGTAGGGCAATAATTGCCAATCGGAAAATGTAATGGTTTTGGGAAAATTGAAACCTTGTGGATCGCGCCAGGGTCCTCGCACCAGCCAATCCAGAAACAGTTGCACAACATAGACAAGCATCAACGACGTCAGAATTTCATTGGCATGAAAGCGATTGCGCAAGAATGCAGGGATAGCGCCCCAAGCCATGCCGCCCAGAATACCACAGGCGATCATCGTCATCAGGGTCAGCGGTGACTGCCATTCCGGCCACATGACGGGGATCATGCCCGCAAGAATGGCACCTGCCGTCAATTGCCCTTCCGCACCAATGTTCCAAACATTGGCGAGATAGGCAACGGATAATCCAGCCCCAATCAAAACGAGGGGTGCTGCCTTCACCAAGAGCTGCTCCACCGACCACACTGCCGTAAGCGGTTCGATGAAATACACATAGAGACCGGTCAGCGGATTGATGCCCCGCAAGGCGAAAATGATGGCTGCCGTTACAATCGTCAAACCCAAGGCAATGAAGGGCGAAGCAATTGCCATTTTAACGGAACGTTCAGGCCGCTTTTCAAGCCGCATGATGTTTCTCCTCATGTGCTCCTGCCATCAAGAGACCTATGCTCTCGCGGTTCAACTCATGGGCTGGTTGGGCCACTGACAATTGTCCGCGTGAAATGACTGCGATGCGATCAGCAATTTCAAAGATCTCATCGAGGTCTTGGCTGATCACCAAAACAGCTGATCCTGCACGCGACAAATCGATGAGAGCTTGTCGTATTGCTGCTGCTGCACCGGCGTCAACACCCCATGTGGGTTGATTGACGACCAGGATGCCAGGACTGCGGTCCAACTCTCGACCCATGACAAACTTTTGCAGATTGCCACCCGACAGTGCACGCGCTTCAGGGTCTGGCTTGCCCTTGCGCACATCATAGGTTTTGACAATGCGTTCCTTTGCTGTCACGGCCCGCGCCATATCAACAAGGCCATGTCGGGAAATTTCATCGTCAGCTGCATGGCGTGTGAGCACCATGTTCGTCGACAGCGGAAGGTTTGGCACAGCGCCATGCCCCAACCGTTCTTCCGCCACAAAAGCCATGCCGGCTTTGCGCCGTGTCGTAATGCCAGCACGACCCAGTGCCACGCCGTCTGCCACCAACATATTGGCATCAGAAACCAAACGTTCACCTGAGATGGCATCAAACAATTCGCCCTGACCATTGCCCGCAACACCAGCGATGGCGACAATTTCACCAGCAGCAACCGAAAGTGAGATGTTTTTAAGCGCCACACCAAATGCACCGTCGGCTGCAAGCGACAGCCTGTTGGCGACCAGTCTTTCGCTGCCGCGCTTGACCGCCTCCGCATGTTTTACGGCGTGGATATCTGCTCCCACCATCAAACGGGCCAGAGATGCTGCGGTTTCTTTTCGAGGATCAACACTTGCCACGACTTTGCCATGGCGCAATATCGTTGCCGCCGAACATAGATCCTTTGACTTCTTCAAGGCGGTGCGAAATGTAAAGTACGGCACAGCCTTCCTCAGCCAAGCGTTTCAACACCACAAACAATTGGTCCGCTTCTTGTGGCGTGAGCACCGATGTTGGCTCGTCCATGATCAAGAGTTTCGGATTCTGCAGAAGGCAGCGCAAAATTTCAATGCGTTGCCGTTCCCCGACAGACAAATCCCCCACGACGGACGCTGGGTTCACGGGTAGGCCATAGTCCTTCGACACGCTGGCAATGCGCTTTGACAATCCGTCGAGATCAAATGCGCCTTCAAAGGCCAATGCAATATTTTCTGCCACAGTCAGTGATTCAAACAGGGAGAAATGCTGAAACACCATGCCGATGCCCAGCTTTCGCGCTTCGGCTGGATTGGACACGTGCACAACAGAACCGTTCCACAGAAACTGCCCCGATGTAGGCTGCAATGCGCCATAGATCATTTTCACAAGAGTGGATTTGCCAGCGCCATTCTCACCCAGAAAGGCATGGATTTCGCCGGGCATCACTTTCAATGTCACATCATCATTGGCGCGCAGTGTGCCAAATACTTTGACGATGTTGCGGGCTTCCAGCAGGGGAATGGACTTGTCCGTCGTCATCGCATCACTCCGCGTGCTAGGCTTGCTTCTGCATTTGCACTTTTGAATAATTTCTTCGCCTGCAAGTGTTCATCCAGAATTTGCAACTGCGCGGCAGCAGAAAGTGCGATGGCGGCGGGCAGCTTTGATGTGATGCCCGCAACGCCGATGGGGCAAATCAATTCTTCAATGCGTTGAGTTGCAACGCCGGCTGCGGCAAGTCTTTTTTCAAAGCGTGCGCGCTTGGTGGCGCTTCCGATCAACCCCACATGGGCAATGGCTGGATTGCGAAGTGCAGCATCTGCAATTTCCAGATCAAGGCATGGGAATGGCTCATGATCCAAACCAAACTTTCCGCTGCAGCCGCGGCAAGAGGAGAGAGCAGATTTTCAGGTGCCAGACATGTCACAGTTTCAGGTGTAAAGCGCGGAAAAGCATTGGGGCGATTGTCGATCCATTGCACATTGAAAGGCAGTGGTGCCAATGCCATCACCAGTGCGCGGCCCACATGGCCTGCACCAAAAAGATAAAGCGTGCGGCGCACCTCGCCAAACTGTTCAGTCAATTCAAGCCCGGGAATACGATTTAGAGTTTCGAAAGGACCGTCGTTCTCGCGTTCGGCATATTCGTTGAGTTGAGCGAAGCGACGAGCGATCAAACACTTCCGTGGCCAGTTTCATGCGCCCGCCACAACACTGACCCAGTTCAGGACCGAGCGCATGATCCGTCAACCGAACGCCAGCAGGTTTTTTCAAATGCGCCTGCGCCGTTGCAAGTGCTCGCCATTCCAAGGTCCCACCACCAATGGTGCCATGAAACCCATCTGGCGTCACAATCATGCGGGCACCCCGTTCGCGGGGCACAGAGCCAGCAGAGTCGACGACAGACACCATCACAGCGGTGCCATGGGTTTCAACGGCTGCAAGTAAAAGTGCCCAGACTTTCATGCGCTCATGCCTTTGACTGCCCGCAGAATGGCTTCCGGCGTTGCGGGCGTGTTGAGGTTTGGAATGCGGCCCTGGCCCAAACTCGCCACCGCATTAAACACGGCGGCCCAAACGGAAATGCCCAACATCAAGGGCGGCTCGCCCACCGCTTTGGAACGATAGATCGTGTCTTCCTGATTGCCCTTGGACTGATAGAGCGCCACGCGAAAATCAGCCGGCACATCGGATGCACATGGAATTTTATAGGTCGATGGCGCGTGGGTGCGAAGTTTTCCCGTTGCGTCGTAAACCAATTCTTCCGTGGTGAGCCAGCCCATGCCTTGCACGAATGCGCCTTCAATTTGTCCGATGTCGATGGCGGGGTTTAAGGAGTGGCCGACATCATGGAGAATATCAACACGGTCGACGCGCATTTCACCTGTGAGCGTATCAATCGTCACTTCCGCACAGGCTGCGCCATAGGCGAAATAATAGAAGGGTCGCCCTTTGGCTTTGGTGCGATCCCAAACAACTTTTGGCGTGGCGTAGAAACCCGTTGAGGACAGCGAGATGCGGGCAAGATTGGCTTTCTTTGCGAGTTCGCCAAAACTGATGCTGTGCTTGCCGCTGATCACCTGGCCGTTCTCAAAACGTATGGATGATTTAGGTGCCTTCCACTGTTTGGCCGCAAAACCGATCATCCGCGCCTTGATTGTTGCAGCGGCATTGCGGGCGGCCATGCCATTTAGGTCTGATCCGGCAGATGCTGCCGTGGGTGAGGTGTTCGGCACCTTGTCTGTGGTTGTCGCGGTGATGCGCACCTTGTCGGTTGTGATGCCAAATTCCTGCGCCACAACTTGTGCCACTTTTGTGTAAAGACCTTGGCCCATTTCCGTGCCGCCATGATTGAGCTGCACCGACCCATCGGTATAGACATGCACCAAAGCACCCGCTTGGTTCATGTGGGTGAGCGTAAAGGAAATTCCAAATTTCACCGGCGTGAGCGCCAGACCCTTCTTCAGAATAGTGTTTTTGGCATTGAATGCAGTGATGGTCTTGCGGCGTTTTCGATAGTCTGACGTGGCCTCCAGTTCTGCCATCAACTGGGGTGCAATGTTGTCTTCAACTTTCATGCCATAGGGGGTGAGGTCGCGGCCCTTGCCATAAAAATTGCGTTTGCGAATATCAAGTGCATCTTGCCCAAGGGTCAGGGCAATGGCTTCCATCATGCGTTCAGCAAACACCATGCCTTGCGGTCCGCCAAAACCACGGAACGCCGTGTTCGAAACGGTGTGGGTGCGCAGCCTGCGTGACTGCACGCGCACAGCGGGATAAAAATACGCATTATCAGCGTGGAACATGGTGCGATCATTCACACCTTGACTCAAATCTGCCGAACAACCCGCACGTGAATGAAATGCGACATCCACTGCGGAGAGACGGCCCGTCTTGTCAAAGCCCGCCTGATAGCCGATTAGAAAATCGTGACGCTTTCCCGTCATGATCATATCGTCATCGCGATCAAGACGACATTTTGCAGGTCTTCCCGTGTGATGAACGACAAGCGCACAGAGCGCAGCCCATTGTGCGGCCTGACTTTCCTTGCCGCCAAAACCACCGCCCATGCGCCGACATTCGCACGTCACCAAAGCATCAGGGAGATTTAACATCTTTGCAATGATGTGTTGCACTTCCGTGGGGTGTTGCGTTGAACACAATACATTCACTGCGCCCTTTTCGTCGGGGTAGGCCGCACTGACTTGTCCCTCAAGGTAGAAGTGTTCCTGGCCACCAACCGAAAATGTTTCGTCCAATCGGTGCAAGGCTGATTGGAGTGCCTTTGTCGTGTCCTTGCGGCCAAAGCTGTAGGCTGGCAAAACATCATCTGTTTGCATTTTAATGGCGTCATCAATAGTGACGGCAGGTGCTTCAATCGCAATTTCTATCTTGGCCAAACGGACGGCGCGACGTGCGGCTTCGCGGCTCGTGGCTGCAACCGCAAACACCACTTGGCCATGAAACATGATCGCGCCATCGGCCAGAATAGGGTCGCCGCCAATCGAGGGGCTGCAATCATTGTGGCCGGGAATATCTTTGGCTGTAAAGACTGCAACAACACCTTCAGCCGCGCGCACAGCCGATAAATCCATCTTGGAGATTTTGCCGTTTGCGCCATCCCGAGCATGGCCCGGCACAACGTGAAGCATGCCGTCGGGCTCCAGCACATCATCGACATAGGGGGCTGAACCCTGCACATGTAAGGCCGCACTGTCATGGCTGAGCGCAAGTCCCACTTCTGATTTTTTGGACAGCGCTCTCATCTCAAGCCGCCTCACCGCGCTGGCCGACAATGCGTGTTACGGTATTGTCCCCTGCTATTTCAATCAGCGCTTTCCGCAAAAGCGACTGTGCCACTTCAACCCGATAATTAGCAGATGCGCGCATATCACTGATGGGGGCATAGTCTTGGGCCAATGCTGCGATTGCTGCTTCCCAGCTTTCAGGTTTTGATAGTTGCAAGTTCGTGACAGCGTGTTCTGCAAGTGCTGCTCGTTTTGGTGTTGCTGCCATGCCGCCAAAAGCAATACGGGCCGCACGGATATGATCACCATCGGGTGTGAATTTGAACGCTGCCATGACAGCTGAAATATCCTGGTCGAAGCGTTTTGAAATTTTATAGGCGCGGAAAATATCCGCCCGTTGAAGTTTCGGAATTTCAACGCGCCAAACCAACTCGCCTGGCTTTGCGGTCTTGTTTTCCATAGGCCATAAAGAAATCTTCAAGCGGCATTTGCCGTTCCACTTCGCCGTGGCGTAGCGTGAGCGTGGCACCTAATGCAATCAGCAACGGTGGCATGTCGCCAATCGGTGACCCATTGGCAATATTGCCACCAATGGTGCCGGAAGCGCGCACATGCTTTGAGCCGATGCGCCGCAGCACTTCGCCCACATCAACATCGAGGGCTGCCAAGCTCGCTTCCGCTTCTGCATAGGTGACGGCAGCGCCGAAGCTTAAGTGATCAGGTGTCACTTCAATCTTGTGCAACTCGGCTACGGCACCAATGTGAATGATTTTTGGTAGCTCACGCAATTGCTTGGTGATCCACAAGCCCACGTCGGTGGCACCAGCCACAATTGTCGCGTCTGGATATCGTGCGGCCAGTTGCGTCAACGTCGTTGCGAGGGCGGGGATCGCGGTGAAACTTTTATCACCACCGACAAATACATCCTCGCCATTGGCGAGTGTTTCTAAATGTTGAGCGGCCACATCAGCTTGTGCAGCCCATCGGTCGATGGCTTTGCCCGTGCAAGCGTGTTTTGCTGCTTCAATGATAGGGCGATAGCCCGTGCAACGACACAGATTGCCTGCGATATGATCAACGATGTTCTGCCGGGTTGGTGTGTGCCCCGCGTGATAAAGCGTAAACAGCGACATGACAAAACCCGGCGTGCAGAAACCACATTGCGACCCATGCAAGTCAACCATGGCCTGTTGCACAGGATGCAGCGTGTCTTTGTCTGCAAGGTCGTCAACCGTCACCAGTTCTTTGCCGTGAAGCTGCCCCATCAGGAGAATGCAGGCATTGACGGGTTCGTAAACCACGCGGCCATTTTTCAATGAGCCGAGCGCCACCGTACAAGCACCGCAATCGCCCTCGTTACAGCCTTCTTTTGTGCCGCGGGATTTTTCTTCGAGGCGCAAATAATCCAGCACCGTTCGCATGGGGGCAACAGCTTCATAACTTGCAATCTGACCCCGGCGCAAAAAGCGAATGGCATGAGCAGTCATCTCACGTCAGCTCCCACGATAGGTGGAGTAGCCGTAAGGCGAAAGCAGCAGCGGCACATGATAATGCTGTGTCGCGTTGTCGATGCCAAAACGAATAGGAATGACGTCAAGAAACGGAGGCTCACCGAGTTTGGTGCCGCTGGTGCGGAGATAGGCTCCGGCAAAAAACATCAATTCATAGGTGCCAATTGCAATATCATCACCTTGCAAAAGCGGCGCGTCGCAGCGGCCATCAGTGTTGGTGACAACGGATGTGAGGAGCTTCCGTTCAGGTCCAATCGACCACAACTCGATCTTCAAACCCGAAGCCGGCTTTCCACTGGCTGTGTCCAGCACATGGGTTGTCAATCGACCTTTGGCCAACATATTTCTCGCCCCTGTTTCACGCGGCAGTTCTGTGCTGCCTTCACGAAAATCTAACATAAACCGTAACACTCCAGAAGCAAAGAAAAGTCACGTGTCCTGAGTTACACTGACCTTACAGTGTTACGCACAATGGGGACGCAAATTCACATCTCACTTCTTCAAGGTTTTGACCGGGCCCGCGGCGATCAACCACCAGAAACCGGCTGTCTGCATCCAACACCAAAAGCGGGTGATGCCAGGTGTTGCGCGCGTAGTTGACCCCTTGAACACCCTCCGCGCGAAAGGCGCGATAGCTTTGCATGTCCAAGGGATCGCCACAGACGACGACAAGCCAAGGCTTGTTCTGGAGCGGATAAAAGATCTGACTGCCAAGCGGGTGACGTTCCATCACCTCCAACGTCAAGGGCATGGGCCGTGGCTGGGCTTTGATAATGCTGATATTGGTGGAGCCCCCTTCAAGCGCCACATCGACGGTTGCCAGATTGTTGAAGCGTTCGGCAAAACCTTGATTGATGCCAAAGTGTTCAGCACCCTCGATTTCAACAACATCGCCAAAAGACCGAAAGGCCTCTTTGGTCAGCACTGCAACAGGTAACGCAAAGCTCACGGCAGCCTCAGTTTTGGATGCCGGTTTACGTCCTTGTAGAGCAAGTAACGGAAGCGACCGGGGCCACCTGCATAACAAGCTTGTGGGCAAAAGGCGCGCAACCACATAAAATCGCCAGCTTCCACTTCCACCCAAACATTGTTGAGGCGGTAAACGGCTTTACCTTCCAACACATAGAGACCGTGTTCCATGACGTGGGTTTCAGCAAAGGGAATAATGCCGCCCGGTTCAAAATTCACAATCGACACATGCATGTCGTGGCGCATATCACTCGGATCAACAAAGCGCGTGGTGGACCACACACCGCCACAGTCTGGCATTTCAGATGGTTTGACGTTTTGCTCATTCACCACAAAAGCCTCGGGCAAGCTAAGTCCCGGCACTGCCTCATAAGCTTTGCGTATCCAGTGGAAGCGCGCTGCGTTCTTGCTTGAATTTTGAACTTTCCACTGAGCACCGGGGGGAATGAAGGCATAGCTTCCGGGCACCATACCGTGGGCTTGGCCCTGCAATGTGAGTGTGAACGACCCTTCGACTGTAAATAAAACAGCCTCGGCATCTGCATCGGGCTCAGGTTTCTCACTGCCGCCCCCGGGAGAAACTTCCATGATGTATTGCGAGAAGGTCTCGGCAAAGCCTGTCATCGGCCTTGCGATGATCCAGGCTCTCGTGTTGGTCCAATGCGGCAGATAACTTGTGACGATGTCGCGCATCACGCCTTTGGGGATTACAGCATAGGCCGTGGTGAAAATGGCGCGCCCCGTGAGCATATCGGTCTGCGGTGGCAAACCACCGTGAGGGGCGAAATATTTGGCGTCCGTCATATGAGGCAATCCTAGAGTCTCTTGAGGCACGATGGCCTGTGATGCAAATCAAGGCAATGGTTTAATCACGACTGCGCATTTGTTCCAACATTACGTTTGGGGCGGGCTTGCCTCTTCGGCCCAGGCAGCGGGGCACTGATTTACGATGTCAATCAGCAGGCATTACGCCAACCGGTTGACACCCATATAGGATAACAGTTTTTCCTTGTCAAGGAATTTGTTCTTTTAAGTTAAACGTCCAGATTCGCCACATTCAGCGCGTTGTTGACGATGAATTCGCGGCGGGGTTCCACCACATCACCCATCAGCTTGGTGAAAATATCATCGGCCTGATCCATTTCCGCCACCTTCACGCGCAATAACGTGCGCACGTTGGGGTCCAGCGTGGTTTCCCAAAGCTGATCAGGGTTCATTTCGCCCAAGCCTTTATAACGCTGCAAGGTGACACCCTTGCGGCCCGTGGCAAATACGGCTTCCAGCAACCCCAGTGGGCCATTGATCGGAATCTCAGCATCTTTGCGTTTCAGCTTCGAAGGTCGCGCATAGATATCTTGCAGATGCTGAGTTTTCCGATCAAGCCGCAACGCTTCCGAGGATCCAATCAGCTTGGCATCAATCAGCCAGCTTTCCTTCACACCACGTTGTTCGCGCGAAAACTGCAAGCCACCATCTTCCGTGGCCTCACCTTTCCAACCGCGCTCGGTTTCGTCGGACAGAATATCAAGGCGCTTGGCAATATAGCCAGCTGCACCTTGGGCATTTTCGCGGTTCGAAATAATATCGGGATTAAGTGCGCCTGCAATGGCGGCCTGTTCAATCACCATTGTTGGATAGCGCGAATGCAGGCCTTCAATGATACCGCGCAGTGCCAAAGCTTCTTCAACAATGGCGCGCAAATCCGCACCAGCGCGATCTGAGCCATCGGCCAGCGTCAGCTTCACCCCATCCAAGCCAGACTCAATCAGGTTTTCTTCCAGCGCTTTATTGTCTTTCAAATACATCTCCGAATTGCCGCGCTTGATTTTATAGAGCGGCGGCTGGGCGATGAAGAGATGACCACGTTCAATCACCGCCGGCATTTGGCGATAGAAGAAAGTGAGCAGACAGGGTTCGGATATGCGCACCATCGACGTCGGCGTCGGTCATGATGATGATTTTGTGATAGCGCAGTTTTTCAATGTTGAATTCTTCGCGGCCAATGCCGGTGCCAAGTGCGGTGATCAACGTTCCGACTTCAGCGGACCCCAACATCTTGTCAAAGCGGGCGCGTTCAACGTTCAGAATTTTACCCTTGAGCGGCAACACCGCTTGGTTGTCGCGGTTGCGCGCCTGCTTTGCCGAACCACCAGCGGAGTCTCCTTCGACGATATAGAGTTCGCACAAGGCCGGGTCACGTTCTTGGCAGTCGGCCAATTTTCCGGGCAGGGATGAAATATCGAGCGCACCCTTGCGGCGCGTCAATTCGCGGGCCTTGCGTGCGGCTTCGCGGGCTGCTGCGGCTTCCACCACCTTGTTGATGATGATCTTGGCATCAGATGGATGTTCTTCAAACCAAGCCCCCAATGCGTCGTTGACATAGTTTTCAACGACGGGCCGTACTTCCGATGAGACAAGTTTGTCTTTGGTCTGTGATGAGAATTTTGGATCCGGCACTTTCACTGAAAGCACGCAGGTCAGGCCTTCGCGCGAATCATCGCCGGTGATGGCGATTTTTTCTTTTTTGCCAGCACCCGTATTGGCCGAGTAGCCATTCACCACACGGGTCAATGCCCCACGGAAGCCCGCGAGATGCGTGCCGCCATCGCGTTGGGGAATGTTGTTGGTGAAGCAGAACACGCTTTCATTGTAGCTGTCATTCCACCACAGGGCGCATTCAACGGTGATGCCATCGCGCTCACCCTTGATCAGGATCGGCTCTTTGATCAACGAGGCTTTGGAGCGATCCAGATATTTCACAAAGGCCGCAATGCCACCTTCGTAGAACAGCTCAACGATATGGGGTTCAACGCCGCGCTTGTCGGTCAAGGTCACACGCACGCCGGAGTTTAGAAAGGCAAGTTCGCGCAATCGGTGTTCAAGCGTTGCAAAATCAAATTCGGTTTTGGTGAAGGTTTCGGTTGAGGGCAGGAAGGTGACTTCCGTGCCGCGCTTGCCACCTGAGTCCCCAATGACTTTCAACGGCGCATCTGGCACACCGTGGGTGAAGGTCATGTGATGGGTTTGATTGTTGCGGTGAATGGTGAGTTCAAGTTTCACTGACAGCGCATTGACGACCGACACGCCCACGCCGTGAAGACCACCCGACACCTTGTAAGAATTCTGGTCGAATTTGCCGCCGGCATGAAGTTCAGTCATGACGATTTCTGCGGCCGAGCGTTTGGGCTCAGCGTCATCATCATCTTTCACACCTGTCGGAATGCCGCGGCCATTGTCGGTGACGGTAGCTGAGCCATCGGCATTCAGTGTGACGGTGACCAATGTGGCGTGACCCGCCAAGGCTTCGTCGATGGCGTTGTCGACAACTTCATAGACCATGTGATGTAGGCCCGAGCCATCATCGGTATCGCCGATATACATGCCCGGGCGTTTTCTGACAGCGTCGAGGCCTTTCAAAACCTTGATCGAGTCGGCACCATATTCGGGTGTTGGCGGGATAATTTCGTCACTGGTCATGGGTCTGATTTCGATTCGCTTAGTCGTCCGTGTTCTACCTGATACACCACTGTGGAGGCGCTTGCGCCATCAAAAAGTTCGCGTTCCGTGCCTGTCATCCAGGCCTGTACTTTGAGGTGTTCGAGGTGGTCAAAAAGCGCTGTTCTACGGGCTTTATCGAGGTGAGCTGCAATCTCGTCCAAGAGTAAAACCGGGGCAGAACCCGTAACAGCGCGAATGGCTTCGGTCTGCGCCAGAATGAGGCCGATGAGCAGTGCTTTTTGTTCGCCGGTTGAGCCTTCTTCAGCCGCAATATCTTTTGGGCCATGACGCACCACAAGGTCGGAGCGATGCGGTCCTACGAGCGTGCGGCCAGCGCCTTTGTCAGCGTTGCGGCTATCATGCAGCAGTTGTTTATAGCGGTCCTCGGCCTGCAGGGCTGGAAGTGCAGCCACCATGTCTTCAATCTCACCGGAAATTGAAAGCTGGCTCCAGGGGAAGGGTCCTGTCAGACGCTGCGGCGTAAGGTAGGCCCCAAGATTTCCGACAGACTGCAATCGCGCAGCCGCAATGGCGATGGCCTCTTCAGCCATTTGGGTTTCAAGGCTGGTGGCCCAGGTGCGATCAAGGGGGCCATCAGCCAACAACATGTTGCGCTCACGCATGAGCTTTTCAAAGCGGTTGATGCGGCTGCCATGTTCCGTATCAAACAGGGCCACCATGCGATCGAGGTAACGGCGGCGCTCCGAAGCTGCACCTGAAAACAAGCGATCCAACGCCGGTGTCAGCCAGACAATACGCAGCAGCCCCGCCAAGGCGCCTGATGACTTTTGCAAATGGCCATCAACCAAAACCGCGCGGGCGGCGTTGATGCCTTCGGTTTCCGACACACTCCAGGCCGTACCCAGTTGGGTTTCGCCGTGGTGGTTTTGGGTCGCGGCTGAAACGGCCCAAGCCCCCTTGCCATCATTGCGGCCAATGGATTGAAATTCAGCACCCCTTAACCCCCGACCCGGCGTCAGCAGGGATATGGCTTCCAGCAAATTGGTTTTGCCAGCGCCGTTGGCACCGACAAGCGCAATCAAGCCCGGCGGCGGATCAAGCCGCAAGCCCGCATAGTTGCGATAATCCGTCAACGTGATGCGGGTGATGCGATGGGAGGCGTTTGAAGTCACAGGATGCGGTTTACACCCGCATTGGCATCAGCACATAGAGGGACTGTTCGTCCTTCGGGTCTTTGACCAAGGTGGGTGAGCCAGAATCCTGAAATTCGAAGCGAATGGTTTCTGCCGTGATCTGCCCGGCCACATCGAGCAGGTAGCGCGAGTTGAAACCAATCTCGATTGGCTCTTGGGCGTAATCCACGATCAGTTCTTCTTCGGCTGAACCTGAATCTGGATTGTTGACGACCAATGACATTTTACCGTCGTTGAGAGAGAGCTTTACGGCACGGCTCTTTTCCAATGAGATGGTTGATACGCGATCCACGGCTTGGGCGAAATCTTTAGCCTCAGTGACCAAAATCTTGGTGTTGTTTCTCGGGATGACGCGCTCATAGTCCGGGAAGGTGCCGTCGATGAGTTTTGACGTCAGCACCAGATTGCCCGCGGAGAAACGAATTTTCGAAGCGGACAGTGATACATCCACATCGCCCTCTTCACCTTCCAACAGCTTGACGATTTCAAGCACAGTCTTGCGTGGCACGATGACACCCGGCATGCCGTCGGCACCCGATGGCAGATTGACTTGCGCTTGCGCCAAACGATGACCGTCGGTTGCCACGGCGCGCAGCATGTCGGCCTGTTTGGCCTGATGCAGATAGATGCCGTTCAAATAATAGCGCGTCTCTTCTGTTGAAATTGCAAAGCGCGTTTTTTCAATCAGGAACTTTAAGGCTGACGCAGGCAAGGCAAAATTATTGCCAAAATCACCCGACGATAAATCGGGGAAATCTTCTGCGGGTAAAGCCTGCAAGGCAAATTTAGAGCGCCCCGCAGTGATGGCGACGCGGGATGAATCTGGTCCCTGCTCCAATTGCAGTTGCGCACCATCGGGCAATTTGCGCACGATGTCATAGAGCATGTGGGCGGGAACCGTGGCGGCCCCTTCACGAGCGGTTTCTGCTGCAACCGTTTCAACGATTTCGATATCAAGATCGGTTGCGGTTAGTTTTACGCTGCCGTTTTTGGCCTGGACCAGTACGTTCGACAGTACGGGAATGGTGTTGCGCCGCTCCACCACACTTTGCACATGGTTCAAGGCTTTCAGAAAGGCAGACCGTTCAATCGTCACACGCATGATGGTTCAAACACTCGTCAAATTTAAGCTGGCGCACACTAAAGCGCAGGGCATGGGACAATGGCCCGTTGCCCCGTGCATTTCAAGGGTTTTAGGCCGTTTTGAACAAGTCTTAGACCTGCTCCATCAGGCGGATCAACAAGGCCACATCTTTTGCGAGTTTTTCATCGACCCGGACTTGTTCGTCGATCTTGCGCACGGCGTGCAAAACCGTTGAATGGTCGCGGCCGCCAAAGCGCCTGCCAATTTCCGGGAGCGAGCGGCTGGTGAGTTTCTTCGCCAAATACATGCCTATTTGGCGAGGCACCACAACGGTGCGCGACCGGCGCGGCGACAACAGGTCAGCCTTGGCCACATTGTAGTGACGCCCCACGATTTTGAGGATGTCGTCGATCTTGATACGGCCAGGATCCATGGCCCCATTTCCTGCAGCATCACGCAGCACAACCGAAGCCAAGTCCAAAGTGATGGGCGTGTTGTTGAACTGCTGATAGGCGATAATCTTGTTGAGCGCCCCTTCAAGCTCGCGACCGCCGCCTTGGGTGCGGGTTGCGATCAATTCCAACACGTCCTCTGGAATGGTTTGTGTCGGGTCACGGAACAGCATTTGCTGATGACGGGCGCGGACAATTTTGTGACGCAGCTCTTCATCCGGCGCTTCGATGTCAACAACCAACCCACCCATCATGCGCGATCGCATGCGTTGATCAATGGCATCCAATTGTGACGGTGGCACATCGGCTGCAATGACAACTTGGCGCTTGGCATCAACCAGTGAATTAAAGGCGTGGCAGAATTCCTGCTGAATGGCTTTGCCTTGCAAGAACTGGAAATCATCAATCAGCAACACATCAACGCTGTTGAACTGATCTTTGAAGGACAATGTATCGCGCTGGCGTACGGCTTGAATAAAACCATACATAAAACGCTCTGCCGTCAGCGTGAGGACGCGGCGCGGCGTGTTGCTGGTTTTAATCTTGTGGGCGATGGCGTTGAGCAAATGGCTTTTGCCCAGGCCCGCAGCGGCATGAATATAGAGTGGGTTAAAGCCTAACGCGGCACCCGGCATGGCCTGGGCCACACGCATGGCAGCCGCATGGGCCAACTGATTGGCAGACCCCACCATGAAGCTGTCGAAGGTTTGCGCTTCATCCAGAACCACGGATTTGTCATTGACCAATTCAGGAAGAACCAGCGGCACATAGGCTGTGCGCTGCATGTCCTGTTGAGGTGTTACGGAACGCGTTGTGGGTTTGGCGCCTGAGTCGGGCACAGCAATGCCCTGTTGGCGGACTTTGACTAAGACATGGGTCAAAGCATCCAGCTCAGCTGCAGCGATTTTTTGCAGCTTGGTAACGTAGTGGCTTTCAATCCAGCTTTTGAGAAAGCGCGTGGGCACTGAAACCGTCAGATGGCCCCCGGTAAAGGTTTCAATATCCATGCGGCCAAACCAGCTGTTGAACAGGTCTTCACCGAGTTCAGCGCGCAACCGAAGTTGGATGCGTTGCCACTGCTGTTTTAAAATTCCAAGTGCCCCGTCTGCGCCCGTGTCTGTTGCAGCCGATGTTGCTTTTGCGTTGTTCAATTGTTTCGTCCACTTCCCCGAAATATATGACCCCGAACGCTTTCGCGCCCTTGCCGCCCCCGCGGCCAGACACCGGAGACATGCTTGCTGTGATGACGGGTTGCCCCCACCATTTTGACACACGCGTTACCAAGCCGGATTTTCACCCAGTCTTACGCAAAGCTTCCAAACATGTGCTGCGGTGGGATTGCCATCCCCACCAAATTGCCGATCCCTGTCATTCTTGACGGCCAGAGTTCCCTCTCGCCGCCCGATGACTTAAAAAGACCCTAGGCAGGGGGGTGATGGTCCTGCAATGAGGAAATGTGACGGTCCGTACACGGAGGAGGCATTGTTTGCCTTATTTCACTGCGGATTGAATTGAGTTGTGGTCGCTAAGGTGCTGAATCTCTCAGTTGAATCGCTTTCCGAGAGCAAAATGTCACAACTTCAGGCTAAATTGAAAAGAAATGGCTTGACGCAACATTGCGGGGGACAGACTCAGGCAAATGCCCTTGCCTCACTGTGCTCAAACCCACAACTTATTGTAATACAATGATAAAATTTAACAGATTTGTCAGCCTTCGGACGAACAAAAAGGCCGCCGGAAGGATCCGACGGCCTGAATTCAATAACCGACGTGAAGATTAATCACGCGGATGGATAAATAACTTAACCCTTCATGGCCCGTACACGGGCTGTGAGGCGCGAAACTTTGCGCGATGCCGTATTCTTGTGCATGATGCCCTTTTGTGCGCCGCGGGCCAATTGTGGTGTTGCCAGCTTCAAAGCGGCTTCAGCATCGGTTTTCTTGCCGGCGGTGATGGCTTCTTCAACCTTACGAACGGTTGAACGCACCATGCTGGTGCGGTTTTTGTTGATTGTGGCACGGCGGGTTGAAACGCGTGCTGCCTTCTTGGCGGAAGAGGTATTGGCCATTGAAATTCCTGTAGTCTAATGGGATTGACCCGGACCTGGGCCTTTGGGCGGGCTTATAGGCATGAAGGAGCACAAAGGTCAATTGCAGCTTTCAAGACCCCACGCTATAGACGCCCCATGACCAGCGAAACGCGGCCCTGGGGGGCATTTTACGTTCTCGAAGAACGTCCGGGCTTTAAAGTCAAGCGCCTGTCGGTGAACCCGGCGGGTCGACTTTCACTGCAAAGCCACAAACACCGCTATGAGCATTGGACCGTTGTTGAAGGTACAGCAACTGTGACCGTGGATGACACCGTCGTGGCGCTGGTGCGCGGCCAATCCATCGACATTCCCTTTGGTTGCAAACACCGATTGGAAAATCTGGGTGCCGAGCAAGTTGAAATCATCGAAGTGCAGTTCGGAGACTATCTCGGCGAAGATGACATCATCCGTTATGATGACATCTACAATCGCTCATAGCTTGATCTAAGCGATTTTCTCAAACTTTCCGCTGTTGCCTGATCGGAACAAGGCATCGAGAATGCGCATGTTGGTGATGGCGTCATCAACGCCCCAGACCGGCTTTTCCTTTTTGCGGATGATGCGGCTGAAGCTTTCGGCTTGCAGTTGATATTGGTCTGAAACGGGGAATGAATGCCATTTTCCCTCATTCATAGTCATGCCCTGCACGAACAGGCGGTTTGGCTTGTCGGGCGGTGCATTGAAAGGAATTTCGATTTCAATGCGGCCCTTGGTGCCCATGATATGAACGCGTTGATAGGGTGCCAATTGTGTGGAGACGGTGAATGTCAAATGGCAGCCCTTGGGAAATTCCAAAATCGCCCCTGCCAAACGGTCGGTTTTGAACTTGGGGTCATAATCAACAGTGGCTGCAGCACGGATCGGGTCTGCGCCAAAGATAAAGCGAGCAATCGTGACGGGATAGCAGCCAATGTCCAGCAGTCCGCCGCCGCCGATATCAGCCATGTTGCGCACATTCTTGGGGTCGCGATTGAAATAAGAGAACATCACTTGAATGGCGCGCACATCACCGATCTCACCCTTCTTGACGCGGTTTCTGGCATCAATCCATTGCAAGGCATGGCGCACCATGAAGGCCTCTGCGATGTGAATACCCGCTGGCACATTGCGCAAGGCAAGGGCACCCTTCGCCGAAATGGAAACCGGCTTTTCGCATAAGACATGTTTTCCCGCACGCGCTGCCATCAGGGACAGGCGCACATGCATATGGTTGGGAAGTGGATTGTAGACCGCTTCAATTTCAGGGTCTTCGAGCATTTCCTCGTAGGAGCCATAGGACTTGGCGATGCCCAATTGATCGGCAGCGGCTCTGGCTCGTTTGGCAGTTGCGCGAAGCAATGCCCAGCACTTCCAACTGCTTGCTCTTCATCATGCCGGGAATGACTTTTTGCATGCCGATGTTGGCGGTGGAGATGATGCCCCATTTCACTGGTTTCATGACGGCGCTTTCCTTTTGTATTCTTGCTTTTTGATACATCTGTTTAGGCTTGTCGCAAGTTGTTTGCCAAGTGTCGTGCAATTAACGTTGTAAACGCCGTTGTAGCTTGACGCTGTGAGGGCCAACGTGGCTTAATTGACTGTAGATGCATTCGGGGGCGAACCCGGATCACGCAACATGAACAGGGAGTTCAAAATGGTTTCTTCGATCCGTAAAATCTTGGCGGTGGGCGCAAGCTTGGCCGCATTGTCGGGCGGTGCTTTTGCCGCCGATGCTGAAAGCTGCAAGGCCGTTCGCTTTGCTGATGTAGGCTGGACTGAAATTCAAGTGATTTCGGAAATTGCCTCCAGCATGTTCACCTCGATGGGCTACACTGGCGAAGTCAAAACATTGTCCGTGCCCATCACCTTTGCATCGCTCAAGAGCAAAGACGTGGATGTGTTCTTCGGCAACTGGATGCCATCGCAAACCGCCGACATTCAAGCCTATCTCGATGACAAGTCGATTGAACAATTGGCCGTAAACCTTGAAGGTGCTGGCTATGGCATGGTAGTGCCGCAATATGTGGCTGACGCAGGTGTGAAATCACTGGCTGATCTTGGCTGCCAACAAGGACAAGTTTGCTGGCAAAATGTTCGGCA
Source organism: uncultured Alphaproteobacteria bacterium (assembly GCA_963850355.1). Classification (GTDB taxonomy): domain Bacteria; phylum Pseudomonadota; class Alphaproteobacteria; order Rhizobiales; family Aestuariivirgaceae; genus Aestuariivirga. The sequence goes on from CAWKKP010000001.1 coordinate 122,410, forward strand.
TCGAATCCGGCAATGACGGCAATCGCATCATGCAAGGCTTCATCGATGACGCCAAAAACAATTTGGGCGGCTGGACTGTGGTTGAAAGTTCAGAAGCTGGCATGCTGACTGAAGCTGAAAAGGCCATCAAGAACAATGAATGGATCGTCTTCCTGGGCTGGACGCCACACCCTGTCATGGGCGACATGAAGTTGCATTATCTCGCAGGTGTTGAGTCGGCTGGCTTTGGTTCTGCGACTGTTTACACCAATACCCGTGCGGGTTGGGCGGCTGAATGCCCGAATGCGGCAAAGCTCGTTTCGAACATGAAGTTCACCCTGCCAATGGTGGGTGGCACAATCATGGCCCCCGTGTTGAAAGACGGCAAAGATCCTAAGGCGGTTGCGGCTGACTGGATCAAAGGCAATGCTGACACGGTGTCAGCATGGCTTGACGGAGTGACCGCCATGGATGGTGGCGACGCTAAGGCCGCCGTACTGAAGTAACACGACTGTGGGCGCTCGGAAGATTTCCGGCGCCCTTTTTCTATCAGACGACTTGGAAGGGCGGCCGCGCATGAACGATCCCATTTCACAATGGATTACCGCCTGGAAAATTCCGGTGGGCCAATGGGGCAAGTCCATCATCTTTTTCATCACTGAAAATTTCGAATGGTTTTTCGATGGCTTGAAAGACGGCCTCAATTTCATCGTCGAATGGTCGACGTGGATATTGCTGCAAATGTCCGCCCGTTGTTTTGGCGCTGTTGATTGCAGGTTTGGTTTACTACGCCAAGAAATCAAAATGGCTGGCACTTGGCGTGCTTGTCGGCTTGCTCTTCATCATCAATCAGGGCCTGTGGAAGGAAACCATCCAGACTCTGGTGCTGGTGGTTTATGCCACGGCCTTGTCGATGGCGCTGGGTGTGCCGCTCGGTATCTGGGCCGCGCATAAGCCACGGGTGTGGCAAACGGTGCAGCCGATCCTCGATCTGATGCAGACCATGCCGACCTTCGTCTATCTCATTCCCATTTTGATTTTGTTTGGCTTGGGTGCAGCACCCGCCCTGATCGTCACCATTATTTTCGCCATGCCGGCGCCCGTGCGCATGACCTATCTTGGCCTCACCTCAATTCCAAAACCCATGATTGAAGCGGGCGAAAGCTTTGGTGCGACCAAACGGCAATTGTTGTGGAAGGTTGAACTCCCCGCCGCCCTGCCGTCGATCATGGCAGGCCTCACGCAGTGTATCATGTTGTCTTTGTCGATGGTGGTGATCGCCACGTTGATTGGCGCACCGTCGCTTGGCAATCCGGTCAACCGCGCGCTCAACAATCGCAACATTCCTCTTGGCATTGAAGCGGGTCTCGCCATCGTCATTCTCGCCATCATCCTGGACCGCGTTTTGGCGGCACGTGTGGGAGCAAAAAAATGACCACCGCCGTTGCCTTCAAAAATGTTGATATTCTGTTTGGCCCTAAACAAGATGCTGCACTGTCGATGATGGATGGAGGTGCCACACGCAGCGATATTCTCGATAAGACCGGCGTGGTGCTGGGCTGTGCGGGTGCCAATCTTACCGTGCGAGAAGGCGAGATCAGCGTGCTGATGGGGCTTTCAGGATCAGGCAAGTCAACGCTGCTGCGCGGCGTCAATGGTCTCAACCAGGTGACGCGCGGATCCATTGAAGTGCGCGACGGCGACCGCATGGTTGATGTGGTGTCCTGTGATGAAGCAACATTGCGCCATGTCAGGCAGAAATCTGTGGCCATGGTGTTTCAGCAATTTGCTTTGCTGCCCTGGCGAACAGTGGCGGAGAATGTCGGATTCGGATTAGAGCTTTCAGGTGTTCCAGATGCAGAGCGCAAAGCCCGTGTCGAAAGACAACTGGATCTTGTGGGACTTTCGCAATGGAAAAACAAATACGCCCATGAGCTTTCAGGCGGCATGCAACAGCGCGTTGGCTTGGCGCGCGCCTTTGCGACAGAAGCGCCGATTTTGCTGATGGATGAACCATTCTCGGCACTTGATCCTTTGATCCGGACCAAATTGCAGGACGAGTTGTTGGATCTGCAAAAGCGTTTGAAGAAAACCATCATCTTCGTCAGCCATGACCTCGAAGAAGCACTGAAGATTGGCAACACCATCACCATCATGGAAGGGGGCCGCATTGTGCAATCTGGCCGCCCGGAAGATATCGTGTTGCGTCCCGCCAATGACTATGTGCGTGAGTTCATCGCCAATGTGAATCCGCTATCGGTGCTGACAGCATGGAATGTGATGCGGGGGAAAAGCGAATTGCTAAAAGACAAAGGCGGTTGGATTTGGTTGGATCGCCGCAAGACAACGCGCTTCAAACTGGATCGCAACAAAAATTTACGGCCGTTGAGCGAGATGGCGAACCTGCAACATGGATATCCTGCGCTGACGCCGACAAATCCTATGATCCAAAATCCCGCCCCGTATTCTGGGCAACGCCCGGCACCTCCCTCAAAACCGTAATGCTGGCCATGCATAAATCTGAAACCACGCCCGTTGCCCTTTTAATGATGACGGCACGTTTGCCGGTGGCATCGGTGTCAAAGATGTGCTGCAAGCGGTGTTGAAGCGATCAGATTAGGAAGGCCTCTCCCGCCCCTAGTTTCGGCAGACCCAAATGCGCAGCAATCGACTGTCCGATATCTGAGAAGGTCTTGCGGTGACCAACACTGCCTGCCCCTTTGCCATATATCATGATGGGGATTTGTTCTCGGGTGTGGTCCGTTCCCTTCCAAGTCGGGTCATTGCCATGATCAGCGGTGAGGATGAGCATGTCGTTCTCTTTGAGTTCTGCGAACGCGCGTGGCAGTTCGGCGTCGAAGGCTTCCAGTAATTTGCCATAGCCGACGGGATCGCGGCGGTGGCCATGATTGGTGTCGAAGTCGACAAAGTTCGTCATCAGGAAGCCGCCATCTTTTAAAGTCGGCATCAAAGCAATGACCTTCTCCATCATCGCGGCATTGCCTGACACTTTAACTTCGTCACCTGTTCCGACGTGGCCATAGATATCGCCGATCTTGCCAACCGAAATCACATGACGCCCCGCATCGGATGCAACCTTCAACAGAGTTGGTGATGGAGGCATGATGGCAAAGTCCTTGCGGTTTCCGGTGCGCGCATAAGTCTTGGGCGTATCGCCGAGGAAGGGCCTTGCAATAATGCGCCCCACCTTGATGGCATAGGTCAGTTCGCGCGCCACCTTGCAGACATCATAGAGCCGTTGCAGGCCGAAGTGTTCTTCATGCGCTGCAATCTGGATGACGCTGTCAGCCGAGGTGTAGATAATAGGTTTTCCGGATTTCACATGCTCGTCGCCAAAATCCTCAATCACTTGTGTGCCAGAGGCGTGGGTGCCGCAGAGCAGGCCCGGAAGATTGCAGCGCTTGATGATCTCATCGAGCAGGGTTTGCGGGAAGGACTGCGGGGTATTCGGGTAGTAATGCCATTTGAACGGCACAGGCACACCTGCAATTTCCCAATGCCCCGTGATCGTGTCTTTGCCTTGAGAATATTCTTGCGCATGACCCCAGCGCCCCACAAGCTTTGCATTTGGAAACGGATTGCGCCCACCTGCACTTTCTGCAGCCAATCCTAAGCCCAGTGAGGCCATGTGCGGCACGTTCAGTTTCATGTGATCGCAGATGTGGAGAAATGTATTCGAACCCTCATCACCAAAGGCGGCAGCATCAGGTGCATTGCCAATGCCAAAACTATCAAGAATAAAAAGGAAGGCGCGGGGCATCAGCATGCAATCCTTTCGATGATGTTGGGTCCTGACGCGCCACTTTCGCCGATGGTGTAAGCGGCTTTGACGATGGCCGCTGCTTTCTCAAATTCGCCCGCGGTTTGCGCGTGAACTATACACAAGGGAATTTCGCCGTCGGCGCGAAAGCCTTTGCCGAGCAACTGATCCAGACCCACGCTATGGTTGATCGCGTCTGACACAACGCGGCGGCCGCCGCCCAGTTCAATTACAGCCAGCCCCAATTCGCGGGTCTTAATTGATGACACGGTGCCTTCATTATCAGCGAACACAGGCTTGACGATGGGCGCGCGCTTCAAGTGTTTACCGTGGGAGGACAGAAAGTTACTGGGGCCACCGAGGGCTGCAACCATCTTGTCAAAATGTTCAGCGGCTTTGCCCGATGACAGTGTTGCGACAAGCTTATCGCGCGCCGACGCAACGTCTTTCGCCAAGCCAGCGCTGAGCAAAAGTTCAGCGCCTAGGGCCAGCGTGATGTCACTGACGCGTGCATTGATCCGACGGTTCAACAGGAACTCCGCAGCATGAGCAACCTCTAATGCATTGCCAGCAACGGGCGCTAACGGTTCGTCCATGTCGGTGATGAGGGCTGTGGTTTTTAAGCCTGCACCATTGGCCACGGCGACCAATGATGTTGCAAGGGCGCGGGCCTCTTCAACATTCGCCATAAATGCACCGGAGCCGCATTTCACGTCCAAGACCAAATGCTGCAAGCCAGCGGCGAGTTTTTTTGACAGGATCGACGCCGTGATCAGCGGCACGCTTTCAACCGTCGCCGTCACGTCACGAATGCCATAGAGCCGCTTATCAGCAGGGGCGAGATCTGCGGTTTGGCCGATAATGCAGCACCCCACATCTTTCGTGATTTTGCGAAACAGGGCGAGGTCCGGTTGAGTCTTGTAACCGGGAATGGAATCAAGCTTGTCCAAGGTGCCACCTGTATGCCCAAGGCCACGGCCTGAAATCATGGGCACATAAAGCCCGCAGGCCGCCAGCATGGGTGCCAAGTAAAGCGAAATGTTATCTCCAATGCCGCCAGAAGAATGCTTGTCGACGACGGGACCCGGCAAATCCCATTTCAAAACCGTACCGGAATCGCGCATGGCCAGCGTCAAGCCAACTGCCTCTTCGCGCGTCATGCCTTTAAAAAAAACGGCCATGGCAAAAGCTGCAACTTGCCCCTCTGACACAGCGCCTGAGGTGAGACCCGCAATAAAGTCTTTCACTTGATCGGTGGACAAAGCCGCGCCATCGCGTTTGCGGCGGATGACTTCTTGCGGCAGCATTATTTCAAGTCCGAGAGAAAGCGGGTCAGCAGCTTTTTCATATTGGCCGCCGCCTTCATACCCTCACGCTTGGTTTCTTCGTGCGAAGGCGAAGCGTCTTTGATGCCCGCCGCCAAATTGGTGATGGTCGAAATGGCCACAACTTTCATACCCAACCTGCGGGCGATAATGGTTTCAGGCGCTGTCGACATGCCCACCGCTGTGCCGCCAATGATTTGCATCATGCGGATTTCGGCTGGCGTTTCAAATGAAGGGCCGGAATACCAGCAATAGACACCTTGCTTTAGATTGATCTTTTCTTTCTTTGCCGCCGCCAAGAGTTGTTTGCGCAAATCCGCATCATAGGCATTGGTCATCGACACGAAATTTTCATCGCCATGCTGGCCGATCAAGGGATTCATGCCAGCACAATTGATATGATCCGTCAGTGCCATCAAAGTGCCTGGCTTCATTGCTGCCTTGAGCGAGCCTGCTGCATTGGTCAGCACGAGCGTTTCAATGCCTGCGGATTTGAGTTGATCAAGAGCGGGACGCATGACCCCAGCATTGCCGGACTCATAAGGGTGGGCGCGACCTGCCAAGACGGCGACATCCTTGCCTCCAATCTTGCCAACATAGAGTTTGCCCGCATGGCCTGAAATTTTTGGAACAGGAAAGCCAGATAATTCCGTATACGGAATAATAAGCGGGTCTTGAACAGCCTCAACAACAGAGCCGAGAGCGGAACCGAGGATGATGGCGACTTTAGGTTGGCGCCCCAATAGTTTGTCATTGAGATTGTTCATTTCAAATTCTCCGGACCGAAACTGGCGGGTAGTAATTCGTCGAGGGTGAAGGTTTGAATTAATGCGCCCGTTTCAGTGCAACAATGTATCTTCACATCCCCTGCAGCAAACTCGCGAATTTTTTGCCTACACCCACCACAGGGTGTGCAAAGCGTATCGCCATTACCCATAACAACAACTTCAGTGATTTTTGTTCCGCCTGCCATGATGAGATGCGAAATGGCAGAAGGTTCGGCACACCAGCCTTGAGGGTAAGCAGCGTTTTCAATGTTACCGCCGCCGTGCACCCGGCCTTGTTCATCACGCATGGCAGCACCGACAAAGAACTTCGAATAGGGAGCGTGGGCTTTTGTGCGCGCAGCCATTGCCGCTTCGATGAGGTCCTTCATGTAACCTACTCTTCCACGAGCTGTGCACGCAAGTTTTCGGCCTCATCTGACGACATGTAGTTCAACAGAATTCTCACCGTCTGACCTCCCACAATCTTGTCATCTCGCATATACATCCAATCCGAAACAACATCAGATTCAATAGGAATTCGCTGTCCTGCCTGAACTGTTTTGACTGTTTGCGGATCATTGTTGATGATGCAGGTTGCCGATTGCGCATCACCTTCTATGCTGCCACACCAAAAGTGCTCAACGTTAGAACCATCCGTCAACTTGAGTTTGACCGAAAAATTTTTTTCATTTGGTTTTGGGTTCGAAAGCTTCCTCCAAAATTCATCCAGAGTTGATCGCGCTTTGTCGATGGCGGCATTCATTGCGGGATCGTCGCCTTCAACAGCAATGACTTTATCTTCAGCGGCAAAGCTCATCGATGGTTGCGAAAGGTTGGCCCATGTCACCAGCAACATCAGAATGAGATGCAGTTTTGTCAGACAGTTCTTCACAGTAAGAAAACGCATCTCAACGATCCTTCGAGTAAGGAATACCAGAGGCTTTCGGTGGAATAGATTTGCCGATAAAGCCTGCAAGCAACACTACGGTCATCACATAAGGCAGCATGTTGATGAACTGCACCGGAATTTCAAAGCCTGCAATTTTAACGCCCTGCAACCTGGTGCCCATGGCTTGCAAGTAGCCAAACAACAAACAGGCCCACATGGCAGGCCAGGCCCGCCAGTTTGCAAAGATCAAAGCGGCGAGCGCCATGAAGCCGCGTCCTGCCGTCATATCGCGCACGAAACTGGCGGAAAGCGAAGTCGAAATATACGTACCCGCAATGCCGCAGAACACGCCTGCAATGATGACAGCCTGATAGCGCAGCTTTGAAACGGAAATGCCTGCCGTATCGACAGCGTGTGGGTTTTCACCAACCGCCCGCAGCCTTAAACCAAAACGCGTTCTGGCCAAGGCCCAAGCCGAAAGCGGCACCAGCGCAAAGGCAATGTAGCTCAACAGCGAATGTCCGGAAATGATGCGCGCAAACACACCCAACACCGGCACATCATAAAGGGACGACAGCACTGGCAAATCAATCGGCATGAAGCGCGCTGCTTCGAGCAGCGGCGGTGTGCGCCCACCTTCCTTGAACCATTCATTGCCAAGCACCACAGCAAGGCCTGCCGCCAACATATTGATGGCCACACCCGACACCACTTGGTTGCCCTTTTGATTGATTGAGGCATAGCCATGCACCAATGAGAACCCAAGCGACACCGTAATGGCAATCAGCAACGCCATCCACGCATTGCCAAAATATGTGGCAGAGGCTGCCGCTGCAAAGGCAGCCGCCAGCATTTTGCCTTCAAGCCCAATGTCAACAATACCAGCGCGTTCTGACCACAGCCCTGCCAAACAGGCGAGGATCAGTGGCACGGACAGGCGCACTGTCGATGCAAGTGTTTCAGCGCCGAGGAACATTTCAAACATCTGTCAGTCCTCCGCTTTAAAAAACAGCATGGCCAAGTATGGCCTGAAGGATTGTTCCAATGCGCCCATGAACAAAATCACGAGGCCTTGGATCACTACAATCATATCGCGGTTGATTTCGGGCTTGGCAAAGGAAAGTTCTGTTCCCCCTTGATAGAGCAAGCCAAACAGCAGTGCCGACAACACAATGCCAACGGGATGATTGCGCCCCATGAGAGCCACGGCAATGCCAACAAAGCCAGCACCTTGTACATATTCCAACAGCAATCGATGTTGCGCGCCCAGCACTTCATTGACAGCAACCAAGCCTGCAAGTCCACCCGAAATGGCCATGGCCACCATGATGATTTTGGACGGGCTGATCCCGGCATAGACAGCAGCATCTGGATTGGCGCCAACTGCGCGAATTTCATAACCAAGCTTCGTGCGCCAGAGGAAATACCAAACGGCCCAAGCCACAAACAGAGCGAAGAATAAAGTTGGGTTTAGCGGAGACGACGGCAGGCGATAATCAAAAAACAGTTTAGCGAGTTCTCTAAAACTCATAATGTAAGCGCCCGTCACCTCGCGGCTTTCAACCGCCATTTTGCCAACGGGTCTGAACCAATAATTGATGAGATACACCATGAAGCTGGAGGCAATGAAGTTGAACATAATGGTGGTGATGACGATGTGGCTGCCGCGCTTGGCTTGCAGGTAGCCGGGAATGAAGCCCCAAAGTGCCCCCATCAATGCTGAAGCGATGATGGCCAAAGGAATGACAATGGGCCAGGGCAGAAATTCCAAACTTAATCCAACAATCGCGGCACCAAGGCCTGCGAAATAAGCTTGTCCTTCACCGCCAATGTTGAACAAGCCGGCATGAAAGGCGACGGCAACAGCGAGGCCTGTGAAGATGAAGTTGGTGGAGTAATAAAGAAGATAGCTCCAGCCTTTGATGGAGCCCACGGCTCCTTTCAGCATGATCCACATGGCTTCCAGCGGATTTTCGCCGATGATGAGAACAACGATGCCGGAGATCAACAGGGCCACAAACAAATTGAGCAGCGGGATCAATGCCACATCTGCCCAGGTTGGAATTTCACCCTTTGGCTGACATCACGCGGCATCCTTCTGCACGCCAGCCATGAGCAGGCCAAGTTCGCGTTCAGACGCATCTGCATTGCGCTCACCCATCACCCGCCCTGCGAACATGACGATAATGCGGTCAGACATCGAACGGATTTCATCCAATTCCACTGATACCAGCAAAATTGCCTTGCCTTGATCGCGCAATGCGATGAGGCGACGGTGAATGAACTCGATTGCACCGATGTCAACACCCCGCGTAGGCTGGCCGACAATCAGCAAGTCGGGGTCACTTGATATTTCGCGGGCCAGAATAATTTTTTGTTGATTGCCGCCTGAAAATTTTGCGCTCTTCAACAGGGGATTTGCTGGGCGCACATCGAAATCCAACATTTCCTTTTTAGAGCGCTCAATGACGGATTGGCGGTCAAGTCGGAAACCCTTGCCAAGTGATTTGTCAAAGTGCCAGCCAAGAATGGCCGATTCAGACGCATCAAAACTCGAAATCAGTCCACGGTGTTGACGGTCTTCTGGCACATGGGCCAGACCTTCCTGACGCAAATAGCGGGGATCAGCCAAGTGGCCAATGGATTTGCCTTCAAATATAATTTCACCGGATGCGGGCCGCGTGATGCCTGCAATGCAATCCAAAAGTTCCGATTGACCATTGCCCGACACGCCGGCGATGCCAACTATCTCGCCTTTGCGCACCGTGAATGAGACATTGTTGACGCGGACGACGCCTTTTTTGTCCTTCCATGAAACGCCCTTCACATCGAGGACAACTTCGCCCGGTTTGGCTGGACCTTTTTCAACGTGCATCAAGACACGGCGCCCGACCATGGCTTCGGCCAATTCTTCAACGGAGGTTTTTTTGGTTTCAAAATGCGCCACCATTTCGCCACGCCGCATGACGCTGACATGATCGGTCGCTGCCATGATCTCGCGCAGTTTGTGGGTGATGAGGATCACGGACTTTCCCTGATCGCGCAGCGTGGCCAGAATGCGGAACAGATGATCCGCTTCATCGGGCGTCAACACGCCTGTCGGTTCATCAAGGATCAGAACCTGCGCACCTTTATAAAGCGCTTTTAAAATTTCAACACGTTGCTGCAAGCCAACAGGCAGTTCGCCGATAATGGCATCAGGATCGACATCAAGTTCATATTCATCGGCAAGTCGCTTGAGTTCGTTACGGGCTTTGTCGAGGGCGGGGCCGATGAGCGCGCCGCCTTCAGCGCCAAGAACAACATTTTCAAGAACAGTAAATGTATCAACCAACATGAAGTGCTGATGCACCATGCCAATGCCGAGTGAAATCGCATCGGTTGACGTTTTGATGCGAACGGCTTTGCCGTCTACTTTGATCTCGCCAGAATCAGCGGCGTAGAAACCAAACAGGATCGACATCAAGGTCGATTTGCCAGCACCATTTTCACCTATGACCCCATGGATTGATCCCTTGGCCACATTCAAGTTCACGTCTTTGTTGGCGTGAACGGGGCCAAAACGTTTATCGATGTGAATGAGTTCAATGGCGGGGGTCATGATGCGAAGGTGAAGGCCCCACCCCTGCCCCTCCCTGAAGATCGGGGAGGAGTGAGATAACCTTCACCCCACCCCGCATTGCGGGGAAGGGCCGGGGGTGGGGACCAGTTTGCCTTACTCAACCGGACACTTGTTATCAGACATATAGTCGTGAACCTTTACAGTTCCGGCGATGATGTCGGCTTTCGCCTTTTCAACGGCAGCTGCCATTTCAGGTGTCACCAGTGCTTTGTTGTTGTCGTCCATGGCATAACCCACGCCGTCCTGGGCGAGGCCCATGGCTTGCAGGTTGGCAACGCCACCTTTGAAGGTGCCGTCCTTGCCGGCCTTCATGACGTTGTAAACGGCAACGTCAACGCGCTTCAACATCGAGGTCAAAACCTTGCCGGGGTGCAGGTAGTTCTGGTTTGCGTCAACGCCAATCGACAGAGCACCGCCATCAGCAGCAGCTTGCAATACACCAAGACCCGTTGCACCAGCCGCAGCGTAAACCACGTCTGCACCTTGGCTCATTTGGCTCTTGGTGATTTCGCCACCCTTCACAGGGTCGTTCCAGGCCGCACCGGTATCACCGGTCATGTTCTGGATGACCTTGGCATCGGCTTTCACTGATTTCACGCCTTGGGCATAGCCGCAGCCGAATTTGCGGATCAACGGAATGTCCATGCCACCGACGAAGCCAACGGTGCCAGACTTTGACGCCATCGCTGCCATCACGCCCACGAGGTAGGAGCCTTCATGTTCGTTGAACACGATGGACTGTACGTTTGGCAGATCCACCACCATGTCGACGATTGCGAATTTCAGATCTGGATATTCCTTGGCCACTTTTTCAACAGCAGCCGCTTGTGCAAAGCCAGCGGCGATGATGGGTGAATAGCCTTGGTCAGCGAAGTTGCGGATGGCCTGTTCGCGTTGGGCTTCATTGGCGATTTCAAATTCGCCATAGGCAACGCCTGAGTCAGCCTTGAACTTTTCCGAACCATTATACATGGATTCGTTGAACGACTTGTCGAACTTGCCACCGATATCGAAGACGATGGCTGGCTTGTCGTCAGCCGCAATAGCCGAAACGGCCATGAGGCCCACAAGTGCTGTAGCGCCCAGTAATTTCTTGATCATGTTGTACTCCCTGTTTTTTGACCGGCTGATCAAGCCTTGACGCTAGATGACGACAATTCCTCGAGATTTGCAAGCGGACTTGAAGAACAATTGTTTCATCCACATATGATGAGCGGAGCGGCAAGACGTTGCTTTGGTTTCGGTTCGGCAATGAATTGTTGAGGATTGTGGAGGAGACTGTTCAACCAGAGTGGCTGTTCAGGCGTATCCAACACGAGGAGTGATAAGATGCACAGAATGACGGCGAATTTGACGACAGAACAGCTGGCCCGCTTGGGTGGTGGTGTTTTGGGCTATGTGCGCGAAATTGACGCTGAAGATGCGAAAGTATTGATCGGCGAGAAAATGACGTTGCCCGCCACATCAACGTTTTTCTGTCTCTACAATGCTGACGGCACGCCTGTGTCGATTTCAGCCAGCCGAGAGGCAGCCCTTGGTTCAGCCTTTGAACATGAACTGACGCCTGCCAGCGTGCATTAGGGATTAAGCAGCCGCTAGCGGTCGCTGCGACTGGGGCTTGCGTCAAAATCGCGTAGAGCCCGTCGACTGTTTCGGTGCCACGCAATTTTTTCAATGTTTCGGAGTCGCGAAATAATCTTGAGACGCGGGCCAATGCCGTCAAATGATCAGCACCCGCGTGGTCAGGCGAAATCAGCGCAAACACCAAATCAACGGGTTCACTGTCAACGCTTTCAAATGCCACAGGGTGGTGCAGTCTGGCAAACAGGCCATAGACGCGGGTGATCGATGGCAAGCGACCGTGGGGAATGGCAATACCCTGGCCCAAGCCGGTCGATCCCAATTTTTCTCGCTGCAGCAATGTTTCAAAAATCACTCGCGAATCAATGGCGACAAGCGATGCCAAGCCTTGAGCCATTTCCTGCAGCAATTGTTTTTTGTTCTGAACTTTAAGCCCCGGCAGAATGGCGCGGGTATCAATGATGTCGGCAAGTGTCATTGCGTATTCAATCCGTATTCGACTGAAACCGGAGCATCGCCTTCAGGCGAAGTCCTGTCCCGTTGTTTCCATTTTGCATCCCGCTACCCCGCGATGCCTGAACCAACCACCCTTGCAATGTCCCCAGATGTGGGAGCATTCGGGTCAGAGGTCAAGTGCATCTGTGGATAATGGGACTACGAACCTGCTGGCGGTATAAGCACTCAAGCCGCCGTTTCTGCTTTAATTTTGGCGGAAACTAGGCGCGGAGGGGGTCGAAGTCAACCTTTCAGCCGGGCTTCCCGCCTGCGTTGTACGGATGAGAGAATATTCAATGATTCTCTGTATTTAGCTACGGTTCGACGAGCGATATCCACACCCCCGCGCTTGAGATTTTCCACAATGTCGTCGTCTGACAGAATGTGATCACCGGTTTCCGCTGCAATCATTTCACGGATCAAGTGGCGAACAGATTCGGCAGAATGGGCATCACCCAATCCGTCTGTCGTGGCGATGGCGTTGGTGAAGAAATATTTGAGCTCAAATGTACCGCGCGGTGTTGCGATATATTTATTTGAGGTCACGCGGCTCACCGTTGATTCATGCATGCTGATGGCGTCAGCAACGGTCTTCAATGTGATGGGGCGCAGTTGTGAAATGCCATTGACCAAGAATGCGTCTTGCTGAGACACAATTTCGCGGGCCACTTTCAAAACAGTTTTGGCGCGCTGGTCCAAACTTTTGACCAACCACGCAGCTTGCGTATGACAGCCAGCAAGGAACAGTTTGTCTTCGGCGCGCGCGGTGTTGCTGGCGACTTTTGCCATGTACTGATTATTGACCAGAACACGCGGCAAGGTTTCGCTGTTCAACTCGACAAGCCACGTGCCATCGGGTGCTGCCCGCACAAACACATCTGGCACCACAGGTGAAACGGGATCGGAACCAAAGGCATGACCGGGCTTGGGGTTGAGTGCGCGGAGCTCCACCAACATGTCTTGCAAGTCTTCTTGGCTGACTTTGCAGGTGGAGCGCAGCGCTACGAAGTCGCGCTTTGCCACCATGGGCAAATGATCAAGCAGCGCTTGCATGGCAGGGTCCAAGCGATTGCGCTCTTTCAACTGAAGCGCCAAACAATCAGCCAGGTCTCTTGCAAATACACCAATGGGCTCAAACGTGCGCAGGACATCATAGACGGCCTGCACGTGCTCAGCAGTGGCGCCAAGGCTTTCCGCCAGAGCTTAAAGGATCGCCCGACACATAGCCTGCCTCGTTGACCATGCCGATGATGTGTTGGCCAATCAGCAAATCTGAGGGGTTGGAAAAATTCAAATTGAGCTGCCCGGTCAAATGTTCGGTGAGGCTTTCCTCCCGCGACAGGGCCGATGCAAAATCCTGGTCTTCGCCATCAAGTGACAGATGACCCGTGGTGCGCATATTCGACCAACCGGAATCAGTTGCCATGGCTTGTCCGTCCGACGATGAGGCGGGCGCTGAACTTTGTGCTTCCACTTCTCCCGGACCTCCGGAGCCTTCCGTGGCAAATGACTGGTCCAAACTGTCCGGCATGGCGTCAGCAACAGGTGCCGCCGCTTTTTCACTGCCACCATCACCGTGGTCCAACAACGGATTACGTTCAATCTCTGCTTCGACAAAGGCCTGCAGTTCAATCGACGACATCTGCAACAGCTTGATCGCCTGTTGCAGTTGCGGGGTCATGACCAGGGACTGGCCCTGCTTCATGACTAATCTTTGAGAGAGCGCCATCAGTCGCTCCTACAATCAATAGCTGAATGAATCGCCAAGATAATAGCGCCTCACGTCGGGATCGTTAACAATGTCTTCCGGGCGACCTTCGGTCAGAACGTGGCCCTCATGGATGATGAGTGCGCGGTCAATGAGTCCGAGGGTTTCTCGTACATTGTGATCCGTAATAAGCACCCCGATTCCCCGATCTGTGAGCTGTCGCACCAACTGGCGAATATCACCGATCGCAATCGGGTCAATTCCGGCAAAGGGCTCATCGAGGAGGATAAACTGGGGGTTGGTGGCAAGGGCTCGGGCGATTTCCACCCTGCGACGTTGTCCGCCAGAGAGTGCAACAGCCGGCGAATGCCGGATATGGGCGATTTGGAACTCATCATACAACTCACGCAACTGACGTTCGCGTTCTGTCTTGTCGGGCTGGTGTAGCTCGAGGACCGATCGCAGATTTTGTTCAACAGTGAGACCCCGGAAAACAGAACTTTCCTGAGGTAGATACCCAATACCCAGTCTGGCCCGCTGATAGAGCGGCAGGTGGGTAATATCCACGCCATCCAGACTGACGGACCCTTGGTCGGCGGCAATCAGACCTGTGATCATATAGAACACAGTCGTTTTGCCGGCACCATTGGGGCCGAGCAGGCCAACGGCCTCACCGCGTCTGACATTTAGAGACACATCGCGGACGACGGGCCTTTTCCGATAGCTCTTGGCGAGCATAACGGCGGAAAGCCCATCGGCTGCCGGTTTTGGCCTTTCGGCTTGCGGGCGCTTTGTAACCCGCGTTGCCATGGGGGCCGGACGAACCGGTGTCCTAGACGGAGACGCCATCTGATTTGATACCATTTATCTTAAATTTGAATGAAATCTGGAAAAGGAATTTGTCGTGTCATTTCGGCACAAAACGGCCCTTCACACGACCGCCTGCCATTTTTGTGCGTTTGGTCTTTAAATCAACGGTCAAATGCGGACCGCGGATGACAGTTTTACCCTGCACAACCTTAACATTTCCCGTCACGTCCAACAGGTTGCGGCGCAGTTGGAAAACGGCGAGGTCGCCGGTAATGGTTTGGGTGCCGGTGTTAATCGTCACGGCGGTTTTACAATCGAGCTTGTCAACTTCCGTTGCCATGGTGCCGTCGGTTTGCTTGACGTCGATATAATTGACGATCATTTCCTGACAGCGGATGGTGTCCGTGGGGCGCTTGGCCACCACGTCGCCTCTGAAAATGGCGCGCTTGTCGGTTTCCAAAATTTCCATTTCCGAGGCTTCAATATCGACAACACCTGCGCCTGCGTCTTGTGACAGCGCATTGGACGTCATCGTCCCCAACGCCACTACTGCAATGCTCGCCATCCGCCATATCATGGGCCGTCTCCCGTGGTTTTATTCTGTGTTACAAATCTTGCTTTCACGCCGCCTTTGAACAGGATGCGTGTTCCGTTTTCCGTGACCGTCAAACTGTCAGCCTCAATCATGGTGCCTTGCATGTCAACCTTCACAGGCGATTTTGAGGCCAGCGACTGATCATCGGTGTTGATGGCGGCCTTGTCCATTGTGGCTTTAAATCGCGTGCCTTCACTGAACACTACATTGCCAGAAAGCTCCAAGGCTTTGCTCTTGCGATCAAACTGCCCCGTGCTTGATTCAATATCGAGCTTTGCACCCGATGGTCGCTCGAAGGCTCCAGTCACACTGTTCATGTGTACAAGCGAGCTTATGGTTTTGTCCTGCTCGCCCGACTTGGCTCTGATCTCAAAGGGGCGGTCATTCTTATCGCGACCTGCAATTGACGCATTTTCCGACGTAATCTGTTCTGGCTTTGCGACCACATCGTCGGTTTTGACATCTTGTGCTGCAGGCGGTGCGAGAACGCCTGCTTGCCACACAAAGAGCGTCATCAAAGCAATAGCGCCCAACAATGCAGCAGCACCCAACCATACTGCAAACGTTGAGCGATTGAGCGCACGTTGCGCCACGCGCGGCGCAGAACGCGGTTTCAGTTGTGCTTTATGTGTGAGCGAAGACATCTTCTTCACCCCAACCGCCGAGATCGAGGGCAACACGGGTTGGCAGAAACTTGAAGCTTGCATGGGCGAGGTGCGCCCGACCTTCGCGTTCCAGCATTTGATCAAGGCGCGCCTTCAATTCATGCAAGTACAGCACGTCTTGTGCGGCGTAAGTTTTCTGCGCGTCGGTCAACATATGCGCACCCCAATCAGAGCTTTGCTGCTGCTTGTTAGCTTCAATGCCCATCAATTCACGCAGCAAGTCTTTCAAACCATGACGGTCGGTGTAGGTGCGTGCAATCTTGGAGGCAATCTTGGTGCAATAAAGCGGTGCTGTATCAATGCCGAGCGAGTGTTTCAGCACCGCCACATCAAAGCGGGCGAAATGGAAAATCTTCAAAACAGCGGGGTCTTCCAACACGGCTTTCAATCGTGGTGCTGATTGAGTTTTTGCATCAATTTGCACCACATGAGCATTGCCGTCGCCAGTTGAAATCTGCACGACACACAGGCGATCACGCCGTGGATTAAGGCCCATGGTTTCAGTATCAATGGCAATGGCAGGTCCAGCCACAAAGTCAGAGGGTAAATCGCTGCGGTAGAGTTTAATAGCCATGAAACAGAAAACCTCAAAAATGCAATGCACACTCGCTTACTCGACTGGTATGGCAGACTCAAGGCTTGGTCAATCTCCCTATATTATTGTGCGCTGTCCGTGTCGGGCAGAAGTTTTTTCAAAAGAACACTGCGCTGCCTTGTAATTTCTGTTTTCCAAACCGACGGCGCAGTCTTCGGATATCTGCGTGTGGCGAATTCGACCCAAGCATCACGATAGGCAATCCAGAGGCGCTGCGTGGTTTGAATGCCTTTTGCTGAAACAGCCCAGTCATTTTCACTGCTGTTTGCGGCCAAAGCTGCCTTGTAAAGAACATTCAATTCCTTATCAGCTTTTTTGAACTGAATATCTTTTGGTATCTTTCCACGCTCCAGCGCTTGCACAAATTTCAGGAACTCATCTTGCAATGCCCGTTGTTCATCAATGGCGATGGCACCGCGCATTGATCCTGACATATCCTGTTCGGACCGAGCGTGTTCTTCAAAGTATGAATTTGCGGCTTCCCGTGAATGTTCAAAGCTCAGTTTTTGCGCAGGTGTCCATTTCGACATAAGTCTGGCAAATATTTTATCGCGTTTTCGCTTTGATGTCTTGGCCGCTTCAGCAGCACAAAATCCAGCATTCGACCCACTTGTCACGTGGTCGCAAAATCTAAAGTCAGGCTCTAGACGTGTTAAATCTTTGGTCGTGTAAAGCGTGTCGACGAGCCCTATCAATTCAGCGGGAACGCCGCTGGCGTGACAGACCAAAGCGATGGCGAGTTTTGGGTTTCTGCTGACACCCCAACCATTGGCATAGATTTCTGCCACTGCATTATTGTCAACGGCACTCTCCGAAAGCTGACACTTGCGATAACGCGCCCAGTCTTGTTGATCATCCAGGAATGACGCGCACTCCATTTTGCTGTTCTGAAATCTGAGTTCTTCGTCAGGTGTTGGTTGATCCCTAAGTGGTATCTCTGGGACACCCGCCTCATAGCAGCGATCAATGGTTGCAAAAGCGTCGCCCCAGCCGCCATCGATTTTGATCTGCAAGCGGCGCGCAAGATCGGCGTATTTTTTCGCCTCTCTAATATCAGCTTTTTCACCGGCGCGAAAAAGCAGTTCATCTTCCAAGCTTTGAAAAGCTTCCGGATGACCCAGATCAGCCGCCATTTTATAATAATAGACTGGCTGTTCCGACCCAAGACCAGCATAGCCCAGCCAATACCAAGCATCGCCCACGCCTTGCTCCCCGGCTTTTTGAAGCCAGGCTGCGGCCTCTTTCTTTTTTACGGGGTCACTCGTATCGCTAAGCGCCTTGCCATAGTCAAATTGGGCGCGCGCGTCGCCGCTTTCAGCTTTGGCGCGCAGGTCAGTGCTGAGCGGGCTGTTGGCTTGTGCAAGCAAAGGTGTGACATTCAACACCAGAAGCAGCAGAATCATGAAGGGAGGGGAATGTCGGAACCTGTTCAAAATCGCCATCCTTGATCTTAACAGTGGTGCCCTGAAGAGGACTCGAACCTCCACGATGTTACTCGCTAGTACCTGAAACTAGTGCGTCTACCAATTCCGCCATCAGGGCATTCCGGGGGTGTGAATAGGCGGGCAGTGACAGGATTGTCAACCTGCGTCTCCAACAACCTTTGCAACGCATCACATGAATGTCTAAAAGGCGTCAGAATTCGAATTTCGGAGAAGATGACGTGGCTTCTAGTAACGCAGATAAACTGGTAACGGTATTTGGTGGCTCAGGCTTTATTGGCCGCTATATCGTCGGAAGCCTTGCCAAGCGCGGCTACCGTGTGCGCGTCGCGTGCCGCAGACCTGATCTTGCGGGACATGCATTTTTTGGCGTACCGGGACAAATTGCTTTCGTGCAGGCAAATGCACGCTTTCCAGCCTCGGTGGCAGCGGCCTGTGAAGGTGCTTTTGCCGTTGTCAATGCAACCGGCACTGACGTGTCGTCAGGCAATCAAACTTTCGATGCTGTTGTAGCCTTCGGAACCGAGACCATGGCGAAAGCCGCTCGGGCTGCCAAAGCAGAAATGTTTTTGATGATCTCTGGTTTAGGTGCCGGTGAAGTGGAACGCAGTGCCGCCGCCGTGGCCAAGGGCCAAGCTGAAGTTGCGGCAACGAAAGCCTTTCCCGGTACCATCATTTTGCGCCCCTCAGTGGTGTTTGGAGCAGAAGACCGCTTCTTTAACAAAATGGCGTCTCTGGCACGCTTCTCACCCGTAGTACCCTTGATTGGTGGCGGTAAAACGCCGTGCCAGCCAGTGTTCGTCGGCGATGTGGCAGAAGCTGTGGCGCGGCTGATTGATCAAGGACAAGCCAACGGCAAAACCTATGAGCTGGGCGGGCCGGAAGTGGCAGATATGAAAACCATTACACAGTTCACACTCGATACGGTTTTCCGCAAGCGCGTGATGTTGCCGTTGCCGTGGGGCATTTCCAAATTGATCGGCTCAATCGCAGCGTGGATGCCGGGCGCGCCTTTGACTGGTGATCAGGTTGAACTGCTCAAAGTTGACAACGTGGTTGGCGCAAAAGCGAAGGCCGAGGGACGTGATTTTGCGGGTCTTGGCATTTCGCCGCGCAGCTTCCGCACCATTGTACCGACTTATCTTTATCGCTTCCGCAAGGAAGGTCAGTTCACCGTTCCCAACGGTACGCCATAATAAATCAAGCCCAGCAAGAACAGGCCCAGCGCCACCCGGTAAAACACAAAGGGCAGGAAGCTCATGGTGCGCAACATGCGCATCAGAAACGCGATGGCACCTAGTGCCACGAAGAATGTCAGTACACCCGTCATCAAAACAGGCCCTGTCAACGTAACGCCATCGGACACGGCCTTACCGATCACGAGGGTCGATGCCGCGGCATTGGCGGGAATAGACAGCAGAAACGAAAAGCGTGCAGCTTCTGGGCGGACCATGCCGAGGGCGCGTCCTGCCGTCATGGTAATGCCGGAGCGACTGGTGCCCGGTGATAATGACAGGGCTTGCGCGCCACCGATCATCAGGGCAGAGCGCCAATCCAGATCACGTACGGAGTTTCGCAACAGGCCATAGGTGTCCGCAATATAAAGCAATACACCAAACACAATGGCGTTGATGGCAACCAAAGTTGCGCTGCGGATGTGATCATCGAGGCCTGTGACCTTCATGATGATGCCCGCAATCACAATGGGAATGGTGCCGATGAGAACATTGATCATCAACCGCGAATTATAGGTCGTTCGCCGTTGCACGACGTCGATCAGGCCATGGAACATCGAGAGGACATCGCGCCAGAAATAAATAATGACGGCCAACAGCGAGCCAACATTGGTGACCATGTCCGTGAGTAAACCCTGATCTGGCCAACCCGTAAGGGCGGGAACCAGTATCAAATGGCCTGACGATGAGATCGGCAGGAACTCAGTGATGCCCTGTATCAGGGCGAGGACGATGATTTGTTCAAGAAACATATGGGTTTGCGGCGCGAATCGATTGTTGTAAAGACTGTCTGGTCATATATGCGCCATGTTGTTGCAACAAGGCAAAGCCACACGCAACCAAAGACTGAATCATACTTTACAATGCCGAAACTACACCATTTCACCCTCGACCCCTTTAGCCGCCGCTTGCGCCTTGCCCTTGCCGAATATGGCATCGACGTGGCTCTGGCTGAAGAACGCCCGTGGCAACCCTCGCAAAGCCTGGGCACGTTAAACCCTTCTGGCTTAAGTCCGGTCTATGTTGAAGATTCAGGTGTTGCCATCTGCGGGCCAGAAGCGATTACGGAATATCTCGAGGAAACCTTGGGCGCACAAAAACCTTTGATCCCCGGCAATGCCATTGCGCGCGCCGAAGTGCGTCGCCTCGTCAGTTGGTTTGATGTGAAATTCTATACGGAAGTGACAGAACCAGTATTGACGGAAAAAGTCATTCGCCGTTTTGTTGCGTCTCCTTCTGGTTCATCTTCGCCCAGCATGGGACGCGTCAGGCAGGGCTTGAGCGTGATGAAAGCTCACCTCGACTATATCGCAGCGCTGTCAGAGGAACGCTCTTGGCTCGCTGGCGAAGAGCTTTCACTCGCTGACCTTGCAGCCGCAGCACATCTTTCAGCCATTGATTATCTGGGTGATATTGCATGGCAAGATAATCCCGTGGCACAGAATTGGTATCAACGTATCAAGTCGAGGCCATCCTTCCGCGCGTTGCTGTCGGACACGGTTCCGGGCATGGCCCCTTCGGCACATTATGCCGATCTCGACTTCTGACACCCCGGCAAACATCCTTGATGGTCTGCGGAAGCTCGCGCTTGAAGCGGGGCTTTCACCACCCCGATTGACTGCAGCACATCTTGCCATCGACATTGGAGAACGGCTCGAAGCCTTTCTCGAAGCAGATCAGCACGGCAGCATGGCGTGGTTAGAACAGCGTAAAGACCAGCGCAAAAGCCCCGATGCCTTATGGCCGGAAGCAAGAACAGCAATCGTATTCGCGCAGAGCTATGCGCCAGATTTTGATCCGATGCTGAGGCTTAATTGTCGCGATGAGGGTGTGATTTCGGTTTATGCCCTCAACCGTGATTACCACGATGTGTTCAAAGGCAAACTCAAACGCATGGCCCATTGGCTTCATCAGCGTACGGATGAAGAGGTCAAGGTTTTTGTGGACACCGCACCCCTGATGGAAAAGCCTTTGGCAGAAAAAGCAGGTCTTGGCTGGCAGGGTAAACACACCAATTTGGTGTCGCGCAGTTTGGGCTCGTGGTTTTTTATCGGTACAATTCTCACAACGGCAGAGCTGCCTCATGATGAGAGGGAGCAAGATCATTGCGGGTCCTGTTCGGCCTGTCTTGATATTTGCCCAACCAAAGCTTTTCCTGCGCCACGACAGTTGGATGCGCGGCGCTGCATTTCCTATCTGACGATTGAACACAAAGGCCATATTGCCTCAGAGTTTCGAAAGCCCATGGGCAATCGGATTTATGGTTGCGACGATTGCCTTGCGGTTTGCCCGTGGAACAAGTTCGCTGAAACTTCGCGCGAGATTAAACTGCAAGCGCGGGATGATTTGAAAGCCCCAAAACTCATTGATCTGCTGAAGCTTGATGATGCAGCATTTCGCCAGCTGTTTTCGGGTTCACCTGTAAAACGCACGGGGCGTGACCGCTTCATCCGCAACTGCTTGATAGCTGCTGGCAACAGTGGCGATGCTGAACTGTTGCAGGCCGTTCAAGCTCTTCTCGATGACACGTCGCCCCTCGTGCGTGCCATGGCCGTGTGGGCCTTGATGCAGCTGGCTGATGCAAATTATACAACTGCGCTCCGTGCTAAACATTTAAGTCGTGAACGGGATGAGCATGTTGCGATGGAATGGATGTCAGCATGACGGATGACAAACAACACATGCTGTTTTTGGGTTTTGGTTTTTCCGCGCAAGCCTTGGCAAAGCGCTTGAACCCAAATCTCTGGACCATCACAGGCACCAGCCGGACGCGCGAGGGTGCAGACCATATTTCGGCACTTGGTTATAATGGTGTGGTGTTCGGCGAGATGACGAAGCTTCCAGTTTCAGTTACGCATATTGTTACTTCCGTACCACCAGGTGCTGCGGGTGATCCCGTGTTGTTATCACTTCAAGCTGAACTGCAACGCCATGCGAAAACGATAAAGTGGTTGGCCTATCTTTCAACAACGGGAGTCTATGGCGATCATGCAGGTGGTTGGGTTGATGAAAACACCGCACTGACCCCCAACACTGAACGGGGCCAGCGTCGCCTTGATGCTGAAACGGCGTGGCTACAACTTTACAAGTACAATCACTTGCCTGTTCATGTGTTTCGTTTGGCTGGCATTTATGGACCGGGGCGCAATGCGCTCGGCAGTTTGCGCGCAGGCACGGCAAAACGCGTTGTACGAGAGGGCCAAGTGTTCAGCCGTATTCACGTTGAAGATATTGCTGGCATTCTTTTGGCATCGATGGCCAAGCCCCATCCCGGTCGTGCCTATAATGTTGCCGATGATTTTCCCTGCCCGCCGCAAGACGTGATCACCTACGGGGCAGAACTGCTGGGAACGACTCCACCCCCTGAAGTGCCCTTTGAACAGGCCGAACTTTCACCGATGGCGCAGAGCTTTTTCATGGACTCAAAGCGGGTCTCCAATAGGCGGGTAAAAACCGAATTGGACTATCAGTTCCAATTCCCAAACTACAAGCTTGGTCTCAAAAGCCTACTCTAAACCTTTTCGCCGTCGGCGCGTTTGGCCAATTGCAAAGCAACCTCGCGAATGACTTGCAGTTGCGATGGCGTTGCCAAGCGATGGTCGCCGTCCTTCACCAAGGTCATAGTGACATCGCCTTTGATCATGGCCATGGTTTTGAGTGCGTGGTCAGGCGGCACATCAGTGTCTTCGGTGCCCTGCACAATGCGAACGGGAAAGGGCAGCGCTAAATCCTCGCCAAACAGAGAATGGTCAGCGCCATCTTCCATCAGCTTTAAGGTGATGGGGTAAGGTGCAGCGTAATCTGAGGGCCGATACCAAACACCCGCCTCCACCAACGTGCGGCGATCAGCATCTGTCATTTCGGGCCACATCAATGCGCTGGTCATGTCGGTTGCAGGTGCGATGAGAACCAATCCGCCAATGCGACGGAATGCGGTTCGATCTTCGCGCAGCAGTCGCTTGGCCAATAACAGCGCCAGCCAGCCTCCCATGGACGAGCCGACGATGATGCGCTTGTTGCGGCTATGCTTTAAAAACATGTGGGTGGCTTGTTCCAACCACAGGGAAATGCTGCCGTCAGTAAACTCGCCTGAGGACTGGCCATGGCCGGAATAATCAAAGCGCAGGCAGTTGCGTCTGGTGCTGCGCGCCAAGTCAGCCAGGCTTTCACCCTTGGACCCTGTCATATCGGACATGAAGCCGCCCAGCCAAAAGAAGCCGCAGGGGCCTAAATCGTCATTGGGGCCGTCTTTCAGGTAGGCCAGCGAAAAATCCATCAAAGTGTCGTCAAACGCCACGGCAGTCATTTTCGAAAGGCCCTTCAATTGTCCAAGGTTTCTTGCTAACGAATGCGGGCTGGATTCGCAAATGAAGCGATACGGCGCATCACAACCGGAGAGATTTGACGCTTGAGCCTACCCCCCCGCCGCCCTTCGATAAACCGCAATGCCCCGCCTCCTCAGAAAGAGGACGAGCATAAAATCAACAATCGTATCGAAGCACGGGAGGTCCGCTTGATTGGGGCTGACGGTGCCAATGTCGGTGTGGTGCCAACGCGACAAGCGTTGATCATGGCTGATGAGGCGGGTCTCGATCTCGTGGAAATTTCACCAGACGCCAAGCCCCCTGTTGCCAAGATTTTGGACTACGGCAAGTTCCGATTCCAGGAACAGAAGAAAGCGGCTGAAGCCCGCAAGAAACAAAAGATCGTTGAGCTGAAAGAAATCAAGCTCCGCCCGATGATTGATGATCATGACTTTGACACCAAGATGAAAGCGGCACGCCGCTTCTTCGAAGAAGGTGACAAGGTAAAGTTCACTCTGCGTTTCCGCGGTCGCGAAATGGACCATCAGGATTTGGGCTACAAGCTGCTGCTGCGTGTCAAGGCTGATATGGTTGATTTGGCCAAGGTCGAGCTTGAGCCAAAGCCCGAGGGTCGTCAGATTATCATGATCTTGGCCTCAAAGCCGAAGAGCTGAAATAACAATGTGTCATCCCCGCACTTGTTGCGGGGATCCATCTCACATTCAAGCGTTATGTCAGATGGTGCGCAGAGCGCACCACTCGCACGCCTGTCTGGTTGCACGATGGATTGCCGGAACAAGTCCGGCAATGACAACGTAGCGTTATTCCGCAGCCAGTCTTTTCTGCGCTTCAAACTTTTGAAAATTGTCTGCAAACAAGCCAACAAGTTTTTGTGCTGCTGCATCATAGGCTTTGGTGTCCGCCCAATTGCCGCGGGGGTTTAAAAGTGCTGCATCAACGCCTGCAATGGCTGTCGGCACCGCAAACCCAAAATTCTCGTCTTTGCGCATAGCCGTTTTCGCCAATGTGCCTGAAAGTGCGGCATTCACCAATGCACGTGTGACAGCAATGGGGAAGCGTTGTCCCACGCCATAACCACCGCCGGTCCAACCGGTGTTGACGAGATAGCATGGCACATTGTGCTTGCGCATCAGGTGCTGCAACATTTCTCCGTATACGGATGGATGGCGCGGCAGAAAGGGTGCGCCAAAACAGGCAGAGAATGTTGCCTGCGGTTCGGTGACACCACGCTCCGTTCCTGCCACTTTTGCCGTATAACCGGACATGAAGTGATACATCGCCTGTTCTTCACTGAGCATTGCAATGGGCGGTAAAACGCCAAAAGCATCAGCCGTTAACATGATGATGGCTTTTGGATGCGATGCCTTGCCCGTTGCCGATGCATTGGCAATAGCCGCCAGCGGATAGGCAAGTCTGGTATTTTCTGTCAGCGATTTATTGCTGTAGTCAGGCATGCGCGTGTCAGGATTGACAACAACGTTTTCGAGAACGGTGCTCCACCGGTTTCCAGCACCGTGAATTTCGGGTTCGTTTTGCGCCGACAGATTGACGGCCTTGGCATAGCAGCCGCCTTCGAAATTGAAGATGCCGGTGTCAGACCAGCCATGTTCATCGTCACCAATCAACATGCGCTCTGGATCCGTTGAAAGGGTGGTTTTGCCGGTTCCAGACAGCCCGAAGAAAACTGCAGTGTCACCCTTTTTGCCGACATTGGCAGAGCAATGCATGGGCAATACGGCTTTCGTTGGCAGCAAGAAATTCAACATGGTGAAAACGGATTTCTTGATCTCACCTGCGTAATGCGTGCCGCCGATGAGTACGAGTCCGGCCTTCAAGTCCATCGCGATCACAGTCTCTGACCGTGCACCATGCTTTGCAGGATCGGCCTTGAAACTTGGCAGATCAATGATGGTGAGCTTCGGTGTGAAGGTTTTGCCAGCGCTTGGCTTGATCAACAGATGGCGGATGAACAGGGCTTGCCATGCATGTTCTGTGATCACGCGGGTTTCGAGCGCATGGGTTTCATCAGCTCCGCCCAATAAGTCTTGCACGTAGAGTGATTTCAAACGCGCATGGGCTAACATGTCGGCCTTGAGTTGGTCGAAGTGGCCTTGCGCCATCGCCTGGTTATTGTCCCACCAGACTTGTCCTTCTGATGCGGCGTTCCGAACAATGAATTTATCTTTGGGGCTGCGCCCCGTGTGAGCGCCTGTGGTGACGGCAAGCCCGCCCGTCGCTGTGACCTGACCTTCACCATGGTCAATGGCGTCTTGATAGAGCACGGCGTCCACGGCATTCCAAGAAATGCAATTGGCCCAGCGCAAGCCCAGAATGGCCAGCTGCGCACGGATAACAGGATCCAGAAGATTATTGACGGCGTTCATGTGCGTTCTCCCCGACGGCTTTGCTTGCCATCAAGGTCAGTCATCGCTGAAAGCTTAAATGATGTAAAGAGGTATTTACATCAATGGTTGATGTTATCGGAAGTCATTTTTTGATGTGTTTACATCTCGTCAATTCGATAGAATTTTGCCGCGGTTTTGCCAAAAATCTGGCTCGCTCTTTTCCGCTATGTCCTGTGCGGCGTCATGCCAGCCGGGATAGCTGCCATTCAATTCCAATACGGGCCAGTCTGACCCCCACATGACCCGATCAGCACCAAACGATTGAATGACATGATCGGCATAGGGCTTTGAGGGTTTGCGTGGTCCAACCTGGCTTGGCTTCGGTGGCGATGCCGGAGAGCTTGCAGAACACTGGTGTGTGTTTGGCGATGTCCGCTATCTTTGTGGCCCAGGGTTCAAATTGCGCCTCGCGGATCACGGGCTTCATGCAGTGATCAATCACCGTTCGCATGTTGGGGTAGGCATCAAACAAGCGCCTGAAAGCATCGAGGTGGATGGGGAAGCCTAAGGCGTCAAAGGTCAAATCCAAATCCATGATGGCAGCGAAGGCCCATTGCACATCTTTCCGGTGCATCCATTCTGGGTCTGGCAAGTCTTGAATCATCGGCCTGACGCCCGCAAACTTTGGATGCTTTTTCAAGCGCGCCAAGTGCTTTGATGTCGTCGCGGTTTTCAAAATCAATCCAGCCCACCACCTTCGCCACAAAATCCGTCGCGTCAGCAATGCCAAGCATATAGTCTGTTTCAGCAACACTTGGTGCGGCCTGCACCAGCACCGTTTTATCGATGCCCAAAGCTCTCAAATGTGGCGCCAAATCCTTCGGCATGATGGTGCGGCGAATGGATTTGGCACCTTCACTATCCATCCAATAATAATCACCGCGTGCTGGATTCCAGAAGTGCTGGTGCGCATCGATTTTCATTGGGCGTTGCCTTGTAAGGTCAGTGTTGTGTTATCGGGCATTCAAGTCTAATGAACTGTTATATCAGTTTGCAAGTTGAAAACATCATGACACTCACCGTCGTTACAAATCCCTCCATGCTGCGCTTGAACGCTGCAGACAATGTTCTGATCTCCACACGCATCGTTGAAAAAGGCGAGACCACATTGGAAGGTGTTGTGACCCGCGCCAAAATCATGCGTGGTCATAAAATGGCTTCAACTGCCATTGCTGATGCAACTCCCATTCGCAAATTTGGACAGATCATTGGCTTTGCAAAAGGCAACATCGAAGCGGGTGATTGGGTGCATGAACATAATGTTGTGATGGGTGAGTTGGCGCATGATTATGCTTTTGCACAAGCTGCGAAAACCGAATTCATTTTACCTGAAAGCGAACGCGCCACATTCCAAGGCTATCGCCGCAAGAACGGCAAGGTTGGAACCCGCAATTACATTGGCATCATGACGTCGGTGAATTGCTCCGCCACCGTGGCAGCACACATCGCACGAGAAGTGGAACGCTCAGGCCTCCTCAATGATTATCCCAACATTGATGGCGTCGTGGCCCTCACACAAGATAATGGCTGCGTGATTGATTATCGCGGCGTTATTTTTGATACCTTCAAACGCACAGCTTGGGGCTATGCCACCAATCCTAATATGGGTGGCGTAATGATGGTGGGGCTTGGCTGTGAAGGCTTCCAAATTCCGCGCTTCAAAGAAGCCTACAAAGTGGAAGAAGGCGACACCTTCCGCACCATGACCATTCAAGAAACCGGTGGCACGCGCAAAACCGTCGAGAAGGGCGTGGCCTATGTCAAAGAAATGCTGGAGACCGTCAACAATGTGAAGCGCGAGACGTGCCTCGCTTCTGATCTCGTGGTGGCGTTACAATGTGGTGGGTCCGATGGTTATTCCGGCATCACCGCCAATCCGGCCTTGGGAGCAGCAGTTGATATTCTGGTGCGCCATGGCGGCACTGGCATTCTGTCGGAGACACCTGAAATTTATGGCGCCGAACATTTGTTGACCAGACGTGCCGCCAGCAAAGAAATTGGCGAAAAGCTTGTGGGCATCATCAAGTGGTGGGAAGACTATACTCGCCGCAACAATATGGAAATGAACAACAACCCGTCGCCGGGCAATAAACTTGGTGGCCTCACGACGATCCTTGAAAAATCTTTGGGTGCAGCAGCCAAGGGCGGCACCACGACAATGCAAGCGGTTTACAATTATGCAGAACCTGTGACCGCCAAAGGCTTCGTGTTCATGGATACACCAGGCTATGATCCTGTTGGTGCCACGGGCCAAGTTGCAGGTGGTGCCAATTTGATGTGTTTCACCACGGGACGCGGCAGCGCCTACGGCAACAAACCCTGCCCCTCCATCAAGCTTGCCACCAACACGCTCATTTTCAATCAGATGATTGAAGACATGGACATCAATTGCGGTGATGTAATTGAAGGCGTGTCACTTGAAACCAAGGGCCAGCAAATTTTCGACCTCATGCTCAAAACCGCCTCCGGCCAAAAAACCAAATCTGAGGAATTGGGCTATGGCGAAAACGAATATGTGCCCTGGTACATCGGCGCGGTGATGTAAAAAAACCCGTCATTCCAAACGCGCGTGCAGCGTCAGCGGAACGCGTGATTTGGAACCCCGCTATGCTAGCCATTTTTGCACCATCATTTTAGAGCAATTTCCAATCTCCCGGCCTTAACCTAGGGGTTAGACATTGGCGTCTAGATACAGGCTTCACGGGGTGGAGCATGGCTATGGGACTTTTCGGGGGAAAGAAAAAACAGACGCGCAAAGGGCGCGCTGAACCCCGCCTGTTTGAAACAGCCCCCGCACGCGGTCGTGGCCGCGAGATTAAACCCAATCTGAAGAAAAAGCAGGGCTGGTTCTGGTGGTTGTTCAAATTGATGTTTGCGCTGGGCTTCTGGAGCTCGGTGGCACTTGCAGGGCTTGTGGCTGTCACGTGGTTTTCGCTTGATCAAAAAGACCTGTTCCAAATTCCGCAACGCGAGCCCGGCATTATGATCTTGGCCAGCGATGGCAGCGAGATTGCCGAGCAAGGCACATTCTTTGGTGACGCCGTCGCCATGGCGGAATTGCCGGATTACGTGCCCAACGCCATTATCGCCATCGAGGACCGTCGCTTCTACAACCACTACGGCGTTGATCCCATTGGCCTGACACGGGCGATGGTGCGCAATGCCATCAAAGGACAGTTGCGCGAAGGCGGTTCTACTTTGACACAGCAGTTGGCCAAAAACCTGTTCCTCAGCCATGAGCGCACGTTTACACGTAAAGCGCAAGAATTGGTGTTTGCCATCTGGCTTGAAGCCAAGTTCAGCAAAGACGAAATCCTGCAACTGTATTTGAACCGGGTTTATTTCGGCGGTGGTGCCAATGGCATCGATAAGGCATCACGCACATTCTACGGCAAGTCGGCTTATGAATTGACCTTGATGGAAGCCGCCACATTGGCTGGCGTTCTCAAAGCCCCCACCACTTATAATCCCGCTCGCAACCCTGAAGATGCAATGGCGCGCGCTAAACTCGTGCTGACCAACATGGTGGAGCAAGGTTATGTGACCCGCGAAGAAGCCCAGGACGCCATCGACAATCCGTCCAAGGCAGCGGTCAGTGATTTCACACCCGCCACGCAATATGCCGTTGACTGGATCAGCAGCCAGATGCCGTTGCTGGTAAAGAAGCAAACGCAATCCCTCATCATTGAAACTACAATTGAACCCAACTTGCAGTCGCAGGCTGAAAATGTTTTGCGCAAACGCCTGGCTGACAACGCCAAGAAACTGAACGTGTCACAAGGTGCTGTCGTCACCATGGATGGCACTGGCGCCATTCGTGCCCTCGTCGGTGGGCGCAGTTACAAGCGCAGCCAGTTCAACCGCGCAACAGAAGCCAAGCGCCAGCCCGGTTCCGCATTCAAAGCGTTTGTTTATCTGGCGGCCCTTGAGAATGGTTATCGCCCCAATTCTGTTGAGGTGGATGAGCCAGTGAAGATTGGCAATTGGAGTCCTGAAAACTACCGCCGCAAATATCTAGGCCCCGTGTCGCTCGATCAAGCCTATGCGTTGTCACTGAACACCATCTCAGCAAAGCTAACACAAGCCGTTGCGCCCTCTGCTGTTGGGCAAGTGGCCAAGCGGTTGGGCATCACCTCGAAGCTTGGACAAGATGCAACCATTGCCTTGGGCACCTCTGAAGTTTCACTTCTGGAAATGACAACGGCCTTTACCGTGTTTTCAAATGGCGGCGTTGCCGTTGAACCCTATATCGTCAAACGCATCCTCTCGCGTGATGGCACTGTTCTGTATG
Source organism: uncultured Alphaproteobacteria bacterium (assembly GCA_963850355.1). Lineage (GTDB taxonomy): Bacteria > Pseudomonadota > Alphaproteobacteria > Rhizobiales > Aestuariivirgaceae > Aestuariivirga. The sequence continues at coordinate 152,920 of CAWKKP010000001.1, forward strand.
AACGCGGCGGCGATGGTTTGGGCCGCGTGATAGGTGGCCGCGAGTTGGGCGATATGAACACCATGATGCGCAAAGTCATTTTGACGGGCACTGGCACCAAGGCGCGCTTTGACGGCCAAGACATGGGTGGCAAAACCGGGACATCGCAAGACTACCGCGATGCTTGGTTCGTCGGTTACACGCCCTACCTGACGACAGGCGTTTGGATGGGCAATGACGACAATACGCCGACTAAGAAAGTCACGGGCGGTTCGCTGCCTGCTTTGGTGTGGCACGACATTATGCAACAGGCGCATCAGGGCATGCCGGAACTGCCACTTCCTGGTCGCGAAACCGATATCGATGCGCCGGAGCTTCAAGTATCAAGCGCTGATGTAAACGAGGTGATCGAACAGGCCCCCGTCGTGGCCCAACCCACGCAGCAACCTGATGTGCGCAAGGCCCAACGCAAAAAGCGTGAAAAAAGCCTCTTGGCCCGAATCTTTGGCGGCAATGACGATCAGCCCCAGCAGAAGAAAAAGAAGAAGTTGTGGGACGGCGGAAACAGCGACGAGCGTTAGCACCTCCATATAGACCCTTGCATGTTCTTGATATGTGTACTTAATTCGAAAAGAACGCATTCGGCGGGTAGATTATAAGACATGCAGCCCTATTTGAGGCCCAATCGATTTCGTGGCGGCAGCTTTGAAGTTGCTGTTCTCTGCGATGATGTGTTGCGCTTTGATCCTCATTGCCATGATGAATATGTTATCAGTGCCAATCTGATTGGCCATGAACGGCTGCGGCTGGATCGGCATGAGCTTTCGGCACCTGAAGGTGCAACAACGCTTTACAATCCGGGTCAAACGCAAGGCGGTGAAGGCACACAAAAGATTGTCAGTCTGTATCTCGAACCGGACTATTACGAGCAGAATTTTGGCTTTCAGAAAGTGACCGAATTTTCTGACCCCATCGTTGAGTCCAGTGCTTTGCTCGCTAAAATGGCCGCCCTCACGCGCGCTGTTGAAAACGATCCAGAGGCCGGAGACATTGAAGAACGCGTTTTGGATGTCGTGGATTTTTGTTCTGCTTATTTTGCTGCGACTGTGATGAAGCAGGATAGTGTTCCATGCAGCTGGAGGGTGCGACAGCTGCAGGACATGTTGTGCGACGATCTCAGCTCAACACCTCCGATGTCAGAATTGGCAGAAGCCGTAGGTCTTACCAAACCCGGCATGGTGCGCATGTTCAAACAGAAAGTCGGCATTCCGCCCGCGACGTGGCAGAGAACCCAAAGGTTGCGCGAGGCCCGACGACTGCTGCGCATGGGCAAGACAGCCGTAGAAGTTGCCTATGAAACCGGGTTTTCCGACCAAGCCCATATGTGTCGCATCTTCAGACGCGCCTATGGTTTGCCGCCCAGCTGTTTTGCGCGCGGTTAATAGCGTTCAAGATTTCCATTGTTTTGCTGTCTAGCCTTTTCACACCCGCAACATCGGGGTGATCGAAGTTCAATGCTTTGAAAAGGAGATAGAATACAATGTCGGATTTCAATCCACTTGTCGTGCACCACCTCGCCACCTTGCCGCGACAGCAAACACAAAGCCTCGCAGACTCGTTTCAGAAAAACCTCGTTGTTCAATTTGCCAATCTTGTGCCACCGCAAATTGCGGATCAATTGCAAACAGAAGCGCATACGCTCCTCACCACAAAAGGCAAACGTCGCGAGCTCACCTTGGCGGCCACTGGCGGCACGCAACGCTCATACACGTCAGTTGATCGCCACGATATTCATGCCAACAATGGCGCGATCCGGAAGTTTTTTGAAAGCACGGCACTGCGCACCTATTTGAGCAAAGTTGCTGGCGAACAATTGCATCCCGTGCCCTTTGCTCCAGAAGAATATATCATCAATTCCCAAAACCAATCAGGCGATACCCATGGTTGGCACTTCGACGATTACTCCTATGCTCTGATCTGGGTTGTTGATGCCCCAGATCCCTTGTCGGGTGGTCGTATTGAGTATGTGAATTTTGCCGAATGGGACAAAGCAGCTCCGCGGGATCAACTTATAAAACTACTGACCGAGCGTTCCGTGCAAAGTATCTATGTGCCGTCAGGAACCTGTTACCTGATGAAGGCGCGTTACGTGTTGCACCGCGTTGCGCCCATCCTCAACAACACCAAGCGCTCTGTCATTGTGTTTACTTATGCCTCACAGGCCGACCTCAACGACGCCACGATTTCCCACGATACCATGGAGCAGATTTATGATTTGCCTCCAACCCCGATGACGCACGCCACTGAAATCCTCAGTAACTAGTGGCGCCGTGTCGCTCCCGGTCAGTACTCTCTCTGTGCTGACCGGGAGTATTTTCTAATTTCAATTCCAATCTCAACACACTAATTTACGATCAACATGACAACACATGCACTTTTGCTTTTCGCTCTCACTGAATTTGTATTCAGTCTGTCGCCGGGGCCTGCCGTTTTTCTCACCATCTCGCAGTCGATGCGACGTGGCTTCAGTGCTGGCTTTGCGGTTGCATTGGGCGTCATCGCTATCAACCTGTTTTACTTCGTGTTATCGGCGTTGGGTGTGGGCGCTGCCCTTGCAGCGTCGCCTACGGTTTTCACGTCTCTGAAATATGCAGGTGCGGCTTATCTGGTTTGGACGGCTGTTAAAACCTTGATTGATTTGCACAAGCCCAGCACCGCGTCTGAGGACAAAGAGTTTTATGACAAGGCGCCATCGGCCCGTAGTTTGTTTGGCACATTCGCAAAGGGCGCCTTGATGCAGGCGTCGAATATCAAAAACATCGTCATCTTCATGGCCATCATTCCGCAATTCATTGATACCACCCAAGCAACGCTACCACAGTTTGTCAGTCTGGGTATCGTATCGGTATTGGTGGAACTCCCCATCCTCGCTGGCTATGCAGCGATGGCGTCCCACTTTTCGGGCAAAATCAGAAGCAATGGCTATGCCTATTATCTCGATTTCGCGTCAGCCATCATCCTCACAGGCATCGCCGTTAGCTTGGTGTTTAAGTGATGGTTCAAGCCAATGCATGATGCAATGTGTGTCCGTGTATTTTCAGCCATTGCTTAGCCTCGCGTGTGCGCGGGCAATGGGTGAGAACCAAGCGCCAAAAGCGCGGCCCATGGTTCATTTCTTTCAAGTGCGCCACTTCATGTGCCGCAACATAGTCCAGCACAAAGGCTGGTGCCAAAATCAACCGCCAAGAATAAGACAGGCAGCGATCTGTGGTGCAGGAGCCCCACCGGCTTTTTTGATCGCGCACAGTAAGCTTCACAAAACTGCATTGCATTTTGTCAGCATAGAAATGCGACGCTGTTCGCAAATCAATCTCAGCTTGTTGCTTTAGCCAATCGGTCAGCCTGCGCTTCTGGTGTTGATCGCCACCCGGCACATGCAAGAGGGTCAAATCTTCATCACATACCACTTGGCCACGGATTTTCCCTGTGGGGACCATACAGTAAGTGACGCCGCGCAACGGAATTGTGTTTGAAGCTGCAGTTTCAGTTCGCCCACGCTGCGCCATGGTGTTTTGCATCCAGACGCGAGAGGTTTCAACAAAGGTTTTCGCTGAGACAATGGATTGTCGCTTTGGTACAGTGAGTGTGAAGTTTACGCCATCCCTGGCCAATCGCAACACCATGCGACGGGCGGTGGCGTGGCGTTTCATCTGTATACGGACAATGCGTCCATCTATTTCGATTTCAAATGGCGCAAGTGGTTGCGGCGCTGGGGTTGAACGCTTGCCAAAGATCAACTGCCGCAGCGGCAGCATCAATCAAGCCTTTGAATGGGACTGCACGAAGGTGTTGATCACGGGCACCACTTCGGCGAGGAAGCGACGACCGGAAAACACGCCGTAATGCCCCACGCCTTTTTGCACGTGATCGGACTTCATTGTGTCAGGCAAACTTGCGCACAGCTTGTGGGCGGCTTGGGTTTGGCCAGGGCCGGTAATGTCATCGCGTTCACCTTCAATGGTGAGCAATGCCGTTTCGGAGATTTCTGCAGGTGTGACAAGTTCACCGCGATAATGATACGTGCCCTTGGCCAAGCGCTGATTGATGAATACGCGCTCAAGCGTTTGCAAATAAAATTCTGCTGTTAAATCCATGACCGACATATACTCGTCATAGAAGTCACGTACTTTGTCGGCAGAGACCACATCGCCTTCAACCAAATGCCAATAGAGATCGCGGTGCGCAGTGGCATGGCGGCTGGCATTCATCGAAATGAAAGCGGCCAGTTGCAAAAAACCCGGATAGACTTTGCGGCTGCTGCCCAAATGCGGCTGCGGCACAACTGTGATCATGTGGGTGCGGAACCAGTCCTCACCTTTTTCCTGGGCTAATTTATTCACACCCGTTGGGTTCTGACGCGTATCAACAGGCCCTCCCATCAAAATCATGCTGCTCGGCACCAGCGGGTCTTGGCGCTTATTCATCAACGACACGGCAACCAAAACAGGCACTGACGGTTGGCACACCGCCATCACCGTTGCGCGTTCACCGAGGTGATGCATCATCTCAATCACATAGTCGGTGTAATCATCGAGATCGAAGTTTCCGGCTTGCACCGGCACATGGCGTGCGTCGACCCAATCGGTAATGTAGACATCAAAATGCGGCAGCATACCCTCAACCGTATTGCGCAGCAGCGTTGCAAAGTGCCCCGACATGGGGGCCACAATCAGCAGTTTTTTCTGGCCTTCTAGTGCTGCATCAAGCTTCTTGAAATGCAGCAGGCGGCAGAATGGTTTTTGCCAGTCCACTATCTCTTCAACATCCACGAGCTTGTCGCCAACCGTGACGTGATCAATATCGAAAGTGGGTTTGGTATAGCGTCGTGTGAGGCGCTCGAACATTTGTAAGGACGCCGCTGCCTGACGGCTGATTGTCGTGTCGCCAAAGGGGTGAGAGCCGGTCAGCCAGAACTCGGCTCCGGCCCGGGCGGCCATGCGCCAAGGGGCAAAAGCAGCGTGCTGCATCTCAAACATTTGATAGAGCATCAGGCCGTAACCCCCGTTGTGTTGCAGTGCAATGTAACCTTGCGCTGCCAGGTTAACAACCCCTTAACAAAAATGAGTGGCCAAACTTCAGTCTAATGCAGGCTTAAAGCCAATTTAAGACCGTCTGCCAATGCCTTGGCGTCGGTGGTATAGCTGAAATGCTTGATAAATCGACCATCCGGACCCATTAAATAAATGATCGAGGAGTGGTCCATCAGGTAATTTGCCGGATCTTTGGGGTTTTCTTGCTTGGCATAGAACACCCGGTACGCCTTGGCGATGCCCGCCACTTGCTCCGGTGAGCCCGTCAAGCCGACAAAGTTTTCACCGAAATTGCTGACATACGGGCCAAGCACTTCGGGCGTGTCGCGCTCCGGGTCGATGCTGACCATGATGGGTTGGATGGATTTTCCGGCTTCACCCAATGTGGCCAAGGCGCTGGCCATGACTTGCAGTTCCGTCGGACAAATATCAGGGCAATATGTAAAGCCAAAGAACAGCAACATGGGCCGCCCGCGGAAAGTTTTATCAGTGACGGTTTCACCCCTCTGGTTCAACATGGTGAAGGGGCCACCGACAAGTGCCACACCAGAACTTGACGGACCCACGCGCGTCGCCGTCAGTGTGTAAACGCCGAGCCCCAAGGCTGCGAGCAACACCAGCACACCAAAGATCATACTGGGGCGAATAGATGCAGGTGGTTTTGGATTTTGCATGATGGCTTGACCTAACCTATCATAAGACTTCGAACAATGATGACTTTGCCGCATGCATGACTGACAGTCTCCGACAATTCGCCCCACGTCTTTTGGGTCGCAGCCAGAATCAAGCGCCTATACGCTTGCGCACATTGGTGCGTTTGCGTTGGCTTGCCGTTATCGGGCAGGCCGCAACGATTTTGTTTGTTTCAAACTTTCTGGGATACCAGCTGCCCTTTGCCGCATGCTTTGCTGTGATTGCATTGTCAGCTTGGCTCAATGTGTTTCTGGCACTGCGCTGGCGCTCGGGCCAAATTTTATCAACACGCGCCGCTGGCTTGTTGCTGAGTTATGACGTCGTACAATTGGCAGCACTTTTGTATTTGACAGGTGGCCTTGAAAACCCCTTTGCGATTTTGTTTCTGGTGCCCGTTACCGTCTCTGCCACTTCGCTGACACTGCGTTGGACCGTTTCATTGGGCGTGATGGCGTTTTTGTTTTCATCGCTGCTTGCGGTTTATCATTTTCCATTGCCTTGGCGTGCAGGTGAAACTTTTGTGCTGCCCCCAGTTTTTATTGCGGGGTTATGGATAGCAATTATTTGTGGCACATCTTTTTCAGCCATGTTTGCACGGCGCATGGCGGAGGAAGCAAAACTCATGTCGGCGGCGCTGAATGCCACTGAAATGGTGTTGGCGCGGGAACAACGCTTGTCTGCATTGGATGGCCTTGCTGCCGCTGCTGCGCATGAGTTGGGAACGCCCCTTGCAACAATTGCCTTGGTGGCAAAGGAATTGAAACGCGAATTGCCAAGCGCTTCGCCGCACAGCGACGATATTGAATTGTTGATCAGTCAAGCCGCACGATGTCGTGAAATTCTGTCACGACTATCGAACCGTGAGCAGGCAGAAGACACGGTTTACGCTCACATCAAAATATCATCCCTGCTTGAAGACCTCGTGGCACCCTTACGCGGTTCTGATGTTGAAATTGAAGTTGTATGCGAAGCTGTTGGCGCTGAAACACCTGAGCCCGTGTTAATGCGCAATCCCGGACTGTCTTACGGACTCTCTAACATTTTGGAGAACGCCATTGATTTTGCGGAGAGCAACGTAAAGGTCAACGCCAGTTGGACCGCAACAGGATTTATCTTACGCGTCGTAGATGATGGCCCTGGCTTTGACCAATATATATTTGATCGTTTGGGCGATCCTTTTGTGACCACCAGACCGGGTTATGATGGTTCGCCAGAACCCGAGGAACAACGGGGACATGAGGGAATGGGGCTTGGACTTTTCATCGCCAAGACACTGCTGGAACGATCAGGTGCGATGGTCGTCATGGCCAATCGCAAACCGCCAGATCACGGGGCCGATGTGAAGTTGCAGTGGCAACGCCAGCACATAGACATTGGCAGTGGTGCGTCAAAAGCGCTTGACCCCAAACCGCCCCAGCGGCAATGACGTAAACATGATTGAAAAACCCATGCTGCAACCACTCGAAAAATCACTTTTACTGGTCGACGATGATAAGCCGTTCTTGACCAGGCTGGCCCGGGCCATGGAAGCCCGCGGCTTTGTCGTGCGGATGGCCGACACCGTGGCTGAAGGCATTGCCCATGTGCGAACACAAGCCCCAGCCTTTGCCGTGGTGGATCTGCGCTTAGGTGATGGCAATGGCTTGGACGTGATTGAAGCTTTGCATGCCGCACGACCAGAAGCGCGCGTTGTGGTCCTCACGGGCTATGGCAATATTGCCACAGCCGTTACCGCCGTGAAACTTGGTGCCATTGATTATCTTGCCAAGCCAGCTGACGCTGATGCTGTCTATGGTGCGCTTATGGCGGAAACGCCAGAGGCCCGCAACGCTTTGCCAGAAAACCCCATGTCGGCTGACCGTGTGCGCTGGGAGCACATTCAGCGGGTGTTTGAGCTCTGCAATCGCAACGTCTCTGAAACCGCACGCCGCCTCAATATGCACCGCCGCACGCTGCAACGCATTTTAGCCAAACGCGCGCCGAAGTAATCACGGGTCCCACAGACCATGCAGCCTTTGGGCTGCTACCCGGGCAAATGACAATGTCAAAGCCTTGCGCCGCGCCGCGACCAGGGGGTGCGATGGGGCTGGCCTTAAGATTTCAGCGCCATAAGCATCGGCCACAATCAGCCCAGCGTCACTTGGCAGAATCGCGTGATCCAGCGTTGGCGGTGCTGCAAAAAACAACTGGTCACAGTAGTCGCGATACTCGGGCCATTTAGTATCAACATAGAAATCCTCCGGCGAAGACTTGATCTCCACAATCCAAATGCTGCCATCGGTTTTCACAGCAGCAACGTCAGCCCGTCTGCCTGTGGCCAAAGTGAATTCCGTCAACACCGCGAAGCCATGGGCTTTCAATAAACGGCACAGCCCGCGTTGAACACCAGCCGCAGTAACTGACTGGCGACCATCGGGGAGGGGTGCGAGATAAACAGGGGTAGGTCCTGAAGACGACATTGTTGTTAATTCTCTGTTGCGGCGAACTGCTTTCTGGCTATTGTCTCAGCAGACACAAGCGCCGGTCAACAGGTTCCTAAGCTGTCGGGAGGAATTAATTTGAAAGCATTGCTGGCGTTCAGTCGCGGCATTGACAGTGTTAGCCGTTGGTTTGGCTATGTGGCTACTTGGTTGGTTTTGCTTGCGACCTTTGTGAGTGCCGCAAACGCCTTTCTTGGCTACGGCACCACCGGGCTTTTGTGGTTGGCCGGAAGCGGTGGAACGGCGGGTAACAGTTTCACGTGGATTTACGAGCTTTACAAATCCAACTCCAACACGTTGCGTGACCTGCAACTGACAATGTTTGCGGGCATGGTCATGCTCGGCGCGGCATGGACGCTTAAAGTGAATGAGCATGTGCGTGTTGATCTTGCCTATACGTCCGTCAGTGATCGGGCGCGGCTTTGGATTGACCTCTCAGGCATTTTATTGTTCCTCATGCCTTTCTGCATTCTTATGATTTATATCAGTTGGCCCTGGTTTCTGCAGACGTGGACAGACAATGAATTGTCACAGGATGCGGGCGGCATGCCGCGCTGGCCATTAAAGCTTTTCGTGCCTTTTGGATTTGGCTTGCTGCTATTGCAGGGCATTTCCGAACTCATCAAATGCATCGCCGCCATGACCAGCGATTACAAGCGTGAACACGCCTACGAGAAACCCATTCAATGATTGATTTTGTCACTCACAACATGGCCCCGCTCATGTTTTTGGGGCTCATTCTGTTTATGCTCTATGGTTATCCCGCTGCGTTCTCACTGGCGGCGGTCGGCTTGTTCTTTGGTGTCATCGGCATTGAGCTTGGACTCATTCCACCCGACTTCATTCGAAACCTGGTGTTCCAATTCGAATATGTTTTCAAGAACGACTTGCTGCTGGCCATTCCGTTTTTCACGCTGATGGGCGCACTGCTTGAGCGATGTGGCTTGGCGGAAGACTTGCTCGAAGGTTTTGGACAATTGTTCGGCGGCGTAAGGGGTGGATTGTCATACGCCGTCATTCTCGTGGGCGCAGTTTTGGGGGCAATCACGGGCACGGTAGCCGCTTCGGTTATTGCGATGGGGCTCATCTCACTGCCCATCATGATGCGCTATGGATATAACGTGCGCCATGCCACCGGTGTGATTGCAGCGTCAGGCACCATCACACAGCTTATTCCGCCATCCCTCGTTCTCGTCGTTCTTGCCGATCAATTGGGTCAACCTGTTGGTGAAATGTACAAGGGTGCCATGGGCGCATCGGTTGTGCAGGTGCTGCTGTTCATGGGTTGGGTTTTCATTTTGTCACTGTGGAAGCCAGATCATATTCCGGCACTTCCACCCGAAGCTCGCACCTTACGCGGATGGCCGCTGGCCAAGCGTTGTATTGCGCGGCATGGTGCCATCACTTGCTTTGATCTTTATTGTGCTGGGTACGATTTTTGCTGGCGTCGCTTCGGCAACACAAGCGGGTGCCATGGGCGTGCTGGGCGCGTTCCTCCTCGCGTGGCTCAATGGAAAACTGACATGGGCCTTAACCTGGCAAGGCATGGGCATGACCATGCGCATTACCGCCATGGTGGTCATGATCCTGATTGGTTCACGCGTGTTCAGCTTGGTGTTTCAAGGGGTGGGTGGAAAGGAATGGATTGAGAGTTTTCTGGTCGCATTACCCGGCGGTCAGATTGGCTTTCTCATCGTCGTTAATCTGTTTGTTTTCGTCATCGCCTTCTTTCTCGACTTTTTCGAAATCGCCTTCATCATTGTTCCGCTGCTTGCACCCGCTGCTGAATTGCTTGGCATCAACCTCGTATGGTTTGGCGTCTTGCTGGGGGCAAATATTCAAACCAGTTTCATGCATCCGCCCTTCGGCTTTGCCCTGTTCTATTTGCGTGGCATTGCGCCGCCGTCGATCAAGAGCAGCGACATTTATTGGGGTGCTATTCCCTGGGTGGTTTTGCAACTTATCATGGTTGCCATTCTCATCGCATTTCCAGAACTCGTCACCTATTTCCTCGACGCTGAAATAGTTGTCGATCCCAATATGGAAATCATCGTACCGGGTGGTGGTTCAGACGGACTCGATCCCTTGAGCGCACCGGACATGGGTCTGAATACAGCGCCGAAGATTGAATAGTGGAGGCAAAAATCTCCACGTCCCTTAGCCGACGCTTTGGATTGCGGCTTTGATGACTGCAATATCAATCTTTCCCATCGTCATCATCGCTTCAAAGGCGCGCTTTGCAACCTCGCCGCCAACTGCCAGGGCGTCGGTCAACACCGTTGGTGTGATTTGCCATGATACGCCCCATTTGTCCTTGCACCACCCACATGCACTTTCGGTTCCGCCATTGTTGACGATGGCATTCCAGTAGCGATCCGTTTCTTCTTGCGTGTCTGTTGCGATCTGGAAAGAGAACGCTTCGTTGTGCTTGAAAGCAGGACCACCATTGAGGCCTATGCATGGTATGCCGACAACAGTGAACATGACGGTCAGCACATCGCCTTTTTTGCCGGACGGAAAATCTGACGGTGCGAGGAAGCTTTCGCCCACACTGCTGTTTGGAAACGTTGCCGCGTAAAACCTTGCGGCCTCTTCGGCGGTGCCATCATACCAAAGGCAAAGAGTGTTTTTGGCCATCGTTTCTACTCCTTTCACGAGCTGTACAGGACGCGGTTTATATCACAGATTCCATCCTCTCGACGAGACGGCATTCGGTTCACACATCCGTGCGATCCAATAAAAAAGGCCCGGAAAAATCCGAGCCTTTCCATTCGATGTAAAGCTAATCAGAGCAACTTCTTGCGCTGCTGGTTCATCATGAAGGTATCAAACTGATATTCCGAGAACTGCGCCCAGAGATAAGCGTCAGAGCGGAAGGCCATCATGGCATCATGCACTTTTTTGAAGGCTGCATTGGTGCCGCTGATTTCCGCGTAGGTTTCCTTGGCGGCATTGAAGCAGGCTTCCATGACGTCTTGTGGATAAGGCGCGAAATTTGCTCCCGCAGCAGCGAGTTTTTTCAAAGCACCTGGGTTGCGAGCATCATACTTCGCTTGCATGTCAGAGTTCGCTGCAGCACAGGCCACCTTGACGATGGCTTGATAGGCTGGTGGCAACTCAGCCCATTTTGCGGTGTTGATCATGGTGTGCAGCAGCGCACCACCTTCCCACCAACCGGGATAGTAGTAGTAGGGTGCAACTTTGTAGAAGCCGAGCTTTTCATCATCATAGGGGCCAACCCATTCGGCGGCATCAATGGTGCCTTTTTCCAAGGCCTGATAAATTTCACCCCCGGCAATTTGCTGGGGCACCACGCCAACCTTGGATATAACCTTGCCGCCAAAGCCGCCGATGCGCATTTTGACGCCCTGCAAATCAGCAACTGATTTGATCTCCTTGCGGAACCATCCCCCCATTTGAGCACCCGTGTTGCCGCAGGGGAAAGCGATGAGGTTATGCCCAGCATAGAACTCGTTCATCAGGTCCATGCCGCCGCCATGATACATCCAGGCGTTTTGCTGGCGTGAGTTCAAACCGAAGGGAACTGCCGTTGCGAAAGCAAAGGTCGGGTCTTTGCCCCAATAATAATAGGACGCCGTGTGGCACATTTCGACGGTGCCAGCGCCCGTGGCGTTGGCCGCTTCAAGGCCCGGCACAATTTCATTGGCAGCGAAAACCTGGATTTGGAATTTATTGTCGGTGGCTTCCGCCACGAACTTTGAGAAGGTTTCAGCAGCGCCATAAATCGTATCAAGAGCTTTTGGAAAGCTCGAGGTCATGCGCCATTTGAGTTCCGGCATGGATTGCGCAATGGCGGGCGACGCCACGGCTGCTGCTGCACCCGCTGTTGCGATGCCTGCGTTCTTGAAGAATTTCCGACGATGCATTGGTAACCTCCCAAGTTATTGTTGCATGGCTATTTTGAGCCATACTTGACCGCACTATAAGACAGAAGTGCTTGGCTGCAATACGTCATTGGGAGGATTATGGTTTCAGTCTTCGTCGAACTTGCGCGTGACCAGATCTTCCAGCGCCGTCATGGCGACGGCGGCTTCGGGTCCTGAAATTTCAACGGTGATTGAGGTTCCGATAGAAGCTGCCAGCATCATCAACCCCATAATGGAGGTGCCGGGAACGCTTTGGCCATCTTTGCTGACGGTAATGTTGGCATTGAAGGCTTCGGCACATTTTACAAATTTCGCCGAGGCTCGGGCATGCAGCCCACGTTGATTTGTGATGTTCATTTCGCGCGCCAAGGTCGTCATGTCAGTCGCCTAGCACCTGACTTGCAATGTTGATGTATTTTCGACCAGCATCTTGGGCAGCGGCGGTGGCTTTGTGCAAATTGCAATCGATGCGAATGCGCGCAAGTTTGACCAGCATGGGTAAATTCAAACCAGCCACCACTTCAATCTTGCCCTCTTGCAAAAGTGAGATTGCAAGATTTGAGGGCGTGCCGCCAAACATATCGGTCAAAATAATGACGCCGTGGCCCTGCTCAACTTTCGTCACAGCTGCGGCAATATCATTGCGGCGTTGGTCCATGCGATCATCGGGACCAATACAAATGGCTTCGATATGATTTTGTTTTCCCACCACATGCTCAAGAGCATGAATAAATTCTTCTGCCAGACGGCCGTGGGTGACAATCACCAATCCAATCATACCAAACGCACTTTCAATGCCAACACTTGCACTGCCATTTCTTGCACGGCCATGTTTCGCCCCTCAATTGCACCAGCCGAATTAACGCCGGTGGAGGTGTTTACGCTGCCCAGCACGGGGGAGCAAGCGTCGCCCTTACAACTTTTGGAGACGCCCCCAAGCCACCCGGACGCGGGCCGCGGCCGAGGGTTTTGAGGGGTCAATGCTGACACGGGCAATAGGCAGCCCCAGCAATTCGGTTGAAAGCGTGTCCTCCCCCGGCAACCGCTCGATGTCATGTTCGGGTTTGAGATCGACAACCAGCGCCAGAACGACGTTATCAACCGTGGCGACCGGTAAAATTCCTTGGCCCCGCACTTCGATGAGGCCTCGGATGGTTGCGGGTGCAGAGGCATAGATCTTATCACCACGCCGCTCGAGTTGCGTCTGATCGTCGGCAATCAAATGCGCATGAATGATCATTCCCACCAAGCCGTTGCCGCTACTTTCCAGAAGCTGCAACGCGATGTCGGATTTGCCAGCACCACTTTCTCCACGGATCATCACAGCGCTGCCATTGAGGCTGATGGTGGTGGCGTGAACCAAGTGTTTTTCAACAAACGTCATGGACGACGGACCGAATCATCGGCAGCTTCGAGGGCAGGCAATTGCACAATGAAGCGTGCGCCCAGAATGGGTCGCTCACCGTCAGCGGCGGCGCGGCCCAAGCGGTTTTCCGCCCAGATACGCCCCCGATGAGCTTCAACAATTTGCCGTGAGATAGCCAGACCCAAACCTGAATTGTTGCCAAAGCTCTGCTCGGGTCTGTCAGTATAGAAACGTTCGAACACGCGCTCAAGATTTTCAGGACGAATACCAGGCCCCTGATCTTCAACCCTTGCTTCAATCACATTACCAGCGCGGCGCAGCTTCACATTCACCTTGCTGCCGGGAGCAGTAAAAGAGCGCGCATTGTCGATTAGATTTCGGAACACTTGGCTGATCCGCGATTCTTGACCCGCAATTGCATAGGCCGTCTCGGTGTTAATTCCCGGTGCAGGTGTTTGTTGGTTGAACACCACATCAGCCGTGTTCGACTTTGACACTTCGTTTGACATCGATGTGATCGCGCTCAAGAGTTTCGCAAGATCTGTCGGGCTCGCCTCCGTGCGCGCCAATTCGGCATCAAGCCGTGACGCATCTGAGATGTCGGTAATCAAGCGGTCCATGCGCTTTACGTCTTGCTTTACAATTTCAATCAGGCGATTGCGCTGTTCGTCTTTTTTGACAAGCTGCAACGTTTCAACCGCACTGCGCAATGATGTCAGTGGGTTTTTCAATTCATGGGCAACGTCAGCCGCAAATGCTTCGATAGCGTCCATGCGATTGTAAAGCGCACCCGTCATATCGCGCAATGAACCCGAAAGATGGCCGATCTCGTCTTTACGTGTGGTGAAGTCAGGAATTTCTACGCGCTTTGAAATGCCGCGCCGCACCTGTTGAGCCGCGGCTGACAGTCTGCGGATGGGGCTTGCGATCGTACCGGCCAAAAGCGTTGACAGAAGCAACGTGACCAATGACGCCAAACCAAAAGTGTAGACTACCACCAAGCGTTCGGCCCGCAATACGTCGTCAATTTCGCCGCCTTGGTTGGTTAAAACCAATGCGCCCAGCACGGCGCGATAACGCTGTACGGGGACAGACACGACAACAATGATTTCACGATTTTCATCCAGCTTCACTTGGCTGACACTGGCACCGTTCAATGCAGCGGCTACTTCTGGGTTGGCCTTGTTATTGTCCAAGCCATATTCGCGTCTGACGGGATAATCATAGCCGAAGAAATAAGTAAGAAAGCGGTTCCATTGCCGCTCCAACAGCGGCACATTTTCTTCGCGCTTATTGTTGTCGACGGTTTCAATAATATCGCCACCATAGATAAAGCGACTGTCGACAACGAGATTGCCGTCGGCATCAATGATCTGGGCGCGGTTGCCAGTGTTTGCCAACAACCTGCGCAAGACCGGGCCTGCTGTTTCCGGATTAATGGGAAAATCCAAACCATCGGGTTGATCAGCATCGGGCGCTGTGTCTGGTCCTTCATCCAGTGAATTGGGATCAATGGCGATGGCGCCTGTATCAGCCGTTGCCGAGCCTGCAATGGCAGCCGCGATAATTTGAGCCTGTGTGCGCAAGGATTGTGCGCGCGCGTTGATCAGGCTTTCTCTGAATTGATTGAAGTAGAGAATGCCAAGCGCCAGAATGACCAGACCCAACAGATTGATCAGGAAGATGCGCGCAGTCAGACTGCCCGGCGCAAAACGTGTCCAGAACCCGCGTTTGGGGCCTGTGGTTTTGGCAAGACTGTCCTGCAGCTCAGAGGTGTCATCACCGTCTGTGCGTTCAATTGCTTCCTGTGGTTTGGTGTTGTCTAACATCAGGGCCTAGGGTGCCGCGCAAATGGCGGCACCGCAAGATCATTGTTCCTTGAAGCGATATCCAACGCCATAGAGCGTTTCGATACCGTCAAAAGCCACATCGACTTGATTGAACTTCTTCCGCAGGCGCTTGATGTGGCTGTCGATGGTGCGGTCGTCAACATAGACTTGGTCATCATAGGCGGCGTCCATCAGGGCATCGCGGCTTTTTACAATGCCAGGGCGTTGGGCCAGGGATTGCAAAATCAGAAATTCCGTGACGGTCAAAACCACGGGCTTGCCTTCCCAGGTGCAGGAATGGCGGTCCGTATCCATGGAAAGCTTGCCGCGTTCAATCACTTTGGCGGTTTCTTGGGGGGTGGTGGTTGAGTCACGGGCGGCAGCGCGTCGTAATACAGCTTTGACGCGTTCGACCAACAAGCGTTGCGAAAATGGCTTCTTGATAAAATCATCGGCACCCATTTTGAGACCGAAAAGTTCGTCAATCTCATCGTCCTTGGAGGTCAAGAAGATGACAGGCAAATCAGTTTTCTGGCGAATGCGACGCAAAAGTTCCATGCCGTCCATACGTGGCATTTTGATATCGAAAATGGCCATATCGGGCGGATTGTCTTGCAGGCCTTGCAGGGCTGCAGCACCGTCATTGTACTTTTGAACCGTGTAACCCTCAGCTTCCATGGTCATGCCCACAGAGGTGAGAATGTTGCGGTCATCGTCGACAAGTGCGATTGTTGGCATCTTCTTGTTCATTCCTGTTGTGTGTCCTTTCGCCGTCGTAGGTATAAAACTGGAACAAATTGTGGCAAGGACTATAGGAACTTTTTTCGGGGATTGCGAGAGCCGATGGTTGATACACCCAAACACGACGCCATTCGCGCTGTTGCGGCCCTGCTGCGGGATGGCGGAACGGGGTCCTTGTCGGTCGTTGATGTGGTTGATGGCATACCTTTTGTCACCTTGGTGAATGTCGCTGTGGACGCCTCATTGCGGCCCGTACTGTTGGTGTCTGATCTTTCCCACCACACCAAATGCCTGAAGGCCAACCCGCAGGGCAGCCTGATGTTACACGCCCCCATTGCCTGCGAGGGCGACCCGATGTTGACGTTGCGGGTCACACTTTCAGGCAGGTTCCGACCCATTGAAGATGAACATGCACGTGCAGCGTTTCTGTTGCGGCATCCCTATGCCGAGCTTTACGCAGGCTTTGGCGATTTCAATTTCTGGTGTCTGGACGCTGAACAGGCCCATATCATCGCCGGGTTTGGCCGCGCTTATTCCGTGCGTTTTAAAGACTTGATGACACTGTGATATCGGCCACCATACTGTTGTCGATGACTTCATCTGCATTCAGCATGTCATTCGAAGCAATCCAGTTCCGCGCATAAGCTTCATCATGACCATGGGCGAGAATGCGCTGGGTGAGGCGGCGTTCAATTTCCGCTTTGGGCTCGTCCAGATAAATTGAAATATCGAAGAGCGGCTTGAGCGCAGACCAAGGCTCACGCTTCAACAGCACATATAAACCCTCAACGATGATGAAGCGCGTTGATGCGTCAATCACATCTGCAGCTGCACGTGACAATTCCATGCTGCGATCAAAGACAGGAATGGCAATGTCGGGTTCGCAGGCTTTGATGCGTTTGATGAGGTGTACAAAGCCCGTGGCATCAAAAGTGAAGTGTGCACCTTTTCGCGCCCGTTGGCCTCTGGCATTCAACACAATATCGTCAAAGTGATAGCCATCCATGGGGACGACAACAGCGCTCTCGCCTTTGGCGATGAGTGCTTGAAGCAGCTTCTCCGCGAGCGTCGACTTGCCAGAGCCCGGTGCCCCCGCAAGTCCAATGATATAACGCTTGGAAGAACCTGCTTTGTTGATCAGATCATCCGCAAGGTCAGATGAATTCACACTCAGCCCACCAACTCCGGTGGTGGGGCTTTGGCACCCGTCATGAAGGCAACAGCGTCGGACATGGTGAAGTCCTTCGGGCTGATGGTGCAAAGACGCCGACCCAAGCGGTGGATGTGAATACGATCCGCCACTTCAAACACGTGGGGCATGTTGTGGGAAATCAGCACGATGGGAAGACCACGCTTTTTCACATCAAGGATCAGTTCCAACACGCGGCGCGATTCTTTCACGCCCAAAGCTGCAGTCGGTTCGTCGAGAATAACAATCTTCGAACCAAAGGCTGCGGCACGGGCCACAGCAACACCTTGGCGTTGACCGCCAGAGAGAGTTTCCACAGGTTGCGAAATGTTCTGAATGGTCATCAAACCCAGTTCAGACAATTTATCCCGCGCAAATTTTTCCATCGCTTTACGATCAAGCAATTTGAACCATTGGCCCATAAATCCAGGATCACGAATTTCGCGGCCCATGAACATGTTGTCGGAGATCGAAAGTGCCGGTGACAGCGCCAAGTTTTGATACACGGTTTCAATACCAGCCTTGCGGGCGTCAAGCGGTGAACGAAAGTGCAGCACTTCGCCGTTCATTTTGATCTCGCCTTCGTCTGGCGTTACGGCACCGCAGATGGCTTTGATCAATGTGGATTTGCCTGCGCCGTTATCGCCGATCACCGCCAGAATCTCATTTTTGTAGAGATCGAAGTTGGCGTGGTCGAGGGCAGTGACGCGGCCATAGCGTTTCACCAGATTGCGCGTGGTGAGCAATGGCTCTGCTTTTGCGACGGATGCAACAGGCGCTTTGGCCGTAACCATGGTGCTGCGGGCCGCTGGTTTTTTCACAGCTTTTGCAGCGATTTTCTTGGCGGCTTTTTTGACGGTTTTCTTTGCCATGATTATGCCGAAGCCTTTCTAATCCACTGGTCCAATGCAACGGCGGCAATGATGAGGAAGCCCACCGTAAAATCCTGCCACAACACATCAACGCCCGAGAGCGACAAGCCATTTCGGAACACGCCCACGATGAGCGCGCCCAGTACGGAGCCCACAATGGACCCTCGCCCTCCGAACAATGACGTGCCGCCGATCACCACGGCGGTGATACTATCGAGGTTTGCCGTTTCGCCTGCGAGGGGTGTGACCGTTCCGCCGACGCGGCCAATCAACGTGAGAGCACCGAATGCTGCGATCACACCTGCCACGGTATAAACCGAGCGCAACATGCGATCCGTTTGGACACCGGCGAGCAAGGCGGATTCCGTATTGTCACCCACGGCGTAAACGTGACGGCCCCAAGCGGTGCGATTCAACAGATACCAGATCAACGCGGCCAAGAGCAGGAAGCAGACGCCGCCCACTTTCAGCGTGGCACCTGCAAACATGCTTTCTTTGTCGACGACTTTGAAGACGTCCCAACCCATCACGATTAAGTTCGGTGCAATCTTTTCCGTATCAACGGCACGGATGGATTCAGACTTAGAGTACCAAATCTTCAACGCCGAGAAAATGTAGAGCGTGCCAAGCGTCACGATAAATGGCGGCAATCGCAGTCTGGTGACAAAAATACCATTGAGATAACCCATGGCTGCACCCGCAAAACCGCCAGCTAAAATTGCAACTGGAACTGGCAGCCCCGTGTGCACGGCGAGTTTGCCCATCACAATTGAAGACAGCACCATGATGGCGCCAATCGACAAATCAATACCAGCAGTGAGAATGACAATGGTCTGTGCGATGGCGATGATGCCGATCACGGTCACCTGCTGAAACACAATCGAGAGATTGTTCGCGGTGAAGAAGCGCCCACCCGAGGTGAACCCGAAAATGACAATTGAGAGCAGCAAAACAAAAACCGGAATGGCGGTGTTATAATTCTGCAGGAAGCCCCGCACCTTATCCAGCAGGGTTTCAGCACGGGTTTCAAATTCGGCGACCTTGGTGTCGGCCTTGTTCAATGTGGCTTCAAAGTCTGAAATGACTTTTGTGGCTGATCCTTGATCGCTCATGTCCCGTCCCTTTGCCCTAGACGACGTAGCGGTTATTCCGCCTCTTACTTAGTATAAAGGGCGACCATAACAGCCGCCCTTCACTTATTTCAACTCAGAAATTCTGAGAGCGTAAATATTAGCCCCAGCAGATCTTTGCACCTTCAGCCGAGGTGATTGAAGGAACGCCTTCAACTGGCTTGTCGGTGATCAGCTGAACGCCGGTGTTGAAGTAGTTCAGGCCTTCCGAGTTCGCTGGCTTGGTGCCATCTTTTGCGAAAGCAGCTACGGCTTCTACGCCCTTCGATGCCATCAACAATGGGAACTGCATGGAGGTTGCACCGATGATGCCATCGGTGACCGACTTCACGCCTGGGCAGCCACCGTCTACTGAAACGATGATGGCTTGCTTTTCCTTGCCGGCGGCTTTCATGCCTTGATAGGCACCTTCAGCAGCTGGTTCGTTGATCGTGTAGATCACGTTCATGTCTGGGTTCTTGGCCAACAGGTTTTCTGCAGACTTCAAACCACCTTCTGGGTTTGCACCCGAAGATTCATGGCCGATCACGCGGGTGTCGGTTTCTGAACCCATAACCTTGAGGTCAGGAACTTCGATGCCGAAGCCCTTGAGGAATCCGGTGTCACGGGCAACGTCAACCGAGATGTTGTCCTTGTTGATGTCGAGCATGCCGATCTTGGCATTCTTTACGCCGTCTGGACCCAGTGTTGCAGCAGCCCACTTGCCGATCAGAAGACCAGCTTCAAAGTTGTCGGTTGCGAAGGTTGTGTCAGCAGCATCAGCATCGCCAATTGGCGTGTCGAGGGCGATCACCAGCAAACCAGCAGCGCGAGCGGCTTTCAGAGCAGGAATAACCGAGTCGTTCGACGCGGTGATCAGGATGCCCTTGTGGCCAGCGGCAACGCAGTTTTCAATGGCTTCGATTTGCGGAGCGGCATCGCCGTCCACTTTGCCAGCTGAAGCAGCGAATTCAACGCCGAGTTCTTTAGCCTTGGCTTCAGCGCCTTCCTTCATCTTGACGAAGAAGGGGTTGGTGTTGTTCTTGGTGATCAAGCAAACGCCGCCAGCAGCCTGAGCTGTTGAGGCCAATGCGAACATGCCAACACCGATAAGTGCAGTTTTCAAAAGAGCTTTCACGTAAATTCCTCCCATGGATAATCCCGGCAACAGCCGGGTTACGTAAACAATTAAAGCGCCACAAACTCCCGAATGGACCCGGACACTGGTTTGATGATGAAACAAAATGCGAGGAAGAGTCAATAAGTAAATCGGCATGATTTATTAATTGACAGTTCGAATTTTGCATCGCAGCTTAAGAATTGACCAAAGGGGAAAACTTGAGCGCCATGATGACGCCCGTCAAAGACGAAGATCGTTTGGACCGCCCGCAAAGCGGCATGCGGGGATCGTCGCAGACGGGTGTACGCCTCTACAACGAGCGGTTGGTCATGTCGTTGGTGCGTACCCATGGCAGTTTGCCCAAGGCTGAAATCGCCCGCTTGACGGGGCTGTCGCCGCAAACTGTATCTGTCATCGTTCGCCAACTTGAAAACGAGGGGTTGCTGGTCAAGGGTACGGTACAAAAGGGCAAAGTCGGGCAACCGTTGCAGCCGTTTTCCCTGTCACCGGAGGGTACTTTTGCTATTGGCCTCAAAGTGGGGCGGCGATCCGGGGACTTGGTTTTGGTGGGGCTTGACGGCATCGCCCGGAAATCCGTTCACCACCCCTATCACTTTCCGACACCTGAAGAGTTCATGCGCTTTGCCAAGCTTGGCATTGAGGAATTGACGGCTGATCTCACGGCGCAACAGCGCCAGCGCATTTCCGGCATGGGAGTTGCGGCACCTTTTGATATTTGGAAATGGGAAGAAGAAGCAGGTGCCTCCCCCCAGGTGATGGAGGCTTGGAAGCGCTTTGATCTTAATGCTGAGTTGGCAGCGATGTGCCCTTGGCCGGTGCTTCCCTGTAACGACGCAACGGCTGCTTGTGCGGCTGAGCTTTTACTGGGGCGCGGACGCCAGTTTCGAGACTTTGCCTATTTCTATGTCGGCTATTTTATCGGCGGTGGCGTTGTCACCAATGGCCATGTCTTCAATGGGCCCAAAGGCAATGCCGGCGCTTTTGGCTCTATTCCGGTGCAACGTGCTTCGGGTGGTACTGAACAGCTGATCCGATCCGCATCGCTTTATTTGCTTGAGCGCCAATTGCGCGACGAAGGCCGCGATGCTGGAATGCTGTGGAAGAATGACGATGATTGGTCGCGCATTGGCTCAGCACTTGATCGCTGGGTTGAAACGGCAGCGCGTGGCATTGCCCAAGCCTCCGCTGCCATTGCTGCCGTCAACGATCCCGCCGCCATCATCATCGACGGCGCCATGCCGCCCCATGTGCGCGCGCAACTTGTGGCCGCCGTTCGCACAAATATGGCGCGTGTGAATACGGACGGGATCAACTCCTTTGCCATTTCAGAGGGAACAATTGGAATTCAGGCACGCGCCCTTGGTGCTGCCAGTCTGCCGCTGTTTGCCAATTTCATGGTGGACCGCGATGTGTTGTTGAAGGAGGAAGAATAATGTTGAAGGGCATCAACCCCATTTTAGGACCAGAACTGCTGAAAGTTCTCAGGGCCATGGGCCACGGCGACGACATCGCCATCGTCGACGGCAACTACCCTGCCGACACCGATGCCAAACGATTGATCCGCATGGATGGCTTGGGCGTCACCGAAATTATGGATGCGATTCTCTCCGTCATGCCCCTTGATGAAATGGTGCCCGAAGCTGCTTGGCGGCCCGCAGCACATCTGGACCCCAAGCGCATCGAACCCATCTTCAAAGAATTCGACGCTATCGTTGCCAAGCATGAACCCAAGCAGAAGGTGCATGTGCTGGTGGGAGCGGATTTTTACAACAAGGTCAAAGGCGCTTACGCGCTGATCGCCACGACAGAGCGGCGGCTGTATGGGAACATTGTGTTGAAGAAGGGTGTTATTCATCCGAAATGAGGGAGTTGAATCTCAGGCTTCATTTGAATTCAAAATCCAGAAAGCCGTTTCGAATGAATGCCGAAGGGCGATTGTAAGCAAAGTGTTGACAGATGAAAGCGAATAGCTTACAGTCAAATTTGTGATCAAGTCTTTTCGAAGCAAAGAGCTCGCGAATTTATTTGCAACAGGCAAATCAAAAGTCGACGTTCGCCTGCAGAAAAGAATTTTGTTGCGACTAGACACGTTGGACATGGCAACTTCAATCGAAGGTCTTGCCATTCAGGGCTATGATTTTCATGCGCTGAAAGGCTTCAAGCCGACACGTTATACAGTTCACATCAATGGTCCGTGGTGTATCACATTCGAATTTTCTGAAGGCCACGCCTTTCAGGTTGACCTTGAGCAGTATCATTAGAGGACATTCAAATGCCTACTTACAAAGCCGTTCGTAATCCAAATCGGTGCCCCTCTCATCCGGGCGCTATTCTCGCTGATATTCTAGACGACATTAAAAAGCCCAAGGCTGAAATTGCTGAGGGACTCGGCATTTCACGTCAGCACCTTTACGATATCTTGGCCGAGCGCAAACCACTCTCTCCAAATGTCGCCGCCCTGATTGGCAAAATGTTTGGCGGAGGCGTCGGTACATGGCTTCACATGCAAGCCGCCTACGACGCTTGGCACGCGGAACGCGAAGTGGATGTGAGCCATGTGAAGGCGTTGAAGGCGGCTTGAGTGGCGCACTCGAGGGCAAAGGGAACGCTTCCCTTTTCATGGAACCATTTTCTTCACGCCACCGCCTTTAAATCAAACGCCGCGTGAATGACACTGAAAGGCACGTGAACCAATCCTTCGTCGTTGCGTTCCACTAATCCCCACTGCATCATTGCCATCACGTCGTCATGCACGCGCTTCACATCTCGGTCCAAGGCGCGAGCCAGTCCACGCACGGTGCTTGGGCCCAAATGTTGCAGGCGTTCAATCAATTGCCAGCGCTTGGGACTGATCACGGAAAAAAGCTGTGCGGGTGAACTGAAAGTGAAAACAGCAGGGCCTGACTTGCCGGTTTTCCATGTCTTTTTGAATCGTGTGGCGGATTCTTACAGAATTGAACTGTCATCGTTCACAATACGAATAATCGCTTCGCTCATTTCGACCTTCTCCTCTCGCGGTATTCTAAGATGTACACCCCAACCCACGTCATTTCAAACGCGCATAGAGCAAAGCGGAGCAAGTGATTTGGAATGAAGGAAATGCAAGCTTATCATCGCCAGATTTGTTCCGCAGCTGTCCGCTAGTGCCATCATACTTTAACACAAAGTGACCTCATCCGTCTCGCAAGCTAAAGCTTGCGATCCAGCTTCTCCGGGGGAGAAGCGACCTCTTCACACGCGTCCCTTCCCCTTTGGGGAAGGTGGATCGCGCGAAAGCGCGAGACGGATGAGGTCACTTGCGAGCTACGTAAAAACGTCCGTTACTGAAAATAATCCTTGACAAGGAACGGAACATACACCTATATCAGGACTGCTTCGCCCCGGATGGGGTCCGGTTCATGACGGTGAACCCGATGGGGTGGGCAATGGGTTTGGAGGGACCGGCAAACGTAGCTGGAAGCTTCAAGGTTCGCTGATTCACCCCCGACCCTTACAGGGCTGGGCCGATAGGGCGGGCGAGACGGGGTCGGTTAGCAGCATGCGCTGCGTTCCCTTCAATGGGAAAGCCGGTCACATTGGAGGTTCGTGAGCGACACTGCGCGCGCTGCGGAACACTGAAATGTCAAACGTCTCGTGGATGTGTTTTGGAGGAAGAACCCGTTCAAGCGTGGGGAAACCTGACGCTATACATAGCGGCTCTACACTAAGCCGCACTACGCTGAGGGTTTCCCCGCGTTCCCTCCTGGCGATTGCTTACAATCGCGGGAGAGCCCCCTAGCAATCGCTTGCGATTGCGGAGCGGGCAAACCCAATCTCCGGGGTGTCGGAGATCGAAGCCGATGAACCGGTTTCCGTTCGGCGCAGTCATGTCTTGATCATCACGCTCAAGCTTGCTTAAGCATCCGCATGCTGCTTGTGATCGACACCTGTTTCAACGCCTGCTCTGCCGCGCTTTACGATGAAGTGTCAGCCAGCGTTGTGGCATCCGACTATGCCGAGATGGAACGTGGACACGCCGAAGCTTTGGGGCCGATGGTGGAGCGCTTGTTTGTTGCAGCCGAAGTCACACCACTTCAGCTTTCGCGCATTGCCGTCACTTACGGACCCGGCACATTTACAGGGCTTCGGATTGGATTGAGTTTTGCCAAGGGCATGGCACTGGCTTTAGACATTCCCCTGGTCGGGTTGAACAGCTTGAAAGCCACGGCACAATACACGACGGAGAAAGTCTTAATCGCGCACAAGGCGGGTGGCACCGGATTGTTTTATTGGACGAGCCCTGAAGGTCCAGCGCTTGGCAATTTGGATGAAATTAAAGCGGCTGCGAAAACACAAAACCGCAGCATCATCGGATCAGGCTTTGAAGGTGCTGAAACCGTTTGGCCTGATGCAAAATTATTTGCCGCTTTTGCCGCGAGCTTGCCTGTCACGGGTGAAAATGTGGAGCCGCTTTATCTGCGTCCGCCGGATGCCAAACCGAGCGTGAGCGTTGCTGCTTCAAGTGCAGTCGTGCGATTGGCTGAAGCGCATGATCTTCAAGTTATGGTGGACATTCACCAGCAGAGTTTTGTTGAAGGCTGGTCGCCGGAGTCATTGTCGTCAACGCTGTCGGTGCCGGGAGCTGCAGCGCTGATCGTAGAACTTGCAGGCGTTGCTTACGGCTTTGTGCAGTTTCAATGGGTGGCGGGAGAAGCCGAGATCAATACAATTTGTGTGTCGCCCAACTATCGCCGCCAACATTTTGGACGCGATTTAATCACAGGGTTGTTGACACATTTAAAAACAATGCAGACGACTAAAGTATTTCTGGAAGTTGCTGCCGACAATAAAGCGGCGCTTTCACTCTATCAGCATTTCGGATTTGAAACCTTTGGTCGCCGCAAGAATTATTATGCCAATGGCCAAGATGCCGTGACAATGGCGAAGGTGTTGTCACCGTGAGTGGCACCCTCGTCGCTTTGAGTCGCATTCTGATGTTTGCAGTCATCACATTTCCGATGATGCCGCTGCAAGCAATGTTGATTTGGGTGTGGCCCGGCTTGGCGCGGATTATTCCGCACCACTATCACAAAGTGATGTGCCGCATTATGGGATTTCATGTCGAGGTAAAAGGTGCACTTCCGGAGGGTGGCCAATGCCTGATCGTGTCGAACCATGTGTCATGGATCGACATCATTGTGCTGAGCACAGTGGCACCGCTTTCCTTCGTGGCAAAACGCGAAGTGGCGACGTGGCCTTTTTTCGGCTGGCTGGCGAAACTCCAGCGCACGATATTTGTGGATCGTGAGCGGCGACATTCCACCGGGCAATCAAGCACTGATTTGAGTATGCGGCTTGCGGCGGGTGAAAGAGTTGTATTGTTTCCTGAGGGAACATCCCACGATGGCGCATCCGTGTTGCCGTTCAAGTCATCATTCTTTGCTGCAGCCACGGCACCTGACATTGCCATCGTACCCGTGACTTTGGCTTATTGCCGGGAACGGAATTTACCGCTGACACGGCGCAACCGCCCACGCTTTGCTTGGTATGCGGATATGGAACTGGTGCCGCATCTTTGGGGGGCGTTGCGATCAGGACCGCTGCAGGTGTCAATCATCGTACATCCGCCTTTGGATGTGGAGACGGGATTGGACCGGAAGCGGGCCACGCAAGTAGCAGAAAGCACAATCCGCCGCAGCCTTGCCTCTACCCTTCACGGGCGGGCGGTTTTGGAGTAGCAGGCAGGCATGACCGAGACGTCGCCCAAAACTGCATTTGTCAAAAGCTATGGCTGTCAGATGAATGTCTATGATTCCACCCGCATGCAGGAGCTGCTGGCAGGACAGGGCTATCGTCAGGTCGACGCGCCGGAACAGGCTGACCTCGTGGTTTTGAACACCTGCCACATCCGCGAAAAAGCTTCAGACAAGGTCTATTCCGAACTTGGCCGCGTAAAGGAAATGAAAGAAGCGCAGGCTGCACTGGGCAAGGACATGCTGGTTGCCGTGGCAGGGTGTGTGGCACAGGCCGAAGGTGCAGAAATCATCAAGCGCAACAGCATCGTTGATTTGGTGTTTGGGCCGCAGACCTATCATCGTTTGCCCGCCATGTTGAAGACCCGCGCTGAAACCGGCCGTGCGGTGGTGGAGACAGAGTTTCAAACCAACGACAAGTTTGAAGGCCTCGGCGGCGGGCAAGCTCGCAAAGCGTTGAAGCATGGCGTTGCGGCCTTCCTCACAGTGCAAGAGGGTTGCGACAAGTTCTGTTCGTTCTGTGTCGTGCCCTATACGCGTGGTGCTGAATTTTCCAGGCCCGTTCAACAGGTGCTTGAGGAAGCACGCGCACTTTCGGAAAGCGGTGTCAAAGAAATCACCTTGCTTGGTCAGAATGTGAATGCCTATCGTGGCAATGGAGCTGACGGCGCAACCTCAAGTCTCGCTCAGCTCGTCACAGCCTTGTCATCTGTTGATGGCATTGAACGCATTCGCTACACCACCAGTCACCCGAAGGACATGACGGACGATTTGATTGAAGCTCATGCCGCAAATACCAAGCTCATGCCTTATCTGCATTTGCCCGTGCAATCGGGCAGCGACAAGGTGTTGAAGGCCATGAACCGAGGGCATACGGCGGAGAATTATATCTCCCTGATTGCGAAGGTGAGACAGGCCAGACCCGATATTTCACTTTCTGGAGATTTTATTGTCGGTTTTCCGGGTGAAACGGAAGCTGACTTTCAAGCGACCCTCGATTTGGTGAAAGCCGTTGGCTATGCCTCAGCTTATTCATTCAAATATTCCGAACGTCCCGGCACTCCCGCTGCCGACCGCAAGGGCCAGGTGCCCGACGATGAAAAGTTTGACCGGCTCTATCGGTTGCAAGCCCTGCTCAACCAACAGCTCTCGGACTTCAATGCCGCCTGTATTGGTCGCACAGTTTCGGTGTTGATTGAAAAACAGGGGCGCAACGCAGGCCAGGTGATTGGGCGTTCGCCTTATCTGCAAAGCGTTCATTTTGACTATCCTGAAGGGAATATTGGCAAAATCGTCGACTGCCTGGTCACTTCGGTCAAGCCCAACAGCCTCACAGCACGCGCTGTGGGCAACCCCCTATGAGGCTTGACGCGCCACGCTCATCGACCCAATATGTAACCAGAGGAGATCAGACACACTTTGAGTCCACCGACCAGCGCCATCGCCGCCCATCCCTTGCGTAGCTCGCCGCCGCAAGATGACCAGACCCTCACTCTGTCGTTTGAAGACAACCGCCTGCTGCCGCATGTGTTCGGCGAACACGATGAGCATTTGGCGCTGATTGA
This sequence comes from uncultured Alphaproteobacteria bacterium, assembly GCA_963850355.1. Taxonomy (GTDB): domain Bacteria; phylum Pseudomonadota; class Alphaproteobacteria; order Rhizobiales; family Aestuariivirgaceae; genus Aestuariivirga. The sequence continues at coordinate 180,593 of CAWKKP010000001.1, forward strand.
ACATCGCCTTGCTGTCGCCATCACACCCAAAGGCAATCGCGTTGCGATCCGTGGTGGCGCAACATCAGCCGAAGATGCCCGTTCAGTATTGCTATCACTCTATACGCGCGCCAGTAGGGGTGTTGAGGTGACGCGTGGGGATGTCGATGGTGCCATTCGCATGATGCGCGCCAAGGATGATGGTGGGCATGAAGGTGCTGTGCGCACACGTCGGAAATCTGTCAATGCTCGCACGCCCAATCAGAAGATTTACATCGACGCTATTCGCCGCAATGAATTGGTATTTGGTATTGGCCCTGCAGGTACGGGGAAAACCTATTTGGCTGTGGCTTGCGCCGCTGAAGCCCTGATGAATGGTGAAGTAGACCGCATTGTGTTGTCGCGCCCCGCGGTTGAAGCGGGCGAGCGTTTAGGCTTTTTACCCGGCGACATGAAAGAGAAGGTCGATCCCTATCTGCGACCACTTTATGATGCGCTTTATGATATGATGCCGCAAAGCCTGGTGCAAAAGGGTTTGGCAGAAAATCAAATTGAAATAGCGCCTCTTGCTTTTATGCGCGGACGCACGCTCGCCAATGCCTTTGTGATTTTGGATGAGGCGCAAAACACCACGCCACAGCAAATGAAAATGTTTTTGACCAGACTCGGTGAAGGCAGTCGCATGGTTGTGACGGGTGACCCGACACAGGTGGATTTGCCCAACAATATCACGTCGGGCTTGTCGGACGCTTTGGGTATCTTGCAGGGTGTCAAAGGCATTTCGCAGGTTCACTTTGAGGCTGGTGACATTGTACGGCATGCTTTGGTCGGCCGCATTGTGGGGGCCTATGAAAAGCAAGCCCGCAAATCCAAACCTGTGAGATGATCATTTCGATCGACGTTGAGGACGAGCGTTGGCGCGCACTTTCAAATGTGGAAGAGTTGGTTGGTCGCGCCATTTCAGCCGTATTGCCTGATGACAAACGCAGTATTGATGTGCTTTTGACTAGCGATGCCGAAATTCAAATTCTTAACGCTAAATGGCGGAGTATAAACAATGCCACCAATGTTTTGTCCTTCCCCTCACCCAAAATCCCCGTGCCCGAAGGCGAGGTCGCACATTTGGGAGATCTTGTGCTAGCATGGGAGACCGTGGCTCAAGAGGCCGACTTGGCGGCCAAAGCATTGGCTGATCATGTTACGCATCTTGTGGTACATGGAACGCTGCATCTCCTGGGTTTTGACCATGCTGATGACGCGGAAGCTGATGAAATGGAAGCAAAGGAAATACGGATTCTGGCGGGCTTGGGGCTTGCTGACCCTTACACCACATGAGCAACGACAAAGTCACTGAAAGCAAAAAAGCGCCGAATTTTCTCAACCGCCTGCGGCACAGGCTGGCAGGCAGCAAGGATCTGCGCGAAAATCTTGAGAGCGTTATTGAAAGCCACGCCGAAGTGACGGGCGGCCCCGGCATGGCGGCGGATGCGCGCTCAATGCTGGGTAATCTTCTGAACTTCCCGGATTTGCGGGTTAGCGATCTGATGGTTCCACGCGCTGACATCGTCGGCATTGAACAGGATGAAACATTGCGCGCCTTACTTGATCGCTTTGTAGAGGCCAACCATTCGCGCCTGCCCGTTTACCGCGATACGCTTGATGACGTGATGGGCATGATTCACGTGAAAGACTTTTTGCGTTGGATGAATTCCAAAGGACGCACATCGAAATCAAAATCCGTCGCCGGCATTTCGCTTTCGGCTTCTGAACTTTCAAGCACCATCAAAGGCCACAATAACATTATTCGTGACGTGCTCTATGTGCCGTTGTCGATGCCGGCTTCCGACCTGCTTTTTAAAATGAAAACGTCGCATGTGCACCTCGCAGTGGTGGTTGATGAATATGGCGGCACGGATGGTTTGGTTTCATTTGAAGATATTGTTGAAACGATTGTCGGCGAAATATCTGATGAACACGATGATGATGCTGATGATGTATTGATCAAGAAACAAAATGAAACGACGTGGATGGCTGATGCACGTCTAGCGATCTCAACGTTGGATGAAATGTTTGGCGTCGATTTACTGCCGGCAGACCAAGAGGACGAGGCCGACACATTGGGTGGCCTTGTATTTGAAATGAGTGGGCGGGTTCCCGTGCGTGGTGAAGTGATCAAGCACGAGTCGGGCTTGGAATTTGAAATCGTTGAGTCAGATTTGCGTCGCGTTAAGCGTGTGCGCATTCACATCAACAAACCCATAACCTCAAGCGAAGACCCTGTGGGCAGTGACAGCGGTTAAACTGGACGAACCTCAGTCACTTCGGGCACGAAATGGCGCAACAGGTTTTCGACGCCATGTTTTAATGTGGCAGTTGATGACGGGCAACCTGCACAGGAGCCCTTCATGTTCAAATAGACAATGCCATCTTTGAAGCCCTTGAAGGTGATGTCGCCACCATCTTGTGCCACGGCCGGGCGCACGCGCTGGTCCAGCAGATCTTTGATGGTTTTCACCAATGGTGCCTGGGCTTCATCATAAAACTCACTGTCGCTATCGGATTCAGCTGGTGCGGACATGTCGGTCAAGACAGGAACACCTGACAAATAGTGGTCCATGATAACGCCCAGAATGGCAGGCTTCAATTGTTGCCATTCACCACCCGAACGGGTGACGGTGACAAAATCATGCCCTAAAAATACTCCAGACACGTTGGTGACGTCAAAAAGGCGCTGTGCAAGTGGTGATTCAACGGCGTCTTCGGCATTGCGAAAATCCCGTGTAGAACCCGGCAAAACAGGTTTCCCCGGAAGAAACTTCAACGTGGCGGGATTTGGTGTTGCTTCAGTCTGGATAAACATTGGGAACCTCTGCGCCCTATATAGGCCAGTTTAGAATGATTTTAAAGGAGATACGGCAGCGCCTCAAGACTGGATGAAACCCACCAGCTTTTTCACATCACGTAAAATCGGCCGGGCGATGGCGCGGGCGCGGGCCGATCCATCGGCAAGGACACTTTCGATGTAACCCTGGTCCGATTGGAGTTTACGCATTTCGTCAGCCATGGGTGCAAGTTTGGCCACGGCCAATTCCGCTAAAGCGTTCTTGAAGGTTGAAAACTGCCCGCCGCCATATTGACGCAAAACGTCTTCAGCCGATTGGCTGGCAAGAGCTGCATAGATGCCAACCAGATTTTCAACTTCGGGTCGCCCTTTCATGCCTTCGTTGTGAGAGGGCAAACCGTCTGCGTCAGTTTTTGCTTTGCGAATTTTCTTGGCGATATCGTCAGCCGTATCGGTCAAGTTAATGCGCGAGAGATCTGACGGATCGGATTTTGACATTTTCTTGTTGCCATCACGCAGCGACATCACACGCGTTGCGGGACCTTGGATCACGGGTTCAGCCAATGGGAAAAATGCATCGCCAAAACCTGCCTCTGCAATGGCTTCGGCAAAGTCGACATTGAATTTCTGCGCAATGTCGCGAGTCAATTCAAGGTGCTGCTTTTGATCTTCGCCGACGGGCACGTGGGTGGCCTTGTAGGCTAGAATATCCGCAGCCATTAGGTTCGGATAAATATACAAGCCCACCGAAGCCTTCTCTTTATCTTTGCCAGCCTTTTCCTTGAACTGGGTCATACGGTTGAGCCAGCCCAAACGCGCCACGCAATTGAAGACCCAAGCAAGCTCGGCATGCTCAGCAACCTGCGACTGATTGAAGATGATCGACTTTGCAGGATCAAGACCGCAGGCCAAATAAGCGGCTGTCACATCACAAATGGCTTGGCGCAATGCCTTAGGTTCTTGCCAAACGGTGATGGCATGCATATCCACGATGCAATAAATGGTTTCATGCGTCGCCTGCATCTTTATCCAGTTCAACATAGCACCGAGATAATTGCCAAGATGCAAATTACCCGTGGGCTGCATGCCGGAGAAAACGCGGGGGGTGAAGGACAAGCTCATGGTGTGGACCCTAGACTAAGTTGTTGATGCAAGTGCTTTGGACAGCCTTTGCCGATTGCGGCGTCTGCTTAGCCGCGAAACTACGAATTGAAAAGAATTACCTGCGCAACGACGATTTGAGATCTGAAAACCTGAAGGCACCCGTCAGGTGGGCTGCTATGAAATAGCTGGCCGCACCTGCGACCATCAAAATCAAGAGCCCCCAGGCCGCCGCGCTGAAACCCGCAGCTTCAGCATAGTTTGGTGCAAGCCAAAGATCTAATCCGTAAAGAACGGCCGTCATGACGAGCAGTGATACAAACATGCGTGGAAGCCGCGTTTTGAACCGCTCATCCCACGCATAGTGTTCACGTCTTACGGCAGCGATGATCAACATGGCAGCATTCACCCAGGCTGCGACTGAAGTTGCCAAGGCAATTCCCACATAAGCCATGTATTTCGAAAGGATGAAACTTGCAGCAATATTCACAATGACGGCACCGATGGCAAAGTACATCGGTGTTTTGGTATCTTCCCTTGCAAAGAAACTGGGTTGGAAAATTTTCGTCAATGTAAATGCTGGTAACCCCACGGCGAAGGCTGCCAAAACCGGAGCGACGTTGAATGTATCGGTACGCGTAAAGGCGCCGTGTTCAAAAACCGTGTGCAGAATGGGCTTGCCGATGAGAATCAATGCTGCAGTGGCAGGAAGAGTCAGAAAAAGAGAAAGTTCAAGTGCCCGGTTTTGACTGTCACGTGCACCCTGCATATCCCCTGCACGAAGTTTGCGCGACAACGTTGGCAGCAGAACAACACCAATGGCGACACCAATTAAACCCAGTGGCAATTGAAACAGGCGGTCGGCGTAATATAAAAATGCCACACCACCTGCAAAACCCGTTGCCAACATCGTAGCAATGAGCAAGTTGATTTGCGTTATACCTCCAGAAATTAATCCAGGTACGGACAGTATCAAGACGCGCTTCACATTGGCCGTCAGTTTGGGCTTTCCGGGCAAAACCTTTGCCCCAGCACTGCGTGCCGAAACTAACAATAGTATTAATTGTACAACGCCTGAAATTGTCACCGCCCACGCCAAGAAACGACCTGTATCAGGCGTGTTCCCCAATCCTAACCACCATGCCGCTAATGTGAAACAGATCACTACGATATTAAGCAATATAGGAGCAGCTGCTGGCGCTCCAAAACGGTTCAAACTGTTCAACACACCGCCGAACAGTGCGGTGAGCGACATCATGCCCAGATAGGGGAAACAGATGCGTGTCAATTCCGTTGCAAGGTCAAGTTTGTCTTGTGTTCCCTTAAAGCCCGGTGCCAGCAGAGGCATCAACCAGGGCATGAAAATCATTGCCGCGGCGCAGAACAGGATCATCCAGGTGAACAAGACCGACAACATGTCTCGCGCAAAAGCAAATGCATTTTCTTTGCCCTCCCCTTCTACCTTTCGGGCAAACTGCGGCACGAAGGCATTGTTAAATGCACCCTCGGCAAACAGAGCACGAAACAAATTAGGTAGTCGTTGTGCCACGAAAAAGGCTTCGGCCACCATTCCGGTGCCAAGGGTAAAAGCGATGAGCTGATCGCGCACAAAGCCCAGCAACCTGCTGATCAGGGTAAAGCCGCCAACTTTTACGGCTGATTTGAGAAGTGACATGTGGCTTCCTTACGCGGCTTTGGCGTCTGGTGCCAAGACCTGCATCAGCGCTTGTGTGATTTTTGCATGGCGCTGTTCATTTTCAATTTTAGCTCCGGTCAAGTCGGTCACATAAAACACGTCAATAACCTTTTCGCCAAATGTTGTGATGTGTGCTGATGCGATATTGAGATTGAGTTGAAACAACGCGTCGGTGAGGTGATGCAACAAGCCTACGCGGTCCAACCCATTAATTTCGATAACCGTGTGTTTGTTAGACGATGTATTATCAATAATGACACGAGGTTCCACGCTGAAGGCGTTTGCGCGGTATTCAGGTTTGCGGGCTTGCGCAATGGCTTCTCTTAATCGCAACTGACCACGCAATGCTTTCGTGATGGTTTCCGCTACACGCAAGGCCCGGCGCTTTTCATCAACCTCTTCTGCGAACTCACGTTGCAACAGTATGGTGTCCAGAGCCATGCCGTCGGTTGTGGTGAAAATCTGTGCCCCAATAATGTTGGCATTGGCTGCGGCACAGGCACCGGTGATGGTGGCCAGCAAGCGCGGATGGTCGGGTGCATACACCGTAACTTCCGTGACTGCTGCAAAGGCATCTGATTTCACATCTGTTGTGACATCGCGAGGTGCCGCGCGGGCGATCAAGGCTTCGTGACGCAATTGTTGTTCAATCGGCACATTGAGCCAATAGGCGTCATAGTGACGGTGCAGAATCTTTTGTTGTTCGTCGTCTTGCAGTTTTGGAAATTTGGTGAGAAATTGTGCTTGAGCATCGGCCACACGCTCTTTGCGCGTTATGGAAGTGTGACCTCCGGTCAAAACAGGTTCAGCTTCAGTGTAAAGCGTGCGCAGCAATTGCCCCTTCCAACCGTTCCACACGCCAGGTCCAACAGCGCGAATATCTGCGACGGTGAGAATGAGAAGTAGCTTCAGGCGCTCTGGGCTTTGCACCACGCCTGCAAAGTCCAGAATGGTTTTGAAATCGTTGAGATCGCGCATCTGCGCAGTTTCACTCATCAACAGATGATGTCGCACCAGCCACGCCACAGTTTCAGTATCAGCCGAAGAAAGCCCAAGTCTCGGACACATCTCTCGCACAACACGTTCGCCGGCAATTGAGTGGTCTTCGTCGCGTCCCTTAGCAATATCGTGTAACAAACCGGCCACAAAAAGTGCACGGCGTGAGGTCAAAGTTGGAAACAGGGCTGCCGACAGTGGATGATCGCCAGTTAAAGTGCCACTTTCCAGGCCCCGCAATACGCCAACTGTGCGGATCAAATGTTCATCGACAGTAAAGTGATGATACATATTGAACTGCATCATGGCGACGATTTTGCCAAACTCAGGCAGAAAGCGTCCTAGAACTCCCGCTTCATTCATGGCTCGCAAAATGGTTTCAGGATCGCCTGACCCAGTCAAACTTTCAAGAAACAACGCATTTGCCTCTTGGTTTTTGCGTAAACGATCATCAATTTTTCGCAAATTGAGGCGTACGACTTGGAGCGCATCTGGATGAATTTCCACGCCTTGAACACCCAATTCTTTGAAGATGCGGATGAGATTGACAGGATCATCGGAAAGCACATGCTCGTTCGCCAGCGCGATGCGCCCAGATTCGAGCTTAAAGTCTTTGGAGAGGCTGGTCGCTTGCTTGCCTTTGGGTAGAAACTTGCCGAGCATGCGCGACAATGACGGCGCGTCCTTCAAGTGTTTGGCTTCTAGACTGGCACAGAAAATGCGGGTCAGATTGCCAACATCTTTGGCCACTAAAAAGTAATGTCGCATAAAGCGCTCAACGTGTTTCAAGCCGCCGTGAGCTTTATAGCCCAAACGTTCTGCAAGTTCGCTTTGACGATCAAAACTCAGTTTGTCTTCGCCACGCTTCGACAGAAAGTGCAAGTGACAACGCACGGCCCAGAGGAAGTCTTCGCATTTTTTAAAGCGGCGCAGTTCTTCACGGGTGAAAACACCTTTTTCTGCAAGTTCTTCAGTGGAGTTTGCATCAAATAGAAACTTCGCAATCCAGAACAGCGTATGGAGATCGCGCAAACCGCCCTTGCCGTCTTTAATGTCAGGTTCAACAGAATAACGACTTTCACCATACCGAGCATGGCGCAGATCACGCTCGGCAAGTTTGTCAGTCACAAACTGCTTGGCGCTTTTTTGCACCACACTTTTGCGGAAACGCTGCACCATCTGGGCGTAAAGCGTTTGATTGCCGCAGATGATGCGCGCTTCAAGAATGGAGGTCATTATGGTGTTGTCAGTTTTGGCCATTGCCAAACAGTCGTCAATTGTACGCGTGGCATGTCCGACTTTCTGACGCGCGTCCCAAAGGGCGTAGAGTAGAAATTCGATGACCTTGTCGGCCTCAGCAGATTTTCCATCAGGCACCAGAAACAACAAATCGATATCAGAGCCAGGTGCCAGTGTGGCGCGGCCATAACCACCAACAGCCACAATCGACAATGCATTTTCACTATCCTTCAATCCCACTGCTTTACTTGCTAGGGAGTAGACTGCTTCAATGATAGCGTCTTGCGTGGCCGAGAGGCTTTCAGCGCAATGCGTGCCATTTCCGTCGCGCCGCAATTGTGCTTCGGCGGCGGCTCGACTGTCTTGCAGAATCTGGCGCAGTTTGGTCGATACGGCATTGCGCAGTATCAACAGATCCTCGCCTTCCTGCACCACATCATTCAGCTGCACTTCTACCAAAGACTTCACATGTTTTCTCCTGCCGCGAGCCGCTTAAGTTCATAAAGCATCTGTAAGGCTTCGCGTGGCGACAAATTGTCAGGACTGAGGTGGTTGAGCTGCTGACGCAACAAGTCAACCTTAGAAGCAAGCGGTGCAGGTGCTGCGTTGAACAAAGGCAAGTCGGCGAGCAGATCAGGCTTGCTGCCCTGATCGCGATGTTCTTCGAGCTTTGCCAATACCTCCTGTGCCCGTGTGATGACAGGTTGTGGCAATCCAGCCAAGCGTGCGGCTTGAATGCCGTAGCTGCGATCAGCTGCACCTTCTTCAACATGATGCAGAAAAATAATATCGCCCTTCCATTCCTTGACGGCCATGGTCATGCATTTCAACCGCTCGAGTGTAGTCTGCAAGGACGTGAGCTCATGATAATGGGTGGCAAATAAAGCACGACAGCGGTTTTGTGCATGCAGATACTCAAGTGTTGCCCAGGCAATCGAGAGGCCATCAAATGTTGCTGTGCCGCGCCCAATTTCATCGAGAATGACGAGTGATTTATGCGTGGCTTGGTTGAGAATGGCTGCAGTTTCCACCATCTCAACCATGAAGGTTGAACGGCCCCGGGCCAAATCATCAGCAGCACCGACGCGGCTGTATAGTCTGTCAACGGCTCCAATATGCGCCTCAGATGCAGGCACAAAAGCACCCATTTGCGCCATCACAACCAACAAGGCGTTTTGCCTGAGGAAGGTGGATTTGCCCGCCATGTTCGGTCCGGTGAGAAGCCAAAGAGCTGTTTCATGTTCACCGAGATTGCAATCATTGGCGATAAACTTTGATGCGCCAACTTTTGCGAGGGCGGCCTCCACGACAGGGTGACGACCATCCTTGATGATAAAGCGAATGCCATCATCAATTATCGGGCGGACATGGTTTTGTGTCCGCGCCAAATGTGCCAAGGCAGCGAGGCAATCCAGATCGGCGAGAGCTGCAGCACAGGATGAAATCTCTGCTCTCGCCTCGATCACCTGTTGGCAAAAGCCATTGAACATATCCAGCTCGATGGCCAGTGCGCGTTCGGCGGCGTAGGATATTTTTTGTTCCAGACTGGCCAGTTCTGGCGTTGAAAAGCGCATAGCCCCCGCCATGGTTTGACGGTGGAAAAATTGGATGTTGCCTTCTGCGTCTTTCATGCCGTCGGCCTGCGCCTGAGGTACTTCAATAAAATAACCCAGCACGTTGTTATGTTTAATTTTGAGATTTTTTAATCCCGTCACATCAGAATATTGCGTTTGCAATCCTGCGATCACACTGCGGGTGTCATCACGCAGTTTCCGGGAAACGTCGAGTTCACTGTCATAGCCTTGTGCGACAAAGCCACCATCACGGGCCATGAGCGGCAGGCTTTCGGCGAGGGCACGTTGTAGTTCATAAGCCAGTTGCAGAGGGGCCTGCACCAATATGCCGATGTTTGAACCGACAACCGCGGGCAAGGTCCGGCGGGCAAGTTCGGATGCAATGGCATGGGCGCGCGCAATTCCGATCGACAGGGCTGCCAAATCTCGGGGAGAGGCGCGTTTTGCCGTGACACGTGCAAGGGCGCGCTCAATGTCTGGGACTTGCGACAGATTCTGTCGCATCTCGTCTGTCAATTGTTCTTGCGCATGGAAGAAGCTGACGCCGTCAAGTCGTTCATTGATGGCATCCGCGCGCGCCAAAGGTCTTGCCAGCAAGGCACCCAAACGCCGTGCACCCGCAGATGTGACATTGCAATCCATCACGTCCAACAAACTGCCACTGCGTGAGCCCTGCAGTGAGCGTTGCAGTTCCAAGTTTGTGCGGGTTGCAGCATCAATCAACAGGCCTTCACCAACGGCTTCCCGGCGTGGAACGCGCAGATGCGGCATACTGCCAATTTGTGTGAGCATAATGTAGTCGAGAAGACTTCCCAATGCAGCGACTTCGGCGCGCGAAAATTCGGCAAAGCCAGATGTTGTTGCTACGTTGAAATGCTGTGCCAAACGGTGTTCAGCGGTTTGGCTGTCAAAGCGGCTTTGCGGCAAGGGCGTTGTGCTGGCTCCGGTAAGGGCCAAGGCCTGCTTGATGACCTCATCGTCCAACAAAATATCTGCCAATACCAATTCTGACGGTGCAATGCGGGCCATGTCAGCAGCTAAACGCGTTGATGTCGTGGCTGTTACGGCAAAATCACCTGTTGAGATATCGGCATAGGCCAGCGCCATATCGCCTGAGCTTTTGAAGACCACAAGTGTAGCAAGATGATTGGTACTGCGTACATCAAGCAGACTGTCTTCGGTTATAGTGCCCGGTGTGATCAAGCGGACAACATCGCGCTTTACAACGGATTTGGTGCCGCGTTTTTTGGCTTCTGCCGGATCTTCCAACTGCTCACAAACTGCCACGCGGTGGCCATGGCGGATCAGCTTTTGCAGATAATGGTCCATGGCATGGACAGGAACCCCACACATGGGGATGTCTTCACCCAAATGCTTTCCGCGTTTTGTGAGTGCGATGCCAAGGGTGCGCGATGCTTCGACAGCATCGTCGAAAAACAACTCGTAGAAATCACCCATACGATAAAACAGCAGCGAACCGGGATTGGCTGATTTCACGCCAAAGTACTGCGCCATCATCGGCGTCATGCCTGCGGGAGTGCGGTTGTCCTGGTGTGGTGGCGTGACGTCCATGGTTCTGACTATACTCTATTTGTTTGCTGCAACACGTCCAAGCGAGTTGCGAAAATCAATTGTTGGTTCTAGTTTGCCCGTAACGCAGCCAAAGAACAACGCTGACAGGGAAGAAACAAAAGATGTCCACACCACCGCGCAAAGCCCTCCGCCGCCCCTCGGTGACGGACGAAGAAGCGCTGCAATTCCATGCGCGCGGCAAGCCCGGAAAACTGGAAATTACCCCAACCAAGCCCATGGCCACTCAGCGCGATCTGTCGTTGGCCTATAGCCCAGGCGTCGCCGTGCCTGTGAAGCGCATCGCCGAAAACCCAGATACCGCTTATGACTATACGGCCAAGGGCAACCTCGTCGCCGTGATCAGCAATGGCACGGCCATTCTTGGTTTGGGCGATCTTGGTGCTTTGGCGTCGAAACCTGTGATGGAAGGCAAGGCGGTTTTGTTCAAACGCTTTGCCGATGTGGACTCGATTGACCTCGAAGTTGACACCAAAGATGTCGAGGAATTTATCGGCGCTGTGCGCTACCTTGGCCCGACGTTTGGGGGCATCAACCTTGAGGACATCAAGGCGCCCGATTGTTTTATCATCGAACAACGCCTCAGAGAACTCATGGACATTCCGGTGTTCCATGATGACCAACACGGCACGGCCATCATCTCGGTAGCCGCCCTTATCAATGCCCTGCAAATTACCAAGCGCTCCCTAAAAGACTTCAAGCTGGTGTGCAACGGCGCAGGTGCTGCGGCCATTGCCTGTATTGAACTCGTAAAATCTCTGGGAGTGCCCAATCAGAACGTCATACTCTGCGACTCTAAAGGCGTTGTATACAAGGGCCGCACTGAGGGCATGAACCAATGGAAATCCGCCCACGCCGTTGAAACGGGTTTGCGCACGCTCGAAGAGGCGATGAAGGGTGCAGACGTGTTTTTTGGCTTGTCTGTCGCAGGCGCTCTCACACAAGGCATGGTGAAGAGCATGGCGAAGGACCCTATCATTTTCGCCATGGCCAATCCTGATCCTGAGATTGTTCCTGAAGATGTGCATCAAGTGCGCGACGATGCCATCATGGCCACGGGGCGCTCGGACTATCCCAATCAGGTCAACAACGTATTGGGTTTTCCATATATTTTCCGTGGTGCACTTGATGTGCGGGCGCGTACTATCAATGACGAGATGAAAATCGCAGCGGCACGTGCGCTGGCTGAGTTGGCTCAGGAAGACGTGCCCGATGAAGTGGCGGCGGCCTATCACGGTTCACGTTTGGCTTTTGGTCGTGACTATTTGATCCCGGCACCGTTTGATCCGCGCTTGATTTCACGTATCCCGGTTGCGGTTGCCAAGGCTGCGATGGAGTCTGGTGTGGCGCGTCATCACATTGCCGATTTGGACGCCTATGCAGCGCAGCTGTCAGCACGGCTTGATCCCGTTTCCGGCACATTGCAAACGGTTTACACCCATGTGCGTTCTAATCCGCGTCGCGTTGTATTTGCTGAAGGTGAAGAAGACCGGATGATCCGTGCAGCCAACAGTTTCGCTGCTTCAGGTCTGGGGACTGCCATTCTTGTTGGTCGCGAAAGCATTATTGATGAAACACTCAAATCCTCAGGGATTGAGCTTAACGAAAATGTGGAGATCACAAACGCACGGATCTCTGATCGTAATCTCGACTATGCCAACCAACTCTATGTGCGATTGCAGCGGGAGGGTTTCCTGCTGCGTGATTGTATCCGCATGGCCAATCAAGACCGCAACGTCTTTGGTGCCTGCATGGTGGCAGCGGGAGATGCTGATGCGATGGTGACAGGCCTCACGCGCAACTTCTCAGTCGCGCTTGATAACGTCAGGCGTGCCGTTGATCAATTGCCGGGCCGTACGGCCATTGGAGTATCAATGGCCCTGGTGAGGGGTCGCACGGTGTTCATTGCTGATACGTCAGTGCATGAATTGCCAAACTCCGAGGAGCTGGCTTCGATTGCGCAAGAAGCGGCAGGTGTGGCGCGGCGCTTTGGTTATGAACCGCGCGTGGCGTTTCTGTCCTACTCCACATTCGGTTATCCAAAAGGCGACCGAGCTGAATATGTGCGAAAAGCCGTCAAGGTTTTAGAGCAGCGCAATGTAGACTTTGAATTTGATGGCGAGATGACGGCTGATGTAGCCTTGTCGCGTGATGCGATGGCGCTTTATCCCTTCTGTCGTCTGACAGCTCCAGCCAATGTGTTGGTAATGCCTGCGGCACATTCTGCGTCCATCTCTACTAAAATGTTGCAACAGTTGGGTGGTGTGACGGTGATTGGGCCACTGCTCACGGGGCTTTCAAAACCCGTGCAAATTGCATCCATGTCGGCCACCACCAATGACATTCTCAACTTGGCGGCTATCGCCGCTTATGAAGTCGGGCATTAAAGTGGCGCGCCATAGTGATTGAAATAGCGTGGGTTGATAGCTGATACCGGCAGCACAATGAGCACATCGGTGGTGTTAAAGTCACGGTCTGTGACGGCACCATCGCCAATATAGCAGCCTATTCTGAGATAGGCTTTGATCAGTGTTGGCAGATTTTTCAATACTGCCTTTTGATTGACCTCCGCAAAGGCTTTGCGCTTCATCTCAACTTTGAGATGGGGCAAGGCCGAGACCTTCCACTCCTCAGGTGCTGGTGAAACATGGGCGAGAAATGTCAACTCGTTGGAAAGGGTATCGGCATCAGTCCCTACCAAACTGGCGCAGCCCAACATCACATCAAGTTTGTGATAGCGAACATAATTCCAGATTCCTTGCCATAGCAGTTCGGCTACTGGTTTTCCGCGATAACCCTCCGCCACACAGGAACGCCCAACTTCGAGAAACTTCAGGTCCCGATGACGATTCAGCAAGGGTGTTAAGTCAAACTCTGACTGCGAGTAAAATCCATGCTGTCGCGCAGCAATATCTTGTCGCAATAGGCGATAAGTTCCAACTAGGTTACCATCACTTACCAGAGTCCCGGCACCCCCGTCATTTGCGCCGTCACGCACGACAAGCAAATGATCACAAACATCATCAAATTGATCGACGTCGAGGCGTCTGGCGACTGCCGCTGCCTTGGGCTGTGCGGACAACTCTTCGTAAAACACCATGTAGCGCAGCCGCTGAGCTGCGCGCTTGTCTTCGGAAGTTAGGGCAAGACGCACCGTCAAGCTATTGCGTTGCGCAAGGATCATAGTGCGGTTGTCTAGCAACATATAACTCATGATGCATCCCCACCCGATTCGTGTGAATGCTTGATGACGAAATCAGGCTGCTTTCGCGCGGGTCAAGGTAGTCAGCGCCTCTTCAAGGTCAGCCCGCTCAAAGGGTTTGGCCAGATGGCCGTCCATGCCAGCCGCAAAGCAGGCGGTCACATCTTCGTGGCGCGCGTTGGCCGTGAGCGCCAACACGGGCAGGGCTTTGAGGCCCTGTTGTTGCTCTATCAACCGCAAGGCACGAGTCGTGTCGTGGCCGTTCATTCCCGGCATTTCCACATCCATCAACACAGCATCAAAACGACGATCGGTTTTCAGAATTTCGAGGGCGGCCTTGCCTGTGGTGGCAAGGCGGGTGTCGTGGCCTGCCTTGGTCAACATAGTTTTGGCCAGCAAGGCGTTCACGGGTGTATCTTCCACGAGCAGAAGTCGCAGTTTCCTGCCCTTGCGCAAAACTTGGGTGACACGTCTCAATTGAGTTGATTGTTCTGCCACATGTTGTTCATCGCGCTCTGTGAGTTGGCGCACCAAAGTTGAACGGCGCACGGGCTCCATCAGATATCCCGTTGTCGGACGTGTCAAAAGACTGCGCAGGGAGCGACGTTCCTCGGGGCATACTGTCAACCAGATTTGTGGCAGTGATTTTTTCTGTCTCTTGCGAGAGCGTGCCATGCGATGCAGCGCAGGTGCTGACTCGGCGTCTGTAATAATTGCAGTCGCTGCGCCTGCCAGAATGTTTGCAATAATTGTAGCAGATTGGGCAAAAGCTTCAGTCGTTGCGCCGTGAGTTTCTAAACTTTTTTGCAAGTCATAGCGCATCATGCTGTCTTGCATCAGCAAAACATAGTGACGACCTGCCAGCCTGTTTTCTGACGGCGTTACAGCCACATCGCGCAAGGGCAATGTCACCGTAAAGGTCGTGCCAACGTCGCGGGTACTTTCGAGTGTAAGTTTGCCGCCCATTGCTTCAACAAGATTTTTGGAAATGACGAGGCCCAAGCCTGTTCCTCCGAAGCGTTTGGACGTTTCGTCATTGGCTTGCACATAAGCCTGAAATAGTTTCGACTGCTCATCTTCGGTCATGCCAATGCCGGTATCGCGAATGGCCATCGTGAGTTTGTTGTCATTTACGCCTACACGGATCGATACTCCGCCGCGCTCCGTGAACTTGATGGCATTGCCAGCGAGATTGAATAAAATCTGGCGCATGTGAAGATCGCGGAATGGCAAATGCAAAGGCACGTCGGCGGAGATGAAAGATGAAACCTCTATTTTTTTCGCATGAGCACGTGGTGCAAGCAATTCAGTGATATTTTCAACGACTGAAGCCAAGTCTACATTGGCCTGCGCTAGCGCATTGGCGTCTTCTGATTTTGCGCGATCAAGCATTTCATCTAATATGGACAACAGCGTTCGCCCCGAAGCATGGGCGATGCCTGCGTAGTTTTTCTGCTCTGCTGTCAGTTCTGTTTCCAGCAACAGTCCCAACATCCCGATGACACCGTTCAAGGGGGTGCGAATTTCATGACCCATGCTGGCCAGTTTTCGTTTGGCGTTTTGCTCAACATCGATAGCTTGTGTTGCTTTTGAAGCCCTCGTTAAAACTTGCACCTTGGCACGCAGCATTACCAGCCAGTTCCACATGATGACAAACGCTGCAAGAAAACTGCCGCAGACCAAAGCGCCAGCCGCCAACAGTTGCTGTTGTTCTGAAATAAAATCGTGGGCGGTTTTGAACACGCCAAGGAGAAACACGCCCGTTGCCAGCAACAGGATAGGCCACGTCATGTGTGTGTCATTGGCCGTGACAGCACTGTCTGACGGCGAAGTATTTTCTGCGTGTGTATGATTGGACATGGTCATTTCAAGCACTCTTTAATCACAGAGCTGCTTTCAAAATCATTACATCAGGTGAATTGCAGTTAAGATGAAGTTTAAATTTTATGCAGCTGCACGCATCGACGCTGGCTTCTGTCTGTAGCTCAGGGCTTCTGCGAGATGCAGTCGCGAAATGGTTTCACGAGAGTCGAGATCAGCGATGGTGCGTGCCACCCGCAAGACGCGATGAAATCCACGCGCTGACAAATTCATGGCGTCGGCAGCCTCACGGATCAATGCTTGTCCCTTGTCATCAAGTGCTGCGATTGTTTCCAACACACGGCCATCAGCTTCAGCATTGAGACGCAATGTAGTATGGCCAAGCTCTGCAAAGCGTTGGCGTTGAATGGTGCGGGCTTTGGCCACGCGCAATGCCACTTCGGCGCTGCCTTCTTTCGGTGCTGGTAGTGTCAGGTCAGACGCTTTCACCGACGCCAGTTCCATTTGAATGTCCATGCGATCGAGGAGGGGACCAGAAATGCGGGATTGATAGTCGGTGGCGCAGCGCGGTCCTTGTCTGCAGGTATGGCCGGGTTCACCTGTCATGCCACACTTGCACGGGTTCATAGCAGCGACCAGTTGGAAACGCGCGGGAAAGGTGATGTGATAATTGGCCCTGGCAATTTGTGTTTCGCCCGTCTCCATCGGTTGGCGCAATGCCTCCAATACGCGGGGTTGAAACTCTGGCAATTCATCGAGGAACAACACACCATGATGGGCCAGTGCCATTTCGCCGGGCTTTGCTTTTAAACCGCCTCCAACTAGGGCAGGCATAGAAGCCGAATGATGGGGCGAGCGGAAGGGCCTGCGTCTTGAAAGTTGCCCCGACTTCAATTCACCCCCCAGCGAGGCGATGATTGAAATATCCAACATCTCCTTGGCTTCAAGTGGTGGAAGAATTGAAGGCAAGCGTTGCGCCAACATAGATTTGCCCGCACCGGGTGGCCCTACCATGAGGAAATGATGCCCCCCAGCTGCTGCCACTTCCAAGGCGCGTTTTGCGGCTTCTTGGCCTTTGATGTCGGCCATATCAGGTAGGACCACCTCATCGGCCTGCGTCAACGGCTTAGGACGTGTCAGCACTTGTGTGCCCTTCACATGGTTGATGAGCTGGATCAGCGAGTGGGGTGCCAGAATATCGAGATCATCACCCGCCCAAGCCGCTTCAGCGCCGGATGACTTGGGGCAGATTAATCCCAAATCATTGGCGTGGGCGGCCATTGCGGCTGGCAATGCACCGGCGATGGCGAGAATTGACCCATCCAGCGCCAGTTCGCCCAACACAGCGTAACGGCTTAAAAAATCCGGGGGAATGACACCGAGTGCCGATAAAACAGCCAGTGCGATAGGCAAATCATAGTGGCTGCCTTCCTTGGGTAGATCAGCAGGCGACAGGTTGACCACCAGACGCTTGCCCGGCAGTGCCAAACCTATGGCATGCAAGGCCGCCCGCACCCGTTCTCGGCTTTCGCCCACAGCCTTGTCGGGCAAGCCCACCACCATAAAATTGGTCTGGCCCGACACAAATTGTGCCTGGCAGTCTACCACCACGCCTTCCACACCCTGAAAGGCAATTGTCGAACACCGCGATGTCATAGTCTCGTCCCTATCGTTCCAACAGTAAGACGCTAGACCAGTTCAAATCCGTCGCGCAAGAACAAAAAAAGAACAATAGTTATTTTGACAGGCGACCCACCACATCCACCACACCGCGCAAATCCTCGACTTCGAAGAAACGTGGTGTTTCGGCGGGGACGACTTCGTGTTCGTGGTCCCAGAGAATGGAAAACGGCACATAGACGCCATAGCCACCCGCTTCGATGATGGGCAGCACGTCGGAGCGGATGGAATTTCCGGCCATCACGGTACGGTCAATCTTGCCGCCGTGACGACGACAGATTTTTCTAAATGTCTCTGGTTTTTTATCGGAGACAATTTCAACGCCTTCAAAATAATGCGCAAGGCCTGAGGCCAGAACTTTGCGTTCTTGATGGTGCAAGTCTCCCTTTGTGATCAACAAGAGACGATGGTCACCGTGGAGTGCTTTCAGTGTGTTTTCGGCGTGAGGCAAGAGCTCAATGTCATGATCCAACATATCACGGCCCATGACGATCAGCTTTTGCAGTATCGCTGCATCAATAGCGCCGCCCGAAACAGTCAAAGCTGTTTCAAGCATCGAGAGTGTGAAACCTTTGACACCAAAACCATAAAGCGGGATGTTGCGCTTTTCTGCGTCCATCAACTGTTTAGTAGCGTCTGCGGGCTCGCTAAAGTTGGAGAGCATCTCGCCAAACTGGCGTTCGGCAGCATCAAAGTGAATAAGATTGTGCCACAGCGTGTCGTCAGCATCAAAAGCAATGAGATCAAGACCACTCATAACTTTGACTCGATGGCATCCCAAATCATCACAGCAATATCATTGCCTCCAAAACGCTTCACTTGCCGAATACCTGTCGGCGAGGTCACGTTGATCTCAGTCATGTAATCGCCGATCACATCTATGCCAGTAAATAACAAGCCTCGCTTTCTCAAGTCGGGTCCCAGGGCTTCACAAATTTCGTGTTCTCGCTTGGTCAACGTTGTCGGGGTCGCTTGGCCACCGGCATGCATATTAGAGCGATGGTCATGGGAGGCTGGAATACGGTTGATGGCACCCGCCACTTGTCCATCTACCAGAATGATGCGCTTATCGCCGTTGCGCACTTCGGGCAAATATCGCTGGGCGATGAAGGGTTCAGGGTAAAGTTGTTGGAACATTTCCATGAGAGAGCCAAAATTCATGTCATCACGTGCGGATTTGTAAATGCCAACACCACCGTTGCCATATAGCGGCTTCAAAATAATGTGGTCATGGGCGCGGCGAAAGGCCTCGATTTCTGACACGTCGCGGGTAATCAGTGTTTCCGGCATGAATTGCGGAAAATCCAGAAGGTAAAGCTTCTCCGGCGCATTGCGTACTTCCGTAGGATTGTTGACGACAAGGCACTTGGGATGAATACGATCCAGCATGTGGGTGGCGGTGATATAACCCATATCAAAAGGCGGATCTTGCCGCATCAACACAACGTGCTGTGAAGCCAGATCAATCTTTTCAGGCGTAGAGGCTTTGTAGTGATTGCCCTGCTCATCTTTTACTACAACCTGCTCGCCCCGCGCCGACAACACGCCCTGTTGGTAGGCCAGTGTTTTCACGTGATAGTGGAAAAGCGAATGACCGCGGCGCTGCGCCTCCAGCATCATGGCGAAGGTTGAGTCACCTTCAATGTTTACGCTGGAAATTGGGTCCATTTGCACAGCGACACTTAGTTTCATGGCCTAGCGGCTCCCGTCAAAAGCATTCTTGATGTGTGTAGGCCAGAGGTAAGAAGGAATGACGATAATGTCAAACCGTTGAAAACTAGCGGCTGCCCTGTTGTCGCGGCTGGTATAAAATGCTGCGGCAGATGCGATGCGGCGGCTTTGATAAGCCGTCACCGCCACCACGCCATCATCCACCGTAGCGCGGGCTTTCACTTCGATAAAGGCTGTGGTTTTGCCTTTCCGCATGATGAGGTCCACCTCGCCTGCGGGAGTCTTAAAGCGCCTTGCCAAGAGCTGGTAACCTTTGAATCGCATGTACCACAGGGCAATGGCTTCGGCGCGATGACCGTATTGTTCAGCTGCCTGGCGTGATCGCTTCACGCCTTGCCCTTGATGCTAAGGATGCGCGCATAGATATCATCTCGCGAAAGGCCCAGTTTTTTAGACACAAGCGAAGCCGCCTTGCCTGAGGGGTGATCCAGCAGGGCAACTTCAATTGCCGCTGCAATATCAGCATCACTCAAAACCTCAGCGCGCTTTTCCTGGGCGCTAATGACGACAACGAATTCTCCCTTGATCGATGGTTTGCCTCTCAACACTGCGCCAACAAAAGTAGCCGTGCCACGCAAGGTTTCCTCGTGCAGTTTTGAAATTTCACGGGACACTGACACAGGTCGTTCACCCAAGACTGTTGCAATATCTTCCAATGCCTCAACAATACGATAGGGCGATTCATAGACGACAACCGTTTCCGTGCGTTCATCAATTTCAGCCAACAACTTCAAACGTTCGTTGCGCTTTTGTGGCAAAAACCCCAGAAAGGTAAAACGGTCCGTCGGCAGGCCTGAAACCTGTAGAGCAGGCAACAGAGCGGACGCGCCGGGCAGTGCCTCCACTTTTAGGCCAGCGTCCACGCAGTCGCGCACCAGCGGAAAACCCGGATCGGAAATCAGAGGCGTTCCTGCATCACTCACCAGCGCAATGATTTGCCCTGCATTGATGGCGGCAATGATGGCGGCACCTGCACCATCACTGTTGTGGTCGTGATAGGGTTTAAGTTTATTCTTGATGCCAAAGCGTTCGAGCAGGCGCGGCGTCACGCGCGTGTCTTCACAGTAAATCACATCCGCCGCTGCCAACACATTCAAACTGCGCAAGGTTACGTCGCCCAAATTGCCAATGGGTGTAGCAACCAGATAGAGCCCAGCTTCCAAACGATCAGCGGTGAAAGCATGGGCTCCGATATGATAGGTCTTGTCGCTCATTGGACTCAGCTTAGATCAATCTGCCAATTCAGCAATAACAGCATTGAGCAGGCGACGTCCGGCTTGCGTGGCGGCAAGCCGGGAATTTCCGCGCATGGTCACCATCCCTAAATCAGACATCGCCGTAATTTTGTATTGGTCCATGGGTTTTCCGGCGAGCGCTTCATAGCGTGTGAGATCAATACCCTCATCGATGCGCAGACCCATCAACAGCATTTCGCGGGCTTGTTGGGAAGGAAGCGTCGGCTCGTCTTGGATGAGGCCTTGGCCTTTCGCCTGCACCAGCTTTCGCCAGGTTTCAGGATATTTCTCAGTGGCGGTCGCATAGGTCACATCACCATCAACAAGCCGTCCGTGCGCACCGGGGCCAACGCCCACATATTCTCCATAGCGCCAATAGAGCAGGTTGTGTTGGCTCTCATGACCGGGTTTCGCATGGTTCGAAATTTCGTAGCATGGCAGTCCCGCCTTGTCGGTCAGCTCCTGCGTGAGATCATAAAGATCAGCTGCCAGATCATCTTCGGGAATGGTCAGCTTACCTGCAGCGTAAAGATCAGCATAGCGCGTTTCGGGTTCAATGGTGAGTTGATAAAGTGACATATGCCCTTGCTGTTCTGAAAGAGCGCGGGTCAACTCACTGCGCCACTGCTCTAATGTCTGCTGCGGTCTTGCATAAATCATATCAAAGGACACGCGCGGAAAAATCTGCGCTGCAAGCTTAAATGCAGCCAGCGCTTCATCCGGTGTATGTTGCCGGCCCAGCGCTTTCAGATCGACTTCATCGAGCGCTTGCACGCCAACCGATACGCGGTTGACACCAGCGGTGCGGTAACCTCTGAAGTTTTCCGCTTCAACACTGGTAGGGTTTGCTTCCAGCGTGATTTCAGCATCGGGCAATACGGGCCAAAGCGATGCTATGCCATCCAAGACTTGCGCCACGGCTTTTGGCGGCATCAAAGACGGTGTACCGCCGCCGAAGAAAATAGAAGACACACTGCGGCCCGGTGTGCGGCTCGCCATGTATTTGAGTTCCGTCACCAATGCGTCGGCAAAGCTGTTGGTATCGACAGCCTCGTGGCGCACGTGGCTGTTAAAGTCGCAATAGGGGCATTTGGCCTTGCAGAAGGGCCAGTGAACGTAAATGCCAAAGGCGCTCAAAACAAATCCTTCAACATCAATTCCAGCGCCCGGGCCCGGTGCGAGATTTTGTTTTTCTCGTCGTGGCTCATTTGCGCAAATGACACTTGCTTGCCATCAGGCACAAACACTGGATCATAACCATGACCAAAGGCTCCGACAGGTGGCCAAGTTAAATGACCGGGAGCTGTTCCCACATAAACCCGTTCCGTGCCATCGGGCCACAAAACCAGCAGTGTGCAGTTGAACGAAGCGCCGCGATGCTGCAGGGGTTACGGCCCCTGCCGCTTGCAGTTTTTCTTCAACGGTGCGCATGGCCATCATCCAATCGCGTGAAGGACCTGCCCAATCGGCGGTGTAAACACCGGGATCACCATTCAGAGCATCAACGCAAAGCCTGAATCATCGGCCAGTGTTACCAGTCCCGTTGCCTGCATCGCCGCCTGTGCTTTGATGCGGGCATTGCCGATAAAGGTGTTTTCAGTTTCCTCAGGCTCTGCCAAATTCAACTCACCTGCACTGGTCACCTGAACACCGAGGGGGCCCAGGATTTCGCGGAACTCCTCAAGCTTGCCCTTGTTGTGGGTGGCGATCAGAAGTTTCTGGCCTCGTAATGACAGCATCAGGCCACGGCCTCCTTTTGCAAACGCACAAGCTCCGTAATGCCGGATTTTGCAAGGCTCAGAAGATCATGCAATTGCGCTTCGCTGAAGGGTTCACCTTCTGCCGTCCCTTGGATCTCAACAATGCCACCCGCACCCGTCATGACGAAGTTCGCGTCAGTCCCTGCATCTGAATCTTCTGGGTAATCAAGATCAGCCACCGCCACATCTTTATAAATGCCGCAAGACAACGCAGCGACATTGTCCTTCAATGGCCACTTCGTGAACATGCCGCGCTTCTCCATGCCCTTGAGGCAATCATAAAGTGCGACCCAGGCGCCCGTGATCGATGCTGTGCGCGTGCCGCCATCTGCTTGCAACACATCGCAGTCCAAAGTGATTTGGCGTTCGCCAAGGGCTGTCAGGTCCACAACGGCGCGCAGTGAGCGACCGATGAGACGTTGAATTTCTTGGGTGCGGCCGGATTGCTTGCCATGTGCCGCCTCGCGGCGCGTGCGTTCATGGGTGGCACGTGGCAGCATTCCATATTCCGCCGTGACCCAGCCTTGGCCTTTGCCCTTCAACCATGGCGGTACCTTTTCATCGAGCGAGGCTGTGACCAGCACATGGGTATCACCAAATTTGACAGGCAGGAGCCTTCCGCATGCTTGGTAAAACCACGGGTAAATGAAATGTCACGGAGCTGGTTTGGCTGACGGCCGGAAGGGCGCATGATCGGATCCTTGTTTGAATGGGGTGCTTCTAGAACAAGTTTGCTTGTAAAGGAAAGCGCAGAAGCCCTAATCTATAGAAATGACTTTGCAGAAACCCACTGAAACCTCATCCAGCCTGCTGACTTCCATGGATCAGCGGGCGCGTGATGTGTTCAAGCACTTGGTTGATACCTACCTCGAAACCGGAGAGCCTGTGGGCTCCCGCACCATTTCAAAGGCCTTGCCTGCCACGCTGTCACCTGCCTCCATCCGCAATGTGATGATGGATTTGGAAGAGTCTGGCCTTATCACCTCGCCCCACACGTCAGCAGGCCGAATCCCCACCGACATTGGCCTCAGGTTTTTTGTGGATGCACTTTTGCAAGTGGGCACCCTGTCATCAGATGAGCGTGCCCGTATTGATGCGCAGGTGAAAGCAAGCAATCGTCAGCGCAAAGTTGAAGACGTGCTGGGCGATGCAACGTCTTTGCTGTCAGGGCTTTCACAACATGCTGGCGTGGTGCTGACGCCCAAACTCAACGCCCGCTTAAAGCATATGGAATTCGTCAACCTGTCACCGGGCCGTGCCCTCGTCATTCTTGTGACGGAAGACGGCAATGTGGAAAACCGTGTGATCGATGTGCCGGCGGGATTGCCAGCCTCGGTATTTATGCGGGCGACAAACTATCTCTCGGCCAAGGCCGAAGGCAAAACTTTGGCGGAGGTGCAAATTTTCGTGGCTCGGGAAGTTGAAAACCTGCGCCGCGAACTCGACGATGTTTCGGCACGATTGGTGCAAGGTGGACTTGCGGTTTGGTCTGGCGAGAACAACCCGGATGAGAAATCCCTGATTGTGCGGGGCCAAGCCAATCTGCTGGAAGACACCAAGGCCGTTGCTGATCTTGAACGCATCCGCCGCCTGTTTGAAGATATCGAAAACAAGAAGGAGCTGGCCGGTCTTTTGGGTTCTGCCGAACAGGCTGATGGCGTTCGCATATTCATTGGAGCCGAAAGCCGCATGTTCTCCATGTCAGGGTCATCGCTGATTGCGGCACCGTTCCGTAATGAAGAAGACAAGATCGTGGGTGTGCTCGGCATCATTGGTCCCACGCGCCTGAATTATGCCCGCATTATTCCGATGGTGGATTACACGGCAAAGGTGGTGGGAAAGCTGCTCTCTTGATTTTTGCAGCGCCACAGACGATATGCAGGCCTGAAACCCACATATCATTCTGGAATTGACATGAGCGACACACCTGAACAGGACAGCGCAAATCTTGAAGCTGCGGCCGATGAACTTCTGGAAGCGACGGAGCTTGATCCGCTCGAGCAGGAAATTATTAACTCTCAGGGAAGAGGTTGCTGCTGCCAAGGACCGTTTGCTGCGCTTTGCGGCTGAGGCTGAAAACCAGAAGAAGCGGCTTGAACGCGAGAAAGCTGAAGCAACACTTTATGCCGCCTCGAACTTTGCCCGTGATTTGCTGGGCGTTGCCGACTCACTGTCGCGCGCCCTGGCGGCCGTGCCGGAAGAAGAGCGCGACATTATTGATGATGTAATGAAGAAGTTCTTGGACGGCATTGAAATGACGGAACGTGAACTGCTCAACGTGTTCCAGCGCCATAACTTGCGTAAACTGGAAACGGTGGGCCAGAAGTTTGATCCCAATTACCATCAAGCAATGTTCGAAGTACCGACATCAGAAAAGCCACCAGGCACAGTGATGCAGGAAGTTCAATCGGGCTATGCTGTTGGTGACCGTTGCTTGCGACCTGCATTGGTGGGTGTGGCCAAGGCCGAAGGCTGATTTCAACAGCTTTTTGCGTTTGAGGTCTAGACACGACTCAATACTTATTTGCAGTCTCGGTTCCCGTGTGGGTCATCACGAATCCACACCAGGGGAGACCAAGATGGCTGACTACACACTCGAAATTTATAAAGACAAGAAGGGCGAATTCCGCTGGCGTCGCACGGCGTCCAACAAGGAAATCGTTGGCGCATCATCGGAAGGCTACAAGGCCCGGAAGGATTGCGAGGCCAACGCCAATCGCAACACCGCCAATGATCGCTGGGAATTCTACAAGGACAAACGCGGCGGCAATCGCTGGCGCTGTTTCTCCACCGCCAATAAAAAGCAAGTGGGCAAAGCAACTGAAGCTTTCTCATCACCCGCCAATTGCAAAAACAATGCGCGGATGAACGGCTATAAGGACTGAATAATAAATCCCCCAGTCCCAAAGACTGGGGGACTTGTTTGCGTGTTAACGTGCGGCTTTGGTGGCCTTGCCCCACCACACGAGATCTTTCAACATTTCCAGCGCCGATGGCTTGATCACATCAATGATGGTGTCGAAGGGCTGCTTGCCCATGCCAGGGTGTACTTTCACAAATTCGCCGCCTGCAATGTGAACGCTGTTGCGGGTGGATACCATGTGAAGTTCGGCCACAATGCCGCGCGCATGTTCCACGGCGCGGGCGGCACCCATCATGCCGTAGCCCACAAAGCCAACGGGCTTGTGGGCCCATTCGACATAGGACTGGTCGAAGGCGTTCTTCAATGATGCGGGAACCGAGTGGTTATATTCTGGGGTGACGATGATGTAGCCATCATATTCGCCAACCTTCTTCTGCCAGGCCACGGCCTTGGGGTCAGAACTTGGCACCCAAGCGTTGGAGGCCATTTCGTTGAACAGTGGCAGATCGAAGTCTTTCAGGTCAACCAATTCAGCGTCAATGCTGGGGTCGGCTTTGGCCACTTCAAGAATCCACTTGGCTGGCACCAAGCCAAAGCGTGCATCGCGGGTTGCGCCAACAATGACGCCAATCTTCAATTTCGACATTCAATTCTCCATACAATGAGTACGGCGGGCAGCCCGATAGCGCCACGCCTCACCCGTTCATGTAAGGGAATTTATCTGTAAGTCAAGAAGTCACAGATAAATTATTTGGAAACGTCGAAGGAGCATAATGCTCGGCGCATAAGCGCAAACTATTGTTTAAAGTCACTTATTCCGTCAACCCGGCGAAGGCCAGGGCGAGGCTTTTCATCAACAGTCTAGCCAAGAAGCCTTGGCCCGGCCTTCGCCGGGCTGACGGTTTCTTTGGGTAAACACAAAGGGAAGAGTGAATATGGGAGTGACTTTACCCTTGGCCGCCATCGCCAATCAGACCAGCCGCCGCAATGCCAGCGAGGGCTGCGATTTCATCATTGTCTGAGGTGTCACCTGAGACCCCAACAGCGCCGAGGATTGTGCCGTCTTTGTCTTTGATGAGAACGCCACCGGCAACGGGCACCATGCCCGCCGTCGTCGCAGAAATCGCACCTGCAAAGAAATGCGGACGCTCCTTGGCCAACTTCTCAAGCCCGCGTGTGCCCATGTTGAAGGCGAGAGCACCAGCGGCTTTGCCCTTGGCAATATCAAAGCGGGCAAGTGACGAGCCATCTGCGATAGACGCCGCTTTCACCGTGGCACGGGAATCAAGCACAACAATGCCGAGGGGTTTGAAACTGGCAGTCTTGGCGTGGGCGAGGGTGGCGGTGATGATGGTGTTAGCGGCGGCGAGGGTGAGGGTCATAAGTGCTGATGCTTTCGTTGGCGGCGATTGTCGAGGCTTATGGCTGGTTCGAATATCACAATCAATCATTGCGGGGCGCAGCATCCACTGGGTCGAGTCTTAAGAGTTTACTCACGTTACACAAGATAAAGACCTTGTCAGAAGTTTGCGCGAACGGTATTGACACAAAGAACCATAGGGCTTTGGGGGCTATAATATGTTGAAGTTGATGCGGTCGAGTGCGTTGTGCGGAGCGCTGGGTTTGGTGTTGGCAACACCTGAGTATTCTCATGCATTCAGCAGTTCGCAAGCTTTTGGTGGTGTATCAGCTTTGAGTGATTTTGGCATCTGCAAATTTTTGGGTGAGTACGTACAGCGCGGTGGTTTTGCTGTGATCTATCTTGGAGAAGACCCCTCCAGCGGGATAGGAGATACTGGCCATTTTGCGGGTGGTTCCTATTGGAATAGAGGACCTTCCACCCCAGGGCCTGCCATAAGTGCAAGTGCATTGAGTGCTTGCGTCGTCGGCAGCACACCAGAGGAGTTCACCATCATTGCGCAAAATGGTGCTGATAAGCCGAGTGTCGCCGAGGAAGATGAACTCTCAATCAGCTTTCGTTTTCGCGGCCGGACTTACAGTTATGCCGTTCTGGGTATCACGGACACACGCACTGAATTTACCGAAAGTGTGACGGATTTCCCCGTTCCAGACACAACTCCGCCCACGATTACCATTGGGCCGCTGACGCCAGCGGGTACTGGCACCTACACGGCGGCCATCACGTTAAGTGAGGCGGCAGGCACTGGTTCGACGTTCGAGGCCAGTGATCTTGTTGTGACCAATGGCACGGCAACCTTGTCTGGCTCTGGCACCTCGTTCACCGCAACGATTACACCCGCTCCCAATGCGCGGTCGGTCGCGCTCGCTGTTCCTGCAAATGCGTTTCAGGACGCTGCTGGAAACGCAAGTCTTGCGGCAAATGCCGGATCGCTCGCCATTACGCCCGTCGCTGAAAAGGAAACCGCTAAGACCATTGGCAAGGTGGTTGAAAACCAGGGTCGTGCGATTTTGCAACATCAGCCCAAGTTTGATCGCCGCATCGACAGGCTGAACAACCGCCTGGCAGGCGGTGGTGATGTTGCCTTGTTTGGTTTGACGGTTGCGAACGACGTTTCGCCGGTTGACATTTCTGCCGATCAAAATGGTGGCCGGTTCGCCACTTCGTTGAACCGCACTGTTATTACGCCAACAGCTGATGTGCCGGGCAAAGGTGATTTTGGTGTAACGCGTTTTGATGTGTGGGTCGAAGGTGTTGTCGGGAAGCAGGATTTTGGCAGCGGCAAAAACAATTTTGGAATTGTCCATGTTGGGGCTGATTATCTTGCAACACCAGACATGCTGCTGGGCGTGAGCACGCAGTTGGATTGGGGTGACTATAAAGCCAGTGGTGCCGCCGCCAAGAGCGACAGCTTCGGCTTCATGGTTGGGCCTTATGGCACAGCCAGATTGAGTGATGATCTTTATCTCGACGCGCGCGCCGCTTGGGGCAAGGCCAAGCATGACGTGTCGCCATTGGGCACCTATACCGATGACGTTTCTTCTGAGCGCGTGCTGCTGTCTGCTGCATTGATTGGCGACTACGAAGCAGGCGGGTTCCGCATTGAGCCTGAGGTGCGCGTGTCCTACTTCAGCGAAGGCACAAACGCTTACACGGATTCCAACGGGGTTGCTGTTGCAGGCTATGACGTTGAAACGGGAACGCTGGAATTTGGCCCCACTCTATCGCGCAGACTTGAAATGAATGATGGACTTGCGCTGGTTCCTCGTGTTGGCATGTCCGGCATCTGGACCTTCGCGCAGAAAAACACGGCTGAAGTCGCTTCGGGCAATGGCTTGGGTTTTGCGGATACAGGCCTTCGCGCGCGCATGGAACTGGGTGTGAGTGCTGAGTTGGCAAACAATGTTTTGCTGTCACTCGACGGAACCTATGATGGCATTGGTGACGACGACTACGAAGCCTGGTCTGGCGCAGCTCAAAGTTTCCAAGAGCTGGTGAAACATGCAATGTGTCATGCGGGCGGGTATGTCACCCGCCGCATCGTCAAATTGATCCGTCCGCCATCCTTCAGCAATCGTTGATGTGCCTGCATAGACGCGGTCCACCCCATGAAAGCACAACCGCGATTCGCCGCCCATGACCAACACGTCGCCGGATTCTAATTTCACCGATTGCGTTTTGCCGCCGCGTGTGGTGCCGCCCCAGCGGAAGAGGGCGGTGTCGCCGAGGGAGATAGACCACGGGGGCGGAGAAGTCTTTTTCGTCGCGGTCTTGGTGCAGGCCCATTTTGGCGTCGGCGTTATAGAAGTTGACGAGGCAGGCTTCGGGGTTGCCCTTGTAGTCCGCTACTTCGGCCCAGAGCTTTAACAAAACCTCTGGCATTGCGGGCCACGCTTTACCTGTGACGGGGTGGATGGCTTGATAGCGATAGCCGCCAGCCTTATCTGTGACCCAGCCTAGACTGCCCATATTGGTCATTCGCACCGAAAACGGCTTTCCGGTTTTGGGCATTTCGGGGGTGTAGAGCGGGGCTTCGGCCACAGCTTGGCGCAACGTGGCCAGCAATGCAGCTTGGGCTTCACGGCGTCAAACCAGCCCTTACATAGCCTCATGCCCCTCGAAATTTCCAAAAATTCCCCCATCACGACTCCTTGATAGCCTTGGATCACCCCCCTATATACGCCCAGAACGCCGATGGGAGTGATCCGGTCGGGACTTGTATTAACGGAGGCGGGCCCTGAGCAGATCAGGCCAAAGGTAGGGCCAAAATGGACTACCCAGACCCGCCAGCCTAGTTGGAGACAGATTATGGGAAAAGTCATTGGTATTGACCTTGGCACGACAAACTCTTGCGTCGCCGTCATGGAAGGCAAGAACCCGAAGGTGATCGAGAACGCCGAAGGTGCCCGCACCACGCCGTCGATTGTCGCCTTCACGGCAGATGGTGAAACGCTGGTAGGTCAGCCCGCCAAGCGTCAGGGTGTGACAAATCCAGAAAACACCTTCTTTGCCATCAAGCGCCTCATCGGTCGCCGCATGGAAGACCCGATGGTCGCCAAGGACAAAAAGCTTGTGCCTTACTCCATCGTCAAAGCTGACAATGGCGATGCTTGGGTTGATTCACGTGGCACAAAATATGCGCCCTCACAAATCTCGGCCTTTACGCTGACCAAGATGAAGGAAACCGCTGAACGTTATTTGGGCGAACCCGTGACGCAAGCCGTGATCACGGTTCCTGCTTACTTCAACGACTCCCAGCGCCAAGCCACCAAGGACGCCGGCAAGATTGCCGGTCTTGAAGTGTTGCGCATCATCAACGAGCCAACTGCGGCTGCCTTGGCTTACGGCCTCGACAAGCGCGAAGCCGGCACCATTGCAGTTTACGATCTTGGCGGCGGCACCTTCGACGTGTCGGTTCTCGAAATCGGGGACGGCGTGTTTGAAGTCAAATCCACCAACGGCGACACGTTCCTCGGCGGTGAAGACTTCGATATGCGCATCGTTGATTACCTCGCAGACGAATTCAAAAAAGAACAGGCGATTGATCTTCGCAAAGACAAGTTGGCTTTGCAGCGTCTGCGTGAAGCCGCTGAAAAAGCCAAGGTCGAACTCTCGTCTTCGATGCAGACTGAAATCAACTTGCCCTTCATCACCGCTGACGCATCAGGCCCCAAGCATTTGGCTTTGAAGCTGACACGCGCCAAGCTTGAAGCGCTTGTGGATGATCTCATCCAGAAGACAGTTGAGCCTTGCCGCCAGGCTTTGAAAGATGCCGGCGTGACAGCTGGTCAAATCGACGAAGTGATTTTGGTGGGCGGTATGACCCGCATGCCCAAGGTCATCGAAGTCGTAAAGCAGTTCTTCGGCAAAGAGCCACACAAAGGTGTGAACCCTGACGAAGTTGTGGCCATCGGTGCTGCTATTCAGGGCGGCGTGTTGAAGGGCGAAGTCAAGGACGTGTTGTTGCTCGACGTAACACCATTGTCACTCGGCATTGAAACCTTGGGCGGCGTGTTCACGCGACTCATTGACCGCAACACCACGATCCCGACGAAGAAGTCGCAAGTGTTCTCAACCGCTGATGACAATCAGACGGCGGTGACCATCCGCGTCTTCCAAGGCGAACGTGAAATGGCGGCTGACAACAAAATGCTCGGCCAGTTTGACTTGATGGGATTGCCACCTGCACCACGCGGCATGCCGCAAGTTGAAGTGACCTTCGACATCGACGCCAACGGCATCGTCAACGTGTCTGCCAAGGACAAAGCGACGAACAAGGAACAGCAGATCCGCATTCAGGCCTCTGGTGGTCTGTCGGATGCCGAAGTTGAAAAGATGGTGAAGGACGCTGAAGCCAACTCCGCTGAAGATAAAAAGAAGGTGGCGTTGGTGGAGGCCAAGAACCAGGCTGAAGGCATGATCCACGCCACCAACAAGTCGATTGCTGACCTTGGTGAAAAGATTGCACCTCAGGATAAGGAAGCCGCTGAAACAGCAATTGCCGAAGTGAAGGAAGCCATCGAAGGCGGTGATCCTGACGTGATCAAGGAAAAGACCACGGCACTTGCAGCAAGCCGCCATGAAGATTGGCGAGGCGCTTTACAAGCAAGCCGGTGCCAACAAAGACGGCGGCCGTGATGCTGATGATGATCAGGACGACGGCCCTGTTGAACGCGATGAACTCGACGACATTATGGATGCCGAGTTTGAAGAAGTAAAAGACGACGACAAGAAGTCGTAAGTGAAATGGACCCGCAAGTTCAGGCTTGCGGGTCAACACCATTTTACTGTCACTCCCGCGAAAGCAATACATGGCCAAACGTGATTTCTACGAAGTTCTAGGTGTAGCTAAAGGTGCCGATGAAAAGGCGCTGAAATCGGCCTATCGCAATCAGGCCAAAAAATTCCATCCCGACGCCAACCCCGGCGACAAAACGATGGAAGCCAAGTTTAAAGAAATCAACGAGGCCTATGACGTTCTGAAAGACCCGCAGAAAAAAGCGGCCTATGATCGTTTTGGCCACCAGGCTTTTGAAAACGGCGCAGGCGGCGGACGCCCGGGCGGCCCAGGCTTTGGACCCGATTTCTCATCGTCAATGTCAGATATTTTCGAAGACCTGTTCGGCGATATGATGGGCGGACAGCGCGGTGGTGGTCAGCGCCAACGCCGTGGTGGCACAGGGGCCCAGCGCGGTTCAGACCTCCGCTATAATCTCGAAGTCAATTTCACTGATGCCTTCCGTGGCAAAGCGGCCAGCGTGCGCGTACCGTCATCGGTAGTCGTGTGACATGTGCAAAGGCTCCGGTGCGAAACCCGGCACACAACCTAAAACCTGTGGCACCTGCAATGGTGCAGGGGCCGTGCGTTCGCAATCTGGTTTCTTCACCGTAGAGCGTGCCTGCCCCACCTGTTCGGGTCGTGGGCAAGTTATCGCCGATCCATGCGTTGCCTGCGGTGGACAAGGCCGTGTCACCAAGGAACGC
The DNA here is from genome assembly GCA_963850355.1 of uncultured Alphaproteobacteria bacterium. Taxonomy (GTDB): domain Bacteria; phylum Pseudomonadota; class Alphaproteobacteria; order Rhizobiales; family Aestuariivirgaceae; genus Aestuariivirga. The sequence continues at coordinate 212,806 of CAWKKP010000001.1, forward strand.
ACACTCTCTGTCAATATTCCGGCAGGCGTTGAAGATGGCACACGCATTCGTTTGTCGGGTGAAGGTGAAGCGGGCACGCGCGGCGGCCCCTCGGGTGATCTTTATATTTTCATCTCGGTGCGCCCCCATGAATTCTTCCAACGCGAAGGCGCTGATCTGTTCTGCAAAGTGCCAATCTCGATGGCGACCGCCTCACTGGGTGGTGAAATTGAAGTGCCAACAATCGATGGCAAAAAAGCCCGCGTCACCATTCCTGATGGCACGCAATCGGGCAAACAGTTCCGCCTGAAAGCCAAGGGCATGCCCGTGTTACGCTCGGCACAATTCGGCGATATGTATATTCAAGTCTCGGTGGAAACACCTGTGAACTTGACCCGCCGTCAACGCGAATTGCTGCGCGAGTTCGACACCGAGGCACGCAACAACTCGCCAGAGTCGGAAGGGTTCTTTTCGAAAGCGAAAGCCTTCTGGGATGGGTTTGGGAGTTAGAACAGGTTGGAATAATCGCGGGCACCATGCACGACGTGAAGAATTTCGACAACATCGTTCTTTATGCGATAGAAAATCAAATAGTCGCGATAAGGTTTTCTACGGATTTCAAACTGAACATAGCGTTGCACAACGACTGACCCTTTTGGCGCGTCGCCAATCGCTTCACATGTCTTGCGAAGCTCAAGCATAAATGAAATTGCGCGTTTGGGATTTTCTTTAGCGATCCAGTTTCCAATATTGCCAATGTCTTTTGCGGCAACTGGAGTGACTAAAACTTTCACGCTTCAGACTTCTCGATCATTGCTTCATACTTGGCGAGGAGTTTGTTAAAAACCTCTTCAGCCGGAATTAGTCTTCCAGCCTCTGCATCGGCCAACCCCAACTCGATTGCAGCATCAAGTGCAGCTAAACGCGATTCCCGCTCTTGCACCAGCCTGATGCCCTCTCGGATCACTTCGCTTTTTGAACCATAACGACCCTTTGCGATGAGTGCATCGACATAGTTTCGAGTGTTGTTCCAAGATCAGCGCTGATAGCCATGGCGGGCTCCTTTTGCAAGACCAATAACAGTTATTGCCCTAAATTACAATATGATTCATGGCGCAACCTTCTACGAATGCTCATTGGATTGTCTGTATTGGGATCTGCGACGATCTGAATCAGAACAAATGCGCAATTCATCACAGCAAGCTGTGTATTTGTGCAAAATTGACTTTGCATTTTGGCGGGTTTTGACTGCTTATGCGGAATTAGTGGTGATCGCCACCGTGCTTCGAGACCGACTTTAATCAGAACTCAAAGCTCAGCTGCATCGGCCATCTGCGAGTGTGAGCACAAACGTGCTCCACTCGCCCCAACCGAAATCGCCGATATGCTTGTACATAGACTCGCATAACATCGCTCCTTGAAAAAGATGACGGAAAGAGTCCGCCTCTCCGACATGCACCGTGCACCCCGCTTCAAAGGATTGCAGTGATGTGGTTCAAAGAGTTGGTGACGATCACCAAAATCTAAATTATCAGATTCTGAATTGATTTGTTGTTGGTTGAGGATTCTATCCACAACAACAGTGTTCTATATATGTTCTTCAACGTCCGTTAAACTACTTGCATGAAAATGTATTGCGAGTTTAGCGTTTGTTTCAAATGGACCTCTCCCCCTCCGACCACGACGCCCTCTCCGGCCATCACGGCCCCGCCGTGCAATTTGCCATGGCGCTCGTGGTGCAGGCCGCGCGCATTTTAAAAGCACCGCATCTTATTCCCGTCACCTATGCCCATATCGACGCCTGCTTTTACGCCGGACAAGCGCATATTGATTTTGCACAATTCATGCTGGACCACGGTGCCACGTTCCCCATTCCAGCTTGGACCAACAATGGTGTTGTCTCAGCCACGCACCCCGAACTTTACAACGGCAACCCTGATACCGAAATGGTCGAGGGTGCACGACAGCTGATGACGCTTTATGCGGCACTCGGGTGCAAACCTACGTGGACTTGCGCGCCTTACCAAATTCCAGGTGGTCCAAAATTTGGAGAGCATATCGTCGTCGGTGAAAGCAACGCCGTGACTTATTACAACTCAGTCGTTGGTGCTCGCACTAACAAATACGGCGACTATCTTGATGTGGCCTGTGCCCTCATTGGCAAGGCGCCCTTTGCCGGACTGCACACCGATGATGGGCGCAAAGCAGAATTGCGTTTTGATGTGTCGCAATTGCCAGAACGCTGGCGAAATGAGAATATTTTTCATCATCTCCTCGGTCATCATGTTGGAAAAATAGCAGGCCGCCGTGTGCCTGTGATTACGGGATTATCGCCCACTCTCACCTCGGATGATTTGAAAGCCATAAGTACCGCCGTTGCTTCATCGGGTGGCGTTGAACTCTGGCATGGTGGTGGTGTTACGCCGGAAGCCGCGGCACTGGATAGTGTGTTCACAACAGGCGACACTTTCACACTCACCCTTGATGATCTTGTCACAGCGCAAGCGCAACTCTCCTCAGCGCGCGACGGCACGCTTGATATGATCGCACTGGGCACACCGCATTTTTCCGCAACGGAGTTTCGCGCCGTCGTTGAAGCACTGGATGGTCGGCTAACAAAAATTCCGTTCACCATCACCACTTCGCGCTTTGTCTGGGACCACATCAAAAGCAAAGGTTGGGATGAAATTTTGCAGCGTGCAGGCGTCAGCATCATTGGCGACATCTGCAGTTACTATGCGCCGGGCATTAATGGCATGAAGGGCCGCGTGATGACCAATGCTGCGAAGTGGGCCTATTACGCGCCCGGCATGTTGCCTGTTGAAGTGTGCTTTGGCTCCCTCAGGGAATGTGTTGAAAGTGCTGTGCGCGGCGAGGTGTGGCGTGACCCTGCTTTATGGAATGCAGCATGATCGCGGGCAACATCCTTAATGCAGGCCACGCTCAAGGACCAACACTGGTGTTGACGGAGCCTTTGAGCTTCTGGGGTGCCTATGATCCGCGCAGTGGCAAAATAGTAGATACACACCATCCACAATCAGGCGCTTTTCTTGGCGGGCATATTTTATTGTTGCCGGAAACTCGGGGCTCGGGTGGAACACCCGGCGGCATTGCCGAGGCCATTCGCCGCGGCACTGCACCCCTTGGCATAATACTCATCACGCCAGACATCAACTTGGCCATTGGCGCTGCCGTTGCCGCGAAGCTTTACGATCGGCAATGCCCTGTGCTGGCAGTTACCGCTGGGCAATATCAGCAACTTTCATCAGTGCCGCATATTAGGATTGCAGAGAATGGACAAATAACTATATAGTTACTTGAAAGGGAGTAACTCAAATGAAGATGATCGGCCCCATTCCCCAAATTGGCTATGGTTCATGGAACCGACCCGGTGATGAATGCTACAATGGCGTGCGCATGGCGCTGGATGCTGGCTACCGCCACATCGACACGGCTGAAGGTTACAACAACGAGGAATTTGTTGGCAAAGCCATTGCTGAATCCGGTATTGCGCGCGGCGATATTTTCATCACCACGAAAGTGGCGCCTGAACATCTTGGCCCCGGCCAGGTGATGCCGCATGTCAAAGTTTCGCTTGATAAATTGCGGCTCGACCAGGTGGATTTATTGTTGGTGCATTGGCCGTCAATCAAAGACGTTTATGACATCAAAGATTACATGACACAATTTGCTGAGGTCTTTGACAAGGGCTTGGCCAAACACATCGGCGTTTCAAATTTCACCAAGCGACACCTTGATCAAGCCATCGCCATATTGGGAAACCGCCCCATCACCACCAATCAGGTTGAAATTCATCCGTTGTTTCAAAACCGCATCATCGTTGATTACACTCATTCGAAGGGCATTTCGACCACGGCTTATTCGCCTCTGGCGCGGGGAGCCGTGAACGACAATGCCGTGTTGATTGTGATCGGCAAGACACACAACGCATCACCCGGGCAAATCGCGCTGGCCTTTTTGATGGCAGAAGGACATGTCGTCATTCCGTCTTCAGGTTCGAAAGCTCGGATTGAGGAAAATCTGGCGTCACAGAACATTCGACTTTCAATTGAAGAGATCGCTGCTATTCGGGGCATTGACGCTGGTCACAGACTCGTGAACGGTGATTGGTGTCCGGTTTGGGATCAATAAAGGCCAATAAGTGGTTGTATCCGTAAGAGAAGAAACACTCTAACGGATCACCATGACATATTTTGAACCTATTCGAATCGCCAGCCTTGCAACCGCCGTTCCCACCCATATTCTTGAGCGTGACTTTGTCGCTGCCGAAGCCAAACGCATATTCGCCCGTTTTGGCGACGAGTTTGAACGCATGGCCGGCGTGTTCGCCAATACCGGCATCGACAGACGTTATTCCGTCTGTCCTGTCGAGTGGTTTGAAACCGCAACCAGTTGGGGCGACCGAGCGGCACGCTTTCTTGACGGTGCAAAAACCTTGTTCCGACAGGCGGCAAATGAAGCGCTCGACCGGGCACAGGTTTTAGCGAAAGATATTGACGTCATTGTCACCGTCTCCTCCACTGGCATCGCCACACCATCGGTTGAGGCCCATGTTATGCACGAGATGGGCTTTCGCGATGACGTGATGCGGGTTCCAGTCTTTGGTTTAGGCTGTGCTGGTGGCGTGACTGGGCTTGCCCTTGCAGCACAATTGGCGGCTGGGCCAAAACCACGCAAGGTTCTGCTGGTGGTGATTGAACTGTGCACCTTGCATTTCCGCCCCGATGAAATGTCAAAGTCCAACGTCGTGGCCACTGCACTGTTCGGCGATGGTGCCGCTGCAATGGTCATCAGCGCTGATGGTGATGGACCAGTGATTGAATGCATGGGCCAGCACACATGGAAAGACACCATCAACATCATGGGTTGGCGCGTGGATGATGAAGGCTTGGGCGCTATTTTCGCGCGCAGCATTCCGGATCTGGTGCTAAACGACATGCGTCCGGCGGCTGAAGGTTTTCTCGCCCGCAATGCCATGACCATGATGGATATCGGCCATTACAGTTTCCATCCAGGCGGCACCAAGGTGTTGCAAGCGCTGGAAACCGTTTTTGAAATGCAGGATGGAACATTATCCAATGAGCGTACTGTGCTTGCGGGCTATGGCAACATGTCGGCCCCCACGGTTCTGTTTGTGTTGCAGGAAGCTTTCAAACAAAAGGCTAAGGGTCGTCGCTTTGTCGGCTCTCTGGGACCGGGCTTTACTTCCAGCTTTTTGACTTTGGTGGATTAGGTGATCACGGCGGCCAGTATCATTCTGGCATTCGTCACTTTGCAGCGCTTAAGTGAACTCATTATCGCACGGCAAAACACCAAGGGCTTGTTGGCAAAAGGCGCTGTCGAACATGGTGCGTCCCACTATCCTGTCATGGTGTTGTTACATGCAACATGGCTGTCGGGATTATGGTGGTTTGGCTGGAACGCGTCTGTCGTGTGGCCCTTCATGCTGATTTATATTCTGTTGCAGGCCTTCCGCATTTGGATCCTCGCTTCCCTCGGTTCACGCTGGACCACGCGCATTCTCACGGTTCCCAACGAAACGCTGGTGGCGCGCGGACCTTACCGCTTCATGCGCCATCCCAATTATGCCTTGGTGTTGTTGGAAGTGCCGCTGCTGCCATTGGCACTTGGGCTCAATGCATATGCGTTGCTGTTTGGTCTCCTCAATGTCGCAATGCTTACGTGGCGCATTCGCATTGAAGAAAGCGTTCTCAGCCCCAGCCGTTGAACAATGAGAATTTCCCAAGGGCTGGCAGTTTGATGGCAAGGTCGTTGGGATCAAGCCCAATGGTCGATCCGAGCAAATGTAATTCCACACCTTCTTCCCACGCCACCGTGCCACCGATCACACCTGAAACGGACATGCTGTAACCGGTCTTGCTGGGTGCCACAGATGTGGCAAAGCCATTGGCAAACCAATCCTTGCCAACAGCGGCTGGCGGCAATTCGGCATCAAACCCTGCTGTGTGGCGCACAACCCAGCTTACAAATGTATTTGAATTTGGGCCGGGCCACACCGTGTAGGTGCCGCGTCGTTGATGAGGATAGTTTGTGATACTGGCCTCAATCTCGGGAATCAGTTGCGCTGCTTTTGCGCCCTCGATGCGATAAACTTCGCGTGGCGGGTTGCCATACCAAAGCGCATCGGCGGGGTAGGCGTTTTTGCGCACTGGGTTGCCCCAACCGACAACATCGTAACGCGTCCACGCCGCAGCACCTTCAGGCTTTAACACAATCGACATGTGTTCCGCGAAAATGCTTTTCCAACGCCCCGTGCGCGCAGCCAGAATAATCACTGTTGCGGGTTTTGTAGCGGTGGCTTCAGACAACAAGCCAGAGGACGCCCAGCTTGCCACCTTCCAGTTTTCAGGCCAGCCACGGGCATAGCCTAAAGTCGCCCCGACCAGAATTGGTAGAACCACCGTCAAACCCAAAAACCAAACCAAACTTCTCATCGCTCGTCTCATCATGCCTATAATCCTACTATGGACATAAGGCCGAATTGAGGCGGCGAAAATTTTATTTTGGGAGGGGTGGATGGTGGAGCCAGGCGGAATCGAACCGCCGACCTCTTGCATGCCATGCAAGCGCTCTACCAACTGAGCTATGACCCCAATTACCATTCACAACAAGCCAGAGATTTTGGTGAACCGCTCTGGCGAAGCGGGGCGGAACCTAGTGCGGGTCTCCGCCCCGATCAAGCTAAACTTTATAGGTCAGCCTTAATTTTCGTCTTCGTTTTCTTTCGAGCCGCCTTCGATGAGATCGGACATGTTGCCGCCCTCTTCTTCTTCAACGACAAGGAAGGTATCGTCTTCTTCGGCGTCGTCGTCAGCAGCTTCTTCACCGAGGTCCACGTCCTCGATGCCAGCGGTTTCATCATCGTCCTTGCCGTCTTCTTCGACGTCCTCAAGGCTGATCAATTCAACGTCACCGTTATCAGCATCATCGGTTTCTTCAACCACACGAGGCTTCGGCGCTACAGGCGCCACGCTGGGGTAATCACCCTTTGATGGCAGAATGGCTGCGGCGACAAAGCTTGTCGCGCATTTCGGGCAAGTTATTGGATCTTTGAGAAGATCGTAGAAACGCGCTGCACAATTGGGGCAGGTGCGCTTGGTGCCCAGTTCGGCACTGACCATGGGAAACCTCTTGTCTGTCAAATGGAAAGTGAGCGCTCCATGCCACGCCAGCGGGGGATTGTCAAAACCCGGTTTTTGAGTGGGTGACAGGCCCTGCCCTTGCGTGTAGGGAAAGTCCACAAATTCCATCCTCTTACAGTCAGAAGCCAACATGTCCAGCACGACCACGCCGCAACCCAGCCTGTCTCGCAAAGCGGAGGCACTCACAGGAACGTTAAAAGTGCCAGGGGACAAATCCATGTCGCACCGGGCCTTGATGTTCGGGGCCATCGCGCGGGGCGAAACTGTCGTTGAAGGGCTTTTGGAAGCCGAGGACGTCGTCAACACGGCAAATGCGATGGCGGCCTTGGGGGCCAAGGTTAAAAAAGGCAGCGACGGTAAATGGCGCATACAAGGCGTTGGCATCAAGGGCTTAAAGTCGCCACGCATGCCACTGGATTTTGGTAATTCGGGAACCGGTGTCAGATTGGCGATGGGCTTGATGGCAACAACACCGTTGGTGGCACGCTGCGTGGGTGATGCATCGCTTTCAAAACGACCAATGGGCCGGGTCACAAAACCATTGGCCTTATTTGGTGCGCGCTTTGATAGTTCGACGGGCGAGCGTTTGCCTTTGACAGTGCATGGTGCGCCAAAGCCTGTTGCGATCACTTATACTTTGCCGATGGCCTCGGCGCAGGTGAAGTCAGCGGTGTTGTTGGCTGGCATCAATGCTAGAGGTGTGACGACTGTGATTGAGCCCGTGGCGACACGTGATCATACGGAACGCATGCTCAAGGCCTTTGGTGCAAAAATTGAAACGGTTGTGAAAGACGGAGCGCGTCACATCTCCATCACCGGTGGGCATGATTTTACGGCGCAACATATTTCAGTGCCGGGCGATCCGTCATCGGCGGCTTTTCCCATGGTGGCAGCCTTGATTACCGAAGGGTCAGAGATTGTGATTGAAAACATCATGCTCAACCCGACACGCACGGGACTCATCACCACCTTGCTGGAGATGGGTGGCAACATTGCCATTGAAAACCGCCGCATGGCGGGTGGCGAAGAGGTTGCTGACTTGCGAGTGAAATCTTCAAAGTTGCGTGGTGTGAGTGTGCCAGCTGAACGTGCGCCTGCGATGATTGATGAATATCCCATCCTCGCTGTAGCTGCTTCTTTTGCAGAGGGCACAACGCGCATGAATGGCTTGGAAGAATTGCGAGTGAAAGAATCTGATCGACTGGCCGCTGTGCAAGCGGGCCTCACAGCCAATGGTGTGATGACGCAATCGGGGTCTGATTGGTTGGAAGTACATGGCGGTGGCGCACCTGGTGGTGGCAAAGTTGTCACGCACATGGACCACCGCATTGCCATGTCGTTTCTTGGTCATGGGTTTGGCGTCTCGCATACACACTACGGTGGATGATGCGAGTTTCATCGCCACATCTTTTCCGGGTTTTGCGGAATTGATGAACGGTTTGGGTGCAAGGATTGGCACCTCATGATTATTGCCGTTGATGGACCATCAGCTGCTGGCAAGGGTACGGTTGCCAAAGCTATTGCCACGCATCTGGGGTTTCATTTCCTCGACACGGGTTCGCTTTATCGCATGGTGGGATTGGCGATGATCTCCGCCGGGAAATCAGCTGACAATGTTGAGGCCGCTGTTGGATTTGCAAAATTACTCGAACCTTCAATAGTTGGGGATCGCGAATTGCGTACGGAAGCTGTTGCAGCCATGGCTTCGCAAATAGCTGTGATCCCTGAGGTGAGAAGTGCACTGCTGGATTTTCAGCGCAATTTGCCAAACGTCAACCCGGCGCCGTGCTCGATGGCCGCGATATTGGTACAGTGGTTTGCCCGGATGCTGATTTGAAATTTTTTGTAACAGCGTCAACGCAGGTGAGGGCGCAGCGCCGTTTGGCCGAATTGAAAGGTCTTGGCATTAAAACGGATTATGCAGCTGTACTTGAAGATGTGATGATCCGGGACGAGCGTGATGCGACGCGCCTAGCCGCACCAACAAAGCCCGCAGATGATGCAATCATGATTGATACATCAGAGCTGGATCGCGAAGAGGTGCTCGCAGCTGTGATGGGTGTGATTGCGGATCACATGGGCACGTAGGATTGAGGCCTTGTTCTGGCCAAAAGTTTCCGCTATAGCCCGGCTCGTCTCGAAGCTGGAGCAATCCAGATATCACCCTGAATAGTTTTGCAGGCCCCCGCAATTTCGCTTCGAGAATTGCTCAATGCCTTCGAAATGCCCTTAACCCAAAACTGCCGGTTTCGCGAGGCATGAGCCCCGCCGCCAGTTGAAGCAGCTCCCACATTATTTTGGTCCCTGCTTTTTTAGGACAATCCCCTATGGCAAAATCTGCCGTTTCTATGACCCCTACCGTTGACGACTTCATGAGCCTCCTTGAGGAGAGCTATGCCGACCGTCCCGTTTCTGAAGGCTCTGTCGTTAAAGGCAAAGTTCTCGGCATTGAAAAAGACCTTGTCATCATTGACGTGGGTTTGAAGACTGAAGGCCGTGTGGCCCTCAAGGAATTTGCACTTCCCGGTAAAGACGCCGACATCAAGGTTGGCGATACGGTTGAAGTTTATCTCGAACGCATTGAAAATGCTTTGGGCGAAGCTGTGTTGTCGCGCGACAAGGCCAAGCGCGAAGAAGCTTGGACACGTTTGGAAGAAGTTTCGACCAAGGGTGAACGCGTTGATGGCGTGATCTTCGGTCGCGTGAAGGGCGGCTTCACGGTTGATCTTGGTGGTGCAGTAGCTTTCCTTCCCGGTTCGCAAGTTGACGTGCGTCCGATCCGCGATGTGGGTCCGTTGATGCATGTGGCACAACCGTTCCAAATTCTGAAAATGGATCGTCGTCGTGGCAACATCGTTGTGTCGCGCCGCGCCATCATGGAAGAAACCCGTGCGGAACAACGTTCGGAACTGGTGCAGAATTTGGCTGAAGGCCAAATCGTTGATGGCGTTGTGAAGAACATCACCGACTACGGTGCATTCGTTGACTTAGGCGGCATCGACGGCCTCCTCCATGTCACTGACATCGCGTGGAAGCGCGTCAACCATCCGTCGGATGTGTTGTCCGTTGGGGCTTCGGTGAAGGTGCAGATCATCCGCATCAATCCTGAAACACAGCGTATTTCATTGGGCATGAAGCAGCTCGACAAGGATCCATGGGATATCGTTATTGAACGTTACACCGTTGGCTCCAAAGTCAAGGGCAAGGTCACAAACATCACTGATTACGGTGCATTTGTTGAATTGGAAGACGGCATTGAAGGCCTCGTCCATGTGTCCGAAATGTCTTGGACCAAGAAGAACGTGCACCCCGGCAAAATTCTTTCGACCTCGGAAGAAGTTGAAGTGCAAGTTCTCGAAATCGACGCATCGAAGCGCCGTATTTCCCTGGGCCTCAAGCAGGTTCAGAACAACCCGTGGGAAAGCTTTGCTTCAACCCATCCAAAGGGTGCCATCGTTGAAGGCGAAGTCAAGAACACAACCGAGTTTGGTTTGTTCATCGGACTCGAAGGCGACGTCGATGGCATGGTTCACTTGTCCGATATCGATTGGAAACGTCCGGGCGAAGAAGCCATCAAGGACTTCAAAAAGGGCGACATGGTCAAGGCCGTGGTGCTCGATGTGGATCGTGAAAAGGAACGTATCTCGCTTGGCATCAAGCAGCTCTCGGGCGATCCGATCAAATCAGCTGGACCGATGAAGAAGGGCGACAAAGTCACCTGCGAAGTCATGAAAGTTGAAGAAGCTGGCTTGGAAGTGCAAATTGCTGGCACCGACTTGACGGCCTACGCCAAGCGTGGCGATTTGGCCCGTGACCGTGGCGAACAACGCACTGAACGCTTTGCGGTTGGTGAAAAATTCGATGCCATCATCACTCTGTTCGATGCCAAGGCCCGCAAGGTCAATGTATCGATCAAGGCCTTGGAAATCTCAGATGAGCGCGAAGCTGTAGCCACCTACGGTTCGTCCAATTCGGGCGCGTCACTGGGTGACATTCTGCAAGCCGCTTTGAAGAAGAAGGAAGGCAACGAGTAAGCCTTCTCGACTTTTGACAAGATTATGGGGCCGGAGCAGAATTATCTTCTCCGGCCTTATTGTTACCATATTCCTATTTTAGGATCGCTGATATGAGCAATGATATCGACCATATTCTGAACCACATCAGCCTGAAAAAGAGCCGCCGTCGCTGGCGGTGGATTGCCGTGGCGGCGATTGCCGCTTTGGTGATTGGCATCATTGCGGCTGGCAATTTTGAAAAACCCTATGGCGCCCATGTGGCGCGCTTGGATGTGTCAGGCTTGATCACAGGCAATGAGCGGCAATTGAAATTGATCCGTGATCTGACCCAGGAAGACGATGTCAAAGCGCTGATCATTCGGATCGACAGTCCCGGCGGCACCACCGTGGGTTCCGAAGCTTTGTATGAAGAACTGCGGAAATTCGGCGCGAAAAAACCCATCGTCGCAGTGATGGATTCTGTGGCTGCGTCGGGCGGTTACATCACGGCACTGGCGGCAGATCGCATCTACGCGCGCGGCAACACCATCACAGGCTCCATCGGCGTCATTTTCACATACCCCGATGTGTCGCAACTTTTGGCCACGGTCGGCGTGAAAATGGAAGATGTCAAATCCGGCGAGTTGAAAGCCGAGCCGTCAGGCTATAAACCCACACCCGAAAAAGCCCGCGTGGTGATGCAGGAAATGGTTACTGATGGTTTTGTCTGGTTCAAAGGTTTGGTTGCGCGAACGTCGCAAATTGGATGCCGCAACAGTTGATCGCTTGTCCGATGGTCGGGTTTATTCAGGTCGTCAGGCGCTGAAAGAAAAATTGATCGACGAAATCGGCACCGAAGTTGAAGCCCGCGCGTGGCTAGCTGCCAACAAATCCGTTGATGCGAAACTGGAAACAGTGAAACGCGAACCGCCACGCGAAAAAGGTGAGGCACAGTTTTACATCCCCGTGGGTCAAGCCCTGGTCGAAACCATCACCACCCAACTCGGAATCGAAGGCTGGCAGAGTAAGGTCGAAGCCGCAAAAATGGACGGACTGCTGGTTCTGTGGCGGGCGGGGGAGTGAATTGTGCCCCTAGATGTGGAAATCTTCCGGCTGGTTGAACCTTTGCCAGCTCGTGCAGCGGCCAAGTTTCGCTTCACACAATTGAAGGCCCGATTGAAAGTTTTACTGCCGTTTACCGTTGATATTGAACACGTTGGTGCAACAGCGATTCCCAACTGCCTCACCAAGGGCGATCTGGATATTGCAATTCGTGTGCAAGAGAATGATTTTCAATTTGCCGATGCAGTCTTGATGCGCAAATTCAAACGCAACATGGGTTCTTACCGAGGCACAGATTTTGCAGCCTTTGAATGCCAAAATGACAGCCTTTCGACCGGACTTCAGTTAATGGTGTGCGGTAGCACCTTGGATATTTTCAAGACGTTCCGAGATCACTTGCGCACTAACTCAACACTGGTCATGAAATATAATCGTTTGAAAAGCAGAAGTGTCGGCCAATCTATGAAACGCTACAGAATTGCGAAAGCAGCATTCGTCACTGATGTTTTGAACGCCATTAACAATGCAAAATGACAGATGATCTAAACTTCAATGGGGGAAACAAAGTGTTTAAAAGAGAGGACGCTTCCTTTGAAAAAATGGGGAGTTCCAATTGGAAAAAATGGGGACGCTTCCCTTTGACTTGACGATTTAAATGCAACTCAATTGCCCGTGTTCCCTCATCCGCCCTTTGGGCACCTTCTCCCGTCAGAAGCACGGGAGAAGGCGGTAACGAACGCCAGCCGTAATCTTGTTTTTGCCAACATCTCATGCAATACATGTATCTCAACTGGAGAATTGCCAATGGCTGTATCGCTTCGCCTGCCTGACGATTTGAGTGTGCGCCTGGATAAGTTGGCCAAGCGCACAGGCCGCACCAAGACCTATTACATGATCGAGGCGATCCGGGAACAGATCGGCGATCTTGAGGATATTTATTTGGCTGAAAAAGAATTGGCAGAGATCAAAGCCAGACGTTCAAAGCTTGTCTCACTTGAAGATGTGATGAAGACCTATGGCGTGGAGAATTGAACTCTCTGATCTTGCCAGAAAAAACCTAAACCAACTTGACCCGCAGAACGCGAAACGCATTCTCTCTTTTCTTAATGACCGCGTGTCTCGTCTTGAAGACCCTCGTTCAATTGGCGAGGCGTTGCGCGGTTCCAAATTGGGTGAGTTGTGGAAGTACCGCGTCGGTGATTATCGCATCATCAGTTCCATTGAGGACAAGACGGTGCGCATCATCGTGGTGCGCATTGGAAATCGCAAAGACGTTTATAGATAGAGTATGCGGCGTACCCCCTCATCCGCCCTGTCGGGCACCTTCTCCCGTTAGAAGTACGGGAGAAGGCAAACTCCCCCACCCTTGACGCTGCGCTTGTGCTTTGGCAGCCTCGGTTCTAATCTCGTAACCACAACAAAGGGTTTCACGAATCATGATTAAATCCGAGCTCGTCCAAAAAATTGCAGACAAGAATACGCATCTCTATCACCGCGACGTGGAACGCATTGTCAACCGCGTGCTTGACGATGTGGTTGAGGCGATGACGCAGGGGTCGCGGGTGGAGCTTCGGGGCTTTGGGGCTTTCTCGGTGAAGGAACGCGATGGCCGCACAGGCCGCAATCCGCGCACGGGTGAAAGCGTTGATGTTACGCCAAAGCGCGTACCGTTTTTCAAGACTGGCAAGGAACTCCGCGCCCGCCTCAATAAAAAGGGCTAATCCTTGCGCCGCATTCTTCGCTGGGTGGTTGGACTTCCCATCGTCATTCTCGTGATTGCCTTTGCCATTGCCAACAGGCGGTGGGTGACCTTGTCATTTGACCCTTTCACATCAGAGGTGCCACGCGTGGCTATGGACATGCCGTTGTGGCTTTTGTTCTTCATTGGCATTTTTGTCGGCATTGTTGTGGGCTGGATTGGATCGTGGTTGGCGCAGGGCAAGCACCGCAAAGCCGCGCGCGATGCACGCAGTGAAATGTCAAAGATGCAGGTGGAATTGGCTGATTTGCGCAAGCCCCGTGACGAAAACCGGGTGCAGGATATTGTACCGTTCAATGGCGGCTTTTAGTGAAGGTGCTTTCAGCCGCTGATGTGGCCAAGGCTGCACCCTACCGCGATATTGTTGAGGCACTGAGGCTCGGGTTTCGTGAGCCTGCAACAACGCCGGTGCGTCACCACCATGATCCATTGCCAACGACCACGCTTTTGTTGATGCCGGCTTGGACACAAAAATGGACGGGGCTTAAAGTTGTGACGGTCAAAACCGATAACCCCGCACTTGGGTTTCCCACGGTGCAGGGGTCATATTTGTTGTTGGACAATGCCACGGGTGCGCCTGTGTGCATGATGGATGGCACGGAATTGACGAGGCGGCGCACGGCGGCGGCGGCGGCCTTGGCGGCGGATTATTTGGCAAGGCCTGATGCAACGGTGCATGCCATCATCGGGGCTGGTGCTTTGAGTTTACATTTTGCAAGAGCCCACCAAGCCGTGCGGCCCATTGGCAAAGTGCTGATTTGCAATCGGTCGCGCGACAAAGCAGTGGCGGTGGCGGAACAGTTGGGCGGGGAAGGTATCAACGCCGAGGCCAGCGATATGGAAGCCGCCGTCAGACAGGCTGATATTGTTTCGGGCATCACAGGTTCCACGGTGGCTTTGATTAAAGGGGCTTGGTTGAAGCCCGGCACCCATGTGGATTTGGCGGGTGCGTTCAAGCCGACCATGCGCGAGACTGATGGCGACGCTGTTGCTATGGCATCGGTGTTTGTCGACACGCGAGACGGAGCGCTGGCAGAGGCTGGCGATTTGATCCAAGCGCAAGCGGAAGGCAAGTTTGATTTTGCTGATGTGAAGGGTGACCTGTTTGATCTTACCCAAGGCCGCAATCGCGGGCGGCAGAATGGTCGGGAAATTACGCTGTTCAAATCCTGCGGCACAGCCCTTGAAGATCTGGCCACGGCGGTGATGGTGCATTTGCGAACAAGGCAATAAGGCTCTATCAATCTAGCGCATCTTCCACTTCGCAAAAGATTTCATTTGCTCATCCGATGCGCTAACAGGCAACATTATGAAGAACCCCATTTGTCTTGCCCTTGATACGCCCAATGTTGACCGTGCTATTGCGCTGGCGCGCAGTCTTAAAAACCATGTGGGTTTTCTGAAAGTGGGCATGGAGTTTTTCTATGCCCATGGGGCGAAAGCTTATGAAGCCGTGGCGGCTGAGGGCTTGCCGATATTCTTGGACTTGAAGCTGCATGATATTCCAAACACGGTGGAGCAAGGCTTGCGTTCGCTGATGCAATTGGTGCCTGCTCCCGCCATCATCAATGTGCATGCGCAAGGTGGATTGGCGATGATGCAGGCGGCGCGGAAAGCCGTGCCCGCTTCAACCAAATTGATTGCAGTAACTGTTCTAACAAGCCTATCGCAAGATGATTGCATCAACACCGGGCATGACCCGGATTTATCATCAGCTGATCTGGCGATGGTACTGGCGCAGCTCACGCATGAGGCCGGATTGGATGGCGTTGTGTGCAGCCCTCATGATTTAGAGTTGATCCGCAGCGTTGTGCCCAAACCATTTCTGACGATTGTGCCTGGTATTCGACCTGAGGGCTCGGGCGCTCAGGACCAAAAGCGTATCGCCACTCCCAAGGCGGCAATGGCGGCCGGTGCCGACATCTTGGTGATTGGCCGTGCGATTACGGGTGCTGCTGATCCCGTTTCGGCGGTTCAGGCGATTTTGAAAAGCTTGGCGTGATGAGCGAAATTGACACTCCGATGACGCGCGTTAAAATTTGTGGCCTTTCGACCCCCGAAACGATGAATGCTGCGCTGGGTGCGGGTGCTGATTTCGTTGGTCTTATGTTTTACCCAAAGTCACCCCGCCATGTGACACTGCGGCAAGCATCTGAACTTGCAGACCGCGCACGGGGCCGGGCCTTGGTTGTGACCGTGACCGTCAATGCTGATGATATGTTGCTGCATTCCATTGCTGAAAACGTGCGGCCTGACTTTATCCAAGCCCATGGCGATGAAACACCTCAGCGCATTGCCGAAATGGCGGGCATGACGGGGATTGATGTTTACAAAGTCTTGAAGGTGCGCACGGAAGCGCAAGTTGCGAGGGCTTCAGACTTTACGGCGTCGCGTTTTATGATGTTTGATGCCATGCCGCCGGAAGGGGCGGTGCTGCCCGGTGGCAATGGGCTTGCCTTTGACTGGGCTATTTTGAAGCATGCACCACGGCCTTTTATGCTGGCGGGCGGCTTAAGGCCGGACAATGTGGCAGAAGCTATCCGGGTGACGGGGGCTGCCATGGTTGATGTGTCTTCGGGGGTTGAATCCGCGCCCGGCGTCAAAGACCCAGTAATGGTCGCGAAATTTATTGAGGCGGCCAAGGCGGCCCGCTAGAGGTATTCTATGAACACACCTTTACCCCCGAATTCCTTCCGCACTGGACCTGACGAAAAAGGCCTGTTTGGCATTTACGGCGGACGTTTCGTCGCCGAAACCTTGATGCCGCTGATCTTGCAATTGGAGCAGGCCTACAAGGACGCCAAGGCTGACCCTTTGTTTCAAGCCGAGCTCGACAGTTTCCTTGAGCATTATGTGGGCAGGCCGTCGCCTTTGTATTTTGCGGAACGCCTGACCGAGCATTTGGGTGGTGCCAAAATTTACATGAAGCGTGACGAGCTCAATCACACGGGGGCTCATAAAATCAACAATGTGATGGGGCAGATTTTGCTGGCGCGCCGCATGGGCAAAAAGCGCATCATTGCGGAGACGGGTGCAGGCCAACATGGTGTGGCCACAGCTACGGCTTGTGCGCGCTTTGGTTTGGAATGCGTTGTCTATATGGGTGAGGTCGATATTGAACGACAAAAGCCCAATGTGTTTCGGATGAAGTTGTTGGGGGCAAAGGTTGTTCCGGCAAAATCAGGGTCACGCACGTTGAAAGATGCGCTCAACGAAGCGCTGCGTGACTGGGTCGCCAATGTTGAGGACACATTCTATTGCATCGGCACGGTGGCAGGGCCGCATCCTTATCCCGAAATGGTCCGGGATTTCCAATCGGTGATTGGCAAAGAAACCCGCGTGCAAATGATGAAAGCTGAGGGACGCTTGCCGGACTCGCTGATCGCAGCAATCGGTGGTGGCTCTAATGCTATGGGTCTGTTCCATCCGTTTCTTGATGACAAAGAAATCGAAATCATCGGCGTTGAAGCCGCAGGCCACGGACTTAAAACCAAAACAGGTCATGCCGCATCGATCACGGGCGGCAGGCCCGGTGTATTGCACGGCAACCGCACATATTTGTTGATGGATGATGATGGACAGATCATTGAAGGGCATTCTATCTCGGCTGGTCTCGACTATCCCGGCATTGGGCCCGAGCACGCCTGGCTGCATGATATGAAGCGTGTGCAATATGTCTCTGCGACTGACAAAGAGGCGCTCGCGGCGTTTCAACTTTGCTGCAAGCTCGAAGGCATTATTCCAGCACTTGAACCGTCACATGCGCTGGCTCACGTGATGAAGATCGCACCGAAATTACCGCCTGAGCATTTGATGGTGATGAATATGTGTGGCCGTGGCGACAAGGACATTTTCACTGTCGCAGATATTCTTGGAGTTAAGCTCTAATGTCGCGCATCGATCAACGCTTTGCTAATTTGAAGAAAGAAGGGCGTGCCGCTCTCGTGACCTTTATCACGGCAGGGGACCCGGATTACGCGACGTCATTGAAAATTGTTCAAGGTTTGCCAAAGGCTGGGGCTGATCTGATTGAGCTTGGCATGCCGTTCACCGACCCGATGGCTGATGGTCCGGCCATTCAGGCCGGCGGACTTCGTTCCTTGAAAAACGGCCAGACCATGAAGAAAACCTTGCGGCTGGTGACAGATTTTCGAAAGGCCGATAATACCACACCGATCGTGTTGATGGGGTACTACAATCCGATTTATGTCTATGGCGTGGATAAGTTTCTTGTCGACATCAAAAAGGCGGGGGTTGATGGTTTGATCGTGGTTGATCTGCCGCCGGAAGAAGATGATGAACTTTGCATTCCCGCCATGGCGGCCGGTGTAAACTTTATTCGCTTGACCACACCAACAACCGACGACAATCGCGCACCCGCTGTATTCAAACACACTTCAGGCTTTGTCTATTACGTTTCTGTGCTTGGCATTACCGGCACCAAGGTGCCTGATTTGAAAAGTGTAAAACAAAACGTCGTGAGATTGAAAAAGCATACGGATTTGCCGATTTGTGTGGGCTTTGGTGTGAAAACAGCAGAACAGGCCAAAACCATTGCCAAGACAGCTGATGGTGTGGTTGTGGGTTCAGCACTGGTGAGTGCAGTTGAGAAGAGTTTGAACAAACAAGGCAAAGCCACCGCAAAAACGCCTTCAGCCGTGCATAAACTGGTTGCCGAAATTGCGAGAGGCGTGAGAGCTTAAGATGAACTGGATCAAGAATTACGTTCGCCCAAAAATTCGCTCGCTGCTCGGTCAAAAGCGCGACACGCCTGAGAATATGTGGATCAAAGATCCTGAATCTGGCGATATGGTTTTCTACCGTGATCTTGAAGCCAACATGTTTGTGTTTCCTGGATCCGGCCACCACCACCGCATGCCTGCAGAAGCGCGGATGAAGTCCTTCTTCGATGGTGGCGAGTGGGAGAAAATTGCGCTTTCTACTGTTGCTGTTGATCCGCTTAAATTTCGTGATGAGCGGAAGTATGCAGACCGCTTGAAGGAAGCCAAGGCCAAGGGCCATGCGGACGACTCAATTCACGCTGGTATTGGTCAGGTGGATGGTCAGAAGATGGTGGTGATGGTTCAAGATATGAGCTTCATTGGTGGCTCTCTTGGCATGGCGGCAGGTGAGGCCATTATTACGTCGATGCGCAAAGCACTTTCGGCGAAATGCCCCTGCGTGATTTTTGTGGCTTCAGGTGGTGCGCGCATGCAAGAGGGCATTCTCTCGCTCATGCAAATGCCGCGCACGACAATCGCGGTGCAGGATTTGCGCGCGGCGGGCCTGCCTTACATCGTGGTTCTTACCAATCCGACGACGGGAGGTGTGACTGCGTCTTATGCCATGCTCGGTGATGTTCAGTTGGCTGAACCCAATGCCTTGATTGGGTTTGCTGGCCAACGCGTGATTGAACAAACCATACGGGAAAAACTGCCACAGGGTTTTCAGCGTTCGGAATATTTGAAAGATCACGGCATGGTTGATGTTGTGGTCACACGCCATGACATGAAATCGACGGTGGCCAATATTGCTCGCATCCTGATGAAGCAGCCGGCGCGCACCACCTCGACTGCATTGGTTCCGGCGTAACCCCACATGGCCGTCAGCGATGCGATCCTGACGCGGTTACTTGAGCTGCATCCTAAAATCATCGATCTCAGTTTGGATCGGATGCATCGTATCTTGGCGAGGCTTGGTCACCCGGAACGCAACTTGCCGCCTGTCATTCACGTGGGAGGTACAAATGGAAAGGGCTCAACACAGGCATTCTTACGCGCGATGATGGAAGCTGCCGGGCTTAAAGTGCATGCCTATACATCACCGCATCTCGTGAAGTTTCACGAGCGCATTCGCGTGGCTGGCGATTTAATTTCAGAACCTGCGCTTTCGGCACTGCTTGAAGAATGCGAAACGGCCAATGGCGGTGAAGCGATTACGTTTTTTGAAATCACAACAGCGGCGGCGTTCCTCGCATTCTCGCGAACGCCCGCTGACTATTTGTTGCTTGAGGTGGGTCTTGGAGGTCGATTGGATGCAACCAACGTGATTGATATGCCTGTTGCTTGTTGCATTAGCTCCATTGGGCTTGATCATCAGCAATATCTCGGTGACACGATTGAACTGATTGCGCGGGAAAAAGCAGGTATCATTAAAAGAAAAGTACCCACTGTATTGGGTGCCATGCCGGAAAGGGCGCGTCTTGCGATTGAGGGCATTGCCGACGCTGTAAGAGCACCGCTTCGCATTTTCGGTCAGGATTGGGATGTTTACACCCAGCATGGTCGCATGGTGTTCCAAGATGATGAGGGATTGTTGGACTTGCCACTGCCCGCTCTTCCTGGTGGCCATCAACTTGGCAATGCCGGAAATGCCATTGCCGTGTTGCGTGCATTAAATGATCAACGCATCACTGAAGCTCATATCGCTAAGGGTTTAACCGCAGTGAAGTGGCCAGCACGACTGCAACGCTTGAAAGGCGGCGCATTATCTGGGCTGTTGGACAAGGGCGCTGAGTTGTGGTTGGACGGCGGACATAATGCTGATGCTGGTGTGGTG
Source organism: uncultured Alphaproteobacteria bacterium (assembly GCA_963850355.1). Lineage (GTDB taxonomy): Bacteria > Pseudomonadota > Alphaproteobacteria > Rhizobiales > Aestuariivirgaceae > Aestuariivirga. The sequence goes on from CAWKKP010000001.1 coordinate 233,343, forward strand.
TTGGCCGATGCCTTGAAGGCCATGCCGCCAAAACCGCTGGTGGTGATTTGGGGGATGCTCAACACCAAGGATGCCACGCAGTTTTTTAGGCCACTTGCGGCATTGGCTGACCATGTTGTGACGTTGTCCATTCCCTCCGAGGTCAATGCCATTCCTGCTGAGCAACTGGCTTTAACGGTGCGCGCTTTGGGAACTTCGGCTTCACCTGCAACTGATATTACAAATGCAGTGCGGCAGGCCTCATCGCTGAAACCTGCCGCTCGCATTTTAATCTGTGGTTCGCTTTATCTCGCAGGGCATGTGCTGGCAGCAGAAGAACAGACGGAAGTTTCCGCTGTCACAGGTGCTGCGCGGCGATAAAGTGTTCTCAGGCGATTGATTGCTCAATCCAGCTTTGCAGCTGGTTCTTTGGCAATGCTCCAACTTTCGTGGATGAAAGCTTTCCGGCCTTGAAAACCATCAGAGTTGGAATGCCGCGCACACCATATTTCGATGGTGTTGAAGGATTTTCGTCAATGTTGAGTTTGACGATCTTGGCCTTGGGGCCGAGTTCTTTGGCAATTTCTTCCAAGGATGGGCCAATCATTTTGCATGGACCACACCATTCTGCCCAAAAATCTACAACAACGGGTGTGTCTGACTTCAAGACATCAGCTTCAAAAGAGGCGTCGGTGGCTTTATGGGTGGACATGGTCAATCTCCAAAACAAATCGGTTGGTGTTGATCCAGAGGTAGTGATCCTCTCGACAGGGGTCAAGCTGTCTCTTTGACCATTCGATCAAGAGCGCGTGAGATCAAGTCTGATTCCAGCCACATGACATCAGCGGTCTGCGTCCAGAGCAAAGCAGGTTTGACGTCATGGTTGGGATAAGCTTGCTGGAGCAACGCCACATAACCTGCCATTTGCTTGACGTAATCGTGGTCGGGACGCAGGGTTTTGAGCGGATTGCGGTTGGTTTTGTAGTCCAGAATGTAAATGACGTCAGTAGCGATGGCCAAACGGTCTACCCTGCCTGTGACCGCGCCGAGTCCAGGGACCTGACCATTGATGGCGACTTCAGATTGCCCGTTTGGCCCAAAAAATGGTTCGAGGTCGGCGCGACCTAAAACTTCAACGAATTGTTCGACAAGGGCATGGGGCAATTCTCGCCGCGCGGCCCAAATCTGGCCGAGTGCAATTCGGTTTTCCGGTGGAGCGTCTGCCATCAATTCTAGCAGACGGTGAATGTTGGTGCCGCGTTTGACGGCTTGCTTGTCAAAGCTGTCGCTGTCTCGGCTGGCAAGTAAGGGCGAATACCGAGTTTCTGGATTCGGAAACTTTTCGGTCGCCCATTTGGGTATCGGCGTCTCTTCAACTTGCGACGGCTCGGTTGCCGCTTGTTTTACTGGCTCTGCCCCAAAGCGCCAGATGGTGAGCTCTGGATCATCCGTGATCTGACGAACGCCTTGTAATCCAGTGCGACCTTCAAACACTGCACTGACTTGGGGATACCAGCTCTCCAATGGCACTTTGTCTTTTTCAAATTTGTTGACGCTACCGCAAATGTAGAGTTCATCAGCAGCACGCGTCATGCCAACGTAAAGCAAGCGCATGCGCTCTGCCTTCGCGAGATCGCTGTTTAATTCCTTGAGTGCCGCGATTGCAGGCGGTTTCATCAAGGTTGTTGGTTGGAAAATTTGCAGGCCACGCGTTGGGCCTTCTCTTGTAACTTGTACCAATTTGCTTTTGTTGGTGGGCAGTGGATCGGCTGCGTCAGCCAGAATGACGATGGATGCTTCCAGTCCCTTAGAACCATGCACGGTCATGAGGCGGACCAAACCTGAACCAGCTTCCATCTCGCGTTTGATTTCAGTTTCGTCTTCAGACAACCAATCGAGGAAACCGGTAAATGAGGTTCCATATTTCTGTTCGTAATCCAGCGCGAGGGTTAGAAACTCTTGCCCCGCATCATCGGCCTCTTGTCCCAAACGCTCCAGAATAGAACGCTTTGATGTTTGCAACAGACTGGCGAAAAAAATATAGGGTGTATCACTGGTGTTCAAAGCCTTGGACAGCATCTCATGATTTGCAGAGTCCAGACTTAAGCGTTGCCACAAGGTTTCAGTGCCTCGGTCATAGGCGAGAGAAAAAAGCTGCTCTTCCGTCAGTGGCTCTGGAACCAGAGGGCTTTTTAGAATGCAGGCCAGCGCGTTGTCATCCTGTGGCAAACGCATGAACTGACCCAACATCAACAGGTCTTGCACAATCAAGCTTTCTTGCAGCTTCAAGCGATCAGCTCCAGCCACGGGCACACCGTGACGGCGAAGTGCTCCGATCAGGGCATTGAACAGAACATTGCGACTTTGCAGGAGAATAAGAATGTCACCTGCCGTTACGGTTTCAATGCGTCCAGAAATGACGCGCTTTCCAATCCAGCTCTTGATTGTTCGTGCAATGCGTTCCGCCAAAATTAGGCGGGGATGACTGCGGGACAGTGCATCCACTGGTGCTTTCCAACTGTCGTGTTCGGTTTTTTCATTGGGTCGGACGATGTCCCAGAGTTCAACGAGGCCGATACGCTTTTCATCTTTTGCGGTATGCGGCTTGACTTCGCGTGGGCCGAAACCCGAGCGCGCGAATTGTCCCTCAGCAAAAACATGATCGACAACATCCAGTACCTGCTGTGTGCTGCGATAGGAAATTGAAAGGTCCACTTCATCGAGCTTGTCTTGTAGTCCTTTGAGGGATGTATCGAAGAATTTGCGTGCCGCTTCAAAGGCTGCGATGTCAGCCCCTTGAAAGCTGTAAATCGATTGTTTGATATCTCCAACGGCGAAGATGGTGCGTTTGCGACCTGCCTCATCTGTGGCGCTCGTAAAAAACTCTCCGGCCAACGCTTTGATAATGGTCCATTGGGCGGGACTTGTGTCTTGGGCTTCATCAACGAGAATATGTGTGAGGCCCTTGTCGAGTTTGTAGAGCACCCATTGGGCTGCTTCGTGGCTGTTTAAGAGTTGCGCCGCACGGGCGATCAAATCGTCGAAGTCATAAAGTCCACGCGACCGTTTTGCGACATTGACGCGCGCCAGTACGCCCGCCATGGCGCGGTAGATGGTGATGTTGGCATCAAGGGTTTCTTGATTTGCCAGTTCTTCAAATAGACTTTCAAGTCTTGTTCTTTCTTCCGCGAGCTTGGCCGCGGCATCCGGCTCTGCCTCATTGGCATCCTCCTTAATGATCTCCTTGCGCTTTTTACCATCGGTCAAACAAAACTTCGCCAAACACTTCAATCTCACTGCATGAGTTGTCGCATCCAAAGCTTGACGCAGAGCGGCGAAGACCTTCCAAGACTTGTTTTTCTCGAAGTCCGATAGAACGTTCAAAACTCTCTCAAGTGTATGGACATCAATCGCGCATATTTCAGCAACGATCTCGTCGCGTGGTCGAGGATGCATATGTTGGAGAATTTTTTGCACGGCCTTTTCTGTTTGTGCCAATACTTCCATATCCGACAGGCGTTGCCGCATGCCCGTGCTGCCCGATAGAAATGGTTTTGCGAGGGCTTCGAGTTGCTCGAGTGTGGTGACGCTGCCGTCATCCAAGAAGGCCCAGGCCGATTGGGTGGCTTCATCATCGGAGGACAGAGATTGCATCAAAGCATCGCGGAAGAGTTTTTTGCTCTCGTGCTCTTCCAACACGCGAAAGCCGGGGGCCATGCCGCTTTCCACGGGAAAGAGTTGCAGGAGTCGCTCGCAAAAGGCGTGGATGGTTTGAATTTTCAATCCGCCCGGCGTTTCCAAAGCACGGGCAAATAGCTTTCGAGCGGACGCGCGGATATCTGCGGTGAGAACGAGGACGCCCAAATTGCGCAAGTCTTCGTCGAGTTCTTTATCTGATAAAGCAATCCAATCACTGAGGCGCTCGAACAAGCGGTTGGCCATTTCTGCGGCGGCGGCTTTGGTGAAGGTGAGGCAGAGAATGGCTTGAGGGTCCGCGCCGTCCAACAACAGACGCAACACACGGTCTACCAACACTTGGGTTTTGCCAGATCCGGCGCTGGCCGCCACCCAAACCGAGCGTTGGGGATCAGCAGCTTGTTTCTGTTCCTTGGTCGGAATTTTCTTTTGCTTTGGCGCATCCGTCATAGGGCTGAGCCTTCCAACTGCCATTCCAACTTACGCGAGAGATGGTCATAGTCCGATGGCTTGTCCTCAAACTCCGGGTTATGGCGCGGGATATAGGGCGTGGTCACGTTTTGAAAGGCGGCGAGCAAGAGGGTCAGATTGTCAAAAGCCTTTTGCGCTTCTTTGAGGACATCATCCTTTACGGCCAGCGATATGATCTCAACACCTTTGGAACCTCCACCAACACCGATATACATGACGTCCTGAATTTTGTTGGACTCGATGGTGTTGAAGCCATGCTGTGAGGCGATATAGGCTTCGAGTGTCAACTGCGGTGCGAAACCGGATTTCATTTGTTTGACTGTGGGCACCTGTCCAGATTTGTAGTCAACCAAACGCAGTTCACCGGTGTGCGAGATATCAATACGGTCGGCACGTGCGGTTAGTTTGTGTTTCACATCGGCTGCAATAAAAGAATGCGCGCCGCTGATTTCGGTCTTGGTGCTCAAGACATCAGATCGCAGTTCTAAGTCCTTCGCAACAAACTCTTCGGCCATACGGGCAAAGCGTGGCCACCAGAAACGCGCTACTTCGGGCAATGCCATGTATGGGCGAAAGGCCGCTTCTCCCTTTGCGAGAAGTAAACTTAAACTCTCACTTGCCGGGACGTGCGATAACGCCACCGTCCAGCTTTGCAATGCAGCGTGAATGAGACTGCCGCGCAGACGTGCATCCACATCTTCGCCGATCTTGGCTAGGGGTTCGAGTTTTAGAATGTTACGGGCATAGATTGCGTAGGAGTCACGCACGAGCGTTTCAACGCGGGTGACGCTAAACTGTGTCGGGCGTGAAGCCACATGTGGGCGGGCTTCTGGCACGCGCTGTGGTGCAAAGTGCCGTGGCGCATCCAGACGTTGCAACAGCCTGGGCAATGTTTTTTCCAAGTGACATTCAGGCTTCAGACCAGCAGCTGTCAGGATGGCTTTCAAGCGCAAGACCCAGCGCGAGGGTAAAGCTGGTGCGCCACTTAATCGTTTCGGCCACGTGACCATGACATGGGGGTGGCAGAAGCCTTGAACAAAGTCGTGGGCTGTCACGCCGATTTCACGTTCTGGCTGTTGCAGTTGCAGGCTGTGGCGCATGGGTCGGTTGAGCCACGGTCCGGTCTCTGGGCGCTCAGGCCATGCCCCCTCGGTTAAGCCGCCAAGAATGGCGAGATCAACGTCAACCAAGCGTGCTTCAGCCAGACCATAAATGGCGAGACGGCTGTTTTCATCAAGCGGAGGGCGCACGGTTTCACGGGCCAAGGCCTGGGCTATGCTGTGTTGGGCTTTGGACAGGGGCAATAGGGGATGCCATTTTGAACCGTCTTTCAAGCTCTGCATGACATCGAGAAGCAATTGGTCGGCGGGGGATATCTTTTCGTACGGCGGGGCGAGAGAATTCAACGCCTGCACTAGGCTATCGATGTGTTCCGCAAAACTGCGCTTGATGCTTGTCTGCAAGGGCTTCAACACTGCTACAAGTTGGAGCGCCAAGGTGATGGCTCCGGCCCACATATCCTCTGATATCATTTGCAGTAGAGGATGAGCATGAGGCTCAGTCAGGATGGCTTTTCTGCGTAACGCCAAACGCTGCGGCAGATCATTGAGATTGCTTGCTTCCGGGAGTCCGCGAAATCCTGCGAGTTCCAAGGTGCGGGCGTGTTTGACGTGTTCTTCACGCGGAAGACCAAGTGTGCATTCATGATGGTGCAACGCTGCAAAGAGTGACGTTGCAGAGAAATTGTCTTCCACCGTATGCAATAGAAGCAATAGCAGCGCAGCACGCCCGGAGTGAACCAACGGTTCGCCTGCAGAGTCATCAATTCTCACGTTCCAGCGTTGCAAAGCTGCTTTGACTCTGGTGGCAAGGTCGCGGTCGGGAGTGATGAGGGCCGCTTTGCCGTTTTGTTCAGCAAGGTGTTGACGTAGGCGCAGCGCAATGACATCTGCTTCTTGCTGACGGTCAGCCGCCTCGACAAGTTCAACCTGCTCAAGACTTTCAAGAACGTTTTGGTTCTGCGTTCTTTGATTGACGTCGACCATTGGTCAGCGACGGCGGCGGGCCGCAAAGCCTGACCCATCAACCACATGCGTTTGGCTTGTGGTGCGCCGAGGTTTTGCACATCGGCCCGCGTTACACCCCATTGCTGCAGCATGGTGCGCAACGCGTATTGCGGGTGTTCGGGTGTAATGGCTGACCATGCTGCCTCATCAAGGTCGCAATCAAGTCCCGGCAGAATGACCGCTCCCATCGGGTTTTCAGCAATTGCTTTTAAGAGATCGCGCGTTGCCGGGTTGGTACCGGTGGAGCCTGCGGCGATGATCGGGCCTTTGTGTTGACCGTCTGCAATGCGTTTGGCTTCCAAACGGATCAACTTATTGCGTCTTTCGCCGGGGCCAATGAGCTTTTCTTGCGCCAGCCATTTTGGCAATTCACTTGTCACAACTTGTAACAGATCGAGTATGTTTTGCCGGTGTCCGGCAAGATCGAGATCATAGACAGATTTCAGATTATCAAGTTCGACATCTTCTGTTTCAAACTGATTGACCAGATCATGCAGACTTGAGGCGAGTGAAAAAGCTTGTGCACCTGAATGCAGCACATCGTCTGCCAACTGTGCTGAAGGGTTTTTCTCCGCCCACTCCATGAGGAGTTTTAGAATGGCATGGAGGTGATCAGTTTTAGAGATGCCGTCTGGCACACCTTCCACCGGTAAACTGTCTGCGATCAAATCCTCGTCGATGTCACCGATGGGTTTGATGCGGGGCAGCAGGATGGCTTTGGTCTTGCTCTCTTGCAGCAGGACATGTTCCAGGGCGCGCGCTGAGCGACGGTTGGGGACGAGTATGGTCCAATGTGAAAGCGGCATGTCTGATGCGCCAAGTGGAAATCCTTGCAGAACCGCACGTGCCAAGATGCGCAGAAACGGCTGTTCAGCTGTTACAGTATAAATTGAAAAGCCCAAGCTTACCTCCGACGGAGAAACGCTTCCGCCTCTGCAATTGCATCTACGGTGCCAACGTGCAGCCAATGTCCGTCATGAGCAAGACCAAACATGCGCCCGGAAGCAATGGCCTTGCGCCACAGCACATGCATGGAAAATGCGCCTTCAGGTGCATTGTCGAAAAGCCGTGGGTGGACGAGATAGCCACCAATATAGACGGGAAGTACGGCGTCTTCAGGCTGGCGATAACGCTTGATGCGCCCATTCTCGTCCACAATAAAATCACCTTTGCCGTCATAGCCTGTCGTGTGGGCGGGATCGCAGAGCAACAAAAGACAATCCATTTCGGCATCGTTCCACGCCTGCTTCAGGCGCTGCAAGGCCGGAACTTTACCATCAGCCCAAAAGCAATCCGCATTCATCACAAGGAATGGATCTGTGCCCAGCAGTGGAAGTGCTCTCGCAATGCCGCCGCCGGTATCAAGGATGGCATCGGTCTCGCTTGAGAAAATCGTTTGAGGTGTCGCAATTGTTTTGCTCCATGCTTCGATTTGATCAGCCAGATAATGGCCATTGACCACTACTGTTTGCACCTCGACTTCGCGCAGACGGTCCATGGCATAGTCAATCAGGCATTTGCCTGCGACCTTCACAAGTGGTTTGGGCATTGTGTTGGTCAAAGGACGCATACGCGTGCCAAAACCTGCGGCCAGTATCATGGCGTGGGAACCAATGCTCATCGACTATTTTCTCCCAGCGCATCAGGCGCGTGTTTGGCAAACCATTGCTTGAGTGACTTCAGAGCTGGATGTTCCACGTTGTGTGCAAGATAACCCGCAACGCGCGGCATGTGTTTCAAATAGGCCGATTTACCGTCACGTTTGTTCAGTCTGGCAAAAATGCCGAGGATTTTGGTGGCGCGTTGTGCACCCAGTACTGCATAGGCCGTTTCAAAATCGCTGCGATTGAAATTGCCCTGTCGTGTGCGCAAGCCACAATAGTGCTCAAGGATGTGATTCTGCAGGGCTAACGACATGTCCACTCTTGCGTCTTGAACCATCGACACCACATCATAGGCGGCATGGCCCATCACCGCATCTTGTGAGTCAATAATGCCAACACGCTGCAAACCTTTACGTTCTGGAATCCACAATAGGTTTGGAGAGTGATAATCGCGGATGGACCAGAGCGGTTTTTCTGGTTGGGCAAGCTGCAGAAGTTGCATCCAGATGTTGGCGAATTCCTGTTTCTGCTCTGAAGTTGCATCGCGGCCATAGGCATAGGGAATAAACCAGCTTGGCAACAAGTCGACTTCGATGAGCTGCGCTTCGATGTCGTAATCTTGCACCGTGTGCATGATGCCTGGAGCGGCTGTGGGATGTCTTGGCCAGTCTTTGAGCGTCATGTCCGCGAGAACAGCGGCCGCTGCTTCGAGAGGTTCTCGCATATCGTAACCATCGCGCATCATCGCGCCATAGACGTTGAAGCCCAAGGGTTCGATGATGGCAAAACCGTGTTGCAGGTCGGATTGTAAGATGCGTGGTGCGCTATATCCCAATTCAACGAGGTGGGTATTGATGGCGACAACTGCTGTTATGCTTTCGGCCAAATGGGCGATGGCACTATAGGGTTTACCGTCCTTGACGATGGGTCCATCGGGTCGTTGTGGCATGTCCATCAATAATGCCATGTCGCTATTGTTGACGAGGCGCTCATAGCGGCGCGATGATGCATCGCCTTCAAAGAAAAAGCGTTGGTGCTTTGAATATTTGCCTTGGTTCAAAAACTGCAACAGCTCGTCATCGCGGGTTAACGCTTTTTCCCACGCACCCGTTGCGGTGAGTTTGGCGTTGCGACTGTTACCACGTCCCGACAGGTTAATTTCCAAAACATCAGCATGGCCTGGCATTTGCCAGCGGTCGGGCCATTCCACCAGGCCGCAATGGCTCTCGAGCAATGCGTCCAATCCCAGTTCCGCAATATCTGTTGTTGCAGTGAGGCGATAAAGATCAGCATGGAATAAGGGCACGCGGGTTTCATCATAGGTTTGAATGAGAGAGAAAGTGGGGCTTGGAATATCACCCGTTGCATCCTCTTTCATCAGAGCACGAATGAAGGCACGGGCCAATGTCGACTTTCCACTGCCCAGATCGCCGTTCAGTCTGATGAGCATTCCGGATTTTGCCCAGAGAGAGAGTTGTTCACCGAGGACTACCGTCGCGTTCTCACCTTGGAGAAAAATATGTTTTTCAATCATATGAAATCAAGCGGCTCCAGATTTGCGCTGCTGCTGAACACTGAGCTGCTGGGGGCCGTCGAGCGGTAGATTGCACAGCACAGTTGTGCCTTCATTTGGTTTTGATGTCAGGCCCACTGTACCACCATGCAATTCTGTAAAGCTTTTTACAATTGCAAGGCCGAGACCTGGTCCACGGTGGCTGCCTGCCATGTGCTTGGCTTGGAAGCGATCAAAGGCGCGGGGTTGGAAATCGGGATCAATACCTTTGCCGCGGTCGGCCACCCAGATTTGTAAGGATTGGTCTTTGCGTCTTGCACCCAAGGTAACTGTGCCTTTGGTATTGGAGAAGCCGATGGCGTTGGACAGAAGATGACCGAGGATTTGCTCAAGGCGCTGGGGATCGGCAGTGATGGTTGTGACGTCATCTGCCAGTTCAATGTTGAGAGACAGATCGCGTCTTTCCAAAGCTGTAAGGCAGCGCTGGGCTGCTCGTTCAAAGAGTTCGGCGACATCAAGCTTTGCAGGGCGCAATTCCATTTGGCCTGCATCAATGGCTGACAGATCTATGATGGCATCAATGATTGATGCAAGTTCATTGGACGAACGACGAATATCTTGAACGTATTCGCGCTGCTTTGCCGAAAGTTGACCGACTATGCCTAGATCAAGCGTTTCAGAGAAGCCAGAGATACTAGTGAGCGGCGTGCGAATTTCATAGGACACATTGGCAAGGAACTGGCTCTTCAAGCGGTCAGCCGCTTCAAGCGCTTCAGCGCGCTCGCGCAAGGCTTGTTCGGCCCGTTCTGAATCAGAAATATCATGGAAGGTGAGCAGAGCATTGCCGTCAGGCAAGGGAACTGCACTGTAACTCCACGTACGATTGGCGTGGGCGAAGCGCCCTTCCAGTCTTTTGCGAGAGCCTTCGAGCGCTGTCACGGCGTAACGAATATCCTGCCATGCGCCACGCGCTTCGGCGGAATAGTTTTTCATCTGGCTCAGTTGATCGGCATGAAGCCCGGGGCCTGATGATGTGGCAGCAATTTCCCACAAGCGTTGGAAGGCCGGATTGAACAGTTTCAATCGCGCGTCAGAACCAAACAGCGCCACAGCCATCGACAGGTTGTCGAGTGTTTCGCGTTGAACATTGAAGAGCTCGTTGTACTTGCTTTCGAGCTGATATTCTTTGGTCAGGTTTTCGTAGAGATACGTTACGCCACCAAATGGGTGTTGCTCACAGATCACGTGCAATGAACGACCATCAGGCAGATACCAAAAGGCTTCACGCACTTCGAGTGTGGTGTAGGATGAGAGTTGTTTTGATTTCCATTCACGGAAGTTGGCCTGTTCCGGCAGATTGCGGTTGGCGCGTAGACGATCAAGAATTTCACTGTCAGTGGGTTGTGTCTTCAACCAGTTTTCGTCGAGGCCCCAGGTTGTAACGTAGGCCTGATTGAAGAAACGCAAACGCTGGTCGGGTCCAAAAATTGCAATTGCTGTTTCGAGCTTGTCGAGAGTTGAGGCATGGGCCTTGATGTGGCGTTCAAGTTCTTTCTCAAGTTCTTCGATTGATGACACATCAATGGCGTAGCCTGCCGATCCACCTTCAATCACCCGCGTGAAAACATTATAGGCGCGCATAGCGCCCTTGGTAACAGCGCGGCCGCGCCCTGCAAGGCCAATAGCTGTATTGGCACGGCTCGTATCAATTTGCCCAGACTGAAAGAGTATTGTTCCACTTTTGAGAACCGATTGCATGTCGCTGGCTTCCATCGCCGTCACATAAGCTTGGTTCACCCAAGCCAATGTGCCGTCCTCAGCATTGATCCAGGCCGGAAAGGGTGCGCTGTCAAGAATTGCGCTGAGGCGCTGCACCTGTTTGGCTAATTTGCTGGCGTCATAGGCGAGTTCTGTCATCTGACGTCGATCACCTGCAAGCGGTCTGAACCGCAACGTCGCATGACCGCCGGCGGGTCTACCATCTACTTCGAGGAGTTCGCCCTTTGCGGTTTTGATGCCGATATTAAAGGCTCTGCCCGTTTGCCGCAGCGCATTGAGATTGGTCGTGATTTCAGACGCCGAGTCTGCGTCCAACCAAGCATCAAATTTAGAAAGTGCTTCGAGGGTCTTTGGCACTTCCGCTGCACCATGCATATCGCCTGCCATGCGATGGGGTGCAGTATCGGTGCCTTGCCAAGCCAACAGCACCTGGCATTCACTATGGAGCGCGGCTTCCACTTCATTGAGCTGAATTTCAAGTTCGCCGACCCGCCGTTGCGACAAGGTCAATTGCCGCCGCGAGCGATTGAGATTGATAAATGTGAGCGCCAACCCTGCAGCCATTGTGCCCAAAGCTGCCAATTCGACGATGCTTTGCGCATTGGTCGCGACGATGGCCAGCGGCGGCATGATAAGTGCTTCGTTTTCCTGCCATTGCAGAACAGAAGACAGCAATGGAAAGACCGCATTCATGCTCTGTCGAAATCCCGTTTCGCCTTGGCCCCGTTGGCGTGCCGTGGTTGCCCCAGCGCCCACGAATCACCTGACGACTATAAAGAGGCCTGACCCAAAAGAAAAAGGGTGTCGCAGCATTTAACTGCAACACCCGATTGTTATTTTTGGACCCTAAATCAGTAACGATAGGCGTCGGTCTTGAACGGGCCTTGAGGTGCCACGCCGATATAAGACGCTTGTTCTGGCTTCAATTCGGTCAAGGTAACGCCCAGTTTTTCCAAATGCAAACGTGCCACTTTTTCGTCCAAGTGCTTTGGCAACACATAAACTTCGTTGGCATATTTCTTGGTGTCGCGGTTGGTGTAGATTTCAATCTGTGCCAGTGTTTGGTTGGTGAAGGATGCCGACATAACGAAGCTCGGATGGCCCGTGGCGTTGCCCAAGTTCACCAAACGTCCCTCAGACAACAGAATCATGCGGTTGCCCTTTGGGAACTTGACCATGTCGACCTGTGGCTTGATGTTGGTCCAGGGGAAGTTCTTCAATTCCGCCACCTGAATTTCATTGTCGAAATGGCCGATGTTGCAGACAATGGCCATGTCCTTCATCTGCTTCATGTCATCAAGGGTAATGACATCTTTGTTGCCTGTTGCTGTGACGAAAATATCGGCTGTCGGCAATGTTTGCTGCAAGGTCTGCACGGCAAAGCCGTCCATGGAAGCTTGCAGAGCGCAGATCGGATCAACTTCCGTGACGACGACGCGTGCACCTGAACCACGCAGCGACGCGGCAGAACCTTTACCGACGTCACCATAGCCGCAGACTACGGCTACTTTGCCGGCGATCATGACGTCCGTGCCGCGGCGGATGGCATCAACCAGCGATTCCTTGCAGCCGTATTTGTTGTCGAACTTCGACTTCGTTACGGAATCATTCACGTTGATGGCAGGGAATGGCAATTTGCCCTTCTTTTGCAATTCATAGAGGCGATGCACGCCTGTGGTGGTTTCTTCCGTCACACCGATGATGGCTTTGCGTTGTTCAGCAAACCAACCTGGCTGTTCCTTGTGGCGCTTCTTGATTTGCGCGAAGAGATATTCTTCTTCCTCGGCTTTTGGATGGGCGATCAAGGCCGGGTTCTTTTCTGACTCTTCGCCCAGCAAAATATACATGGTGGCATCGCCGCCATCATCAAGGATCATGTTGGTGGGCTTGCCATCGGGCCATTCAAAAATCTTGGCGGTGTATTCCCAATACTCCTTCAAGCTTTCGCCTTTTACAGCGAATACCGGAATGCCAGCGGCGGCGATGGCTGCGGCAGCGTGATCTTGTGTCGAGAAAATATTGCACGACGCCCAGCGAATGTCAGCGCCTAGAGCTTTCAAGGTTTCAATGAGGACTGCGGTCTGAATGGTCATGTGCAAGGAGCCGGTGATACGCGCACCTTTCAGCGGCTGTGCCTTGGCATATTCAGCGCGGGTGGACATCAGGCCCGGCATTTCAACTTCTGCCATATCCAATTCTTTGCGGCCCCATTCGGCCAGTTTAATATCGGCAACAACGTAATCGTGCTTGCTCATGATCAATCCTCATCTGTCTTGTGATGGCGGGCTTCTAGCAAGCCGGAGAGGCAACGGCAAGAGCTATATAAAGAAATCTTTATATGCTCCGGGCGGCACAGGCAGCCGGGCCGTCGTCATAGTTTTCCGGGCGCAGATCGTGAATTGAAGGATTGCTCCCTGTCAGTGGATTTTGCTTTGACCAAGCGAGTTTGGTTTCAAAAAACCGTGCTGCTAGAGCGTCATACATTAGAATGCGGCCGACGAGGCTTTCGCCGATACCGAGCAACTCCTTGATGACTTCCATCGCCTGCATGGAGCCCAACAATGCCGGGAAGCGCACCCAATACGCCAGTTTCTTCACAGGCCGGAAACAACCCGCGCTCCGGCAGGTCGCCGATGAAACAGCGATATGTAGGTGGGTTGTTCGTGTTATTTTCATAGGGTTGAAACGTCGACATTTGGCCATCAAATTGCCCGACGGCGGCTGACACAAGAGGTTTTTTGGCGAAATAACACGCGTCACTTACCAGGAACCGTGTCGGAAAATTATCGCATCCATCTGCCACAACATCATAGTGCGAAATAAGATCAAGAGCGTTTTCCGTAGTGAAATGCGGAAGGCGTGTTGTTCCACTCTACATGGGGGTTGATCGCTTTGATTTGTTCCGCAGCACTTCTGGTCTTGAGCAGCTCACAGGGTCGGTGGTGTGAATGACTTGGCGCTGCAAATTCGAAAGTGAAACCGTGTCAGCGTCGACAATACCAATACGTCCCACACCTGCTGCTGCAAGATACAACAACAGTGGCGCACCCAAACCACCAGCACCAATGACGAGCACCGAAGACGCTTTCAATTTATTCTGGCCGGGGCCACCAACTTCCTGCAATACGAGGTGGCGGGCATAGCGTTCTATTTCACTATCTGAAAGGCGAGTCACTCAGTTTCCTCGCAGCACGCGCGAAGTCTTGCTTCCCCACCACAACAGTCTTCCATCAAGAACTGCAGCAACATCGAAAGTCTGCTATAGTCTGCTGCATAAATGATGTGCCGAGACTGTCGTTTTGATTTTACCAAGCCGGCATGTTCCAGTTGGCTGAGGTGAAACGACATGCTGGCGGGTGACACTTGCAGCGCTGTCGCCAAGTCACCGGAAGACATGCCCGAACTCCCTGATTTGACAAGCAAACGCAAGATGGCCAGCCGAGTTTCCTGGGCTAGCGCAGAAAATGCAGAAATCGCTTGACTTTCATTCATTATCAAATAATCATTTGAATATTATATTAAAGGGATACCACACCATGTCTTGCTGTGCAACTTCAAGCAAATCCACCGATAAATCAAACACTCAATCCGGGGCTGTCGCGGCTTTCGCCATGGTCGACGTCCCGGAGCAACCGATTTTCATAACCTATGGAGAGCGGGACATTCAAAATGGATTTCATATCACCGAGATCAAACGCTCCATGGTTTCGTCATTGGATTGCGGGTCCAATCAAGAGGGCTGGCCGGAAACTGTTGTGCAACTCCTCGACAGTGATGGCCCCTCAGAGAAACGCATAACCGCACGCAAGTTTGTGTCCATTCTTAAAAAGGCAAATGTCGACCTGTCGCGAGCGGGGTTGCAAGGTCTTGTATTCGAAATTGCAAAGCCGGGAGAAAGCCTGCAGCTCCACGAGTTTAAAGGCGTTCATGAACTCGAAGACAGAGTTGTGGTGCTGACGCGCCCACGCGAAGCGCTTTGCAAGCCCGCCATGAGACTCCAGCAAAGTGGTAAAACAAGTGCCAGCGGCTGTTGCTGGCAGTCAAGCCCGGCCGGAATTCCAAATCCACTAACGCCACGTTCTGTCTCGTCAAGCGTATCAACTTCGATAAGCTCAGCTGTGATCACCGGGGCAACGACCATTTGCGCGATGCGATCTCCACGACTATAACAAAGTCCTCTGACCCAAATTAATAAGCGGCACTTTGATTTCGCCACGATAGTCAGCATCAATGGTGCCGGGAGAGTTAAGAACAGTGACGCCGAGTTTAACAGCCAGGCCAGAGCGCGGGCGCACTTGTGCTTCATGGTGATCGGGCAAGGCAATGGCAATGCCAGTGGCAACAAGGGCGCGGGCGCCGGGTTTAAGCGTGAGGGTCTCAGCCGAACGCAAGTCCATGCCAGCAGAGCCAGCGTGGCATAAGTGGGTAAAGGTAAGGTCAGCGCCATGGGGCAAGCGAAGAACTCTCAACAACATGACGCCCACCCAAATTCCGTCACCCCGGCGAAGGCCGGGACGAGGCTTAATACGGACAGAGCTTGTTGAAAGCCTAACCCCGGCCTTCGCCGGGGTGACGGGGACTTTCGGTCTATATCAATGCTCACAACATCCCCGCTAATTTCGCCATCAATTGCGTGGCCACGTCCTGCTTTGACAATAGGCTTCCAGCTTTCAACGCCTTTCGCACTCACAAATTCACGGTGTTTCGTCGCCACCAAACACACCACCTTCTGGCGAAACATCATTGGCGATGATGAGATCGCAGCCCTTCTTGATGAGCTTGGCCTTGGCGTGGTCAAGTACCTTTTCTGTTTCCGCTGCAAAGCCCACTACCAAGTTTGGGGCGACCCGATTTTGAGGTCGCGATGGTTTTGAGAATGTCAGGGTTTTCTGCGAAGGACAAAGTCGGCAATGAGCTATCCTGCTTGCCTTCTTGATCTTTTCACCGGCGCAGTTTTCGCTACTTTCCAATCCGCCACAGCTGCGGTGAAAATAGCAATGTCGGCGGGTAATGAACTTTCGACAGCCTTCAACATTTCATGCAGCGGAGGTAATGCCAATAACACCAGCACCCGGCGGAAGTGGCAAGATTACGGGACCTGAAATCAGCGTGACTTTTGCACCCAACTTCACCGCAGCCTCAGCAATGGCATAGCCTTGCTTGCCGGAGGAGTGGTTGGAGATATAGCGCACCGGATCAATGGCCTCGCGCGTGGGACCGGCTGTGATCAACACGTGCTTGCCAGCGAGTGGCTTCGGCTGTGGCGATAATGCTGTCTCGATGGCCGCAACGATCTCAGCAGGCTCTGCCATGCGACCGGGGCCGTACTCACCACAGGCCATGTCGCCTTCATTGGGACCTACAATCAGAATGCCGTCGTTGCCCAGTGTACGGAGGTTTCGTTGTGTGGCGGCGTGTTGCCACATCCTGACATTCATCGACGGGGCAACCAACACGTGTTTGTCAGTAGCAAGCAACGTGGTGGAGGCCAAGTCATTGGCCAGCCCCCCAGCCATTTTCGCCAACAGATCAGCGGTTGCGGGTGCCACTACAACCAAGTCGGCTGAGCGTGATAACTCAATATGCCCCATTTCCGTTTCATCCGTCAGGGAAAACAAATCACTGTAAACCTTCTCGCCCGACAACGCTGCGACCGACAGGGAAGTGACAAAATGTTCGGCTGCTTTTGTCAAAATGCAGCGCACTGCGATGCCTTTGCCTTTTAGCAAACGAATGAGCTCGAGTGATTTATATGCAGCGATGCCGCCGCCAATGATGAGCAGGACTGAACGGGTCATCGGGCCTCCATCACATGAAATCCTTGGCAATAATCAATAGAGCGGCACCGGCAGCCAGCCAACCAGAATAGACCAAAACCTTCAGACCCGACCAAGATGCACGCGGCCAAAGGTCATCATCTTCTTCAGTTTGATTCTGTGCTGCCAAAGTCTGCATCGCCTTGTGGCCTTCATCCAGCAGGGTTGGCAATTGCAGGGCCATGCGAGCCAGCGCTTTTACGCTTTCACTTGCCTCTTCCAATTTTCCAATGGGTCCTAACGTGCGCTCAATCCACGCGCTCACAATAGGTTCAGCGGTTTTCCACATATTGAGATTGGGGTTCAATGTACGGGCTACACCTTCAACCACCACCATGGTTTTTTGGAGCAGCAACAATTGCGGCTGTGCTTTCATATCAAACTGTTCGGTCACCTCGAAGAGTTGTGTCAGCAATCGTCCCATTGAAATCTGATCGGCCTTCAAACCGAGAATGGGCTCACCAATAGCACGCAAGGCTTGGGCAAAATTGTTTACGTCTTGGGTTGCTGGCACATAGCCAGCATCAAAATGCACTTGCGCCACACGTATATAATCGCGGGTGATGAAGCCGTAGAGAATTTCGGCAAGGAACAATCGTTCCTTCATGCCCAAGCGCCCCATGATGCCAAGGTCAAGTGCCACAAGGTTTCCCTTCGCATCCACCATTAGATTTCCTTGATGCATATCAGCGTGGAAAAAACCATCGCGTATTGCATGACGCAGAAAGGACTGAATGACGGTGTCGCCCAATTGGATGAGATCAAAGCCCTGAACTTTCAATGCGGCGACGTCGGCCATGGGTGTGCCGTCCATCCATTCGGTTGTCAGAATGCGCTTTGATGTCGTGACCCAATCGACTTTCGGCAGTCGGAAGCCGGGATCATCTTTGGTGTTCTCGGCCATCTCTGCAAGGGCGGATGCTTCCATGCGGAGATCAAGTTCCAGCTTCATGGATTGTTCCAGCATGGCAACGGCGGCTACGGGGCGCAGTCTGCGGCCTTCAACTGAAAAGCGCTCCATTAATCGTGCTGCAAAACCAAAACTGTCAATGTCAGCCGCAAAGCGCTTGTCGACATCAGGGCGCAAAATTTTGACGGCTACGTTGCGACCATCACGCGTTACGGCCTTGTGCACTTGCGCCACGGAGGCTGCAGCAATGGGTTCGCTAAATGAGGTGAAGAGAGCTTCGACGGGTTGGCCCAATTCGCGTTTCACAATGTTCTTTGCTTCCGTCATGGCAAAGGGCGGCAGTTTGTCTTGCAGAACTTTGAGTTCAAAGGCACGCTTGGCGCCAATTACATCAGGTCGTGTCGCCAAAAACTGTCCGAGTTTAATATAGCTGGGTCCTAGGTCAGTGAGAGCGGCCGTGATGCGATTGCCTTTACCCACTTCGCGCTTATCACTTCCAATTTGCGCGAGCGTCAAGCCTTGTCTGGCCAGCCACGGCAATTGTTCTGTTTGTTCTGGTGGCAGTAATGCGCCGTGGCGCGCCAAGATGAAACCAGCGCGGATCAGTCTGAAAATATTGGTCAGGCTTGAGGCCATCAAATGCGCCAGCCCGAATGGATGGCAACTGTGCCGCCTGTGAGATTGCGCCATGTCACGCGCGAAAAGCCAGCACCCTCAATCAAATCTGCAAAGGCCTGTTGCTTTGGGAATGTGCGGATCGACTCGACAAGATAGCGATAGGGTTGACCGTCCCCCGTTACGACTTTTCCGACAGCGGGAATGACGGTGAAGGAATAGGCGTCATAAATTTTCTGGGCAAAGTCCAAGTCGAGATGGCTGAATTCCAAACACATGAAGCGGCCACCGGGTTTCAAAACGCGGTAAGCTTCTTTCAGAGCCATTGGAATGTTGGGCACGTTGCGAATGCCAAAGGCAATGGTGTAGGCGTCGAAACTCTGGTCGGGGAAGGCCAAGCTCTCGGCATTGCCGACGGTGAAATCAACTTTGCTGGCATGGGTGCCTGCTTCAGCGCGGCGTTTACCTTCCCCGACCATATCCGGCGAGATGTCAGCAATCGTGACGTGGGTGCCGGAGCCGCCGATCGAGGCGATGCGAAAGGCGATATCGCCCGTGCCGCCTGCCACATCGAGAACCTTGTAGGCGCGATCATTGCGGGGCGGATTGAGCTGGGTGAGAAAGTCGTCTTTCCACAGACGATGCAAACCACCTGACATCAAATCATTCATCTGGTCGTAACGCGCGGCGGATTTGGCGAATACCTCATTCACGAGGCCCTGTTTTTCGCCTTTGTTCACATCGCGGAAGCCAAATTTGGTTTCAATGCCTGAAGGGTCGTGCGTCATGGGGCTTACATAGGCTATAAGCAGATGAAATTCCATATCGCCGCACGCGCTGCGGCAACGAGGTTAATGTGCCAGAATTGCCTGAGGTTGAAACGGTAAAGCGTGGCTTGGAGCCTGCCCTCGTAGGGCGGCGCTTTGAGCGTATTGAGCTTCGCCGCAAGGATTTGCGCTTTGCTTTTCCAGATGGTTTGGCGGCGACCATGCAAGGCGCTCAAATCGAAGCCTTGGAGCGGCGGGC
Source organism: uncultured Alphaproteobacteria bacterium (assembly GCA_963850355.1). Taxonomy (GTDB): domain Bacteria; phylum Pseudomonadota; class Alphaproteobacteria; order Rhizobiales; family Aestuariivirgaceae; genus Aestuariivirga. The sequence continues at coordinate 252,818 of CAWKKP010000001.1, forward strand.
CAAATATATTCTGGTGCATTGTTCGAATGGAAAATGCCTGATTTTGCATTTGGGCATGACCGGGCGATTCACCGTGGTGAAAGCAGATGGCAAGAGCTTTGAGCCCGGCGCATTCTATCATGAAGCGCGGTGATGCGGAACTCGGGCCCCATGATCATGTGGTGTGGCACCTCGATGACGGTACGCGGGTCATTTACAATGATGCGCGGCGCTTTGGTTTTATGGATTGGGCTGATAGCCACATGCGTGATGCGCACAAATTGCTCAAAGACATTGGGGTGGAACCCTTGGGCAATCATTTTCACGTGGAACATCTGGTTGCGAAACTGACCAACAAGAAGGCGCCGATGAAAGCGGCGTTGCTTGACCAACATGTGGTGGCGGGGCTTGGCAATATTTATGTTTCGGAAGCTTTGTTTCGCGCGAAAATTTCTCCAAAACTGGAAGCGGGGCGATTGGTGAAGGCCCGTGGACCTGACCCCAAGCTTGAACATTTGGTGCGGCACATCAAAGATATATTGAATGAAGCAATCTTGGCTGGTGGCTCCACCTTGCAGGACTTTCATGGAACCTCCGGTGAAAAAGGAGGTTTCCAACACCGCTTTCTGGTTTATGACCGAGAAGGGGCAGCCTGCCCCACACCTGGTTGTAGCCAAGTGATCAAGCGCATTGTGCAATCGGGGCGTTCTACATTCTATTGTGCTCGATGTCAGAAGTGACCCACATGAAGTTTGAAACCATCAACAGCGAAACCAGAGGTGCCGTTGGCGTCAGAGCAGGCCTTCTTCTTTTGCGAGGATTTCTAAATTCACCTCTGGTCTCGCGCCAACGTGAGAAATAACCTCTGATGCAGCGAGACTTCCCAATCTGGCGCAATGGGCCAATGGCTTTCCCGTGGTGTAGCCATAGAGAAAACCAGCTGCATAAAGGTCACCAGCGCCTGTCACATCAACAACGGCTTTTACCGGGTGAGCTGGCACTTCTATTGTATCTTGGCCCTTAACGATGACTGAGCCTTTTGCAGAGCGCGTGACCACAACGATGGGGCAGTCTTTTCGTGCAGCATCGATGGCACCAGAAAAACTCTGGGTCTTGTACATCGCCTTGATCTCGGATTCATTGGCGAAAACAATATCGATGGAATTGCGGATCAAGTCAAAGAACGCATCACGATGGCGTTCAACGCAGAAAGAATCTGAGAGTGTGATGGAGGTTAATTTGCCCGCCGCTTGCGAGATTTTTGCAGCGGCGCGAAAGGCGGCCATAGCCGCTGGCTTGTCGTAAAGATAGCCCTCCATGTAGGTGACAGCGGCAGCTTTGACGATCTCGGCATCCACATCGCGTTCGTCGAGATTTACACAAGCGCCCAGATAAGTATTCATGGTGCGCTCACCGTCGGGCGTCACCAGTATGAACGAGCGCGCCGTTGCTGGGCCATCACTTGCAGCGACACTGTCAAACTGAACGCCAAGGGAGCGCATGTCATGTCGGTAAATACCGCCCAATTGATCATCGCGCACTTTTCCAAAATAAGCAGCTTTGCCGCCAAAGGACGCAACGCCGGCTGCAGTATTGCCAGCAGAGCCACCTGAAATTTCGATGGCAGGGCCCATGTGCCCATAGAGCGTCTCGGCCCGTTCCTCATCAATCAGGTTCATGGAGCCCTTCACCAACATTTCCTTGGTGATGAAGGTTTCGTCTACTTTTGCAATCACATCGACAATGGCATTGCCAATGGTGAGCACATCTATGGCGTCGGTCATTCTGGAATTCCTCTTGGTTGTGGGCGAGGTAGCGGAGAAAACTTGCAGAAACAAGTGGGAATGCCTAGCTATCCGCCATGATCAGTGCTGCATTCAATGCCTTGGGCGATTTAGTGTCGAAAGAGTTCCGCTCGATTTTGTGGAAGGCTATTGGCTTGACGCTGCTGATGTTTATCGCTGTTTTCGTTGCGGTTCAGGCAGCATTTTGGTTTTTGACATTCATTCCCTACCCATGGGTGGAAACGCTGGTGGCGCTGGGGGCTGGGCTTGGACTGCTGGTCGCTTTCTTTTTCTTGATGGCTCCGGTGACGGCGATTTTTGCTGGCCTTTATTTGGATGATGTGGCGGCGAAAGTGGAAAGGCGGCATTACGCCAATCAACCAGAGGGCAAAGCCTTATCCACGCTGACGGCGCTTCGGATTTCAGTTCAGTTTGGTTTGCTTGTATTGCTCGTCAACATCTTGGCGCTGCCCCTCGTATTCACGGGGTTTGGTGCCATCGTTCTGGTACTGATTAACGCCTATCTCCTGTCGCGAGAATATTTTGAAATGGCGGCAATGCGCTTTATGGCACCTGAAGATGCCAAGGAGCTGCGCAAAACGAATGGTGCAGCAATTTTTGTCGCAGGTTTATTGCCAGCTGTCATGAGTTTGGTGCCCTTCCTCAATCTGACAGTGCCGTTGTTCTCAACCTCTTACTTTGTCCACTTGTTCAAACAGGTGCAGCGCTCTTCGGCTTGAACACACAAACATCAGCAATCGGGCAGCGCCAACACTCCGGTTTTCTGGCTTTGCATATATAGCGTCCATGCAGAATGAGCCAATGATGGGCATGGCGCAGATATTGCGTGGGGATAACCTTCAGCAATTGGTCTTCCACTTCGCGCGGCGTTTCACCCGGTGCCAGTTTCAGTCGATTGCCAAGGCGGAACAAATGCGTGTCGACAGCAATTGTTGGTTCACCAAATACAATGTTCAAAACCACGTTGGCGGTTTTACGCCCCACGCCGGGCAAGGCTTCCAATTCACCCCGAGAATTCGGAACTTTGGAACCATGTCGCTCAACCAACTGCTGCGACAGGGCGATAACGTTCTTGGCCTTGGCACGAAACAATCCTATGGTTTTGATGATGTCTCGTACCTTGTTTTCACCCAGCGCAAGCATGGCTTCTGGTGTTGGTGCGGCAGCAAACAGTTTTCGTGTGGCTTTGTTCACGCTTTCGTCGGTGGCTTGCGCTGACAGCACAACCGCCACCAAAAACGTGAAGTCGTTGATGCTTTCAAGTTCACCTTTGGGTTCCGGATTGATGGCGTGGAAGCGCCTGAAAATTTCTTCTATTGTGCCTTGCGGCAATCTGCGCACCATCAGAATTCGTATCTCGGTTGACGTTGGAAATTGAAGCATCATCATGCCGAATATGCAGAAAGACAAGTCTCAGAACCACTGGAGTGTCACGCTTACGCCACACCGCTCACTGTCGCGGGAGGGTTTCGTTGCCATTATGACGATTTTAGTGTTGATCAATTTTATCGGCGGCTTGTTGTTTTTGGTATCTGGAGCTTGGCCCATTACTGGGTTTATGGGGCTCGACGTGCTGTTGGTGTGGTGGGCGTTTAGACGAAATTACGCCGATGGCCGCCGCGCAGAACGCATTGAAGTGCGCGAAGATCTGCGTGACTTTACATCGACTTTCAGCACAAGGTCAGAGGGAGACCATCGAATTCAACCGCCGCTGGCTGCGTGTGGAGTTAGAATTTGATGAGGCCCGCGAGATGGTGGGGCGTCTTTTGCTGTCCTACCGGGGTGCTCTGACAGAAATTGGATCTTTTCTTGGTGCTGATGAGCGGCGGTCATTGTCCAAAGCTTTGAAGCAAGCCCTAGCGTAAAACGGGTGGCTTAACGCCCAACTCTATTCTAGTTTTATGGCATGACAACCCTTTCACCACTTGATGACTATGCCCGGGTTTGTGAGGTCATTGCTCACATGAGTGAGAATTGGCGAGAGCAGCCAGCATTGGAGGCATTGGCAGCACGCGTGAAATTATCGCCTGATCAATTGCAACGCTTGTTCACGCGCTGGGCGGGATTAACGCCCAAAGCTTTTCTGCAGGCGCTAACACTTGATCACGCGCGGCATATGCTTGAAAATTCCGCCAGTATTTTGGAAACGTCGTTGGAAGTGGGATTATCAGGACCAGGTCGATTGCATGATCTTTTTGTAGTGCATGAAGGCATGAGCCCCGGTGCTTATAAAACCAAGGGGGCAGGTTTGCGCATGACCTATGGCTTCCACCCCTCGCCCTTTGGTGTGGCATTGGTCATGGCAACACCCCATGGTTTATGTGGTCTGGCGTTCTGCGATGTTGGAAGCGAAGTTGAAGCGCTTGCCGACATGACCCGGCGTTGGCCAAATGCTCAGTATACGGAAGATAATGCCGCAACAGCACACTTAGTGGCACACCTCTTTGCTGGCCAGAATTTTCGCCCCAATCAGCCGTTGCGTATTACGTTCATAGGAACGGATTTTGAGATCCGTGTGTGGGAAACGCTTTTGAAAATTCCCGTGGGGCAGGCCACCACCTATGGCGATATTGCAGCGTCCGTCGGCAGTCCAAAAGCCGCGCGCGCTGTGGGTGCAGCAGTGGGCAAGAACCCTCTTTCATTTGTGGTGCCTTGCCACCGCGTGCTCGGAAAATCCGGTGCGTTGACAGGGTATCACTGGGGCCTCACGCGGAAAAAAGCGATCCTCGGTTGGGAAGCTGGCCGCGTCGTGTCAAGCGGTTAAGATTTCGACTGAGGCGGGCGTTGAATTGGCGTTCAACTTGTAAACCACCGGCACACCAGTTTCGAGCTCACGCTTTAGAATTTGTTCCGGCGTCAAACCTTCAATGGCCATAATCAATGAGCGCAAAGAGTTGCCGTGGGCTGCAACCAAAACTGTTTTGCCATCCAGCACGTGGGGTTGAATTTTGCTGACATAGTATGGCAGCGAGCGGGCCAACGTGTCTTTCAGGCTTTCACCACCGGGAGGTGGCACATCATAGGAACGACGCCAGATATGTACTTGCTCCTCGCCCCACTTTGCGCGGGCATCATCTTTGTTGAGGCCGGTTAATTCACCGTAGTCACGCTCGTTCAAAGCTTGATCGCGGGTTTCGGGCAAACCAGTTTGATCCATTTCTTCCAGGATCAATTTCAAGGTGTTCTGGGCGCGCGACAAGGCGGAGGTGAAGCAGATATCAAACTTCAAACCTTTGGCTTTCAGGCGAAGGCCTGCGGCACGCGCTTCAGCAATGCCCTTGTCGGTCAGCGCTGGGTCTTTCCAGCCCGTAAACAGGTTCTTCAAATTCCATTCAGATTGCCCGTGACGAACGAGTACGAGTGTTCCAGTCATTTTATTTCAATCCCAATACATTTTGCATGTCATAAAATCCGGGCTTCTGCCCCTGTGCCCAGACTGCCGCACGTACGGCACCTCGGGCAAACATTTCGCGACTTTGCGCTTTATGTGTCAATTCGATGCGCTCAGAATCGCTTGAGAACATTACGGTGTGATCACCGATCACCGCACCACCACGCAGTGTGGCAAAGCCAATGTCTCCGGGTTTCCGGGCGCCTGTATGCCCGTCGCGCGAGCGCACGGATTTGGCTTGCAAATTGACTAGGCGGCCATCTGCAGCAGCTTTGCCCAACATCAAAGCTGTGCCCGATGGTGCATCAATCTTGTGCTTGTGGTGCATTTCCAAAATTTCGATATCAAAATCTTCGCCCAACATTGAAGCAACTTTTTGTACGAGACCTTGCAGAATGTTGATGCCCAAACTGAAGTTGCCAGATTTCACGATGCGTGTGCGTTGGGAAGCCCAAGTGATGGTGGCTTCACCTGCTGCGTCAATCCCTGTGGTGCCGATGACGTGGACCTTGCCATGTTCAGCTGTGTGCTTGACCAATTCAAGTGTGGCTGCTGGCACAGTGAAATCAATGATGCCATCGATGAAGGGCATCAGGCTTTTGGGGTCGTCCGTGATTTTCACACCAAGGTCGGTGACGCCAAACAAAGTGCCATAGTCCATGCCAACATAGGATGAACCTTTGGCTTCAAGGCCACCAGCCAGAACGCAACTTGGTGTGTCGTTGACGATGCGGGCCAGTTCGCGACCCATACGGCCGCCGGCCCCGGCGATGGCGAGTTTCATGATCATGAAATGGGCTTTAGCAAGCGTGCAGAAAATTGCAACGCGACACTGACTGGGTCGATGGTTGAAATTTACCGGGATGGTTTATCGTCAAGCGTGACGAGGAGTGCTGCGATCTTTGCGTCATCTAGCCTGCCAATAGTCTGCGACAGTCGATTTGCCAGTTCTGTGGCTTTTGGATTCAGACCTGCCGTATCGATGGTGATCCGTGGATGGGAAACGCGGGCGAGCTTCACAAGCTCCTCGGCATCGTCCCAGATGATGTTGAAATAGGCGATGACCCGCTGCACCAGATGCCAAGAGGGACGACCACGTTTGCCGTGTTCTAGGGCTGATAGATAGGCTGACGACACATTCAATGCAGCTGCCATATCTTTCAAGGTGACCTCGCGTTGCTGGCGCATGGTCCTCAGCTTTTCACCAAAGGGAGTCATTGGTGGTGACCTGATTTTCGTAAGCGCACATAAAAAGCTCCGCCGCCCCCATGTTTGGGGTGGGCGGGTTGAAAGCCCACGGCGTGCAACCGAAAACTCTCTTCGTGCAGCCATAATGGCACTTCGCGGCGTAGACGGCCCTCACGTTCAGGGGTATGGAAATGACTGGTGCCATGTAAGGTGTGGCGTGCAAAAGGTGAGGCACCCTTCCCAGTGATGACCAAAACAAAGCGTGACCCTTGGTGGCGCTGGCCCGATAAAAAGTGCAGCAGTTTGATGCGTGCTGTTTCCAAACCTTCACCATGCAAGTCCAGTCGTGCTTCGGGTTCGATTTGACCACGGCCTAAGCGTTGTGCTGTGCGGCGGTCCATCTGTGCCAGGGGTGGTGGTACATCATGGAGTGAACGGCGCTTCGGCGGTAGCGCAATGATGCTGTGGGAATGATTTTGTGCAGCGGTGATTTCCGCAGGCTTTCCAATGCGCGTCGAAGACTTGCGTTGGGTGTGACGCCCCAAGGGCTTGATGGATCTTTTCACTTCGTCCCAGAGCGTATGGTCTGGTGCCTCTACAGGTTTCTTGCTCATGGAGTACGGCCCCATCTTTCAACCAATTGTCGTGGCAGAAGCGCTGTCATGGTGCCTGCACTTTTCATGTGCCCGGCGATGGTTACTGCATCATCACCCCAGCCCCAAAAGAAATCGCCGCGCACCACGCCCTTGATGGCAGAGCCTGTATCTTGCGCTATCATGAGACGATGGATGGGCTGGTTCGATTGTCGTGACTCAGGCGGATAGGTCGTTTCAATCCACAGGGGTGTGCCAAACATCCAATAGGCGCGATCAACAGCGAGGGAATGAAGTGGAGTCAAATTTACTTTTGCAGCACCAACGCCGCCCAGGCTTTCATCGCTAACATTGGCACGCTGAAAAAAGATGTAGGATCTGTTGTGCCACATTAATTCGCGAGATTCGTTTGGATGGGCCGACATCCAGTTCCGCAAGACTTGCATCGACATCTTTTCGAGTGGGGCAATACCACGCTCCACCAACACGTGCCCAATGCCCGAATAGGGATGCCCGGTTTTTCCGGCATAGCTTAAACGAATGGATGTTCCGTCATTCAGGTGCACGCGACCTTGTCCCTGCACATGCATAAAGAATGTATCAACCCAATCCGAGAGCCAGCAAATAACGTCAGCTTTTCCCGTAAGCGAACCTTCCTCGATGGTTTGCCGAGTGTCATAGGCTTGAGCTTTGCCATTGATGCGTCGACCATAGCTTAAACCTGTCGCCACAACTTCGTCTGGTGTAAAAGCGACGAGATCAGAAGGCTTGGCGTAAACTGGCACAGGATAGTCAACGCTCTGAGTCAGTGAGCCCTGCAACAGCGGTTCATAGTAACCAGTGAACAATCCCTGTGGTCTATCGGGGTCCTTGATTTTAAACGCTCTGAAATAGGTTTCGAAAAATGGCTGCGCATCATTTGTCTTCATTGCAGCCTGACAAACCGCCAACCAGTCGTCGCGATTTCCACCGAATGCGGCATCGCGACGAAAGCCTGATCCTGATTCAAGTATTTCAGCGGCCGACCGCTGGAAGGCTTGCAGCGCCTTGCTGTGGTCGGTTTTATGCCAGCCCAAAAGTACATCAAAGCTGACTGCTGTTAGCGCCTCATGCATCGTCGTCGGTGGCAACCAATTTCCAGTTGGGATCACGCGAGGTCACGTCACGCTCAAAGGTCCAGAGGTCTGTGACAGTGCGAATGGATTTTTCGTCGCCATCAACAACTGCGCCTGCTTTATCCAAAGTTGCACTGATCATCTCAGAGACAAAATCCAACTCCACTTGGGCTTTATTGCCAATCAATGCAGCGCGTTTGAGCTCGGTTGATTTCACACCCACAAATTGGAACTTCATGCTGCGACCTTGCGCTGCACGCTTATCAATTTCGCCTGCAAAATTCTCAAGAAGTTCTTTTGACAGAAGTGTCTTGAGGGCTGCCTTGTCCCCTTTTGCGAAAGCTTCAAGCACCATTTCGTAAGCCGCAGTTGCGCCGCGGACAAAGGATGGCACAGTGAAATCTGGGGATCGCACTGCAATCGCAGTAAGCCCTGCAGCAACATCGCTGCCCTCTTTAGCATGGCCTGCCCACACGGGTTTTTTACCCTCCGGCGGCAAAATTTCGCCGTCGATGGGTTCGTTTTTATTGTCAGCTTTGGGAATATCTGGTTTGGGCTGCATGGTCAGTGGCGGCTTTTCCAACCCTGTCCGCGTACCAAGCACCGACCACAGCCGCCAAACCACTATGGCGGCAACGGCCAACAATATCACATTTAGCGGATCCATTGCGGACAACATCAAAACTCCTCAAAACAGTTCAGGGGCAAACAAGGTGGTGCCCGGTGTGTTGCCTCTATATAGGCAAGATGCTGCAGCAATCAAAGCCAGTTCGGCAATCCTTGCGGCGCACCCATGCTTCATGTTAGCCACGCCGGGAATTAAACGCGGATGCGGCACATCCCGAAACATGCGGAGGCCAGGATGGCAAAAGTAACGAAACCTGCGAAAGCAGCGCCCAAAAGAGCTGTGGGCAAGGCACCACCAGCTCCCCGGGTGAACGGCGGAGTAAAGGCCAAACCTGCTGCCGCTCCAAATTTGAGTGCTCCACCACCGGCACCTGGTGCCCAACCTTCATTGAAGATTCTTGGTCAATATATGAAGGACTTCAGTTTTGAGAACCCCAATGCGCCACAGTCACTGGCACCTCAGGCGCAGCAGCCGGACATCAATATTGCAGTGAATGTGAATGCCAAAAACATTGGTCCGAATGATTTTGAAGTGGAATTGCATCTCGATGCCAAAGCGACAGGTGACGGCAAAGTGGTGTTCGCAGCTGAATTGCTTTATTCCGGTATTTTCCGTCTTGAAAACTTTCCGCAGAACATTTTGCACGCAGCCGTTCTGATTGAATGCCCTCGCATGCTGTTTCCGTTTGCGCGCCAAATTATGGCAGAAGCAACGCGCAATGGAGGCTTCCCACCCCTGATGTTGGATCCAATTGACTTCGCAGCGATGTATCAGCGCCGCATGGCGACACAACAATAAGCTTAGGTGTCTGAACGTGCAACGCCCCAAAGGGTTTTGTCGCCCAAAACCTTGACAAGGGCGGCGTGTGCCGCCCTTTCTGTTTCTGAGAGGCGCGATGCCAAGGGAGTGGGTCTGGTTTGAGCCATACTTGCATTTGCTACGAACTGGTGTTTTTTGACCATTGTCGGCGCAGCCAAGCCAAGGGCGGTTTGGCGGCCTCCTATCAATTCAAGGTAGACTTCTGCCAGAAGTTCTGAATCGAGCAGTGCGCCATGTTTTGTGCGTCGTGAGAGATCAATACCAAAACGTTTGCAGAGGGCATCCAGGCTGTTTGACGCCATCGGAAATTTTTGTTTGGCGATGGCAAGCGTATCAACGACCTGTCCCATGTCTATGATGGGATTGTTGATCGCTTTCAGTTCCCAGTTGATAAAGCCCATATCAAAACTGGCGTTGTGAATGATCAAAACCGAGTCACCCACAAATTTTATAAAATCTTCGGCTACGGCCGCAAACAGTGGTTTGCCTTTTAGAAAGCTCGCAGATAGTCCGTGAACAGCTTCGGCTTCCTTTGGCATTTCGCGTTGAGGATCCAAGTAGACGTGGAACGACTCACCGGATGGCATGTGATTGATCAATTCAACGGCGCCAATTTCGACAATGCGATGGCCGTCTCGCGGCGACAGGCCAGTGGTTTCCGTATCAAGTACAATCTCACGGATCATAAGCAATGTTCCTTTTTAATGGCTGCTAGCACGGCCAGTGTGCGTTGTTTTAACACCGCCAGACTTCCATCATTTTCAATGATGTAATCAGCTCTGAGGCGTTTCAGAGAATCTGGCATCTGGCGTGCGAGAATCATGTCTAGTTTTTCTGGTGTCATGCTCGGTCTTGCCAAGGCGCGTTGTTTTTGTTGCTCAAGTGGCGCTGATACAACAACCGTTACGTCTACTTCTTTCTCACTAGATTTTTCAAACAGCAGTGGGATATCAACGACAACAATGGCGTGTCCTGCTTTCTCTTGCTCCTCAATGAAGGCCAAGCGCTGTCTGGCTATTTCTGCGTGAACAATTTTTTCGACACGTTCCAATTTTTGTCGGTCCGCCAGCGCGATCTGGGTCAGTTTCTGGCGGTCGACGCGTTCACCGACAATGGCATCAGGCACAAATGGCCTGAGAAGTTCAGCGCCAAAATGACTGTCGTAGAGTTCATGCACTTGGTTATCCGCGTCAAAAATCGCTAGTCCTGCATCTGCAAAGACACGGGCGACTTCTGATTTGCCCATGGCAATAGATCCAGTGAGACCGATGACAATCATGGTTTGTAATCCGGGGCAATGTCTTTGGCGACCAGGTCATAGAGTTCCGACGTCACCTCTGGTTTTACGCCAAACCACTTTTCAAAGCCGATAACGGCTTGGTGCAACAACATGCCAAGGCCGGGAACAATGGCATGGCCATTTTTTTCAGCTTTTTTCAGGAACGATGTGATCAATGGCGTGTAAACGATATCAGCCACTGCTGCGGTTTTGCGCAGACTTGACCAAGGCACATCCAATGCACCTTCGCTGTTCATGCCAGCGGCTGTTGTATTGATAAGCAAGTGAGTGTCTTTGAGAACTTCCGCAAGATCGTTTGTTGTTACGGCTCGCACTTTTCCTCCAAAATGCTGTGCCACGTCTTCAGCGCGGGAATGTGTCCGATTGTGAATGCTGACGCCTTGAACGCCCGAGCGGAGCAGTTCATCCGTAAGCGCCCGGGTTGAACCGCCTGCCCCAAGAATTGTGACAGCAGCATCGGTTACAGCAAACTGTGGCAGAGTTTGAACCAGATTGGCCATGAAACCCTGTCCATCCGAAGATGTGGCGTGCAGTCTGCCATTTTTGCGCCAAATGGTGTTTAATGCGCCAACACGCAGCACTCTTTCATCAGGTTCGTCGACTGCTGATATTGCAGTTTCCTTATGCGGAATAGTGACGTTGCAGCCCACGCGCTCGCCGTTTCGCAGGCTGGAGATGAAGTCTGAAAGTTGTTCGGGTGCAACGGCTTGCGTATCGTAACTTCCGTCAATGCCGTGCTGTTTGATCCAATGATTATGGATCAACGGAGATCGGGAGTGGCTGATAGGCCAGCCTATGACGGATGCGCGGATCATGACTTGAGTTCGCCAATTTCACGCAGGAATGCAAGTAGTGGTAAGAGCGGCAGACCCAATATGGAAAAATAGTCGCCGTGGATGCGATCAAAAAGATTTATGCCTGGGCCCTCGAGTTGGTAGCAACCCACGGACTTTATGATATCATGGCGTGAAGTTTCGAGGTAGTCATTGAGAAAGGCATCGCTGAAATTGCGCATCGTCAATTCGGCGGTTTCAATGTATTCGAAGAGGATGTCCGTGCCTTGCGTGACGGCTATGGCCGAGTGCAGAGAATGGGTGTGACCGCGTAAGCGTTGCAGGTGAGCTTTGGCTTCTGCGGTGTTTTGTGGTTTATTAAACAGTGTTCTTTCGAGGGATAGAGTTTGATCTGCCGCAATGACGATTGGCAGCGGTTTCAGTATCGACACCGCGATTGCCTTTTCTCTGGCGAGCGTAGACGCGAGTTTGTCGGGCGGGTTATGTCTATGACGCAATTTCGCTGACTTTTCATCAAGCGGCGATGTCTGCGCGGTGAAGAGTACCCCCGCGGCCGAAAGTATTTGCTTTCGAATTTGGCTTTGGGAGGCGAGGATGATCATTTGGATGCCATAACACGATTGCGGTGTTGGGATTATAGGTGGTGGCGGATTCGCACAGGTTTCTGGCTGACCTGTGGATAGATGTTGAGAAGTAGGAGACTTCTTAGAGGGGGGTTATGGTGGCTGTGGGCAACTGTCGGACTTATCCACATTCGGTTTGGTTAGATGCGATCTGATGGTGGTGGTGGTTGATAGTTAACAATAGATTAATACGCTGGTTGATTTTGGCACCTTCGGGGTCGATTGTGCTGTTTCTGGGCTATTGGGTTATCCACGGTAATGCGCTAATCCACAGACCAACAGAAACATCATCTTAATATATAATTTATTTATTGTTTTAGGAACGTCATGAGCGATTGTGCTTTGTTGGATGTGGTTAAGGGAGTTGAGCCAGGACGTAGACCTGTCTGGTTGATGCGTCAGGCGGGTCGTTACTTGCCGGAGTATCGTGAGGTTCGGACCACGGCGGGTTCGTTTTTAAAGTTGTGTTATAATCCAGTGCTTGCGGCAGAAGTCACGTTGCAGCCGTTGCGGCGGTTTGACTTAGATGCGGCAATTTTATTCTCCGATATCTTGGTTGTTCCTCATGCCATGGGGCTGAGTTTGGATTTTCTTGAAGGCGAGGGTCCTCGTCTGCAAACTGTGAGTGATTTGGAAAGTGTTGAGGCGTTGGGCGACGGTTCACAGTCAGATCAGTTTGCGAGAGTTTATGAAACTGTAGGATTGGTTCGGTCGAGGTTGAAGTCAAATATTGGCTTCATCGGGTTCTGTGGTGCACCTTGGACGGTTGCTAGTTACATGATCGAAGGTGCTTCGTCGCGTCGCGATAAGGCTGTTGCGATTGCGGTTGCGAATCCGGCTTGGTTTGCCTTGATGATTGAGAAATTGGTGGCGACATCGGTCACTTATTTATTGGGTCAGATTGACGCTGGTGTGCAGGTCGTACAAATTTTTGACAGTTGGGCTGGCGATATACCGTTGGAGGCTCGTGTCCGCGTTGTTATTGATCCTATTGCCGCGATCGTTCAGGGCGTGCGAGCCGTTTATCCGAATTTTCCCGTGATTGTGTTTGCGCGGGGTGTCGGAAATGGTCACGCTGGTGTGGCACGCGGTACTGGCGCGTCAGTGGTTGGAGTTGAGCAAGATGTTTCACTTGTTGAAGTTTTGAAAACTCTGAATGTGGCTGTTCAGGGAAACTTGGCCCCGGAGACGTTGCTTGCTGCTGATGATGTTGTCGTTGCGGAGACTCTGAAAGTTTTGCAAGGTGTGCCCAAGCGGCGTCACGTGTTTAATCTTGGTCATGGTATTGTGCCGCAGGTTAAGCCCGAGACAGTATCACTGCTGTTGCAGACCATTCGTCAATTTGATGGTGATTGATTGATGTATGAATGGTTGAAAGTGCTGCATGTCCTGGCCGTGATTTCGTGGATGGCGGGTCTTTTGTATTTGCCGCGCTTGCTGGTTTATCATGTTGGCAGCAAACTGGGGTCAGAGCAGGACGATATTTTTAAGGTCATGGAGCGGCGGTTGTTGAAGGCTATTATGCGGCCTGCAGCAGTTGTGGCATTAGCGTCGGGATTGTCGATTATTTACGTTGCCGGGTTTGGTCTGACGGACGTGTGGTTGATGGCGAAGTTGGTGGCGGTGGTATTGCTTTTTGCGGTTCATGGCCGGCTGGAAACTCATGTTGCCCGATTTGCGCGGGGTGAACGGGATGGCACCTCGCGCTATTTTCGTGTACTCAATGAAGTTCCAACGGTCTTGATGATCGTCATCGTCATTATGGTGATTGTGAAGCCTTTTTCTTGAGGCTTTGCAAAACCATAACAACCTGCTAAGTAGTGTTACGTTCCCTTGCGGAATATCCCTCCTCCCAGCTGCTTATTGTCCTGCCATTCGTTGCCGACAATGACGGCCTTTCAATGAAGACCTTGTGATGAACGACATCTCCGATCTCAAAGAGATCAAGCTATCCGAACTAAAACGTAAGGCTGCTGCCGAATTGGTGGTGCAGGCTGAGGAATTGGAAGTTGAAAACGCGAGTTCTTTGCGGAAGCAAGAGCTTTTGTTTGCGATTCTGAAAAATTTGGCGGCTCGCGGTGTTGAGATCATCGGCGAAGGTGTTGTTGAAGTTTTGCAGGATGGTTTTGGATTTATTCGATCCGCCGAAGCAAACTACTTGGCAGGTCCCGATGATATCTATGTGAGCCCCAGTCAGATTCGGAAATTTGCGCTGCGCACCGGTGATACGGTTGAAGGTTTGATCCGCAGCCCGAAGGATGGCGAGCGCTATTTCGCTTTGGTCAAGGTCAACAACATCAATTTTGAAAATCCTGAAAAGGTAAAGCACAAGGTTCACTTTGATAACTTGACGCCGCTTTATCCGGATCAACGTTTGGAGCTGGAAATTGCAGATCCAACACGGAAAGATTACAGTGCGCGGGTGATTGATATTGTGGCGCCGATTGGAAAGGGCCAGCGTGGTTTGATCGTAGCACCACCGCGAACGGGTAAGACCGTTATTCTGCAAAATATTGCCCAATCCATTACGACCAATCATCCGGAATGCTATCTGATCGTTTTGCTGATTGACGAGCGCCCAGAAGAAGTGACGGATATGCAGCGCTCGGTGAAGGGTGAAGTTGTGAGCTCTACGTTTGACGAACCCGCAACCCGCCACGTTGCTGTTGCTGAAATGGTGATCGAAAAGGCCAAGCGATTGGTTGAGCATGGCCGCGATGTGGTCATCTTGTTGGATTCGATCACGCGCCTGGGTCGTGCTTACAACACCGTCGTGCCTTCGTCGGGCAAGGTTTTGACGGGTGGTGTGGATGCGAATGCTTTGCAGCGTCCAAAGCGGTTTTTTGGTGCAGCACGAAATATTGAAAATGGCGGGTCATTGACCATTATTGCGACGGCGCTGATCGATACCGGCAGCCGCATGGACGAAGTGATTTTCGAAGAGTTCAAAGGTACCGGTAACTCAGAAATTATCTTGGACCGTAAGGTTGCTGATAAGCGGGTATTCCCAGCGATTGATATACTGCGTTCGGGCACGCGTAAGGAAGAGCTATTGGTCAAACCCGATACGCTTAAGAAGACTTATGTGCTGCGCCGCATTCTGAACCCGATGGGTACCGTGGACGCTGTTGAGTTTCTGCTCGATAAATTGCGCCAGACCAAGGGTAACAGTGATTTCTTCGACTCCATGAACGCCTAGATCGGGAGGGTCGTTTTGGTTTCGATTCGATTCCGAAATGAACGCTAAAGACACCATTTTTGCCATATCGACGGGTTCAGGTAGGGCCGGTATTGCCGTGGTGCGTTTGTCGGGTCTAGCGGTGAGATCGGTTTTTGAGTCCCTTTGCGGAGTGGTGCCAGCGCCGCGTCAGGCGGCGTTACGGAAGATCAAATCCCGGGATGGCGAGGACCTGATTGACGAGGGGATGATCCTGTTTTTCAAGGGTCCTCGGAGCGTGACCGGCGAGGACGTTGGCGAGTTTCATGTTCATGGAAGTCCTGCAGTCGTTGAACGCCTGTTGCTGGAACTTGCAAAGTTCGAGAAGTGCAGACCTGCTGAAGCCGGCGAGTTTACCAGACGCGCTTTTGAAAACGAGCGCATGGATTTGGTTGAGGTTGAGGGTCTTGCAGATTTGCTGGCCTCAGAAACTGATGCGCAACGGCAATTGGCCATGCGGCAATTTTCGGGTGAAGCAAGTTCGATTTATACGGCTTGGCACGCAGAATTGACGGGTGCTCTCGCAATCATTGAAGCATCAATCGATTTTGCTGATGAGGAAGGGGTCGCTGCGCAAGCTGTGGCGCAAGTGCGGCCTCGGCTTTTGCAATTCATTGATAAGTTGAATTTGGCCTTGGCTGAGTCTTCTCGCGCGGCGCTCGTGCGGCGGGGCTTACGCATTGTGATTGCGGGTTCGCCCAATGTTGGAAAGTCTTCGTTGTTGAACGCACTGGCCGGGCGGAAAGCAGCCATTGTCTCAAGTATTGCCGGTACGACCCGTGATATTGTTGAAGCTCCGCTGGTGATCAATGGACTGGCAGTCAGCGTGTCTGATACGGCAGGACTACGCGATGCGACGGAGGATGAGATTGAACGCGAGGGTATGGCGCGCTCGATGTCGGAAATGCAGCGGGCTGACATTTTGATCTGGGTGATGCTGGCGGGTGAAGATGTGGCACTACCGGAGAGAACCCCTGATCTGGTGATTCATAACAAGGCGGATCTTGTGGCTGCGGAATCGATTCAGTTGCGAAACGAGTCTCATGTGGCCGTGTCTGTTAAAACTGAAGTGGGGATAGATGCCGTGAAGGCGCAGCTCTCGACGATTGGTTTTGCAGCAGACAGTCGCTGGGTGAATCTGCCCTTATGGTGCGTGCGCGCCATCGGGCGGCAATTGAAAAATCGATTCGGAGCCTTAACGATGCGCTGTCAAAGCCTGATGACGCGCTTGAACTAATGGCCGAAGATGTGCGAAAGGCTGCAACAGCGATGGCTTCGATTACGGGCCGCGTGGGTGTTGAGGACTTTCTTGGTCGTATTTTCCAGGAATTCTGCATCGGCAAATAAAATGTGTTTCACGTGAAACGTGACTCAATGCTCCGTGAACGGAGCGAATCAGGCGTTACGGTTATGACAAGCAGTGAAAAGACTCAGTTTGATGTGATAGTTGTTGGCGGTGGGCACGCAGGTGCGGAAGCCGCTGCAGCTTCGGCACGCGCAGGCGCAAACACCGCACTTGTCACGCACAAATTCTCAACCCTCGGCGAGATGTCGTGCAATCCGGCGATTGGTGGTTTGGGCAAGGGACATCTGGTGCGCGAGATCGATGCCTTGGATGGCTTGATGGGTCGTGTTGCCGATGAAGCCGGTATTCAGTTTCGCATGCTCAATCGTTCAAAGGGTCCAGCAGTACGAGGACCGCGTGCCCAGGCTGACCGCAAGCTCTACCGTATGGCTATGCAGCGCGCGCTTTCATCGCAAGTCAATCTGACAATCATCGAAGGTGCGGTGAATGCATTTGCGATGAATGGCGCCCAAGTGTGTGGCGTCATAACCGAGGATGGCCGACGTATTGATTCACGTGCCGTGGTTTTGACAACGGGCACATTCCTGAACGGCCTAATCCATATCGGCGACAAGAAAATTCCAGCAGGTCGCGTGGGTGATCCGCCTGCCCTTGGCTTGTCGAAGCAACTGTCTGATGCAGGGTTACAGCTTGGACGCCTGAAAACAGGTACACCCGCAAGGCTTGATGGCAAAACCATCACGTGGAACATTCTGGAAGAGCAGCAGGGCGATAACCCGCCTGTGCCGTTCTCTTTCCTGAATGACACGATCAAGACGCCACAGATTTCGTGCTTCATTACTCACACGACGAAAATGACGCATCAGATCATTGCCGATAATATCAGCCGCTCACCGCTGTTTTCTGGCCAGATCGAAGGAACGGGGCCGCGCTATTGTCCCTCCATTGAAGACAAGATCCATCGCTTTGCCGAAAAAGACTCCCATCAAATCTTTCTGGAGCCAGAGGGTTTGGATGATGACACGGTTTATCCCAACGGCATTTCAACGTCGCTGCCTGAAGATGTGCAGGACGCTTTCATCCGCTCCATTCCCGGCCTCGAAGCTGTTCGCATCATTCGCCCCGGCTATGCGATAGAGTATGACCATGTGGACCCCCGCGAGTTGGACCACGGTTTGGCCGTCAAAGCCATGCCCGGGCTATTTCTTGCGGGGCAGATCAATGGCACAACTGGATATGAGGAAGCGGCTGCCCAGGGTTTGATTGCAGGCCTCAATGCTGCACGTATGGCCGCCGGTTTGGCGCACGCCGTATTTGACCGTGCAGAAGGCTATCTTGGCGTGATGGTCGATGATCTGATCACGCGGGGCGTCACTGAACCTTATCGCATGTTCACGTCACGGGCAGAATTCAGATTGATGCTGCGGGCTGACAATGCTGACGAACGTTTGACGCCCAAGGGCATCGACCTCGGTCTTGTGTCGTCACAGCGAAAAACTGCTTTTGCCAATCGCCAAATGGAACTCACACACGCCCGCCAGATGGTGCGGGATCTTGTTTTGACATCTGCCGCCGCTGCCAAGGCAGGGTTTCACGTGAATCAAGACGGTCAACGTCGCAATGCGCTGCAGCTGATGGCCATGCCTGAAGTTGGATATGAGCGCGTTGAAGCCCATTGGCCCGCTTTGAAAGCGCTTCCGCAGCATGCCAAAGACGCGTTGCAGGCTGATGCCTTGTACGCCGGATATATGGACCGACAACACCGTGACATCGCACAGGCACGGGATGAAGAGAATCTCACCATCCCACATGGTCTAGATTTTAACAGCCTTCCCGGTCTATCGATCGAGCTTCGGCAAAAACTACTGCGGGTCACACCAAAGTCGATTGGTCATGCCGCGCGTATTGAAGGCATGACTCCGGCTGCTGTCGCCGTGTTAATTGGTGCGATCAAGAAATACCGGACGTCTGACGCGGCATGACCAACCCAAAACCTTCTGCGGCTGTTTTGCGTCAGGCAGAGCATCTACATGTTTCACGTGAATCATGGGCAGGTATTGAGCAATTCGTTGATTTGCTGCTGCAATGGCAGCAACGCATAAACCTGATTTCACCTGCCAGTATCCCCAATATCTGGGAGCGACATGTCATCGACAGCTTGCAACTTTTACCGCTGTTTCCACAGGGCGCAAAAAGTGTCGCTGATCTTGGCAGCGGTTCTGGTTTTCCAGCTTTGCCCTTGGCTATCGCCAGTGGGTTGACGTTTCACCTCTATGAATCAAACAACAAGAAAGCCGCGTTTCTACGCGAGGCCATGCGCGTGACAGGCTGCAAAGGTGAGGTGCATCCCGAACGTTTGACCGGGCACTCACCACCAAAGGGTTATCCCGAAGTAGACGTCGTAACAGCCCGTGCGCTTGCGCCATTGGGCAGCCTTATTGAACTTGCCCATCCTTTCCTGAAAAGCGGTGCACAAGCCCTGTTCTTGAAAGGCCAAGATGTCGATCAAGAATTGACCGATGCGGCAAAATACTGGAGAATCCAATCTACTAAGCACACCAGCTTAACTGATTCTCTAGGAATCATTCTGGCCGTGCAGGAGGTCAGCCGTGTCTAGCGTCACATTCAGCCCGCCCCGTATTCTTGCCGTCGCCAATCAAAAAGGTGGCGTTGGCAAAACCACAACGGCGATCAATCTTGGAACAGCACTCGCCGCTGTCGGTGAGAAAGTTCTGGTCATTGATCTGGATCCGCAAGGCAATGCCTCAACCGGACTTGGGATTGAGCGGAAACCACAACAGAAGTCGTCTTATCACATGCTCATCGGCGAGGCTGAACTTGATGACGTTATCGTTGATTCAGGTATTCCGCGATTGCACTGTTCACCTGCGACGATTGATTTGTTGGGTGCTGAACTTGAACTCGCAGATTTCGAACGCAAGACCTATCGCTTGGCCGATGCCATCAAACGTATGGCCGGCAAGGATAACCGGGACTACTCCTACATCCTGATCGATTGCCCGCCTTCGCTTAACTTGCTGACCATCAATTCACTCTCAGCAGCTGACGCCATTCTGGTGCCGCTGCAATGTGAGTTCTTTGCCCTTGAAGGTTTGAGCCAACTTTTGAAAACTGTTGAGCGCGTCAAGACCACGCTGAACCCAAAGCTCACCATTCAGGGCGTAGTGCTCACCATGTTTGATCGGCGCAATTCACTGTCGGAACAAGTGGCGCAGGACGTGCGCAGTGTGCTGGGTGAAAAGGTCTACCAGACGGTCATTCCACGCAATGTGCGTGTGTCAGAAGCGCCATCTTATGGTCGGCCAGTCCTACTCTATGACCACAATTGTGTGGGGTCGCAGGCCTATATCCATCTCGCGTCGGAAATGATACGTCGTGAGCGTGATTTGAAGGCCGCCTAATCGATTCGACACCGAAACCAATTTCTGAAGTATGACTGGGTAACACTTGATGCACCAAGTACAAAAAAAACGACTGGGCCGTGGGCTTGCTGCCCTGCTGGGTGACGACCTTGTTGAAAGCCAAGTCGCACCTGCCCCATCTGCCAGTCCCGTATCGCAAAATTACGGGGTTGCGGCAAATGCCGATTGAGCTTCTGAAAGCAAATCCCAACAATCCACGTCGCAACTTTGCTGAAGAAGACATCGAATCACTGGCGAACTCATTGCGCGACAAAGGTGTTTTGCAGCCGATCATGGTCAGGCCGAAAGGCGAAGATTTCGAGATCGTCGCTGGTGAACGCCGTTGGCGCGCCGCTCAACGTGCTGGTATTCATCAAGTACCTGTGATCATCCGCGAACTTGATGATCGCGAAACACTCGAAATCGCCATCATCGAAAACGTGCAGCGGAGTGATCTCAATCCGCTTGAAGAAGCGCGCGCCTATAAAATGTTGATGGATCAGTATGACTATACGCAACAGCAATTGGCCGAATCCATCGGCAAGAGCCGCAGTCATATTGCCAATACAATCCGCCTGATGCAGCTGCCCGAATCTGTTCTCGCCCATATTGAAAATGGTTCGCTGTCAGCAGGTCATGCGCGTGCCATTGTCGCCACAGAAAATCCGCAGGACTTGGCGCAACAGATTATTCAGCTCGGCTTGTCAGTGCGTCAGGCCGAAGACTTGACGCGAGAGCAAACAGTACGTCCGAAGAAAACCTTGAGCAAAGAAAAAGACGCCGACACACGCGCGCTTGAAGCTTCGATTTCAGCAGCACTCGGATTGACGGTGAGTATTGATCATAAGGGTCGCGGTGGCCATATTTCGATCGGCTACAAAACCTTGGAACAGTTAGAGCTCGTTGCCCATCGCTTGAGCAAAGCGACCTAGCCCGGCAGCAAACCTTGCAGCAGTCTCGGATTGTTTTGTGACATGCCACCGGCTTGCTGCATCAAGATAGATTTCAACGCCGGCACTTGATCGATGATTTTCAATCCTGCACTGCGCATGGTTTTGAGCATTGGATTGTCATTGACGAACAACCCGTTCATTGCATCCATCGCCCATGATGTGAGCACAGTATCGAAACGGCGTTGAGCTTGATATTTTTCAAGAACAGCCTCACTGCCAATATCATCACCACGGGCAAAGGCTGCAGCAACACAATCGGCCAAAGCCGCCGCATCCTTAAAACCGAGATTGAGACCAAGCCCTGCGAGTGGATGAATGGCATGGGCCGCATCACCGAGAAGCGCTACGCGTGGTGCAATAAAACTCGTCGCCAGTTGCATCGACAATGGATAGGCAGCGCGTTTTCCCTGCAATGACACCGATCCCAATCGATCTCCCATTTGCTCCTGCAGCGACAGATCAAATGTTTCCTCGTCTTGCGCCATTAATTCTGCTGCACGCTCAGGACTTGTGCCCCACACAATTGAGCAGCGCTGATTCACCAAAGGCAAAACTGCAAACACACCGTCTGCGGAAAAATGCTCTTCCGCCAAATGTTCATGCGGTTTGCTATGGGTAATGCGAAAAGCTCAACGCGGTCTGACCGTAGTCATGGCTAATCAACTTGGTTCCAACAAAATTGCGGACAGGGGAATGTCGACCATCGGCGGCAACAAGAAGGGACGCGTTGTGACTGCTCACCCTTTCCGTTGAAACAGCAATACGACCGCCCGCTATCGACAAATCCTTGAACGTGAAATCCGCCTTGCAAAGTTATGGCAGGAGATTGTTGAGCCGCCCTCAACAGCGCTTGATGCAAGACCCGGTTTTCGATCATGCTTGCGGCAGATTGTTGACCCGTCGGTGTTGCAAATGACAACAGGCTTGGTCGACCTTGGTGGCTGCCCTTGTCGTCGGTCACGAGAACATCTCGCATTTCACTCGTGTGTTCAGCCAGCATATCCCAAAGACCAAGGGTCCGCAGCATGGCTTGAGCAGCTTGTGTCAAAGCTGTTCCGCGCGCATCATTGGGTACCACGTTGGGGTCACGTGCATCGAGCAACATAACGTTCAACGGGCGGGGAATAGCCTTTCCACCCAACGCCAAAGCCGCTGCAAGGCCATTGGGGCCACCGCCCAGAATGATGATGTCATGCTTCATATTGCGCGAGACATTACACGGCGAAATCGAAACACCCCATTACGCCAATTGTCGCCACAGATGTGCACAAACAATGAGCACAGAAATCCAAATGCCTATCTTTTAATCATTATATATGTGAGGCAAACTCCCCCTAAGCTCAATAAAACTCGTTATTTCAATAACTTTAACCGCATCCCGCCAACTGGCACAGGACTTGATTTGCAATTCCCTAGGTAAACGCAAGGGGACCGCATGAAATACATTATTGCCATCATCAAACCATTCAAACTGGAGCAGGTGCGCGAAGCACTGGGGGCTCTCGGCATTCAAGGTATCACCGTTACAGAAGTCAAAGGACATGGTCGCCAGCGCGGCCATACTGAGTTTTATCGCGGTGCAGAATACGCCGTGAGTTTTGTGCCCAAAGTCAAAATCGAAGTCGCCGTTGAGAGCAGCATTGCTGATCGCGCCCTCGAAGCCATACAGATTGCGGCCCAAACGGGCCAAATCGGTGACGGCAAAATTTTTGTCTTGCCCCTCGAACTCGCAGTTCGTGTCCGCACCGGTGAAACCGGCACCGCGGCACTTTGATCATTTCAACGAAAGGAAATCCCATGTCTGTCAAAGACATTCTCAAATCCAAGACCAGTGTCGCACTTGCGACGCTGGCGCTTGGCGTCCTGCTCCCGGCTCAACACGCTTGGGCCGCAGCTTCCGTCAATAAAGGCGACACAGCTTGGATGCTCATTGCCACCTGTCTTGTCGTGTTCATGACTGTACCAGGTCTCGCCCTTTTCTACGGTGGTTTGGTTCGCTCCAAAAACGTGCTCTCAGTCTTGATGCAAGTTTTCGTGGTGTTTAGTCTGCTGGCCATCCTGTGGGTGATTTATGGCTACTCGCTGGCCTTCACCAATGGTTCTGCATTTATAGGCTCGTTCGACAAGGCCTTCATGGGTGGCATTACCATTTCGACGATGGCGGCAACCTTCTCGAAGGAAACCTATATCCCGGAACTGGCCTTCGTCGCATTTCAGTTAACCTTCGCTGCAATCACACCAGCGCTCATCGTGGGTGCTTTTGCGGAACGCATGAAGTTCTCTGCCATCCTCTTGTTCATGGCCATCTGGTTCACTTTCTCATACCTCCCTATGGCACA
This sequence comes from uncultured Alphaproteobacteria bacterium, assembly GCA_963850355.1. Classification (GTDB taxonomy): domain Bacteria; phylum Pseudomonadota; class Alphaproteobacteria; order Rhizobiales; family Aestuariivirgaceae; genus Aestuariivirga. Next base: position 276,290 of record CAWKKP010000001.1, read on the forward strand.
TATGGTTTGGTGGTGGGCTGGTCCTGATTGCCTGACACTGAGCGCTGCTGCAATTGATACGGTCAAAGCCTGCGTTGGCGACGCTGCTGCGACAGACTTCCTCGCGAAGCTTGCTGCCGCTACTGATGATGCAGCCAAAGCAACTGTATTGGCCGATTACTCAGCCGCTGCAAATGCTGCGAATGGCTGGTTGTTCAACAAGGGTGCGCTCGACTTTGCTGGTGGCTCCGTTGTGCACATCAACGCGGGTGTCGCAGGACTTGTCTGCGCCATCATGTTGGGCAAGCGCATTGGCATCGGCAAGGAAGCCATGGCTCCACACAACCTCACGGTCACAGGCATCGGCACGGGCATGTTGCTCTTGGGCTGGTTCGGCTTCAACGCTGGTTCCAACCTCGAAGCCAACGGCCTTACTGCGCTCGTCATCCTCAACACCATCCTCGGTGCTGCGGCTGCTACTCTGGCATGGTCCTTTGGAGAATGGCTGACCCGTGGTCACGCCTCCTTCTTGGGTGCTGCGTCCGGCATGGTCGCTGGTCTTGTTGCCATCACGCCAGCCTGCGGCTGGGTTGGACCGATGTCTGCCATCGTTATCGGCGGTATTGCTGGCATCGTCTGTCTGCTTGCCGTGGTATGGCTGAAAAAGAAGCTTGGTTACGACGATGCACTTGACGTCTTTGGCGTACACGGCATCGGCGGTATCGTTGGCGCATTGCTGACTGGCATCTTTGTCAATCCAAATTGGACAGGCGGTTGGGCAGGCATGGGTGTGACCGACTACGTGGCAACAGACACATCAGTGAAAGTAGCTGAGTATGCTCTTGGTGCTCAAATGACGGCGCAAATCTATAGTGTCGTTGTTGCTGCAATTCTTTCAGCTGTGGTGAGTGTCATTGCTCTCACCATCTGCAAGTTCACAGTAGGCTTGCGTGTTGATGAACAAAGCGAGCGCGAAGGCCTCGATCTGTCGTCTCACGGCGAACGCGCCTACTCATAATAATCCTCCCCCGAAAACACAACTGGGCCTCTCCCTGCAAAGGGGGAGGCTTTTTCATTGCAAGCTGTGCGAAAACGGCCCCGCATTAAGAAGCTCTTAACCATGAGACGGGCAAAGTGGCGTTAACTATTTGTTATCGCCAGCGGCTGCCCTGCTGGCTGAGGAGATGCGCATGGCTCTGCACGATACCTTTGACACCGATGAAGGCGCCATTCCCGTGGGCATGCGCCGCTTCTTCAAACGCAGATCGCGCGAACTTCTTGGCCTGCTCATTATTGCCATTGTCGGCTTTGCTGCACTTTCACTTGCAACTTGGTCCTTACTCGATCCATCATTCAATAATGCCACAGAAGCTACACCACGCAACCTCATGGGTGCTCCGGGTGCCATTGTGGCAGATCAAGTCTTGTCACTACTCGGATTGGGTGCGCTCGCATTCCTCTTCATCCCGCTGTCGTGGGCCCTGAAATTTTTGACCCTCGATCCCCTCAGTGGATTTCGATACCGTATTGGAAATTGGTTGGCCGCGACAATTTTCTCAACTTGCTTCTTCTCTGCTCTGCCAAGCTTTGGAGCTTGGCCTATCGCTGCTGGACTCGGTGGACAAATGGGAGACATCCTCGCTGGTGGTTTGATTTCACTGCTTGCCATAGGTATCAAAAGTCTGCTTGCTACTTTGGCAGTGGCTCTTGTTGCGGGATGCGCAATGGTGTTGTTCACATTGAAGGCGATTGAAGTCTCTCGGGAAGACGCGCAACAGGCTGTTCTCAATTCCAAAGACTTTGCAGGCCATTGGTTCAGTCGCACGCTCTATGGCATTGCGGGACTCTCTCTCCCTGAAATCAAACTTCCATTTCGAAATCCGAAAAACCCGATACGTCGCATGCCACGCATGGCGAATGTCGATGAAACGCCCGAAGATGACATTTTGTCAGCCGTGCCAAAAAACATCCTCCGAGGATCGGGAACAAGTGTCGAAGACGTATACGACGACGCCCCTCAAAACGAAGAGGATGTTGAAGAGCAACCTGCAGCACTTGCGCGTAAAATTCCACTCGCACCACGATCGAAGAAAACCCGTCGCGCGGATGCATTTGAGTTACCAGAACTTGATCTCCTTGCCGAACCCAAAAGATCAGCGCGCGGCAGTGATCTTTCACCAGAGCAACTCGAAGAAAATGCACGCGCCCTTGAAGGTGTGCTCGAAGACTTCGGTGTCAAAGGTCAAATTGTTGCAGTTAAACCAGGGCCGGTTGTCACACTCTATGAACTTGAGCCCGCTCCGGGTATCAAGTCATCGCGCGTTATTTCACTGGCAGACGATATTGCCCGTTCGATGAGTGCGATTTCTGCCCGCGTCGCCGTTGTGCAGGGACGCAATGCCATTGGCATCGAGCTTCCAAACGCCAAACGTGAAACCGTCTATCTCCGCGAAATGTTCCAGACTGATAATTTTGTAAATGCCACGGGGCATCTGCAAGTCGCTTTGGGCAAAAACATCGGCGGTGAACCGATCTATGCTGATCTTGCGCGTATGCCGCATTTGCTGATTGCTGGTACAACAGGTTCAGGCAAATCGGTTGGTATCAACACGCTTATTCTTTCGCTGCTCTATCGCTTGCCGCCTGATCGCTGCAAGTTGATCATGATCGATCCCAAGATGTTGGAATTGTCCGTGTACGAAGGAATTCCGCATCTCCTCGCTCCTGTTGTGACTGATCCTAAAAAAGCTGTTGTGGCTTTGAAATGGGCTGTTCGAGAAATGGAAGAGCGTTACAAAAAAATGTCGAAAGTCGGTGTGCGCAATGTCGATGGCTATAACACGCGTGTGGCACAACTTCTCGAGAAGGGTGAAAAACTCACACGCACCGTTCAAACGGGATTTGATCCTGAGACGGGTCAGCCTACCTATGAGCAAGAGGATATGGATACCTCAGCGATGCCATACATCGTCGTGATCATCGACGAAATGGCTGACTTGATGATGGTCGCTGGCAAAGACATTGAAGGCGCTGTGCAACGGCTTGCGCAAATGGCGCGTGCTGCTGGTATTCACGTGATCATGGCAACGCAACGACCTTCTGTTGACGTGATCACTGGTACGATCAAGGCCAACTTCCCGACGCGTATATCCTTCCAAGTGACATCGAAAATCGACAGTCGAACAATTTTGGGAGAAATGGGTGCAGAACAACTTCTTGGCCAAGGCGATATGCTTTACATGGCAGGCGGTGGACGTATCTCGCGTTTGCATGGACCCTTTGTATCTGATGGTGAGGTAGAAGCCATTGTCACCCATCTGAAATCGCAAGGTGCACCTGATTATGTTGAGGCTGTGACCGAAGAAGAAGATGAAGACTATGGCGATGGTGCTATGGGTGGAATGGAAGGCGGATCATCTGGTGATGCGCTTTATGACCAAGCTGTGGCCGTTGTGTTGCGAGATAAAAAAGTTTCAACCTCTTACGTTCAACGCCGATTGCAAATTGGCTATAACAAGGCTGCAAGTTTGATTGAACGGATGGAAAAAGAAGGTTTGATTTCAAGTGCTAACGGCACAGGTAAACGTGAGATCCTGGTGCCAGGTGATAGCGCCAGACTTTAATTTCCTCCCGCCTTATTGCTGACAGATTGTTTTCCTAGAGAACTCTGATGAAATGTAAAGGATTGAATATGTTGAAACCATTTTTGCGCTTGTTGACCCTGAGCTTCTTGCTCGTGCTTTCCGGTCAATTTATTGCGCAGTCTGAGGCGGCCAAAGCCAAAGTGGCAAGCATTGCAATCACACCAGAAATTCAGGCCGCTGCAGAGCGCATCAACGCCTATTTCAACAGTTTTCAAACACTTCGTGGGGAGCTTGTGCAAACATCGCCGCGCGGTCGCACCGCCAAGGGTGTATTCTTCCTGTCAAAGCCCGGCAAATTGCGTTTCGAAGTCGAACCACCGACACCCTACATCATGGCATCGGATGGCAAATGGTTGACGCTGACCAATAAAAAAATGAACAAGGGCGACCAATTCCCTTTGTCGAAGACGCCGATGCGCTTGTTGGTTTCCAATAAACTTGATCTCTTGAAAGAGGCTGTCGTCACTAATTTTGAACAGGGCGAAGGCACTACGACCTTGGCCTTGGCCGATGAAAAAGGCAGCTTGCCCGGTCAGATTGTCCTGATCTTTGATGATTCCCGTAATGAACTGCTGCAGTGGATCATCATCGATGGCAAGGGCCAGAAAACCACGGTTGAACTTTCAAACCTTGAAAAGAACGTCAAAATCAATCCAAAGCTGTTTCAAGTCACCATCAATCGCGGGAACTAAAATGCGCTGTTGAGGCCGTGCCAATTGGGCTTGAGCTGGATGGTTTTCCCGTGCCATGAAGGGTGATGTCAAAATCAAACTCTCTGACCATTGCCACCTGGAACATCAATTCCGTACGACTGCGCATCGACAGCGTGGTGAGGCTGCTGAAGGAACAAGAGCCTGATATTCTCTGCCTCCAGGAAACCAAATGTCCACAAGGCCAATTTCCGTCGAGTCCGCTGAACGAAATGGGATACGGACACATCGCTGAATTTGGCCAGAAGGGCTATCATGGGGTGGCGATTGTTTCTCGTATTCCGTTTGAAACATCATACTCCAAATCCTTTTGCGGCAAAGATGACTGCCGCCATATTGCTGCAGTGTTTCGGAAACCAACACCTGTTGTTGTGAATAATTTTTATATTCCTGCCGGTGGTGATGAACCTGATCCAGACATCAACGAAAAATTTGATCACAAACTGAAATTCTTGAATGAGATGGAAACATGGTCGAAAACGGATGCACGGCTTGAGGGCATTGACACTGTGGTTGTTGGCGACCTCAACATTGCACCACTGGAACATGACGTTTGGTCATCGAAAGACTTGAAAAAAGTTGTGAGCCATACGCCGCTTGAACGCGAAAGACTGACGAGCGTCATGAACAGCGGTGGTTGGCATGATGTGATGCGAAAGCACCTGCCGGAGCCTGAAAAACTTTATACGTGGTGGAGCTATCGTGCCAAGGATTGGGCCTTGGCCAACCGGGGCCGACGTCTTGATCATATCTGGGCAACGGGTGATCTTGCAGAGCGTAGCAACAGCATCAAAGTTATCAAAGAAACACGAGGCTGGACACAACCTTCAGACCACGTGCCCGTGATTGCAACGTTCAAACTTTAAATCACAAATCTGAAAATCTTCGACCTTGGGTGAGTTGGTTTCTGATCGCGTCAAACTCGCGAACAGATGCGCCAAGTTTTTCCGACAGGGCTTCCAACACAGCTCGCCCGAATTCCGGATATTCTGTTGCCACGCGATGGAACAGTTCTTTGTCAATGCGCACGGCAGATACGGTTTCTGCGGCCGTCGCAGTGATGGTATAGGTTGAACCACCGAGCATGGCCATTTCACCCAGCAAAGCGCCAGGCTCAGCAAGACCAAGTTTCATTTTGCCTTGGCTTAAATCTGTTGTTCCATTCAATAAGAAATAGGCTGAAGTTGCCGCCTGACCTTGTTTGATCAGGGTTTGGCCTGTGGAAAAACTTTGGCGTTCAGCAGCAAAAGCCAGCACCTGTAATGGCACAGCTTCGCAATTCCGAAACAACGGAATTCTGCGCAATGTCTCTGCGTCTGCCCGAACGCCCAATACTCTTGCCCCTTCAACGCCTTAACACAGTGATTCGATTACACTGTCGCCTGCAAAAGTCTTTTGGCAGTGAATGGCAGTTCAAATCAAGGGATCAGGCGATAACCACCACCTTCAGTCACCAAGATCTCGGCATGGGAAGGATCACGTTCAATTTTTTGACGCAGGCGGTAAATGTGGGTTTCAAGTGTGTGCGTTGAAACACCTGCATTATAGCCCCAGACATCCGCCAGCAAGGTGTCGCGGGATACGCTTTGTTCGCCGGAGCGATACAGGAACTTGATGATGGCAGTCTCTTTTTCGGTGAGACGCACCTTCTTGTTGTCTTCACGGATCAACAGTTTGGATGCGGGCTTGAAGGTGTAGGGACCAACGCGAAAGACAGCGTCTTCCGAGTGTTCATGTTGGCGGAGTTGTGAACGAATGCGCGCCAACAACACGGCGAAGCGAAAAGGTTTCACCACGTAATCATTGGCACCGGAATCAAGCCCCAGGATCATGTCGGAATCAGAACCTTGCGCTGTCAACATGATGACCGGGCCTTTGTAGGCGTTGCGGCGCATGATTTTACAAGCTTCGCGCCCGTCCATGTCGGGCAAGTTCACATCGAGGATCACCAGATCTGCGCTGTCTTGCTTCAGGGCTTTGATGCCGATGGTTGCGGTTGCGGCGTCTGCCACCACAAACTCTTCATGCAGTGACAATTGTTCCATCAAGGTGCCGCGCAGCATGTCATCATCATCGACGATCAGAATTCTTTTCTTGGCAGACATGTTCACTCCAATAGGTTTTTAGATGCTTCGTCATGCGCTATAAGGCGGCAAGACTCAAAACAACAAGCCGTGAGCTAAATGGTAACATATCTTCACGTTCGTGCGAGGAGTGAAAATGCAGTCGAAGGACGCCTGCATATTGGTCCGTTGACGTTTGCCTGCATTATCGGACGCAATGGGCGCACTCACATGAAACGAGAGGGCGATGGTAAATCACCGGTTGGTCGATTCTGGCTGCGGCGTGGCTATTTCAGACCGGACCGCCTGCAACGGACGGGCGCGCAGTTGGATATCGTAGCTTTGCGACGCAATGACGGATGGTGCGAGGTTCCGGGGTCTGGTCTTTATAATCGACACGTGAAACTGCCGTTTCGCGATGGACATGAGACGATGTGGCGGCAAGATGAAGCCTATGACATTGTATTTGCCACCAGCCATAATGAACGACCAAGGGTACAAGGTGGTGGTAGTGCCATCTTCTTTCACTTGACGCGTGATGGGTCCGAAGTGACAGCAGGCTGTGTGGCTGTTTCAAAAGCCGATATGCGCAAAATATTGAGCTTGTGTGGACGGCGGGTGGTTCTGGCGATTTGGCCGGGACAAGGTCAATTGTAATTGCGGGCCCCAAAAATAGCAGATCCCACGCGTACGTGAGTGGCACCCGCTGCGATGGCTTCTGTGAAATCGCCGCTCATGCCCATAGAGAGTTTGCCAAGATTGTGCGTGGTGGCCAAGGTTTTGAGCATGGCAAAGTGCTGGGCGGGAGGCTCATTCACGGGAGGAATGCACATCAGCCCTTCAACAGTCAGGTTTAGGGTATGGCGCATAACGTCGAGTATGGCCTGTAAGTCTTCTGGCCATACGCCTGCTTTTTGCGGTTCTCGGCCCGTGTTGACCTGCACATAAAGCCGTGTGGTCTTTGCCTGTTTTTTCATCTCCTTGGCCACGGCTTCAGCGATCTTTGGCCGATCAATGGTCTGAATGACGTCAAACAGCTGCACTGCTTCGGCCGCCTTGTTACTCTGCAGGGGACCGATCAAATGCAGTTCTAAACCGGCATAACGCTGGCGCAGTGGGGGCCATTTCAGTTTTGCCTCCTGCACTCGGTTTTCACCAAATACACGGTGGCCTGCGTCGAGCACAGGTTGAATGTGTTCAGCATCATAGGTTTTGCTGACGGCGACGAGGGTGATTTCAGGGGGGGTTCGGTCGGCGTTTTCGGCTGCTGCCGCGATAGCCGACTTTACGGATTTATAGTTCTCGCTGGTGCTCATGGTCCCCGCGTTATGGCCATGCTTGCAGGTCAATTCAAGGACGGTTAAGGGAGCACACATCTGATCTCTTTGAATTGGTTTTGAAATGGTGTCTGCCCCCGTCGTCGTTGAACGTTATAACCACCGTGTGGCTGAGCCCAAATGGCAGGCCTGGTGGACTGAGAACCGTTGCTTTGAAGCGACGGAGGATACGTCGCGGCCAAAATATTATGTGCTGGAAATGTTCCCTTATCCATCAGGGCGCATTCATATGGGGCATGTGCGCAATTATACGATGGGCGATGTGATCGCCCGTTTCCGTCGTGCGGCAGGTTACAATGTGTTGCATCCTATGGGTTGGGATGCGTTTGGCATGCCTGCGGAAAACGCTGCCATTGAACGGGGCATTCACCCCAAAGGTTGGACCTACGATAATATTGCAGCGATGCGCAAACAATTGAAGTCCATGGGTCTCGCAATTGATTGGTCACGCGAATTCGCAACCTGTGACCCCTCCTACTATCGTCATGAACAGGCAATGTTCCTCGACTTTTTGAAAGCCGATTTGGTTGAACGGCGCGTGTCACAAGTGAATTGGGATCCGGTTGATCAAACCGTATTGGCCAATGAACAAGTGATTGATGGCAGGGGCTGGCGATCAGGCGCTCCGGTTGAAAAGCGCGAACTGGCGCAGTGGTTTTTGAAGATCACCAAGTATGCGCCAGAGTTGCTATCAGCTCTCGACGGCTTGACCACATGGCCAGAAAAAGTGCGGTTGATGCAGAAAAACTGGATCGGTCGCTCTGAAGGCATGCGCTTCACGTTCACGCTTGAGGATGAAACGGGAAACAAACTGCCAGAGGGATTGACGGTTTATACCACGCGTCATGATACGATTTTCGGTGCCACGTTTTGTGCTGTTTCGGCTGATCATCCGCTGGTCAAGGCACGCGCTGCTGGTGATGCGGCGTTGGAAGACTTCCGCAAAGATGTTGCAGCCCTTGGCACATCGGAAGAAAATATCGAGCGTGCTGAAAAGAAGGGTTATGCGCTTGGTATTTATGCGCGACATCCATTTGATGCTTCAAAGCGGCTTCCCGTGTTTGCGGCCAACTTCGTGTTGATGGGTTATGGTGAGGGTGCGATTTTTGGCTGCCCTGGCCATGACCAACGGGATTGGGACTTTGCGACGAAATACAAGCTTCCGATTTTGCCTGTGGTGACACAGAAGGGTGTCGACGCTGTTTTGGGTGATAAACCCTATGTGGAAAAAGATGGCGAAGAGGCTGTTCTCGTCAATTCTGATTTTCTGAATGGCATGACGGTTACCGCGGCAAAGGATGCTGTGGCCACGCGCATGGAGGCTGCGGGCATTGGCCAGCGCCGTGTGAATTTCCGCTTGCGGGATTGGGGCGTATCGCGGCAGCGTTATTGGGGTTGTCCAATCCCGATCATTCACTGCGAGACCTGTGGCATTGTGCCAGTGCCGAAAAAAGATTTACCGGTGCAACTGCCAGAAGACGTGATGTTTGATAAGCCCGGCAATCCGCTGTTGCACCATCCGACATGGCGGCATGTGAATTGTCCACAATGCGGTGGCAAGGCCACACGCGAAACAGATACATTTGATACGTTCATCGACTCGTCATGGTACTTCGCGCGCTTCTGTTCGCCCCACGCTGATGTGCCTGTTGATGCTGCGGCTGCAAAATATTGGATGGGTGTCGACCAATATATTGGTGGCGTTGAGCATGCGATTCTGCATCTTTTGTATTCGCGGTTTTATGCCCGGGCCATGAGCGCCACGGGGCATCTTGCGATGGATGAACCTTTCAAATCGCTGTTCACTCAAGGCATGGTGATCCATGAAACGTTCCGTACCCTTGGTGGTGAATGGGTATTGCCATCTGATGCCATTGAGCGTGATGGCAAGTGGGTTCACGTTACGACAGGCGAAGCCACTTGAAGTTGGCGGCATTGAGAAAATGTCGAAGTCCAAAAAGAACGTGGTTGATCCTGATACGATTATTGAAGCCTATGGCGCTGATACGGCGCGCTGGTTCATGTTGTCAGATACACCGCCCGAACGCGACATCGAATGGACATCTGCTGGCGCAGAAGCGTCCTGGCGCTTTGTGCAACGGATCTGGCGATTGGTGGGGGAGGCCGCTCAAATGCCGCGCGGCGGTAAAGATGTGACAGAACTTCGGCGCATCACGCACAAGGTGATTGCCGCTGTCACGGATGACCTTGAGAACTTGCGTTTTAACCGCGCGATCGCCCGCATCTATGAATTGTCGAATGGCTTACAGGCAGGGTTGCAAAGCGCAGACCCTGCCGTGCGCGAAGCTGCTGACACCATGGTGTTGTTGATGGCACCAATGATGCCGCATCTGGCGGAAGAATGCTGGACGGTGCTTGGTCATCAAGTGACCGTTGTCAACACGCCGTGGCCGAAGCCGGAAGATTCCTTGCTGGTTGATGATCATGTGACTTTGGCTGTACAGGTCAATGGCAAGCGGCGTGATGAAATTCGCGTGCCGAAGGGTTCAACAAAAGAATATCTTGAGCCTTTGGTTATGGCGCTGGAAGGTGTAAAACGCGCCCTTGACGGAAAGCCCGTTATTAAGTTCATTGTGGTCCCAGATCGGATTATTAACATCGTATGCGCCAGTTAACCGCCATCGCACTCCTGTTTGCCAGCTTGATTGTGTCAGGCTGCAGCTATCGTCCGCTCTATGGTGGTGGTGCTGACGGCAAGGGTGTGGCTGTTGCCTTGTCTGGCATTGCGGTGGATGAGCAAAAAAACCGTGCTGGACAAATTGTTCGCAACAATCTGATTTCGTCGTTTGGGTCCACGGGATCTCAATATGTGCTCCGACTGACACCGGAAGAAAAATCACAACAACTCTCAGCCTATTCAGCGCAAAAGTTGGAACGTCATCGCTATAATCTCAAAGTAAAGTTTGAATTGGCGAGTGCGACATCGGGCGAAACCCTTGTGTCGGGTTCGAGTTTCTCCAACGTCTCTTATGACACGGTTGAACAACCGATTGCTGATTTGCGCGCTGCTGAGAATGCACGGGAACGTGCTGCTCGTGAAGTGGCTGAAGATATCCGCCTGCGCTTGGCAGCGCATTTTTCCTCCACCAATTAAGACAACGCAATGGTTGCCTTGCGCGAAAACGATCTCGCGGACTTCTTGAAAAAGAAATCTGCCGCCACCAATGGCCTGTTACTCTATGGCAATGATGCGTCAGCAATTTCAACGGCTGTGCGGCAAGTTGCTGTTGTCATGTCGCGAGATGAAGAACCTTTACGACTTGATGCTTCCCATCTGAAATCTGATCCTGCCGCCCTCGATGATGGCTTTCGTGCCATGTCACTGTTGGGGGATCGGCGCTTGATCATTGTATCTGGTGTTGATGAAAATCATTTCGCGCATGTGCAATCCGTTATCACGGCGCAGAGCGTTGGCAACTTTGTTGTGATGGTGGCTGACTCGCTCAAGAAAACTTCAAAGCTGCGCGCTGCTGCGGAGGCAAGTGTGCTGTTTGCAGCGGTTGCATTCTACGAGGAAACGGGTGGTGCGCTGGTTTTGCGAGCACAAACGATTTTGCGTGGGCATGGCATGAGTTTTGACGACGGGGCTGCTGAACGCTTTGTTGATCTTTGTGGTTCTGACCGTTCTGTTGTGACGGGTGAAGCTGAAAAACTTGCGCTCTATTGTTGGCCCAACAAAACGGTTTCCATTGCGGATGTTGAGGCCACATGTGGTGATCAGGCGGAGTTTGAATCGGACGCACTCATCATGGCGGTGATGGATGGTGATATTGAAACCGCTGACCGCATGTTTTCATCGATGTGTCAGTCCGGTGATGCAAAATCTGTTTTGATCATGATGCAGATGTATCTCGCGCGACTTGAGCAGGTGAGTGCGGCAGTGTCTCGTGGTGCAGATGTTGCCAGTGCATGCCGGGCTACAAAGCCACCCATGTTCGACAAGCAACAGTCCGCTGCGGGGCGGCATGTCCGGGTGTTTTCAGGTGACGATTTGGGCCGTGCGCAGGTGGCTGTGCAGGCTGCGATTTTACAGTCACGGCAAATGGGCGACTTGGGTGATGCTATCACCGGGCGCTGCCTGCTCAGCCTTGCGCGCATGTCCCGGCAATTGCGGGCGCGCGCGGCTTAAGTTCAGTGTTTAAAGTGGCGGATACCCGTGAACACCATGGCTAAGCCGCGGGCGTCTGCGGCTGCAATCACATCTCGATCTTTCATTGCGCCACCTGGCTGGATAATGGCGGTGGCCCCTGCATCGGCGGCAGCTTCCAAGCCATCGGGAAAGGGAAAAAACGCGTCTGATGCGAGAACTGATCCCATGGCGTCCGGTTCATCACGCCCCTCGGCCCTCGCCGCGTCGAGGCTTTTTGAAACAGCAATGCGGGTTGAATCGATGCGTGACATTTGCCCAGCGCCAATGCCTGTGGTGCGGCCATCTTTGACAAAAATAATGGCGTTGGATTTTACGTGCTTTGCCACTTTCCATGCAAACAACAGATCTTGCATTTCCTGATCCGTTGGTTGGCGTTTAGTGACTACCTTCAAGTTTGCCATGTCCAAAGTGTCCGCATCACGCGACTGGGTGAGCAGTCCACCCGCAATGGATTTCACCACGGTGGTGCGCGCAGCGGCATCGGGGAGCTTAGGCAATAACAAGAGACGGAGATTTTTCTTGGCCGCGAGAATGCGGCATGCATCTGCATCAGCACCTGGTGCCAGAATAACTTCTGTGAAAATCTTTGCGATTTCTTCTGCTGCGGCACCATCGAGCATTTGATTGACGGCGATGATGCCACCAAAGGCGCTGACGGGATCACAGCTGAGCGCCTTCTTATAAGCCTCGGCAATGGTTGACGCGGTGGCCACACCACAGGGATTTGCGTGTTTTACAATCACGCAGGTGGGTGTGGAAGTTGCAAACTCGCTGACAGCTTCAAGGGCTGCGTCGGCGTCGTTGATGTTGTTGTAGGACAGCTCTTTGCCCTGCACCTGTTCTGCATCCAACACGCCCAAGCGACCGTCAGATGTTTTGTAAACTGCAGCTTGCTGGTGGGGGTTTTCGCCATAGCGCAGATCTTGAGCTTTGCGACCGCCAAAACCAACAAAGGCCGGAAATGCCACGCCTACATCTTGTGCCATCCAGTGTGCGATTGCAGCGTCATAGGATGCAGTCCGGGCAAAAGCCGTGGCAGCGAGACGTTTGCGCAAGTTCAAGCTGGTTGATGCATTCTGCTCGCGCATCTCCTTGAGAAGCACTTCATAGTCTTTTGGGTCGACAACGACGGCAACGCCATGATGATTTTTTGAGGCCGCCCGGATCATGGCGGGTCCGCCAATATCAATGTTTTCAACAGTGTCATCACGCGATGCGCCGCGTGCCAGAGTCTCTTCGAAAGGATAGAGGTTCACAACCAGAAGGTCGATCAAACCAATGTTGTGTGTGTGGCGCTGCTCTTCATGTTCGGCATTGTCTCTGACAGATAACAAGCCACCATGAATGCCGGGGTGTAGGGTTTTGACGCGACCATCCATGATCTCCGGAAAGCCGGTGACATCCGACACGTCTGTGACGGAGAGGCCGTAGCTCCGCAAGGTTTTGGCCGTACCGCCCGTCGACAGGAGTGACACGCCCATGGCCGCCAAGGCTTTTGCCAGTTGCTCCAATCCCGTTTTATCTGAGACTGATAGAAGTGCAGTTTTGACTTTACGAAAGGCAAGGGCAGACATGTGGGTTTCGAAACTCCAAGAGCTAGAATGATGATTGGGGCTCTTAAAGGTTCAAGGCTTGGAATGCCAGATCAGAAGGGAAGTTCTGGAATGTCGGGTTTTGCGGTCCGACCCGGCGATGGTTTACCAATGCGTTTGAAGGCCCAATTGATGCGCTTCGCGGTGGGGTTGATGTGCAGGATGTGGTCATCATGAGTTTGCACCAACACGCCACCGCGCAGGGTCAATTGCCAGAGGTTGCGGCTATCGACGGCGAGGGTGGCTTGCATGCCATTGCGGGCCAGCGAAATACGAATTTCAGGATTGAGGGTGAGTTGAAATGACTGACCTTGCTGCAGCGTGGACAGTAATTCCTCAACACGAATGTCATCGCCCTTTGGCGAAAGGAACAGGCTGCGTTGATGGCTTGCTGTTGCCAGCTCCAGCACTTGGCCTTGGTCATAGTGGTCAATTTCTAAGACCGTGTTCACATCAATGTCGCCCGAGATGCTACCAATATTGAACAAGTGATGGCCGTGGCTTGACAGACAAAGTTTGGCGTTCAGTGATTGCGTCGATACGATGGCGATGACAACGGTTTTTCCTGCACTCACACGCGCAACCTGTGCATTCCGTGCCAGTTGCAGCGGCTCTGTGACCAGTGTTTGTTGCTGTGGCTTTCGGCGGGTGTCAAAGCAATAACGTCCGTCGGCGCCCACCAGCATGGACAGAAAGGGAGCGGCGCGGTCCAGCGCGTTGCGGGTGAGTGGTGCAAAGGGCAGACTGTTTGCAGCCATCAGATGTTCAATCCAAGAGACGTAGTCTGAAAGCGCGCAACGTGTTGGTCCGCCGTCGTTGCCGACAAGTTGCGGCAATGCCTGTTCCAAAAGCCTGGATGTTTCAGTCGTCAGTGATTGACCGTCTTGCAAAACGTCAGCGCTTTGCAAAAGCGCCAATGCCTTGTTCAAAGCTTCGGTCGGTGTTTTAGGACGGATGGCGTTGACGCGATTGGCTTGCGCTTGCAGTGCTGCAGCAAAGGGCGACAAAAGATTGGGATTGAGCAGGGCTGCAAAATCTGGTGCTGCGATGGCCAGTCTTTTCAAAATGTCCGTTTCAGTCATCAGGCTCGCAGTCGGACGCCGCAGATTTGACCAGCCTTCAAGCAGGCGAAGGGCATGGCACATCAACAGTTGCCGACCGGAGCGGGCAAAGGCATCAAGCCAGATGAGGGATGAGAAATCTTCGGCTGTTAATGCGCTGTTACCAGCATAAAGCGAGGTTGCGGCAGAACAGGCTTCAGCATCAACCGGACGCGGTTCGCCTGGATTTGTTTTCAGCGTCAACACGGCGGGCTTGGCATTTGGCCACAGCTTTGCCAAGCGCCAAGGCGCTGTTCGCACATCAAAGAAATGGTGCCCAATGAGCGCCATGCAACCTGCCTGTTTCAACCGTCGTCTGGAAAGGCAGGAGCTTCAGCTGGACATGGTTAATGAAGTGCTAAGGTGTGCCAAGTGCTTGAAGGCATGAGGCTTCCGGTCAAATCGGATTTAACCCCAAGGACCGGATTTTGGCGCATTGCTCCAAGGGCCAGTTGCGGCCCCTGTGTGGGCAGGATTTGATCCCATTTCCTGAGCCATTCCTTCAAGTGCGGCGATGCGGTTCTGGGTGTTGGGATGCGTTGAAAACAAGGCATCAGCGCGCAACCCTGAAAGCGGATTGATGATAAACATATGGGCCATGGCAGGGTTTCGCTCTGCTGCTTCGTTGGGAATGACGTGAGCCGCTTCAGAAATGCGATTGAGGGCAGAGGCCAGCGCCAAGGGTTTTCCTGAAATTTCTGCTCCACCACGATCAGCTGAATACTCGCGCGTGCGGCTGATGGCCATTTGCACAATCATCGCAGCCATGGGCGCTAAAATAATCATGGCGATGGAACCGATCGGACCCAAGGGGTTGTTGCGATTGTCACGTGAGCCAAACAGAAATCCAAAATTTGCCAACATGGAAATGGCACCTGCGATCGTCGCAGTGAAAGCCATGATCATGGTGTCGCGGTTTTTGATGTGTGCCAGCTCATGGGCCATGACACCTTCCACCTCATCAGGCGAAAGGCGCTGCAACAGGCCTGTGGTTGCAGCCACTGCTGCGTTTTCAGGATTGCGGCCCGTGGCAAAGGCATTGGGTTGCGGATTCTCGACGATATAAACTTTTGGCATCGGCAAATTGGCGTTTTGGGCCAAGCGCGCGATCATGCGATGAAAGTCTGGCGCTTCCGTCTCCGAAACTTGACGCGCACCATTCATTCTCAATACCATTTTGTCGGCGTTCCAATAGCTGAACAGATTCATGACCACAGCAGCGCCCAACGCCAAGAACATGCCAGTTTCGCGGCCCATGAAAAAGCCAAGTGCCATGAACAATGCGGTCATGCCTGCCATCAAAATACCGGTCTTGAACAGGTTCACGAAAACCTCCATCTGTTGCGGGACAAGAATTGGTGGTTCATTGAGGTTTTTACAAGGATGGAAAAAAAGCTGACACCGGAAGCACAGCGCGCATTGGCTGAAGCCGAAGCGCGCCGCAAAACGGCAAAGGTTGCGACACTGCCGAAAGAAGTGAACGGCACGCAAGGTCTTGAGCCGACGCGCTATGGTGACTGGGAAAAAAAAGGCCTGACGTCGGACTTTTAAATGATCATCACTTCTCCCGTCATGGCTGTTCTGGATGACGCGGCGCTTGAAAAAGCCGTGCGGGTTTTGTGCCGCAGAGAAGCTCGTTTCAAGGCGGTGGTTAAGCGGCATGGTGTGCCTTCATTGCGATCCAGCGTTGGCGGGCTTGAAGGTGTGTTGCAAATGGTGACGGAGCAATTTTTGTCGTTGGCGGCCGCGGCGGCGATTTGGAAACGCTTGCATCTTCGACTTCATCCCATCACAGCGGAAAATGTCCTGGCGTGTTCGCAGGAAGACTTGGTGGCATTGGGATTGTCACGGGCGAAGGCCAAAAGTTTTCATGGATTGGCGGATGCCGTTGCAACGGGAAAGATGGATTTTGTAAAACTGGCATTGCTGGATGACGCTAGGGCGCACAAGGCTTTGATTGATTTGCCAGGGATTGGGCCCTGGACGGCTGACATATATTTGCTTTCGGTGCTGTTGCGGGCCGACGCGTGGCCGTGGGGCGATGTGGCTTTGCAGGCAGCGGCGCAGGATCTGTTTTCCATAGCGACAAGACCTGGAAAGGAGGAAATGCTGGAGATTGGCCAGCGATTTCAGCCCTATCGTGCGGTAGCGGCGCGGCTATTATGGGCGCATTATCGCGGCTTGAAGCAAATGTCGCAGGCCTGATTTCCACAGCAATACCACCCCTTCACAGCGCCGATACACACTATATAGTAGTCTTGTCCGGTATGGTCCGGAATGGAGACGTGAACTTGTATCATGCAGCCATAGCGCCAGAGTCCTGTCCTGCGCTCGTCCTCAACGCCGATTACCGGCCGTTGAGTTACTATCCCTTGTCCTTATGGTCGTGGCAGGACTCACTGAAGGCTGTGTTCCTCGAACGCGTCAATATTGTTTCTGAATATGATACGGTTGTCAGAAGCCCCACCACCGAATTTCGGTTGCCGTCGGTTGTTTCCCTTAAGACCTATGTGAAACCCTCGCGCACGCCTGCCTTCACACGGTTCAATGTGTTTTTACGTGACAAATTTAATTGCCAGTATTGCGGCTCGCCAGATGATCTGACGTTCGACCATGTGTTGCCACGCTCCAAGGGTGGTCAGACGACATGGGAAAATGTTGTGGCGGCTTGCTCACCCTGCAACTTGGCCAAAGGTGGTTACTTAATGCATGAGGTCAAGATGTATCCGCGGCAGAAACCCTTCTGCCCATCGGTCAACCAATTGCACAGCAATGGGCGGATGTTTCCGCCCAATTACTTACATCAGAGCTGGATGGACTATCTCTATTGGGATACGGAACTCGAGCCTTAGAGTTTTCGGGCGCTGCGAAAGGCCAAAACCGCCAGCACGGCGCAGATGATGGCGTTCCAACCAGCAAGCGACAAACCGAGAATGCGAATTGCTGCTTCGTTACACATGACGCCGGGCTTTGTCAGATCTGGCAGACCCAGTGAAACGCCCCCGCCTGAACAGGCTTGAGGACCGTCCCACCATTTCCATTCGACACCCGAATGAAACACGCCAAACACGGCGTTTGCAGCGAGAATCAAAGCAAGCGCCACGAGGCCCACGCGAATCCAGCGTGGATTGGCCATCCACATAAAGCAAGCAAAGGGAATGCCCACGTAATAGGCCCAACGTTGCATCAAACAGAGTTCACAAGGCGGATAACCAGCGGCTTCAAAAATGTAAGCGCCGATGATGATTGCTAGGAGCGCAGCTGAAATAAAACCAGCGGTGGCTTTATGTGTACTCAAATTCAACATGCTAGCGATCCTGATTGGCCCAACATTTTTACAATCAAATAAAGACCAATCAATGCGGCAGCAGCAAGACCTGCAATAAGGCCCAATCGCTTTTCAATGAAATGCTTGATCGGTTCGCCCCAACGCTTCAGGGCCCAAGCCATTGCAAAGAACCGGGCTCCACGGGCGACGATGCAGGAGATGATGAATACAACCAAGCTGATCTGAGCAACACCTGCCAAAATCGTTACGACTTTGATGGGGGGCAAATGCGCAAGCCCCGATGTGGTCAACAACAGCCACAGTGTTTGATCGCTGGTGCAAGCTTTCAAAGACTCAAAGGCTTCAAGCTTGCCGTAAAACGCCAGCACAGGTTTGGCCAATGATTCATAGGCGAAATAGCCTACAAAATATCCAGCGATACCGCCAAGTGTCGAAGCAATGGTGGCGACCGCTGCATAGCGATAGGCCCGTGATGGGCGAGACAGCGCCATCGGCAGAAACAAGACATCAGCAGGTACGAGAAATATCGAGCTTTCGATGAAGGCAATTACGGCAAGCCACACCTCGGCGGATTTGCGTGCGGCGAGTGATAACGTCCAGTCATAGAGTTTACGAAGCATGTTCAATCATCCATTCGAGGTTTGACCCGGCGCAGAGTTTTGGTTTCGCCGCGCTTGGCTTTGCTTTCAAGACGTCGGGTTTTTGACGCCTTGGTGGGTTTGGTGGCAACACGGAATTTTGGGCGGCGGGCCGCCTTTTTGAGCAGGTCGACTAATTTTTTGAGCGCTTCCTCACGGTTGCGCTCTTGGCTGCGGTGGACCTGTGAGGTGATGACGAGATCGCCGCTTTGGGCCAAAAGCCGTCCGGCCAGCGTGCGGACACGGGCTTTCACGGACTCTGGCAAGGCTGCGGTGTCCAGATTGAAGCGGAGTTCAACCGCCGTCGACACTTTGTTCACATTCTGTCCGCCAGGGCCCGACGCGCGGATAAAGCTCTCCCGGATATCGCGTGAATCAATCGCAAGGCCATCAGTGATGCGAATCATGGTTTCAGACATGGGAACTCGCTTAAGCGCCTTTCCAGTTGACGGCGCAAGTGTCGCCCCTTAGACGGAGGCCCGGTAAGGCCTCTGTGGCGGAATGGTAGACGCGACAGACTCAAAATCTGTTGTTCGCAAGGGCGTGGGGGTTCGAGTCCCTCCAGGGGCACCAAAGGCAATTGATCCAGAACGAATCTGACGTAAAATAGACGTCTTTTCGTTCTTTGTGTTTATGAATGTGGAAACCGAAGCCTTGATCAGCCGAATCATCAGCACTGTCGTTGCTAGTTTTATGCTCACGGGTGCCGCCGTGTCGCAGCAAGTTGGCGGCCCAGTGTTGCTGTTTGATGCGCAAACCGGGGAAGTTTTAGCACAAGAGCGGGCGGGAGAGCCCTGGTATCCGGCCTCACTGACTAAATTGATGACGGGATATATTGTTTTCCAGAAGCTGCGTGAGGGCAAGCTCAGGCTTGACCAAGAAATCTATGTGTCAACGATTGCTTCAGGCCAGGAACCTAGCAAAATTGGTGTTCCAGCAGGAAAGACAGTGACAGTGGATTTTGCGCTGCAGGCCCTTTTGGTTTATTCAGCCAATGACATGGCCTATGTACTCGCTGAAGCTGCCTCGGGCACGCACCAGCGCTTTGCGCTTGAAATGAATGCGGTGGCCAAAAACTTGGGTTTATCTGCCACGCATTTCGTCAATCCCAATGGCTTGTTTGACCCACGCCAAGTGACGAGTGCGCGAGATATTGGTGTGTTGGCGGCAGTGATCGTCAACGAGTTTCCGCAACATGCCGGATATTTCTCACAAGACCATCTGGCTGTTGGCAAACGCCGCTTGGCTAACCGTAATTCCTTGATCCGAATTATGCCGGAAGCTGACGGCATGAAAACGGGCTTTGTCTGTAACTCGGGCTATAATCTCGTTGCTTCAGCCACGCGCAATGGCCGCAAACTGATTGCTGTGGTGATGGGTGCCAATTCCGGTGGCAATCGCGCGGTCAAAGCCAAGACTTTACTGGAACAAGGTTTTGCGGCTTTGCCACAACCTGGTCGGCATAAGGTTGGCGAAGTTGTGAACCTGCCGCAGGGTGCCATTGTTCCAAAAGACATGACTGTTGATGTGTGTAAGCGGAAATCGCCAGTGCAGCTTGCTGATGGGTCCAGCCTTGGAGGCTGGGCGATTTCATTTGGCACCTATGATAATATGTTGAAGGCTGACATGGCTTTACGCGGTCGCGTTTTAAGTCCCATTGGCATTTCAACACAGGCGGCTGCAGGTGTTGTGAAATTGCCTGATAAAGCTGGCTTTGCGGCGCTGATGTGGAACATTCCGCAAGCGGAAAGCCTTTCGCTGTGCACGTCTTATCGTGCGGAAGGTGCGCATTGTGATGTGATGCCACCAGCGCTGGTCGATCAGATTGCCACTTTTGTGAAATCAACGCAGCCCAAAGTACGGGTCGTGGCGCAAGGATCAGAATCTGACAGTGATGATGAGGTCAGGCCTGTAGTCAAAAAGCAAAAACTACGGGTGAAGACAAAGATTACCCTGAAAAAGAAGAAACGCTGATCTGTCATGTCGCTTGTGGCGTTGCAGTTAGATTGAAGCTCCCGCACAGTCGGCACCATGACTTCAACTGTACTCATTCCCGTCTCTGTGCTTACGGGCTTTTTGGGCTCTGGCAAGACCACGTTGCTCAACACCCTGCTGAAGATCCGATGCTGGCCAATGCTTGTGTCGTCATCAACGAATTTGGTGATGTTGGCATTGATCATATGCTGGTGGAGAAGGCAGACGAAAACATCATTGAGCTGTCCTCGGGTTGTTTGTGTTGCACCATTCGCGGTGACCTGATTGATACTTTGAATGGCCTGTTGGACAAAAGGGCCGCAGGAACACTGAAAGCCTTTGATCGCTTGGTGATTGAAACCACGGGTCTTGCTGATCCAGCACCCGTCTTACATGCCTTGATGCGTGATGATTTACTGTTGCAACGGGTGAAGCTTGAAGGAGTGATCACCGTCGTTGATGGATTTAATGGCATGGTGACATTGGATGCGCACCCGGAGGCGATCAAACAAGTAGCGATGGCTGATCGAATTGTTTTGACCAAGCTTGATTTGCTGGAGGGCAAAGAAGGTGAGGACATGCTGTTTGCCATTATCGCGCGTCTTCGCAAACTAAATCCGTCAGCGCGATTGTTGACGACGCATCGCGGTGAAGCAAAGGCGGAACACTTGTTCAACACCGGGCTTTATGACGCTTCGACCAAATCAACCGATGTGCAGGGTTGGCTTGCGATTGAAGGGGTTGAGAGGGCGGAGAAAGCCCGAGCACAACCACGACGCCACGCGGCATGATCGTAATATCCGGTCTTTTGCGTTACGCGATCAGCGGCCGATTTCGCCGCAAGGTCTGGAGCTTTTTCTCGAATTGCTGACGAGTTATCACGGTCCGAATTTGCTGCGCATGAAGGGTATTATTCTGACATCAGATGATCGTGCGCGCCCCTTGGCTATACACGCCGTGCAGCATGTGTTGCACCCGCCAGTGCGGCTTGAAGGCTGGGGCAATGGATTGGTGGAAACTAAAATGGTGTTCATTGTGAAAGACATCGAGAAGGCTGAAATCGAGGGCCTGTTCCGCGCTTTTACTGATCAAATCGAAGGTGGCGGTGCTGCCTTTACCGATAAAACACTGTCTTTGAGGTAATGTAATGAAAGTTTATGGCTTGAAGAAGTGCTCGACCTGTCAAAAGGCGCTGGAGTTTCTTGACGAGAAAAAAGTGAAGGTGGTTTTTACCGACCATCAAGAAACACCACCCACCAAGGCGCAAGTGGCAGAATGGTCGAAAGCGGTTGGCGGTTGGGAAAAGCTGATCAACAAGGCGGGATATACTTGGCGGGGCTTGCCGAAAGCCGACACGGAAAATTTGACGGAAGCTAAGGCTGTCGCACTCGCCACTGCCAATACCTCGTTGATCCGTCGCCCCTTGATTGAACATGCTGATAGAAGCGTGACAGTTGGATTTACGAATGTCGTGAAGGCCTTGTTCTGATCAGCCCCGCATCAAAGGTCTGGTCAAACAGGTGGGGCCGCCCTCACCTTTGCGGCTGATGTCTTGTGCCGCGAGCACTTCGACTTTCACACCTGCGGCTTGCATGCGCTTTACTGTCTCTGGATTGCCCTCGACGCACAACACATGGCGCGGGCCAATGGCCAAGACGTTGCAGCCCATCGAGTCAAATTCCTGCTCCGGCACATCGACAAAATTAATGCCTCGACTTTGCAGTAACTCTACAAGACGCACAGGCATGAGGGGTTGATACACCACGGCCAAATCGTGATCGATGGGTGACAACACGCTCATCAGATGAAACACATCTGAAACACCTTTGTAGTGCGGCATGTCAAACCACTTGACTTCAACATCATCACCGCAGAGTTCTTGCAATTGCTCTACACCGTCCAAGTTGGTGCGATAGCCAACGCCTGCGAGCAGCGTGTGGCGATCAAGCCAGACCAAATCACCGCCTTCGAGTTTGCCTTCGCCCGTGATTTCACCGGCAATCGGAAATCCCAGTGCTGACAACGCGGCAGCATTGGTGTCTGATTCCTGGCGGCGCTGTGGTTTTCCCATGCGCGGCTTGACGATGCCTTTGGGTGTGATCACCAGAGCATCACGGGTATAAAGCGCATCAAGGGTGAGGCCGTTTCCTGATGGCAGGTGAATGGTTTCAGCGCCCGTTGCTTTGAGTGCCATTTCAAAACGCTCATATTCGCGCGACGCATTTTCCATATCGGGGCGGGAGTGCCAGTTCAGGTCTTTCCACTCGCTATCGATTTTAAGATCGTTCTGTAGTGCTTGGGCGGGCGCGCGGATCGCCACTTTGCGCAAAGGCCCCCATTCATTGAACTGTCCGAAGTCAAAACTCATTTGCGTTTGATCCTAAAAATCAGGTGGCGGTCTAGTGTTTCGTGGCTCAACAGCTGGTGGCCCTGTTCGGTGCAAAAATGTGGCATGTCGATGGCTGACATGGGGTCAGTGGCGATGACTTTGAGGATGGAACCGCTGGTCATGGCCTCCAGCCGCTTTCGCGCTTTCAAAACGGGCAAAGGACAGAGAAGCTCTGTCACATCCAATTCGATTTCTGGTAACTTGTTGGTCATCCTGCAATCGTATAGGCAATTCCGATGGGAGTGACTACATGACACTTTTGAACATTCTGCCGTTCCAAGGCGAAGTGACGGCTGTCTTGTCGCGCGCTGCACGGGAGACAGGATTTGAAAAAACAGAAACTGGCCACATGCGACTAACCTTCGCCGGGCCGGAAGGCGATTGCCATACGGGTCTTACCCGCAAATCTGACAGTCGCACCTTGCCGCTCTATAAGCGTGACATCGATATTCGCAATGTGCGTCAGATAACTATTCTGGCTGAGGAAGAATTGGCTGACATCGCTGCGCGGCTGAATATTCCGGCCATTGACCCCTCATGGTTTGGTGCCAACATTGTGGTGAAGTCGATTCCCGATTTTACTCTGTTGCCGCCCTCAACACGGTTGCAGTTTCCATCAGGTGCCACGCTGGTGGTTGATATGGAAAACCATCCGTGCTCACAAATTGCCAAGGTGGTGGAACGGCATCACCCCGGCACGCTGTTCAATGTGGTGAAGGCCGCCATGCACAAGCGCGGTGTGACGGCTTGGGTTGAGCGCGAAGGAGACGTTAACATTGGTGATAAAATCAAAATCGTCACGCCGCCGAACAGGCTATATCCACACGCATGAAGATATTAGGAGCGATTATTGCGGGTGGTCAGTCCACGCGCATGGGTGGACGTGAGAAAAGTTTTCTGGAACTTGCAGGCGCAACACTGTTGGAGCGCACATTGTCACGACTGCGCTTTCAAGTTGACGATGTGATCATTAATGCCAATGGCGATCCCTCACGATTTGCTGGGATCGGTGCCACTGTCGTTGAAGATGTGTTGACCAATGTGGGAACGCCTCTCGCTGGACTTCATGCCGCGCTCTATTATGGTGCGTCGAAAGGTTTTGATGCGGTTGTCACAGTGCCATCGGACGCGCCTTTCCTGCCGCTTGATTTAGTGGCGCGCTTGGTCGAGGGCGGTGAAGTTTCAGGCGCTGCTGTTGCGCGAAGCGGTGGGCGGGATCACTACCTTACGGGCATTTGGACGACAGCGATGGCCAAGCCATTGGGTCGATTGATTGAGGTCAAAGGCATGAAGCGCGTGCAAGATTTTGTTGTCAGAGCCAAAGCCGAAAAAGTGGTGTGGGCGGCAATTCCCCATGATCCATTTTTCAACATCAACACGCCTGAGGATTTGGTTGAAGCTGAAATGATTGTGAAATCAGCATGAAGGTTATCGGTGTTGCAGGCTTTAAGAATTCTGGCAAGACGACGTTGGTTGAAAAGCTGGTACGTCACCTCTCAGCGCAAGGCTTTAAAATCTCCACGGTGAAACATGCCCACCATTCCTTCGACATCGACCATGAGGGCCGTGACTCATTCCGTCACCGCAAAGCGGGCGCTTCGGAAGTTGCTGTCATCTCAAAAGAACGCACCGCCATTATCCATGAATTGCAAGGGGAAGAGCCGCCAACGCTTCAACAGGTTTTGGCACAATTGAAACCCTGTGATCTCGTCATTGTTGAAGGATACAAACGCGACGGACACGACAAGATCGAAGTGCGCAACGTCGAACTCAATCATCCGCTGCTTGCGGGCGAAGATCCTACAGTTGTGGCCATTGCTGCCAATGGCCCGGTTGAAGGTGGTGGTATACCGGTTTTTGACCGTGATGATGTGGCGGCACTTGCGGGGTTCATCCTGTCGCATTCGTGCATCGTGTCGTAATCCGACTTGTCACCGTCGCGCTGGTCTAACGCCTGTTGAGTTTTCCTCACTAATGATGTGAAACAATCTTCCCAATTCGATCAGCAGGGCACACCCCATGAAAACAGAAGCAAAAGTCGTCGTCATCGGTGGTGGTGTGGTGGGAGTTTCGACGCTTTATCACTTGGCCAAAAAGGGCTGGTCTGATGTTGTTTTGATTGAGCGGAAGGAATTGACCTCGGGCTCGACCTGGCATGCCGCTGGTTTGTTGCCACTGTTCAACATGTCTTATTCCGTGGGCATGATCCATAAATACTCAGTCAAATTCTATGGCGAACTCGAAGCCGAGACCGGCCAGAACGTGGGCTTGAAACTGGTCTCTAACATTCGCCTGGCCCGCACCAAAGACCGCTGGGACGAGTTTATGTATTACGCTGGGATTGCCGAAACACTTGGCATCAAGGTTAATCTTTTAACGCCAGCGCAGCTCAAAGAAATTTGGCCTCTTTGTGAAACCGATGGTATTTTGGGAGCCATACAGCACCCGGATGATGGCTATGTGCAGCCTGCAGATTTAACCCAAGCGTTGGCCAAAGGTGCGCGTGCGCGTGGCGCTGAAATTTATCGCAACACCACGGTCACTGGCATCTCACAAGATACTGATGGAAAATGGGTTGTGACGACGGACCAAGGTCGCATCACTTGCGATCATGTTGTATCTTGCACTGGCAACTTTGCCCGCAAAACGGGCGAAATGGTGGGCCTCGATATTCCCGTCATTCCTGTTGAACATCAATACATCGTCACCGAACCACATCCGCTGATCCGCGAGCGCCAAGCCAAGGGACTTCCGGAAATGGGTGTGCTGCGTGAAGCTGATTCCAGCTGGTATATGCGCGAGGAAAACGGTGGTTTGTTGCTGGGGCCTTATGAAAAGGGCGCTCCGGTTTGCTATTTTGATGGCCCCTCGGATCAATCGGAATATGAATTGTTCCAAGAGGATTTGGACCGGTTGGGTCCACACATTGAAACCGCCATCACGCGTGTTCCGGCCTTTGGTGAAGTCGGCATCAAGAAAGTTTACAATGGTGCCATTGCCTATACACCTGATGGTTCACCCATCATAGGGCCTGCACCAGGCCTCAAAAACTTCTGGCTCAATGAAGGCCATAGCTTTGGTGTGACCGCAGCTGGTGGTGCGGGCTGGCAATTGGCGGAATGGATTGTCGATGGTGAGCCCACGATTGACATGATGGGTGTGGACCCGCGCCGTTTTGGCCCCTACGCCACCAAGGGCTATCTCAAGATCAAGAATGAAGAAGCATACGCCAACGTCTTCACGCCGCATTTCCCGGATGAAGAACGTGTGGCTGCGCGGCCATTAAAGCGTACAGCCGTCTATAGCCAAATGAAGGACTTGGGCGCTGTGTTTGGTTCGATTTACGGCTGGGAACGGCCGGGCTGGTTTGCTCCGCACGACTATGAAGTTTCAGCAGCCGAGCTCAATCAACAAGACACATTGACCAATCATAACTTTGCGCCAGCGGTGAATGGTAAAATAAAAGAGAAATGGTCATTCCGTCGCTCGAACTATTTCAAGTTTGTGGGCGAGGAATGTTTGAATGTGATGCAGGGTGTTGGCATTCAAGATATGTCGGCATTTGCTAAGTGCTTCATCAAGGGACCCGGTGCCGAGGCGTGGCTCGAATCCATTCTCGCCAATAAGATGCCCAAAAAAGTGGGCCGCGTAGCCTTGTGCCATCTGTTGACGCCTAGCGGTGGTGTGCGTGCGGAGTTCACGGTCTTTAAAGCGCGTGAACAGGTCTATTACTTGGTTTCAGCCGGGGCCTATGAGCGCCACGATCATGACTGCTTGCAAAAACTTTTGCCCAAAGATGGTTCGGTAACATTTGAATCCTGGACTGAACGCTTGGGCGTTTTGGTTCTGGCCGGACCTATGGCGCGCAATCTTCTTGGCAAACTGACAGATGCCGATCTTTCCAATGCAGCGTTCCCTTGGTTGTCTGGCAAGAAAATCAACGTCGGCACCGTAGCCATGCCCGTATTGCGCGTGAATTTTGTCGGCGAGCTGGGTTATGAATTCCATGTGCAAGTTGAACATCAAGGGGCATTGTTTGATCAATTGATGGAAGCTGGCAAAGAATTTGGCATCAAGCCATTTGGCATTAAAGCCATGTCTTCCCTATCGATTGAAAAATCTTACCGCCTGATCCCGCGTGAGCTGTCGATTGAGTATTCGGCTTACGAGTCAGGCTTGGATCGTTTTGTGCAGCCTAACAAAGGTCCCTTCATTGGCCGCGACGCATTGGTGGCCAGCAAAGAAAAGGGCCTCAATTGGAATTTCGTCACCATGGAAGTGCATGGCGTGACTGACGACTGGTCCGACGTGCGCGGCTCCGAACCACTTTACGCCAAGGGCAAGTTGATCGGCCGCGCCACCAATGGTGGATTCGGTTTCCGGGTAAATAAGTCATTGGCCCTCGGCATGGTAAAACCGGATCAATCAGCTGTTGGCAATGAGATTGAGGTGAAAGTGTTGGGTAAGTTGTTCAAGGCAACGGTGATTGCGGAAAGCCCTTATGATCCTGATAACGTGGCGCTGAGGGGGTAAGGTATTGCAAGTGTTGCGTTGGAGTGTTGGAATCTTCCTAACACTGCTCGCAGTTACACTGGTGACTTTGGCAGTTATACCTGAACTCAGGCAGATCACAGTAAGTGAAATGGCGCGAGTTGTGCCTGTTCTGCAGAAGCCACTCACAACACCGTCAACGCCAATTGAGCAACGGCTGCAATCCAGCGGCTTTAGTTTGGGCCAGAATGTTATCTTGCGCATTTTCAAGGAAGAAAGCGAACTTGAGGTTTGGCTAAGAAACTCAGATAGGTTCGCCCTCTTTGCCACCTACCCCATTTGCAAGTGGTCTGGTGCACTCGGCCCTAAGCTGCGGGAAGGAGATGGACAATCTCCAGAAGGATATTACTTCGCATCAGCCCATCAGCTATTGCCCACTTCGCGTTACCACCGAGCAATCAATACGGGATTTCCAAACGCCTTTGACTCATATCATGGGCGAACTGGCAGCGTGTTAATGATTCATGGAAACTGTGTTTCCATTGGTTGCTTTGCAATGACGGATGTTGGAATCGATGACATCTATCGAATGGTTGAAGCGGCATTGAGCGGTGGAGCACTACAAGTCGAAATGCACATCTATCCATTCCGATTGTCGGACGAAAATTTCAACCGATATAAATCTAGCGCTTGGTTGCCATTCTGGAAAAACCTGGCCGAAGGTAATGTCCTTTTCATGCAAACACGAAAGCCATTGGAAGTCTATAATTGCCAAGGTCGCTATGGTTTTGGTTCGGCAGCATCACATTGCGAGCGAATAAAAGCTTGGCATTGAAGGGCAGTGCTGCTCAGTCTTTCAAAAACCTAGGTGTTATCCTGCCTTAGGTCGGCAAGACGCTAGCGTCCAGCAAACAGCAGCGCCATTCCCAACACGACAAGTCCCGCGCCAGCCCACGCGCCGAAGGTGGGCCTTATGCCAGTTTTGAACCACAGCATTGGCAGGATGATTACGGGCGTGGTGGCGGAAATGGTTGAGATGATGCCCGCTTTGCCGCCTGACAAAGCAAATAGCAATAACGTCATGCCAAGTCCAAGTCCGATCAACCCAACACTCGCCGAGTAAGCCGCCATCTTCCACGTCAGTGCGGCTTTTGGTTTAAGCGTCTCATAGGGCAGCTGCAACACTACCGAGAGGCATGCGGCGGCCACACCAACGCGCAACAAGGATGCGGCGAAAGGATCAAGACCGTCCACCATCAAGGGTCTCGCAATGACAATACCGAGTGCTTGACCCAGCGCTGCCCCAAGGCCAATACCAACGCCCACGAGCAGTGGGCCCTTGATGGCTTCAAGCCCCGTTGTTACCTGTCCGCGATTGCCAAAAAGAATTGCAAGCGCCACACCAGCGGCTGTCACGCCAATGCCAATCACCGCCGTGAGATCAAGCGTTTCGCCAAGCCAGATCCAACTCAACAGCGCTGCCATCGGCGCATTCATGGCAAACAAGATACCAGCACGGCGCGGACCCAAGCGATTGAGGGCTGTGAACAGCAAACTATCGCCAACGAAAATGCCGAGCATTCCGGACAGGATCAAGGCTGGAACAACGCTCCATGAAAGCGAGCCCCACGTCCCATTTAAAGTCACGAGTGCTCCGAGCACCAAGGTGCCAAACACTTGACGCCAGCGATTAAAATGAAGCGCACCCAAATGCGCCGCTGGCACCGGTGCAATCATCCCTGTCAGTGCCCAGCAGGTGGCAGCGGCAAGGGCAGCGAGTTCATAGATGGGAAATGACGAGAGGGACATGAGAGTGTTGGGCTACCATTGCAGCACAATCGCGACAAGCATTGTCAGCAGCGCATTCCAACATGGGTACATGCCGTTTTTTCACCGTCGAAAATCATCTCAATATGTTATGTGCCGTTCATGGATGGCAACCAGAATCAGACCTACTCTCGCGGCGTCAGCTTTGTATTGCTCGCCACTTTGGGCTGGTCGCTTTCTGGTTTGTTCGTGCGCTTCATGCCGGAACTCTCGGGGTGGCAGATCAATTGTTGGCGCGGCTTTTGGACCTTCGTCAGCATTCTGTGTTACATCGTGCTGACCTATGGCAACGACACGCTGAAGATTTTCCGTCGCGTGCCGACAGTGGCGCTGCTTTTGTCTGCTGGGTTTTTTGCCTTTGGCTCTACTATGTATGTGACCTCGTTGACGTTGGTTTCAACCGCCGTGGTTTCTGTTATCGGCGCAACTTCGCCTTTGTTTACAGGCTTGCTGAGCCCGTGGGTGACGGGTGAAAGGCCGGGTTGGGCCGCATGGTTTGCAGCCATCTTGGCGCTTGTAGGAATGGGTGTGATAGCATGGAATGGTTTAGAGGCAGGCAATGTGGCGGGCATTCTTGTGTCGCTGTTGGTTCCGCTCTGCTTTGCTTTGCAAACGCTGACTCTCAGGCGTTATCGTGCTGTCGATATGACACCTGGGATTTGTATTGGTGGCTTGATGGCTTTTGTTGGTGCTGGCTTTGCAGGTTTCTTTTTTCAGGCGGGCGGCGGCTTTGATGTTCCGCTGAAATATGTAGGGCTTCTCGCCTGTATGGCGCTGTTGCAATTGGCCATTCCCTTGATTTGGTATGCCAAAGGGGCAAGGTCAGTTCCTGCCATCACACTTTCCCTCATCTCTATGCTGGATGCGGTGCTCAATCCGCTCTGGCCGTGGATGGTGGTGAACGAAGTGCCGGAGCGGGCTGCATTCATTGGTGGCGCAATCATCATTGCCGCGGTGTTGTTGTCAGTGCTGGGGCCTTACCTGCACAAACGCTCTCAGACCTGAAGCTTTGCCAATTTACTTTCAAAGTCCATCACACGTAATTTAGTCTTGCCACTGCGCAGGATCGTGTGACCTTCTGCGATAAGTCGTCTTTCATGCTCCAAAAGGCCTCCTGGAAATTTCTCATTTAAAGTGCCGTCAGTTCTGATCACCCGCCACCACGGTGTTACGTGCTTGGCCCCCATCACTGCCTGTTCTTCAGCGGCGCGCGCGATGGTGTTCAAAAACAGTCCGGTCGTCACCGGGCAAGTGATGGTGGTGCCATGATGATCCGCAATAACATGACGAAGAGACTCAAGAGTTGCCAACTTGCCCTTCGGAATTTGCGCAACATAAGTTTCTATTTCCTGCGGTGTTGAAATGACCATCGTTGCGCCGGCTGGCCCCCAGTTTTGCGCTCCTGCGGGCAGCTCATTCACAATACGCACATCCATGGGGGTGCGCAACTTCTGCAATGCCGTTTTCGCCATAGACAATCCCTCACTTTTCAACGAACACCACGCTAGAATCATCAGGTGTCGGTTTATGTCAGCAGAAAAATCTCAAAAATACAGCCCGAAAACCGCAACTCTGATCGGTTTTTCCGCGATCCTGATGTGGGCGTTCTTGGCTCTGCTGGGAACTGCATCTGGCCCAATTCCACCCTTTCAACTGACCATGATGACGTTCTTCTTGGGCGGCATGACAGGTGTTGTCAGCTGGATTTGGCGGCCCAATGCCGTGAAGGCGCTCAATCAAAACTGGCGCGTCTGGCTCGTCGGCACTTTTGGTCTTTGTGTCTATCATTGCCTGTATTTTTTCGCGATCCAGAACGCACCTCCTGTTGAAGCAAGTTTGATTGCCTATCTCTGGCCGCTGTTAATTGTTTTGTTTGCCGCGTTGTTACCGGGTGAACGTTTGCGTGGGCACCATGTCATCGGCGCAATTTTGGGTCTTGCTGGCGCAGTGGTCATCATCACCAAGGGTGGAGCTTTGGGCTTGTCCGACGGCTTAAAATCAGGGCACCTTTATGCGTTGGCGTGCGCCTTCATCTGGTCTGGCTATTCCGTATTGTCGCGTCGTTTCGGTCATGTTCCCACTGATGTTGTTGCAGGCTATTGTTTGATCACAGCTGTCGTGGCTGGGGCCTTGCATTTGGCGCTTGAAACAACGGTGTGGCCTGCTTCAACAACCCAATGGACGGCGATTGTTGTGCTGGGGCTATTGCCGCTGGGTGTTGGGTTTTACACATGGGACTACGGCGTGAAAAAGGGCGATATCATGGTGTTGGGTGCTGCAAGTTATGCCGCTCCATTGTTTTCGACTTTGGTGCTGCTGGTCGCAGGTTTTGCGACCTACCACTGGACCATTGTGCTGGCCTGCTTGCTGATTACAGGTGGTGCTATGATTGCCGCAAAAGATATGATTTTTAAAGCACGGTCGATCAGCTGAAATTATTCTTCCGTGTACGGAGTTCGGCGAATACTTCCGCGTCTGTGGCTCCTGCCATGTTCAAGGTCTGCCTGATTTCGGGTGAAGCACAACGGAAATATGGGTTGGTTTTTAACTCATCGCCAATTGTGGTGGGACAGGTCATCTTGCCTTGCGCGCGTAAATTCCGCACCTCTGTTGCTCGCATTTGCAAGGCCCGGTTCCCCGGTTCCATGGCCAGCGCAAATTTGGCATTGGCTTCGGTATATTCGTGACCACAATACAACGATGTCATCGGTTGAATGTCGCGGAACTGATTAACCGAGTGATACATCTGCTCGAGTGTACCTTCCAAAACACGGCCGCAACCCATGGCGAAAATATTGTCAGCAGCAAACATCAGATAGTCATTCACAAAATGAAAAGTCACCTGACCCAGCGTGTGGCCCGGGCAATCATAAACCTTCAATTTCCGCTGGGCGAGGTCAATGACGTCGCCGCCTTTAACGGTTTGATCGATACCCGGGATTTTGCTTTTTTCGGCTTCTGGCCCAATGATGCGGCAGCCATAGGCTTCCTTCAGTTCCAAGGTTTCCCTCGACGTGATCAATATGATGGTGCGTCGTCAGAATATGGGTGAGCTGCCAGCCACGCTTCTTTAAGTTGTCTGCAATGGCTCCTGCATGGGGCGCGTCAATTGAAATGGTGGTGCCAGTGACCGTGTCGTGCACGAGCACGCCGTAATTATCGTCGCGGCAGATGAATTGGTGAACTTCAAGATGTGACATGGCGTTTTCCTACACGGTTTTAGAAATTTAAACATCTGGGAAGCATTGCCGCAGGGCAGCATGACGGCGGCCTCGAAAATGCGTATGATGCGTTTATGGATGTCGTCGATCTCAGAACATTTTACCACTCAAATCTTGGGCTGACCACGGCGCGGTTGCTTAACCGGAAGCTTGCCACTTTGACGAGGGCCAAGTCCGGTCAAACCGTGATGGGGCTTGGTTATGCCGTGCCTTATATGGCCGATGAGGCTGAGAATGTCTTGAGTCTGTCTTTTATGTTGGCGCGGCAGGGCGTTATTCACTGGCCCGAGGGGTCTGACAATCGCTCAGCCCTCGTCGATGCTGGAGATCTGCCGTTGCTGGAAAGCATGGTGGATGTGGCGCTGGTGGTGCATGGGCTGGAACATGCCGATACGCCTACGGACATGTTGCACGAGGTGTGGCGGGTGATGGCTCCGCAGGGGCGGCTCATTCTCGTGGTGCCAAATCGCAGCGGGTTGTGGTCGGCCTCAGAAGCCACTCCCTTTGGTTATGGTCAGCCATTTTCGCGGGGTCAAATTTCAGGATTGTTGCGCGACACCAAATTTACCGTCACGCAATGGCGCAGCGCTCTTGTATTTGCCGCCACTCCATAATGAAACCGTGTTGAAGGTAGCCAAGGGTTTTGATCTGGTGGGCGAGCGGGTCCTCAGACGATTTGCTGGCGTCACCATCGTTGAAGCCATGAAGCAGGTCTATGCTTTTTCGTCTGGAAAGCGGGCGCGGCGGCTGTTGCCACGTTTTCGACCTGTTCTTTTGCCTTCTCCACAACCCTTTCGCAAAGAAGGCGAATGATTGGGGTTCACATCTGAGGTGAAAGTGGCTTAAACAACCCTAACACATATTGGATTGAACAATGACTGAAGCGCCACCCGCCGCACCTGCACTTGATGCCTTGCGCCGCGAACTGGATGATGTTGACGATGCGTTGCTGGCCTTGCTGGGAAAGCGCCAGTCAATCACGCAGCAAGTCAAAGCCTTGAAGCAGGTGACTGACAAAATCATAGCTTCGCCTTTGCGACCCGCACGAGAAGCTTTGATTCACCGCCGTCTCTTACAAGCCGCTCAGGGCCAAGGTTTGGACCCAGTTCATGTGCTGAGGTTGTGGCGCGCGATATTAACAGATTCAAGCTTGGCCCAAGCTCCGATGACGCTACACGTGTCAAAGCGCCTATCGCAAACTCTTGGCCACCGCCTCCGGTTGCGTGAGCATTTTCCAGCCATGCCGGTTGAAGAATGGCACGATGAAGCGCAGGCGCTGATGCAGGTCAATGTCAACCCAACGGATATTTGCGTGGTTGAAACGGATGCGCCATGGATTGACCCATGCGTGGCGGGAAAAGCTGGAACGGCACAGATCATTGCGACCCTTCCCGTGCTCAAAAGCGAAGCGGTGCCGCAGTTACTGATTTTTGGAAATGCTCCCGCAGAAGCCACCGGCAAGGACGAAACGCTCATCATCACGCAAGGCAATCTGCCGCGGGATTTTGCGCCGCAACCGATCTGGCAAGTCAAGTCTGGCCCTTGGCGTGTTTCAGCATTGTCAGGATTTTATTCTGAGCATGAAAGCCCAATTGTTGGCTTGACGCGGTCGAATATGTCACTTGGCCTCAAGGTTGCGGGGCGTTATCCCTCGGCCGTCGAGGTTTGATGATGACGGCCCACACAAAACGACCTGCGGCAAAGGCAGGCATTTTAGATATCGAAGCCTATGTGCCCGGCAAGAGTACTGCCAAGGGCGCAAAAATCCATAAGCTCTCGTCCAACGAGTCACCGATAGGGGCCAGCCCCAAAGCTGTTGAAGCCTTTAAAGCTGCAGCAGAAAAACTCGCTCTATATCCTGATGGCAATGCCTCTGCCCTGCGCGAAGCCATTGCAACGCGCTATGGCTTAAGTGCCAACAACATCATTTGCGGGGCTGGGTCAGATGAAATTCTGCAACTGCTGGCTCATGCCTATTTGGGCGTTGGTGATGAAGCTGTATATAGCCAGTATGGTTTCATGGTGTATCCCATCGTGATTCAGGCCAATGGCGCAACGGCAGTCGTAGCGCGTGAAACGGACTTCCGCACCGATGTTGACGCCATGATTGCGGCCGTCACGTCACGCACCAAAATGGTTTTTGTTGCCAACCCCAATAACCCCACGGGCACATATATTTCCTACAGCGAGCTTCGCCGTTTGCATGCAGCCTTGCCGCCCCATGTGTTGCTGGTGGTTGATGCTGCTTATGCTGAATTTGTCACCGCCAATGACTATGAACCCGGCATTGCGTTGGTCTCTGAATTTGAGAATGTTGTGATGACCAGAACGTTCTCAAAAATTCATGGTCTTGCGGCCCTGCGCTTGGGTTGGGCCTATGGCCCTGCCCATGTGATGGATGTTTTGAATCGTATTCGTGGTCCCTTCAATGTCTCGCTGCCCGCCATCTCAGCTGGAGTGGCGGCCATCAACGATACTGAATTCATGGACAAAGCCCTGAACCACAACACAACGTGGTTGGCGTGGCTCAATGATCAGATCAGCAAACTTGGAATCAAGGTCACTCCAAGTGCAGGTAATTTCCTGCTGCTGCATTTCAAAGATGCCGCGACGGCACAGGCTGCGGATGCGCATTTTCTGGAACATGGCATCGTGGTGCGGCGCATGGATGGCTATCACATGCCGCATGCGCTGAGGCTTTCCGTTGGCACTGAAGAGGCCAACCGGGCAGTTGTTGCGGTGCTGAAAGGGTTTGTCGGGTGAGTGTTCAGTTTGAAAAAATCGCATTGCTGGGTCTGGGCTTGATTGGCTCATCGATTTCCCATGCCGTGCGGCGAGGAAAAATTGCTGGGTCCATCAGCGGTTATGCGCGCAGTGCTGAAACCCGCAAAATTGCTTTGGATATTGGTCTTGTTGACACGGTGCATGACAGTGCTGCTGATGCTGTCAAAGATGCGGACCTCGTCATTCTATGTACGCCGCTTGGTACCTATGCAGCACTTGCCGAAGAAATTGCGCCGCATTTGAAAGCGGGTGCCATCCTCACCGATGTCGGCTCCGTGAAAGGTGCGGTGGTGCGCGATGTGGCCCCGCATTTGCCGCTCAACGTGCATTTTATACCGGGGCATCCCATTGCTGGCACGGAGCAATCGGGACCGCACGCAGGTTTTGCAACACTGTTCGACAATCGATGGTTCATTCTCACACCTCCACCTCATGTCGATCAGGCAGCGCTCGCAAAACTCAAAGGCTTCTGGGAAGCATTGGGTTCTAATGTTGAGGAGATGACGCCGGAACACCATGATCTGGTTCTCGCCATCACCAGCCATCTTCCGCATCTCATTGCTTATAATACGGTGGCAACAGCGGCTGACTTGGAAGAGGTGACGAATTCCGAGGTCATTAAATACTCAGCAGGTGGCTTTCGCGATTTCACCCGTATCGCCGCCTCAGACCCTACCATGTGGCGCGATGTGTTTTTGAACAATCGCGAAGCTGTTTTGGAAATGCTGGGGCGGTTCTCAGAGGACTTGTCTGTTCTACAACGCGCCATTCGTTGGGGCGATGGCGAAACATTGTTTGAGCTGTTCTCACGCGCGCGGGATGTGCGCCGCGGTATTATTCAAGCCGGGCAGGATACGGCAGCACCTGATTTTGGGCGTGGCCCGCCACCCAAGGTATGAGTGGTCCACACTGGGTTTTTGGCTACGGGTCATTGATATGGCGGCCTGGGTTCAATTTCATTCATTCAGAACCAGCGCGGCTTGAAGGCTGGCATCGTTCGCTTTGCGTGTTATCGCATCGCTATCGTGGAACCGCAGATTGCTTGGGTCTTGTTTTTGGATTGGACAAGGGCGGAGTCTGCAATGGTCTCGCGTTCGAAGTGGCGGAGGCAGAATGGCCAGCGGCCTATGCCTACCTCCGGGAGCGCGAGTTGATCACTCACATCTATCAAGAAGTAACACTTCCTGTTGCGCTGTCGAACGGACGAAGCATTGACGCCATTACCTATGTCGTCGACCGTGCGCACGAGCAATATGCTGGACCATTGCAGGTGGAGGACACCCTGACCTATGTACGGCAAGGTCACGGCGAAGCCGGAAGTTGCGTCGATTATGTCAAAAACACCGCTGAACACTTGCACGCCCTTGGTATTCCCGACCCCGACCTGGACATGATTGTCCGACTGCTGTGATGTGGCCAAATCGTCGCAAACAACCCAGCCACGCCGCTCGCGGAATTGACTTGAAAAGGCGCGCTGACTAGGGTCCGCCCAGAATTTTCCAGGAGTTATCCATGAAGGTACTTGTCGCTGTAAAACGCGTGGTTGATTACAACGTGAAGATACGGGTGAAGGCCGACGGTTCGGGCGTGGAATTGGCGAACGTCAAGATGTCCATGAATCCCTTTGACGAAATCGGCGTTGAAGAAGCCATTCGCTTGAAAGAGGCGGGTAAAGTTACGGAAATCGTTGTCGTATCCATCGGGCCACAGCAGGCCCAGGAAACCTTGCGGACTGCGCTCGCCATGGGTGCTGATCGCGCCATTTTGGTGAAGCACGACGAGATCGTTGAACCCTTGGCAGTTGCCAAAATTTTGAAAGCCGTGGTTGACGCTGAAAAGCCAGAGATTGTGATCCTCGGCAAGCAGGCCATTGATGACGACGCCAACCAGACTGGCCAGATGTTGGCTGCCTTGTTGGGATGGCCGCAAGCCACCGCTTGCTCGAAGCTCGAACCCGGAAATAGTGAAGCCACGATTACCCGCGAAATTGATGGTGGCTTGCAGACGTTAAAGGTGAAGATGCCGCTGATCGTGACAACGGATTTGCGCTTAAATCAACCGCGTTATGCCTCGCTTCCCAACATCATGAAGGCGAAGAAAAAGCCCCTCGATGAAAAGACAGCGGCTGACTATGGCGTTGATACCAAGCACCGCCTCAAGGTGATCAAGACGGAAGATCCGCCGAAGCGTGATGCTGGCGTGAAGGTTAAATCCGTCGCAGAACTTGTTGGCAAACTCAAAGACGCGGGAGCATTCTGATATGGCCGTTCTTCTTATTGCTGAACACGACAATGCATCACTAAAAGATGCAACCCACAAGGCCCTCACCGCCGCTGCCCAAATGGGTGGTGATGTGCATGTGCTGGTTGCGGGCCACAAAGCTGATGGAGCGGCGAAGGCTGCTGCCAAACTCACTGGCGTCAAAAAGGTGTTGCATGTTGAAACGCCTGCACTGGAACGCCCACTTGCTGAATCCATGGCCGCAACCATTGTAGCCCTCGCAAGTGCCTATGATCACCTTGTTGCTCCTGCTACCACCAATGGAAAAAACTACATGCCGCGCGTGGCAGCGCTTCTTGATGTTATGCAAATTTCTGATATTTCAGAAGTGAAATCCGCTGATACATTTGTGCGTTTAATTTATGCAGGCAATGCCGTGCAGACAGTGCAATCCACCGACGCCAAGAAAGTTATTACCGTACGCACGGCAAGCTTTGCTGCTGCTGGTGAAGGTGGTTCTGCCGCGATTGAAAAAGTGAATGCCGCTGCTGATCCTGGCTTGTCGTCCTACGTCAGTGAGAACCTGACAGTCTCGGATCGTCCGGAACTCACTTCGGCCAAGATCATTGTATCGGGTGGTCGCGGTATGCAAAACGGTGAAAATTTCAAGATGCTTGATTCCGTTGCAAAGAAACTCAATGCCGCCGTCGGTGCTTCGCGTGCTGCTGTTGATGCTGGCTATGTGCCGAACGACTATCAAGTCGGACAAACGGGTAAGGTGGTGGCACCCGATCTTTACATCGCCGTTGGCATCTCAGGGGCCATTCAGCATCTCGCTGGTATGAAGGATTCCAAGATCATCGTTGCCATCAACAAGGACGAAGAAGCGCCCATCTTCCAAGTGGCGGATTATGGTCTCGTTGCCGATTTGTTTACGGCCGTACCGGAATTGGAAGCGGAACTGACAAAGATCGGGAAATAAAGACTTTTCCCGATTTAGATAAAATTTGAGCAATCCACTTAAATCAACTGCAACGCCGAACTGTTATAACCTGTTCTAATAAGAACGAATGGGGCGGCAAAATGTCAAATAATCACGTAGATGTCATGGTTTTGGACGATGATGTCGATCTGTTGACCAGCGTTGCAGAATTGCTGGCGGATTCAGGCTACAAGGTCAAAGGCTTTGCTGATCCTGAGAGTGCCGTTGAGTTTGCCGTTGACCGTTCGTTTACCGTAGGCCTCTTCGACTTCCGCCTGGGATCACTGAAAAATGGTCTCGATGTTGTTGAAACCATGCAGGCCATGGGTTCCAAAGCCAATTTCGTGCTGGTCACCGCTGACGTTGAACGCGCCACGCAATTAAGGGCCATGGGTCTCAAGGTGTTTGAATTTATGCGCAAACCCGTTCAGCCACAAGAATTACTGGATACGGTAAGCCGTGCCATGGACATTGCCAAGGCCGCCTAACACTATAAGCCTGACGTGGGTTGCGGGATATTGCCCTTGCCAAAGCGCGCAAAGCGAAAGGGCTGGGGATCAACACAGGGTGTTTCACCCAACACAATTTCTGCCATGAGCTTTCCCGCTCCGGGTCCAATTCCAAATCCGTGACCTGAAAAGCCCGACGCCAGAAACAGTCCGGGATAGTGCGCGATCTGATCAATCACCGGCACGGCATCAGGGGTTACGTCAATCATGCCTGCCCAGGTTTCTACCACTTCAGCTTTTGCAAAAGCAGTATAAGCCAATTTTAATTCCGCCATCGCCTGGTTCAGCAATGATTGATGCGGCACGGGATCAAGAGTGCGATTCTGTTCAAACGGCGAAACGCTATCGATGGCCCATCGCCTTGGCAATTTCCATTCGTCATAAAAACGCTTTCCAATTCTCAATTGCACGGCACTGGGGTCCATTTTAAGGATCGGTAGAAAGTCTTTAAAGTAACGAAGATGGTTTGGTGTCAGTTCAGCGCGGGAGTGCAAAGCATTGGCGATGGTATAGCCACCATCCAAACGTTTGCGCGCCGCAAATGCACCACCGCAGAATGTTCTCTCGTGACCAAGATCAATCAGCACTGGTACGCAAAACCGATGAGATGACGCCTGCTTGTGGAAAGCGCACATCATGATTGGCCAGAAACCGCTCTGACCAATAGCCACCCGCTAAGACGACAACTTCGGTTGCAATCGCTCCTCGTTCAGTTGTTACGGCGCTGACTTTTCCAGTCGTTGTTTCAATCCCACGTGCTGTGCAGTGTGTAAAAATCAATCCACCCCGGTTCTGAAAATATGCGGCCATGGCGGGAACGGCGAGGAATGGCTCAGCGCGGCCATCATCAGGGGTGTACAATCCACCGTGCCATGATGTCTGGCATCCCGGTAAAAGTTCTGCGGCTTCGTCACTTGAAATTATCCGAGATGACAAACCATATTGCGAAACATTGGCTGTGGCCCATGCCTTATGTGGTGCCAAGTCCGCTTCGGATTTTGAAAGATACAAAATTCCGTGTGGTGCGGTATCCAGTTTCTGATCCAAGCTTTGAATTCATGCCGCGCCACAACGACATTGATACTTTGATCAATGGAATTTCTCTGGAGTCACGTCCCATCTGACGGCACCAGCCCCAATTGCGGGATGATTGCTCTCCTGCAACTTCGCCTTTTTCAAGTACCACAACTTGAAGTCCGCGGGCTTGCAGTTCCAATGCTGTTGATAAACCAATGATGCCAGCGCCGATGACAACGGCATCAGCGCGCTTTGGAAAACTCAATGACGTGGGTATGTGGAAAATCTTAGGCATCGCCAATCATCGCGAAATTTTTATCGTGTTGCAATCAGCTCGGGAAGGCTTTTCGGTATTGTTCCATCAAGTGCTCACGATTGACTTCGGTATAGACTTGCGTGGTGGAAAGACTGGCATGTCCCAACAAATCTTGGATAACCCGCAAATCAGCGCCATTGCCAAGGAGATGCGATGCAAAACTGTGGCGCATGGCGTGGGGGGTTGCGGTGTCCGGCAAATTTAATGCCGAACGCATCCGTTGCATTGAAAGTTGCACAATGCGCGGGCTCAATGGTCCACCCTTGGCACCGCGAAACAGCGGTTCATGCCGCTGCAAGGGAAAGGGACACAGCGCCATAGCCTGTTCGATAATATCTTTCACCGCCGGCAACAAAGGCACAAGGCGCGTCTTGCCGCCTTTGCCCTTGATGCGCATGGGGTTGTCGTAAAGCTGTGTCGGCGTCAGTAACAGCGCTTCTGAAATACGCAGGCCGCAGGCATAAAGCAGGGTCATCACGGCCTTGTCACGCGCTGCAATCCACGGAATATCGGATGCCAGTTCTTCGTCGCTCGTGACCCGCTCTGCCATCGTGATCGACAATGGTCTGGGAATGGCATGGGCCAGTTTGGGGCTGCGCACGGCGCCATAGGCCTTATTGTTAAAATAACTTCTGGTTTCTGCAAAGCGAAAGAACGACCTGATCGCCGACATTTGCCGTGCCAGTGATCTTGCTTCTATGCCAGCGTTGCGCCGTCTTGCCATGAAGCTGCGAAAATCCGGCAGTGGTAATACCGCTAAATCATGTGTCGTGGCGGGTGCGCCTAAATGCTCCATCAGGAAGGCCGCGAACTGTTGTAGATCGCGGCCATAGGCTTCCAATGTCTTGGGGCTCACACGCCTTTCTTGACCTAGGGATTGCAGCCAAGCTTTCGCCACGGCTGCGGCATCTGGTGCCAAATTGAAAGCGATCAGTTCCATGCGAGAATCCTAGTCCGGCAATGGTTGACAGCCTGTTACGCCAAGATCGACGCCCCATAATGCTGAACCAGCGGGAAGGGATCGTAAAAGCCATGCAACAAGGCTTTCCATTGCTGATAGCGCTCGGACCCGCGAAAGCCCTGTTCGTGGGCTTCAACGCTTGTCCATTTGACCAACAACAAATAACGCCCCGGCGCTTCGATGCAGGGCAGCACGTCAATCCCTTGAAAGCCTTCAGACGCAGAAATGAAGGGCACAGCCT
Organism: uncultured Alphaproteobacteria bacterium; assembly: GCA_963850355.1. Lineage (GTDB taxonomy): Bacteria > Pseudomonadota > Alphaproteobacteria > Rhizobiales > Aestuariivirgaceae > Aestuariivirga. The sequence continues at coordinate 317,745 of CAWKKP010000001.1, forward strand.
TCTGCATGGCCTGCTCGAACTCAGCATGCCGACCTGCCTTCACTTCAAGAATGGCGTGTTCCGTGATCAAATTTTCTGTCCCGTCTTGGCCCAATCGGCGAGGAAGCTGGCAATGCCCTTGTCAGTCAGTGGATGGCTGACCAGACTTTTTAATACCGCAGGGGGAGCCGTGGCATAGTCAGCACCAATCAATGCCGCTTCTTTGATGTGGTTGGCAGAGCGGATAGAGGCTGCGAGGATGTTGGTGTCAAAACCATAATTGTCATAGATTTGGCGGATCTCGCCGATCAATTCCATGCCATCCAAGTTGATGTCGTCAAGTCGCCCAATGAAGGGCGAGATAAAGGTGGCTCCGGCCTTGGCGGCCAGCAAGGCTTGATTGGCCGAAAAGCACAATGTGACATTGACCATGGTGCCTTCAGACGAGAAGGACTTGCAGGCGCGCAGGCCATCAACTGTGAGCGGCACTTTGATGGCCACGTGTTTTGCAATTTTGCGGAGTATATTTCCCTCACGCATCATGCCGTCATAGTCGAGCGCTGCCACTTCAGCACTGACCGGTCCTTCCACAAAGGCGCAGATTTCCGCAATCACCTCTTTAAAATCGCGCCCAGATTTTGCGATCAACGATGGATTGGTGGTCACACCATCGCAGAGACCCATTTGTTGGATCTCCTTGATCTCTTTGACATCAGCCGTATCAACGAAGAATTTCATGTGACAATCCTTTCAATTCAGTATGATCTGTTCTTGTTCTGCATTCAAAAGGCCCCGCACAATCATATCGAGTATTTTTGAACGCGCTGTAAATCTCCTGCCATCGCATTTTGAAACAGAGCGCACGAAACGTAAACTGTTGCTCATAAACATGGCATCTGCCTTGGCGATGTCTGTTGTCTTGACCTGTTTTTCCCGCACCGTCACGCCTGACTGTTTCGCCAGCTTGATGATGGCCTCCCGCATGATGCCGGGCAGAACAGCTTCGCCCAGTGACGGAGTTATCAAATCACCCTCTACCTCCAGAAACACATTGCCAATGCTGACGCTGGCCACACGCCCGGCGGAGTTCAACATCAGCGCGTCATCAACACCTTTGGCATGGGCTTCGCGTGCCGCCAGAATGTTGTCGATGTAGGATAATGATTTTATCCGCGACGATGGTGCATGCAAATTGCGCCGAACCGATGACGTGAGCAACGATATGGGTTGAAACCGCAAGGTGAGCTCGAAGGGGTGCAATGTTCCAAGCAGTGTCGGTTTACCAAGATCACCGGCCAAGCCGCGCCCACCTTCCCCGCGCGTCAGGGTGAGGCGCAAGACATGGGATGTTTTCGTGCGATGGGTCAGGGCGTCGATGGCATTTTCAATTTCAATTTCGGGAAAGGGAATGCCCAATTCCTCAGCAGCGTTGCGCATGCGTTCGATGTGTTCAAAGCGCCAGAGCGCAACGCTGTGGTTGACGGCAATGGTTTCAAACACGCCATCGCCCAAGGTCAGGCCGCGATCATCGGGTGAAAGTGCCAACTTGCCTTTCACAATGGCTTTGTTCAACCAAACACGCTTCATGTCGCAACCTTCAAAAAGTTTCTGAACATATCATACCCATGTTCGGTGAGAATGGACTCAGGGTGAAATTGTACGCCCAACGTGGGGTGGTCACTGTGGGTCAATGCCATGATCTCGCCGACATCATCCCGTGCTGTTACGCGTAAGACTGATCCTGCAACACCCTCAACAATCAGGGAGTGATAGCGACCCACGTTGAATGCTTGTGGCAGGCCCGCGAAGACGCCGCTATTATCATGGGTGATGCTGGAATAATCACCATGCATGGGGTGTTTTGCCCGCACGACCTTTCCACCAAAAACCTGGCCAATCGCTTGATGCCCCAGACATACACCGAGGATCGGAAGCTTGCCCGAATACTCGCTGATCACTTGCAATGACACACCTGCATCATCCGGCGTACAGGGCCCCGGCGAAATGACGACGGCCTTTGCCCGCAAGTGTTTTGCCTCGACTTCATCATTGCGCACCACTGAAACGCGCTCTCCGATCTCCACGAAGTAGCGGGCGATGTTGTGAACAAAGCTATCATAATTATCGATGATCAAAATCATGTCATCGCCTCCATGATGCGTTTCACTTTCAACAGGCTTTCTTCATACTCCGCTGACGCATCAGATCGCGCGGTGATGCCGCCCCCGCCCTGCACCCGCATCACGCCATCGGCCACTTGCACGGTGCGAATGCCAATGTTGAAATCACAGGTACCGTTGAAACCGAAATAGCCCATGGCTCCACAATAAACGCCACGTGGCGCAGCCTCCAATTCCGCAATCACTTCCATTGCACGCACCTTTGGTGCACCCGTGATGGAGCCCCCCGGAAACACTGCTTTCACCAAATCAATGGCCGACACGCCATCGCGCAATTCGCCCTGCACTACAGATACGAGATGGTGCACATTGGCGTAGCTTTCCAAACCGCACAGCACCGGCACTTTTACCGTGCCGGGCTTGGATACGATGGACAGATCATTGCGCAGTAAATCTACAATCATTACGTTTTCGGCACGGTCTTTGCGCGACGCCTGCAGTTCAGCCATTAAGGCAGCATCTTTGTCGGTGTCGGCATCTCGCTTCCGCGTACCTTTGATCGGTCGTGCCTCAGCGGTTTTGCCGTTGTAGCGAATAAGGCGTTCGGGCGATGACGAAATGATTTTTACTTCTTCATAGTCCATCAGAGCTGCGAAGGGTGCGGGGTTATTTTCGCGCAGTTGCTGATAGAGCGCAAAGGCATCAAAACCAGTGGGCGCTGCAGCTTCAAATGTCTGGGTGATGTTGGCCTGAAAAATGTCACCTGCTAAAATATACTCTACGGTTTGACGGACATTTTGTTCGTGCACATCGCGCGTCACTGTTGGTTTGAATGATGCCTTTACAGGCTGACCCAATGGCATTTGCCGCTGTTTTAACAGTTCATCCAAACGGGCCGCGTCCGGCCCGATAATCCACGCCCGTTCCTGCAAATGATCAATGGCGATCACCGTTTCAAACAGATGAAACACCATGTCTGGGCAAAGCGGTGGAAAGTCTGGAATTTTGGCTTTGGGCTCGAGGTGTCGACCATAATCATAGGAGATATACCCGGCCCACCCGCCTTGGAACGGTGGCAAGCCTTCGACGGTTTGGCGCTCGAATTTCAACAGGGTGGATTGCAGAATTTCAAAGGGCGCATGTGGCTGTACGGCTCCATCCAGAAAGCCAATGCCTTCGCGCACTACCAGTGTGTGGCTGGGGTTGACGCCGAGAAATGAATAACGCCCCAAATGTTCATGGCGCTGTGCACTTTCAAACAGCGTGAGGGCGCGCTCGCCTTTCAAGCGCCGTGCGAAAGCAAAAGGCTCGCCATAGACAATTTCAGTGACGGATGGAGACTGCATGGCTTTGATATAGGGCTGGAATGGAAAAGCCTCAAAGCCTATCTCTTGCAGCATGAGCGAAACCCCAATTCCATTGGCTGATGTGTTGCTGCCGCTGGCCATTGACGGGCCCTATTCCTACCGGGTGCCTGAGGGCATGGTGTTGCAGCCCGGCGATTATGTGCAAGTGCCGTTGGGTCCCCGCCATTATATCGGTGTGGTGTGGGAGCGGCGTGACACTTTTGGCACAAACCTCAAACTGCGCGACGTCACTGAAAAATACGACATGACGCCGATGACGGCCATGCACCGCAAGTTTATCCAATGGCTTGCGGCCTATTACTTGGAACCTATGGGCGCGGTTCTGCGCATGGTGCTGCGGGTGCCCTCAGCCTTTGAGCCAGAGCGGCAGCGCATGGCGTATGCGCTTGGTGACGTAACGCCCAAAAAACTCACGCCCCAGCGCGCCCGAATTTTGGACGTGGCCCGCGAGGGTTTTGCCATGTCATCAGCCGAATTGGCGCAAGCTGCAGGTGTGGGACAGTCGGTTGTGAAAGCCTTGGCCGAAACAGGAGCGTTAAGAGCAGTGCCGCTACCTGCGCACGCTGCATTCCAGACGCCAAAGCTTAACAATGGCAACAAGAAGCTTTCAACAGCCCAAAGGGAAGCCGCCGCTGCCTTGCGTGCCACCATTGCCACACGCCAACATAAAGTGACGCTGCTGGATGGCGTCACAGGTTCGGGCAAAACCGAGGTTTATTTTGAAGCCATGGCGGCGGCTCTTGCCGGCGGTGGGCAGGTGTTGTTGCTGCTCCCGGAAATTGCTCTAACCGGTGGTTTTCTGGCGCGGGTGGAAGAGCGTTTTGATTGTGTGCCTGCGGGGTGGCATTCGGATTTACGGCCGCGTGAGCGTGAACGGGTTTGGCGCGGCGTTGCATCTGGGCAAGCGCGTATTGTCGTTGGCGCGCGGTCAGCACTTTTTTTGCCATGGAAAAACTTGACCCTTATCGTCGTCGATGAAGAACATGAGGGTGCCTATAAGCAAAGCGAAGGCGTTGTGTATCACGCCCGCGATATGGCGGTGCTTTATGGAACGGTTGGAAAATTTCCCGTTGTCCTCGCGTCTGCCACTCCGTCGCTTGAAAGCCTCGTCAATGTGGATCGCAAACGCTATGACATGGTGAAGCTGAATGACCGTCACGGTCGCCCTGAGCTTCCAGAAATCAAGCTCATTGATATGCGCACAGAGAATATTGGTTCTGGTCGCTGGTTGTCTGACCCGATGATTGCCGCTGTCAAACACACGCTTGCAGTCTGGGGATCAGGCATTGCTGTTTCTCAATCGTCGAGGCTATGCGCCATTAACACTTTGTCGCGCCTGTGGATTTCGGTTGGACTGCCCGGACTGTGCAGCCTCGATGGTTGAACATCGCTTCCGTCGCATTTTGATGTGCCACCACTGTGGTCATCAGGAACCGATGCCAAGGGCATGTCCCAAATGTGGGACGGAAGAAAAAATGGTGGCCGTTGGACCCGGTGTGGAGCGATTGGCGGAAGAAGTCACCCAACTTTTTCCTGAAGCCCGCATGACAATTCTTTCGTCCGATCTCGCGCGCGGGCAGTTGTTGCGAGACGTCATCCGCGAGGTCGAAGAGGGTGTGCATAATCTTATTATTGGCACCCAGCTCGTGGCCAAGGGTCATCACTTTCCCCACCTCACATTCGTCGGCGTGATTGACGCTGACTTGGCTCTGGAATCATCTGACCCCCGGGCTGGTGAGCGCACCTGGGCTTTGCTGGCACAAGTGGCGGGACGCGCGGGACGTGGCGCAAAGCCCGGGCATGCGTTGGTGCAAACACACGCCCCTGATCATCCCCTCATGCGCGCCCTCGCATTGGGAGATCGCGAAGCCTATCTACGCCAAGAAAAAGTCATACGCGAAAATGCAGCCCTTCCGCCCTATGGCCGTTTGGCGGCGATCATCATGTCAGGCAACGATGGAGGGGAAGTTGAGCGCTTTGCCCGTGGACTTTCTCAAATTATTCCGCCTACGGATGATGTGAATGTATTGGGACCCGCACAAGCTCCTATCTCCGTTATCAGGGGTCGTCACCGCTGGCGGTTTTTGGTGAAAGCCGGGCGCGATGTAGATGTGCAGAGCTTTCTCAGGAAGTGGCTTGGGCGACGTGAAGCCCAAGGGTTCCCTCGCTTTGCAAATCGACGTCGACCCCTATGGGTTTTTATGAAAACCGCCACTCCATATGATTGCGGTAATTTTCACCGGGGCGCAAAATCGATGATGGGAAATTAGGATGGTTTGGCGCATCCGCCACATTCTGAGGTTCAATCGCAAAAGCTTCGGAGCGCGCCAAGGCCCCATCAGGACCGAGTGCCGTACCATCGCCATTCCAGTGAATCGCCGTATACATTTGCAATACACTTTCCGTGGTCCACACATCCAGCGCGCGACCAGACTTGGGATCACGCATGGTCACGGCGCGTTTCATTTCCCCACGCTTGCCATCCAGCAAAAACGCATTGTCATAGTCCTCGGCGATGGCCCGCGCGTTGCGGAAATCCCAGCGGGTGTCTGCAACGTCTTTGATTTCGCCCAGCGGCAACAACAGGTCATTCAGCGGAAAGAATTTCTGTGCCGGGATCATCACTTCATGCCCCAGGATTGATCCGCCACCCGCCAAATTCCAATAGGCATGATTGGTGAGGTTGCACACGGTGGGACGCGTCGTCTCTGCCGTTATCGTCAGTGACAAAACCTTCCCTGCCAGCGCATAAGCCGCTTTGACAGCCAGCTGACCAGGGAAGCCTTGGTCACCGTCGGGGGATTGCAACATGAACGTAATGCGGTTGCCATCGCGGATATAGTCCCAGTGCCGCGTGGCAAAACCATCAGGTCCGCCATGCAATTGGTGCACGCCCATGTTTGGCGTCAGTGCAATTCTTTCACCATCCAGTGTGAATGACGCACTAGTGATCCGCCCCGCATGGCGGCCACACACGACGCCGGCATAGAGATCACCCTTCAGCAGACCGTTTTCGACTCTGTTGCCCATGACGGTTTCGACCCGTCAACAACACATGACACAAGCCTTGCACCACTGGGGTGAAATTGTGCCGTAACGTTGTCCGAGCGGAGTGTCAGCATTAGGTCAACGCCTGCAATTCAGCGAGAATGGCATCACCCATTTGTTGGGTGTTGGTGTTGGCGGCGATATCGCCTGCAATGTCTTTGGTGCGCAACCCTTTGGCCAATACAGCCGAGATTGCGGCGTCCAACTTGTCCGCCCATTCGCCCATGCCAAGAGAATAGCGAAGCGCCATGCCGAAGGACGCGATCATCGCAATTGGGTTGGCAGCACCTGTGCCCGCAATGTCAGGGGCAGAGCCATGCACAGGCTCGTACAATGATTTGCGGCGTTTGGTTTTCGCATCAGGTGCACCTAGCGAAGCTGACGGCAACATGCCGAGCGAACCTGTGAGCATGGCGGCTACATCGGACAAGCACATCGCCGAACAAATTGTCCGTGACGATCACATCATATTGCTTGGGCCAGCGCACCAACTGCATGGCGCAATTGTCTGCCAGGACATGTTCCAACTGAATCTTTGGATATTCACTTGCGTGCACGCGGGTCACAACTTCATTCCACAACACGCCCGTCTTCATGACGTTGCGCTTTTCCGCCGATGAAACTTTGCCCTTTCGCGTCAAAGCCAAATCAAAGGCGACGCGGGCAATGCGTTCAATTTCGAAAGTGTCATAAACCTGCGTATCAATGCCGCGCTTTTGACCATTGCCGAGATCTGTGATGGTTTTGGGTTCACCAAAATAAACCCCGCCGGTCAATTCTCGCACAATGAGAATATCCAAACCCTCAACCACATTCTTCTTGAGTGATGACGCATCGGCCAATGCCGGGTAACAAATCGCAGGGCGCAAATTGGCAAACAGACCTAAGTCTTTGCGCAAGCGCAAAAGCCCTGCTTCCGGCCGCACGTCATAGGGCACCTTGTCCCACTTCGGTCCGCCCACAGCGCCAAATAACACGGCATCGGCAACCTGGGCCTTGCCCATATCTGCGTCAGATATCGCCTGGCCATGGGCATCAAAAGCCGAACCGCCAACCAAACCTTGATCCGACTCAAACCTAGCAACGCCTTGTTTTCCCATCCACGCCACAATCTTTTTGACCTCGGTCATAACCTCTGGGCCAATGCCGTCGCCGGGGAGATAGAGAAGATTAAAGGAAGCCATGTCGCTCTCGCAAAAATGATTGGGATTTCGTGAGCGCGGGTTAGCGTTTCAGTCGCTGAGATGCAAGTCCACTTACGTTCAGTGAGACATCAGCACGGGCATGGTCACATGGCGCAGCACGTGGCGGGTGGCACCACCAAACACGAACTCCGACAATCGGCTGTGACCGTAAGCGCCCATAACCAAGAGGCCCGCGCCATGATCTTTGGCAGCCTGCAGTAAGGTTTCTCCGGTGTTCATGCCGACAGACGCCACATGGGCTATTTCTGCTTTAATTTTGTGACGTGCCAGAGTGGTTGCAATTTCGGCTTCGGGCTCCGTTCCACGCCGCGCCTCATCAACGCCAAAAATCCAAACCTTCTTGGAGTGCGTCAAAAATGGCAAAGCATCAAACACGGCCCGCGCGGCTTCACGCCCTCCGTCCCAAGCAATGGCAATGTGTTCAAATGACAGTTTGCCATCGAATTTTGGCGGCAACAGCAAAACAGGCCTACCAGCCTGCATCACCACGCGCTCGGCCACATCGCTTTCATAGCCTGACCCACCATCAGTCTGTGCTGGAACCATGACAACAAGTTCAGCGCTGCGTGCGGCATCAATAATGTCAGCAGCAATTTGCGACGACTTTCCTTCAACCGACAGAAAACCATAAGACAAGCCGTCAGCCTTCATGGCCCTTTCAAAACTATCCTTGACCAGGTCTTTGCTCTGTTGAAAGAAAATCCTGTTGCCATCGTAAATTTGCGGCGGTGCATCCATGCCCGCCATTGGATAAATTTGTGCTGCTGGAACGACATAAAAACCTGTGACGTGAGACTTAAATGAATTGGCCAATTGGCGCGTCGCAGCAATGACTCCCGTGTTGCTGGAAATTTCGTTGAGGCTCAGCAAAATGGTTTTTGGCGTCATAACATCCTCCCTGTTAGAGCTGATTGTGCTCCATTCAACATGGGGATGCATTGACCTGCATCAAGTCATCATCGCTGACCTAGTGAGTTTCTGACGTGATGTGTAACCTCGACGGCACTTAGACAAAGACCAACAGAAAATCGCTTCCACCAATGTAGCGGCCCAATATAAAGCGCGTGGTCACTGCGGGGGCGAAAGTGATTGCAATATCTTTGCAGACGGGGAGGAAAGGCATCGCCTTCACTCCGCCGCCTTCCGTGCCATTGGATTATTCGGGTGCGTGGTCCAATTGGCATATTCCGGATCGATCTTCTTTCCGGTCCGCGCATCCACACCTGAGGTCTGCTCGACCATGGTGATGCATTCCGGCACCGGGCAAACTTCGACGCAAAGATTACAGGCCACGCATTCATCATCCATCACTTCGAAGTGACGTGCGCCGTCTTTCTCTTTCATGATGGCTTGGTGTGAGGTGTCTTCGCAGGCGGCGTAGCAGCGGCCGCATTTGATGCAGACGTCCTGGTCGATGTGGGCCTTGGCGACGTAGTTGAGATTGAGATACTGCCAGTCCGTGACATTGGGCACGGCGCGGCCCCGGAAGTCTTCGATGGTTGCGAAGCCCTTTTCATCCATCCAACGGGACAAGCCTGATTTCATTTCCTCGACAATCTTGAAGCCATAAGTCATGGCCGCTGTGCACACCTGCACATTGCCTGCTGACATTGAGATAAATTCGGCGGCGTCGCGCCAGGTGGTGATGCCACCGATGGCTGAGATAGGTTTGCCCTTTGTCTCTTCATGCCGCGCAATTTCAGACACCATCGATAAGGCAATGGGTTTCACTGCCGGGCCACAATAGCCGCCGTGGGAACCTTTGCCATCAATCGATGGCATGGGCGAGAAAGAATCCAAATCTACATGTGTGATCGAGTTGATGGTGTTGATCAATGATACTGCATCAGCCCCACCGCGAAAGGCCGCAGCAGCAGGTTTTCGAATATCGGTGATGTTGGGCGTCAGTTTCACAATGACCGGCAAGCCGCGAATGTTGCTTGCACCAGCGCGCTACCATTTCAATATATTCAGGCACTTGGCCCACAGCGCCACCCATGCCGCGCTCACTCATGCCATGGGGGCAACCGAAGTTCAGTTCCACGCCATCACAATCGGTCTCCTCAACCTGTTTGAGGATCTTCTTCCACGGCGCTTCCTCACACGGCACCATGAGGGACACCACCATGGCGCGGTCTGGCCATTCGCGTTTCACTTTTTTGATTTCCTGCAAATTGATCTCGAGCGGACGGTCGGTGATCAGCTCAATGTTGTTGAGGCCCATCAAACGGCGATCAGGTCCGTGAATGGCGCCATAGCGAGGACCATTGACGTTGACGACGGGCGGGCCCTCTTCGCCCAGCGTTTTCCAAACCACGCCACCCCAACCCGCTTTGAAGGCACGCACCACATTATATTCTTTATCCGTGGGAGGAGCGGATGCGAGCCAAAACGGGTTGGGGGATTTGATACCGACAAAATTTGAACGAAGGTCTGCCATTTTAGTACTCCAGAATATACTTCTCCCCTCCCTCGAGGGAGGGGCAGGGGTGGGTGTCAGCTACGAGTTCGAAATATAAGCATGAATACTTTCAGCCGCACGACGGCCATCATCAACAGCGGCAACCGTCAAATCCTTGCCGCCCGCAGCACAATCGCCACCCGCCCAAATGCCGGACACTGACGTGCGCTTTTCGCTGTCGATGACAATGCGTCCACGCGTCGAGTTTCACTGCGCCACCCGTCGCATCAACATAGGTTTGGCCAATGGCTTTGAAAATCGTGTCGGCCGCGATGTCAAAGGTCTCGCCTGTTGCGACAAGCTTGCCCTTCTTCAATTCCATGTAGTCGCACTTCAAACCAACGGCTTTGCCCGCTTTCAGCAGAACTTTTTTCGGTGCCACCCAATGTTTGATTTTAACACCCTTGGTCTGTGCGAGGTCTTGTTCAAAGGGTGACGCCTTCATTTGTGCGGCGCCGCGCCGATAGAGGATGGTCACATCCTCAGCGCCCAACAGCTTCGATTGCACGGCCACATCAATGGCCGTCATGCCGCCGCCAATGACCACCACTTTGCGACCCACTTTCAGTTTCGATACATCCTTGGCCTGGCGCAGCTCTGAAATGTAATCGACAGCATCTTCAATGCCTGGAGCTTCATCATCCTTGATCCCCAAGTCATTCACGCCTTGCAGACCAACGCCCAAGAACACCGCATCAAAATCTTTTTGCAATTCCTTGAGCTTCAGTTTTTTGCCGAGTGCCTTGCCGTGCTCAACTGTGATACCGCCGATGGACAATACAAAATCCACTTCCTTCTGCGCGAAATCATCAACGGACTTATAGGCGGCAATGCCATATTCATTGAGGCCGCCTGATTTTTTTCGCGCATCAAACAGCGTGACGCTGTGACCGTGCATGGCCAAGCGGTGGGCACAGGCCAATCCGGCAGGCCCAGCGCCCACAACAGCAACCGACTTTCCGGTCTTCTGAGCGCGCGTGTAGGGATGTTTTTTTTCAGCCATCAGTGCGTCGGTGGCGTAGCGCTGCAGCAAGCCAATTTTCACCGGCTGATCTTCCGAGGTGTGCCGCACACAAGCTTCTTCACACAGAGTTTCCGTGGGGCAAACCCGGGCACACATGCCGCCTAGAATGTTCTGATTGAAAATCGTAACGCCGCATCTTTGGCATGACCCGATGCAATTTCTCGGATGAACAGGGGAATGTCGATGGAGGTGGGGCAGGCGGTTTGGCACGGCGCATCATAACAAAAGAAACAACGGTCAGACTCAACCAGCGCTTCGCGCGCCGACAACGGCGGATGCAAATCAGCGAAATTCGCCTGATATTGCGCCTTGGGCAAACGACCGCCGGAAATATCCGGACCCTTCACCTGTGCCATATTTCCTCCGACACTTTTATTGTTGCGACCGAAGTTGGCAGATTTTGTTCAAATGGTCAAATTTTTCGAAAGCGGTTCAGACGCTCCCATTCCATGCGGCACTCACCCTACAGGCGTACAAATTTCCACGAGATAGCCGTTGAGATCAGAAACATAGGAAATGGTTTGCCCCCATGGTTGTAAGCTTGGTTCCTTCACAAGCACTCCACCTGCATCAACGCCCGCTTGAGGGAGGCTTCCACATCCTCAGTTTCAAAAGCAATTTCGAAACTTGGCGATTTTGGATCGGCCAGAGACGGATTTTTACCGAGGCTTCGCATGAGTGCGCGGGACGAGAACGCCAGTTTGGTTTGGCCTGTCGCCATCTCACCATAGTCACCGCCCTCGTGCAGGAACGCTGTGGTCAAGCCAAAAGCCTTTTCATAGAATTGCATCGTCGCAGCAACGTCTTCCACGTAGAAAATTGTATATTTGAAAATCATAATCTGATTCTCCCATTCTGCTATGTCCCACTGGAACCGAAGTTCGTTCGTTGAGAGTGGCACACCCTCACTTGCGCAGTCACGCCAATTCGTTGATATTTACCCTTGGGGGCATATTCATCGCGGGGTGAGATATATGACCTTGACTGATTTTGTACCCTACCTCGCCAATGTGGCAGCGGGCCTGTTGCTGATTGGGTTTACGTTCCGCAATCCGTTGAAGCTGCGCACCTTCATGATTTTGGGCAACCTCGCTTTCATTCTGTATTATTTTTTGATTTCGCCCATCCCGCTCTGGACTGCCATTCTGTCGTCCATCGCCATCATCGGCGTCAATATTTACATGATGGCCAAAATCATGAGTGATCGCCGCATGTTCAGGCTGTCTGCTGACGAGATGATGTTGTTTGCACGCCTGCCGGGTCTGACACCGGGGCAATATAAAACACTGCTCGCCATTTCTGAGTGGCACAGCCCTAATGTGTCAATGCCACTGACTACACTCGGCGACATGCCAAAAGCGCTTTACTATGTGCTCGAAGGACAAGCGGAAGTGAACCGTGAGGGCAAACGGTTTTCCATCGGCCCCCATGCCTTTATCGGTGAACTGGCCTTCCTCCGACAGAAACCAGCAACCGCAACTACCTTCGCCAATGCAGGGGCATTGGTTGTGAGCTGGGAACAGGATGCCTTGCGCAGTCTGATGAAAGCCAATGACGGCATTCGCAAAGCCTTCGACAATATGCTCTCCATCGATATGGCTGAGAAAATGGCAAGGAATGCCGCACCCATCTTGCAAGAACAGGCGTCTTGATCCTCAAACTGGCACTAGACCTCGGGCCCTATTCACCGCTATCATTTGTATGACAATTCACATTGAGGCCGATGGTCATGAGCAACCCAACACACAAACCCTTGAAACTGCGTTCGCAACATTGGTTTGACAATCCTGCCAATGCCGATATGACGGCGCTTTATGTGGAGCGCTACCTCAACTACGGCTTCACCCAGGGAGAGCTTCAAGGCGGCAAGCCCATCATCGGCATTGCACAAACGGGCTCTGATCTTAGCCCTTGCAACCGCGCCCATGTGGACTGGGTGCGCCGGGTGCGTGACGGCATCATTGCGATGGGCGGCATTCCCTTGGAATTCCCCATCCATCCTATTCAAGAAACCGGCAAACGCCCCACAGCCTCGCTCGACCGTAACCTCGCCTATCTCTCGCTCGTCGAAGTGTTGCATGGTTATCCCCTGGATGGCGTCGTGCTGACCATTGGCTGCGATAAAACCACGCCCGCTTGTTTGATGGCGGCAGCCACGGTTGATATTCCCGCCATCGCCTTGTCGTCAGGCCCGATGCTCAACGGCGACTACAAAGGCCAACGCACTGGCTCCGGCACCATCGTCTGGTTGGCGCGTGAAAAATATGCGACGGGCGAAATAAACTACAAAGAATTCACTGATCTTGTGGCCTCTTCAGCGCCATCGACTGGCTACTGCAACACCATGGGCACCGCCTCCACCATGAACTCACTGGCGGAAGCTTTGGGCATGTGCCTGCCCTACAACGCTGTCATTCCAGCACCCTACCGTGAGCGCGGCCAAATGGCTTATGAAACCGGAAAGCGCATCGTTGAAATGGTGGCGGAGGATTTGACACCCTCCAAAATCATGACGCGCAAGGCCTTCGAAAATGCCATCCGCGTCAACACCGCCATCGGCGGCTCAACCAATGCCCCCAACCATTTGAACGCCATTGCGCGGCATTTGGGCGTTGAGTTGGAAGTGGCTGATTGGGAGGAGCAGGGCCACGAGATTCCACTGCTCGTCAACATGATGCCGGCTGGCGAATATCTCGGTGAAGATTTCCACCGCGCCGGAGCCGTGCCATCGGTGATTGCAGAACTGATCAGCGCTGGCAAAATTCACGAAGACTGCATCACCGCCAATGGCAAAACCATTGGTGAGAATTGCAAAGGCAAGTTCTCGTGGAACCGCAAAGTCATCCGCGAGTTTAACGACCCCATCAAAAAACATGCGGGCTTCAAAATGCTGTCGGGCAATTTGTTTGATTCAGCCATTATGAAAACAAGTGTGATCTCGGAAGAATTCCGCAATCGTTATCTCTCAAACCCGAAAGATCCGAACGCCTTTGAAGCCAAGGCCATCGTGTTTGACGGCCCCGAAGATTATCACGCCAACATCGACAACAAAAAATTGGACGTGGATGAAAATACCATTCTGTTCATTCGCGGCGTTGGCCCCTTGGGCTATCCCGGTGCCGCCGAAGTGGTGAACATGCGCGCGCCAAATTACTTGCTCGAAAAAGGCATCCGCTCGCTGCCCTGCGTCGGCGATGGCAGACAATCCGGCACATCAGGCTCGCCCTCAATTTTGAACGCCAGCCCCGAAGCCGCAGCAGGTGGCGGCTTGGCCGTGCTCAAAAACGGCGACATGGTGCGCATCGACCTCAACAAGGGCGAATGCAATCTGTTGATCTCAGATGCCGAATTGAAAAAGCGCCACGAAGAGTTGGAGGCCAGCGGCGGCTACAAAGTCCCCGAAAGCCAAACCCCCTGGCAAGAAATATTCCGCAAAGAAACCGACCAACTGGCGCAAGGCATGGTGCTGAAAGGGTGCCGTGAAGTTCCAACGCGTGGGCAAAGTTCATCCGGTGCCGCGGGATAATCATTGAGTGTTGCAGAAGTTGATACTGCAAAATCACGGTGAATTTGCCGACTCATGGAGTATCCAACACAGATTGAGCCGATGAACCAGCACGTTTCTGGGAATGGCTTGGACATAGGTACTGTCGCAACCAATCCTAAATTTGGCGAAATGAAAAATTTTTCGAACTGGAATGTCTCATGATAACTCGTAGCGGCAAGGAGACTTTAAATTTTAACATGCCACTCACAAGCTACGAGAATTTATCAGAACTACGAAGATCCTGAATTAAAAAATAATTGCCCACCATGCAACTTGCTGCCCGTACTTGAAATAAGTCGCTGTCAGACCAGCTCCTGCGGATCTCATCAAAAGACACATTTGATAAATCAGTCACGAATGAATACTCTCACTTCAAGTCGTTGTAAGGTCGACTTCTATGATAAGCTATATGGAGGACCTAAATTAGGGCAAAAGAATTGCGAAATATTCTGTGTCAATGCATCAGTGGCAGCTCCCCTGATATTGATAGAAAACGCATTTCGCCATTTATTTAAGAAAACGTGAAAAACAGGTAGTCGAAACAAGCACCATGGATGTCGCATATTTGCAGGATGTACAAAAAGGAACCGAAACTTATGTGGTTACGTGGTCAGAGTTGTTACTTCGATGGGCATCCAGTTTCCTGGTGGCGGCGTGGAAGGAAAATTAGCAAGCAACTGTGATACAAAAGTTATCCATATTCAAGCCGCCGTACTTCACCGGCACATCCATCGCCACACCATTGCCTTCAATATGAATGGTCACGCAAAACCCAGCTTGCCCGCAAACTCCATCAGTTTTTCCACTGAGAAGCGGCTAATTTTTTCATTCATCAGGGCAGACACATTGGGTTGATCAAGGTCTAGAATTTCCCCAGCAACGGATTGTGTGACACCCCGTTTGCGAATTTCTGCTGTGACCAATTGCATGAGCCGCGACTTTGTGACCAACTCATCAGCGTTGTGCAACTCTAGTTCATGAAATGCGGATTTTACCATCATTCAATTCCATTCTCGATTAAGTGCGGCGCGAAGCCTTGTGTAGATCAATTCAATTTCATGCCTTCGGCGTTTCGCTGCCCCGCTTCGACTTCTTTTGGAATGCATGAAGCACCACAACAACATCGCCGACTTTTGTGGTGTAAACGCAGCGATAGGTGTCGCCATCATGGTCCTCCACAATTTCAACAACACTACCTCCGCCAAAGCCTTGCAAAGTTTTGACCGTTGGTGAGCGGCCTCCCTCTTGGGCAATAAACAGCGCATGACCCATGTCTTGTTTCACGGGCTCTGGAAACGACGATAAATCCTTCTTACTGTCGCCAACAAATTTCAAAGGCTTTATCATATCAATACTTATATAGCGCTATCCTGCAAAAGTCAAGATGCACTCCAGTACCTCATCCCTATCACTGAAACGCCGTCAAATACAGATTGTCATTCTTCCGCTTGTCGCGGACTGGGGCTGTCACTCTATCGGCGAAGACAAAGCCGCCGCCTGCGCGCTTGCAACGGTACATGGCTTGATCGGCTTTGAGGATGATGTCCTCGACCATGACGGCGTGTTCGGGAAAAATGCAGATGCCAATGCTCACCGTGACGTTCACAATCAGACCGTTGATTTCATAGTCTTCAGCAATGGCTCTTGTCACGCGATTGGCCACAGCTTCAATGTCAGAGCGATGCACCACGTCGGCCTGGATGATCACAAATTCATCGCCACCATAACGGCAGGCGAAATCTGTTTCACGAATGGCGCGGCGCAGGCGATTTCCCACAAGGTTTAAAAGTATATCACCGACGGCATGGCCATAGGTGTCATTGATGGCCTTGAATCCGTTGAGATCGAGAAACAGAAGTGCACCTTTTTCACTTGCCTTCAATTTTTTCAATCGCGCTGGCAATGTTTCCATCAAGGCCGCGCGATTGGGCAAGTCAGAAACGGGATCATGCAGTGCCAAGAAAGCGATAGCACGCTGGCCTTTGCGTTCCTCCGTGACATCGAGATAGGTGGTGATAAAACCACCATCGCTCAGCGGTCGCCCCCGAATTTCCAACACCACGCCATTGGGTCTGGTGCGTTCAAACACATGTTCTTCACGCCGCTCCACCAAGCGCATGCGAAAGGCTACCTGCTCTTCCGCATCGCCCGGACCATATTCACCGCGTTGCGCATTAAACCAGAACATCTGCTCTAGCGACGGCGGACCATTCGCAAACAGTTGCGTGGGATAATCTAAAAGTTCGCGCTGGCGCTGGTTGCAAAAGATCAGTTTCAAATTGCTGTCAAACAGCAAAAGCCCACCAGGAAAGTTCTCAACCACGGCCTCCAACAAACGAATGTGCTCACGTTCTCCAACACGTGTCGACACATCGTCGTCGCTCGGCATAGCTGCCATGAGATCCCACCTAAAATTCAGTTCAGGCACACTAAGGGCAGCGGCTTACGCGAGGCTGAATTGAGCGGGGAAGGCAAACGCCAGTCTGCGATCAAGTAGACAGTCACCCCACTCCCACCCTCACCACAGTCCACGCCGCCACCAGCAAAAACACCGCCCCGGCCCCGCGTCCAATCCACGTCGTCACCCCAGGATAGCCCGTCAGAAAGTCCCGCGATTTCGCCGCCGCCAGTCCCAGCCCGCCGTACACCAACCCTTGCGTCGCAATTGTGATCAAGCCCAACACCAGTGCTTGCCCCAACATCGAACCAAACTTTGGCAACATGAATTGCGGGTAAACCGCCAGCGTGAACATATAGGCTTTGGGGTTCAGTACGCAGGTGATGAATCCTTGGCCAAAAGCTTGTTGCATCGATGCTGAACCGTTGTTGCCCAAACTCGACACCGTGATGGAGCTTTTAACCAGCGTCCAGCCAATCCACCCCATATAGGCGGCCCCGGCCAATAGTATGGTTGTGAACACAAAGCTGGGCAAGGTCGTCAACACACCCACACAGACGGCGGCGAAGATCGTGTGGAAGACGCCGCCGAGCATGACGCCCGCAGTTGCGGAAAGACCGCGCGAGCGACCGCCCGTCAATGCATTGGCGATGACGAAAAACATGTCCATGCCCGGCACAATGATGATGCCGAACAGAAGCAGTGAGAAGATCCAAAGGTTTTGTGTGTATGTCATGGGGTTTCCAAAATAGAACGGCCCGCTGACAGGATGTGTCAGCAGGCCGTTCAGGTGTTCCAATATAACAGACTCTAGCCAAAACACCGAGCGGTGTCAAGCACTATTTTCCTGTACTAGGTTGACCGCTTTCTGGCCGCCAAAGTTCTGAGGCGCAGCGCGTTCAAGCGAATGAAGCCCGCTGCATCTTTCTGGTCATAGGCACCGCGATCATCTTCGAAGGTCACGAGATCGTTCTTGTAAAGTGACTTCGCACTCTTCCGTCCACTGACGATTACATTGCCCTTGTAGAGCTTCAAGCGCACAACGCCCTCAACATTCTCCTGCGATTGATCAATCATCGCCTGCAACATCAGGCGCTCGGGCGAATACCAGAAACCGTAATAAATTAATTCAGCATAGCGCGGCATGAAAGAATCTTTGAGATGCGCCGCTTCACGATCCAACGTCAGCGATTCCATGGCGCGATGTGCCGCCAACAAAATCGTGCCTCCAGGCGTTTCGTAAATGCCGCGGGATTTCATGCCCACGTATCGGTTTTCTACGAGGTCCAAACGGCCAATGCCATTGTCATGGCCCAAACGATTAAGCTCGGTCAAAATCGTGGCGGGCGACATGGCCTTGCCATTGATGGCAACGGGGTTGCCCTTTTCAAACGCAATTTCAATATCGGTTGCGACATCGGGCGCATCCCACGGGGCGATGGTGCGTTGGTAGACAAATTCCGGTGCCTCTTGCCACGGATCCTCAAGCACTTTTCCTTCCGACGATGAGTGCAACAAATTCGCATCCACCGAGAAAGGTGAGTCTCCACGTTTGTCTTTCGCCACCGGAATTTGATGCTTTTCGGCAAACTCGATGAGGTCAGTCCGCGATTTGAATTCCCACTCGCGCCAAGGTGCGATGATCTTGATATCGGGGTTCAGCGCATAAGCCGTAAGTTCAAACCGCACCTGATCATTGCCTTTGCCTGTGGCCCCATGGGACACCGCATCAGCGCCTGTCGCAGCTGCAATTTCGACCAAGCGTTTTGAGATCAACGGGCGCGCAATTGACGTGCCCAATAAATACACACCCTCATAAACCGCATTGGCGCGGAACATCGGGAAAACGAAATCGCGCACGAATTCTTCGCGCAAATCTTCAATAAAAATCTCCTTGATGCCCAGCATCTCGGCTTTTTTGCGCGCTGGCTCTAACTCACCACCTTGGCCTAAGTCAGCTGTAAAAGTCACAACCTCAGCCTGATATTCGGTCTGTAACCATTTCAAAATGATCGAAGTATCAAGCCCGCCCGAATAGGCGAGGACGACTTTTTTGACTGTTGGTTTTTTGGACATGGATACAGCTCTCTTTGAATGCCGGCTGAGCTATCACGCAGGCGCTGTTTGTCGCAAGCTCAGAATATAGCGCCGGCGTAAATCGACCAACCAAAAATCAAAGACAGAAACGCAAAGACCGAGAAGGCCAACGCTACGGCCAAACGTGGGTTTCGGTCCACCAATCCGGCGTTTCGCCCGGCAATGCCCCAATAGATCAAGCCTGAAACTGGACCAAAACCGAGTCCGAGCCAAGGAAACCAGAGAGGTGGCATAAACATATTACCGAGGACAGCACCGATCACGGCGCCTGCAATCGCGTAATACCACCACATGCGCCACGATCGGAATTCTCCCACTGCAACCACAGCTGAAGCAGGAAGGGCCGCGAACATTGCAACAAACATTGCGATCACCAATCCAAAGGTGATGCCACTCTGATAGGCGTCTTTCCCCAAGCCATCTGCAGGTGCAATTAAGAGCGCAATATATACGGCATAACCAGCAGCAAGTGAGGCTAATCCATAAGCCAAGATAATGATTGCGAAACGAATGAGTGCAGTGACCACTAGGGTTGAGCCTCCAGAGCCATCCGATCTTTCACGCGCATTTTTTGACTCTCACTTTTCAACTGTCCACAAGCCGCCATAATATCGCGACCACGCGGCGTGCGCACTGGACTTGCATATCCAGCATTGTTCAAAATCTCAGCGAAGACCTCAATCACATCCCATTCCGAACATTCGTAAGGCGAGCCGGGCCAAGGGTTAAAAGGAATCAAATTTACCTTTGCGGGAATACCTGCAAGCAAGCGTACCAAACGTTTGGCATCTTCGCGCGTGTCGTTAATGCCTTTGAGCATCACATATTCAAACGTGATGCGGCGAGCATTTGACGCTAGGGGATAGCTGGCACAGGCGTTCATCAATTCAGCGATTGGATATTTCTTGTTGAGTGGCACTAACTTGTTGCGAATTTCATCTGTCGTTCCGTGTAACGAAATAGCCAGCGATGTGCCGATCTCTTCACCTGCCCGCACAATTTCAGGAACAACACCTGAAGTTGACAGCGTGATGCGACGTTTGGACAGGGACATGCCTTCGCCATCTGACGCGATGTGCATCGCCTGTTTCACATTGTCGAAATTGTAGAGCGGTTCACCCATCCCCATCAGCACAACATTGGTGATGTAACGACCAGACAGCGGCGGTTTTGGATTTTTTTCGAGATCGTCAGGCCAGTCTTTAATGCGGTCGCGTGCCAGCATAATCTGTCCGACAATTTCCCCCGCCGTTAAATTGCGCACCAAAGCTTGTGTTCCGGTGTGGCAGAATGAACATGTCAAAGTGCAGCCCACCTGCGAAGAAATGCAAAGTGTGCCACGATCTTCTTCCGGGATATAGACTGTTTCAATTTCCTGGCGCTGACCGCGTTCATCGGGGGCCAAACGCAACAACCATTTCATCGTCCCATCAGAGGATTTTTGTTCGGTGACAATTTCCGGCCGCCCCACATGGAAGCTCTCTTCCAGTTTGACGCGCAGGTCTTTTGAAATGTCCGTCATCAGATCAAATGACGTGAGGCCTTTGTTGTAAATCCAATGCCAGAGTTGGCGCGCGCGCATTTTGCGCTGCTTTTCGGTGACGCCGATGCGGGACATCATCTCCGCAAGCTCCTCACGCGACAAACCAACTAAGGTTGGGCGCATGTCGTTTTGGATGTAGCGTTCAGGCAAATTTGAAATCAAGGTTGTGTTCATAGGACGCCCCTTACTTCAATTCGATGGCCCCTACCATAGGGCCGACGGGCAGGAAGCCATCATAGCGGTTGATCTCTGGCGCATAGAGGCTGGAGACCGTTCCATCAAAGAACAGGGCATTTTTTGCTTTCAAGTCGTCTTTGAACAGCGACGCGAATTCCCAGAAGGTGACAGCATTGTCTGAAATCACAAATGTCACCGTGCCTTGGTCGTCGATACCAACACCATTGCGCAGTTTTCGTGAGGTGCCGTTGGGTGAAAACTTAGGATGAATTTTTCCGTTGATGACCAGCATGGGGCCGGACTGGGTGGCAAAATCTGGCCTGACACCGGATTTGGCAAAGGCTTCGGTTTCCATCACACCAGCCTTGCTGCCTTTGACATAAAACACGCCATTGGGCTTCAGATGGAAATTGCCACCGCCGCCGCGCCGGTTGAGCTTTTTGGCCTGAACGCCATCCTCGACGTAATAGCCAATGGGGCGCTGATTTTCGTCGAACATGCCGCCATTCATGGCAAAGCTTAGCTTTTTCCCATCTTGCGCTACCTCACGTGCGAGGCTTGCAAGATAACGAAAGGGCTCATCGTTGCGATCAAGATTGAAAACTTCAAATTTCACAGTGCCAGCCTCAAAGCTGCAGGCGGTAAAGCGTTGACCCTGTGATTCAAGGTTTGTGCATGCCGCAAAACTGGTAGCGGATGAAAAACACCACGCCATCACGGCCAATCGTAATTTACTTACACGCACTGTCAATTGCATCCATAGCAGCTGAGATACCAGCAAGAGAATAGTTGTCTGTGGTGGAGGTGCCTTTTGCAGAGGTGCCTTCCACAACCATCAATTTACCAGTCTTCATGGCGTTCAAAATTGCTTTTTCTGTTTCTGGTTTATCTGTCCAAGCCGTGTCGTCGACCGGATACAGCAGAAAAGACTTGCCATCCACGGTGAGCTTCACATCGGAGGCTTCTTTGAAAGTGTAGCCAACAAACGTCGAAGGTTGTGCTTTCACCTTCTTGCTCGGCCAATGGGTGATCATGAAATAGATGGCACCACGTTTTGCGGATTTCGGCTCGCTTTTCTTTGGCTTTGCATAAACATAGCAGACCTTTGAACCTTCGGCCTCATAAGTGAAGGCTTCCCAATCACCCGACATACCGAGCGACGTTGGGTTATCAGGTGTTTGCGCAATAGCCCGGGCTGCAAACAGCCCCAGTGCGGCTGTAAGCAGGAGACGTGAAGAAATGCCGTGAATCATTTGACCTAATTGGGACCTAAAACCTTAACAACTGCCAAAATTATTTTCCTTTTTCATCGCTGAAAATTTCGACCCAATTGCGGCGGATATCGCAAAGCGTCACTCATCCTGCCAACAGAATTGCAAAAGACGGGGCAAACTGCCGCCTATCCAAAACTCACTTTGCTGCGTAAAAGCCCACGATGACAAAAAAATCCATTCTGATCACGGGCTGTTCCACGGGTATTGGCTATGTTTGCGCAAAGGGTTTGAAAGATCGGGGCTATCGGGTTTTTGCAACGGCTCGCAAGCCTGAGGATATTGCCCGCCTTCAGGCGGAAGGTTTTGAGGCGCTGTCATTGGATTATCGTGATTCGAAGTCTGTTCAGGCCTGTGCCGCTGAAGTGGCAAGACTGACAGGGGGCACACTCTATGCTCTCTTTAACAATGGGGCCTATGGCCAACCTGGTGCTGTTGAAGATATCACCCGCAAGGTTATGGAAGAGCAATTTGCCGCTAATTTTTTTGGCTGGCATGAATTGACCGTGGCCTGCTTGCCAATGCTGCGTAAAAACGGAACGGCGCGTATTATTCAGTGTTCATCATTACTCGGGCTTGCGGCACTGAAATGGCGCGGACCTTATAATGCCTCTAAATACGCGCTTGAAGGTTTGACAGACACCTTGAGGCTTGAACTGCGTGGCAGTGGTGTTCAGGTGGTCACACTCAATCCTGGACCCATTGAGAGCCAATTTGTTCCCAACGCTCGCGCCGCCTTTGAGCGCAATGTTGATATGACACATTCCAATTACAAGGCTGAGTTCGAACGACAACGTCAACGGTTGGACAGGGGCGGCAATGCCAAATTTAAATTGCCAGCATCAGCCGTGTTGGCGAAACTCATTTTGGCGCTGGAACGCGATCGACCGCGTGCGCATTACTATATCACCACTCCGACATGGTTGGTTGCTGTTGCGCGGCGTATTTTACCACAAAGCATTCTCGATGGTTTCCTCAACAGGATTTCTGATCAATGAGCTATCTTTCAATTTTCTCTGTCGTTGCAGTGGCAATCGTGTTGTGTCTTGGGCTCTTCAATATGATGCGCGGTGGATCCGCCAATCGCTCGCAAACCTTCATGCGCTGGCGCGTAGGTCTGCAATTTGTGGCCATCATCGTTTTGATGGCAGCGCTTTGGATGAGCCAACGCGGCGCTTGAGTTGACAAGAGCTTTGGCATTTTCTTGATGCCCTGCTAACCTTTGGCCATATGACTGAACCGGCGCAAGACACCAGCCTGTCACTACCGCAGCTTTTATGGGCCACCGCGCGCCGCATGGTGGCTGATGAGGCTATTCCATTGGCCGGCAATATTGCCTTTCGCATGATGTTCTCGGCATTTCCGTTTTTAATTTTTCTCACTGCCATTGCAGGTTTTATTGGCAGTGAGGATTGGGTTGAACATACGGTTCAGCTTTTACTCAGTGTTGCACCAAATAATGTGGTGGCACCACTGGCCAAGGAAATTCGGTCTATTCTGACAGTGCCGCGCGCAGATCTTTTGAGTATCGGCGCCCTTCTTACTATTTGGAGTGCAATGGCGGGCGTTGATAGTGTACGGGTGTGTCTGAACCGCGCCTATGACGTTGCTGAAACGCGACCATCTTGGTGGCTTTATTTACTCAGTGTTATCGGTGTGATCGGTTCTGCTGTAATCTTTCTGGCGCTGTCTGTGCTCGTTGTTGTGTTTCCAATCATCGTGCGCTTGGTCACGGATTTCGCCGGTACCTTTCCGCAGGGCTTTGCAACGGTTGAACAGTGGCGCTATCCGCTTGCGGTTCTATTGATGTTGGTCGGCGTGCAT
The DNA here is from genome assembly GCA_963850355.1 of uncultured Alphaproteobacteria bacterium. Taxonomy (GTDB): domain Bacteria; phylum Pseudomonadota; class Alphaproteobacteria; order Rhizobiales; family Aestuariivirgaceae; genus Aestuariivirga. Next base: position 341,806 of record CAWKKP010000001.1, read on the forward strand.
TCGGCACACCGCATTCTTCCAAACAAAAGGCTGGGTGTTCGTCAAGTTTGGCCGGGCGTATTCCTCACGGTCATCTGTTGGATGATCATGGCTTATGCGTTTTCTGTCTGGCTCACGCGGTTCAACAGTTTTACGACGACATACGCATCGCTCTCTGGCGTTTTTATCATTATGTTTTTTATCTATCTTGCAGCACTCGTGCTCATCGCCGGCGGTGAGTTGAACCGCGTTTTGGAACTTGTCAGACAGAAAAAGTCCCACCGTCGCGATTTAAGGCAAACGCAACACGAGGAAACCATCCATTAACCTGCCCTAAAAATATAGTGTCGTAAAAGTGCCGATGGAAACGATCGTTCAATTTTTACGCGATAGGGTTGACGGAGGAACGGAATCTCATGGAACAATACCTCGACCCTGTTTTGCGCTTTTGGAACGACTTTGCGTCGTGGACGCCGCCTTTGGATACGCTCTACACCATTTTGGGTTTGGGCATCCTCTCGTCGGCGATCATGACACGTTTTGTTGCGGCTGCGCCTTTGTTTGCAGGCCCTATTTGCTTCATGATTTTGACTTTTTCCGCAATGGTTTCAAACTTCTCAGCACGCAGCACTGTGATGATGGGAACGAGTGAAATTCAAAAAGCCATGATGTTTACCGTCGTTGGCCACATTGTTGCCGGCCTGATTTTGCTTGCCGTTTTCAAAGCGGGTGAAAAGACCAAACGGAGCTGAAACTTATGAGGGTTTCGTTGGGCTTTGGCTGCTAACCTTGACTTCACGCCGTGTTTCCGCTTTATGACCGTTAAATCCCGGGAAATTCGTTTTCCGGGGTCGTTGCGCTGTCCGAGGACACTCACGGTTTCGTTCGAAACTGATACTAGAAAGTCTGCTTTTTCAATGAGTTAGAAAGCAGCTCCGAAGGGCGCGGGTCAGAAGGAAGAAAAAATGTACGCAGTCATCAAGACAGGCGGCAAGCAGTATCGCGTTGCCACCAATGATAAAATCCTCATCGAAAAGCTCGAAGGCGCTGCTGGCGACCAAGTGACGTTTGAACACGTTCTGATGGTTGCGAATGGCGACGCCATTGATATCGGCGCTCCTGTTGTCACGGGTGCCACTGTCGTCGGCGAAATCGCCGCTCAGGAAAAAGCCGATACGGTTTATATTTTCAAGAAGCGTCGTCGTAAGCATTATCGCCGCCGTAACGGCCATCGTCAATTGCTGACTTCGGTGACGATCACTGACATTCTCACAGGTGGTGCCAAGCCTTCGGCAAAAGCCAAGGCCGCAAAGCCCGTAGCCGCTGCTGCTCCTGTTGTAGCTGCAACTGGCAAGGCTGACGATATTTCCTTGATTGGTGGCGTTGGCCCCAAGATGGAAGCTGGCCTGATCGAGCTTGGCTATACAACTTTTGCCTCCATCGCTGCATGGACCGACGCCGACGTCGAAAAAGTTGAAACCCACTTGAAGCAAAAGGGCCGCGTTGGTCGCGAAGAATGGATTGAACAGGCCAAGGAACTTTTGGCAGGCAAACCACCCCGCGCCAAAACCGACCGCGCTCGTTCATAAGACAACCAGAGGAGATTGATCCATGGCACATAAAAAAGCAGGCGGTTCATCCCGCAACGGTCGTGACACCGCAGGACGCCGTTTGGGCGTGAAGCTGTTTGGTGGTCAAGACGCCATTCCAGGCAACATCATCATCCGTCAGCGCGGCACGAAAGTGCATCCTGGTACGGGCGTTGGTATCGGCAAGGACCACACCATTTACGCAATGGTTTCTGGCACGGTTGAATTCCGTGGTACCAAGGGCAACAAGCAACTTGTTTCAGTCATTCCCATGGCTGCCAACAATAACGCGGTTGCTGCTGTTGGTGGCGGCAAGTCCGACGACATCTCGCTGGTTGGCGGCATTGGTCCGAAGATGGAAAAAGGCATGCGTGAGCTTGGCTTCAACAGCTTTGCCGCAATTGCCGCAATGACCGCTGCCGACGTGGCACGGGCCGAAACCCACTTGAAGCAAAAGGGCCGTATTGCTCGCGAAGAGTGGATTGAGCAAGCCAAGGAATTGGCAGCTGGCAAAGCCCCTCGCGCCGCAACGGATCGCGCTCGCGCCTGATCTTTCTCAAGCACACTTGAATTGACGGGAAGATGGGCAACCATCTTCCCGTTTTTGTTTGGAGTCCGGCATGGATAGAATTATTGAAACCGACCGTTTGATTTTGCGCCCTTTGGTTTCAAGCGATGCACACGTCATCGCTGAAAAGATCAACTCCTATGCGATCAGCAAGAATTTGGCACGGGTGCCATTTCCTTATACCCTCGATGATGCCGATGCGTTTTTGAGTTGGGCTGCAGGTCTTGATCACCGTTCTGCGTTTCGAGCCATCTATCTCAAGCAACAACCTGACGATCTGATTGGCGTCATCAGCTATGACTGGGTCGAAGAAAAGCAACTTGCGGAACTTGGCTATTGGTTGGTTGAAGAGAATTGGGGCAAAGGTCTCATGTCGGAAGCCGCCCGCGCCATGGTGCAGCATGCATTTCTGGTCTCTGGTCTTGACGAACTCTCATCATGTTATTTTGTCGAAAACCCAGCGTCGGGCAAAGTTTTGGCGAGGGCCGGATTTGAAGTCACAGGAACGTGCACACATTTTTCAAAATCTCAGAACCGCGAAGTTCCTGTTGTCACCATGCAGACTGACACAAGAAAACTGGCGCATAAAAAAAGCCGCGCGAAAATGAGCGGCTTTTAATCTGTGAGGTCGGGTTAAATCAGAATACGCGGTTCACATATTGTGGAACCAAAGATTTGCGACCTAAACCACCATTGTGCTTTGAAGCGGCAAGCTTCAGATTTCCGCGTGAAGACCGCACCGCCAAGGACAAATGCTTCAAACCATACTGAACGTTGGTAGAGGCATTGAGCAGATTGCCACAATTGCCACGGAAGCCGATGCCGCGAGCAGTTGCGCACTTCAATTGGAACACGCCATATTCGCCAGCAGCACCGCGTGCGCGTCGGATTATAGCCAGATTCAACATGAGCAATGCGCAGTGCAAACCATGCTGGAACACCATAGCGCGGGGCCATGGACTTAATCATTGCCACAACATGGCCACGGCCACGAGGTGCTGCGGCCGCAAAGGCAGTGCTGGACTTTGCGCGTCTTGGTGCCAACTTACGGACGGATGCAGTGCGGAGGACCTTACGCTTGTAGACCTTTTGAACTCTGACGCTTGCAGCTTTCTTGTAAACAGTCTTCTTTTTAACGCCGAAAGGCTCGCAAGTTCCGTAGTTGGAACAGTCCGAATTTGCGACCGCTGCTCCACTCATTAATGCTGTCGCGAAAAAGGCCGCAGAAAGTCCGGCCAACAGTGTTTTTTTCATATACTCAACTCCTATTACTCAAAGACCACAATGGCCATGCTTTAGATCTGCCTATGACAAATCTATTGAACTCATGACCGCCGCTGCCTGAGAAGGAGAACCGTTAATAGGCCAATTGTGGCGAAAATGTGTTTCAATCAAAAGTAATTCAAGGCGATATTCGTTCCAAATCAAGGGGTTGATTCTCGTTCTTTAACGTTAATTCGAATGACTTCTACATCCCCCTCAACTGCATCGTGTTTTTTCGCAGTGCGATAGAGGCTCTGAAGCAAAGTGTTCAACTTCCCAGCAACATCCTGTAAGGACGCAAGCACAAGCAGGATTGGGCAATGAAATTTCTTGACGAAGCAAAAATATATGTGCGTGGCGGCAATGGTGGTGCAGGAGCTGTGTCGTTTCGCCGTGAGAAATTTATTGAGTTCGGTGGACCAGACGGCGGCGATGGCGGAACGGGCGGCGACGTTTGGGTAGAAGCTGCCAACGACCTCAACACGTTGATTGACTATCGCTATCAGCAACACTTCAAGGTGCGCACCGCTGGACACGGCATGGGCCGATTGCGGGCGGGCGAGTCAACGCCAGACATTGTGTTGAAAGTACCAACCGGCACAGAAATCGTCGACGAAGACCACGAGACGGTTTTGGCTGACCTTGCAACACCAGGCCAACGTTACCGCGTTGCAAAGGGTGGCAATGGCGGCTTTGGCAATCATTACTTCAAATCGGCCACCAACCGTTCGCCCACCCATGCCAATCAAGGGCAAGAGGGTGAAGAGCGCTGGGTGTGGTTGCGGCTGAAGCTGATTGCCGATGCCGGCATCATTGGCTTACCGAATGCAGGAAAATCCACGTTGTTGTCGGTTGTATCTGCCGCACGGCCCAAAATTGCAGATTATCCTTTCACCACTCTGCACCCTCAACTGGGTGTGGTGCGAGCCAATGAAAACAGTTTTGTGCTGGCCGATATTCCGGGCTTGATTGAGGGCGCCCATGAAGGGGCAGGACTTGGCACGCGTTTTTTGGGTCACGTCGAGCGCTGCGCCTTGTTGCTACACATGATTGATGTGACGCAAGATGATCCTGTCGCGTCCTATCGCACGGTGCGTCGGGAATTGAAGGAATACAGCGAACTGCTTGCCGAGAAGCAGGAAATCGTGGCCTTCAACAAGATTGACGCCATCGATGAAAAGACTTTGGAGAAAAAGCTCAAGGCTTTCGAGACAAAACTGAAAATCAAGCCTGTGCTGATTTCAGCTGCTGCCTCTAAGGGCACTGACAAGCTGATGAGCCGCATCATGACGATTGTGACCAAGGCCAATGTCAGACATCAGGACAGTCTCAAAGCGGGTTCAATGTCCGAGGAGTGGAAGCCTTGAACAATCGTCTGGCGAAGGCCAAGCGCATTGTTGTCAAAGTCGGCTCGGCGCTTTTGGTGGAACAAAAAACTGGTTTTGTGAAACACGCCTGGCTCACATCGCTGGTGGATGATCTCGCGCAACTGAAGGCCAAAGGTGCTGACATCATTCTTGTGTCGTCGGGTGCTATTGCTTTGGGTCGTTTCAAACTTGGATTACCGAAGGGCAAGCTTGAATTGCCACAAAGCCAAGCTGCTGCCGCAGTTGGTCAAATCGCGCTGGCGCAGGCTTGGGCAGAAGCCTTAAAGGCTCGTGATATTGTTGCAGCGCAGATTCTCGTCACGTTAAATGACACCGAAGAGCGCCGCCGGCACCTCAATGCCAGAGCAACGCTTACAACACTTCTGGAGCAGGGTGCCGTTCCAGTGATTAATGAGAATGATACGGTTGCTACTTCTGAAATTCGTTACGGTGACAATGATCGCTTGGCGGCACGTGTTGCGTCTATGATGTCTGCGGATTGCCTTGTTTTGTTGTCTGATATTGATGGTCTCTATTCCGCACCACCCAACCAAAAGGGTGCAGTGTTTATTGAAGAGGTCACAGAGGTGACAGCTGATATTGAAGCAATGGCGGGAAAGCCCGTCAGTGGAGTTGGGTCAGGTGGTATGATCACCAAGATTGAAGCTGCTAAAATTGCCTTGGGTGCTGGCTGTAATATGGTGATTGCTTCTGGCCACATGGAACATCCCCTCAGGCGCATTATCGATGGTGAACGTGTTACTTGGTTTACAACCTCAGCCTCACCACTCCAGTCGCGCAAGCGCTGGATCGCAGGCAGCTTGCAACCTGTTGGCAGGCTTGTGATTGATGATGGTGCGAAGGCGGCATTGCTCAAGGGCAAGAGCTTGTTGCCTGCAGGCGTAAAAGACATCATTGGCTTGTTTGGACGTGGAGATACCGTGAGTATAGTTTCAGCTGAAGGCATGGAAGTGGCACGCGGCATGGTGGCCTATGACTCGGCAGATGCGCAGAAAATCAAAGGTTTGAAATCAGTCGATATCATGAAAGTATTGGGTGCTGCGGGGCGTGATGAAATTATTCACCGCGATGATCTGGTTATGATGTCCGGAGAAAAATGATGTTGGCGGTGATGCAGGAATTGGGAGTGCTGGCGCGCGCTGCTGGGCGAACACTTGCCCTATCGCCAACCTTGCAACGCAACACTGCCCTTCTCGCCATGGCGAAGCATATACGCACCAACAGTAAAGATCATTTTCGCAGCAAATAGCCGCGACCTTGAAGCGGCGCGACAGAAGGATTTGAAGTCGTCCTTCATTGATCGTTTGACACTGACGCCACAGCGCATCGAAGCCATTGCCGTGGGGATCGAAGACATTGCGGCGTTGCCTGATCCTGTAGGCAAAATACAAGCCAAATGGACAAGACCGAACGGCATGGAAATTTCGCGGGTGGCGGTTCCGATCGGTGTGATTGGTATTATTTTTGAAAGCCGCCCGAACGTGACGGCGGATGCGGGAGCGCTTTGCCTGAAGTCTGGAAATGCTGCCATTCTGCGCGGCGGCTCTGACAGTTTTCAGTCTTCCGTCGCCATCGCAGATTGTTTGCGCAGCGGTTTGATTGAAGCGGGTTTGGACCCCCATTGCATTCAGATGGTGCCAACTGCCGACCGTGCTGCTGTTGGCGACATGTTGACGGGACTTGATGGCAACATTGATTTGATCGTACCGCGCGGCGGCAAAAGTCTTGTGGCGCGCGTGCAGTCCGACGCGCGGGTTCCAGTATTCAGTCACCTTGAAGGCATTTGCCATGTCTTCGTTGATCGCGATGCTGATCTCGACATGGCCAACGCCATCGTCCTCAATGCCAAAATGCGACGGACGGGTGTGTGTGGTTCGGCAGAAACGATTTTGATTGATCAAGCCATTGCAGATCAAGCAATTCCCAAGTTGATCACGACCTTGAAGGATGCGGGCTGTGAAATCCGTGGTGATGCGGCAGTGATGAAGGCTAATCCTGTGGTCAAGCCTGCAACCGAAGAAGACTGGCATACGGAATATCTTGATGCCATCGTTGCGATGAAAGTTGTCGATGGTGTTTCAGCTGCAATGGACCACATCGCGAAATTTGGGTCGCAACACACGGATGCGATTGTGACTGACAATGATGCAACGGCAGAGATATTTCTGAAGTCAGTTGATTCAGCCATCGTGTTGCACAATGCCTCTACTCAATTTGCTGATGGTGGGGAGTTTGGTTTTGGTGCCGAAATTGGTATTGCGACAGGCAAAATGCATGCCCGTGGTCCAGTCGGCGTGGAACAACTGACGACGTTCAAGTATCAAATTCGCGGGAAAGGACAGATACGACCGCTATGATCAAACTTCCGCCAAGAGGCTCTGGCCAGCGCATTGGTCTGTTTGGTGGTTCATTCAATCCGGCCCATCGCGGTCACTATAAGGTGGCGCTGCATGCCCTGAAGTCGTTGCAGTTGGATTGGGTGTGGTGGCTGGTTTCACCGCAAAATCCTTTGAAGGACCCCACGATAATTGACGAGTATTCAAAACGTCTCACCTACACCCGCCGCATTGCCAAGCACCCGCGGTTTGTGGTGACCGATATCGAAAATCAAATGAACACGCGCTATACCGAGGAAACGCTGGAGCGCTTAAAAGCGCAAAGTGGTGACGCGCAGTTCGTGTGGATCATGGGGGCCGATAGTCTAGCGTCGCTGCATCGCTGGCATCACTGGCTTGATATTGCCGATATGGTGCCGATGGCTGTATTGGCCAGGCCTGGGTATTCGATCAAAGCCCTGCGTGGGGTGGCGGCAACACGGTTTCAATCCCGGCGTATCGCGGCTGCTGCCGCGATCGTAACAGCGCCGACGCCAGCTTGGACATTCATTACCATGCCGCTCCGTAAGGAAAGCTCAACGGCCATCCGCAAGCGCCGCAAAACCACAGCTTGAAGCTTGAGCAAACTGCTTCTAAAACAATGCCAATCCATTTTCCCTCATTGAAGGACGACGACCCTGAAAAAGCCAGTCAAGAAGACCGTAAAAAAAGCCAAGCCAATCACTAGGGCGAAAGCAAAACCTGCCAGCAAGGGCAAATCAGTCAAAAAACCCGTAGCGAAAAAGAAGGCCGTAAAGGCTGCTTCGAAAAAACCTGCCGCCAAGAGAGTTGGTGCTAAAAAAATATTGAACACGAAAGTGACCGCGAAGAAAGCTGTCGCAAAGAAAGTTGCGCCTAAAAAAGTTGTCGCAAAGAAAGCGGTGGCCAAAAAAATCATTGCAAAGAAGGCGCCTGCACGAAAAGTCGTGAGCAAGAAAGTTGCTGCGAAAAAGTCCGTCGCCAAAAAATCAGTGGTTGTTGCAAAACGGATCAGCACGCTTGTGGCTCCTCGGACGCAGACCAAAACCGCAGAACGCAAAGCCAAGCGCGCGGCGAAAGCTGCCGTTGCTCCGGTCAAAAAAGTAAAGCCTGCGAAAGTCGCAGCTCCCGTTTGGCCTCCGGTAATATCCTCGCTATTGAAGCAACTCGACGATGCGAAGGCTGAACAAGTTGTGGCGATGGACCTCACTGGAAAATCGACCATTGCTGACACTATGGTTGTAGCATCGGGTCGCTCTGGCCGTCACGTCAACGCCATCGCTGACCAAGTGGTAGAAGAACTGAGCAAGCATGGCCTTAAGAACATTCGCATCGAAGGCGTGCCACAGTGCGACTGGGTCTTGGTAGATGCTGGCGATGTGATTGTGCATGTGTTCCGGCCTGAAGTGCGCAGCTTCTACAATTTGGAAAAGCTCTGGGCTGCCAACGTGCCGGAATGAAACTTGGCATTGCCGCCATTGGCCTTTTAAAATCTGGCCCTGAAAAAGAACTGGCGGCTGAGTACGAGCAGCGCATCATCGGTCTGGGGCGCAGCGCTGGCTTGACCGATCTTGTGGTGCAAGATTGGGCCGAGTCGAAGGCGGCGACGGCTGATTTAAGGAAGGTAGATGAGGCCAAGCGTCTGTGGGCGGCGGTCCCACCGGATGGGCTTGCCATTGTACTGGACGAAAGGGGCAAAGCGCCCACTTCTGAAGTGTTCGCCAAGTTGATTGCGGCACAAGCAGAAGAAGGCACGCGTTCTCTGCATTTTCTCATCGGCGGCCCTGATGGTCATGCGCTGGAAACCCGGGAAAAGGCTTTCAAAACTATTAGTTTTGGCCCCATGACGTTTCCGCATCGGTTATTACGCGTCATGTTGCTGGAGCAAATTTACCGGGCCGTTACCATTATCGTGAGACACCCTTATCACCGGGTCTGATTCACGTGCGTGGATTTAGCCCAAATTTGAACACGGGTGCCGTCCATTGTTTCAGTCATGTTTGCAACCTTCCGTTTGAGCGCATTGAGCCTGCTTGCCGTTTTGGCAGTGGGGTCCTTGGCATCTGCGGAGGAGACAGTACCAACACCAGAAGCGCTTCAAGCCGTTGAGAGCGACATTGCGGTGTCTGCCGAAAAACAGGCGGAGTTGCTTTCGGTGGCGACTGCCGCACTTGGTGAGCAAGAAAAACTTTCGGACCGTCTTGTCACGTTGGCTGGCACTGTCGCGCAACAGGAACAGACTTTGGCAAAGGCCGAGAAAAGCCAAATAGCGCTGAAGAAAGACATCGCCAAACTCAATTTGGCGCTTGCGGAAAAACAGGATGTCATTGCCGAGGTTCTGGCTGGCTTGCAAAGGCTTGAACATAATCCGCCGCCTGCCCTCGTCGTGGCACCCGATGATGTTCTGGCGGCACTTCGGTCAGCCATTGTGTTTGGCGCTGTATTGCCAGAGTTAAAACAAAAGGCACTCGCCTTGCACGACGAACTCGCCAGCTTGAAGATGATGCGTGAACAACTTGCTGCGGAAAGCAAATCCGCTGCAGAAGCTTTGACGGCCTTGAATGTCACGCGAGAAGACGTGAAAAAGCTGATGGCAGAGAAAAAAGCTGTGGCTGCAACGTCTCAGGAACAGCTTGCTATCGAAAAGCAGCGGGCAGAAGACCTTGCGGCCAAAGCTACATCTTTGAAGCAGCTGTTGGCGGCATTGGCAGAGGAACGTGCAAAGGCGGAGGCCCTGGCCAGTGCGGAAGAGAAGGCCCGGGTGGAAGCCGAGCGGCAATTGCTGGAAAAGCAGTTGCAGCCGCAAATCGCTTTTTCTCAGGCCAAGGAGCAGATCAACTATCCGGTTTTGGGTCGGGTGCTTAAAGTTTTTGGCATTGAGACGGGCTTCGGTGGGACACTTGACGGAATTGTGATTGAAACAGAAAAGCAAGCGCAAGTTACTTCCCCTGTGACAGGAAAGATTGAGTTTGCAGGCAAATTCCGTAGTTATGGCGAGATGGTTATTGTCAATCCAGGTGATGGATATCTTGTATTGTTGGCCAGTCTCGACCATGTAGATGTATCACACGGGCAATCCATCAAGGCTGGTGAACCCGTAGGAAGCATGGGGGATAAGCCCTCGAAAATGGCTCAGACAGGCGGCCTCACAAAGGACCTGACAAACGCTGTAACTCCCATGCTATATGTGGAATTCAGACATAACGGAGATCCTGTCGATCCCACCCCGTGGTGGATCGGCACCAGACAAGAGGCCATGAGATGAAGATGAATTCTACTTTGCGCGCAACGGGTTTTGTACTGGCAGGAGCGGTGTCTGCAGTGGTGCTGATGCAGGCCCTGCAAGGTGCAAGTGCGGCAACGAGCAAAGCCGACACCTACAAGCTTCTTGGCTTGTTTGGTGATGTGTTCGACCGCGTGCGGGCCGACTATGTTGAAGTGCCCGATGAAAAGAAAATGATCGAGAATGCCATCAACGGTATGCTGACGTCGCTCGATCCGCATTCGAGCTACATGGATGCTTCAAGCTTCCAGGATATGAGTGAAAAAACCCGCGGTGAATTTGGCGGTCTTGGCATTGAAGTGACCATGGAAAATGGCTTGGTGAAAGTGGTTGCCCCTTATGACGGCACTCCAGCCGCCAAGGCTGGCCTTCAAGCCAACGACTTTATTGCGAAAATTGACACAACAGAAGTGCAAGGTCTGACACTAAATGAGGCCGTCGACAAAATGCGCGGTGCTGTTGGCTCGCCTGTGAATTTGCTGATCGTGCGCGAAGGCAAGGAACCATTTGAGGTCAAGCTTGTTCGTGACATTATCAAAGTTGAATCAGTGAAATTCAACATGGAAGGCGAGGATGTTGGTTATATCCGCATGTCGTCTTTCACCGAGCAATCAGACGTCGGCTTGCAAAAAGCCATTACGGAACTCGACAAAAAAGCCAATGGCAAACTCAAGGGCTACATTCTTGATTTGCGCAACAACCCTGGTGGCCTGCTGCTACAGGCCGTTACGGTGTCGGATGCCTTCCTCGAAAAAGGCGAAGTGGTTTCAACACGTGGCCGTAATGCTGAAGATGTTGAACGTCACAATGCTCAGAAGGGCGATTTGACTTCCGGCAAGCCCGTAGTTGTCTTGATCAATGGTGGGTCTGCCTCTGCTTCGGAAATCGTGGCTGGTGCGCTACAAGACCACAAGCGTGCAACCATTATCGGCACACGATCCTTCGGTAAGGGTTCGGTGCAAACCATTATTCCGCTGGGCAATGAAGGCGCCATCCGCTTGACGACGCAGCGTTACTACACCCCATCAGGTCGCTCCATTCAGGCCAAGGGCATTGATGCTGATATCATCATCGAGCAACCCTTGCCGCCAGAGCTGCAGGGCAAGAATGTGTCAACAGAAGGTGAAGCCAACCTCAAGGGCCATATCACCAACGAAGCTGGTGGTGACGAAGGTGGTGGCTCTTCGGCCTATGTGCCAGAGGACCGCACAAAGGACACTCAGATCAAGGCCGCAATTGATCTTCTGCATGGTGTGAAAGTGGTCACCAATGTGCAACCAAAAACAGAAAAGAAAGACGAGAAAAAGCAGGCGAATTGAACTCTTTTTGACTGACTTTCTTGGTTAACACGACGTTAACGCTTCCCGCATTAGCTGGGAGTTTGACGAATCGAAAGTGACCACTGGTTTTGATGCGCCGTGACGAATTAAAGCAACCCCTGCGCAAGCGAGGCTTGGGTGAGAGGCTTTGGGCCAAACGCCCAGGCCTGTTGTCCTGCGCCTATGTTGCCATTGCTGCATCGTTTGGCGGGGCAGGGTTTTGGGCTATGAACCAGCCTATGCCCTATGCTGGGGAACCCATTGTTGTTGTGTCGATTCCCCCGGCACGCGAAGTGGTGAGCACAGCCTCTACCGAGCCACAACAAGACAGCACGCCGGAAGTCGCACCTGAACCTGAAATGGCAGAAGCGCCACAGCCAGATGTTGAACAGGTTGGTGAACCGGAAACTGTCGTTGAGCCTCCCATACAACAAGATACCTATCAACAAGACGCTTCAATTGTCGTTAGTCCGCGCCGGCCTTTGACACCTGCGCCGCAGATGAAGGTGACGGAAGTGTCGTCCTACGGCCAACTGCCACGCGTCGGTAAGGGGGGCGAGAAGGCTTCTCGTGTGTATGAGCGCACGACGTCCTTGAACGTTATTCATTCTGACTCACCGAAAATTGCGTTGTTGTTGGGTGGTATGGGACTCAATGAAAAACTCACCCAGAAAGCCATCAAGGATCTGCCTGCCGATGTGACATTGGCCTTTGCGCCCTATGGCAACAATCTGCAGGAACAAGTCGATCGCGCGCGCCGCGAAGGACATGAAGTGTTTTTGCAAGTGCCGCTGGAACCCATTGGCTATCCTGCCAACAATCCTGGACCTAAAACTTTGGGCGGGGATTCTACAGAAGCTGAAAATATTGACGCGCTGCGCTGGCACATGAGCCGTTTCACGGGATATGCAGGTGTGGTCAATTATATGGGCTCGCGCTATCTCTCGATGCCGAAAGCCATCAAACCTTTTCTGTCTGAGTTGAAGCAGCGCGGCGTGCTGTTCCTTGAAGACGGATCAATGGCGCTATCGGGTTCGGAAAACGCGGCGCGTGCGCTACAAATGCCAATCAAGCGGGCCAAGGTCGTCATAGATGCCGATGCCAATCCGCAAGCCATCATTGCAGCATTGACGCTGCTTGAGGAAGAAGCCACGGGCACAGGCTTTGCCATTGGTACGGGGACCGGGCTTGAGGTGACCATCAATACTGTGCGGGAATGGGCTAAGGCGGCGGCGGAACGTGGCATTATTCTTGTGCCCATCTCAGCCTCTTACAAAGGTCGCGCGGGCTGATAAAAGCGCCTGATGACACAACAGAATCACATTACAAATTATCGTCCCTGCGTTGGGGTTATGCTCATCAACAAATACGGCAAGCTCTGGGTGGGACGCCGTTTTGAAAAGCAAAATGATGATGGCGTGGGTAAATGGTGGCAAATGCCACAGGGTGGCATTGACGAGGGTGAAGACCCACGCACTGCGGCTTTTCGCGAATTGCAGGAAGAAACGGGTGTGACATCAGCCGCGTTTTTGGAAGAGGCTGAAGGTTGGTTCACCTATGATTTGCCAGAACATTTGATCGGCAAAAGCTGGGGCGGCAAGTATCGCGGGCAGAAGCAGAAATGGATCGCACTTCGCTTTACGGGTGACGATTCCGAGATTGATTTGAAGCCGCCCGGCCACAAACAGGAATTCGACCAATGGAAATGGGCCAATATGGATGAAGTGCTCGACATCGTCGTGCCGTTCAAGAAAGCTGTTTACATCGAGGTTATGCAAGCGCTGAGGCATTTGGGCCAGTGACTCTGCGACATGTGATTTTCGATTGTGACGGTGTGCTGGTTGATTCAGAACCCTTATCCATGCGGGCCGACGTGTTGTTGTTGCAGCGGTTCGGCATAGAGATGTCAGAGCTGAAGCGCACAGCCGCTTTGTTGGCACCACGTTTCAAGCTATGCTCGATATGATGACCCAGCAATATGGCATTGTGTTTCCTGAGGGGTTGCATGAGGTCAAAAACAAGATGGTTGAAGACCTTTACCGGGCCGAACTCAAAATCGTTGATGGTGTTCAGGATGTGCTGTCCCAATTGAAGGCGCGTGGCCTTTCCATTTCCATTGGCTCCAATAGTCCAAAACGACGCGTCGCCTTGGCCGTTCAACTCACAGGTATTGCTGATTGCTTTGATCGAATCGTGAGCTATGAGGATGTGCGCCAAGGAAAGCCAGCTCCTGATATTTTTCTAGCGGCGGCCCAATTGGCCGGAGTGGCCATTGCGGAATGTGTTGTGGTTGAAGATTCGATCACAGGTGTGACGGCGGCGAAAGCGGCTCGGAATTCGCACCATTGGCTTTACTGGAACACACGACCACCCTACGGAGCACGCCAAGAATTTGAAGACCGCAGGTGCCCAGGTCGTGATCGCAAGAATGGAAGACCTCATTCCCCATTTGTGAAACGCGGGTTGACTTCCCTGGGTGTAGCGCCCATATGCAGGCGATCTGCTTCATGTTGGCCGCTAAGAATAACGTGAGGCTCCCGTCATCGGGATGCCATTTGGCCCTGCAGATATTTTTGAAAGCAATCCTTTCACGTGGGACTGTATGAGCATCGCGCACAGGATGTGGCGTGGTCGCTTGTCCCCTTATGACATCCATTGAAAGACTCGTGTCACAATGACATTTGAACAACTGAACCTTTCCGCTCCGGTTTTGAAAGCCGTACTTGCTGAAGGTTATGAAACACCAACGCCTATTCAGGCCCAATCCATTCCAACACTTGTTGCAAGGCCGCGATCTTCTCGGCATTGCCCAAACCGGTACTGGCAAAACCGCAGCCTTTGCGTTGCCCATGCTCGACCTGTTGATGAAGGACAACAAGCGCCCAGAGAAAAACTCTTGTCGCGCCTTGATCCTGTCGCCGACCCGCGAGCTGTGCTCGCAAATCCTTGAAAGCTTCCGCACCTATGGCCAACACACCAAGCTGAAAAGCACTGTGGTGTTTGGTGGTGTGTCGCTGAACAAGCAAATTGAAGCTGTGCGCAATGGCGTCGACATTCTGGTGGCGACACCGGGACGTCTTGTCGATCTGATTGACCGTCGCGCACTCACCCTGTCTAAGGTTGAAATTTTCGTGCTCGATGAAGTCGATCAAATGCTCGACCTCGGATTTATTCACGCCATTCGTAAGCTCACGGGCATGTTGCCAAAGGCACGGCAGAATCTGTTTTTCTCGGCGACGATGCCAAAAGAAATTGCAGGCCTTGCAGCAGCTTTGTTGAACGATCCCGTGCGTGTTGAAATCAAGCCTGCTGCAACGACGGCAGAGCGCGTAACGCAGCACGTGATTCACGTTGACCCCGCCAATAAAATGAAATTGCTGGTAGACGTCTTGCGTGATCCGCAAATTACCCGTGCTTTGATCTTTACACGGACGAAGCACGGTGCTGACAAAGTTGTCAAGGCGCTGGACAAGGAAAGCTATCGTTCTGCCGCCATTCACGGCAACAAGTCGCAAGCAAATCGTGAAAAAGCACTGGCTGGTTTTAAGGATGGTAAAATCCTGGCGCTGGTGGCTACCGACATTGCAGCCCGTGGTATTGACGTTGATGGTGTATCCCACGTGTTCAACTTCGACTTGCCCTTCGTGCCAGAAAGCTATGTGCACCGTATCGGCCGCACGGCGCGTGCTGGTGCTGCCGGTGAAGCCATTGCGTTTTGTATTCCGGAAGATCGTGGACTTCTCCGTGACATTGAAAAAACCATTCGCCAGCAAGTTCCGATCAAGGAACATGCGCTGGGTTTGAAAGTTGATCCACTGGCTCCGAATTTTGGTTGGAACCCTGCCGACGCGCCCAAGCGCAAGTCCGGTGGTGGCCGCCACATGCCAAAGGCTGGCGGTGCTGCTCAACCCAAGAAGCCGCATCATCGTGGTCAACCGGCTAAAGGTGCTGGCCCACAACATGCCACCAATGGTGAGCCACGCCCCGGCGTGCGTGCTGATGGTCGTTTGCAAAAGCGAGAATGGAACCCCGTCGGCATGCCAACCCAGTCGATTGATCAAACGCAATTTGCGCGCAAATCTGAAGGTGACAGGCAAGCTCCCGGCGAACGTGTCCACAATGATCGTCCGCGTACGGAACGTCCTGTCGAACACAAGGCCCCGCCAAAATTTGGCGATCGCAAATTTGGCGGTGGCGGTAAGCAGGGCTTTGGCAAACCCCGCGGCGCTGGTGGTGGAAAGTCCGGCAATTGGATGAAGAGTGTTGGCGACAAAGCCAAGGGCTGATCTGTTTTCATTTTGAAATCGTGAAAGCCCGCGCGTTGTGTGCGGGCTTTTTGCGTTTTGGAGTGTACCGCGCGGTCCCTCTCCGTCTTGCGCAGATGCGCAATCCACCTCTCCCGCAAGCGGGCGAGGAAATGCGTCTTCTCTCGCGAAGCGAGAGAGGTGGACATCGCGACCGCGATGGACGGAGAGGGGGTTCAAGGTGGTTTAAGGATCAAAGGAGGGAATGTTTCTCTTCCAGCTTCAAGCCCGTTCGAACATTTGTGTGTGTTGGTGTTTGCGCGTTGGCTTAAAGCCTTGTGCAGAAACGCAGCGATTTGTGCCGAAATTTCGGGATGACGCGTAGTTCCCATGCTTTTCACAGGGGCAGTCATCCAGGGTTCGCTCTTGCAGAGGCGCATGCTTTCGCAGCGCGGGTTGCTCAGCCTCCAGTGCGCTGGAGTCATTAGTGCTCCAGGGTCTAACCCTCGGCTCCCGGGAACACTCGCTACTTCAACGAACATCCGCAGGCGCTGCACATGGTTCTGGCAGATTTGATAAGTTAGCAATTCTGATCCCTCCTTCCAAAACCATCGAGAGGTGATATGGAACATAATAGGAACAATGTCAAGGGATTTAGGAAAAGAAATTTTAACTGACTTTATTGCGACGACGGATAGATTTCTTCAGGACGCCCGGTGAGCGGAATACCCGACGAGTTCCAGAAACGTAAGGCATAACGCCCCACAAAATTTGCCCTGGGTACATAACCGAGGGGTTCCGGGAAGCGACTGTCTAGCGAGTTATCCCTGTTATCACCGAGCGCAAAGTAATGCCCTTCTGGCACCACATAGACATCAGTGTTATCAGCCGGACCATCATTGATCGTGTTTGATATTACGTATGATCGGCCGTTCGGCAATGTCTCACGATAGAAACTTACGCTCGCTTCTTTGGCGAAGATTGGATCAAGCGTGATCGGTTCTTGCTTCAAGGCTTGATCGTCGAGATGGACAACTCCGGCTTTCATTTGAATACGATCCCCCGGAATGCCAATGATGCGCTTCATATAATCAATCGATGTGTCACTGGTCAGTTTAAACACGGCAATGTCACCGCGTTGCGGATCATTGCTGCGATAGGCCAATTTTGATATGAGAATATAATCACCATGCATCAAGCTCGGTTCGTTGCTGGCGGATGGATTGCTAAAGGGTTGATAGGCAAAAAGCCGGACCAACAGCAACAAAGCCCCAGGAATACAAAACATCATAATCATAACTATGAGTTTGAAACGGCGCGCGTGTTCACTCAAAGCTCGTTCTCCTCTTCATTCTGGCAGGGTCGCCAAGTTCCAGTCCATCACCTGAAAATCAGTGAGCAGGGTCACAACCGATCCATCAGCAGCAAATCCAAAATAGGAAGCATAGAAACCGTCGCCCCAACCACTTTGGAACATGATGATGTTGTTGGGCTCAACAGGCACATCCAAAAAGAACTGTACGCCTTTGGCTTTACCACTCGCTTCACCATCGCTGATCCATTTGTCTGTAATGGTCTGCGCTTGCTCACTGTCTGCAAGTTTTGTCAGCATGGTTTTGGCGGCTGCCTGATCCATAAAACTGCCAGTGCCAGCATCAACCGGGTAGCCAAAGATGAAACCGGGCTTCAGCGTTGATGCATCCTGACCTGGCGTTTGCGCCATTTGCCAATAAACAACTGGCTTTAAGGTAAAATCCACGCGTGCAAAAGCTATGCGACCGCCCGCTTCACCATGCACCCGCGCATGGGCAAAACGAACGGGGTAGTGCCCGGGGTGTACATTTTGCGTGAAGCCAGCATCTTCCGTCAGCAGAAACGGGTCGGCAGCCTTAATCACACCAGAGGTGAGAATGAGTGTGCCGCCATCAACAACCTCAAATGGCACAGCCACCTTGTCATCACCCGGCCAGGTAAAGCCCGGTGTGAAGGCAAGATCAAAAGCCTTGACGTAATCAGGTGGTGCGAGAGTGTCTTGTGCAGATGTTGGAAGTGTTCCAGCAACAGTCAGCAGAGCCAGGAAAGATATTATGTTGCGCCGGGAGAACAGGCAGATCACTAGGGCTTACTTAAAACGCGGCCTGCA
>CAWKKP010000002.1:0-366329 GCA_963850355.1 uncultured Alphaproteobacteria bacterium
TTAAACCAGATGCGAGGCTGTTCCTCGACTATCACCTATTGCCAGATCACTATATCCCCAATGGCTGTATGGCCTCTGGCGGCTCTGCGCTCAATTGGTTTGCCGACAAGATTGCATCTGGCGAGAAAGCCAATGCCGCCGCAGCGGGACTTTCCATCCATCAGCATCTCGATCAACTTGCTGCAAAAACGCCACCAGGAGCAGAAGGAGTATTCGTTATCCCCTATTTCCTCGGTGAAAAAACCCCCATCCACGATCCCCACGCACGCGGCACCATTTCAGGATTAAGCCTCAATCATGGTTTGGAGCATATTTGGCGCGCACTGTTGGAAGGCTTTGGCTATGCCTTCCGTCACCACGTCGAAGTACTGAATGAAGTCGGCCACACAACCACTCACTTTCTTGCGTCCGATGGTGGCTCCAACTCCAAATTTTGGATGCAGATTGTCTCAGACATTTTGCAACAACCGATCCAACTTTTGAAAAATCATCCGGGCTCGTGCCTTGGTGCGGCTTGGACGGCAGCTATCGGTGTTGGCGCTTCAGATGATTGGCAAGGTGCCGCCAAATTTGTGACCCACGGGGACGTGATCAAGCCCAACAAAGATCTGGCAGCGCTTTATGATGCTGGCTACAAGCAATTCCGCCAAACATATCTTGCGCAAGTTAAGTTGCGGAACGGAGCACTTCCGTGAACATTCAGGCAATCGCGTGGGACATTGATGGCACGTTGATTGACAGTGAACCCTTGCACCTCGAATCCCTGCTCGCGGTTTGCAAACGCCACAATGTCGACATTTCAGATTTGACTGATGATTGTTTTGTCGGCGTCAATCTTTTCGATGTTTGGGAGACGTTGAAAAATCGGTTTCGCGCCGATGTTGCGCGAGATGATTGGATTGATGAGATCAACAGCTACTATGCGGCACACGCCTACTAAGATGTCGGCCTTGCCAGGTGCCGTCGAAACGGTGAAAGCCCTCCATCGGGCTGGATTGCCTCAAGTCGCCGTATCCAATTCCAATCGCAGCGTGGTTGACGCAAATTTGAAAGCTCTTGGTTTAGATGACATTCTGTTGTGGTCGCTGAGCCTTGATGATGTTGCGCCCAAAGGGAAACCTGATCCCTTCCCTTACATGCAAGCCGCCAAGCATTTGGGCCTTGAGCCAAGCTCTATTGCTGCGGTGGAAGACAGCGTTACTGGAATTACCAGTGCCAAGGCTGCCGGGCTTTACGTATTTGCGCTGTCGCCCGACGGCAAACCTATGTCAATGGCGGACAAGACAATTGCATCGCTGAATGTTTTGCAGTTACACCTCTTGCAAGCAACTCCAGCACTGGCATGGTGATCACATGGTTTACAAAATTGATCCTGATAAAGACCGGCAATACATCGAAGAGTTCAGGCTCTGTCCTGTGGGGCATCACAGCCCCGGCCTGATGCGGGTACTCAATACCTTGCGCCACGATAAATCCGGACATCAAATTATTCTGGTGACACGGGTTGCGTTCAAGGAATGGATCATCGGCATCATGCCCCCCAGCCGCGATGACACGATTGTCTATTTAACAGATCGGGTTTTTCACAGCCGCGAAGAGGCGGAATGGGAGGTGTTTTGCCAGAGTTGGGAAAAACACACAGGTGAAAAATTGAACTCCCCGTACAAACCCGAAACAGGGGACGCAACATGCTAAAACTTTTGGGCTACCCCGATAGATATTCCGCTCAACCTGGCGAAGATATTTCGTTCATGGTTTCTGCTGAAGACAATCAAAATTATGAAGCCTCGATTATCCGCGTGATTTGTGGCGACTGCAACCCGGAAGGCCCAGGTCTGCAATCGCAAAGCATCCCAAGTTCTATCGACGGAACTTATGAGGGCCGCAAGCAAACTATTCACGCTGGATCATGGATGGAGGCTGACGTTGCGCATTTTGATGCCAGCAGTTCGTTCACGCTGTTTACCACCATCTGGCCCACGCTATTGAAGCGCGACAATCAAGTACTGCTCTCACAATGGGATGCCAAGGCGAAATGTGGATTCAAGCTGCTATTGACAGACAACGGCACGCTGACGTTCACGATTTCCGATGGTGCAAAATCTCAGTCCATCGCTCTACCGCAAAAGCTACTTGAACGTCAGTGGTATCATGTGGCTTGCGCGGTTGATGCTGACAAAAAGCAAGTCACGCTGTCAACTAAACCATTGGTAAAATACGCCTTCACGGATGACGAAGGCACAATCACGAAGCCGCTGGCAGTTTCGCCTGTCTTGAGCAACGACAAATTCTTGATTGCCGCAGCTGCGTCATCGGCGGGCAAGACAGAACACCACTACAATGGCAAAATTGATAGCCCTGCACTTTTGGCAGGCGTTCACACACTGGAGGCACGACCTTCACTGTTGGTGCGGCCTATTGATGCTGAAACCCGCTCGAAAATAATTGCCCTATGGGATTTCTCCATTGGCATATCCACCACCAAGGCGACCGACATCAGCAATCACGGCTGCCATGGAACGTTGCACAATCTGCCAGCGCGCGGCATGAAGAGTTGGAATTGGACGGGCGAATTCCACAAATGGACGGATCGCCCTGATCATTACGGTGCCATTCATTTTCACCATGATGATCTTTACGACGCCAAATGGGAACGCTCCCTCACGCTCACAGTTCCGGAAGACATGAAAAGCGGCGCTTATGCCCTTCGCATCAAATCCGGCGAAAACACCAAAGAAGAAACCAATGATTTCTATATTCCCTTCTTTGTGCGAAGCAAGAAGCGGTCCAGCGGCATCAAGGGCAAGCGCGACCGAATAGCTCTCCTCGCGCCGACTGTGTCCTATATGGCCTATGCCAATCACGCCGAACACATCACGGCGAGAGGTGCTGAACAACACATTGGCCGCCTTATCGAATTCGGTCACATCGATCTCTACATGTACGACCATCCCGAATTGGGCGGTTCACTTTATGACAGCCATGCCGATGGCTCAGGTGTTTGCTATTCGTCGCGCCTGCGCCCAGTCCTCAATTTTTCATCGGCCTATCATTCATGGCTTGGTGGCGCTGGCTCGGCCCTTTGGCAATACAATGCTGACACGCATCTGTTGAGTTGGCTGGAGGCCAAGGGTTTTGAATTTGACGTGATCACTGATGAAGATTTGCACCGTGAGGGAGTGCAGGTTTTAGAAGACTACCGTGTTGTGCTCACAGGCACGCACCCCGAATATTATTCCTCGCCCATGTGGAAAGGATTGAAGTCGTGGATCGATGATGGCGGCCGCTTGATGTATCTTGGTGCCAATGGCTTCTATTGGCATGTGGCATTCCACAATGAACTGCCCGGAGCCATCGAAATCAGCCGCGCCGAAGATGGCACCCGTACCTGGATGGCCGAGCCCGGCGAATACTACCATTCCTTCACCGGAGAAATGGGCGGCCTGTATCGCCGCATTGGTAATGCGCCAAACGTCATGTGTGGCCTTGGCTTCATCGCCATGGGCTTTGATACCTGCACGCATTATCGCAAGGCCGAAGATGCGGACAATCCACGCGCCGCCTTCATCTTCAAAGGCGTTGAAGGTGATATCATTGGCGACACTGGCCTGATCGGTGGGGGTGCGGCGGGCCTTGAAATCGACTGCATCAACACCAAGCTCGGCTCACCCCCAAATATCCTGCGCTTGGCCAGTTCTGAAAATCACACCCAACGCATGATGTTGGTGAACGAAGAATTTGGCGGCGTGCCCCCCAATCTTGGTGGAGACCAGAACGACCGCGTGCGTGCCGACTTGGCTTTTTATGAAACCCCCTCGGGTGGTGCAGTGTTTTCGGTTGGGTCCATCGCTTGGTGCGGATCACTGCCCATGAACGGTTTCAACAACAACGTCTCAAAGATCACCGAGAATGTTCTGCGGCGCTTTGCCGATGACGAGGTATTCACCAGTCGATAGCCGACCAAAAAACAACAGGAAAAGCTTTGCACCATGACACATTCAAATGCCAAAGACATTGAACGAAAATGGTCAAGCTGAATGAATGTTTTCTCGTTGCTTTGAATATTGGAAGGACGATGTCCTCCACCAATCGCGGGTCGTTGGACTGGCTTGCGGATCTGCAAACTTCACTCAAACTTCCCATAAGATTTTACGATCAAGAATTATTGGACGCCGCAACAATTGACATGATTGTCAATGAATTGAAATTGGTAATGAAGAGCGAAGGCCGTTATCAACTGCTGATTGCCGGTTCCCACATCGAGTCGGACGTCACGTTTTTAGCGCTCCGTGCACTGGCCGAAGGCTTCGACGTCTATCTGCTCACTGACTTGATTTCATCACAGGATCACACATTCAACACTGTTTATCAGACACGGCTATTCCAAGCAGGCGCGGTGCTGACAACGATGAGCCAACTGTTGCAAGAATGGCGCTCGGCGGAAGTAGATGTTTTGATTGTCGATCGCCTATCTTTCTTAATCAAAATGTATACTTCGAAATTAAATGCTCCTGTTGAGTAGCGGATGTTGGCAACGGGGCACCTATTTTACAGCTCCCGCCGTCAATCCTTTGACGATGTAACGCTCTAGGAAAATGCCAATCAAGATCAGCGGTAGAATAGCGGACGACGACAAGGCTGCCATAGCCCACCAGTTGATGCCTTGTGAACCTGTTTGACTGGCTACCATGGCGGGCAAGGTTTTCGCATTGGTGCTGGTGAGGAGCGCTGCGAAGAAATATTCATTCCAGCATAGCACGAAAGCCAAAATAAAAGCGGCGACCATACCGGGCAGCGCAATCGGCATGATGATGCGGAGGAATGCGCCCCATGACGAACAGCCATCAACCAATGCAGCCTGCTCGAGTTCTGTCGGAATATTATCAAACTGGTCTTTCATGATCCAGATGACAATGGGCAACACGCTCAAGGCATAGACCAGAATAATTCCGATCAGTGAATCGAGCAGCACCAATTCCTTGTAAAGCACAAGAAATGGCATCGCGAGAACCACAGGCGGCAGAATGAGTTGCGAAATGAAGAAGAAGGAGATGTCATTGTTCTTCCAGATTTTCCAACGGTATTGAAAGCGGCTCAAGCCATAGGCCGCCGTTGCCCCCAGTACCAATGCCAAAGACGCACCGCCAATCGAAACTTGAATGGAATTCCAGAAGCGTTTCAGAAATTCTTCGCGCGGCGTTGACTCCGTAAAGATTGTATCTGGCGACAAGCCGATAGCGCGGAGGCCCAGCCAGTTCGGAGTGTACTCAACCCACGGAATAATATTGCCCAATTGCACGTCTTTCGCCACTTTGAACGTGGTCGAGAACGTCCAGAAGATTGGGAATAACGCAACGATGGTCCACAGGATCAGCGCACCATAGATCAGTGTTTTTCTCAGACCCTCAGGCATCGCGATACCTTTGCATGTAACGGCTGGTCGTCCACAACAGAACTGCCAGGAAAACGATGATGATGATCAGATAGACCTCGGCGATCATGGTGCCGTAGCCGACGTTGGACCGATCCTTGTATTCGCGGAAAATGAAGCTCGACACTGTGTCTGTTGCACCACCCGGTCCGCCGGATGTCGTGGTGATCACAATATCTGCGAGCTTCAATTGGAAGATAATGCGCAGCACAATGGCAGTAATACTGACCGGCAACATCAACGGGAATGTAACCTGCCAGAAGCCTTGCCAGCCCGTGGCCCCATCAACCTTTGCGGCCTCTTGCACTTCCTTCGACATGGCTTGCAAGCCTGCGAGCAGCAAAATCACCATGAAGGGAATCCACACCCATGCATCCATGATGGCGATGGTTGTTTTGGCGAGCCACGGTGATGTGAGCAGCGAAGGGTTTTCCCACCCGAGAAAGCGCAACAACTTGGTCACCGGACCAAAACGAAACTCCAGCATTGACTTGCCAATCATCCAACCCACGGCAACGGGCGACAACATAAATGGCAGAAGGAACGCGACGCGGAAAAACTTTTGGCCCTTGATGTCGGCATTGAGCAATAAGGCAAGACCAAAGGCGATCACATATTGGACCAGCACTGTCAGTGTGTAGAACACCATGTTGCCAAGGGCATTCCAGAAATAAGCGTCACCCATCAACTGCCAAAAATTGTCGAGGCCGTTAAAGGTGCGACCTGTCGCAGATTGGAGGTTCCAATCTGTGAGTGCGATGTACATGCCGAAGACGGTCGGAAAAATTGCGAAAGCAAGCGTGAACAATATGGCGGGAAGTACGAAGAGTGCGCGCCAACCAGCTTCGCCGAAACGCAAAATGTTGCCCGCGCAGAGAGCCACGCTCCACAAGGCATAGGCAATCAAAATGGGTCGCCACGTTTCAAATCCAAACGGCAACACGTCAAGCTTGAAGAGAACTTGCACCGCAAACAGCAGCGCCAAGGCAATCGTCGCACCACGGACCAGCAAGGTTCCCTGATGTCGTCGATGTTCAGAGACGGCGGCTGAAACAGCGTCGCGGTCAGCGGTGAATGCGGTTGCGGTCATGTCATATCAAAGCCAAGGGCGACGGGTTGAAAGCCGCCGCCCCTGTGTTTCGTCATGCGCCCAGTGAAGCTTTATAAAGCTTGATCTGGTTTTCGCGTCCGAGTTGGTCGGTCAGTTTTTCCCATGCTGCTGCAATGGCATCAGCACCGGCTTGTGCTGTAGCTTGGCCAGCATAGATCTTTGCCAATTCGTCCTCTGCCAGTGAGTAGTACTGGAAGATGCCGGGGATACGCGGTTCGATGGCAGCGTTTGGATGGTTGTAGGAATTGGCCTGTGAATCGAGGAAGCTCTTAATGAAGCTTTCCTTATATCCAGCTGCCACCCATTCAGCCACATCGAAGTGTGATTGACGGTAGGGTTGGAAGCCCGAAGGATAGGCCGCGCACCAGAGCGAAATATCTTTGCCGCCCAAATGCGCTGCCAGAGACCAAGCCGCTTTTTGCTTCACTGGATCAGCATCCACACGGGCCATGACATAAATGCCCCAGCCGATATAGGCCATGTTAGGTGCATAGTTTGGACCCGATGCGAGCTTGTCCCACGCACCCGTCTTTGCGTTGTAGACATCATCCGAACCCGGCAGGATGTCGAATGCGGCCTTACCTTGAATAACGGAAGAGTCGTTGGTGTCGATGTTGGTGCCAATGTCACCCCACCACGACAGCATGGTGCCTGTACCTGCAAGGAACTGCTGGAAGCCGGTTGTGCCGGGGTCCGCATTGAGCTGGTCGGCGGGTTCCGATGGAAGTGAATCCAACACGTCTTGAATGGCACGCACCCAAGCTGGGTTGTTTACCCGTGGCTTCATGGTGTCAGCATCAAACAGGAAGGCTTTGTCATCAGGATGCTTGGCATAGGCTGTGGCACGCGAGCCCAAGAAGTAGAAGGCGAATCCGCCCCAGCCCTTGGTTGGATCGAGATAGCCATAGAGGTCTTGGCCGTCGAGCTTCTTGCCCTTGAGGAATTTGGTGACCGCATTGACCTGTTGCCAGGTTTTGGGCACGCCCCATTCGGTTGTATTGCCAGCAGCTTTCCATTCTGCTGCAAGTCCTGCATCGGCAAACACGTCTGAGCGATAGTTGAAGTTATGGCAGTCGCCATCGCACGAGATGCGATAAGTCTTGCCGTCCCATGTGCCCACTGGCGCTTTCAGATAGCCCACATAGTCATCCATATCGATTTGGGTCTTGACCCAATCTGGCATGACGGACGCAAGGCCCTTACCACAGACGTCGCCTTCAAATGGCGCACCCATTTCGATGACGTCGAAATCAACTGTTCCCGTAGCGATGGATTGTTGCAGACGGGCATTGTAGTCAGCCTGTGCAAGATCAATCCAGTTGATCTTGGCACCTGTGTAATCAGCCCAGGCTTTCGACAGGCCACGGAACAACACGTTGTGGACGTTCTGGTTGTTGAGGCCCATGAAGCTTAATTCAACGCCTTTGAACTCACCTTCCTTGACGTTGGCTTTTGTTGGTTCAAGGCACATGCCGCCCACCTTTTGCCAGTCAGCATCCGTGGGCTGGCCTTTGCCAACACCAGGAATCGCGAGAATGGCAGCACGGTTGTTCGCTTGCGCTGAAACGGAATTCAAACCACCACTGGCTGCAAGAGCTGCCGTTGCGGCCACACCTTGCATGACACGGCGACGGTTCATCATCATATTATAGACATCAATCTTCATTTGGTTTTCCTCCCAATTACACTGCAACGGATTCTTGTTTTTCGGCATTCAGACCCGACCGCTCAGCTCAAACAAAGACTAGGCCGGGCTTGCAAATTCTGTCAACGCCTGTGACTTTACAAATGCTTATTCAGTGTCCACGAGCCTTGCGTGCGGCATCCATAAAGGCAGCAGCCCGGTTGGGGTCAACAGCATTCCAAGTGTTGCCATCAACCTTTAACGAAGAACCGACGATGCAGCCATCGCTGAGTTTCATGACTTCACCAATGGTCTCTTTCTTCACGCCCGTGTTGGCCAGAACCGGCGTATCCGGAAGAACTTTTTTAACAGCGCCCAAATCAGACATGGCTGGCGCTTCGCCAGTGATGGCACCCGACACCAGAATAGCATCGGGAATAGACGAGAAGACAGCGCTGCGGGCACGATCTGGCAAAGAACGCGCATCAAGTGACGAAGCAAATTCTGCCGATACATTATAAAACATGGCGAGATCGTTGCGGCCAAGGCGGTGGCGGTATCGTTGCGCCTCGCCTGCGTTGGTCTGCCACAATCCCATGTCCGAGGCATAAAGGCCCGTGTAGATTTCCCGCACAAAGGCAGCACCCGTGGCGGTGGCAAGTGCTACACTGGCCATGCCGTCCCACAACACGTTGATACCGAAAGGTACTTTGATGTCATTGCGCAAAATGCCAATTACATAGGCCATGGTCGCTGTCGACGCTGTGTCAACTTTGAATTCATAAGGCCTGTCATTTTCATTGCCAAACATCACGGCGTCAACGCCAGCTTCTTGCAGCGCCTTCAAGTCTTTGCGGCAACCCTCAATCAGGCCGTCCAATCCCGCTGCAGCGTCATGTAGGGGCGAGCCTGGCAACGCGCCAAAATGCACCATGGCGATAACGGGTTTGGTATTACCGAATATTTTTTGAAACCGCATTTCAGACTAAATCCTTTTTCCAGAGGCCAGATCGAATAAGTGGACAGCGTCGGTTTGTGGCACCAAAGAAATGCTTTCACCGGGCAGCACTTTTAAGCGTTGCTTGAATACACCGACAATTTTCTGTTGCCCAAGCTTCGCAAAGATTTGCGTTTCGGAACCCATGGGTTCGACGACCGTAATTTCGGTTTTGGCACCCTTGCTGCCAATGTCCAAGTGTTCAGGGCGAATACCATACACCGCAGGCATGCCGTCGGATGATTTTGGCGCTTTTGCCAATGGCAAGATGACGCCTGAATCGGTTTCAAAACTGGGTTTCACGCCGGCTTTGATTTTACCTTTGATCAAGTTCATCGAAGGTGAACCAATAAAACCAGCAACAAATACATTGGCGGGGTTGTCATAAAGTTCGAGCGGCGAGCCAACTTGTTCCACAATGCCTGCATTCATCACCACGATTCGATCAGCCATGGTCATCGCTTCAATCTGATCATGGGTGACGTAGACCGTGGTCACTTTCAGCCGTTGATGCAGCTCTTTAATTTCCGCACGCATTTGCACGCGCAGTTTTGCATCGAGATTGGAAAGTGGTTCATCAAACAGAAACACTGCCGGATTGCGCACAATGGCACGGCCCATGGCGACACGTTGGCGCTGCCCGCCAGAGAGTTGCCGTGGATAGCGGGCGAGATAGGGCACGAGGTCGAGAATTTCCGCGGCCCGATTGACCCGCTCGTCGATTTCACTTTTGCGAATGTTCCGCAGTTGCAAGGCAAAGCCCATATTCTGGGCCACGGTTTTATGCGGATAAAGCGCATAGGTTTGGAACACCATCGCGATGTCGCGGTCTTTGGGTGGCAGGTTGTTCACCACCGCGCCGCCGATCTTGATATTGCCAGCCGAGATGGGTTCAAGACCAGCAATCATGCGCAGAAGCGTTGACTTGCCACAGCCCGACGGCCCCACCAGCACAACAAATTCGCCATCCGTAATGCCAACGGACACGCCATGGATCACCTCTTGGCTGCCATAGGACTTCCTAGCATTTTCAATCTCAACCGAGGCCATCCCCAACCCTTTGTTTTATGTTTTGAGTTTGAAGCATAGAGATGGCACGCATGGAATGGCAAGAGGACGCAGGTTTAGCAAATACCTAAGTTCCCACTTTCAAATATTTATGCTCGGTTTCTTTCCGCCGTTGGTGCGCCTGTCTACTAACACCAACTCCCGTCAACTTTCGAAAGCAATTCGCAAATGCCACCAAGTCGAGGCCTTATCGGCGTTCGATTTAGTCGTTGCCATTTGAGTTGGATACTCGCCATCGTGGTCCAGCACCATCCGCCACGCTCCGGCACGTATCGCAACTGAAAAGGAATTCGTTGCTATACACAGCAACGCTCCGCCACTTTTAGCGACTGACACTCTCACACTAAACAAGAATGCATCCCGCAATAGGAGGGCCGATGCCAAGATCGAGGGTACAGGTTACTTACTTCGTATCCACGTCGCGCTTACGGCACCGAGCCAGGCAGTTCTGAAAATTTCAAAAATTTCAGAAACTGCTCTTAGTGACCTTTCCCTGGATTCCCTGACATTCAGAAATGGATTCTGGTTTTCTTCTTTTGCGAGTTTTCTCTTTTGATCGTGGATGAAGTGTCACAAGGTGAGTTTAACCATTGGGCCACAGAACAGTTCCCGCCCATTCCCGGAACTGCACGTGAACGAATTCTGAGGACAAACTGCGGACAAGCACTTTTTTGGCAGTGCAAAAACCAGTCTAACTATCTGAAATGATTGGCGCACCCGACAGGATTCGAACCTGTGACCTCTGCCTTCGGAGGGCAGCGCTCTGATCCAGCTGAGCTACGGGTGCACGCGTGGGCGGCTTATAGCTGGCATGGCCGTGGGCCGCAACCAATTGAACGGCCATTAACACTTCAGCAACCATGTGGTTAAGTGTTACCAGCCAAGACGCAGTACTGGCCATGGGCTTGCGAGGTCTCACCTGAGCGACACCCCTGTGCCGTTCCGAGACAGGTGCAGAGATGACAGCGACATCACTTACGGCCACCCGCATTGACTGGGTGGATTATGCCAAGGGCATTTGCATCATCCTTGTGGTGATGATGCATTCCACATTGGGGGTGGAAAAAGCCATTGGCCATACGGGCTATCTGCATGATTTCATCGAATGGGCAAAACCATTCCGCATGCCTGACTTTTTTCTGATCTCTGGATTGTTTTTGGCGCGACGTATCGGCGGCAGCTGGCGCAGTTACCTTGACAGCAAGGTTTTGCACTTTGCCTATTTTTACATTCTTTGGATGACCATTCAGTTCGCCATGAAAGGCCCCGGCATTGCCGCCGAACACGGCATTGTCTCGGCAGTGGGTAGCTATGCTCTCGGTTTTGTTCAACCCTTTGGCACGCTGTGGTTCATTTATCTTCTCGCGATTTTCTTCGTCGTCACCAAGCTTTTGAAAAACGTGCCGCCTCTCATGGTGTTTGTGGCGGCTGCTCTGCTTGAAATGTTGCCGCTGCACACAGGCTGGTTGGTGATTGACGAATTTGCGTCGCGCTATGTTTATTTCTTTGCTGGCTATTGGTTGGCTCCATTGGTGTTCCGCGGTGCTGAACAGCTCTGGCAGCGCAATGCCTTTGCGGTGTTGGCTCTGCTTTACATTTGGTCCACGGGCCACTCGCTTGCCGTTGTGTCTGGCATGTCAGAATGGCCCGTCATGAGTCTCATGCTTGGCTTTGCTGGTGCGTCCGCCGTGATTGCAACGGCAGTGCTTCTGGCGCGCTCGGGTCTTGCTGAAGCGCTACGTTATCTGGGGGCGAATTCCATTGTCATATACTTGAGCTTCTTCTTGTTCATGGCAACAACCCGCAGCGTGGGTTTGAAACTGCTGCCGGGGACTAATGTGGACGTGTTGGCAGCGATGTCGAGTTTGGCTGGCATCATTGGTCCTGTGCTGCTGTTCTGGGTGGTACGGAAAACGCCACTTTCGTTCCTGTTCAAACGACCAGACTGGATAAGTTTGAAGCCGGTGGAAACAACGCCAAAGCCCACCTATAATGCCGGGCATGACATCATCCTCAAACAGCCTCAAGCCCGGTGACCATCTTTATCTGATCGACGGATCGGGTTTTATTTTCCGCGCTTATTTTCAGTCGACAAACCAAGACGCCAAATACAACAGCCGCTCCGATGGTTTACCTGTCGGAGCGGTGCGTTTGTTTTGCAACATGATGTGGGGCTTGGTGAAGGGCAAAACCGAAGGACCGAAACCCACGCATTTGGCGGTGATTTTTGATTATTCCTCAAAAACCTTCCGTTCAGAATTTTACCCTGAATACAAGGCACACCGACCAGAGCCACCGGCTGATATGCGCCCGCAATTTGGCCTGATCAGGCAGGCGACGCGGGCTTTTAATTTGCCATGCATCGAAAAGGAAAATTTCGAAGCCGACGATATCATCGCCACCTATGCCCGCGAAGCTGTGGAAGCAGGTGCCACTTGCCGCATCATCACCTCGGACAAGGACTTGATGCAGCTCATCGGCAATGGCGTTGATTTGTTCGACCCCGGCAAAGAAAAGCCCGTGGGCGAAGCTGAGGTTCTGGAAAAATTTGGCGTCACACCGGACAAGGTTGTGGATGTGCAGGCTTTGGCAGGCGACAGTTCTGATAATGTGCCAGGCGTTCCCGGGATTGGTGTGAAAACGGGTGCGGAGCTCATCAACACCTATGGTGATCTGGAAACACTGTTGGCGCGCGCCTCTGAGATCAAACAAAACAAGCGCCGTGAAAATTTGATTGAGCACGCAGAGCTTGCGCGCATTTCCAAACGCTTAGTGACGCTTGATAAGCATGTGCCGGATCTGGCACCCGTTGGGTCCTTCGCGGTGGACGTTCCGCGCGCTGCGGAACTGATCGGCTTTTTGAAAGCCATGGAATTCACCACCATCACCAAGACGATTGCCACGGCCTTGGATGCTGATATCTCCGCCATTGAACCTGTCGCAGTTGAGGTGAAGCACTGGCCACCCGAGGGCGGCCTTCCAGAAGTTCCAGCAACGCAGTCGTCATTCCGGCGGAAGCCCGAAGCCACCTCGTCCGAAATTATCTCTAACGGAGGTACGGTTTCCGACACCAACCAGATTGACCCTGCAGCCGAAATGGAAGCCTATCTCCGCGCCATTCCTGTTGTGCATTCTGACTATGAAACTGTCAGCACGATCGAAAGTTTAAAGCGCTGGATAGCCGTCGCGGAAGATCAAGGTTTCTGCGCTGTTGACACAGAAACGGATTCACTTGATGCGATGCAGGCCAACATCGTGGGCTTCTCATTGGCCACAGCACCCGGCAAAGCCTGTTACATTCCGCTGGCACATCAAGGCCAAGGTGATGGCTTGTTTGGATCAGGTTTGGTTGAAGGCCAAGTCAATCGGGACGCAGCCCTCGCGCTATTGAAACCACTGTTGGCTGATGCTTCGGTCTTGAAAATTGGCCAGAATTTGAAATATGACATGCTGTTGTTGAAGCGTTACGGCATCACCATGAGCACCCTTCGATGACACCATGCTGTTGTCTTACGTGTTTGAGTCCGGCGACGTTGGTCACGGCATGGATGAATTATCCGTCCGTCATTTGGGCCACAAACCGATTTCATTCAAAGAGGTGGCGGGCAGCGGAAAAACGGGCGTGACTTTTGATCGTGTCCCCATCGACCGCGCCACGCAATATGCTGCCGAAGACGCCGACATCACACTGCGCCTGTGGATGTTGTTCAAACAGAAACTCTTGAACACGCGCAAGGTCAGTGTTTATGAAATGCTTGAACGCCCGCTGGTGCCGGTGTTGGTGCAAATGGAATCAGAAGGAATTCTGGTGGACCGACAAGTGCTGGCGCGCTTGTCCCATGAATTTGCAACGGCGCAAGCCTTGATCGAAACCGAAATTCACAAACTCGCAGGCACGCCTTTCAACATTGGTTCACCCAAGCAGCTTGGGAGAAATTCTGTTTGGGCAAATGGGTATTCCCGGCGGCAAGAAAACCGCAACAGGTGCGTGGTCCACAGACTCTGACACCTTGGAAGATGTGGCGGCTCAAGGTGTGCCAATGGCACGGCGCGTGTTGGACTGGCGGCAATTGGCAAAGCTGCGCTCTACATATACCGATGCACTGCAAACATATATCAACCCCACCACAGGCCGCGTGCACACGTCCTATGCTATGGCGTCAACTTCAACGGGTCGGCTGTCTTCAACAGATCCCAACTTGCAAAACATCCCCGTGCGCACGGAAGAAGGTCGTCGCATCCGCACAGCATTCATTGCGCCTCCAGGTCATAAATTGGTGAGTGCTGACTATTCGCAAATTGAATTGCGGGTTCTGGCCCATGTGGCGGATATTCCACAATTGAAGAAAGCCTTCGCTGAAGGCCTTGATATTCATGCCATGACGGC
The DNA here is from genome assembly GCA_963850355.1 of uncultured Alphaproteobacteria bacterium. Classification (GTDB taxonomy): domain Bacteria; phylum Pseudomonadota; class Alphaproteobacteria; order Rhizobiales; family Aestuariivirgaceae; genus Aestuariivirga. Next base: position 14,619 of record CAWKKP010000002.1, read on the forward strand.
GAGTGAAATGTTTGGTGTTCCCATCAAAGACATGGACCCGTCGGTGCGTCGCCGTGCCAAGGCCATTAACTTCGGCATTATCTACGGCATATCGGCCTTCGGCCTGTCGAACCAACTTTCGATCAGTCGTGAAGAGGCAGGCGAATATATACGCACTTACTTCAAGCGCTTCCCCGGCATCAAAACCTATATGGATGACACCAAGAAATTTGCCCACGACAACGGCTATGTCGAAACCATTTTCGGTCGTCGCATGCATTTGCCGCGCATCAAATCTTCCAATCCATCGGAGCGTGCTTTTCTTGAACGCGCCGCCATTAACGCGCCCATTCAAGGTTCCGCCGCCGATATCATTCGCCGTGCCATGATCCGTATGTTACCCGCGTTACAAGCGTCAAACCTTAGAGCCCGCATGTTGCTGCAGGTGCATGACGAGTTGATTTTCGAAGTGCCAGATGCCGAAGTGGAAGCAACTTTACCATTGGTGCAGCGCGTGATGATTGATGCGCCTGAGCCAGTCTTAAAGCTCACCGTGCCATTGCAGGTTGATGCCCGCGCTGCACTGAACTGGGACGAGGCGCATTGATCATTCAGGCCAACCCAATATGGCAACACCGACGACAACACAAAGAATACCAACCCATTGCAGGGGTGTTACGCGCTCTCGCAGAAATACCATCGCCAATAAAACCGATAAGGCACCATAACTCGATATCGCCATCGCCCCCAATTCGCGATTGGGAAACCAGGCGGCTGCATTAATTGCGGTTACGGCTGTCACATCACACGCCGCCATTGCGATTATAGCTGCGCGCCCCGTATGTGTGAGCGCTGGCAAACGTGCACGGTCTTTCAACATCATCACCAGCAACAGTGCCGCCGCTGGAAAGCGCGAGAGGAACGTCACTTCATATTCGCCAAGTCCCTCCGTTGCCGATTGCCCCATAATTACAGCCGCAGCAAAAGCAAGGTCGGCAATCAATGCGGCCGCAATCACCAACGGCATCTTGCCCGGTGTGACACTGTCGGATGTTTCATCCTCATGACCACTGCGGCTCACAATCAACACACCGATCAACACCAAAATGATAGCCAGCCATTGCAATGAGGACGGCACTCTGCCATGCGCCAAACCCCAAATTACCACAAGGGCAGGGTAGCCAGCCGTGATTGGGCCGACGATTGAGACGGGTGCAAGGCTGAACGCCAGCAACAAAGACCCAAGAGCAAAGGCATAAACCAGCCCCATCGCAAGCGCCATCAGCACCGAAGAACTGTCGGCTTGAAAGATCTGTCCGCGCCAAAATACTGGCACCAATAAAAGTGCTGCACCGGCCAACATGATCCAAAACGACATCCGAAACGGCCCAAAGCCGCCGGCAAAGCGCCGTGCCAAGAGATCGTGGAAAGACCAAGAGAGAGCAGCCACCAAACCGAGCAGAACGGAAATCATGGCTCTGCCTAGCATGCCATTACAGAAGGTCCATGACGTTTTCTGCCACAGCATGGCGCTGGGACGACAGTATGGCATTGCAGCCGTGTTAGCGTGTAATCATGTTCCTCTCAGTTTTTGACCTCTACAAAATCGGCATCGGCCCATCAAGTTCCCACACAGTGGGTCCCATGGCAGCTGCGCGGCTTTTTCTGGATTCCCTCACTCAAACCTCTGGCCGCATTCGCGTGAGCTTGCATGGCTCATTGGCATTTACGGGCAAAGGCCACGGCACAGATCGCGCCGTCGTTTTAGGGCTTGCAGGCGAAACCGCCAAAGACATCGACCCCACGCAAATCGAAAATATTCTGGCGCGCATGTTGGCATCAAAAAAAGCAGGTACCTTTGATTTTGACCCGGCAACAGACGTGATTTTTGATTTTGGACCAGCCCTCAAAGGCCACGCGAATGGCATGGTGTTCCGGCTGGAGCAAAACGGCATTGTAATAACAGAGGAAACCTATTTCTCCATCGGTGGTGGTTTTGTGCAAACCGCCAAAGAGCGTGAAGCGGCAATGGACTCCAAGCAGTCGCAGCCGCAACTGGATGTGCCCTATCCCTTTGCTTCAGCTGAAACAATGTTGAGTATGGGCAAAATATCGGGACTCAGCATTGCCAGCATGAAACGCGTCAACGAAGAGCAGGCCCATGGTGCAAGCCTTAATGATAAACTCGACCACATCTGGTCGGTGATGAATGCCTGCATGCAACGCGGTCTGTCGCAACAAGGCATCTTACCAGGTGGATTAAAAGTTAAACGCCGCGCTGCTGATGTGTTACAAAAACTCAATGCTGAAGTTGGTTCAAATTCCATTCAGCCCCACCGCGTCATGGATTTTCTTTCGGTCTATGCCATGGCCGTGAACGAGGAAAATGCAGCGGGTGGTAAAGTCGTAACAGCCCCCACCAATGGCGCGGCTGGCGTCGTGCCTGCCGTCATTCGCTATTATCTCGACCATTGTAACAACGCCAATCAAGACGGTGTGCGCACGTTCTTGCTGGCCTCAGCTGCTATTGGCGGCATCATCAAACACAATGCCTCGATCTCAGGCGCTGAAGTGGGTTGCCAAGGCGAAGTTGGTTCTGCATCGGCCATGGCAGCGGCAGGCTTGTGCGCAGCATTGGGCGGCAGCAATGAGCAAGTGGAAAACGCCGCTGAGATCGCTCTCGAACATCATCTCGGCATGACCTGCGATCCTGTCGGTGGATTGGTGCAGGTGCCTTGTATTGAACGCAATGCCTTTGGCGCCGTGAAAGCCGTTACCGCTGCGTCTTTGGCATTGCGCGGCGATGGTACTCATTTGGTACACCTCGATACCTGTATTGAAACCATGCGGCAGACAGGTGTGGATATGAGCGATCGCTATAAAGAAACCTCGCAAGGTGGCTTGGCTGTGAACGTCGTCGCCTGTTAGCCGCGCAGATGTTTCATCAAACCTGCCGTTGACGCATCCAATCCATCCGTAGACTGACGACCTTCGACAACTGGTTGCAAACCCGTGGCCAGTTCCTTGCCCAATTCAACGCCCCATTGGTCAAATGCATTGATTCCCCAAATCGTCGCTTCAACAAACACGCGGTGTTCATAAAGCGCAATCAAACGACCAAACGTGAAGGGATCAAGTTTCTTATAGGCCAGAGTCAACGACGGACGATTGCCGGTGAAGACCTTGTGCGGTGCCAAGCTCTTGGCTTCTTCTTTCGACTTGCCACTTGCTACGAGTTGTGCCGTTGCTTCTTTCAGCGTGCGGCCCTGCATCAAGGCTTGTGACTGCGCCAAACAATTAGCCATCAGCAAATCATGATGCACGCGCATGTTTTTTTCATGCGGTTCCGCGGCAATCAAGAACTCAACGGGTATCACGGTTGTGCCCTGGTGCAGGAGTTGGAAGAACGCGTGCTGACCATTTGTGCCGGGCTCACCCCACACCACCGGCCCCGTATCGTCTTTCGCCAGATCACCTTTGGCGGTGACGCGCTTGCCATTGGATTCCATATCAAGCTGCTGCAAATATGCAGGCAAACGCAACAGGCGTTGGTCATAAGGAATGACCGCGCGCGACGGCAACCCGCAGGCGTTGCGATGCCACACACCCAGAAGTCCCATCAACATCGGTAGATTTTCTAAAGGCTTGGCGGTGGCGAAATGCTGGTCCATGGCATGTGCGCCTTTGAGCATTTCGTAGAAGTTATGCGGACCAATGGCGATCATCACAGAAATCCCAATGGCCGACCACAGGGAATAACGTCCACCCACCCAGTCCCAAAATCCAAAGATGCGGTTTTCAGAAATGCCAAAGGCTTTCACCTTGTCGATGGCGGTGGAAATGGCAGCGAAATGTTCGCCCACTTTATCTTCCCCCAAAGCTGCCGCAACCCAAGCCCGCGCCGACTTGGCGTTGGTCATGGTTTCGATTGTTGTGAAGGTTTTGGAGGCCACAAGAAACAGCGTTGTTTCAGGCTTCAAGGTTTTGAGCGTGTCAGCAATATGGGCACCATCGACGTTCGATACAAAGTGCATGCGGGGGCCATCATGATAGGGTGCAAGCGCAAGTGCGGCCATGGCAGGGCCAAGATCCGAGCCGCCAATACCAATATTCACAACGTCAGTGATTTTGCTCTTGCGAACATCGGTGGCAAAACGCGCCATGGCTTCCAAGACATCATGCACGTCATGGACGACATTATGGCCGTTCACCATGACAATTTCAGATTTGGGGCGGCGCAGTGCCGTGTGCAATACTGCACGTCCCTCGGTGGTGTTGATCACATCACCACGCATCATAGCGTGGCACTTGCCTTCAACGTCGGCAGCCTTGGCCAAGGTGTTGAGCAACTGCATGGTTTTTTTAGTGACCAGACATTTGGAATAGTCGAGCAGCAAATCACATTGCGACGCCGAGAATTCGTCGAAACGATTGCCTCTGGCAAAAGCCTTGCGCATATCCGGCAAACCCGCCTTGGCGTGGGTTTTCAGTTCCTTGAGAACGGTGCGTGTTGCTGGTGTCATGATGTTACCCTCTCAACGTTGCTCCGGTAGCTTTGCTAACAGCAGCAATGATCTTCTTAGACGTGAAGTCAATCTCTTCGTCGGTGAGGGTCTTGTCCTTCGGCTGTAACACAACGGAAACCGCGAGCGACACTTTTCCATCCGGCAGTTTGAACACGTCAAACACTTGCGCATCGGCAATCAGTGCCTTGTCTGCACCTTTGCGGCTTTCAGCAGTTCTGCGGCTTGCACGGTTGGCTCCACCACAAAGGCAAAGTCGCGGGACAATGGCATCAGGTCGGACAACACGAGTGCTGGTTTTGCCGTACCTTTTTGCTTCGGTGCCGGAATGGCGTTAAGCACAATCTCAAACGCGACGATTGGGCCTTTCACATCCATCTCGGCCAGAATACCGGGGTGGATTTCGCCGAACCATGCGATTTGGTTTTTCGGACCCATTTGAAGTGTGCCGCTGCGACCGGGGTGGAACCATGCGGGTGCACCTTGCACACTTGCAAGCGTGGACGCCGCCATGCCGCAGGCTTCGAGTACAGCCAGCACATCGGCCTTCACGTCAAAGGCATCAACGGCGCGCGCGCCACCCAACCACTGCTTTGGTGCAGAGGCTCCTTGACGAATACCGGCAGCACGCAAGGTTTCGTCTTCCGGTTTATCGCCCGCATAGGCATGGCCGATTTCTGACAACGCAAAGTCGGAGAAACCGCGGGCGATATTGCGTCCCGCCGCCGCCACAAGGTTGGCAAGCAACGAGGGTCGCATATCAGTGAGTTCGGAGGAAATCGCATTGGCGAGTTGCAATGACTTTTGCCCACCGCCGAAGCGCACTGCGTTGTCATGGTCAAGAAAGGCGTAGGTCACGGCTTCGTTGAAACCGCGCGATGCCAGCGTGCGGCGCGAGGCCAACATGCGCTTTTGCAAGGGAGTGAGCACTGGACGGGCCACAGGCGATGGCCGATCCATTTCCGCATAGGGGATGTTTTCCAAACCCACGATGCGGCAGATGTCTTCGACCAAATCAGCTTCACCATTCACATCAGGCCGCCATGATGGCACGAGGCAGGAGGCACCCGCCGCTGCATCGGTCACCACAAAGCCAAGCGCGCGCAAAATCCGCAATTGATCCGCCCACGGATGATCAAGCCCACCGAGTTGTTTGACGCGGGAGCGGCGCAAGGTGATAGCGCGTTTTGCATCGGGTATTTTTCCTGCGATCACCAAGTGCGAAGCTTCACCGCCACACAGATCAAGGATCATCTGTGTAGCAATTTCAGCACCGGTTGGTGTGAAGGCCGGGTCAATGCCGCGTTCAAAACGATAACGCGCATCAGAGTTGATGCCGAGCTTCCGGCCCGTTGTGGCGGTGCGCACGGGGTCGAAGTAAGCCGCTTCTAAAAACACATCTGTGGTGTCTTCGGTGCAAGAGGAGGGGATGCCGCCGATGATGCCGGCAATGCCTTCAACCCCATTGTCATCAGCAATCACGGTCATGGCTGACGAGAGTATGTAGGTTTTGTTGTCAAGAGCCTCCAATGTTTCACCGTCTTTGGCCAAACGCGCCGAGATATTGCCATGTACCTTCTGGGCGTCAAATACATGCAAAGGCCTAGCATAGGCGAAGGTGATGAAGTTGGTGATATCAACAAGAGTTGAAATCGGGCGAAGGCCGATGGATTTCAAACGCTGCTGCAACCATGCAGGCGAAGGTCCATTTTTGACGCCGCGAATGTAGCGGCCCACAAACAAGGAGCAAGCCTTTGCATCGGCTGCTGGAAAATCCAACTTCACGGAAATGGGGGAATCGAATGTGCCTTTGACAGTTGGCGCATTGAGCGGCTTCAACGTGCCAAGGCCCTTGGCGGCCAAGTCCCGCGCAATGCCATAGATGCCAAGCGCATCTGGTCGGTTCGCAGTCACCTTCACATAGAACATCGGGTCATCAAGGCCGAGTGCCGTTGCTGCAGCTGTTCCCACCGGCCAATCGCCTTGCACTTCAATAATGCCGTCGTGTTCTTCCGAGAGCAGTAGCTCGCGCTCGGAACACATCATGGCTTGCGATTCTGAACCGCGAATAACAGCAGGCGCAAACACTTGGCCCGTGACTGGAATGGTGACGCCGGGCAATGCAATAATCGCCTTAATGCCCGTCCGCGCATTGGGCGCACCGCAGACAACTTGTTTGATACCGTCAATGGTTTCAACAACGCACAAGCGCAGCTTGTCCGCATTGGGGTGTTTATCCGCATGCTGAACGTAGGCCACGGTAAAAGCAGAAAGCGCCTTGGTCTTGTCGGAAATCTCTTCAACTTCCAAACCAATGCCAAGAAGGCCAGCGGCAATTTCGTCAACCGATGCTAAGGTGTCGAGATAGTCTTTGAGCCAGGAGAGGGTGAATTTCATATGGATGCTCCAAGGGCAATTTCATTATTTTCTCCCCGCCCTTGAGGGCGGGGTTGGGGGCGGGTGTCAGCTACGGTACACGCGGCCCGCACCCACCCCTGCCCCTCCCTCGAGGGAGGGGAGAAGAGATGCGCGTTCATGACAATCCTCCCGCAAGCGTCGGCACTTGGAGACTCTTAAACCCGTAATGCCGCAACCACCTGAGATCGCTCTCAAAGAACGCCCGTAAATCCGGTATCCCATATTTCAACATGGCAATACGGTCGATGCCCATGCCGAAGGCGAAGCCCTGGTATTTGAGGGGATCAAGCCCGCAGGATTTCAGCACACTGGGGTGCACCATGCCGGAGCCTAAAATTTCCAACCACGAGTCACCTTCACCAATTTTTACCTGACCATCTTTCCATGAACATTGAATGTCCACTTCCATGGAAGGTTCCGTAAAAGGAAAGTGCGAGGCGCGGAAGCGCATCTTCACGTCGTCAACCTCGAAGAAGGCTTTGCAGAATTCATGCAGCACCCATTTGAGATTTCCCATGTGGGTGGTCTCATCAATCACCAATGCTTCAACTTGATTGAACATCGGCGTGTGCGTAATATCGCTATCCGACCGAAACGTGCGACCCGGCGCGATGATGCGGATCGGTGGTTTTTGACTGAGCATGGTACGGATTTGCACAGGGCTTGTGTGCGTGCGCAACACCATGCGCGAGCCATCTTCACGCTCGTTAAAATAGAAGGTGTCATGTTCTTGGCGTGCGGGGTGTTCAGGCGGCATATTCAACGCATCAAAATTATGAAAGTCGTCTTCGATGTGTGGGCCTTCAGCGACACTGAACCCAAGATCACCAAAAATCTGCACTACCTCTTCCCACACCTGTGAGACGGGGTGAACCGAGCCGCGCAATTCAGCCCGCGTTGGCAAGGTGATGTCAACTTTCTCAGACGCCAAACGCGCATCCAATGCCGCGCGGCCCAACAAAGTCTTCCGTATACTGATGGCTTCTGCGACTTTGTCTTTGAGAACGTTCAACGCAGCGCCAAATGATTTCCGCTCTTCGGGCGCCATAGCACCAAGTGCTTTCATCTGCTCGGAGATCACGCCCTTTTTGCCGAGCGCATTCACACGCACGGTTTCAAGGGCTGCTTCATCAGTCGCCGCGGCGACTTGCGCCAATGTGTCTTGTTCCAGTGTCTCTAAGGACATTGCATCACCATCAAAAAATAAAGGCCCTGAGTAGAGGAGTTTAACTCTCCACTCAAGGCCCGGAATAAATGATCTGCTTAAACGTTAAGCGAGAGCGGCTTGCGCCTTCTCGACGATAGCCTTGAAGGCCACCGGATCATGAATTGCAAGATCAGAGAGAACCTTGCGGTCCACGGTGATCCCGGCCTTGTTGAGGCCGTTGATAAATCGTCCGTAGGTCACGCCATGTTCGCGGGTGCCTGCGTTGATACGTTGAATCCACAAAGCGCGGAAATTGCGCTTCTTGGCGCGACGATCGCGGTATTGATATTGTTCCGCCTTTTCCACGGCCTGAACGGCAACGCGGAAAATGTTTTTACGGCGTGAGAAATAACCCTTGGCGCGGGCCAAGATTTTCTTGTGGGAACGGCGGGCTACTACGCCGCCTTTTGAACGTGCCATATCTCAAGCTCCTCTTAGTATTTGCCAGCATAAGGCATGTGAATCTTGACCAGGCCTTCATCGCCCGGGGCCAAAATCATCGTGCCGCGCTGATTGCGGATTTGCTTGTTGGAACGCTTGATCATGCCGTGGCGCTTACCCGCACCACCAGCCTTCACCAGGCCAGAGGCCGTAAAGCGGAACCGCTTTTTGGCGGCCGACTTTGTCTTCATTTTGGGCATTTTGTTCAGTCCTTTCAGAACGATACGTGAAATCGCCATGGCAGCCCTTTACTGGCCAGACGATTGGAAACCTCAACTTTTCAGTCGAAGTATCGCGGATAAAGCAGAATCCACCAAACAATGCAAGCAGGGCGACATTTCTGCCGCCTCGCCGCTTTTAGATTTTGGTCGAATTACTTGATCACGGCACCCGAAGCCTTGAGCGGGGCTTCCAGCAGCTTCATGTCACGTACCAGTGTTGCAGCGATACCTGCTGGCGAACGTTCTTCAGCATTTGGAATGACGGTTCCAAGGTCGGTCAGCTTCTTAGCCACTTCAGGGTTCGACAGGGCCTTGTCGAGTGCCGCTGCCAATTTGGCCTGAATGTCCGCAGGCATGGCCTTTGGACCAAATATGCCGTTCCAGCCGGAGATTTGAAAATCACCCAATCCAGCTTCCTTTGTGGTTGGCACATCTGGCAAAGCAGGAGAACGTTCCGGCGTGGCGATGGCTAGACCTTTGACATTGCCCGACTGGATTTGCGGGGCAAGGTTGGTGATCTGGTCACACATGAAGTCAACCTGTCCGGCAACAAGGTCATTCAAGGCAGGGCCTGTGCCCTTGTAAGCCACTTCGTTGATCTTGGGGATGCCCGCAACCGCTTTGAACAACACGCAAGTTGTGAACGAGGTCGAACCGACGCCAGCATTGGCTTGGTTTACCTTGTCAGGGTTGGCTTTGACATATGTGATGAGTTCACCGAGGTTTGCAGCCGGGAAATCTTTCTTCGCCACAATCAGGATTGGCGTGATGCCGGCAATACCGACGGGTGTGAAATCATCGACCGGATTGTATTTGAGACTTGCATAGAGCGACGGTGCAGCAGCATGCGTTCCCATTTGGCCCATGATCAAGGTGTAGCCATCGGCGGGGGCAGCGGCCACTTTTGCCGTTGCCGTGGTGCCGCCAGCACCAGCTTGGTTTTCAACCACAATTTGTTGGCCCAGGGTCTTTGACATGTCTTCTGCCACAATGCGGGCAATGATGTCTGTTGGTCCGCCAGCGGCAAAAGCAACAACGAGTGTAATTGGTTTTGTTGGATAGTCTTCTGCCATCACAGCAGTGCCCATCAACAATGTGGCGGTGAGGCCCAGTAAAGTACGTCTCAGCATATTCAAGCTCCCTGTAATGCTTAGTTTTTCATTCTAGATGGTGGATTGTTTCCACCTGTGACTTGCAATAGCGCCATTGGCCCTGCTTGCAAATTTATTCTGCGAAAGCCTCCTCGCGTTTTCCGGCAACCGACGGCAGCGCCGCGACCACCAAGACAACAGCACCTAAGATCAACAATCCAGCTGAAATGGGGCGCTCTACAAACGTCATCATCGATCCATGCGACAAGTCCATGGCGCGGCGAAAGGTATCTTCGATCAGGCCACCCAACACAAACCCTAAAAGCAGCGGTGCCAGTTCAAAACCCATCTTCAACAGCGCATAACCCAAAAGGCCAAAACAACCTGTGAGAACGACATCAGACACTTGGTTGTTAATGGAGTAAACTCCGATACAACAGAAGGCGAGAATAGCAGGGAACATAAAGCGATAGGGCACTTTCAGCAATTTCACCCACAACCCAACAAGCGGCAGATTGATAATGAGAAGAGCAAGGTTGCCAATCCACATCGACGCAATCATGCCCCAGAATAAATCCGGGTTGCGTGTCATCACCTGTGGCCCCGGCACAATGCCGTGAATGGTCATCGCCCCCACCATCAAGGCCATCACAGCGTTGGGCGGAATGCCCAAGGTGAGCAGCGGAATAAACGCCGCTTGTGCGCCTGCATTGTTTGCAGCCTCCGGCCCTGCCACACCTTCAATCGCACCACGACCAAAACGCGAGGGGTCTTTGGCGGTTTTCTTTTCAAGCGCATAGCTGGCGAAAGGGGCGAGCACTGCACCATTGCCGGGCAATGCGCCCAGAATGGTTCCGAGCCCGATGCCACGGAAAATGGCCTTCATGCTCTGGCGAATTTCAGCAAGACTTGGCAGTACACTGCCGATCTGACCCTTCACCACATCCCGCGCTTCCGGGTTTTCCAAACTGCGCAACAGCTCAGCGATACCGAAAAGACCCATGGCAAGAACAGCAAAATCTATACCATTGGCGAGGGCGGGAATATTGAACGTCAAGCGTTCTTGGCCCGTGTTCACGTCCGTGCCGATGGTTGAAAGCAGCAAGCCCAACACAATCATCATCAAGGCTTTGAGAATGGACCCACGTGCGAGGACAACGGCAAAAATCAAACCCAGTAACATCAGTGAGAAATATTCTGCTGCACCAAATTTTTGACCAAGTTTTGTCAGAGGTTGGCCAATGGCTGCGACGAAAACTGTTGTCACCGAACCAGCGATAAACGATGCAATGGCTGCAATGCCAAGGGCTGCACCCGCGCGACCATTTTTTGCCATTTGATGCCCATCGAGCGTTGTGACGACGGCTGTTGCTTCGCCGGGAATGTTGACGAGAATGGCTGAGGTGGAGCCGCCATATTGCGCGCCATAATATATCCCAGCCAGCATTATGAGAGCACTTGCAGGTTCAAGCCCATAAGTAATGGGCAAAAGCATAGCGATCGTTGCAATAGGACCAACGCCCGGCAAAACGCCAATCAGTGTGCCAACGAGACAGCCAACAAAACAAAGCGCGACATTTTGGAATGTGAGTGCAACCGAAAAGCCAAGGCTGAGATTATTGAGAAGTTCCATGGTTCAATATCCGATCAACCAAGGGGCAACAGGCAGAGGCAAGCCCAGTGCAAAACGAAAAAGCAGTGTGCAGAATGTGGTGAGGCACACTGCAAAGATTGCGAGCTGTTTCCATCGCGTTTGCTTGTCTGCAACTCCTGCAATCAGAATGGCGAGCGGTGTGGCGCCCGTGACGCCAAGGGCTGGCAGAGTAATTGGCCCAATAGAAGTGCCACGCATCAAAAGCGCAAACACCAACAGAGCACCAATGATTCCACCGAGCGCGCGGAAATTGAATGCAGGGTTCCATGATGCAGGTGTGCCGCGCAACGTGACGACAATTAAGACAATGCTCAGAACAAGTAGGATGAGCGCGAGTGCCCAAGGAAAAAGGCCCGGTCCAATTTCAGCAAGCGTACCTATATCGAGCTGCGTCGTGGCATAAAACCCGAGAAGACCGAGAGCTGCAACACTTGCACCTCCAATCACATCTTCTCGCAACAGGCGCGATGGTTCTCCCATCTTGTGACCCCCATTATGTGTTTTTAGTGTGTTGAACGATGTAAGTCCAATTTGCAACCTGAATGCGGGCCAGAGCGAAAGTGGGCTTTCAGCTTTCAGTTTTATCAGGAGTGAAATTCGATCATCACAGCGATTAATGACTCCGACAAACCAATTGATATGTCGTTTGCGTTGCGTTCTGAAATACGAATTGGCGTGTTATCCAAAGTCGTCGGTCATTTCTGACGTTCAGAGTTTCTTGCACTCGTTGCCGATCTCATTGCCATCAATGCCCTAGTCATCGACATCATATTGCCGAAGTCGGTGCGAAGTCTGCCTAACTGCGCCCCACATGCTCAACGCAAATCAGCGTCGTCTCATCGACGGAGACAGTGGCGTTCACTTTCATGCAATGGGCTGCAAGACCAGAAGATGCTTCACGATAAAACTTGCAGGTAAGACACGTGCCAAAGCTGGGCTCACCTTGCCGCACGCGTTCATGCTCCAGCAATTTATTAAGCGCTCGTTCGAAGCGCCGATGCGTCTTGTCAGACAGGTCGGCAATATCAGCTTCTAGTGTCAGCAAACAATCGGTGGCCAGCAAGTCGCGCCCAGCTTCCGTCAATTTCAACATCACGCCGCGCTGGTCCTTGCCGTCAACCTGCTTGGCCAGATAACCCTTCTTAGCCAGCGACATGATGGTTTGCGACACCGTTCCCTTGGTTGACCCCAAATACCGCGCCATGGCACCGGGTGAATGCGAGAGGGCGTTACAGCGCGACAAGTAGCGCAAAGCCTCCCATTGCACCGGGTTCAGTCCTTGGCCATGGCCTGCCTGCCGCATTAACCGTGCCAAGCGCTCCAGCTTGAACCGGCTGTTAGCCGCCACAGGCACAGCGTCATCTTCGTCTTTACGGGCCATTGGCCTTGAAGTTCTCCCAAATCAGCCCGCAGCATAGATTCAGTTGCCAGAAAAATAAACCACGCCCGTGCCTTGCAGCTTGTGGAACAATCGGTTATCCCGCCCACACGTTTGCGGAAGGGTGGCCGAGTGGTTGAAGGCGCACGCCTGGAACGCGTGTTTACGTGAAAGCGTAACAAGGGTTCGAATCCCTTTCCTTCCGCCATCGTATCTTGAGTAACAGCCGCTCATCCGCGCGCGAATTCCAACACACCGCTGCGCAAAGCCACACCCTGTGCTGCAATATCGCCATCAACGGCTTTTAGCAGTGCTGCGATGGTGCCGCGCAAGATCATGTCAGTTTCAAATGGCACAAATTCGATTGCCACATTGCGCCGCAGTTCTTCAATGACGCCAACCTCAACGCCCCGGTGCAGCGAAGGCTCAATGATTTGTGAAGCGTAAAGCCCGGGGCCTGCTATGATGATGCGATCCGGATTCAAAATTGCAATCAAACGCGCAATGCCAATGCCGAGAGCTTCGCCTGCTTTTTCGTAAGCTTGCACGGCCTTCACATCACCAGCTTCGGCGCGCTGCAACAAAGCTCTCATGACGCCAGCATCAATGGCTTCATGCGGCGCATCATCATCGCGACGGCCCATGGCTTCACGCCAAATGCCATAGTCGGCAGCATAGGCTTCAATGCAACCCCGCCGTCCGCAGCGACACAAAGCGCCGTGGGGAATGTGGTTCATGTGGCCAAATTCAGAGGCACCACCTGTGGCGCCATGATAAACCTTGCCATCAATGATGAGGCCCATGCCCACGCCGTAGCCTGTGAAGATCGTTGCTGTCGTGCCACGATTTTGCGAGGGGTTATCAGCGAGGATAGCTTCTGCAATCATGTTGGCATCATTGGCCAGCATGCAGGGAATGCCAAAGCGTTTCGAAATCGGCTGCGTCAAGGCGATGTCTTTGACAGAGAAAGCGGGCGACCATACCAGCGTGCCCAGCTTGTCGTCGGCAAGGCCTTGAACCGCAATGCCAATGCGGGCGATGGCGTTTGGTGCAAAGCCTGACTCTTTTAAAAACACCGATATCGCATCCGCAACTTCTTCGCCAAAGTTGTCGGCTTTGGCGCTATAGGTCGGGGTGTAAACTGACGTGCTGAAAAGAATGTTGCCGTTGAAATCTGCAATGGCCAGTCGCACGGCATCAATCGAGATATTAACTGCCAGCACATGTGCAGCAACTGAAGTAATGCCAAGGCGCACGATCGGTCGGCCTCGTCTTAATGCAGCAGCCAAAGGAAACGGCGCTTCAAGCTCTTCTAAAATATGCTCCGCAATCAGTTGTGAAGCGATGGAAGTGATGGAAGCCGGAGATAGTCCTGTGGTGCGGCCAAGTTCAATCCGCGCCAAAGGCCCGTGTTGACGCAAGGCGTTCAACACCACGCGGCGGTTCTGCCGCCGCACCAACTCGCTGTCTGCTTTTTCCTGCATCTTCCCAAGTGGGCACATTTGGTGTGCCCTCATTATTTTTATTGTGGTCATATTGACTCCGCATCGGGAGTCATGCAAGATTTATTTCGGACGTCAAAAAATATCTTAAAAAATCAACGTCTACTTCCAACGTTTCCGTGTTCATTCCTCCCAAGGAGCTGAAACACCGGGCGTCCGAGAGAAACGGGGAGGTGACAGGAGGATCTATCATTATGAAGCGTACACTGATGACATTGATGGCCGGCGCCATGTTGCTCGGCGCATCCAGCTTTGCCGCACAAGCTGCTGGCAAAACGATCGCCGTGTCTTGGAAGACCTTCCAAGAAGAGCGTTGGAAGACCGACGAAGCTGCTATCAAGGCTGCCGTTGAAGCTGCTGGCAACACCTATATTTCAACAGATGCTCAAGGCTCGGCTCAAAAGCAAGCCGCTGACATCGAAGGCCTGATCGCTCAGAAGCCAGACGTTGTCATGGTTGTTGCTTTTGACTCAGATGCAATCTTGCCATCGATCAAGGCACTCAGCGATGCAGGCATCAAGTCGATTGCCTATGACGTGCAATTCGAAGATCCAAACGCACTCTACATCACCTTCGACAACGTCGGCGTAGGCCGCATCATTGCTGAAGAAGTGCGCAAAGCAAAGCCAGAAGGCAACTATGCTTTCATCAAGGGCGACAAGGGCGATCCAAACGCCACATTCCTGTTCCAAGGCATGATGGAAGTTTTGAAAGCTGACATCGATAGCGGCAAGATCAAGAATGTTTGCGAAACATTCACCGACGGTTGGAAGCCAGACAATGCTCAGAAGAACATGGAGCAATGCTTGACCTCCACAGGTAACAAGGTTGACGCCGTTGCCTCTGAAAACGACGGTATGGCCTCAGGCGTTGTTGCTGCTTTGACAGCACAAGGCATGGCAGGCATTCCAGTTGGTGGCCAGGACGGTGACTTGGCAGCCATCAACCGCGTCGCCCTCGGCACGCAAACCGTTTCGGTTTGGAAGAACGCCAAGGACCTCGGCAAAGTTGCTGCTGAAGCTGCAAACGCATTGGCCGACGGCACCGCAATGGACAAGATTGCTGGCGTTGCCAAGTTCAACGGCGGTAAGAACAAAGTCGAAATGAACTCGATCCTGTTGGCGCCAACGCCAATCACAAAAGCCAACATCAATGTTGCAATTGATGCTGGTCACATCACCAAAGACCAAGCCTGTGCAGGCGTGGCTGCTGGTGCAGTACCGGGCTGCTAATATTTAGCGCCTGAACGAACCGGGCCGTGTCATGCTGAAAAGTTTGGCACGGCTTTTTTACACTGCTACCGTCATCCCCGCGAAGGCGGGGATCCAGCTAAGTTAAGTTTAAGTCTGCCTAAAGCTGGATTCCCGCCTTCGCGGGAATGACGTGTGAGTGTGTCGTTTCGGTTCTGGTGGTATTTTTCACTTAACTCCAATCATTCGGAGCGCAATGCATGTCCAACACCGTCCCATCAAGCCAAAGCCCGGCCCTGCAAAATGAAGGTCCGGTCAAGCGGTTTTTCCGCGCCACCGAAATTGATGAGCGGCTGTTGGGCATGGTCGTGGCCCTGCTGTTGATTTGGGCTGCATTTGATATTGCCAGCGGCATTATGCGCGGCAATTTTGGTGGCCTGCTGGGCGGATCATTCCTGACCCCGCGCAATCTCTGGACACTTCTCGTACAAACCTCCTCAATCGCGATTATGTCGACGGGCATGGTTCTGCTGATTGTCATGCGCCAACTTGATTTGTCGATTGGCTCTATGTTGAGCCTCGTGGCCGTTGCTGGGGCTGTGCTGCAGGTTTTTGAACTAGTGCCAATCCTCGGCGTTGGCCACCCTGCCATCTGGCCCATCGCCGTCATTTTCATGCTGGTTGTTGGCATGGCGGTGGGTGCTCTGAATGGCTGGTTGACAGCCTATCTCAAGATCCCTGCCTTCATCGTAACACTCGGCGGACTTCTCGCCTATAGCGGCCTCGCCTTCTATCTTGCCAAGGGCGAAACCGTTGCTCCTATGGACAAGACTTATGAGATATTTGGTGGCGGTATTCCCATCAGCTGGCTTGGACCGTTCTGGAGTTGGACCATCGCACTTGTTGTTTGCGCTGCGATCTTCTTTGCCATCGTCAATGGTCGCCGTCAGCGCCAGCGCTTCAACTTTCCGATGCGCCCGGTATGGGCAGAAGTGTTCCTCGCAGCGCTTGGTAGTGTCGTTGTGCTGGGCGTCACCAATGTGATGAACTCCTATCCTTGGCCTTTCAAGCTCATCGAGAACTACGCCAAGTCCAATGGCGTCACCATTCCTCCGGGTGTCGAAAATAAGGATGGGAACGCAATTTGTCTCGCCGGCGAACAAGTGGTGCGCTGCACAGATGGCCTGATCTATTACACAGGCTACTCTGTGCCGGTGCTGATTGCGCTCTTCGTCGGCCTCGCCATGACCTTCCTTGCAACACGCACACAGTTTGGCCGTTACGTCTACGCCACAGGCGGCAACCCAGAAGCGGCCGAGCTCGCAGGCGTCAACACCAAATGGCTGACTGTCAAGATCTTTGCCTTGATGGGTCTGTTGGTTGGTATTTCATCTGTTGTATCATCAGCTCGCCTCAACGCCGCAACCAATGCGCTGGGTGGCCTCAATGAACTCTACGTCATCGCCGCAACCGTCATTGGCGGCACGTCACTGGCAGGCGGTGTCGGAACCATTTATGGAGCCATGTTGGGTGCCCTGCTGATGCAATCCATCATCTCCGGCATGTCACTGCTGAATTTGCCAGCCGCATTCCAAAATATCGTGGTTGGTGTGGTTCTGGTACTCGCCGTTTATCTTGATCAACTTTATTCTCGTCGTGTGAAGTAAGGGGAACACCAATGGCTAAAGCTTCAATCAAAAAATCCCCCGCCAAAAAAGCAAGCGCCAAAAAGGCAAAGGTCACGGAAACCCATGAAACGCCTCTGGCGGT
This sequence comes from uncultured Alphaproteobacteria bacterium, assembly GCA_963850355.1. Taxonomy (GTDB): domain Bacteria; phylum Pseudomonadota; class Alphaproteobacteria; order Rhizobiales; family Aestuariivirgaceae; genus Aestuariivirga. Next base: position 31,993 of record CAWKKP010000002.1, read on the forward strand.
CACGGGTCGCCAACCTTTTGCCCCTGCAAAAGCCCGCGGTACGCCACTGATCGAGATGAAAGACATCTCAATAGCCTTCGGCGGCATCAAAGCTGTTGATCATGCGTCCTTGGATTTATATCCGGGTGAAGTTGTGGGGCTTCTTGGCCATAACGGCGCTGGCAAATCCACCCTGATCAAAGTCTTATCGGGCGCTTATAAGCGCGACGCCGGGCAAATTTTTGTTGAAGGCAAAGAAGTCACCATCGGCAATCCGCGTGATGCCAAAGCGCAAGGCATCGAAACAATTTATCAAACCCTTGCCTTGGCCGACAACGTCGATGCGGCTGCGAATTTGTATCTGGGACGCGAATTGAAAACATCTTTCGGCACCTTGGATGACGTGGCTATGGAAGCCGAATGCCGCAAAGTGATGCATCGGTTGAACCCCAACTTCCGCCGCTTCAAAGAGCCGGTATCGAAGCTCTCAGGCGGTCAACGCCAATCCGTCGCCATCGCCCGCGCCATTCACTTCAATGCCCGCATTCTGATCATGGATGAACCCACAGCCGCTTTGGGTCCGCAAGAAACTGCACAAGTGGGCGAGCTGATCAAGCAATTGAAAGCCGAAGGCATTGGCATCTTCCTGATCAGTCATGACTTGCATGACGTGTTTGATTTGGCCGATCGCCTCTGTGTGATGAAGAACGGCAAAGTTGTCGGTACGGCAAAAACCACAGACGTCAATCACGACGAAGTCCTCGGCATGATCATTGCTGGCAAGTGTCCAAAGGGTGCAATCCCCGGACCCGGAGCCATGCGCGAAGCAGCATAGTGCTTGTCTTGCAACTGTCATAAAACTTTTGCAGGAACGACGATCATGAAAAAGCAGTTTCTCTCTGAATTCTTGGGCACTTTGCTTTTGCTAGTGACTGTCGTCGGTTCTGGCATCATGGGTGAAGCCCTCAGCGCAGGAAATGTCGCCCTCGCATTGCTCGCTAATGCGCTTGCGACGGGTGCAATGCTTTTTGTCCTGATCAATATCTTCGGACCAATCTCTGGCGCACATTTCAATCCGGTGGTGACATTGGCGATGGTGGCGACCGCAAGACAGTCTAAACAGTCTATTGCGCCTTATCTTTTTGCACAAACTGCTGGCGGCATCCTGGGCGTCCTGCTCGCCCACGCCATGTTCGATATGCCTGTCCTGCAAATTTCAGAAAAAATCCGCTGGGGTGCCGGACAATGGATCGCTGAAGCCACAGCGACTTTCGGTCTCGTCCTCACGATCTTCGCAATGCTACGCCACAAGGCTGAATTGATACCGCAAGCCGTGGCGCTTTACATTGTGGGTGCCTATTGGTTCTCGGCCTCTACCAGTTTTGCCAACCCCGTCGTCACTCTGGCACGTAGCTTTACAAACACTTTTGCGGGCATTGCCCCGTCGTGCGTACTTGCCTTCGCCGCCTCGCAAGTCATCGGCGCGGCACTCGCCGTCTTTGTTGCACGTGGTCTGTTTGAAGCCAAGTCATGAACATCGTCATTCACCACAACCCCGACTGCGGCACGTCTCGCAATGTTGTCGATTTAGTGCGGGTCTGCGGTTACACACCGACGATCATTGAGTATCTCAAAACCGGTTGGACCGAACCCCAATTGCTGGCACTCTTTGCGGCAGCCAATCTCACACCGCGCCAAGCTTTGCGCGAAACCAAATCACCTGCAAAGCAATTGGGCCTGCTGGACGAGGGGGTATCCGATGCCACAATCCTCGCCCACATGCTCGAACATCCAATATTGGTAAATCGTCCAATTGTCTGCACACGATTAGGTGTGAAGCTCTGCCGCCCTTCGGAAACTGTGTTGTATCTTCTAGAACGTTTGCCAGCAGAACCATTTTACAAGGAAGACGGAACGCTGTTGGACCTCACGCACTTCCAATCAATATCCCGGTAAGGAACACGAGGAAGCCACCGACAGCAATTTGGAAGGCTGCCTTCAAAAATGGTGTGTCCATATATTTATAGCGGATCCACGAAATCACCCCGAGTTCAATGAACACGATAACAATTGCAACCCAGGTTGCCAGTTGGAAATCTGGAATGAGATAGGGCAGGGTGTGACCAAGTCCGCCAATCGCCGTCATAATGCCTGCTGCTGAGCCGCGAATGAAAGGATGCCCACGCCCCGTCAACTTGCCATCATCAGACAGGCCTTCTGCAAGTCCCATGGAAATCCCAGCACCAATTGACGCGGCCATCCCCACCAAAAATGTCTCCCAGGTATTTCCCGTCGCAAACGCTGCGGCAAACAAAGGCGCCAAAGTTGAAACTGAACCGTCCATAAGGCCAACCAAGCCAGGTTGCACAACTTGCAAAAGGAACAAACGCTTTTCAGCGTCCTTCTCGTCAACCACAACGCCTTCGGTCACATGTTCGAGACCCAATTTACGCGCCAAGGACTCGTGTGATTTTTCAGCGGCTGCCAGCTTCAACAACAGGTCTCTCACTTTAAGGTCAGTGGCCTGCGCAGCGGCTTGCGCGTAAAACCGCGCATTTTCCAATTCGATCACTTCGGCGTGCTTGCGCATCGCGTCGATACCAAGCTGGCTCACTGTCCACATCGGTTTGTGCTTCACAAACCCGTTGATCTCATTGCGCCTGATCAATGGAATGAAATCGCCAAACTTGGCGCGATAGAGTTTCGTCAACCAATCCCGATGCACAAATTCTTCCGCTGACATCTCCATGAAAACCTTGGCCGAAGCAGGATAGGTGGGCGACAAAGCATTGGCAAAAGCCGCATAGCCCCGCGCATCATCTTCTTCAGACGAAATCGCAAGCGCCAGTAATTCTTGTTCGGTCAGGTCAGAGAACGTCTTCATTCGAGTATATTAGAACGATTCTAAGTTATGTCCAGATCACTGCGGTTCAATGATGCCGCAAGATTTCAAAAAGGCGGCGAATTTTGCATCATTTGGCAAACTGATCGGCGTTCCCCCCGTGCCGATTAACAGCAAAGCCTTTTCCGGGGTTTTACCGCGCATGGCATTCCAAAGCATATCGCCAACTAAGAGCTTAATCTCAAATTGTTGCTCGTACAGGGATTTTGGATCTTTCACCGGCTTCAATACCAGCTCCTTGCGCATGCGCTTGCCGTTGACCGCAACCTCCGCATTCCAACCGTCTTTTGTTTGTTTTAATGTGCTGGGGGTACCATCAATCGAGAATGTCGTGCCTTCATCTTCCGGACCATTTGGCAGCATTACCCGCAGCATTTTCGATCCGTCGCTGCAAGTAACAAGGGTGAGCATATACCGTTCGGAAATAAGAGAACCATCCACTCCCATTTTCTCGCTATAGACGGCGCCTGATTTGACGCGAGAAAACGCCGTCGAAAAATCTTCTTGCTCCTGCGCCAAAACAGGAAAGGTCGTCCACAGGAAGACAAGGCTTACGAAAGCACTTTTCAAAGTAGTTCTCCTCAGCCCCCTGAGGTGAGTTTGGTTCAGTTCTCGTCCATTTTCAACGCTGCAATAAAGGCTTCCTGCGGAATGTCGACCTTGCCGAACTGCCGCATCTTTTTCTTGCCTTCCTTCTGCTTATCCAAAAGTTTGCGCTTGCGTGAGATGTCACCGCCATAGCACTTGGCGGTCACGTCTTTGCGCATGGCAGAGAGCGTTTCACGCGCCACAACTTTACCACCAATCGAGGCCTGAATCGGAATCTTGAACATGTGGCGAGGGATCAAGTCCTTCAATTTTTCGCACATCACACGGCCACGCTGTTCGGCCCGTGTGCGGTGGACCACCATCGACAAGGCATCAACCGCTTCTTCATTGACGAGAATGGAAAGCTTCACCAAATCCGCTTGGATATATTCCGTCATTTTATAGTCGAACGAGGCATAGCCTTTGGAGACAGATTTCAACCGGTCGTAAAAATCGAACACTACTTCGTTCAGCGGCAAATCATAAACCACCATAGCGCGCGAACCGGCATAGGTCAGCTGCTTCTGGCGACCACGTCGGTCTTCGCACAATTTCAGGACTGAACCCAAATAATCGTCGGGCACAAATATCGTGGCTTCAATCCACGGTTCATCCATAGTCAAAATCTGCGACACATCTGGCATGTCAGCAGGGTTGTGCATGTCGATATGCGTTCCATCCCGCAGATTGATCTTGTAGATTACAGACGGTGCCGTGGTGATGATTTCAACATTGAACTCGCGTTCAATCCGTTCACGGATGATTTCGAGATGCAACAATCCCAAGAAACCACAGCGGAAACCAAAGCCAAGAGCAGCCGACGTTTCCATTTCATAAGTGAACGACGCATCGTTCAAACGCAATTTACCCATTGACTCGCGCAAGTCTTCAAATTCTGAGGCATCAACCGGGAAGAACCCTGCAAACACCACGGATTGCGCTTCTTTAAAGTCAGGTAAAGCCTTGGCAGTGGGGTTGCGTTCATCGGTGATGGTATCACCCACGCGGGTATCAGCAACTTCTTTGATCGCACCCGTAAAAAAGCCAATCTCACCAGGCCCCAATTCATCAACAACAACTTTCTTCGGGCGAGACACGCCAACGCGCTCAACCCCATAGCTGCCGCCCGAGCCCATCATCTTGATCTTCATGCCTTTTTTGAGCACACCATCAATAATGCGCACGAGCACCACAACGCCGAGATAGGCGTCATACCAAGAGTCAACCAGCAGCGCCTTCAACGGCGCATTGCGGTCCCCCTTGGGGGCAGGCAAACGGGTGATGATGGCTTCTAGCACATCCGGCACGCCAAGGCCGGTCTTAGCCGAAATCAAAACAGCGTCCTGTGCATCAATGCCGATCACGTCTTCAATCTGTTGTTTGATCCGGTCAGGTTCAGCGGCAGGCAAATCCACCTTGTTGAGAACTGGCACAATTTCCAAATTGGCATTGATCGCCTGATACACATTCGCAAGCGTCTGTGCTTCCACACCTTGCGAAGCGTCAACCACCAGCAAAGCGCCTTCACAAGCCGCAAGTGAGCGTGAGACTTCATAGGCAAAGTCCACATGTCCCGGCGTGTCAATCAGGTTCAACACATAATCTTTGCCGTCCTTGGCCTTGTAGTCGAGGCGCACGGTGTTGGCCTTGATGGTAATGCCGCGTTCCCGCTCCAAATCCATCGAGTCCAAAATCTGGTCCTGCATGTCCCGGTCAGCAACAGCCCCCGTGAGCTGGATCAAGCGATCAGCGAGGGTCGATTTGCCGTGGTCAATATGGGCGACGATGGAGAAATTGCGTATGTGGGAAAGATCTGTCATTTGGCGCGGTGTTTGGCAGGGCTAAGCCACGTGGTCAAGTGTGGGTATTACCGCAACCGTCTTGGCGCAACGGCTGTTGCCGTCAGCGGGTCTTCCGGCCACAGGTGTTTGGGGTAGCGGCCCCGCATGTCTTTGCGCACATCGGGGTAGCCTTGGACCCAAAAGGTTTCCAGTGATTGTGTGACGGCCACGGGCTTCATGCCGGGGGACAGCATGATGATTTTTAAGCGCGCCCGCCCATCGGCCACTTGTGGGGCTGACTGCATGCCGAACATTTCCTGCAGGCGCACACTCAGCACGGGGTCGCCTTCAACCTCATAGTCGATGCGGTAACTGCCGCCACCTGGCACCGTCATGCGCAAAGGTGCTAACTTCTCGATGCGGCGCAGCACGTCGCTTGGCGCCAGACTTTGCAGGATTTGCAGCATATCAAGCCTTGCCAAATCGACCTTGCGCATCATGCCTTCGAGGTAAGGTAACAACCATTCTCCGGCATTGTGCTGACAGACGCATCGTCACTCAGGTCTGGCAGTGCGAGATCTGGCATCACGCGCGCAAGAAATTTTATCCGCGCTTGAAAGCCGCGCGCAGCTTCTGTCCAAGGCAGTGCTGAAAGCCCCATCAGCTTCACACCCTCCAACATCGCGGCAGCCGTTTGCGAGGGGTCGATATTTTGTGCAGGTTTTTCCTGCAACACAATGGCACCCAGCTTGCGCGTCAGTCCTGCTTTTACGGCATTGGCCTTGGCGTCCCAAAATACACCTTCTGACTCAACGATCAGATCAGTGAAGTATTTCTCAATCTCCCGATCTGTCAAAGCCGCGGCAAGCCGTGCCTTGCCGTCACCCGCTGCGCCATCAAGAGTGGCCACGACAATCCATTCGGATTTGTTGAGAGCATCATGCTCAGGCAGCACAGCACCTCCACCGCCCGACAATTGGAAACGCCCGCTACGCTTACGGCCGATGCGATCAGGATAAGCAAGGGCAAGAAGCACACCATGCGGCACCTCTGCTGTGTCGTCTTTCAAAGCAGCCTGATCTTTAATCTGCCGCACGGTTTGCTTCCAACGCTCTTTCGCTGGCCCCCGCAACATCATCAAACGCTGTTCCACGTCAATCGGAGCATCCCGCGCGGCACCATCTCGTTCTGACAATAGAGCTGCAATCTCCGCTGCTGATTGGCCAGCACCCAAAGCCTGCCCGGCAATCACCATATGCGCCAAGCGCGGGTGCAGCGGCAAGCCTGCCATCATGCGACCGTGCGTGGTAATGCGGTTTTCGTGGTCGAGTGCTGAAAGTCGTTTCAGCAAATCTTGCGCTTGCCCAAAGGCTGCTTTCGGCGGCATTTCATACCACGGCAAACCGTCAACGGTGGTAACACCCCAACGGGCCATTTCCAAAACCAAACCCGATAAATCCGCAGAGCGAATTTCCGGTTCATCATGGGCCGCAAGTGCTCGCGTTTCGGCTTCAGGCCACAAGCGATAACACCGCCCCGGTCCTAGACGCCCGGCACGACCTTTGCGCTGCTCTGCTGAGGCTTGACTGACGCGAACAGTTTCTAACGAGGTCATCGCAGCCGCAGGGTCAAAACGCGGCACGCGCTTCAGGCCGACGTCTATGACAGCTTCAATGCCTTCAATCGTCAGTGATGTTTCAGCGATGGTCGTTGCCAGCACAATCTTGCGCCGCCCTGCGGGCGAGGCTTGAATGGCTTGGTCTTGTGCGGCCAAAGCCATAGCGCCATACAAGGGCCGCACATCAATGTTTGCTGGTAAATCGGACCGCAGCAATTGCTCTTCAACACGGCGAATTTCACCCTCGCCCGGCAGGAACACCAGCACGCTGCCTTTGACATCAGACACCACGCGGCGAATGGCTTTGACTGCATCGTCTGCAAGTGTGAAGCGCGATGCTTTTTCCAAGTGCAGCACATCAACAGGAAACATGCGGCCTGATGCTGAGATGACGGGCGCGTTATCGAGATGCTGTGATAGCTTCTGCGCATCCAAGGTTGCTGACATCACAATGATTTTAAGATCATCACGAAGGCCGCGCTGCACATCAAGCGCCAAGGCCAAGCCCAAATCCCCATCCAACGAACGTTCATGGAATTCGTCGAAAATCAAAACACCCGTGTCTCTCAGTTCGGGGTCCTGTTGCAACCGTCTGGTCAAAATGCCTTCGGTCACCACTTCAATGCGGGTGCGTGCAGACACCTTGCGTTCCAATCGAACGGTGTAGCCCACAGTCTCGCCGACAACTTCCCCCAAGGTATCCGCCATGCGCTTGGCTGCTGCCCGCGCTGCCAAGCGACGAGGCTCCAGCATCACAATGCGCTTCCCCTGAAGCCATGTTTCGTTGATCAACGCCAAAGGCACCCGCGTTGTTTTACCAGCCCCAGGTTCGGCAACCAACACCGCACAAGTACTTGTAGTGAGTGAAGCTCTCAATTCAGGGATAACAAGATCAACAGGAAATTCCATAGTTGAATCCCGTCTAGCCTATGTCACAGAAAGTCGAAATCTAAACTTCACGCGCCCACGGTGGATCAGCGCCTTGCCGTGAAACCGTTACAGCGGCGCACTTCATGGCAAACTCTGCAGCATGCATCAACTGTGTCGCTTCAATACTCACCATGGCCTTCTTCGTGAGCAGGGCATTGCGATTGAGATAGGTCAAAAAACCCGCCGTGAATGTATCGCCAGCCCCCACGGTGTCGGCAACTTTTACCTTTGGCGCGGCCAAAGACAATGAATGCTTCTTGGTGAACACTTCAACGCCTTCACCACCGCGCGTAATCGCAACAATTTTAACACCCAGTTTCAACCACGCCTTCGCAGTTTTAGCGAAATCCTGTTTCCCCGTCATGAAGGCGACATCCTCATCCGAAATTTTCACTAGATCGGCTTTGGCAATCAACCGCTTCAAACGCGCCAAGTGTTTTTTCTTATCCTTGATCACGGTCGGACGAATGTTAGGATCAAGCGAAATGACATGAGATTTAGACGCCTTTTTCAGCAAGGCCTCGTAAGTGCCGCCTGATGGTTCCGGGATCAAGGAGATCGAACCAAAATGCAAAGTCGTAATCGACTTTGAAAGTTTTGGAATGTCACGCTTCTCCAGCATGCGGCCAGCCGATCCTTCGTCAATAAACGAATAGCGCGCATGGCCATCAGTAAGTTTCACCAGTGCGAGTGTTGTATGCAAATTTTTGCGACGAATATACTTCGTCGAAACGCCAGCCTGCTTCAGTCCTTCAGTTAAACTGTCGCCAAAAAAATCTGTCGATATGCCAGCGAAGAAACCTGTTGGCGTGTCAAGGCGCGCCAAGGCAATAGCGGTGTTATAGACCGAACCACCATTGAACGGTTGGTAGACATCCGCCCCATCAGCACTTTTCCGGGGCAACATGTCAATCAGCGCTTCGCCACAACATAAAATCATTCTTTTTCTCCCGGCAATTTTTAAGAACCTTAGCCATGCGCGCGGTGAATGGCAATAAATCACTTGACTAGATTTATTGTAATTGTCGCTCATGGCGTGTATTTGACCGTTATGACAACACGCATCATTCCTGTCGAAGACTTCGACCTCATCATATTTGGCGCAACCGGCGATTTGGCCCAGCGCAAATTGTTGCCAGCGCTCTTCCACCGCGACGAGCAAGGACAAATCCCCGACGGCGCCTGCATCATTGGTACGTCGCGCCGCGCAATGTCGCAGCAGGAATTCCGGGACTTTGCAGCAAAGGCAATTGATAGCCACGCCAAATTCATGAAGGCAGCGCCGGAAGTGATTGAGCGGTTCCTGAACCGACTTTCTTACCATGCAGCCGAAGCAGCCAAGGATGATGGCTGGGTTGCGTTGGAACAAGAACTTGCCGATCGCAAAGAAGTGGTGCGTGTATTTTATCTCGCGGTTGGACCGGACCTCTTTGGTTCAATTTGTGAGCGACTAGGGTCGCACAATCTTGTGACGGCAAAATCGCGCGTTGTCGTTGAAAAGCCATTGGGCAAAAGTGGTGAGTCAGCAGAAGCCACCAACACTGCCATCGGCAAAGTTTTTCCCGAACCTGCTATTTATCGTATCGATCATTATCTCGGCAAAGAAACTGTGCAGAATTTGATGGCATTGCGCTTTCGCAAATTTGCTGTTCGAACCCGTTTGGAATTCAGCCCACATCGACCACGTGCAAATTACTGTTTCGGAGACGCTGGGTGTTGAAGGGCGTGCCGGTTACTACGATACGTCTGGTGCTTTGCGAGACATGGTGCAGAATCATATTCTGCAACTTCTCTGCCTCGTTGCGATGGAGCCACCTTCATCCATGGATGCCGATGCCGTGCGCGATGAAAAACTGAAAGTGCTGAAGGCACTGAAGCCCATTGCGCAGGACAAGTTGGACCAACACATTGTACGTGGTCAGTATCGATCAGGTGCGTCGTCAGAAGGTCCGGTGCCGGGCTACTTGGAAGAACTCGGTAATGACTAACTCAACTACCGAAACCTTCGTGGCCTTGAAGGCCGAGATTGGCTCGTGGCGCTGGAACGGCGTGCCGTTTTATTTGCGCACCGGAAAGCGTCTGCCATCTCGCGTTTCCGAAATCGTCGTTGAGTTTAAGTCCGTACCACACTCCATGTTTGACAAATCAGCAGGACAGATTTCGCCCAACCGCTTGGTCATCCGCCTTCAACCGGATGAAGGCGTCAAACTCTGGCTGATGATCAAAGATCCAGGCCCTGGCGGCATGCGCCTGCAGCACGTACCTTTGGACATGAGTTTTGCCGAAGCCTTCAGCGTGCGCAATCCTGACGCCTACGAACGGCTTTTGATGGATGTGGTGCGCGGCAATCAAACACTTTTCATGCGTCGCGATGAAGTCGCAGCAGCTTGGAAATGGATTGACCCCATTCTTGAATATTGGAAATCCTCAAACGACGTACCTAAACCATATACCGCTGGCACATGGGGGCCAGCCGCGTCTGTCGCATTGATTGAGCGCGACGGTAACACATGGCAGGAATCTGCCCTGTGATTGAAGCGCGTCATGATTTCAACAATCGCGAGGAACTCGCAAGCAGCTTGGCTGACCGCATTGCCCGCGCTTTATCACGCAGTATTTCGCGAAAAGGCGCGGCAACGCTTGCGGTGTCTGGTGGTACAACGCCCGCATTGTTTTTTGAACATCTGTCACGTGAACCCATTACATGGGAAAAGGTGACAGTGACGTTGGTTGACGAGCGGCAAGTTGACGAAAACAATTCGCGCTCAAATGCCCGTCTCGTCAAGCAGGGGCTTCTCCAAAACAATGCGAAGCAGCACGCTTCGTTTCCATGTTCGGCAATGAAATGATGGCGTCCAGTTTGGAGCTTGATGTTGTTGTGCTCGGCATGGGTGAAGACGGGCACACCGCGTCGTTTTTCCCAAGTGGAGATAAACTGGCAAAAGCGCTTGATATAAAAACCAGTCGCGAAAATTCTCACGATGAATGCACCCGGCGCAGGCGAACCACGCCTGACCTATTCACTTCCAGCACTTTTGAATGCAAAAGTCATATGTCTCCATATCGAAGGTCAGAAAAAGCAAGCTGTGCTGGAAAAAGCCATAGCCGGAACCGACGTGATGGACATGCCTATTCGCGCTATTATGCAAGCTGGCAATGCACTTGAAATTTTCTGGTGCCCATGAAGGAATCCCCGATGGCCCATTCTGTTGTTGACACCGTTGCCGCCGTTACCGAACGCATCATTTTGCGCAGCAAAGACAGCCGCAAGCGCTATCTTGAACGCATGGAAGCGCAGCGCGCCAATCAACCCAAACGCAAATCACTTGGCTGTGCAAATTTAGCTCACGGCTTTGCCGCCTGCGGGCCAGAAGACAAAGACGCTCTGCGCAACGGCGATGGACCGAACCTCGGCATCATCACCTCTTACAATGATATGCTGTCAGCCCATCAACCCTTTGAGCATTACCCCGACATCATTCGCAAAGCTGCGCGTGAAGCAGGCGGCACGGCGCAAGTGGCAGGCGGTGTGCCAGCGATGTGCGATGGTGTAACGCAAGGCGAGACGGGCATGGACCTCAGCCTGTTCTCTCGCGACGTCATCGCCCTTTCAACCGCCATTGCCTTGTCACATCAGATGTTTGATGCCGCCGTTTATCTTGGTGTCTGTGACAAAATCGTGCCCGGACTTATCATGGGCGCGCTTAACTTTGGTCACCTGCCAGCTGTCTTCATTCCTGCTGGCCCCATGACGTCGGGCATGAACAATGACGACAAAGCCAAGGTCCGCCAACTTTATGCCGAGGGTAAAGTAGATCGGGCCGCATTGCTGGAAGCAGAAGCACAGTCTTACCACGGTCCCGGCACCTGCACATTCTATGGCACAGCTAATTCCAACCAGATGCTGATGGAAATCATGGGTCTGCATTTGCCGGGTTCAACTTTCATCAATCCAGGCACACAACTGCGCGACGAAATCACGAAGGCGTCCGCTAAGCAAGCGCTGTCGTTGACGGCACTTGGCAATCGCTACACGCCGCTTTCGCAGATCTATGATGAGAAATCCGTGGTCAACGGCGTTGTAGGGTTGTTGGCAACGGGAGGTTCCACCAACCATACCATGCATGTCATCGCCATGGCTGCCGCAGCAGGCATCAAATTGACATGGGACGATTTGGCCGATCTCTCCCACAAGGTGCCACTGCTCACCCGCATCTATCCCAACGGCACCGCAGACGTGAACCATTTCAATGCCGCCGGTGGCATGGGCTATTTGATCCGTGAATTGCTGACTGCCGGGTTGTTGCATAATGACGTTACAACCATCATGGGCACGGGTCTGGAAGGTTATCTCACTGAACCAAAATTGAATGCAGCTGGTGGTCTAAGCTGGTCGGATGCAGCAAAGTATTCAGCGGACACCAAAGTGTTGCAGAGTGTCGAAAACGCATTTCAGCCGACTGGCGGCTTGAATGTGCTCAAAGGCAACATTGGAAATGCCGTTATCAAGGCATCTTCCATTCCTGCTGATCGCCACTTTATTGAAGCACAAGCCAAAGTCTTTCATTCGCAAGAAGAGCTGCATGCGGCGTTCAAATCCGGTGACCTGAATTGTGATCACGTTGCCGTCGTCCGCTTCCAAGGCCCAAAAGCGTGTGGCATGCCGGAATTACACCGCCTCACACCACCGCTCGCCGTCTTGCAAAACCGCGGCTTAAAAGTGGCACTTGTGACCGACGGTCGGATGTCTGGCGCTTCAGGTAAAGTGCCTGCAGCCATTCACGTGACACCAGAAGCTGCCGACGGAGGAGCCATCGGCCGCATCCAAAATGGCGACATGATCCGTATTGACGCCGACAATGGCACATTGGAAGTTCTGGTCGATGCGGTGGAGTTTGCAGCGCGCCCTCTTGCCATTGCCGATCTTTCAAAGAACAATTGGGGCACGGGGCGTGAGCTGTTTGCGGCCTTTAGAAAACTCGCCGGACCCGCCGACCAGGGTGCATCTATTTTTGAGGTACAGTAAAATGGGGATGAAGAAAAAACAGGCATCGGTTGAAGCCATCTTGAAACAAGCGCCCGTTGTGCCCGTCATGGTCATCGACGATATGAAGCAGGCTGTGCCATTGGCCAAAGCCTTGGTGGCGGGTGGTTTGCCAGTACTTGAAATTACGCTGCGTACCGCTGCTGCAATTGACTCAATGAAGGCCATCATGGCCGAAGTTGAAGGGGCCATCGTTGGCGCTGGCACGGTGTTAACACCCGAACAATTCAAGCAGTGCAGCAAACTGGGCTGTGCCTTTGCCGTATCCCCCGGAGCATCAGGCAAATTGCTAGGCGCCGCGGAAGATTATGATATGCCGCTGCTCCCCGGTGCCGTAACTGCTTCAGAAGTCATGGCACTGCTCGAATGGGGCTATCATTTCCAAAAATTCTTTCCCGCCGAACCAGCAGGTGGCACGGCCTATCTGTCGTCACTGTCTTCACCCATTCCACAGGTCAAATTCTGTCCAACAGGCGGTATCACGGTTGACACAGCACCCCGCTATTTGAAACTCTCAAATGTTATCACTATCGGTGGCTCATGGATGGCGCCAAAGGCGATGGTGTCGGCAGCTGATTGGGCAGGTATCGAGGCTTTGGCAAAGGCTGCGGCAGCGCTCAAATAACGGTTTCACCCTTGGCGTGGCGCTCGGATTCAAAGGCGTTCATCGAGTCGACATAGCGTTCAATCGCAAGTGCTTCCGAAGAAAAGCCCTGTCGATAAATTAAGACAGCCGCAATCGCCAAGGTCATGAACATGGCGTAATAAGGCCCGACGAAGAGAAACAATGCGGCCACGGCAAAATAATAACCGCGAATGCCATTGTTCAAACTCTTCACGGACTCCGTCAATACCAATGCTGTTTGCGCGATCATCACCTGAGAGTGTGCATTGCTGCTGCGGGCTTCATTCAATCCGCCGATCATAGCCGTTGTATAGCCAAGTTTACGAATGGCATAGGTAAAAGAGAAGAAGCTGAACGCCATAATCAGTGTCAGAGATGCAAAGTACAAGGTAAAAAGTCCGAGTGAAATGGGCGGGAAAAACGCCATCAGCGTTAAAGCAGCATGCACACCACCAATACCAGCAAGCGTTCCAACGAGACCCGCCAGAACAATTAACGTAGCGGAACCAAAGAACGACATCGATGCAGAAAGTTGCCCTAGCAAAATTCCGTCAAACACGCGGTTCTCCCGGTGGCTATCAAGTGACATACGCATCCAACGCAAACGCACCACGTGCAACTGCGCATTCAGAGTACCGCGCCCCAATAAATTCAAAATGGGCCCATAAAGCGACCACATCGCAAAGATGAGCAGCAAAGCAAACAATCGCGGGCCGTCAAAATCATAGGGCATTCTGGAGTCCTCTAACCGTGAATTTCCTTAATTGTCGCCACCTTGATGCCAGGGGAGCGTTCAAGCGTGTAGTTCAAATTGAACAATGATGTCGCCAACATGACAGGTGAACCATCAAGATCCATCGCGATTGACGATTTATTGCCATCAACAAATGTATCAAGTTTCTTGGCATCATCTGAGGAAAGCCACCGCAGCACATCAAATCGCGTGGTTTCGAATTCTACAGGCACACCATACTCGGCATCGAGCCTCGATATCAAAACGTCGAGCTGCAAGGCCCCAACGACACCCACAATGGCACCTGAACCATCAAGCGGCGTGAACAATTGCACTACACCTTCTTCGGCCAGTTCTTCTAAGGCTGACTTGAGCTTCTTGGCTTTCATCGGATCAGACAGTTTGACCCGGCGCAGAATCTCTGGCGCAAATGAAGGGACGCCCGTGAAGACAATGTCTTCACCTTCCGTCAGCGTGTCCCCAATGCGCAAAACACCATGGTTTGGAATGCCAACCACATCACCTGCAAAGGCTTCCTCAGCCAACGAGCGATCTTGTGCAAAGAAAAACTGTGGCGCGTTCAGCGCCAATGACTTTCCGGTACGCACAATTTTGGTTCGCATGCCGCGCGTAAGTTTGCCAGAAGCCACACGCATAAAGGCAATACGATCCCGGTGGTTGGGGTCCATGTTGGCCTGAATTTTAAATACAATACCTGAAAGTTTTTCTTCGGTGGCTTTCACCACACGTTGCCGTGCTTTTTGGTCTCGTGGTGGTGGGGCATACTTAATCAGTGCTTCAAGCAGGTCCCGGACACCAAAATTCTTGATGGCTGAGCCAAAGTAAACCGGGCTCAAATGTCCCTCAAGAAACGCTTGGCGATCGAAAACATTGCCTGCCATCTCAACCAATTCAATTTCACCATGAAAGGTTTTGAAGTCATTCTGTGAGAGAAGCTCCCTAATTTTTGGATCCTCAGCGCCAGTCACAACTTCACCTTCAGGAGTTGAGTTCGAGTTTGCGAATGCGCAACTCCGTCAAGTCATAGGTCCCGGCAAAGTTCTTGCCGATGCCAATGGGCCACACCATTGGCACTACACTCAGTGCCAAACCTTTTTCAATTTCATCAATGAGGTCGAGGGGCTCTCGCGTTTCACGGTCCATCTTGTTTACGAATGTGATGATAGGAATATCGCGCATGCGACAAATTTCGAACAGCTTGCGTGTGCGATCTTCAATGCCTTTCGCGCCGTCGATGACCATGATGGCTGCATCAACGGCCGTGAGCGTCCGATATGTGTCTTCAGAAAAGTCCTCGTGACCCGGCGTATCCAACAGATTGAATACACATCCGCCATATTCAAACGTCATCACAGAGGTCACAACTGAGATGCCGCGTGCCTTTTCAATGCCCATCCAGTCAGAACGGGTGCGGCGGCGGTCGCCCTTGGCGCGCACGTGGCCTGCAAGTTGAATGGCACCACCGAAAAGCAACAGCTTTTCGGTCAACGTGGTTTTACCAGCGTCAGGGTGGGAAATGATGGCGAAGGTGCGCCGGCGCGCCACTTCCTGTGGAATTGTCGAGGTCACGGGAATCTCTATATGAATCGTTCGAAGTTGGCCTTTAGAGCAGCAGGAAACTGCCGTCCAGCATGTTGCCCTTTTGAGCGACCTGTGGCAGTGAAAAGCCAGAGGCATTGGTATGACAAATCTGGCACTTCTCGGCGATATTGGCGGCACAAATTCACGTTTCGGATTGATTGATCTGGGCGCGATGGAGGTGCGTGATGTCGAAGTTCTGAAGAACGACAAGTTCCCAGGGCTTGAAACAGCAATTTCACATTATCTCGACAAACGCGGCATTTCAGAACTGGCCGCTGCTGCCGTTGACGTGGCAGCTCCTGTGGACCGTGAACAGATCACGCTCACCAACCGCGACTGGACATTTAGTGCAGAATCCCTGCGACTGGCCGCGAAAGCCAAGCGTTTCCGCCTTCTCAATGATTTTGAAGCCTTGGCTTGGTCCCTGCCGCATTTGCAGGAAGATGATGTCGTGCAAATTGGCGGGATCGCATCAAAGAAGCCGCAATTGAAAGCCGTGCTTGGTCCCGGCACCGGCTTGGGGGGAGCGCTGTGTGCACCACTGCCAAATGGTGGCTGGATGCCAATTCCCGGTGAAATGGGCCACATCACTTTGCCGCTGAATTCAGCAGAAGAACTGGCGCTGAAAGATAAACTGGTGGGCAAAGACAGGTTTGCTGAAGTGGAAGATGTATTGACGGGTCCCGGTCTTCTTGCCCTTTATAAAGCAATTGCTGTTTCACCGCGCCTTGAAACCCCAGAACAGGTATTGAAAGCGGCCTTGGCAGGCGGAGATGCGGATGCAGATAAAACACTTGAACACTTTATGACATTTCTCATGCGCCTTGCTGGTGACGTAGGCATGGGCGTGCAAGCCCGTGGAGGAGTTTACCTTGCAGGTGGCATTGCACCATCCATCGTGAGCAGGCTGCAAGAACCAAAATACCGCGCCGTGTTTGAAGACAAGGGCCGGATTGCCGATGTGATGAAGCCCATACCACTGTTCGTCATCACCGATCCTTTCCCAGCCTTTAAGGGGTGTGCAGCAGCTTTAAATGCCAAGGACTGGGCATGAAAAAAAACCACGCCCTTATCATCATCGATGTTCAGAATGATTTCTGTCCCGGCGGAAAACTGGCCGTGAATGGTGGCCATGACATCGTGCCTTTGGTGAACAAGCTGGGCAATGAGTTTGCTCACGTCATTCTCACCCAAGACTGGCACCCCGAAAATCATTCGTCATTTGCATCACAACACAAAGGCGCTGAAGCCGTTCACGCAAATCGAAATGCCCTATGGCCCACAAACCTTGTGGCCCGATCACTGCATCATTGGGTCTAATGGCGCAAAGTTTCACGGCAGCCTTGACGTACCCCATGGGGAACTCATCATCCGCAAGGGCTTTCGTAAATCAATCGACTCATATTCCGCCTTCTTTGAAAACGATCACAAAACTCCAACGGGCCTTGGTGGTTATTTGAAGGAACGCGGCTTCAAAAGCGTCACCTGCGTCGGCTTGGCCTTCGACTATTGCGTGCGCTATTCCGCTGAAGATGCAAAAGCGTTGGGCTTCGACGTAACAGTCATCGAAGCCGCCACACGCGCAATTGATTTGGGTGGAACTGCTGCGGCGACACGAAAAAGTTTTGCCGAACGCGGCATCACGCTTGCTTAAACAGCAGTGATATAAGTCGTCTTCACAGTCGTATAAAATTCAGCGGCATAGCGGCCTTGTTCACGTGAACCCATGCTCGAACCTTTGCGACCGCCAAATGGTACATGATAATCAACGCCCGCCGTTGGCAAATTCACCATCACCATACCGGCTTGGGATTTTTTCCGAAAATCAGACGCAAACTTCAATGATGACGTATAGATGCCAGCAGACAAGCCAAATGCCGTGTCGTTGGCCACTGAAAGTGCCTCATCGTAATTCTTGGCCTTGATGACAGAAGCAACTGGTCCAAAAACCTCTTCGCGATTAATGCGCATGTCATTTGTTGTGTGGGTAAAGAGTGCAGGTGACAGGTAGTGCCCCTTCGTGTCGCGGTTCAAACGCTCACCACCCCACGCCAACGTTGCCCCTTCTTTGCGCGCAATATCGATATAGTTTTCGTCCTGCGCCAATTGCTTGGCGTCAACAACTGGGCCTATTTGCGTTCCGTCTTTTAAAGCATGATCAACTTTCAAAGCCTTCATCGCCGCAACAGCTTTTTCAACAAATGCGTCATGTACTTTTTCTTCAACAATCAACCGCGATGACGCCGTGCACCGTTGTCCGGTTTGAAAAAATGCACCATCAACTGCACCCGCCACGGCAGCGTCCAGATTAGCGTCCGCCAACACCACCAAAGGATTTTTCCCACCCATTTCTAATTGAAACTTCGCACCGCGCCCAGCGCAGGCCAAAGCGACTTTTCCTCCCGTTTCAACGGAACCCGTAAAAGAAATGGCATTGACATCTTTATGGGTAAGCATCGTTTGTCCAACAATCGAGCCACGCCCCATGACAAGATTAAGCACACCCTTTGGCAATCCGGCACGCGAAGCAATTTCGATCAACGCCCAGGCAGAACCCGGTACCAAGTCAGCAGGTTTAAATACCACTGTATTGCCATAGGCCAAAGCCGGTGCAATTTTCCAAGCCGGAATAGCGATTGGAAAATTCCAAGGGCAAATCAATCCAACGACACCAACGGCCTCACGTGTGATCGTGACATCAACATTGGGGCGAACAGAAGCCACATAGGTACCTTCAACCCGCAGGGTTTCTTGCGCGAAGAATTTGAAAATTTGTGCCGCCCGCGTGGTTTCGGCAATACCATTGGAAAGAGGTTTTCCCTCTTCGCGCGCCAGAAGTTTTCCGATTTCATCTTTCCGTGCCAACAGTTCAACGCCAATAGCCTCCAAAACATCAGCGCGTTGTTGCGGTGTTGTGTTGCTCCAACCGGGAAGAGCCGCCTTGGCCGCGGCTATTGCATCTTCCGTTTGCTTGGTATCTGCTTGCGCATAAAGCCCCACAACATCTGTAATGTCCGAGGGGTTGATATTTTCTGAGGTCGAAGCACCTTCCAACCACTCACCATTGATGAAGTTCTTATGCAGCATGATTTCTATCCCTATGTGTAGAGACTGACCTTAATCATCATACAAATACAGTGCAAGCCAAGCCGGCTGCAGGCCCCCTATGCAAACCTCAACAAGGCCGCTCCAGCCACAATCAATATGCCGCCGACAATGCGTTGCCAGCTCAGCGCTTCTTTCAAGACCCGTGCCGACAAGATCAATACAAATACAATGCTGGTTTCCCGCAGCGCCGCCACACTGGCGATGGGTGCCAGTGTCATGGCCCACAATGCAATAGCATAGGCCGCGCTCGAAGCGACAGCACCCGCAGCACCTGTTTTCCAGTTCGGTCGGAAACTTGCGAGCAAACTGCGCCCGCGTAAGCCCAAGGCCCACACCAACAGAAACAAACCGTCAAAAATGAAGATGACACCTGCAAAACCGAGTGCATTGCCAGACTGCCGCGCTCCAATGCCGTCCACCAATGTGTAGGTCGCAATCCAAGCTGCTGTGCCGAGCGCATAATAAAGCGCATGTGGATCAGCATTAGGCGCACGCTTGCCAAGCCCCGTAAGCATCAAGCCAGACACCAACACAACAATGGCGATGCCCATCGTGAGATCAACGGGGTCTTGTGTGAGAAACACCGACCCCAGCAGTGTCAATAAGGGGGCGGTACCTCGTGCAATCGGGTAGACAACACTTAAGTCAGCACTGCGATAGGCGCGGACCAGAAACAGATTATAACCGAGATGCAAAAAGCCAGATGCAATGGCAAAGGGCCAAACATGATGTCCGGGATAACCAAACACCAGAACCATTCCAACACCGACCAAAGCCATAAATGTTTGAAGTACAGTGAGTGAAACGAGACGGTCGGAATTGCTCTTGACCAAAACGTTCCAACCGGCGTGCAACAGCGCGGCAAGCAAAACAATGAGGAATACGGTGAGTGACAAGATAATCCAAGTTTACCGTCAAGAACCTGAATGGGCATACAGCCAAGATTGACTGAGTCTCAGTCCAGACAGAAAAAAGGGGCCATAGACCCCTTAAATCATGATTATGAGTGTCAGTTCGGGCAAGGTGATACGCCCGCTGAGACCAAATAGCAGTCCAACTTCAGAGAGGCGCGTGGCCGCAAGGTAACCATTTGCTCGTTATGGATGATTGCTTGGCCGATCTGAGATTTGTCGCCCGAAGTAAAAAAACCAGCTGTAAGTGAGTTGTAGTTCGAACATGATCGCGCCACGATCAAATCGTTACCCGCTGCCATCAAGTTGTTCAATTCTGTAGTTGAAATGTCGCCCTCGCATGCAGGACCTTTGCTATTACTCACTTTCCAAAATGACGCCGGAGCGGCTGACCCAACTTTGCGATATCCAATAACCTCAATTCTCACATCAGCGTCAGAATCCGGTTTCATTATCAGAGATGCCACGGCGAAGTAATCCGTAAAATCATCTTGAAGAATAGAAGTTTTGTGTTGCCCGACAAGATCTCCTACGGTTGCCGCAACAGAAGTGATTTTGCGGTTGTGACTCACCATATTGGTGATATCCAACAATCCAAAAAAGATAACGAGCATCATTGGAATGATGAGCGCAAATTCGATTGCAGCAAAACCGTCGTGAGATTTAAGAAAACGTTTGAACATGATGATTCCGATCAGGGTACGACGACTGGGACACAAGCGTTGGCAGAGGCGGGAAATGGCTCGTTCTGAAAAATTGAGAAAGCAACAAGGCGCTTTGCATCACCTTGGAACACGTTTCCAAAGCCAGACCAAACACCTCCACCCAAAGATGTAAAATCCCAACCCTTCATGAACGGTACATAAAAATAGTAATCATATGTTGCAATCAATGCGACCGCTTGTTTAGCCGTTCCACAGTTGAAAGGCTGAGGTTTTGGCGTTGGATTGCCAAAAGCATCAGGCTCTGGACCAATATCGATATATGATGGAATAGATGCTGCAAGCTCTGTAAAGGTATTTCTGGGGCGCATGTAAACTGTAACCTTACCTTCACAGTCCGACACGAATTTTGCCAATTTGCAGACTTCGGTTTTGAACGTGCTTGCCGTCATATTGGCAGTCTGGGCTTGCCCCGTGCGCACGATGCGCGCGGCCTCTTGCACGCTTGTCTGCAGCACATATTCTGTGAACAACATAACGCCGGATTCGAAAATGAGCATCATAATTGCAATGAAAAAGGGACCTATAAAAGCCCACTCAACGGCTGCGACACCATCGTCGCTGGCGCAGAATCGACGCAATTGTCGTGCAATTCTTTTCGTCATATTGTCTTGCACTTTCATATTCTTTCCCGCCGATTCACAAATCACACAAATTCATAGCAAATCTAAATTGCTAAACTTTTACCGGACTAGGTAAAATTTTATCGAATTTAGGGACGCTGAAAGCTCAGAAACGCATCGACCGACATGCTTTTGGGCATATCGGTCGTTAATCAAAAGTTCTGGGAGAATTGAATTATTGTGGTGCTTGCGCCGTTTGTGGTTGGGCCGCTTCTTCGACTTTCGACCCGGTCGCCAGAGACATCTTCCGGTTCAGTTGCGTTGCCGTCTGGCTCATGAAGTCTTTTTGATCACCCACTTGCACTTGCGCTTCACAGTTTGGAGCGCAGGAGTAGCTGAAGCGATCTGGCCCACGGAATACCGCAATACTCGCAGGCTGAGAGTGCATGCCAATCAAACTGAAGTTGGCAATTTGATTGCCGTCAGTATCGAGTACAGTGAGATTGGTTTGGCCAAAGCCGCGGCCATGAACGAATATTTTCTGACCTTGGATCGATACGTCCGCAATCGATGGATTTCCAATGACAATGGCACCAGGAATAGAAGGCAATTGCAAAATTTGTGATTCGTCGACTTCAACGGTCAGGACCTGGCTTTCGGCCATCGCTGCTTGAATTGGCAAAGCCGCAAATGCGGCACTCAATAGTAGAGCAGTAAAACCGAACTTCTTCATATCACTCACCTGCGGAATTGATTGTGCGGAGAACCGCGTGGAACTTTGGGTAAAATGCACCAGCAATGGTGAACGTTCAGTTACCAAGAGCTGTTCAAAAATATTCTGTAAATCGCGCCAGGGTTAACCAAGCCTTTAGAGCATCCGTGGGACATATGCCTTTGAACCGGATCAAATTTGCTTTGGAGTGGACTTCGCACATGTTGCACACGCTTTCAGTATCTCTATTACCTGCACTCATGATTGTGGCTGCGATGACTGACGCTACAACTTATAAGATTCCAAATTGGTTGACTGCACTTACAGCCGCACTCTTTTTCCCAATGGCCTTTCTAACATCTATGCCATTGAATGAATTTGGTCTCCACGTGCTGGCGGGCGTCGTACTTTTCTTGGCCGGATATGTTTTATTTGCACTGCGGTTATTCGGGGGTGGTGATGCGAAGCTAATGGCTGCAGCTGGCCTGTGGTTTGGCGCGGGGCAGAGTTTGAACTTCCTTATATACACAGCGGTAGCTGGCGGCGTGCTCGCGATTGCCATCGCTTTGTGGTCAGTTTTATCAATGTTTTGGCAACTTAGCACGTTGAGCGGCAAATCTGCCTTGGACAAGAGCATTCAAAAAATACAACCAAAACTGCCCTACGGTTTTGCACTTTGTGTGGGCGCAATCATCGCTTTCCCAAACACGTGGTGGACGGCGGTAAACTGATTTTGAAGGTCATTAACTAAATATTCGCCATTCCATCGGAAAGATGGGTTGATTGAGTTTGCGCCATCGGCGCTGTGAGGACGACAATGAGTAAGATGCGCATCATGATGTTTGCTTTGGCTGCCGGCTCTGCCGTGATGGCGGGCGTATTGGCCAAGGGCATGGTTTCAAAGAAGCCGACCCAGCAAGCCGCAGTGGTAGTTAAAGCAAAAACGGTTCCCGTGCTCGTTGCAGCCAAAGATATTCAAGTGGGTGAACGCCTCGGTGCTGGAACAATCATTTGGAAAGAATGGCCCGCAGACAACGTTCTTGATGTGATGATCACCAAGGAAGAAAAGCCCGACGCTGATACAGTATTTGCCGAAACGCGGGCCATGATCCCGATGTTTGAAGGCGAAACAGTCAACGAGAAGAAAATTGTCGATCCCAAAACGGGTGGATTCATGAGCGCTGTGTTGCCCAAGGGCATGCGCGCCGTATCTGTTGGTATCACTGTGCAATCATCGGCCGGTGGTTTTATTCTTCCAAATGATCGTGTTGACGTAATTCTTACACGGAAAATTCAAGCTTCAGGCGGGACAAACGTTTCTCAAAGCGAAATTGTGCTGAACAACGTCCGCGTATTGGCGATCAACCAAGTATTCCGTCAGGCGCGTGAAGGCGAAGAAGTTGCCCTTAAGGAGGGTCAAACCGCAACCGTTGAACTAACGCCGACACAAGTTGAAATCATCGCTCGCCTCGAAAGTGAAGGCGAATTGTCTTTGGCTTTGCGTTCCATTGCTGAAAGTGATGGGCGTGCCATGGAAGAAGGTCCGCAATTGGCGGAAAAGTATCGCACGCCGACAGGCACAAAGAAACGCAGTACCGACACACTATTTGTTCGCTACGGCCAAGAAACCTATGCCACGAGCAACTGAGCACGAAACCATGAACACGAAACTCTCCCCATCGCGCAAGGGCAATCACATGAAATCGGGACTATTCGCCGTAAGTCTGCTGAGTATCTCCTTAGCGCTTGGAGTAAATTTTGCGGTACTGCCGCAAGCAATGGCGGCCGACTCTGATCTCGCAGCCACGGAAGATGCAGACCAAGGACGCTTTGTGCGCATTGGCTTGAACAAGTCAGTTGTGGTGAGGCTTCCTGCAGAGGCACGCGACGTGATTGTCGGCAATCCAGACATTGTTGATGCAGTTGTTCGTTCTAAGACGACGGCATACTTGTTTGCCCGTAAAGCTGGGCAAACCAATATTTTCTTCTTCGATGCCAGTGGCCAACAAATCCTGTCCTTGGACTTGGAAGTTTCTCTAGATGTGACCGGGGTTCGGAAGCTTATCAATCGTTCATTGCCCGGCAATCGCATCACCATAGACACTGTAAGCAACAACATTGTTCTGGGTGGCATCGCAAGGAACCCGCTTGAAGCCAAGACAGCCATGGATCTTGCTGGTGAGTATGCCAAGTCCGGTGGATCTGACAGTAAAGTGCTCAACACCATGCAAGTTGCTGGTGAAGACCAAGTCATGTTGAAGGTGAAGGTCGTTGAAATTCGTCGCGACGTTTTGAAACAATTCGGCGTGGACCTGTCTGCTCTCCTTGATGCTGGAAAGTTTGCATTCAAACTGGCGTCCGTGAATCCATTTGCAAATGCGCTGGCAGCCCCAAACAGCGGCTATAAAGGGGTTTATTCCGGCAACGGAATGCAAATCGAAGGTCTGGTTCGTGCCATGGAAGGTGATGGTTTAGTGCGTACGCTCGCTGAACCAAACTTGACAGCAATGACAGGTCAGCCAGCAAAGTTCCACGCGGGTGGTGAGTTTCCAAATCGGACATGCGAAACCAACACCAATGGACTTTTGTCATGTTCGACGGACTACAAAGAGTTCGGTGTCAAAGTAGACTTTACTCCCACCGTTCTGTCAGAAGATCGCATCAATCTCAAAATCGCAACCGATGTCAGTGAAATTGCAGGTTTTACGCCCGCAGGTCAGGCAATCTTAACCAATCGCAAAGCCGAAACAACGCTTGAAATGCCAAGCGGTGGTTCAATGATGATCGCAGGCTTGATTAAAGAATCAACACGCCAGAATTTGAACGGCACGCCAGGACTGAAGAAGCTGCCAGTGTTAGGCACGTTGTTTCGCAGCAAGGACTTCCAATCGGAAGAAACTGAATTGGTAGTCATTGTTACACCGGTTCTTGTGAGCCCGACAGGCCAAGGCAATTTAACCACACCAGACAAGGGCTTCATCCCATCGTCTGATACGCAAGCTGTATTCTTTGGACGCTTGCACAAAGTTTATGGCGGCAACGGTGAAAATCCTCAAGGGGCCTATCACGGTGACGTCGGCTTCATTGTTGATTGAGTACAGAGGGTGAGTTCTATGAAATTGTTTAAGACGACACATTTGCCGCGCGCGACAGCGATCGCTCTTCTCTTATTAAGCGCGATTCCGCTTTCAGGCTGCGCGCTCGATCAACTTACGGCCGGCGAGACACTCAAGCCTTACGGTGGTTCAAAACAACATCCAATCAAAGTTTCAAATGGACGCGCTTCAGTTGATGGTTGCGGCGACTGGTCGGAAGACGTGGTTGTAACTGAAACCAACGAGCTCATGCCAAACCATGGCTGTGCGGTACAGTCTAACATTGCCGCGATGGCGGCTTATCCCAATGATTTGGTGAAAGCCCGTCGCATGTCACGTGCTCCAGCTTTCAATCGTATGCCACCAAACGCTGCCGCAGGCGCCACAGGTGGAGCCGCATCCTCTGCTGCACCTTAAAAAAAATAAGTTCAGCTTCAGATCACACCAGGACGACGTAACATGCAAAACGCAAACCTAGAACCCACTCTTCACGCCGGCCAAGAACAGTTTCCGGTCGTATTGGTGCCGCGCATAGATTTGCACATCTTTTGTGACAACCAGCAAACCGGACAGGTGTTGCAAGCAGCAGCTGCCGACAGACGTCTTTCGCGTGCTCACGTCACAGTTCAGTTGGGTGGAATTCCAGCAGCTGCACAAGTTTATCAGACCCAACCCACTCCAAATGTGTTGGTTGTTGAGTCTCACAACGGCCATGATCAATTGATGGGCGAACTCTCTCGCCTCGCAGAAGTCTGCCAAGCCAATACAAAAGTCATCGTCATTGGTCACGTCAACGACGTATTGCTGTATCGGGAACTTATCAAGGCGGGCATTGCAGAGTACATTGTTGCCCCAGTGTCGCCAGTTGCCTTTATCGAGTTGATTGCAAGCCTCTATACAGATCCAAAATCAAGCCCACTTGGTCGTATCGTGTCCTTCTTGGGCGCCAAAGGTGGTGTGGGGTCGTCGACAATTGCTCACAACTTGGCTTGGGCCACATCGCAAAAACAGGGTGTTGATACTATCATCACCGATCTGGACTTGGCGTTTGGAACAGCGTCCTTGAACTTTAATCAGGATGGCTCGGGCGGCATTCTTGAAGCACTTAATCAGCCTGACCGGCTCGACTCAACTCTCGTTGAGCGCATGATGACAAAGTTGGGTAACAAACTCAGTTTGTTAAATGGTCCGGGTTCCGTGGAACGCGACTTCAACATTGAAGGTCATGCGGTTGATGCAATTCTGAACGTTGTTCGTTCATCCGCTCCATTGGTGATGGTGGATGTACCCAATATGTGGGCACCATGGATCAAACACACACTTCTGAATTCGGATGAGATCATCATTACAGCGACACCCGAATTGCCCAGTTTGCGCAACGCAAAGAACCTCATGGATCTTTTCAAAGCAGCGCGCGCCAATGACCGTCCACCACGCTTGATTATCAATCAAGTTGGCGTACCAAAGCGTCCTGAAATTGCACCAGCTGATTTTGCGAAGGCCCTTGGTGTTACACCACTTGCCGTCATTCCCCATGACCCAGCAGCATTTGGTTTGGCACAAGGCAATGGTCAAATGCTTCACGAAGTGGCTCCAAAATCCAAGGCATCAGAAATCATCAACAGCATCGCAGGAACGATTGCAGGTCAATCAGCTCCTGTCGCCAAACCAAAAAATGAAAGCCTGCTTTCTAAAGTTTCAATTGCTCAAGAAGAAGTCGTAAGGACTAAAGGACCACCGGGATGTTTGGCAAAAGATCAGAAAATTCAACACCACAAGGTGTGCCACTTCCGGCACCGGCAGCGTCGCAACCTGCTGCTGCCCAAGCGACTTTTGTGCCTGATATTGGTGTTTCGCAGAACCGCGCTACGGCAGCATCGCCAGCCAAGCCTGCCCCAGTAGATCACGGCCGCGGCAAGTCTGAAAACTACTATGATATAAAAAGCACGATCTTCAATGCGTTGATCGATGCGATTGATCTAACACAGTTGGCACAGCTCGATCGTGAGGCCGCGCGAGATGAAATTCGTGACATCGTCAACGAAATCATCGCGCTTAAAGACGTTGTTATGTCGATTGCCGAGCAAGAAGAACTGCTCGAAGACATTTGCAACGACGTACTGGGTTATGGCCCGCTCGAACCTTTATTGGCACGTGACGACATCGCCGATATCATGGTCAATGGCGCTTCGACGGTGTTCATCGAAGTCAACGGCAAGATGCAAAAGACCGGTGTGCGCTTCCGCGACAACAGCCAACTGTTGAATATCTGCCAACGCATCGTGAGCCAAGTGGGTCGTCGCGTTGACGAAGCTTCACCCATTTGCGACGCGCGTCTTGCAGACGGTTCGCGTGTGAACGTTATTGTGCCACCCCTCGCCATTGACGGACCTTGCCTTACCATTCGTAAGTTTAAAAAAGACCGTTTGAAACTCACCGATTTGGTGCGCTTCAATTCGATCACACCAGAAGGCGGAACGATCCTTGAAATCGTTGGACGTGTCCGTTGCAACGTTTTGATTTCTGGCGGTACGGGCTCTGGTAAGACGACGCTGCTGAACGGTTTGACCGGTTATATCGATCACGATGAACGTATCATCACCTGCGAAGACGCGGCGGAACTTCAGCTGCAACAACCTCACACCGTTCGCTTGGAAACGCGCCCGCCAAACTTAGAAGGCGAAGGCGCAGTTACAATGCGTGAATTGGTCAAGAACTGTCTGCGTATGCGTCCTGAACGCATCATCGTCGGCGAAGTTCGTGGACCTGAAGCGTTCGACTTGCTGCAGGCCATGAATACGGGTCACGATGGTTCAATGGGAACACTCCACGCCAACTCTCCACGCGAAGCAATTTCGCGTTTGGAATCGATGATCACGATGGGTGGCTTCGCTCTTCCATCGAAGACAATTAAGGAAATGATCTGCGGTTCAATTGATGTGATCGTGCAAGCATCGCGTTTACGTGATGGCTCGCGTAAGATCACTCACATTACCGAAGTCGTTGGTATGGAGGGTGATGTGATCATTACACAAGACCTGTTCATCTATGAAATTGTCGGTGAAGACGCCAATGGCAAAATTATTGGTCGCCATCGTTCTACTGGCATCGCGCGCCCACATTTCTGGGATCGTGCACGCTATTACAATGAAGAACGTCGTCTGGCCGAAGCCTTGGAAAAGGCAGAAGCACGCAACGAAGTAAAGTCTTAATTCGTTTATAGGCAGGAGTATCCGCAATGCAATTCGGCGGAGAATTGACCAACCTCGCATTTATGTTTTTGGTGGCGGTAGCTGTAGGCGGCTTGGCCCTTGCCGTTTTGTATCCGATGTTCAGCAAAAACAAAGCCAGTCAACGAATTGTGCAGGTGTCTGAAGGTCAGAAAGACATAAAGCAGAATTCATTTCGCGCGCGTTTTTCTGAAGATCAGAAAGATGTGCGGCGACGTCAGATTCAAGACAGCTTGAAACAACTTGGCGACGAAGAAAAGAAGCGCAAAAAGAAAATCAATCTCCGTACGATGATGGCGCAAGCCGGTCTCGACGTCTCCGTAAAACTATTCTGGGTGCTATCAGCAGTATTGGGAATTATACTTGCAGTAGTTCCTTTTATCTTTGGCCTGCCTTGGTTTGTCTCATTGGGAACAGGTTTCGTTGGATTTTTAGGTTTGCCGCGTTGGATTCTTGGAAACATGCGGAGGCGCCGGCAGAACGTATTCTTGAATGACTTCGCGGATGCCATCGACGTTATGGTACGCGCTTTAAAAGCTGGTTTGCCTGTCTCCGAATCAATGAAGATCATTGCCTCTGAGTCAGGTGCGCCAGTTGGACCCGAATTTCTGGAAGTGGTCGAAGGGCAGCGCGTGGGCATCAGTATTGAACAAGGCATTGAGCGTATGGTGGATCGTATTCCATTGTCGGAAGTGAACTTTCTTGCAATTGTTATGACCATTCAGTCGAAAACAGGCGGCAACTTGTCTGAAGCCTTGTCAAACCTGTCGCGCGTTCTGCGTGATCGCAAAAAAATGAAACAGAAAATTCGTTCGGTCTCACAAGAAGCAAAATCGTCGGCTGCCATTATCGGTTCGCTTCCATTCGCGATTATGGGGATTTTGACAGTGCTCAACCCCAATTATCTATCTCCAATGTTTGAGACTTCGATGGGCAACATGTTGATGATTGGCAGCGGCGTGTGGATGGGTATTGGTGTGTTAGTGATGCGTAAAATGATCAATTTTGAGATTTAAGACAGGCGACGCACTCTAATGACGAATTTTATCTCGCTTCTGTTGCAAGTTGAAACGCTGATGACCCTGTGCATAGCACTGGCGGTCTTCGGAACAGTTGTGACAATTGCTTCGCCTTACTTCGAAAGTGATAAACTGAAAGGTCGCATGAAAGGTGTTGTTGAGGAGCGAGATCGCCTTCGTTCTGCTCAACGTGCACTCCTAAGTGGCGGTGAAGCGAAATTACGCGACAAGCCCAATCGTGGACTCTACAATCAATTGGTGGATGGATTAAACCTCCGCAAGGTATTTGAAGCCGAAACTGTGCGCGAAAAATTGCGTCAGGCAGGTTTTCGGTCTGAAAAGCACCTGATTACATTTCTTGTCATCCGAGCCGTCGTTCCGATTGTTGTGGCAATTGTGACCTTTGCTTACTGTTCAACTGTTTTTGCCGAACGGGTTACACCGAACATGCGGCTGGTAGTGACTTTGATCGGACTTGTGTTTGGATACTACTTACCGAATATAGGACTTAAAAATCTGATCACGCGTCGCCAAGCCTCAATTAAGAAGGCTTGGTCCGATGCTCTTGACCTTCTGCTCATCTGCGTTGAGTCTGGCATGGCGTTGGAACCTGCTTTTTCGCGCGTGGCAAAAGAGATTGGCAGTCAGTCTGTTCCTCTCGCTGAAGAAATGACTTTAACCATTGCCGAATTGTCGTACTTGCAAGATCGCCGCAAGGCTCTCGACAACCTTGGCAAGCGCACAGGACTTGAAACAGTTCGCGCCGTTGTGACCAGCTTGATCCAATCTGAGCGTTACGGCACGCCACTTGGAACGGCGTTGCGTGTTTTGGCACAAGAAAACCGCGATACCCGTATGGCTGAAGCCGAAAGAAAGGCCGCGGCACTTCCACCAAAATTGACAGTGCCGATGATCTTGTTCTTCTTGCCGATCATCTTCATCGTCATTCTGGGGCCGTCCGTCATCACCGTCACCGGCCAGAAGTAAAACGAGAACCCGCGGGCTGGGCCAAGTTTTGGCTGAGCCCGTGGCGCGTTTTGTGCCAATGATGCGGCTCTACAATGATGTCCCATAGTGCCAACCAAGCAGCACCAGATATCAAGAGCCAATAAACAGGAATTGTGACCAGTACGCCCGCCCAGCCAAACTTGCCAGCGCTGCTTCAATCCCTTTGAACTTGTCGCAATTGCTGTGGTGTAGCCCGCGACCAGAACCAGCAATCCGAGGCCGGAAAGTAAACTTCCGAGCGGTGTTAATGTGGTGAGCGCCACTTGCTGCGGTAGCATCGACCATATTGTTGCGACCAGTAATGGGGGATGCAGCAACGCGGAGACGAATATTCCAAGCGTCATGCTTTGAACGACGAGAAATCCACCAAGGCCAAGTTCGCGCAGCAGCAATAATGGATTTCTATTGTGGACGAGCCACGTCATCAAAAAGCCCTTGAGCCAACGTCGCCGTTGCTTCATCCAGTTCCAAATCTCAAGATTTGCTTCTTCATATGTCGTGCTGTGCAATATGCCTGTCTTGAATCCAAATCGTGCCAAGCGAATACCAAGATCCGCATCTTCGGTTACGTTGTATGGGTCCCATCCACCAACGGTTTTGAGCGCAGAGGTGCGGAAATGATTTGAAGTTCCTCCAAGCAACAACGGCATGCGGTACGCGGCAAGTGTTGGCAGTATGACGTGAAACAGCGCCGCATATTCTGCCGTAAATTGCCGCGTCAGCCAGTTTTCGTTGGGGTTGTAAAATTCAAGTGACGCTTGCAAACAAGCCACTTCAGCCGATGACGCCGCCAGTTGTGCTGCCGCAAGTCGGAGTTGATTGGGTTGCGGAATGTCCTCAGAGTCAAAAATCGTGACGCATGATCCTCTCGCAAATTGCATGGCAAAATTCAGCGCACGAGGTTTGGTCTGTGGGTAACCACTTGGCACGACGATGACATCGAAATGATCGGGAAGCATCAATGCGGCAACAGATCGGTGCATTGCCATATCGCCCTCTTCGAGAATGATTTTGATATCGAGTTTCGAGGTCGGGTAGCTCAACAAGTTCAGTGCTGCAATCAGCTGTCGCAAAACGGACACTTCCCGAAACAGGGGTACCAATACTGTGTAGACAGGCAACGCCTCGTCACTCAGCAACGGAGCAACCACGCCGCGCCCCTGCGGCATGGGGAGGTGACAAAGACAACGCAAACCTACGACCAAAAGAAAAAATATACTTGCAGCAGCATAAATACCTGCCCAAGCAAATGAGGCACCCCAAACTGTCGCGCCAAGTACCGCAGTCATGATTGCCGCGATCATGAATGCAATTTGATAGGTTGTCAGTCGTCGCTGAGCAGATGCCCAAGGCGAACTGTTGCGGAGAGAACTGACTGCAGTGCGCAACAATTGTGCCGCAAAATATTTTCGAACTAAGTAACGGTAGTGCTGAGCTTGTACGCGCCCAACAACATGCAGACCGAGTCTTGCAGCCAAAGCGCGGGCTTCTGTTGATGCAACGCCATGAACAACGCAGTGCGGCAGCCAGACATAGGGAACAATTTTGTGTCGCAGCATCAAATCGCGATCAGCGGCAGACATGCGCGGTATGGCGCTTTCAAGCCATGTCAAGGGCACCGAAGGCATGTCTTTAAGTTGCGCGACTTCAACGAACTGGTCTAAGCTACCCCTTAAGGCAGGTTTCGATTTTGAACGCGCCGCTTTCGAATACTCAAACCCCACACGCAGACCCCAAAATCAATGTTACACCCCAAACAAGAATGTGCAGCTAAGTGGTGGACCAAGGATTTTACCACCTTACAGCGATTGAAACATTTGGTTGCAACCATACCTCTGGTTGTTGTGACTTTGTCATCAAGTGTTTTGGGCGAGGAAACGGCACCTTTCCCAGGGTTCCGCCACGTTGATGTCGCGAATTTGGAAAAACCCGTGACGAATACGGCGACCGTAATCGTTTTAGCCGACGAAGATTTCGCACCGTGGAGTTTCAAGGGTGCTGATGGAGCATTGCAGGGCATTTCCGTTGATCTTGCCATCGCTGCTTGTGCCGAAGCCAAGTTGACTTGTGAGATCAAAGCCAAACCATTTTCTGAATTGTTGCAGGAACTGAGATCGGGAGCAGGCCATTTGATTGTCACTGGCATAAAACCGGATCCCGTATTGCTGCGTGACCTGCAATTGACCCGTCCCTATTTCCGATCGCTTGGTCGCTTTGCAGTTCGTGTCGGCTCGCCTTTGGCCGCTGCTGATGTGCGCACACTGGCAGGTAAGCGCTTGGGCTTTGTCAAGAACTCCGCCCACGCCCGCTTTCTCGAAACCTACTACGAGCGCTCTGCTCTCACGTCGTTTGACTCAACTACTGCCATGTTTGATGCATTGCGCACCGGCCAAGTTGACGCCGCCTTTGGCGATGCGGTTCAAATGTCATTTTGGTTGGCTGGTCAGTCTTCGCGAGATTGCTGCACCTATCTCGGCAAGGCCTTTGTGCATCGTGCTACGTTTTCGCGCAGTCTGGTTTTTGTCGGGGGCCAGAACCAGGCACCACTCATCAGAACAATGGATGCGGCACTCGATCAACTTGAGGTCAATAAAACCACAGCAACAATATTTCGCGCGTTATTTGCCCACACCCATTTGGTGAGACAATTCTTCTGCTCGCGAGCCGCGAAGCTTATCAAGTCCACCAGCGGTTTTAGCCGCAATGCTGAGACTCAATAAAACATCGCTGATGAGATCCGGTCCGCGGTAAACCATTGCAGAATAAACTTGCAGCAAGGATGCGCCGGCTTCGATTTTGGCAACTGCCGTTTCTCCATCTTCAATACCGCCAACGCCAATCAAGGGAATGCGGCCACCGCTCAACGTGTAAAACTTTGCCAATTGCCGCGTTGAAAGTTCAAACAAGGGTCGCCCGGAGAGACCGCCTGTTTCAGTGGCGTGAGAGGACGTCAGGTTTGGCCGTGACAGCGTCGTGTTGGAAATGATCACGGCATCAACAGAGCCGTTAGCGCAACATATGGCAATGTCGCGCAATTCTGCATCGCCAAGATCAGGTGCAATTTTCAGGAACATGGGAGGACGCTTGCGTTGAAGTGAACGCGCCTCGTTCAAGCGCTGCAAGAGCATTTTAAGTTCATCTGCCGACTGCATGCCGCGCAACCCCGGCGTATTGGGCGAGGAGATGTTGATGGTGATGTAATCTGCAATGTCACTGAAACATGCAATGCCAGCGACATAATCATCGGCGCGGTCAACACTGTCTTTGTTGGCTCCAACATTCACACCGACGAGGCCCTGATATGTGCGATTGGATAATCTCTGAAGTGCAGCGGCGTGACCTTGATTGTTGAAGCCCATGCGATTGATAACGGCATGATCTTCGGTCAATCGGAACAATCGTGGTTTTGCATTCCCGTCCTGTGGGCGCGGCGTGAGGGTGCCGACTTCGACAAATCCAAAACCCATCTGCAACATTTGCTTGGGCACTTCCGCATTTTTGTCAAAACCGGGTGCAAGTCCGAGGGGGTTGGGAAATGCCAGTCCGAAAAGTGTCTGCGCTAAATTGGGATCAGGCCTCGCCGCAGGAAGGGGGGGCATGCATGACAGCAAGCGTAAAGTTGTGAGGTGTGCTGCTTCCGCATCGCGCCCATGCAGGAAAGGTTTGCTGAAGCGGAATGCAGCGCCGAGCAAGCTCACAATTTCCATCCCTCTGGAAATACATGGACGTTATTCTGCAACGGTAATTCCTTGATCCAGCGCGCGGCTGCGGGATTAAGCGTACCATAAACATGCGGGAACAAGGCACCACCCCGAGCCGCCTCCCATTTTAACGCCGTACCGAAATCTTCCGCTTCAAAAGCTACCAACACCAATTCAGTTTTTCCGGCAAAATGCCTCTGTGCCGTACTTTCGGCCTGGGTCACATCGGAAAGGTGGATGTAACCGTCTTGAAGGTCAATGGCAGCGCCGCGAAACACGCCTTCTTGCTCGGCTAAACGCCAAATATCGCGATCAACGATTTTATAAATCAGTGCCATAGCAGCCCCATTTCGTGCGCTGCTCATAACATAGCTTTAGGGCTTGACAACCACCCTCGTTGAAGGCATATTGTCCTAGATAAGGCGGAAGTTCTGAATTCAAGGAGAGGTACAGATGTTCACCCACAAACAAGTATGGAATGCGATTGATGTCGTGGCAGAGCGTTATGGCTTTTCTGCTTCAGGCCTGGCCAAAAAGGCAGGACTTGATCCAACGTCGTTCAATCCTTCAAAGCGCAATGGCCCTGATGGCCGCCCGCGTTGGCCAACGATGGAATCAATTTCGCGCGTGCTCAATGCGTCCGGCGCATCGGTTGATGAATTCATGGAATTGCTGTCAGGCAAAAAAGGTGCACCACCAAAAGTGCGAGTTTTGCCGCTGCTGGGCTTTGCCAAAGCAGGCAAGGGCGGTTTTTTCGATGATTCGGGTTTTCCTGCCGGCAGCGGTTGGGATGAAGTTGATGTGCCAGGCGTAACTGATACGTCAGCTTATGCCCTCGAAATTACCGGCGATTCTATGCAGCCCGTTTACCGCGAAGGTGACACGATTGTGGTGTCTCCCGGTGCAACCGTGCGCAAAGGCGACCGTGTTGTGGTGCGTACATCCGATGGCCAAGTGATGGCGAAAATCCTGCAAAAGCAATCAGGCCGCACCATTGAATTGGCCTCGTTCAACCCCGATCATCCTGTCAAGACGTTGGAAGCGAAGAACGTGGATTGGATGGCGCGGATTATCTGGGCGTCTCAATAAACACCACACAAAACAGCACAAACACCACACAGGCATTACGGTCTGTGTGGTGAAAGTGGCAAACACTGCCGATGGTGCAATTTGACCTGACCTGCCATTTTCCCTCTGACGAAATAAGCGAGGGTGAATATGCAGTCGATTGTCTGGGGTGAAAATGCTGATAGAAATAACCTAAAGCCCTGGCTGCTTCATGCCGCTAGCCTTGTCACCATTCTTTTCAGCAGCCTCTTGTCCGCATTGGTTTTTGACGCCGATCATGTGGGCTCGGTCATTGCACTGTGTTTTGTGCTGCCTTTTCTTTTGGTGCTGTATCAGTGGGTCGCGGTTGCGCGGCCGATCACACAACAGCTTATCCCCGTGGCCACACTGGTATCATTGCTGGGTGTGGCGCTGGAACCGGGTGCCCTCAACATCGCACTGACATGGGCCTTGCTTGCCGCAATGGCGGTCATGTCACGGAGCGTTGAAGCTGCTTCACCCCTCGCCGTTTTGAGTGGTTTGTTGAGAGACACATTGACATCACCTGTGACCATCGCAAAGGACGCTCAACAGGGTACAAAATTTGGTCTCGCTCAAACCAGCCATATCCCACGCCCGTCTCCCAGCTCGTGGCTTTTGCCGTTGGTGGCGGTGAGTGTGTTCACGCTGTTGTTGGCAGCGGCCAATCCCGTGATCGAAAATGCCTTGCTTGCTCTCAATCTGGAGGGTTTGTTTCTTGAGATCGATTTATTCTTGCAGGCAATTTTGAGTTTCGCAGGACTTGTCTTTGTACTGACGGCGGTTTTACTGTGGGCGATCTTGCGGGGAAATTCCCAATTGCGAGCGACAGCACTTGATGATGATTCAAAAGTTCCGTTTTGGCATCGTGCATTTTTTAAGCCGGGCGCTGTCAGTGTGACGTTGATCGCGTTGAACGCACTGTTTGCAGTTGAGAATATACTCGACATTGGCCATGTGTGGATGAATGCAGCACTGCCCAAAGGCCTCAACCATGCGGAATATGTGCACCGGGGCGCATACACATTGATCGTGACGGCCAATCTTGCAGCGCTGCTGATGATCTTTGCCTTATGGAAGGGCACAGCAACAGAAAAATCAACACTTGTGCGCGGCTTGGTCATGGCGTGGATTCTGCAAAACCTGATGTTGGTTGCATCTTCGATGAAGCGCACCATGAGCTACATCGAGGCCTATGATTGGACAGAGTGGCGCTTGGCAGGATTGCTCTGGATGGGATTGGTCTTCTTTGGCCTTTTGACCATCATGTGGCGCGTGATCAAACACCGCAACAGCTATTGGCTCATCAATACCAATCTGATTGCCGCGACGGCGTTGTTGTTGGTTTGTGCCGTGGTTGATATGCGCGGCTTCATTGCGACGCAGAACTTGTCACGCGCGTTGCAATTTCCAGAACATCAAGTTGACCTTCAATATCTGGAAGCATTGGGTTCCAGTAGCATCGTACCCCTGCAACGTTATAAACTGCAATTGCAAAACAAGATTGATGGCGCGGTACGACCTGATCACGGCGGAAACACGCAGCACCAACTCATGCGCGCGGAATGGACAGTTTCACTCCTGCAATCCAGACTGCACATCCAAAATACTGACTGGCGCAGTTGGACATGGCGCTTTGCTGGGGCTGACAATCCTAAGCGTCCCTAAGCTTGCCGAAGGTGGCGGAATCTGAAAAGACTAGAGCTATGACACCTCCAGATGGCACCATGGTCGCAGCGCTGATCAAACAGGAATTGGCGCGGAAACGCATGTCTCGAGCGTCGCTTGCCGCTGCTGCAAAAATAAGTCTTTCGGCGTTGGAAAAAGGCTTGTCGGGGCAGCGCCATTTTTCGGCAACGACGCTTATTCGCTTGGAAGAAGTATTGAGTTTGGTTTTAAGACCACAACAAGGGTTGTCGGCACCCGATGAATTGGGCGGCTACGCTAGGCCTGCCGTGACATGGCTTGAAGGCAATTATCTGACGCTGCGACCGTCGTCGAAAAAGCCCCAAGAGTTGTTCACTTATGTGACAGACATTACGTGGCAGCACGAGCAGCATCATCTGGTGTTTCATGAGATGGCGCGGCTTGATGCGGCTTATGCGCAAAAAGGTGCCGTGGCTGTGCCGCACCAAACCGGTTACATTTATTTCAACACCAACCGCCACGGCCAACAGCGCCTGATGGTGATGAAGCGAGAAACCCATTCGGGAGCACTTTATGGGTTGTTGCTCACACTGCAACAACAACGCGGCGCACATTTATTGCCAGTGACCATGCCAGTTGCGATGTTACCAATGGCGACACTCTCAGCACCACCAAGTCTTGGGACCATTGCTCCGGGGCACAAGGCCTATGATGAGTATCAAGCTGTGTTGAGAGGCGTTGTTGATGGCGGCTTTGCTGAAATTTTGACGGCTTGAGAGAGGTTTATGGCACAAGAATTTTTCCCCTCCCTTGAGGGAGGGGTAGGGGTGGGTGCGGGCTACAGGTGAGATTTAGGATCACAACTCTTTCTTCGGATGGTGCAGTCTTAGAAGATCACTTGGTTCTGGAAAATTTGCCCCGAGTTTATTGCGTACTCACATCTCGCT
Source organism: uncultured Alphaproteobacteria bacterium (assembly GCA_963850355.1). Lineage (GTDB taxonomy): Bacteria > Pseudomonadota > Alphaproteobacteria > Rhizobiales > Aestuariivirgaceae > Aestuariivirga. Next base: position 69,544 of record CAWKKP010000002.1, read on the forward strand.
CTTGGCGGACACCCGCCCCCGGCCCCGCCCTCAAGGGCGGGGAGAAACACACGCGACTACTCCCTAGCAAACCCTTTCAACGCCGCAACAATCGCCTGAAATGCTTCCATTGCGACGGCGCTGTGATGTCTGGCACGCATATAAGAGTGGGCAAGTTTGGGTTCGCGGCGAAGTTCACTCGCGATACCCGCTCTTAAAAGTTTCTCGTGGAAGATCACGCCATCATCATAGAGTGGGTCGTGGCCTGCAACGGTGATGAAGGCTGGGGGCAGGCCTTCAAGATTCTGCGCAAGATTGGGCAGAGCTTTTTCGTCTGACCACGCAGGGGATGTTTTTGGCCCGAGAAAGGATTGCAGGTAAAACAACATTTCAGAACGCGTCAGGCAAGGTGCATCAGCATTTCGAATGTAGGATGCTGTTTCCGTGTTGGCCCCCAACACTGGATAGAGCAGGGCCATGGCTTTGAGTTGTGGTAAACCGAGATCTCGCAGGGTCATGGCCAAGGCCACGGACATTTGCCCGCCTGCACTGTCGCCGGCTGCGATGATGTGATCTGGGTTGATGTCAACGCTTCGACCTTTGTCACGCATCCAACGCCACACGTTCAAACTGTCTTCAAGCTGTGCGGGGTGAGGATGTTCAGGTGCAAGGCGGTAATCCATCAGCACAACGATGCAATCAGCACCTGCTGCCATCTCGGCGCACATGTCTTCATGGGTTTCAGGTCCGCCCAACACCCAACCACCGCCGTGGCTGTAAATCACACCAGCGCGGAGTTGCTTGCCCGTTGGTTTGAAAATGCGACAGGCAACACCATTTGCTAGGAGGTCGATGACTTCGATGCCTGCGGGGTGCGGTGCGCGGAATTCTGCACACACGGCATTCCATGCTGCGCGCTGTTGTTGAAGTGGCCAACTCTCAGCCCCTGCAGGCGTTTTGGCGGTGAGGGCCTCATAAAAATGCAACATGCCGGGATCGATGTCCCGGCTGCTGTGTTTTGTGTCTGCCATAGCGAAGAGAATTATGCGCGGCGGCGGTTGCGCTCATGGGCTGGCTGGTAGGCCATGCGGGCGTGGTATTCGCAATAGGGCGAGCCGTCGCGAGGGCCATGACCACAGAAGCAGAAGTCATCATGTTGCGGATCGCCGATGGGCCATTTGCAGGTTTTGTCCGACAGATGCAAAATGGTGATGCGTCCATCCCTAGAGCTTTCAACCAAACGCAATGGCTTTGGTTCTGGCAGTGGAGCAAGGCGCGGAATTGAGTGTGTTTGCGGAAAGCTTTTCAGTGCCGTGGCACCCGCCGTCGGCATTGAAGGTTGTGACGGGCCGCGCGGTGCGCTGCGTTGACCATCAGCTGATGGTTTGCGTGCCGTACGCGGTGACTGGGCGCGGGGCGTATTCACGCGGCCTGCCAAGTTCAAGCGATGAACTTTTCCGATGACAGCATTGCGGGTGACGCCCATGCCGAGCTTGCCTGCAATTTGGCTGGCGCTTAATCCGTCAGCCCAGAGTTTCTTCAAGGTCTCAACACGATCTTCTGTCCATGGCATCTTTTCAACGCCAACTGCTGATACATCATTCACAGGTGAATCCCTCCATCGCGCGAGAAATGCCTCTTCCTCGCGGTAAAACCTTACGCTTAACTTGAAACGCTACATCTCGTAGCTGGTGACACTTTCACTACAGCGAGTAGCGGACACGCAGCAACCAATAGAGCGCTTGAGAAGGGAGTTTTCCCCAGTTTCCTGCAAGAACCGTATGGTTAATGGAAAGTTAAAGCGTCTTAGGACTCCCGCGTCCATGCGCTGTTTTGACTCAGGGCTGAAAACCCACGCATTGACCGGTGGATAACCGCACTTTATAACTTGGCTGTTGCGCGCTGGTCTCACTCGACTGGCGCTTTTCACTTTTTGATGAGGGATGAAGCCATGATTACGTCCGTGCTGCCAACTTATAATCGCGCGCCACAAGCTTTTGTGCGTGGTGAAGGTTGCCGCGTGTTCACGGAAGAAGGCGATGCCTATCTTGATTTTGGTGCTGGCGTTGCTGTGACCTCCTGTGGTCATGCCCATCCACATCTTGTGAAAGCTTTGACAGAGCAAGCGCAGAAGATTTGGCACACATCAAATCTCTATCGCATGCCAGGCCAGGAAAAACTGGCAGCTCAACTGATTGAAAAGACATTCGCTGACACCGTGTTCTTTTGTAATTCCGGTGCTGAAGCGCTGGAATGTTCAATCAAGATGGCGCGCAAGTTTCATTTCGCCAATGGTCAACCTGAACGCAACACCATCATCACCTTTGAAGGCGCGTTTCATGGACGTACCTTGGCAACGATTGCAGCTGGCGGCCAAGAGAAATATCTCGAAGGCTTTGAGCCGCGCATGACAGGCTTCAAGCAATTGCCCTTCGGTGATCATAAAGCCTTGGAAGAAGCAATCACGCCAGATGTGGGTGCGATCTTGATTGAACCTGTGCAGGGTGAAGGCGGCATTCGCCCGCTCCCCACGCAATGCCTGAAAGGCTTGCGTGAATTGTGCGACAAGCACGGCCTCTTGTTGTTGTTGGATGAAGTGCAATGCGGCGTTGGGCGCACTGGCAAATTGTTTGCCCACGAATGGGCCGGCATTGCACCTGATATTATGGCGGTGGCCAAAGGCATTGGCGGCGGCTTTCCGCTGGGCGCTTGCTTGGCCACAGAACGCGCAGCAAAGGGCATGGTGGCAGGCACGCATGGCTCAACCTTTGGCGGCAACCCTTTGGCGACCGCTGTTGGCTCCGCTGTGATGGATGTGGTGACGGCTGAAGGCTTTCTCGACAATGTGCAACGTCAGGCATTGCTGCTCAAACAAAAACTAGCGGCATTGAAAGATGCATTCCCCGATGTGATTGAAGATATTCGCGGACAGGGCTTGATGATGGGCATTAAGTGTAAAGTGCCGAATACGGCGTTGGTTGCAGCCGCTCTTGTTGAAAAAATGTTGGTGATTGGTGCAGGCGACAATGTGGTGCGTTTGTTGCCGCCGCTCATTGTGACTGACGCAGACATCTCCGAAGCCGTGCACAAACTTGAAAAGGCCTGCAAGGCCGTAAAACCAAAGGCGGCCTGATCATCATGCCAAAACATTTTCTTGATATCCATCAAGTGCAAAGTTCGGAGCTCCGGACGATCTTAAATTCCGCTCATGCCATGAAGGCCAAGCGCAAAGGTTTTTCGAAGGGCACAAAGGAAGACGGCCTGCCGCTGGCCGGCAAGTCGCTCGCATTGATATTTGAGCGCCCCTCAACCCGCACACGCGTTTCATTTGAAATGGCGATGAAGCAGTTGGGCGGTGAAGTGATTGTGCTCAATTCCGGTGACATGCAATTGGGACGTGGCGAGACAATTGCCGATACGGCCCGGGTTCTCTCGCGCTACGTTGATGGCATTATGTTGCGTGCGGCCTTGCATGACAATTTAAGCCGCTTGGCCAATGCCGCCACTGTTCCGGTGATCAATGGACTAACGGATCGTACACATCCCTGTCAGGTGATGGCGGATCTGCAAACACTGGAAGAGCGCAAGGGCGATGTTGCAAACAACACAATTGCCTGGGTGGGTGACGGCAACAATGTTGCAGCGTCGTGGGTGCATGCCATCGGCCAATTGGGCGGCGCATTCCGGCTGGGATGCCCAGAGGAATTCAGCATGGAAAAGCCCGTGATGGATTGGGCGCGTGGCAAGAGCGCGAATGTCACGGAAATGACATCGCCCATCGAAGCCGTTGAAGGTGCTGATTGCGTGATCACGGATTCTTGGGTGTCCATGCACGACAAGGACTTTGAAGATCGCCACACTCTTTTAGCGCCTTATCAGGTCAATCAGAAGCTGATGAACAAGGCAAAGCCTGATGCGATTTTCATGCATTGCTTGCCAGCACACCGCAATGAAGAAGTGACGGACGCGGTGTTTGATGGGCCCCAGTCGGTCGTCTTGGATGAAGCCGAAAACCGTATGCATATTCAAAAGGCCATTCTGCTGCATTGCCTGGGAGGGCAATAATGCAAGGTGATGATATTGTCCTTCCATTTGAGGTGAAACCCCTCGGTATCCGCGGTCGCGTGGTCAGACTGGGGCCAGTGATTGACGATATTCTTGCGCGTCATGATTATCCTGAAACCGTGTCAGCGCTTTTGGCGCAGTCTGTGGCCCTAGCCGCACTGTTGGGTTCGACGCTGAAGTTTCAAGGTAAGTTTATCTTACAAACCAAAACCGATGGTCCGGTGACGATGCTGGTTGCGGACTTCGTATCGCCAAATGGCGTGCGCGGTGTGGCACGTTTTAACAAACAAGCCGTGGGTGATGCCGGGCGACTTGCATCTGAAACCGAATTGATGGGCGAAGGCTATCTGGCCATGACCGTGGACCAAGGTTCTGACATGGAGCGCTATCAGGGAATTGTGCCGCTCGGAGAAGGCAATCTTGCCGATGCTGCACACACGTACTTTGCGCAATCAGAACAAATTCCAACGCGCTTGCATTTGTTTGCAGGGCCTATTCATGTGCGCGGGGAAAAAGACACGCATTGGCGCAGTGGAGCCATTCTCATTCAACATCTGCCAAGGGAAGGCGGTATCACGCCCGTGGCGTTTCCGGCAGGTGATGCGCCAGAAGGTCACGAAGATGAAACAGTTGAGAATGATGATTGGGTCAAAGCCCGGCTGCTGCTTGACACCGTGGAAAGCCACGAGTTGCTGGACCCCACGCTTTCAGCAGAGGACTTGCTGTTCAGGCTTTACCATGAAGATGGCGTAACGGTTTATCCTGCTACGGAACTGGCGCGTCACTGCACGTGTTCCAACGAAACCGTATCGGAAATGCTGAAAGGCTTTTCAGCCGAAGATCGCGCCGACATGGTGGAAGACGGCGCGATTAAAGTGGTGTGCGAATTCTGCTCAACACCTTACGTGTTCAAACCTTCTGAATTTGCCTGACGGACTGCAACGGGGTCCAGAGCTTGTCGGTTGTAACGACAGTCTTGCCGACAGGGAACAATGATGCGATGGCAAGTTTCACATGTTGCCAGGCAAACGGAATGCCGATGATGGTGACGGCATAGGCAATGGCTGCGCCAATGTGCATCAAGGCAAGCCACCAACCGGCCAAGTACAAACCAGATGACATTGCCAACCGTGCCCAAAGCGCCAGTGCCTAAATCTTCACGGCCGTAAAGCGTGTCGCGTGAAATGATGTCATAACCAAAGGGCCAGAACGAAAACCGCGCCAACATAAAGCACGAGCGCGCCCACGGCAGACCCACAATGGTAATCGCCATGATGACGCCGGCCAAAACCCAAGCAAGTCCCGCCAGCACGCCACCCGTGATGAACCAGAGCACATTCAAGATGAACAGAATAAGGGGCATGTCAGTGTCTCCTTTGACGCCACTTATGTGGAGACGAACGCGTGGATTTCAAGAGTTGGCCGCGCGGCCCCTCTCCGTCTTGCGCTTTGCGCAATCCACCTCTCCCGCAAGCGAGAGAGGAAGAGTGTTTATATCCTCGCCCGCTTGCGGGAGAGGTGGCATCGCTGCAGCGATGACGGAGAGGGGCCGCTCAGCAACACTGTTCTGCCAAGCGTCGCAGGAAGCTCTCGCATTTCCGCAGTTCTGACACCGCAATAAATTCATCAGGCTTATGCGCCTGCTCAATAGAACCCGGACCACAGACCACGGCGGGAATGCCAGCACGTTGAAACAGTCCAGCCTCCGTGCAGTATGATACCGTATGCGTGGAGTTGGTGTGGCTGCTTTGCAGGGCCAAATGTTCGGCAAGCAAGTCTTTTTCTGCCGCAAGCCCCGGAACAGAATTTGATTGATCAACAAATATTCCAGCTTCTGGCGAAATGGCTTTCATAGCTGGTTCTAATTTACGCGCCACTGCTGCGACACGCTTTGGCACATAGTCAGCATCAAAATTGGGTAGCAACCTCGTCTCCCAATTGAAGCTACAGGTTTTAGGCACGATGTTGTTGGCGGTCCCTCCGGAAATAACACCGACATGTATTGTGGAGTAGGGTGGGTCGTAGGAGTTGGTAGCGTCTCCCATTGCAATCAGGTCTTCACGAATAGCGTTGATCTCGTGGATCAATTCAGCCGCAACCATAATGGCGTTGACGCCTTTGTCCGTGAGCGCTGAATGTGATTCATGCCCCGTGACTTCCGTTGAAAAGCGCACGGCACTTTTGTGACCGTTGACAACCCGCATCGAAGTCGGTTCACCAATGATGGCCGCTGCAGGTTTGCGGGGATGGGTTTGCAAATAATCCACCAAGGGTCGAACACCTTTGCATCCAACTTCTTCATCACATGAAAATGCAAGGTGAAGCGGAACGCGCAATTTCAGTTTCATGAATTCAGGCACCAAGGCCAGAACAACGGCGATGAAACCTTTCATATCGGCACTGCCGCGCCCATAGAGCAGTCCGTCTTTCTCCGCCAATGTGAAGGGGTCAGTCGTCCAATTCTGGCCATTCACCGGCACCACATCCGTATGCCCCGACAAAACAATACCATCCCCCACATCCGGGCCGATGGTGGCGAAAAGATTGGTCTTCTGCCCCACTTCATAATCGACGCGAAAATGTGGAATAGCGAACTGATCAAGATAAGACTCGATCCAAGCAATCAAGGGAATGTTGCTGTTGCGGCTGGTTGAATCAAAGCTCACGAGCTTTGCGAGAATGTCTTCAGAGGTCATCATCAATTTATGCTGTGGCGATCATGGGGGCTGTCGAGTGAAAAGGCGGGGATCGAGACATCAAACTGCCGTCCCGATGCTGTGATCATGCCATAACTTCCCACCATCATGCCCGACGGCGTAGAAAGCGGACAGCCCGAGGTGTATTCAAACTGTTGGCCCGGTTGCAGCGTTGGCTGTTCACCCACCACGCCATCGCCCCGCACGTCCTGCCGGCGTCCCATGCCATCGGTGATGATCCAATGCCGCGTGAAAAGTGTGATGGTTTCGCGGCCCAAGTTTTCAACACCAATGGTGTAGGCCCAGACATATTTGCTGATGTCCGGTTGCGACTGGTTTTCCAGAAACGAGGGCCTGACGGTAACGCGGATATGTTCGGTGGTGGCTTGGTACATAACCCTAATTTAGAGCTTCTGCAGCAGTTTTCCACTGCCAATCTTTAAGCGCTTGCGAAGCCCTGCGGCACAGACCAAAAGAGCGGCATGACCAGCCAGATCAACGGAATTCTCCCCGCTTCAGCCATTGCCCGCCTGTGTGAAACGGGCGTAATTCGTCTTGAACGCCGAGCCGACGATGACCAGATCCAACCCGCCAGCTTGGACCTGCGCCTGGGCGCCAAGGCCTACCGCGTGCGCGCATCCTTCCTGCCGGGTCTGCGCTATAAAGTGGCGGATAAGCTGAAAGACATTTCGCTGCATGAAATTGATCTGCGCGAAGGTGCCGTTTTGGAAACGGGGTGTGTCTATATAGTGCCGCTGATGGAAAGCCTGACACTGCCGCCAGGACTTTCTGCTGCCGCAAATCCCAAAAGCTCGACGGGCCGGCTTGATATTTTCACCCGCGTCATTGCTGACCATGCCCAAGAATTTGACAAGGTGCCGGAAGCTTATGACGGCCCGCTCTATGCTGAAATTTCACCACGCACCTTCCCAATTTTGGCACGCCAAGGATCGCGGCTGTCGCAAATCCGTTTCCGCGCTGGCGCACCATCAGCCAATGACGCTTTGATCTATGCCTTGCATGCGAAAGAGCCACTGATCACCTCAGGCGAGGTGAACATCGATGGCGGGTTGGCGTTGAGTGTTGATTTGATGGCCATGCAAAAAGACGCGCCCGTGGGCTTCCGTGCCAAGCGCCATTCTGCGCTGGTGGATGTAGACAAGAAGGGCGCTCTTGAGGTGCTGGATTATTGGGAACCGATCTGGCGACAAGGTTCGTTGATCCTTGATCCCGACCAGTTTTATATACTCGCCTCAAAAGAAGCCGTCCGCGTGCCACCCACACATGCGGCTGAAATGGTGCCATTCAATCCGCTGGTTGGCGAATTCCGTGTGCATTATGCAGGCTTCTTCGATCCGGGTTTTGGTCACTCATCCGGCAATGGTGAAGGCGCGCGCGGTGTACTTGAAGTGCGGTCCCACGAAGTGCCGTTTATTTTGGAAGACGGGCAGATCATTGGTCGACTGGTGTATGAACCGCTGACCGAAACGCCAGACCGCGTCTATGGGCAAGTCGGTTCCAATTATCAAAAGCAGGGCTTGAAGTTGTCGAAACACTTCAAGCCCTTTATTGCGGGTTCGAAATAGTTATTTCGGCAGCGACACAGCTGAGGTCGCGTGGATCACGCCGTTTGAGGCTTTAAGGTCGGCCACCACGACTTGTGCTGCACCACCTGATTGATCATAGATCCAGACCCCTGACTTGCGCAGCTCGAATGTCAAAGGTGCGCCAGACAGTGTCTTCAAGTTGAAGCGCTTCTTGCCATTGTTGGTGTGCTTGACGATGTCTGCAGCCGAATAGTTTCCAGCGACGACGTGCGAAGTCAAAATCTTGACGAGCGCGTCTTTGTTTTCTGGCTTCACCAATGTCTCGACGGTACCGGCTGGCAACTTGCCAAATGCATCATTGGTGGGCGCAAAGACTGTGAAGGGGCCAGCACCTGAAAGTGCTTCGCCAAGCCCAGCGGCGGTGACGGCGGCCACCAGAGTGGTGTGAACGCTTGACGCTACGGCATTTTCGACAATGTTCTTGTCGGCCATTTGCGCGCTTGCAAGAGTTGAGAAAGACAACAGTGCAGTGGCCGCGAGCATGGATCGCAGCGAAGATGAAATAGTCATTGTTTGTTACTCCCGAATGTCACCAGCTCCGTGCCGATGAGTAACGCTTTTACGGAGCGTGGGAATGCGGCGGATGATTAAACTTCGGACAGAATTGATCACAGCTCTGTGAAATCTGAGGCTTGACGAGTTTTAGGTTTCACGTTCAAATGAATAAAGAGAGCGGGCGTAGTTCAATGGCAGAACGGCAGCTTCCCAAGCTGCATACGAGGGTTCGATTCCCTTCGCCCGCTCCAAAATCTCGAAGCGATTACAGCTGGTTGCCGGTCTACCGTTGAACTCGCGTTCCCCACGTTCCTCATGGCATTCGTTACTTCAACGCCTCTACCCCCATCACACGATAGGTCTGAAGCTCACCGTCTTCCGATACCGAGACATACTCACCTGGCCTGAAGATGTGATCACCGAAACGATAGCCGGACTCGTCATCTTCTTCATCGCTAAGGATGTCGTAGTGGAACGCCCAAGAGCCACCGGGTCTTCTGACCAAATGACCGATGTCATCCTCTTCGCCCGAACGAAACCGCCGCACGCGGCAGCGGTCTTTGGCATGATGCCAGAATTCCGGGTCGATGTGGCCCGTGCTGTCGAGTGGTGCCGTGAACTCATAGCCAATCTTGCTGTCACCTTGTGGGTGCTCATGGGTTCGGGCCAGCTCCAAGCGGATTTTGCTGAGGGTGGTCATGTTAGTGGCTCATGAGAACGGGCCGATCGAGATTGCGGATCATATGGCGCGTTGCCCCGCCAAAAACAAATTCGGTAAACCGGTTGTGTCCATAGGCACCCATAACGATCAATCCGGCGCCTTGTTCTTTTGCAGTGCGCAACAGTGCTCCACCAATTCCCGTCCCATTGGAAGTGACAGTAATTGTTTTTGATTTGATGCCGTGGCGGTCGAGTGCTTCGGCAATGGTGGCGCCGGGCACAGCACTCAGGCCGTCAGGGTCAACCGTCACCACATGCGTTCTCTTTGCTTGTTGCAGGAATGGTACGGCATCAAATGCAGTGCGCGAGGCCTCTCTGCTATCGTCCCAGGCCAAGATCACTTCTTCCATTTTTGGCCAGTTGTCACCCTTAAAGGGAAGCAACAGAATTGGGCGTCCCGTTGCCATTACCAAGCGCTCGACAAAGTCGTAGCCAGTGCCCGTGACACTTTCGCGGTTCGTTGCGGACGCAACAATCAAGTCGACGGCATGGCTCTCTTCCAGCACATCATTAACAATGCTCGGATAGACGGAATCGACTTCGTGGAAGTCGAAGCTCAGTCCATCTTGCTTCATGGCGGTTTCGAACTCTGCACGCACCTTTGGCAATTTCTCCTGGTAGTATTGTCGATTGCCGTCATAGAAATTAGCACCAGCCGCATATGCAGAGGCCGGATATACTTCAACGCCGGGAATGACAAAGAGCCCGGTGATATGGGCATCAAACTTTGCTCCGAGGCTGCGTGCAGCAGCAATCAGCTGTGGCAGACGTGCAATTTCATTCAAACATACCATGATTGTTTTGTAAGCCATGAGAACTCTCCTTCTTCAACTCACAGTTACAGTTTAAGTCGCTCCAGGAAATTGACCGTAATCAAGATATTGGTCCGCATCTTCATTTAGGCTGCGGCGGTCTGGTAGGCTTGAGCGGTCTCGACCAGCTTCATTGCGGCAGTGTTGCAGAACTGAAAACCGTGCTTAAATCAGTGCAATGACTGCAACAACTTCATCACCATGGGGTTCAACTGCTGAAGTTTGGCCGTTGCCGAAGATTCTTGTTTTGTTTGGCTTTGGTGTGGTGCTCTATTGCCTTAGCCAGTGGTTGGCTTTTGCGACTCGCATTCTACCTGAAAATGTAGCGATCTTCTGGCCACCTGCTGGTGTCATGCTGGCCTTACTTGTTACAGCGCCGCGTCGCCACACGTGGATCATCGCATTGGGTCTGGCCGCCGCGACGCTGGTGTGCAATCGCATCGCAGGCCGCGATCTTGGCTTTAACGTCATTCTCACACTGAGCGACATCGTTACGGGTATTGCAGGAGCTTTCGTCTACCGGAAATGGTTTGGTCATTCTTCGCCGGTTTCAGGCATCAAGCCTTATGGCGCGTTTTTAGTCATCATTGCTTTTTCGGCTGTCCTTTCGGCCACGCTCGGAAGCCTTATTGTTCAACATGCATATGGCGTAAACCCGTTCGACATTTGGCATCACTGGTTTGGGGCCATGGTGCTTGGTCTGTTTGTTGGGGTGCCTCTTCTCATTGCAGCGCATGAGCGAAATGGCGTTCTACAGGCATTCAAGTTGGATGTTGAACTTCTGATAATCGTACTTTTGGGAACTGTACTGCTTATCGCAGCGCATACTGCTTTCGTTTCAGCACAACCACTGCGTCTTGCGGCCTTCATGCTCATCATTCCACTATTGTTATGGGTTGGTGTGCGCAGGTCGGCGCTCGAAGCCAGCGTTATTCTTTCAACCGCAACGTCGATCAAGATTTTGGCATTGGCCCGGGATGCTGGGCCTTTACATCTGCAAACTTGGGCGGTTCCTGAAAGCATGACTTGGGTCATGGCGGTATTTGCAGTTCAATGCGGCGCTGTGCTGATGCTGGTGGCCAACCGGAGTGAACAAGAATTGCTCCAACAGGACATGACGCAGCAAACTGCCCGAATGCGATCAATAGTTGATGCGGCGACAGATGGCATTGTCTCGATTGATCAGAAAGGGATCGTGGAAACCTTCAGTAAATCGGCTGAGCGGCTTTTCGGGTATTCGGCTGATGAGGTGATTGGCAGCAACGTCAAGATGCTTATGCCTGATTCCTATCGTATCCATCATGACGGCTACATGAACCACTACCTTGAAACGGGGGAGAAGAAGATTATCGGAATCGGTCGAAAGGTCACAGGACTTCGCAAAGACGGGACAGAATTTCCTATGGAGCTTTCAGTGGGTGAAGCCCTGAACGGCAATCAGTCAGTTTTCACCGGCTTCATTCGGGATGTTACAGATCGTCAAAAGACTGAGCAGCGGCTCTATGAACTGCAAGACGAACTCCTGCACGTTTCACGTTTGAGTGCCATGGGTGAACTGGCATCAGCATTGGCGCATGAACTTAATCAGCCGCTGACGGCCATCAAAAACTACGCGCAAGCTGCAAGCATTATGTTGAAGAATAATCTGAACGCAGACGAGCTTCCCGGAATTCTGGTAAAGACATCGGAACAAGCGGGCCGCGCAGGCGATATTATAAAGAGGCTGCGAAGTTTTGTAACCGCGCGACAAGTCGAAAGATCATATCAGAATGTCAATCAACTGATTGAAGAAGCAAGTGCGCTTGCATTGATAGGGGCCCGGGAAGATGGTGTGAACGCCAAGATTACACACGGCAAGGACCTGCCGGACGTTCAGGTCGATCGCATCCAGATTCAACAAGTCTTGATCAATCTGGTCCGCAACGCCTTTGATGCCGTGCGACAATGTCAAGTGCGTGATGTGAAAATCATTTCTGAGAGAATAAATAGCGCCGTGGTCATTCGCGTCTCTGATACCGGCCCTGGCTTGGCACCAGAAATCGAGGACAGTCTTTTCAAACCTTTTGTTACGACAAAACTTGGTGGGATGGGCATCGGATTATCCTTGAGTCGCAGCATAGCCGAAGCGCATGGTGGAACTCTCGTTTATGAGCGCAACCCAGCTGGAGGGGCAACCTTCGTACTGACGTTGCCAATTGAGGCAGCAACAGATGTCAAAACAGGTATCTAATACAGTTCATATCGTCGATGACGATGCTGCACTGAGAGATTCATTACGTGTGCTTTTCGCCGCCCGCGGCATTTCAGTGATTACGTATAACGGAGCGGAGGCCTTTCTGCTGGCGTTGCCGAACATCCGTCACGGTTGCGCTTTGATTGACGTGAATATGCCTGGCATGTCGGGCATTGAACTGCTGACCCGCATTCGTTCTGCGGGAAGTTCCATTCCGTGTATCGTCATGACAGGATTTGGTGAGGTATCGCTTGCTGTCAAAGCCATGAAAGCTGGGGCAGCTGACTTCATGGAGAAACCGTTTGAGGATGATATTCTGTTTGAGACGATTTCTCATGTGTTGGCCGAGCAAAGTCAAAGTGAGCCACTTTTGGACGCGCGCATCGCCAGGCTCACAGCGCGGGAACGCGAAGTCATGGTGGGCATTGCTCAAGGCCATCAAAATAAAGTCATTGCCAACGATCTTGGTATTAGTCCTCGAACCGTTGAAATTCACAGGGCGCGCGTCATGACGAAGCTTGAAGTTTCGAGTGTTGCAGATATTGTCAAAATCGCAATTGGTGTTCGCCTCTAGATGGGCTGAACAGAGGCGCTGTGTTGTGACCAAGATCAATGCGGCGCGTCGAGGTTTGCATAGAAATTCAAAAAAACAGCAGGTCAATAGGATGACGCGCAAGGATTTCCAAATATTTATAGTGGATGATGATGACGCCGTACGAGACTCGTTGTGCGTGATGCTGCGAACATCTTACCCCAATGTCGTAGCTTATGCGTCGGGACCTGAGTTCCTCACGGATCACCAGCTCCGTCGTCGCAATTGCCTGATCATCGACATCCATATGCCAAATATGACCGGCATTGACGTTGTAGATCGTCTTGCCGGAATGAATATCCGCATTCCCGCCATATTGATGACGGGACGCGTCGATTCAACCTTGCGTGCACAGGCAGTCGAGTTCTGGTGCCTATGTGCTTCTCGACAAACCCATAGATTTCGATGAGTTGACGATCGCGATCGACCGCGCTTTCGCCACACCTAAACTGCACTGACCCGGGCACATAGGTAGTACTACTTACGTAATCTCCCGAACTATCGGCAGGCATCAGTTGCGTCCTATCGTCTCCAAACAGAATTGGAGGGTCTAAAAATGCTACAGAAAACGGGCTATTCGGATCACCTTAGCAATAGCGCCATCGCTGTCCGAGGATCTTTTGGCGTGCAGGAAGACGACGGCAGTAACCTTACAGCCACCGACATTAGGATGCTGTCCAGTAGTCGGTGTTTCATCCGCAGTCTTGATCCCGGTGCCGCATTGTTTGATCAAGGTTCTCACAGCGACAATGTCTATATTCTGCTGGAGGGGTGGGCATTCTGCTTCAAAGTGCTGGAAGATGGACGCAGGCAAATTCTTGATCTTGTTCTGCCCGGCAGCATTCTCGGGTTCAGTGTCGCGGAATTTATGCACTATGGTGTCGAGGCCAAGACCGACTGCAAGCTTGCTGTATTCAATCGCCAAAGCTTCACAACAGCTTTGTTGCAAAGCCCAAAGCTGTGTTTGAAATGCGCCAATCTGTTTGCCCTGGCCGAAACTCGGGCACTGGAACGCTTGTCGCGGGTCGGACGGCTTTCAGCTGTGGAGCGGGTTTCCGGACTTATTGTTGAATTGGCAATGCGTCTGCATGCGATCGGCGCGTCGCGCACAGGAACGCTCAAACTCATGCTGACACAGTCTGAAATTGCTGACATGCTGGGCCTTGCGAAGGAAACAGTGTGCAGGGCACTCATGACACTTCGCCGCGCAGGACTAGTAGCCTTGGAAGGGAAAGTGCTCGCCATTCTGGATCTCGACGGACTCCTCAACGCAGCCGGAGACGACGGCGAAGAAGTTTATGACGCATGCGCAAAGAGCATCGCAGGTGAGAATACCAAGCTTGCGGCATGATTTTCTTTTCCAGAAATTGGTCAGCCAGCGACACCTTTTCGCTAGCTGATCTTTGCAATTAACGGCTGCGAGGTAGACTCGTGGGGCATGTGCTGATGCCCAACACAGAATAGAGCGGACACGTGCCAAAGACCGCTGTCAAAATTGGCACTATGCCAATCCAGCCAAGCCAGCTGTAAGGCAATGATTGATAGTATAAGGCAAAACCAATCAACACCAGTCCAACGACGACGCGCACATAACGATCAATGCTTCCAACATTTGTTGTCATGATAACCTCCACTATTTACAATCCAATCCTATTCCGGCCAACGAAAGCATGAATTGATTGCGATCAACCTTTGGTCGCCAAGTTCCGAATGGAAACATTCACACCATCAGTGACTTGGTCACTCGGGTGAACGACAACAGTATCACCTTCACTAAGTCCATTGATGACCTCCGCTGCCCGGGCGC
Organism: uncultured Alphaproteobacteria bacterium; assembly: GCA_963850355.1. Lineage (GTDB taxonomy): Bacteria > Pseudomonadota > Alphaproteobacteria > Rhizobiales > Aestuariivirgaceae > Aestuariivirga. The sequence goes on from CAWKKP010000002.1 coordinate 84,550, forward strand.
TCATATGCCCGATTTCAACTTCAGTGAGGATGACCTTGTCAGTAGCAATTTTATAGACGGCCCAAATTTGTCCCTTTCGCACCAAAGCACTAATTGGAACATGCAAAGCGTTGGGGCTCTGCCAAACAACAATTTCGGCAACCACGCGGAACTGATGGCCCAATTGCTGTCTGTCAACAACGGGGCCAGTTAACTCCAGAATCGTTTTGACGCGCTGTTCTTCGATGCCGAGGGCCGAAACTTTGGTGAAGGCTGACGGTTCAATTTTCGTCACCACCGCTGACAGATCAACACCACCCCATCCGCGAATGCGTGCTGCTATGTTTGGTTTGATGTTGAGAGCGTCCGTTGACAATAGATCGACGACGATTTCCGATTTCAGCTTATCTCCAATTTCAAGGAGTGGAGTACCAGCCTGAACCACGCCTTCGCTTTGAACCAGCTTTGTAAGAATGATGCCGCTTGCAGGCGACTTGATTGTAGTGCAGCACCCGTTGGTCGCGTCGACGACTGCTGACGTTCTTTCCAAGCGTGCCAAGGCAATTTCCAGATCATGTTCGCGCATCTTCAATAGCGCGTCGGCGCTCAAGAGCGCTTTTTCTGAGATGTCTGTTTCGAGAATGCGTTGGTCAAGTTGTGAAAGTGAAATTTTATGCTGCCCCGCTAGACGCTGAGCCTTTAGCAACTCAGAGCGCGCATACGCCAGTTCACGCCTGGCCGTACCCGCTTGAATCTCGGCGACATTCCTCGCGTCGCGTGTACTTTCGAGAGCGGCAGTCAGTTCGCGCTGGGTTCGAACATCGAGCATGACTGGATCAGTCGGCGCAATCGTCGCAACAATAGTTTCGCCAGCTACAACCTTATCTCCCGTATCAAGCGCAAGTCGCAAAAGTTTTCCAGATACGGGCGCAGAAACAACAAACACGTCACGGATACGATTGACGCCCTCTTCTTCGACGACCGTTTCCATCGAGCCGATTGTTGCTTGTGCAGTATCAACGGGGACAGCCGTGGGCCAAAGCAGCCATGTGAAAAGGCCAAGGAGTAAAAGGCCAACCAGCGTGTAGATCAGCCGCTTAAACCAGAGTTTGAGCATGGTTTCAGTCCCTCGTCTTGAGCACACGTATCAGATCAAGTTTGGTCACTCTGCGCTGTACGATAATGGCTGAAGCGCTGACTGCTATGATCACAATCAAGGCTGCGTAAGCGTAAGTCGAACGTTCGACGACGAAGGGAATGCGGTAAAGATCGCTCTGAAAGCCTTGGACCAGTAGCCAAGACATATAGTATCCACCAAACCAGCCCAAAGGTACGGCAAACAGTGTCATCACAGCATATTCCAGCAAGAGAACACTTGAAACCTCGCCATTCGTGAAGCCGAGAACACGCAAACTGGCAAGTTCGCGCGCCCGTTCTGAAAATTGTATGCGGGCACTGTTGTAGACAACGCCAAAAGCAATAATGGTGGCCAGACTTGCGAAGACGATAATTTGATAGCTGATGTTCTGGGCAATTGTCTCGCGAAAGCGAGCAAGGGAAATACGCTGCAATGCCAGAGCCGCCAATGCCGGGACCTCCTTCACCCTGGAAAGAAAGGCGGACGACTTCTCCGGATCAAGTAATATATCCGCACCACTGATCACAGGGCCGTCTCCGTGCACGCGATTGAGCGCATCAATTCTCATGACTGCCAACAACCCGATGTAGGATTGAACAATTGCAACGACGGGCAAGTCTGTCGACTTTCGCTTTGCTCCCTGGAATTCGACATGAACCAGATCGCCCTCAGCGACTTTAAGATAGCCCGCAAGTGTGTCGCTCAGCAGAAGTCCCGATGCGGGAAGTGTGACTTGCTCGAAAGTGCCATCTAAAACACGACTGATATCAGTCCTTTCTTCCTTGCCGACAATTGCAGTTCGTTTTTTCCGATTGCCATTTGAGAGTTCAGCCGAGACTGATCGAAACGGTTCTGCAGCGAGGACACCTGGCAAACGCCTTACTTCGTAGATTGTACGAGCCACTTTGGTCTCGCCAAGGAATACCGTGGCGTCAGCACGTTCCATTCGGTCAAAAAAGACGTCGATCATGAAGTTCACCGATCCCAGTGAAAACAGCGATGTCACGAGCAAGCAGACTGACAGTGCAATACCAGATGTCGTGACGGCAGATCGAAAGGGCCAGCGCAAAATATTGCGAAAAGTCATGATTGTTAGTTGGGACAGAACACTTGAAAGGTTAAACCATGTCGGCATTATTTTGTGATAGCTGGGTGGTGACTGTGGCCGCATGGCGATGGCCGGTGAAATGTCAGCTGAGTCTACAATTGATTTAGCCGCACCTATAAAAGCTGAAGAGACAGCGATGATTGCTGCTGCAGCATAGAGCCATCCAGAGAACACGAAAATCTCAAACGGAAAATGGAAAAACTTTGCGTAAAGGCGGGTGAGCAGAACGTTCAACACCGACCCTGCGACATAGCCAAATACGATGCCAACCGCTGTGATGAGTATCACCAGTTTTGCATAGTGAGCGGCAACTTCCCCGGAAGAGTATCCCAACGCTTTCAACAACCCGATCTGTTCGCGTTCGAGGCCAATGAGCCGCGACAAAACCATATTGACTAAAAATGCCGTCACAATCAAAAAGGCCGGTGGCAGGAAGCGGCTCATCGCCCACAGTTGTTTCAGTTCGGCATCTAAGAATGCGTGGGACTGTTGGGTCTCCCGCAGATAGGCTTTCTCGCCACCATATGGCGCCAGAAGGCGGTCAAGCTCTTCCTCTGCAAAAAGTGCGTTTGCGCCCTTTGCGAGTTTCATCGAAACACTGTTGAACGCTCCGTCAAGATTTGTTGCTGCGGCAAGAACAGGTTCTCGAATCCAAATGACCGCAAAGCGACGGTCATCTGGCATCATGTCGCCAGGGCCTATCGCATAAATATACTCCGGGGAGAGTGCAGTACCCGCAATCTTGAAGCGGCGTTTTGCTCCGTTGAGGACGGCATGAAACTCTGACCCGACAGTAAAGCCGTGCGCTTTGGCAAAACCATCAGAAACCACAGCCTCTTGGTCCGAGCCCGGCTCTGGAGTTCGACCAGATTTGAGATACAACTTGTTGAGTTGGTTCTCACCAAATGCAGGCAGCGAAATAAAGATGCCTGTTGCAGGTACAGCAAAGCCCTCAATGTCGAGTATGGCTGATTTCGTGATCCGGGTTTCGGCCGTTGTAACGCCGTTGATCTGTGCAATCTCTTTGATGAGTGATTTTGGTGCGCGCGTGGCATTTGCAAACACATCAGCGAACTGCGACCTATCATAATAAGTGCGCCTTGTTTCATAGAGCGAATAGTAGGCACCAAGACCAATTAGAAGTGTTGCAATACCTGCAGCCATGACCAGTGCAACGGCTAATGATTGTGCCCAAAGTCGGCGCATGTCGCGGAGCAGCTTTTTATCAAGGGCTTTCATGGCTTCACCACGTGATTGCTGATGGTTTGACGCGCTTAGTGTTGGTATGCGTCGCGACAATTTTACCATCGCCAAAGTTGAAGACCCGATGTGCCATTTCGCGTATCGAGACATTATGCGTAATGATTGCTGTTGTTGTCCCAAGCTCGCGGTTGACCAGATCGAGTGCTTCCAAAACGAGAACCCCGATCTTGCTGTCAAGCGCACCCGTTGGTTCATCGCAAAGAAGCACGTCAGGTTGCTTCGAAATTGCACGAGCGATTGCAACGCGCTGTTGCTCTCCACCTGACAACTGTGCCGGAAAATGATCCATCCGCTCTTTGAGGCCAACGAGCGCGAGCGCTTCCACTGCATTCATGGGTTGCTTCGAAATTTCAGTGACCAGTTCAACATTCTCTCGGGCTGTGAGATTTGGAATGAGGTTATAGAACTGAAACACAAAACCAACATGATCACGCCGATAGCGCGTAAGATCGCGCTCGCTTGCATTGGTCAAATCGTGATCAAGAAAACTAACCGTGCCGCTGGTGGCTTTGTCGAGACCGCCCAAGATGTTGAGGAGTGTCGACTTGCCTGATCCTGAAGGTCCCAACAGTACAGAAACTTCACCAGCATAGAGTTCGATATCAGCGCCGTTCAAAGCCCGCACCTCCACTTCGCCCGTCTTGTAGATCTTGGTGAGTTCGCGTGCGCGGAAAACTGCTTCTGCCATCAGAAAATATTAGCCACTCTGGGTGCCAGAGAATTGATCGCAATCAATGCAAGCTGCCTTCGCCAGACTTAACTTTCCCTGACAGTCAACCAAGGAGGTTCAAAATGGAGATCAAATCTTTCTTACCAACTCTGCTCTCAGGCTCGTCGGAACGGGATCCCTTCAGATCTCTGCAAAAGCAGATTGATCAGGTGTTCACGGAGTTTTCCCGCGATTTGCCCGTGGTCGGCTGGACGCGTAACGGTGCACTGGGCTTAGCAGTGGACGTCGTTGAGACTGAAAAGACACTCGAGATTACCGCTGATCTTCCTGGTGTGAACGAAAAGGACATAGCCGTTACACTGTCTGGCGACACATTGACGATCAGGGCCGAAAAGAAGTCTGCTAAAGACGAAAAAGGCAAAGACTATCGGTTGTCAGAACGCAGTTACGGCATGTTTGAGCGCAGCATGGACCTTCCGTTCAAACCAGAGTTTGCAAAGGTCGACGCAAAGTTCGAAAAAGGCGTTCTGAAGGTCACGATCAATAAGCCAGCCGAAGTGCAAGCGTTGACACAGACGATTCCGGTCAAAGCTGCGGCATAACGTAAAATTAGCCCGAGCTGATCCCGCCCCCGGCACAGCTCAGGTTGACAAGGCGGGTACCCAAATTGGGTACCCGCCCAATTCTTTGAAACATGGAGTAATGCAATGAGGCCGCTTCGACTTTGGGTGCTTGTGGCAGATGGTGCGCAAGCGCGATTCTTGAAATATGTCGATCGCAAAACGGGCGCGTTTACAATTGATGATCAAATCTTCCGTTCGCACGCTGAACCCTCGCGAGCAATTGGCAGTGACAAGCCAGGCCGCGCGTTCGACTCCAAGGGTCACGGTCGTCACACCATAGAACCGCGGATCGACCTGCACGATGAAAAAGAAAAACAATTCCTTGCTGATGTTGTGCGCAAGTTGGAGGAAGCATTTCACAACAATGCGTTCGACAATTTGTTTGTTATCGCGGCACCGCGCGCACTTGGCGTGGTTAGGAATTTGGTGTCAGCACCATTGCGTGCGCGGGTGAGCGGTGAGATATCCGGTGATTATACGCGTTACGATGATCGCAACATATCCCGTCTTGTAACGGAAGCATTGCCAAGCGACACCAAGGTTCGTGCCTAAGGACGATGGTGTTATGATCTCCCGGCGTAGTGTATTAATTGGTATCGGCACCGCAACGACGGCAGTTGCAATTGGAGCCACTTCCGTATGGCCTAGCTTTCAGGCGTCGATCACCTTCCATCGCAATCGCGTTTCGCGTGGCAGTGAGCTCTTGAATTCAGAACTAGGGACCATTGAATATGCAATTGCAGGAGCAGGTATTCCGGTGTTGGCCATTCACGGGTCAGGTGGTGGCTTTGACCAGATGATCGAGCATTCACACCTTCTCCATAACAATGGTTTTCAGATTATTGCACCTTCGCGCTTTGGTTATTTGCGTTCAGCAAATCCGCTTAACGCGACACCAGAAATGCAAGCGGATGCATTTTTAGAGCTTCTTGATCATCTCAAACTTGAGCGTGTTGCTGTCCTCGGAATTTCGGCAGGTGCGGTGTCGGCTGTGCAGTTTGCGGCGCGCCACCCAGCGCGCTGTCTGGCATTGGCTCTTTTGGTTCCAGCTGTCACGGCAGCGGGTCCAGAACTTGGCGCACGAGGTCCATCGCCAAAAGTAGGGCCCGTGGCCAAGGCATTGGTAGAATATGCCGTAAAATCCGACCTCTTATTTTGGTTGGGCTGCAGGTTTACGCAAGAACAGATGTATGGTTCAGTACTGGCAACAAATTCAGCTCTGGTTGCTGCTGCAAGTAAATCCGATCAAGCCAGGGCGAAAGCGTTGATGTGGAACATCCTGCCAATCAGTCTACGTGCTGCAGGTCTCACTAATGATGTACGCTTTACCAGCACATCGATGCAGATTGATTTGAAATCAATCACCGTTCCAACGCTGACAATTTCGCTTGAAGACGATCTCTACGGTACGGCAGAAGCGGCACGCTACATCGCTGCCCATGTGCCCGGGGCGAGGGCCGTGATCTATCCGACGGGCGGACACATATTCATTGGCCATGAGGCGGACGCGTTTTTGGAAATCAGCTCATTCTTTTCAACACACAATCGTCTCAGTGGATGATTTGCAAGACACAGTAGTCAGCTACCTCTGCTACTTGCGGATGCGCTTCGTGGACTGACTGCGCGATTTTATGGCAACAGGTTCTGGTGTCGGTGCGGTAACAACGGGCTCGCTATGAACGATAGATCGTGCAGCGCGCATAACAATACTGCCAAGACCTAAGAACACGACACCGAGATTGATCAGCCAGCCAACCACTGGGATGAAATTGAGCAATGCCAAGATGATGAATCCCAAGACGAGTCCAAACAGTCTCGATCCCATAGTTGCTGGCGCTGCGCGGTAACCTTCAAACAGGCGTGTCGTCAATGCGTAAGTCCCGATGATGTATCCCAGAACCCAGAACACAATGGCCGCCAGCAGCGCGAAAGGGATCAGCGGGATTCCAATCAACGTCATCGCACCTACGGGGATCAAGCCGATTGAAGTGCTCAGTCCAAGCACGCCCAAGGCCGTTGTTTTAACGGGCGCCTTGAGTGCCTCTGTTTTCAGCGCCTCCATGCGCTCTGGCATAAAGGCAAGCAGAGCAGCTGCCAGTGCTGCTAGAAAAGCTATTGAAAGGGCAAAAGCAACAAGAGCTCCTGTCAAGCTCCACCAGATTGTGGGGACCGACTCCTTGATGGTCTCACGCGCCGTCGTTGCGCCATTCTGTGTGGTCAGTTGTTCGAAGGTGACACGTGCCGGATCAATCACAGACGCTGGGATGGTGATGGGCTTGGCAGCCGAGTAAGTCAGATTACCAATGATTTTCTGCATTGCTACCGAATATCAAGGTTCCAACGACGAGTTTGGCATCTCCTGCAATTGGTCCGTTGATCGCCAATGTTCCTGCTGTTGCAACGAGGCTTCCGGTGATGGGTCCGTCAATTGTCACCGTTCCGCCCGCAAGTCGTGCGTTGCCGCTGACAGCAGCATTGGGGCCAACGCGAATGTTGAAACCTGCGGCAGTCAAATCTTCTGCAATGGGCTGGGCGATATCGATTGAGAATCCGCCGAGATAAGCATCGCCACCCACAGCGGCGCTGACGTCAACGTCAAAGGCTGCAGCACTGACGTCATGCTGCACTTTTTGTGAAACATCGACAGCAAATCCAGTTAGAAACGCATCGCGTCCAGCGGGCATGGTCAAGGCGGCGTTGGCACCTGACACATATGTGTCGCCTCCAACGACGGTTGCATCTTGGGATTTTGCAGAACCGACCAAAGCACAACTTAACAAAAGGATTGAGAGAAGTTTATGGGCGAGCATGGGGTCAACCTCCAGTAGGCTGGAGAATGAGCCTTGCTCACAATCATGCATTGATCAGCATCACAACGAGCTCCACTCTTGGACCGACACATCAGGTGCGAATGAACTTTTGCGCAAGCCAAGCTGAGGCCGGAAAGTAAAGAGCTTCTGACAGAATACCAGCGAGCGCTTCTTTCCATGAGTAATTTGAAACGATCACCTGTCCGAGTTCACCAAAAGCGAACATGCCCCACCATATGCTTGCATAAAGCACCCACCGTCTGCAGAACGTATCGTACGCGAAATAAAAAATTGAACAAAACGCAATCGCCACGCCAGCTTTTTCAACGAGCACGCCGCTCAAGAATATCAATAGTGTGATACCTCCCGGAATCTCGGCTCCGATGGTGGCTTGAAACACGCCGTAGATAATTATTGGCGTGAGGAAGATGACAGTTAGGACAAAAGCCGTCGTCAGGATATTTCTAAAGTCGAACCACATCGTGTTGCTCTGAGTTATTGTCGGGAGTAGATGCAGACCTCTAAAGTGGACCCACGTCGCAGATTCACGACCGTCGGAGATGTTCAACAGTACGCCGAAGCGCCAGACACGATGCTTCACCATTGTATGTATTCGGGTGACTATTTTCAGCAAACCAATGCGACGTGCCGGGGTAAGTGAATGAGTGGTACGGGAGAGCTGCACGGCTTATTGCAGTCTCCATACGCTGCCTTGAAGTCCCTTTCACCCAATCGTCGCGCTCGGCAAAATGGGATAAATAGCTAGCCTTGCTTCCTGAGTAATCGCCCGCGCGTGCCGAATAGTATAGAACAACCGATGAGACAGGCAGTCTGGACTGTTGTGATAGCCAGATTGCCCAGTGTCCGCCCATTGAAAAACCCACGATCCTCACGCTTTCGCTGCCTGCAGCCGCGTCGTTGACCAACTCTTTGATGTTCTCTTCCAGTTTGCGGTACATCGCCGTTTTTCTGGGTTTTTGTCGTAGATGTCTTGCCTCACCTTCCGTCCGCGCGGTTTCCCCTTCAAAGAGGTCTGCTGCTCCGGCAACAAGCCCAAGCTCCGCCAATTGGCGGCAATATTGACGAAACGACTCCGTCAATCCCCACCAAGAGTGGATGACCAGAACAGGGAGTCCCTTGCTGCCCCTTGGCCGTTCGATTACCATCCGGGGCAGGATCGGCATTTCAATTGATCTGAATCCGATCTTCCACCGCTGTGACGCCTGGTGCTGACCAAGCCGTGCGTTCCGCAAGGTCGCGCTCGTACCATGCTTTCACTTTTCCATCGAGGGTGACGCGTCCGTTGAACACTGCAACCTTGATCGAGTCCGCTTCCACGTCCGCATTTCGCTTCAAGGCTTGTTCTATTTTCAACTTAATGTCGCCGGCCTGTGGCCGCTGCTTGATCTTGATTTCATTGACAACAGCGCGCACGCCCGAGAGTTTGCGCACAGCGTTTTCGGCATCATCTTTTTGATAATACCAATCAACTTCACCAGCCAAAGTAACAATGCCCTGCTGCACTTTGATTTTCACAGTAGCTTGTGGAATTGTTGATGCCCATTCGATCACATCGAGAGCACGTTTGGCGATTTGGTCGTCGGCCGTTTTTTTATCGCCAGCAAAGCGAACTTCGATTTCTTCGGCGATTCCACGCACGCCTTTCACACGTCTGACGGCGGTTTCAGCAGCCATCTTTTCGGCATAACTCTTGACATGACCGGACAGGGTCACAACGCCATCATCAACGGCAACGCCAATGTGTTCAGCACTAATGCTGGGTTCCCATTCCAGTTCTTCAAGTATCGCATTTCTTACGTTCAAGTCTTTCATCACAGATCTCCTGTGGGTTAATCCCAATTTCTACAAGTTGAAGTATCGCAAGATGTTTATGCTGCGCATTGATTTGAATCAGTTTTGAGCGCTCTCACTTCAGGCTGTTGAGATAATCAACGATGTCCATAATCTCATCTGGTTCGAATATGAACTCAGGCATGTCGTTGTGCCCAGTTACAATTCCCTCGGCGAGCGCTTCAATCAAGTTTTCAGGCGGATAACGCTTCGCGATCTCGCGAAAAGGCGGTGATTTCGGATTTGGACTCTCGCCTAGGGGGCCAATTGCGTGGCAACCGCTGCATTCCGCCTGAACAATGGATCGACCTTTATCTTGTCCATTGGCCTGCGCAGCCGAAGCGGTCCACAGTATTACGAGCACAATGAATGACTGGAGCATTAGTAATGAATAGCGGCTCACCTCGAAGTAGCATTGACTCGTATCAATGCGCTGTATCGCTTATCTCCTGAAATGGAGCTATGAAACGAGTAGCTCGCTTATTCTTGAGGCGCATCATGACGTGGATGTTGTTGTTGATCGCCTTTGGATTTCTTACTTTTACTATGCTTCTGCTTGTCTGGAGCCCCGGTAAGCTCGAGCCTCTGGTTGACAGCGCCCAACAACCAATTGTTGGCAGTCTCTCGGAACGGGTATTCATAGACGTTAACGGTATTCGGCAAGGCATGTTCATTCAAAGCGTCGACCCGAAAAATCCGGTGATCCTGTTGTTGCATGGCGGACCGGGAATGCCGACTTTCTTTCTGAATGCAACGCATCCCTCAGGGCTTGAACAAGACTTCACTGTTGTCTGGTGGGAACAACGTGGAGCGGGGATATCGTTCAGCAGCGATATTCCACCAGGCAGTATGACAATCAAACAATTGATTGCGGATACGGTGATCGTCACAAACTATCTTCGGCGGCGGTTTGGAAAGGACAAGATCTATTTGCTTGGACATTCGTGGGGGAGTTTTCTGGGGATTCAGGTGGCAGCTGAGGCACCGGAACTTTTTCACGCCTATATCGGTATGGCGCAGATTTCACATCAATTGCGTTCCGAGATTATCGCGCATGATCATTTGCTGAAACAGTATCGCAGTCTTGGCGATGATAAAATGGTTCGAAAACTCGAAGCAGCAAAGGTCAGCATGACGGACGGTCTATCTGATGAATGGATGGACATTCGTGATGAGGCCATGCACAAACTGGGCGTCGGAACGACGCGCGACATGCAGTCGGTGATTACAGGTGTGTTTTTTCCAAACTGGCGCTGCCAAGCCTATACCATCCGGGAGAAGATCAATATTTGGAAGGGCAAGGCTTGGTCGAGAAGCCTTTTGTGGGATGATGTTCTGCAGACGAACCTCGCTGTGAAAGTTAATCTGCTCGAAATTCCGGTCTATTTCTTTGTCGGTCTGCACGACTACACGGCAAACCGCGACTTGGCCCGACAGTACTTTGATACGCTCAAAGCGCCACTGAAAGGCTTTTACACCTTCCAAAATTCTGCCCACAGCCCGCTGTTTGAGGAACCGCTGCGGGCACGAGAAATTTTAAGGCGAGATGTATTGAAAGCAACCAACCTTCTTGCTGATTGATGCGAGGATGCTGTACTTTATGGCGCCGTCCGTTGCTGTGAAGGAATGCAAATGACGATGTTGTTTCTGACAGCTGTACTACCTGTGTTGTTGCTGCTGTGGCTGTTCTACTTTCCGCTGACGCCGGGGTGGGCATTTGGCTGGCAACTGTTGGCAGTGGGCACCAGTCTTCTGGGTCTTGCAACAACTGTGCCGTGGATGTTTCCACCTTGGTGGTTCCCTCATGCATTCATGGCAGCGTTTCTCGTCATAGCGGCATTGAACTGTCTTCGAAATCGACGTCAAGTAGCTCTACACTGGAGTACTGCCATTCCGCTGATGATCGTCTCCGTGCTCGGTGCTTATAGCAGCTTGCTCACAGTGCAATCTGTAATGGGTCGCACACCAACAGCGGGCGTGAGGGTCGTCAATATCGCCCCACCATTTCCGACGGGGCATTATCTTGTTGCAAATGGTGGTTCGAATTTGACGACAAATGCGCATCTCAAAACACTCGATCCTACAGTCGAAAGATTCAAGCAGTGGCATGGTCAGAGTTATGCGTTGGATATTATTCGCATAAATCAATTTGGCTTACGGACGATTGGCTTTCAACCCACCGATCCCTCGGCCTATCTGACTTACGGAACGCCTGTACTGTCTCCGTGTGAGGGTTCTGTTTCTGTCGTTGTTGACGGACTTCCCGACATGGACGTTCCCTTGGTTGATACCGTTAATCGTTCTGGCAATTTCCTTATTATTGATTGCGGAGACTTCTTTGTTGTTCTTGCTCATTTTCGAAAGGGTAGCCTTGTTGTCAAGGCTGGTCAGACTTTGATGCTTGGTGAAACGCTCGGAGAAATGGGAAATTCTGGTTATAGCACAGAACCGCATCTGCACGTCCACGCCCAACGTGATGCGCCATCGGATTTTCCACTGGCCGGTGAACCGTTGGCGCTGACAATTGACGGACGGTACTTGGTCCGCAACGACAGAATTGGTGTGCCCAAGGAGAATTAGGTTGTAGGTTCTCAGTTCGACATCAACATCGGGATAGGGCTGTCTTTCAACATACCGCGTGTCACACCACCAAAGACCAGTTCGCGCCAACGTGAGTGTCCATAAGCACCCATTACGACGAGTCCAGCAGAAAGAGACTGAGCTTTATTGATAAGGGTTTCAGAGACTGTATTGCCGTTTAGTTCTAGAACAGCGATTTCAGCTTTGGTCTTCATTCCCCGTAAGCACTCTGCCAGCTCTTCCGTGTGGCCATCGGCTTCAATGGCCTTCTCACCTTTGACGCAACAAATCACGACGCGCTTCGCGAGTGCAAGGACAGGCAAGGCGTTCCAAATTGCCCGCGTTGCATTTTCGCCACCATCCCATGCGACCAAAATTGTTTCGATAGAGAGCTCTTTTTTGAATTCACGAGGGACCACCAGAATGGGCCTGCCACTTTCGAAAAGAAGTTTTTGGATGACCTCAAACTCCATCATATCTGCAGCAATTCCCGTTTCTGTGACCACGATGCCATGCACCTTCGCGCGCCGCACAAACACTTTTTCCAACTTAGGCAATTCGCCAAAGGCGACATCACACGTCAGTTGCAACAATGAACTGTTTTTAGCCTGTTCGGCGTTTTTACACACCGCTTTGGCTGCGTTCTTACGTCTCGCATTCTCCGTGGCAACGATGCTTTCAACACTGGTGGGAGCGATGAGACTTGATACCATGATCGCGATTGCGCCGACACAGATATCGAGTTTTGAATGCAGTAGAGTCGCTAAGCGTTGGGCGACCTTTACTGAAGAGTGTTCTAAACTCTCTGTTTCGCAATCTGTTCTAATAAGGCATGCGTAAATGGGTTGGGATGACATGAAAACACCTCAAGACAATTTTGGATAGCTTCCGCCAAGCGCAGTTCTACTGCTTTGATCTCGATCATAAAAGTGCAGTTAAGGATCTCGCAAAGTTTCTCGGACGGTGCGACCATCTGCAGTTTCGTGGATGTGTTTCGCAATACGGAGTGAATGGTCTCCCTGTCTTCAGTTGCTACATCATGCCCATGCCGAGAATGAGTTCGTCGGCTTTCTTTTTCTGGGCATCATCAAGTTTTGCGTAGAGTGCCAGAGTGGCTTCTTGCACCGTTTTCATGTTGGCCTGATGCAACGCCATAATACTTTCTTGTGCGGTTAGTCGTTCTGGCAGTGTCTTGAGATCGGATTTGTCCATCATGGATCGATGCGACTGCCGCATGGCATCGCTCGCCGTTTCGATAGCCGATACATAGCTTTTCCAAACGTCTTCCTGTGCCGAAGTAATGACCAACTCGGCTTTGAGCGCCTCCAGCCGATGTTCACTGAAGCGCCGACCCATCATCATGTGTCCTGGTCCATCACCCCCGCGCCACATTTCACCGCGAAACCAATCGCCCATGTGGCCTCGTCCCCAGAACCAGCCATCAGAATCGGCCATAGCTACGGATGATAAAAGCAAGGTGGAAGCAGCGATAATCGAAAATGTTAGCTTGCGGGTCATATCAAATTCTCCAATTGCGTAAGTGGCATTTTGGTCCAACTTGATGGCTGTTGAATTGATCAAGATCAGTTTGGAGGCGCATGGCCCCAATTTGCGAATTGACTTGTGATTTCTGCAATCACCCAAGATCCAAAAACACATGCAGCAATGATGATAAACAGCTGCAGTTTGAGTATGTTCAAACCCAAAGACGTTTGCAGCAAGGGGAACAGCAGTGTTGCACGCTGCAGGGCAGCGTTACCAATAACTGCAACGTGCAGCCACCTATTACGGTCTGGCATGACATGACGATGTCGTACGGGATATGCGAATACAAGCTGAGGCAGCGCTTCGTATAGGAAAACCGATGACTGCGTTTCGCCGGGAGAAAATCCAAAGCGCAAAAGAAGCACAAAAATGCCCAATCCAATTGATGCTTTAAAGCAACCAACACGGCGTTCTTCCAAAATAGTGTTTGCGCCGAAACGCGCGTGTTGCTGAGCCGCTGTTTCAGTGCTCAATCCAGCTGCTGACAGTCTGTTCAAACCGTTCAAATTTTCAATCGAATGAAATGAGTGATTTTGGATTTCGTCCCGCTTCGCGTTATGCATTTTCACAAGCTTCAATCTGTGATGCCCAGAAAATCAACTTACCCAGTCATTGCAATGAATTTGCTTAATGAATTTGGATGTTTCGTTGTGAAGGCGGACAATAATTTGACAAGAACGAGTGGGTTCTTCACTTCAGGCACTGGACCAATAATTCTGTAAACTATTGACTTTAATAAGTTCTCATTCGCTGGCGAAAATTCTTCAAAAGAGGCAAGTAAGACGCCCCCTCCTTTTCGATGAAATTCCATAGTGCCTGCCCTGATGGAAGCAAATTCTTTTTCTTGTTTCGTACAACATACCATTTACGGATGACTGGGGTTCCCTCGACCTTCAAAATCGCCAAGCGACCTTCTTCAACTTCATGTGCGACAGTATGGTAGGACAGAAGCGAAATGCCTAAGCCTGCCATAACCGCTTGTTTGATGGTTTCGTTTGAGCTGATTTCCATACCCAACCTTGGTGTTGCACCAAGATCAGATAATAACCGTTCCGTCAGGAGACGCGTGCCCGAACCCACTTCCCGCACCAACATCGTTTCACGGGACAAACTTGCTGACGGGATATGTCGCTTAGACACCAGCGGATGGCTGGGTTCTGCGATCACCACATGCGGATGCGGACCAATTTCTTGCATCACCACATCAATATCTTGAGGTGGTCGCCCTAGAAGTGCCAAGTCGATGCTGTAGTCTGAAAGGCGATCCAAGACTTCGCCGCGATTGCCAACAGTCAAACTTATGTCAATACGCGGATGCTGCTTTTCAAACGTGCTCAACAGAAATGGTGCAAAATATTTGGCAGTACTGACGACTGCAAAATTCACATGCCCAACACGACCACCTTTCAAGGCACTTGTGGTTTCCGCAAGTTCACCAAGAACCGAGGCAATGCGCGCCTCGGCCAAAATAAATTCTTTGCCCGCATCCGTTGGGCGAAAGCCACTTTCGGTGCGTTCAAAAAGCTTCAGTCCAAAGTCGCCTTCCACCTGTTTCAAGGTAATGGAAACGGCTGAGGGAGTGAGGTTGAGCCGATCGGCTGCTGCCGTAACTGTTCCATGCTCGGCGATGCGGGCGATGGCTTGCAACTGCTTGAAGGTCGGAAAGTGCATTAAAAAAAACTCAATGTGGTAATGATAAAATTCAATTTTACTTTATCTCTCTTTCAATCGACAGTTCAACCTGAAAATAAAACAATTCGGACCGCCGAACATGTCGCGAAATACACTGCAACACTTCCTTGTAACTTTGAACGCAAAGACAGCACATCGAGCTGCTCTCGTGAAAACGATAGCTGGGCTCGCAGCGACTGCCGCCCAACTGTCAGGTGCTATTGCCGATGGATCGCAAAACGAAGCTTTCGCAGAAGAAGGTGGTGTTAATGTCCAAGGAGAAACTCAAAAGAATCTGGATGTTCTGGCACACAATCTTTTTCTGGGTGCGGCTCATCAAGC
This sequence comes from uncultured Alphaproteobacteria bacterium, assembly GCA_963850355.1. Lineage (GTDB taxonomy): Bacteria > Pseudomonadota > Alphaproteobacteria > Rhizobiales > Aestuariivirgaceae > Aestuariivirga. The sequence continues at coordinate 100,130 of CAWKKP010000002.1, forward strand.
CGGTGTGAATTGCATGCTGTCGGAAGAGGAAGAAGCGGCGGTGTCTCTCAATCCGGCGGGCGTGCTCGCCCTTGCAATTGACCCTCTCGACGGCTCATCAAATATTGTCATCAATGCCCCGATTGGCACGATTTTCGGAATTTATCCTGTGGCGCTGGGCGGAACGAGTGCGCAATTCTTGAGGCCGGGAAAGGAATTGTTGGCAGCAGCATATGTTGTCTATGGCCCGCGCACCGAATTGGTGTTGTCAGCCGGAAATGGAACAAAGAGATTTGTGTTGGATGGTGAACGCCGCACGTGGTTGTATGCCGGGGACTGCGATATTCCCCAATCCGCCTGCGAATTTGCCATCAACGCCTCAAATCATCGTCATTGGTCTGGCAAAATTCGATCTTTCGTCAACAATTGCCTCGACGGCAAACAGGGCCCCTATGGCGCAGATTATAACATGCGCTGGTTGGCCGCCTTGGTTGGCGAAACCCATCGCATCCTGACCCGTGGCGGCCTGTTCATCTACCCGTCGGATAGTCGTAAGGGCTATGAAAAGGGCCGATTACGTTATTGCTATGAATGCGCACCTATTTCTTTTTTGATTGAGAATGCGGGAGGAAGAGCGACAGATGGCCACAACCGCATACTGGATTTAACCCCGCAGTCGCTGCATGGGCGTGTTCCTTTTTGTTTTGGTTCACCAGACCAAGTCACATTCTTTGAAGCCGCTATCGATGGGTCAAAAGAACAGACGTCGCCACTGTTTTCTGATCGTGGCTTTTTCAGATCGCGAGTGTAACCATGTCAGCAAAGCATCCCATCATTTCCGTTGTCGGTTCCTCAGGTGCCGGCACAACCACTGTCAAACACACGTTTGACCAAATATTCAGGCGTGAAGGCATCAAAGCGGTTTTTGTCGAAGGTGACTCTTATCATCGCTATGACCGCGCTGGCATGAAACTGGCCATCGCCGAAGCGACCAAACTAGGCAACAGTCATCTCAGTCATTTTTCACCGGAAGCCAATCTGCTAGACGAGTTGCAAAATCTGTTCATGCAATACGGAAAGGATGGGTCGGGAAAAAGCCGTATTTACGTGCACAACGAAGCTGAGGCCGTTGAACATGGAACGCCCCCCGGCACATTTGGACCGTGGCAGGAACTGCCAAAAGACACGGACATACTGCTATATGAAGGCTTGCACGGAACCTACACGGGTGGGGACTGCGATTTGCCAAAGTACTCGGACCTTCGCATCGGCGTTGTACCCGTCATCAATCTGGAATGGACGCAGAAAATCCACCGTGACAAGGCCGAGCGCGGCTATTCAACCGAAGCGGTGATGGACACCATCCTTCGCCGCATGCCCGACTATGTCCGACATATCTGCCCGCAGTTTACTCATACCGATGTGAACTTCCAGCGCGTGCCGCTGGTCGATACGTCAAACCCGTTCATTGCGCGCTGGATTCCAACAGCTGATGAATCGATGGTGGTCATCCGGTTCCGAAATCCCCGCGGCATCGACTTTCCCTATCTGGTCTCGATGATCCACAACAGTTTCATGTCGCGCGCCAACTCAATTGTGATTCCCGGCAACAAGCTGGATATTGCGATGCAGCTCATACTGACGCCCCTGATCATGCGTCTCTACGACGCGCGAAAGCGCCTCTTATGAGCAGGCGCAAAACAGCGCCCTATCCGCAAATGCGGTGGCGTTCACGCCGTGCGCTCACGTGCCAGCCGTCATAGAAGTTAAGAGGAGAACAGAATGGTCACGACAACACAAAAAGAAATTCGCGGCAAAGAGCGTTACAAAGCGGGTGTGCTCAAATATGCGCAGATGGGGTATTGGGTTGGCGATTATGTGCCGAAAGACACAGATCTCATTGCGTTGTTCCGCATCACCCCGCAGGATGGTGTGGACCCCGTTGAGGCTGCTGCAGCTGTTGCAGGTGAAAGTTCTACCGCAACATGGACTGTGGTGTGGACAGATCGTTTGACAGCTGCTGATCAATACCGCGGCAAAGCTTACCGGGTTGATCCTGTACCCGGACGGCCCGGTGAATATTTCTGCTACGTGGCCTATGACCTCATTCTGTTTGAACCAGGCTCGATTGCAAATCTGACCGCCTCCATTATCGGTAACGTGTTCTCATTCAAGCCATTGAAAGCCGCTCGCCTCGAAGACATGCGTTTGCCAGTAGCTTACGTCAAAACCTACAAAGGTCCGCCGACTGGGCTTGTGGTGGAGCGGGAGCGTCTTGATAAATTCGGCCGCCCGCTTCTCGGCGCTACAACCAAACCGAAACTTGGCCTTTCCGGCAAGAATTATGGCCGCGTTGTGTATGAAGGGCTGAAGGGTGGCTTGGATTTCATGAAGGACGACGAAAACATCAACTCGCAAGCCTTTATGCATTGGCGCGATCGCTTTCTTTATTGCATGGAAGCCGTGAACAAAGCGACAGCGCAAACCGGAGAAATCAAAGGTCACTACCTCAACATCACTGCAGGCACGATGGAGGAAATGTATCGCCGTGCCGAATTTGCAAAAGAGCTGGGCTCAGTCATTGTGATGGTGGATTTGATCATCGGGTGGACGGCCATTCAATCAATCTCCGAATGGTGCCGCCAGAACGACATGATCCTGCATATGCATCGCGCAGGTCACGGCACTTACACGCGTCAAAAAAACCACGGTATTTCCTTCCGCGTCATTGCGAAATGGTTGCGACTTGCAGGTGTCGACCATCTTCACACCGGCACAGCCGTGGGCAAGCTTGAAGGCGACCCCATGACCGTGCAGGGCTATTACAATGTGTGTCGTGAAATTAAGAACGAAGTAGATTTGCAACGCGGCATTTATTTCGAACAGGATTGGGGCGACACACTGAAAGTTATGCCCGTGGCATCGGGCGGTATACATGCCGGACAGATGCATCAACTGTTGCATCTGTTCGGCGATGATGTGGTGCTGCAATTTGGTGGCGGCACCATTGGACACCCCATGGGCATTCAAGCGGGTGCACAAGCCAATCGTGTGGCGCTGGAGGCCATGGTGCTGGCTCGAAACGAAGGCCGCGACATTATCAATGAAGGTCCGGAAATTCTGCGGGCTGCTGCCAAGTGGTGCAAGCCAGTGGAAGCTGCCCTCGACACCTGGGGCAATATTTCCTTCAACTATGAATCAACCGACACGTCGGACTTTGTCCCGCAAGTGTCCGCAGCAGGCTAAGGATCTACACTATGAAAGTCACACAAGGATGCTTTTCATTTCTGCCTGATCTTTCGGATGAGCAGATTGCCCAGCAGGTAGAATATTGCTTGCGCCAGGAATGGTCGATCGGCATCGAATACACCGACGACGCGCACCCCAGGAACACCTATTGGGAGATGTGGGGCAACCCCATGTTTGACCTGAAAGACGCGGCTGGCGTGATGATGGAAATTCGAGATTGTCGTAAGGCCAATCCAGAATACTACATCCGTCTCAACGCATTCGACTCGACACGCGGTTGGGAAACCGTGCGCATGTCATTCATCGTCACACGGCCAAAGCACGAGCCGAAATTTGAACTGACACGCACCGATGTACGCGGGCGAACTGTCAACTATCAAATGGCGTCGCGGCGTTGAACCATGTCCGAGATAACAATAAACCTCAAGGAAGCGTTCAAGAGTTCTGGAGTTGCCGAAATTCTTGAAACGCTGGATCGTGAGTTGATCGGTCTGGCCCCGGTGAAACAGCGCATTCGCGAAACAGCAGCTTTGTTGTTGGTTGAAAGGAAGCGCAAGGACTTAGGTCTGGCCCATGACACACCGACATTGCACATGAGTTTCACGGGCAATCCGGGGACGGGTAAAACCACAGTAGCAAACCGCATGGCGGGCCTGCTCAACAGTTTGGGTTACGTGCGCAAAGGTCACCTTGTGTCGGTGACGCGCGATGATCTTGTCGGCCAATACATCGGCCATACCGCCCCCAAGACCAAAGAAATTCTGAAGAAGGCCATGGGCGGCGTATTGTTTATCGACGAAGCTTACTACCTCTATCGACCTGACAATGAACGGGACTACGGCCAGGAGGCCATCGAGATCCTGCTGCAAGTCATGGAAAATCAGCGCGATGATCTGGTGGTGATCCTAGCAGGCTATGCCGACCGCATGGCGAAATTTTATGAAAGCAATCCCGGTTTCCGATCCCGCGTTGCCCACCATATTGATTTTCCAGATTACTCCGATGCCGAGCTTTTGCACATTGCTGAAATGATGTTGGATCAGCAGAACTACAATTTCTCTCCTGCCGCCCGCAAAGCCATGGGCGATTACATCACCCAGCGTCGCGCACAACCGCATTTTGCCAATGCCCGTTCAATACGAAACGCCTTAGACAGATCACGCTTGCGCCACGCCAACCGACTGCTCAATAGCGAAGGCGATGTGACTACGGGGATGCTGTCAACGATTGAAGAGCCCGACATTCGCGCCAGCCGCGTTTTCACTGCAGCAGGACTCTGAAATGCGCGAAACGCTGATAGCCCCATCCATCCTGTCGGCTGACTATGCGAGGCTGGGTGAAGAAGTGGCGGCCATTGACAAGGCGGGAGCCGATTGGATCCATCTTGACGTCATGGACGGTCATTTTGTGCCTAACATCAGTTTTGGCCCAGCGGTCATCAAAGCGCTGCGCAAACACACCCAAAAAACTTTCGACTGCCATTTGATGATTGCGCCTGCGGATCAATATTTGGGAGCGTTTGCAGAAGCAGGCTGCGATGTGATCACTGTCCATGCCGAAGCTGGACCGCATCTTGATCGCTCGCTTCAGGCGATTAAAGCACTTGGTAAGAAGGCTGGCGTGTCGCTAAACCCCTCCACACCACTCCATGTGATTGAACACGTGCTGGACCGTCTGGACCTCATCCTGATCATGACGGTCAATCCTGGTTTCGGTGGGCAATCCTTCATCCCCGCCATGTTGCCAAAAATCACTCAGGTGCGCAGCCTCATTGGCGGACGCAGCATTGATATTGAGGTTGATGGCGGTGTGACCGCCGACAACGCGGCTGCCGTCCTGAAAGCGGGTGCCAATGTGTTAGTGGCAGGGTCTGCCGTTTTCAAAAACAATGATGCCACAGGTTATGCCGCAAACATCGCAGCAATCCGGGCAAAGTGACATGGGTTTCCCGCATCCGGTATCTGGACAACTTGTGAGAGCCGTGTTGTTTGACCTCGATGGCACCTTGGTTGATTCAGCGCCCGATATTGCCTTTGCCGTCAACACAGTTATGGCGCGGGATGGTGTGGCACCCCATTCCGTCGAAGTTGTCCGCACCTTGATTGGCGAAGGCATTCACCGTCTTGTTGAGAAAGCCTATGCGCTTCATCACCGCAGTTTGAACTTAGAAGACTTGAACGCGCGAACGGCTGCTTTTGCTACGCTTTATGAGGCCAATATTGCAAATGAAACACGACCCTATCCAGGTGTGCTGGATGGATTGGACATGTTGAAACAACAAGGAATCAAAACTGCTGTTGTTTCCAATAAAGCGCATCACCTGACCAAACACCTCTTGCGCACGCTTCAAATTGCCGACCGAATAGACCTCATACTTGGTGCGCAAGACAAATTGCCAAAGAAGCCAGCACCGGACATGTTGTATTTTGCCTTGCGTGAACTCAACGTTAGTGCCGATGAAACAATCTTTGTTGGTGACAGCATTGCTGATGTGAGGGCCGCCGCTGCTGCACAGCTGTCTTGTCTGCTGATCGATGGCGGATACACGGTTGAATCGGCAGCTCAGTTGGGGGCTTGGAAAACCGTCTCAGACTTTAAGGATTTTGTGAATCTGTTCGCCGCGACGCGGGTTTGATTCATGTTGAAGGCGTTGATTTTTGACGTTGATGGTACCTTGGCAGAAACCGAGGAGATTCACCGCAACAGTTTCAACTCGGCATTCAAAGCAGCGGGGTTAGACTGGCACTGGGACAAGGCGCGCTACGCCCAACTACTCATAACAACAGGCGGCAAAGAGCGCATTGCACGATTCACCTTGGAACAAGGTTTGCCGCAAATGCCAGTTGACGCGATCGCCCGTTTGCATCTTGCCAAAAATCAAATCTACGCGGAGACGGTGGCGCTGGGTGGTATGTCGCTGCGTCCGGGCGTTGCGCGGGTTATGAAAGGGGCTCGAAATTCTGGGTTGAAACTTGGCATTGCCACTACAACTAGCAGATCAAATCTTTTGGCACTCCTGCAATGCTGCTTCGGGCTTAAAAGCGACAACGTTTTCGATACCGTCGTCTGTGGTGAAGACGTGCAACGCAAGAAGCCAGACCCTGAAGTCTATTCGCTGTGTCTTGAGCGATTGTGCACTGAGCCTACGGCTGCTTTGGCCTTTGAAGACTCTGGCGTGGGACTGAGGGCAGCACTTGCAGCTGGCATCAAAACCGTGGTCACCCCCAGCACCTACACAATGAATGATGATTTCAAAGGCGCTGACCGCGTTCTCAATAATCTCGCGAATTTCAGAGTATCATTCACCACGTAGTTAACAGTGGAAACCTACTGATTCCATGTTTCAAAGGAACACAAGTTTTACTACTTAGCTACTTCGGGCTAACTCGCGTGGTCTTTGGTGCAGGGGACCCCAAGGCTGCGTTGCTCACTTCAAGAACTATTGCCTGAAATTGAGTTTTCGCAGTCCCTTAACGCCTTGATGAAGCGTCAGTCTCGTTGTCAGTTCCAACAATCCCGCAACAGTTCCCTGAAATCTTGGAATGAAGTGGGATTATTGAGCATTTTACTCAGCTTTTGGAACTGCAGATCGCGCTGTGCGGTCGACATTTTGCGACTATTGCCATTGTTGTTACCGGTATTACCATTGCCTTTGTTGTTGCCAGCATTGCCATTGCCATTGTTATTGCCGCTGTTGCCGTTGCCATTGTTGCTGCCAGAGTTGCAATTACCATTGCCAGAACCAATGTTGCCGTTGCCATTATTGTTGCCACCACCGACTTGCGCCCGTGGTGAAGCCGCAATTGACGACAGCGACGAACAAACAACTGCCGCCAACACAAATCTGCGGCGAGTGAACATGGCGATCATTCCAAAAGCACTCGCTTGCTACGGCCAGTTACCATTGCCGTTATAGTTGCCATTGAACGATCCAAGGTTGCCGTTTCCGTTGTACATTCCACCATTGAAGTTTCCGTTGAAGGAACCAATGTTGAAGTTGCCATTGGTGGGCGAAGCGTTGCCATTGCCGTTCAGCGCACCAACGTTTCCAGTGCCGCCGTTATATGCGCCGACGTTTCCTGAGCCTGTATTGCCATAGCCCCAGTTTGCTCCTACTGGCGCACCGTTGCCGTTACCATTGCCGTTACCATTGCCAATACCGGTGTTGAAGTTACCGTTAAGGTTGCCATTGTTGCCGCCAATGTTGCCATTGCCATTACCATTGCCATTTCCAATACTGTCAGCAAAAAGTGGTGCACTTAACAACGGCAAGGTCGTCAGGGCGACCAAGCACGACAACCGCGTTTTATGAATCTTTTTCATCTGAACCTCCATGGAATGAAACCATATTGAGTTGCACAAATCAGTTTGAGCCCCCGCTCGTCGGGAAACAAAGCGGGGGCATATTCCAGTAAAACAAGATTTACTGGTTCAAGTTGCCGTTGAAGTTGCCGCTATTCCAACCCCAGTTGTTGTTACCGTTGACATTGCCATTGCCGATGCCAAGGTTTGCGTTTCCATTCACGTTACCGTTGCCAAAACCAACGTTGCTGTTGCCGTTGCCATTGCCATTCAAAGCGCCAGCATTCACGTTTCCGTTGAAGTTGCCGTTGCCAACGCCAAAGTTTCCGTTTCCGTTTACGTTGCCGTTGCCAATGCCAAAGTTGCCATTGCCGTTGAAGTTGCCGTTGAAGGCGCCGGTATTGGCGTTGCCGTTGCCATTGCCGTTAGCAATACCAACGTTGCCATTGCCGTTGCCATTGCCGCTACCAAAGGATTGGGCGAAAGCTGGAACAGCGAGTGTTGAGAGGATTGTGGAGATGATGAGTAACTTTTTCATGATAGCTTCCTTTCAGGGTTGAGGTGTTCAGCGCCCAGGCAAAGTCTTGTCCGTGAGCTGATGGGACGATGGTCACATGGCATGACATTCTAGACAATTCGGATGAACCCGCGTGTTGTGAGGGAAAAACTCCGACGTCAAATTTCAGCGTAAAAAAATATTGTGTGAGGAAAAACCTGACACCTCGAATTGCGGCCAACAAAGCCAAGCGCACGCAGTAAATTGTGCAACTAACTGTCACAGCTGGATTTATTGCTTGTTTTCGGGGTGGATTTTCTGAAGATGATTTCGAGCTTTGTTTGAATCGCTGCTCTCGTAATTGGCGCAGTTCTATGCTATGTGTTGTAGATTACAGACTGGGAAGGCAGCCCGGTCCAGGATGTTCTCAAGGCAGAAATCAAAAGACTTAAGTCTGACATTTAAAGATTAGAAAAGTCTCACAAGCGACCGGGGGTACATTTGTTCGGACGGTCAGTGAAATGTTCAACCATTCAAGTCTTCACCATAAGATATTGCATATCGATGATCAGCCCTGCATGCAGCAAGGTCTGCGTGCAATCGTCAGGCCCGCAAGAGATTTGCAAATCATCGATTCAATCACATCGCGAGATGCGAAAATCCCGCATGACTGGGAGCGCCCTGATCTCATTGTATTTGAGTTTTCAAAGGGCCTTGAAGAGGCTGCCAGCCTGATAGGAACAATGCGTAGCATTTCCGCAACTGCATACCTGATTGCGTTAACAGCTCATGATGAGTTGCACATTGCGCGCTATCTTTTTCAACTTGGGGTGAATGGCTATGTCCTCAAGCGGGCTGCTCCACCGGATGTCCTTTATGCAATCAGAAAAGTGGTTGCCGGAGGTACCTTCGTTGATCCTGCGATAGCGTCTGGTCTGCTGCTTCCTGAGCAGCTGGGAACAACGTCAACTCATCTGAGCAACAGAGAAATGAATGTCATGAAGCTTGTTGCGCGCGGTTTCAGCAACAAGGAAATCTCAGGACAACTCGATTTAAGTGTGAAGACAATTGAAACTTACAGATTTCGCGCCGCAGAAAAACTGGGGCTGAGGTCCCGTTCTGCGATTGTCAAATTTGCATCCAGCGCAGGATGGCTTGACGAATATCTGAGCTAAAAACACCGCGACGGAGGAAGGCAATGGTAACTGCAAAAAGTGCCAAACAAGCGCAAGCTGAGCTGAACACACCAGGTTTCCTGAAAGCAATTACCCCGGCGTCCTATGCCCACTTAAATGTTGATGCGGGTGGTGCCTTTAATAGCGCCCATCCTAATGCAAACGAAAACCTGGGTGCCTTCAATGGTTTAAACAATCGCGGAGGCAGCAACAACGGACAAGCAAATCTTGGTGCCTTTAATGGCAATCAAAATGCTGGCGACTTTAACGGCAACTCCAATACAGGAGCCTACAACGGATCGCTGAACGCCGGTCGCGATAATGGAAATTTCAATTTTGGGGCATTCAACGGCAACTTCAATGGCGCGCCTGGCGGAATAGGTGATGGAAGCTTCAGCGAAAAAACCGTCGTGGGCGATCTGAATACTGCGCCTCGAAATTCTACCATCAGACTTGCAAATGATGCGAGAGGGTTATCCGTGCAGTCGGCAGTTGGCGATATCACTGACCTTGGCCAAAATATGAAAGGCGGGAACGACAAGCTCTTTGGTGGATCGAACTCCAAACAGGGCGTGGTTGTTAATGTTGGTTTCGGAGATGCTATCGACATCACAGGCTCAGCCAAAGCTGGTCGCGACACGCTAACTGGTGGCAATAACCTTGGCACTGGAGGTGTCCAAAACGCAATGATCGGAGATGCGATGCGCATTTCGGATCACGGCAGCGGTGGAAACGATAGTTTGATCGGTGGGTCAAACAGGTCAAAGGGATTTGTGGAGAATGCGCTGATTGGAGACGCATTCACCCTGCAAGACGAAGCATGTGCAGGCTCTGATCTCTTGCGCGGCGGCTTTTCGACTGGTGCTGGTACTATGCAAAACGCCATCATCGGCGATGCAATACTCGTTCTTGATCGCGCAACGAATGGAAACGACCTGCTATACGGCGGCGACGCACGCGGGTCTGGTTTGGTACAGAACGCACTTTTTGGCGACGCCTGTGCCTTGGCCATAGATGTTTTAGGAGGGCGTGATTTTCTACGAGGTGGTGATAGTCGATCATCAGGTCGCGTAGAAAATGCAGTTTTCGGCGATGCCGCCTCGCTCGCCTCTGCACGAGGAGGGGCGGACTATTTGGTGGGGGGAGACACCTACGCAAAAGGTGCGGTGCATAATGTATTGATCGGTGATGGCGGTGTTCTCTCAGGTGATTCTGAGGGCGGTTCTGATGTGCTGGTCGGCGGCAAAAGTCGTAACGGTGCCGTCATCAATGTTTTCATTGGCGATGCATGCACATTTGAAGCAGGTGCGAGTGCGGGAAGAGATACACTGATTGCTGGCATCGCATCCGGGCGCACCAGCTCTGTTCAAAATATCTTTTGGGGTGATGCCGTTTTTGCAGATGCAGACAGTGAGATGGCAGCTGACAGGTTCATATTTGCCAAGGGCGCGGGGGCGCTGAATTTTGTAATGGATTTCCAACTTGGAATGGACACCATAGAATTCGACTTCACCCCGCAAAATCGCAATCATGACGTTGACATCAGATTGGACAATAACAACACGATCATTGAAGCGGATGGAATAGGCGTCACGCTGGTGGGTTTTTCGGGCTCGCTGACAGAGGACTACTTTCTTTTCATTTAATGTCCCTCATGGGCAATTCTGTCCAACTTGTCCTTGCCAATAAGCTTGAATGAACCACGCCGGACGTCGATGAGACCTACCGCTTTCCATTGCATCAAAACCTTGTTGGTTGCTTCCCTCGATGCGCCCGCAAAATCCGCGAGATCATGCTGAGTCATGGAGGTTTCGCCACGCTGGTTAGAAAATCGCTCATCAAGCAGCAGCAATCGACGAGCGAGTCGCCGTTCCAGCGACAAGATTGCAAAGTCCTCAACTGAATTGCTGGCCCACCTGAATCTTTCGCACAGTATGTCGATCATATTCAGAGCAAGCGCAGTGGATTGTGTCGACGCTGCAATGAATGTGGCTTTAGAGATGGGTTGCAGAACAGTCTCCTCTTGCGCCACAACCGATGCGCTGCGCGGGAAATCATCGAACATGCTGATCTCGCCGATGCACTCACCAGCGGGCAACAAGTTGAGAGAAATCTTGCGCCCGGATTCTGCAATTGCCGACACTTCAAGACGTCCTTTGAGCACAACGTATAACAGCCCCCCCTTGTCACCTCGTTCAAACAGGCGGTGGCCGACCAAAAGCCTGACCACGGGAGAAGCCCGCATGACAAAGTCACATACGGAGGCATCGACCCCTTTGAACAGGCGGCATTGCGACAGATCGTGAAGTTCGGTTTTGCCCAAAGTGATTTTCAAATAACCCTCGCTTCAACCGTGTGGCCGAGGCTAGAGCAGGAGCATCATCGTGGCAATCCCGAATGCAAGGAATTTACCTTTCTGGTGGAGGCGTTCGAGTGTGCACGCACCAATGGTTGAAGTGAGGGTTTGATTTTACGCCTCGGAAACGGCTGCAAAGAAACAATCACAATTGCAAGCAGTACCAGAGCCCCGCCCGCAACACGAGTTAGACTGAGACTTTCACCCAGCAACACAATAGCTAAAGCCGCACCGAAAACAGCTTCAGAACTCATGATGACCATCGCGCAACTGGCTGAGATATGTTGTTGGGCTTTGGCGCTCAACATATAAGCTAGACCTTTAGAGATAACCCCTAGGACGAGGATGTCTGGCAATGCGGCAATGACCGCAGCTGGCCGCGGCGAACCATAGATAGAAACACCCAACAGCAAAGTTGCAATACCGCAGAGTAGAAGCTGGAGGACAGTCAGCATAACCGGGCAGCGAAAACGCATCACATGTCGTCCCAACAACAACGCCCATAAGCCGTAAGCGGCAGCAGAAAGGAGACAGAGAAAATCTCCCAAGATTATCCCATCCCATGCCCCGCCAGACATCAAGAAGACTCCGATAAGCGTTGATACGCCAGCAGGCCATGTCCACAACGGCAGCTTTTCCCTGAACACCAAGCAAGCGAGAGCCGGCGTGAAAACAGCAGATGTGTTCACCATAAAGCCGGCGTTTGTTACTGATGTATGCCCGTAACCGAACTGCAAAAGAGTGGAAGCGGCAGTAAACAACCAGGCCACGAGGAACGCCTCAAACAGAAAATGCCGCATCTCTGCAACACTCTCCTTCAACTCTCGCCACATGAAGGGCAGCAGTACAACCGCGCCCAGTAAGGATGTAAGACCCGTTGCGGAAAATCCGTCGAGATTTTCCATGATGGTTTTTTGTGAGACATTGCCCAAACCCCACGCAAAGCCAGCAAGCAGGGCGGTGCCGCTGGCGTAAATAGGGCTCACGGAAACCTCCGGGAAACCTCAAAGATCGCATCAGCAAAAAAGAAAATAGCGTGTGCGTGGGGCATTGTTTTACTTTCAGTGACAACCGGGTCAGCTGCGTCCGCCTTCAAGCAGTCGTCTAAAGTGTGTTGTGTGCGAACGAGGCAGCCCCTGAGCCTTCCGCGACGCGTGTCAGAGTAGCTCCGCGATTTCAACGAGAAGTGTTGGCGCAGCGACAGGCTTAACGGCCAAGTTTGCTGCCTTGCGGACCCTGCTTTTCGGCGCGCGAGTCTTGGTCAAAGCGGCCGGGACATGTTGAGCTGAATTGTCATTGCACGCATGCTTCATCAGTGCGCTTGTGCAGATCCAGCAAAAGCGATTGGCTTTTTCATCAAATACCAAGCACCACTGATAGCCCTTGAAGAACTTCAAGCTTTTCATGGTTGGTCTCCTTCTGTGTCAGGGCATGGTTTTTTGGGCCGACAACGGTTCTTTGGCAGTTTGGTCGTGTCGGCAGGCTCTTGTGCTTCGGCGTCGGACACATGCTGACCAGACTTACCAAGTTGAGTTGTGTTCGGAGACACTTCTTCTGCGCCACTTTTCAACGTGGAGACCAGCAACACGAGGATGAGGGCAGAAAGCAGCCAAGCCGCACGTACCCAAATACTGACGCTCGAAATCTCTATCAACTGACGTTGGACGTTTGATTCAACAGCAGTTTTTTCTTTGTTCGTTTCAAACATGGTGTCCTCCTGTTTCATTTTATTGTTTTGCGCGAACGCCAGCCAACTCTGCGACATTGCGAACTTCGCTGTCTGTGACCTGGAGCACAGTTCTTGCGGACAATTTTGCGTAGACAGGTCTTGCGCGGGTGGTCTGCGTGACATTGTTCTGTAAACAATCGAAACCCAATACGGAGCTCTACATGTGCGTTTTAGAGATTAGGACTTGTCAGCGGGTGATTTTTGCGCAAGAATTTGAATTCGCCCTGTGGGAAAAGAAGACCGTCAAAGCGGTTCCTGCAACGCGAAACACTTGAGAAAATGCCGTTAAGCCGGGGGAAATTTCGTAAGTCTTGAGGTGCCGTGTTTTCGGCAACGTCAAGGCTCCCCTACGTAATTCTTTCAGTGAAGAGCTTGCTATGGCAAATAGAGATGATCATTCGGACTATTCGAGAGACGAAGAAGATGCCGAAATTCTCCACGGCATTGAGTTATTCCTCATAAAAGCAGGTGTAAAAGGCATCGCGGGCATTGGCCCGATTGATGATGAGAGGGCAAGCTGTACTGTTCTGTTGAGTAACCAGAAAGATGTCGCACTTCCCAGTGCTGTCGAAATAGTGACATCCAACAAAAGAACCATCGTACTGAAATTGATTTCTGCTCAGGATGAAACGCCCGCAGTACTCCTCGCGGGCCCAAATCCGAAGCCCTGGCAGTACAGCGGGCCTCTTATGGGAGGCGATCCGATTTGGAATGATGCCGCTTCGCAATGGGGCACAATTACATTTGCGGTCGACGCGGCAAGCGCAGTTGAAATAGAAGGTTATTCCTGCGCAAACCAGTGTTTAACCTGCGACCACGTACTCGATATCGTAGGTGCTAATACCGCATCGACAACGCGGTATCCAAATTCAATGGCGCTCAAATGGAACATAAATCCTCCTAGTCGCAACAAATGGCTTGATGTTGCCGCCGCCGAGATGGACGCTGGCGTGGCATTTTCTCCACTTGAGGTTCGCGGACTAAGGCACATCAAGGGTGTCGTACAGCCGCGGAAAGGCATTCGAGTTTCAAAGTATGGCGCAGTTACTGGATTGACGAGCGGCAGGGATCTTGGCTGGACAAAGCGCCAGCTCAGTCCCACTGACCCCAGTCTATATTGGGTGCGTAGAGTCGGAGGGTATTTCGCAAGAGTGGGAGATTCTGGTGCGCCGGTGCTTGACGCTGATCGGAATCTAGTTGGCCTCGTTGTCAGTGGCAAACCCGGAGTACCAAACGAAACTTATTACATTCAAGCTTTGCCAAAGGGACAGACACCGTTGCCACGAGTGCCCCCAAGTGCAATTCCAGACTTGTCATGCTTTGTAATTGATGGAATTTAGCAACTGCTTCAGGAGGTGTTTTTATGGCAAAGGTGAAGCTCAAGGACGAGAAGAACCGTCGAATGATTGGCAAAGCTATTTTTAACGCTTGGGACGCCGCAATCAAAAGCAATTCCAAGGCACCGGTCATAGACCGAGGAGCATTGACCGCATCATTGAGCGAGCTTCTGGATTTGGAAGATAAAGGACGCAGTGGCAAAACCATTGAGTTCGACGTGGTTTTTGACACTGATCTGGACGCCAATACACGGCTTGTTTGGTTATGCATTCCAACACCGGAAACGGAAGGTATAGGCGGCAGAGATACGTGGGAAAAGTGGAAGAACGATTATTATGACAATCTTACGGATGAAGAAAAGGAAAAGAAAGAAGAAGAACTCGGAACAGCCCTTTTGTTCGGTTGTGGACGATAAGTTCGAGCAAGCACATCGTCTGCATCATTCTTCATTTCGCATTGCGTTATTCTTTGAGAAGCAGGACCCACTCATTCTGTCGCCCAAGCTTGGCTATGGGCAAGCGTTTGCGCCGTGCTGACTCTTTGAAGCCGGCGTGAAGATACAGGTCTTTAGCAGACTGATTTTCATTGCTGACCGTCAGAGCCATCGGCACGCCACTGCTCCGCGCTTGTGAATATGCGTGCTCGAGCAGCATTGTGCCAAAGCCTTTGCGCCTGTGTTCCGAAAAAACTGCAAGCGCCATGAGAAACCAGCATCCTTTTGCCAATGCTTCCAACTCTAGCAGTGGCGCATACTCCGCCGGAAGTTCGCTGATATCGCCAGGGTCATAGGGATCAGAAATCACATGTCCCGCATAAGCGCCATAAATCTCGCCTTCATGGTCGAAAACGGTCCATCGGGAATAATGTGAGGGCAGATATCTCAATTCACGTATTCTTGTGCGGCCAAGTTCGAGCGGTGACTGATCTGGACCTGCTAGGGCACTCCAAACACGTGACACGAGGCCCTGACTCGCAATGTCCATGAGAGCAGCGAGTTGAGAGGCATCAGCCATTTCTGCCGATCGAAACACCATTTGGTTTTTCCACACCATGACGTTTGCTATTTGTCGCGCTGGCAAATGCAAACCGCTCAATAAAACTCTCTAATTGCCGTTTCCACAACTGCAATTTGCTCAGTAGAGGATCGGTATTGGATTTAGTTCGGCTTCACCGAGGGGGCGTTTTATGAGTCCCAGTGCGTGAGGTACATCATACAACCGCCCTGCAGCAAAGCGTGGCCAAATTTGCCGAAGACCTGGCACAAGCACACGCACTGCCTTTGAGTGTTGGCTCAACCCTGAGAAATCGACCACATATGTGTCAAATCCCATGGACTGCAATTGATCCACTATGGTCTTTCCTTGAAATGGAATGGCCCTGCGACATCCCGGAAGCGGGGGCTTCGGAAGAAGAAACGGGGAAGTCTTGGTCGAAGCTGATTTACACCACGAAAGAAAATGTGGGTAATGACCTGACGAAGGCTGTCTGTGAAGTTTCTTTGTCACTTCGAATTGAACCATCTCACACATGGCATGTTCCGCTGCTTTTTCAGGGGTTAACGCTGCACCGAACCCAAAGGAAAGGTCGCTTCCATATTGATCGCAAGAAATCGCTGCGGCGACTGGAACGGATAATTCAGTTGTCAAGTCCAACAACCAGAACTGACGCTCACATCGGGCAATCCAGTCCGTGTAGGGTTTCCAGAAGTCAAGTCTGCCGCGGCTCAATTCAAGAGCAGGCATATCCAAAGTATTGTACCACCAAATTGAAACCGCATCTCGCTCAATCAATTCAAGCAAGCCCCTCTCAACTGCATCTTCCAGGCAATCGCCTGACGCAAGTCCACTTGAATCCGGAATTGGAAACCCGTCTTCGAGTGCATTTGGATATCCCAAAAAGCAATGCGCTGCGGGCGCATATTTCACGGCGTTTGTAATGAGATTCTTTGCTTTGATCCAACTCAAGCTTTGGCCAGTGTCAAACCGAGTAGGCAATCGGTGAACGTCTTCAACCTGATTGTTCCAGTCCGTTCTTCCCAGATACTGGTCGTCTGAAATTTGAAGCAGCAAGTGTGGGTTGACCGCATCGCCACCCAGTTCCAAAGTAGATAACTGCAGGATTTCAAACAACTCGTTGTAAACCGCACTTTGACGTTCGATCGCTTCAAAGAGGCAACGCCTAGCGGCGTCCTGTTCGGTCAATCCCCTGCCGCTCACCACACGCTTCTTTCCCCATTTGTCTGGGGCGATTACAGCAGCTGCGATGTGGACGGGGCATTCGTTGTTGACATCCAGCCGATAGAACCGCTCGATATTGCCGACCAATTCTTCTGACCCAGATCGCATTTTTCAGCGCCCCATCAATCGTTTATCGACGCAACGTTGGACAGATGGTATAGGACATAACACTTGTTAACAAGTCAGGATGTCTATGACAGCACGGGCTTCGGAAATCGAAGACGACACCGCGGAATTTTCCGAGGAGTACCTCTCTGGCATCGGCCGCAAGCTGACGGTGCTCACCGCTGATCTTGTCGCATATAGCGAGTTGATGCACCGCGACATATCAACTGGTATTGCCATTTTGCGCAAAACCAGAGCCATTCTAACCAGTTGTATCCGCCAAAGAAGCGGAAAGATATTGCAGACGCCTGGAGATTTTATCCTTTCAACATTCGATAACTTCGAAGACGCATTGCGCGCTGCAGCCACTGGCCAAGATAAACTTCTAAGACACCATCAACTCTCCGCGCTACCAAGCGCTGGACACTGGAAGATCGGCATAGCTTATGGAGATGTCTACGCAATCGATGATGATTATTTTGGCAATGCAATAAATGTGGCTGCTCGATTGCAAGCCATGGCTGCTCCGGGCGAAATTTATTATGCCGACGGTTTTGAAAATCTGGTGACGCCAGAAAATATGATCATCGAAGACTTGGGATCAAAGAAGCTCAAGAATATCGACCAACCAATACCCGTTCATCGCGGTGTTCTGTCCGGTTACGCCGCCTTCATGAATGCCTCAAAGTCAAAATTCACGACACCACCCAAACTCTTTAAGCGGTTGAGCAAACCAGTGCTGCAACTTGAACCATTCCGTAACATCAACGAAACCAGCAAAGGCGAGTTATTTGGCGAAGCATTGGTCGAAGAAATACATCTCATACTTTCAAGGCTAAGCAATACAATATCAGTGACTGATCCGAATGGTATGATCCCGCTTCATCACGACTATGTTCTTTCAGGCGCTATCCAAGGCCGTGGTCCCTATTTGAGGATCATCGCGCGTCTCGTCTCGAATTCTGACGGGTTGACGATTTGGTCAGAGAGATTTGAATGTGATCTCAACAATTCATTTGATGTGCAGGATCAAATTTCTCAAGAAATTGTTTCAGCGCTTCAATTGCATTTGACAGAAGGCGAACAGGTTCAACTTTGGCGGCGTGGTACAAGTTCCGGCAAGGCATGGGAGCTTTTTCAACGCGCTCATGATATTGAAAGACGATTCACACGGCAAGGTCATCAGAAGGCAAAAGCATTCTACAAAGAAGCGTTGGAGCTTGATCCAAACTATCTCAGTGCATCGGTTGCATTGGCATTTTGCCACTTGGATGAAGTGCGACTTGGATGGAGCCAAGATACCTTAGCATCCATTGCGGAGGCTGAACGACTTTGTGAGGTGGCAAAAAGTATAGCATCAGATCATCCTGACGTATCAGCATTGCAGGCATTTCTCTTTTTCTTTCAAGAGCGCTGGGACGATGCGCATGTTGAAATGCAGATGGCAGTGAGTATGTCGCCATACAGTCCTGAAATTGCCGGGTATCAAGGCGCTCTCAATGATCTGATGGGGGAATACCCAGCAGCCATCCTCGCTTACACTCGGGCTTTGTCATTGAGTGCTCATACGCCCGCTTGGATTCCCTCTAATCTTGGTCTGTCCTATTTGGCTGTTGGCGATGTCGATGAAGCAGATCGCATTTATCGAGAGGTTCTGGTCCATCATCCGAATTACTTGCGGGCGTGGATAGGCTTGGCTGTCACGCTGAATCGGCAAGGCAAAAACAAAGAGGGCAAAGAAGCGGCACGTACCGTACTTTCATTAGACCCTGGTTTCACTTCGGCAGAATGGGCCAAATCCCGCCCATTCCAAGACAAGGAATTGTCGGATCAATTCGTCAAAGATTTGCGGGCAGTGGGAATTCCTTGATGTGAAAAGTCGTGTATTGGACAATTGTTCCAAGCAACACTTCTTCGTCTGCGCCAGATCACCTATAATCCTAGGCGGTTTCTGCTTGCTTTTGTCGTGCCTCATCGCGGCGGCGCATGACTTCGTAAACAATAGCCGCGAGAATTGTGATAAGAATCAGGATGAGTGCCAGGGCATTGATCGTTGGGGTGATGCCAGAGCGCACTTTGGAAAAGACGTAGACTGTCAATGTGTCGGAGCCGCCACGCGTGAACAGCGTGACGTTGAAATTCTCGATGGATTGAAAAAACGAAATCGCTGCACCAGCGCCAATCGCCGGATAAAGATGCGGCAAAAGAATGCGGCGCATCACTTGCCCATGGCTTGCACCAAGATCGAGGGCAGCTTCTTCGAGGCTGGGATCAAAACTCTGCAACCGCGCCAATACCAGCAGCATGACGAAGGACGCAATGTAACTGACTTGCCCCAGCACCGAGAGATGCAGTCCTGATCCGACAGACAAGTGGTTCCAGAACAGCAATGTGGAAATGCCGATCACAACGCCCGGTATCAAGATCGGTGCGACCATCAAACCGTAGAGCACCGAGCGGATGCGGCCCGAAATTGAGTTGATTAGAATTGCAGCGGCTGTGCCAATTGGTACGGCGATGGCTGCAACAGCAAGTGCGACGAGCAAGGTGTTGCGGAAAGCGCCCCAGATACGGTTGTCTCTCCACAATTCGATAAACCATTCATCGGTCCACCCTTTCCAAGGATAAATTGTCGGCAGTTTGCTGGCGTTAAAGGCGGCTCCACCCATCACCAATAAAGGAATAAGCAAATAAGCCAGAAACAGGATCATATAGAGGTGAAAAAGGAAATTGCGGTTCTTGCCCATCTCCCACCTATTTCGCGATATCTGAAAGTTTAACGCCAAACACCCGCATCATGATGCTGACGAAAATTGTGCAGACCAGCAGCAGCATGAATGCAAAAGCTGCACCCGCATTCCAATCCTGCGAGTCCAACATAATGCCTTGAATGGTTTGCGTGAACCAGCCTGAAGTGGTGGAGCCAAGCAACGATGGCACCAGCAACGAACCTGCAGACAGCATGAACACCATCACCGCGCCAGAGGCGATACCAGGTTTGGCATGAGGCAGAATAACACGCCAATGCGTGCGCCACCACGGCGAGCCCAAATCCTCCGCCGCTTCGATCTGATTTGAATCGAGTGACTGCATGGAATTATAAAGTGGGAACAACATAAACAAGACGTAGGTGTAGACCAAACCCACGACGACGGGCGTGAAGCCTGAAATCCAGCGGATTTCGGTGTCGATTATTCCGAGCGTCATCAACACGGCGTTGAGCGGACCTTTGAAAGCCAAAATAATCCACCACGCAAAAGAGCGCAAAATTTCTGACACCCACAACGGTACAAACAGCAGCAAGAACAGTGTTGGCAGCGATTTTGGCGAAACAATTTTGGCCATGTAATAAGCCAAAGGATAGGCCATGATGAATGAAATGACGGTTACAAGTGCCGAGTAGACAATGGTCAGAAAGAATACTTTGAGTCTCACCGGCACCTGAAACTCAAATCCAAGAATTGAGAAGGGCACCTCGTTGCCTAAAACCATTGCGTAGTTGCCGAAGGAATAGAAATCGAGCGGGCCACCTTCATCCACTTTAGCAAGATAGGGACGAAACGAGCTTTCAAGCATGGTGAAGTTGGGCAGTAGCACCAGAACCGCCAACCAGAAAACGGTCAGGCCGATGCATAACCCCGTGAGACCAATGCCGTAGCGCCGCAGCAAATGCTCCATCGCCTATGCTCCCACGCTGGATGTGTCGGGCAAGATGGAAGAACGCTCTGCTGCAAAGGTCATGTGCATTTTTGTACCAGCACTTGGCACTGTGGCAGAGCCATCATTGCGCAATTCCGCCACTAGATCGGTACCATTTGCGGTTTTGGCCTGAACCGAGATGAAGTTTCCTTCGAATGAAACATCAGCGATGGTAACAGGTACGGAGTTTTCTTTGCCCGATTTGGACGACAAGGTCATATGCTCTGGGCGGACATAGAGCTTGACGATTTTGTCCTTTGCCTCGGATCCCAGTCTGGCGCGGAATGTGCCAATGGCTGTGGCAAACTGTGCTTCGCCCTTGCTGGCCTTTTGCAATTCACCTGTCAAAATATTGTTTTCACCGACAAATGACGCAACAAAACCATTCACCGGATTATTATAAATCTCGCGAGGATCGGCCACTTGTTGCAGCTTGCCCTGGCTCATCACGCCGACCCGGTCAGACATGGCAAGCGCTTCACCTTGATCATGGGTGATATAGATAAATGTGACGCCCGTGCGCTTTTGAATGGCTCGCAATTCAGCCCGCATGTGTTGACGCAACTTCAGGTCAAGCGCAGACAAAGGTTCGTCAAGCAACATGACCGAGGGTTCAACGGCGAGCGCGCGGGCGATTGCCACACGTTGTTTCTGGCCGCCCGAAAGCTGGCTTACCATTTTATCGGCCGAGTCCTTTAGCTCTACGAGATCCAGTAGTTCTTCTGCACGGGCGCGGCGCTTGGCCTTGTCGACACCACGTACTTCCAATCCAAAAGAGATATTTTCCCATATGGGCATCAATGGGAACAGTGCGAGGTTTTGGAAAATCAAAGCGGTCGGGCGTTGGTTGGCGCGCTGCCCTTTCATATCTTGTCCACCGATCCGAATGACACCCTTCGTGGGGTCAGTGAACCCGGAGATCATGCGTAGAATAGTCGTCTTGCCGCAGCCGGAGGGCCCCAAAAACGAAAAGAATTCGCCCGCCTTGATGTTGACGCTGACATGATCGACGGCACGAAATTTGCCGAAATCACAGCAAACATCGTCAAGCTCTATCGCAGCACTCATGCTCGTGTACTTTCCATTGGACGAGGACCAGACAGCAACACACCGGATCCTTGCGGATCCGGCGTGCAACGATTTCGACCTATATTATGAGGCCTTGTATTTGTCAGAGTATTCGCCGCGCTTGGCAACGAATTCAGCTGATTGGTCTGGCCACCACCAAAGAGCTGCCAATTTGGCATCATCAAAGGCAGAGGTGTAGTACTTCGCGACATCTGGACTCATCTTTTCAGCGGCACCTTTGCCAACAGCATTTGATGAGAAAGCGCTTGCCCAAGCTGCAGCACCTTCAGGTGAAGATACCCATTTGGCCAATTCATGTGCTTGCTCAACGTTCACTGCATTCTTCATCAGTGCAAAGCCCTGATGCCAAGCAAATGCACCTTCAGTTGGTGCAGCATAGCCGTAACCATCATTGCGCAGGTTATAGCCTGTCGAATCCCAGCACAGTCCAACCGTTGCACCATTGGCAACGAAGCCGGCGTTGGCGTCGTTTTCACCAGCCCAGAATTGAACCACGTTGGCTTTTGCTTTCACGCATTCAGCCAAGGCAATATCCCAGAGTTGGGTCATTGCAGCCATGTCTGTGTAACCATCAATCCATGGGCGTGGTAGTTTGCCCTGCTTTTCGAGAAGACGGCCCATGGCAGTGAGAGCGGAACGCGGACGCACAACAACTTTGTTGGCTGGGTCAAACAAGGCTGCCAGACTTGGCGCATCGCCGAGTACGGCCTTTTCCTTGTTGTAAACCAGAGCTTCGGTGCCCCAATTTGAAGGCACATAAAGCAGCTTGCCCTCTTTGCGCGAGCGCTCACCAGCTGGACCATCGGCCAAACCTGGCAGGTAGTTGCCCATGCCGAGTTTGGCTTCATCCCATGCTGCCACAAGACCGTTTGACGCATATTGACCAACCGTGTCGATGGTTGGCTCAATCATGTCAACGCCACCAGCTGTGGACGCGATTTTGGCGGCAGCAAAAATTCCGTCATTGTCAGGCTGTTCGATGAAATTTACTTTGACGCCAGTCGCAGCGGTAAATGCTGGAAATACTGTTTCGGACAAAGCTTTGTAACCGGCCCAACCGATGAAATTGAGTTCACCTGAAGATGAGAATGCATTTTTCACCATCAGTGGGCTTGCAAAACCGACAGCGCCAACGGCCACTGCTGATTTCATCAAGCTGCGGCGCGAAATTTGTGCGGCCCGCAAAAGTTCAGATGTATTAGTTGTCTTCATAGTCTTACTCCCTGTACGGCGGGTTTGGCACTATGCTGTCCCGCTCGGTGCAAATGTAGTCCGCAACATGCGGCTCTTGGTTTTCTTGGTTATTTATGACGCGTCTGTGACAACCACACAAGTGGTTAAAATAGAGCCACACCACCTCGTTGCAGCTGAAAGAAAACAATTTTGACGCCGACATTGCGGCAATGCCAGCCCAGCTTTGCAAGTTGCCAACCAGGGTTCGACTATTGCGTGAGGCAAACAACAGACATCAACCACGTATTTTGAGTAGGCGATCCAATGACAGCTTGCTTCCACCGAGATAAATGACACCAAACGCCATGGCCGCCCAAGTTAAGTGTAGCGGCCAACCATCGGGGAACGTCAACTGGATTATGCCTGTCATCAGCAGCAGTCCAAACGCTGCATAACGGCTAAACAAGCCCAGAACCAACAGGATGGGCAGCACAATCTCGCCCACACTTGACGCGTAGGCCATGAGATGGGGGAGGGGAAAGCTGTAAGTCTTGCCAAGGATATGCAGCATGAACTCGTTTTCAAACAGCAGCACCGGTGTTTCTGACAGGACACCAAAACCATCCCACTTGGTCAGTCCGGATTTCCAGAACGGTATAGCCAATCCAAAACGAAGCCCGAGGCTTGCCAGCCAGTCTGGAACGCTACGCACGATCAAAGCTTCAATGCGGTTGATCACGTTCATCATTGTGGTTTTCCGGTGTTAGGTTGATGGAGTGGAACGCGCCCGAATGCAGCAGCAAGGCGAGCGCAGCGGAGAGATCAAAGTTCTCGTCGCGGGCAATGGCAGCGTCGAGAGCGGTGTTCAGCGTGCTGGAATTTTGTAACTCGGAGAAGAATGCATACTGCGCAGGCGAAATTGCAAATGTTAAGACGTCAAGCAGAGGGCGCGTGATGAGCACACTTTGTGTCGCCAATGGATCAGCAACTGCAGCGGCAGTGAAAGCTCGGTTGGCCGCAAAAATGGAATGAACAGCAAAGGAAGATTGCAAGAGGTTCAAAGCAGGGTGGCTGACGAAGTGACAATCGAAAAGCTGTTGTGGGTCAATCGAGCCTAGGGCTTCAGCTGGAAATGTTGGCAAATCTGCGGCATGATAACTTTTGCGCCAGAGAATTTCGAGACGTGCCACATCTGCAAGGTAAGGATAGGGGGCGAGGTCTTCTTCTTGTTGCAAGACTTCAGGAAACTCATTTCCATACTCAAACATCAGTGGCGAGCGCGGCGGATGCACTTTTGCAAAGCTGCGCGCGAAACCTGAAAAATATACATCACCCAAGAGCTTTCTCACGGCGGGGAAATTTGCCTCAAGCGCGCGCATCAGCCCAATTGTGACATTGTTGCGATAAATTGCGTAGCGCCGCTCAGGTCGACCCTTTACCGATGCTGGAACCGGGAGATCAGGCTGCAAAAGCGCGATGGCGAATTCAGCGGTATCAGCCACTTTAGCTTGCCTTCATCAGTGCTGGCTTGCGGACATGGCGGCTGAGAATGGCGTCAGCCTTGCGGGCTTCATCTTTGAGTGTTTTCCAAGCTGGTACGTCATTGTCCCATTCAATCAAGGTGGGGACGGGCCCCAACTGCGCAATGACACCTTCATAAATGCTCCACACAGCATCAGAGACTTCGCGGTCATGGGCGTCGATCAACAGCGGCGCACCATTTTCATCTTCTTCTGTGGCATGGCCAGCGAGGTGAATCTCACCAACTTCTTGTAACGGGAAGTCATTGAGATATTCTGCAGCGCTAAAGCCATGGTTGGTTGCGGAAATGTAGACGTTGTTGACATCAAGCAAAAGTCCACAGCCCGTGCGCTTTACAATTGCGCGCAGGAAATCAGTCTCGGACATGTCGCATTCATTAAATGCAACATAAGTTGACGGGTTTTCGAGCAATATCCTACGCCCCAATACGTCTTGGAATTGATTGATGTGACTGACAACGCGATCGAGTACGGCGTGCACATAAGGTATCGGCAAGAGGTCGTTGTAGTATGTCGTGTCGTGGCTGGACCAAGCCAAATGTTCCGACACAATCATTGGCTCGTAGCGCTGCGCCACCTTCAAAAAGCGTTTCATGTGTTCCGCATTAAGTGGCGTCTCGCCACCCAAAGACATGCCTACACCATGAAGGAAGACAGGATAATCCTGGCGCAGACGATTGAGTGCCGCGTGGGGTGCGCCGCCCTCTCCCATGAAATTCTCGGCGTGGACTTCGAAAAAGCCAACTTTTGCTGTGTCAGACAGAATGTCGAGGAGGTGTTCGTTCTTAAAACCTGCACCAGCCTTCAACGGCGTCGGAAAAACAGGCAGGCGAAGCTGCGACACGCTGTGGTCTGAGTGAAATGTCATTTACTTCGCCTGTGAGTTTTTCAATTAGGTATCACGGCTCAACGGAGACAACGAACCTTTTCGGCCGCCAGGCAGTTTCATACTCGTGCAAGTGCCTTTGTTCACATACTTCCAAGCGTTGCCCTGATAGTTCTTGGTCGAGGTGCCGGAACATGTCGAGTCACCACCTGCAGCACAACCATTCTGGCCAGCCTTGGCGACACCAAAACATTTTTCCTTACCAGCGGCGAAAGCCGGACTGGATGTCGAAACAATAGCCAAAGCTGTTGTAACGGCAGATGCCAGCACGGCGGCGCTGAACACGCGGCGAGTTGTATTCATGTGAGAACTCCTTTTGATATGTGTGGCTCAATGTGACGGCCATGACCCTGAGTACGAGGTCGTGTTCGAGTAAGGAAATCAACTCCACTGTCAAATGTTCACAAATCAGTGACGCCTGATACTGCCATTTCGGTTAACCACGAGTGCACACTTCGAAATCATTGCATTGGTGCCTTACGCGACAGCGTTCAAGAATTGCTAAAAATTGCAAAACGCATGCTAATGTAAGAACTGAGAGCGACAAAGAATACAACGCCACTAATACTAACATAATAACCCAATCCCAACACATCAATGACAGCATATGTTAATGCCGCTGATACGACGAGATTGGCAGCCTGTAGAAGCAAATAACCTGCGAACTCACGCCTAGCGGCACCTTGAGATTTGAACGTAAAGTATTTCTGACCCACAAACGAAACTGGGATGGCAATACCATAAGCAACTGTGCTCGAGACTATTGATCCCGTTGCAAGAAACTTGACCATTGCCAAAAACACGAGGGCATAGACAAGAGCCGCTATGCCGCCGACAAGCCCAAACCTCGCAAGGCGGAACAATGGGCGCCAGATGTCCGACAACACTATTTGCTCAGCAGTCTGAAATTGCGCTGTGCATCGCGCAGCCACGGCACATCGGGTGCATCCCAATTGGGATCACGACCGCACACCAGATCGAAAAACGCAACGGCTGAAGCCGGGCTTTCGTTGGCGTTCTCTTTGAATGAATCCCAAAAGGCTGGATCATCGGCAAGGCCTTCGCCCGACAGTTCTTTGCTACCGATTTCCCGCAAGATGGCTGACGCGACTGAAAGGCAGAAACTGGTATAAGCATACCCCTCTGGCCAGCGTGCCAAAACATGGTCAGCGGGGATGGCCGTAGTCGATGGCATGGGCAAGGCTTGCAAAGGCTGGGCCTCCACCAATTCCTTCAACATCAGTCCAGCGGCGTAAATGACAAAATCTGGTCGATTGCCATCAGCCAGATGTTTTGTGGCGTCGAAGCGTTCTCGCCATTTGGCAAAAGCCGTGGCCAAAGCCGCATGATCAACATGGGGAGACAAGCCAGAGTCTTTGAATAACAAATCCAAATTGCGTTCAAAACTCTGTAAAATCGTGCGAAAGCGTCTCGCCGAATGGGCAAGATCGGTCTTTTCGGACATTTCGTCTATGAGTGGTGTGCGCATAATTTACCTGTGACTCTATCATCGCTTGACGTGAACCCTATCGCAAGGCTCAAATTGCCTCATGACCATTGCACTTCGATCAGCCGATTCATTCACTGCCCATGCCGTCTGCATGGCAGCCGGAGTACGCGATAGCCTGCGTACCGCACAGTTTTATGTCCGTGACCTGGCAAATGCCGACGGCATGAGCCATGAATTGACCCGATCACCCACTTTCCTGTCCCGCTTTGTCGCGGGAACAGCGCGAGGCATTGATTGGTTGTTGTCACGGGCCGCAGATATTTCAATTCGGCTCTTCGTGCCAAAATGGCGCAATTTGCCATCGCCCTTTGCGCCCGGCATGCGGGGCGAAGTGATCGAAGCGGTTCGGCAAAATCGTCTGGTACTGACCTCACTCTTCACCGCTTACTTTTTCCGCTCTGCCAAACATATTTTAGCCGAAGGGACAAATGTCCCCTATTTGGTCCTGGAGCATCGGATAGACGCTGCCCGGCGGTTGTTGGCGGAACGCGAAGTTGCAGCTGATGAAGACGTGACAACAGCATTGGCTAGGGCGCTCTTGCGATTGGTCGAAGCAGACCCCATTGCGCGATCTGGCCACGCAATTCCACAATTTGGCTTTCTCAATACGGGCGATATCAATTTGGCCGTGATGGCTGCAGCCTGTGTGGCCTTGTTGATTGCAGAAGATGGAAAACCTATCGAATCCCTCAATGAAGATGAGTTTTTCGCCATTGCGGGCGCTTTATTAGCCCCGCGCTTGCCCGACATGGAGCAGGCCGTGCGGCAACGGGACATTGCTGCCCTCGCAGATGCGCTTAAATCAGTGAGTGATCTGTATTGAGCTGGGCGCACACGGGTCGCTGCTTCATTATGCTCATCTTCAATAATGATACATATTGACTCTTAAGCACGAAATGTTTCATTAATACCCATCACAGCCAACCAGTCGAGACCCTGCAATGTCTGCTGCCCAAAGTGCTAAATCCACCAAGAAGGGCAGCAATGCGCGCCCGTTTTATGCAAAACACTCGAAAGAACAACTCCGCTTGGCGCTGAAGCGCATGTGGCTGATCCGGCGTTTCGAGGAAATGGCTGAGGAATCATACATTCGAGGTCTAACTCATGGCACAATGCACCTGTCGATTGGGCAGGAAGCGTCTGCCGTCGGGATCTGCATGGATTTGACAGATAAAGACTACATCACCTCGACCCATCGCGGCCACGGCCACTGCATCGGCAAAGGTGCTGAAGTAAAATACATGTTTGCGGAATTCTTCGGCAAGGAAGAAGGCTATTGCCGCGGCCGTGGCGGCTCCATGCATATTGCAGATGTGGCCACGGGCAATCTTGGTGCCAATGGCATTGTAGGTGGCGGCCTGCCTTTGGCTACAGGTGCAGCACTTGCCATCAAGCAGCGCAAAGGCAAAGACGTTGCCGTCTGTTTCTTCGGCGATGGTGCCAATAACGAAGGCGCATTTCATGAGTCTCTTAACATTGCTGCGGTGTGGAAACTGCCTGTCGTGTTTGTGTGCGAAAACAATCAATACGGCATGTCGGTTTCTACAGAACGATCAACAGCAGTGAAAGATATTGCCACACGCGCCATTGGCTACAACATGCCGGGCGTTATTGTTGACGGTAACAACATCGCCGATGTCAACGAAGCTATGATGCTTGCAATGGAACGCGCAAAAAACGGTGAAGGCCCATCCTTGATCGAGTGCAAGACCTATCGCACGCGCGGACACTCGCGCTCTGACCGCAACAAATACCGCACCAAAGAGGAAATTGAGGATTGGAAACTCAAAGACCCAATTCCAATGTTTGAAACTGAACTTCAAGGGCATGGCGTGTTGAGCGAAAGTGAAGTGCAAGCCGTGCGAGATGAAGTTGAAAAGGATGTGGCGGATGGATTTGCCTTTGCGCAAGCGGGCACCAACCCAGCGCCAGACTCCGTGTTGCGTGATGTTTACACCGTCGGAGGTGTGGCATGAGCACGCGTGAATTGAGTTTTGCCCAAGCCATTCAAGAGGGTCTTGCGCAAGCCATGGAAGCCGATGAACGAGTCTTCATTATGGGCGAAGACATCGGAGTTTATGGTGGTGCATTCGGTGTGACAGGTGATCTTGTGCATCGTTTTGGACCAGAGCGCGTACGTGATACACCCATTGCAGAGCTTGGTGGAGCAGGTGTGGCTGTGGGTGCAGCCGTGGCCGGAGCAAGACCTGTTTATGAATTTCAATTCTCTGACTTTGCGACATTGGCCATGGAGCAGATAGTAAACCAGGCCGCCAAGATGCGTTACATGTTGGGTGGTAAGGCTTCCGTGCCGGTGGTGTTTCGTATGCCCTGTGGTTCAGGCACAGGTGCGGCAGCACAACACTCGCAATCTTTGGAAGCATGGTTCGGCCATGTTCCGGGTTTGAAGGTGTTGCAACCTTCAACGCCAGAAGATGCCAAGGGCATGTTACTGGCGGCGATTGATGATCCGGATCCTGTATTGATTTTTGAGCACAAGCTTCTCTACAAAATGAAAGGCCATGTTCCTGAAGAAATGTATCGCACG
The DNA here is from genome assembly GCA_963850355.1 of uncultured Alphaproteobacteria bacterium. Taxonomy (GTDB): domain Bacteria; phylum Pseudomonadota; class Alphaproteobacteria; order Rhizobiales; family Aestuariivirgaceae; genus Aestuariivirga. Next base: position 129,542 of record CAWKKP010000002.1, read on the forward strand.
CCAATTGGCAAAGCTGTTGTACGACGTGAAGGCAGCGATGTGACGGTGGTTGCAGGTTCCATTATGCTGCACAAAGCGTTGGAGGCGGCTGAGATTTTGGCAAGCGAAGGCATCGACGTTGAAGTGATTGATCTGCGCTCGATCCGCCCGATCGATGGTGCAACAATCATTGACAGCGTGAAGAAAACAACGCGACTTGCTTGCGTTTATGAAGGTGTCAAAACCCTTGGCATCGGGGCTGAAATTTCTGCACTGATTGCTGAAAGCGAAGCCTTTGACTATCTTGATGCGCCGATCCTGCGCATGGGCGGTTCTGAATCGCCGATTCCCTATAATCCAGTTCTTGAAAAATCCGCTGTGCCGCAAGTTGACGGCATCGTTGAGGGTTTGCGCAAGCTTGTAAACGACAGGATTTAAGCCATGGCTGTTGAGGTCATCTTTCCGAAGGTCGATATGGACATGGACAAGGGTTCCATTTCCAAGTGGCATGTGAAGGACGGTGATACCGTCAAAAAAGGCCAAGCGGTTTTTGAAATCGAAACAGATAAATCGGCCATGGAAATTGAAGCGCCAGCTGATGGCGTAATCAAAGTGTCTGAAGTGGCCGAAGGCGCATCCGTGAACATTGGCACTGTGGTGGCGATGATTTATGGAAGCGGGGAAACTGCACAGTCATTTTCAAGTTCCTCGGTCACCCCTGCGAAGGCCGGGGTGGAGCTTGCACCAGTTGTAGCAGAAACAAAGCCTGATCCCACCCTGCGGCGAGATGACGAGGTTAAGGGGTCGGGTGTAAGAGCAACACCGCTTGCACGTCGTCTCGCAAGGCAAAAAGGTGTTGCACTTGCGGCTCTTGCTGGTTCTGGTCCTCGTGGACGCATCACCGCTGCCGATGTTCAGTCTGCAAAGATAACAAAACCTGCGGCCTCAGCAGCACCACTGGCGTCCAGCATGGAAACCAACGCCATCAAGGCACTCTATCAAGATGGCAGCTATGATGTGAAGCCCTTGGACGGCATGCGCCGCACCATTGCTCAGCGTCTGGTGCAATCAAAGCAAACGGTTCCCCATTTCTATCTTTCTGCAACATGTACGATTGATAATCTGATGGCAACCCGCGAGCGTTTGAATGCCGCTGCGCCAAAATCTGGCGATAAAACTCCGAGTTACAAATTGTCGATCAATGACTTTGTCATCAAGGCCATGGCAGTTGCGCTACAAAAAGTGCCAGCCGCAAATGTGACCTATACAGATGACGGAATTTTACAGCACCGCAGCAGCGATGTGGGTGTTGCCGTGTCTGTTGAAGGCGGGTTGTTCACGCCCGTCGTGCGCAATGCTGAAGGAAAATCACTGTCGGCGATTTCATCTGAAATGAAAGACCTCGCGGCCAAGGCGCGTGCGCGGAAATTGCAGTCCCGCGAATACCAAGGTGGCACAGCAGCAATTTCAAATCTCGGCATGTTTGGTGTCGAACAATTTACCGCCATCATCAGCCCGCCCCATGCGACTATTCTTGCTGTAGGTGCTGCTGTTGAACGCTTTGTGCCAATTAACAAGCAACCCGTGTTAGCAACACAGATGACAGTGACACTGTCTTGCGATCATCGTGCTGTTGATGGTGCGGTTGGGGCAGAATTGCTGGCAGCATTTAAAGCGCTGATCGAAGAACCAGCACTGATGTTGGTCTAGTCCACCACTTCACCGGGATAGACGCCCCAGAGTTCGGTCTGACGGGCATAGCCTTCATACTCATCGGTTGTGAGATAGCACCATTCACCAGAGCAGCTATCAATCTGCGCCAGAGAACCAGCAGCCAGTTTAACAACCGCTGCACTGCGTTCCGTTTCGCCATCATGCAATGTCACGGATTTGTCTTTGGTCCATTCCGCCGCCATCGCAAAACGTCGACCTGACAACATTTGTTGAAGGATCCAACCCTCTGCGCCTTCGGAATCACGAATTTTGCGCCAGTTTTCAAACTCTGCAGTCACTTCTACGGGCATGCCCTTGCGCTGGAACACCCAAGCCACATCATGATTGCTGGAAGGACCTTTGCGCACATTCACCTTGTTGGATTTCAAGGTGAGAAAGCGCGGGATCGGCAAAACCTGAAGGCCCAAGTTGTACGGGTGCTGAATCAATAGAGGCCGTTGTATCCCCCGCAGCGACGACGCCGTTCACCACCTTTGAGACCTTGCACCATCCAAATGGCACCCACGGCCAGCATCAAAATACCCGCCACTGCCCCATGCATCGGCTTCACGCGACGGAAACTGCCCGTTACGGCACGGTCAAGGAGGCGGGCGGAGGTTAGAAGCGTTGCGGACATGGCCAGTTGCTTTTCAGTTGCGGCGGATAGGAGCCAGCGTCTAGACAACTCTGTGAAAAGTTGACTGACCCCAGCCCTTAAGGCCTCTGCCATAAGTGCCGGATCAAGGTTAAGATTAGGTCAATACAGGGTTTTTGAGAGCAAATCGGACGTTTATGGGGCAAGCCAAACCATTAGTGGTGATCACGCGCAAACTGCCAGAAGCGGTGGAAGCCCGTATGCAGCAGCTTTTCACCTGCCGTGTGAATGCTCTGGACAAGGCGTTCTCACAGGCTGACTTGATCGCGGCCGTGAAAGAAGCTGACGTATTGGTTCCAACAATTACCGACAAAATCAGTGTTGATATTTTAGAGCAGGCTGGCCCGCAACTGAAGCTGATTGCCAATTTTGGCACCGGCGTTGACAACATTGATGTCGAGGCCGCCTTGGCACGTGGCATTACCGTAACCAACACGCCCGGCGTGTTGACGGAAGATACAGCCGACATGACCTTGGCCTTGATCATGGCGGTGTCGCGCCGGATTATAGAAGGCGCTGAAGCGGTAAAGTCAGGACACTGGACGGGCTGGAGCCCGACCTGGATGTTGGGGTCACGCCTCAAAGGCAAAAAACTCGGCATTGTCGGCATGGGCCGCATTGGTACAGCGGTGGCCAGGCGCGCCAAGGCCTTTGGACTTGAACTTCACTATCACAATCGCAAACCAGCTCACCCCAAGATCGTTGAGGAATTGGGCGCACACTACAATGAGGGTCTGGACGCCATGCTGTCGCGTGTCGATATTCTCTCAATCAACTGTCCACACACGCCAGCCACATATCACCTGTTGTCGGCGCGCCGCCTCAAATTATTGAAGCCCACTGCCATCATTATCAACACCGCACGCGGTGAGGTGATTGATGAAACAGCTATGATCAATATGCTCGAAGCGGGAGAGTTGGCAGGCGCTGGCCTTGACGTGTTTGAACATGAGCCTGCAGCCAATCCTAAACTGTTGGGGCTGCGCAATGTGGTGCTGTTACCGCATATGGGTTCGGCCACTTTGGAGGGCCGGATCGACATGGGTGAAAAAGTCATCATCAATATCAAGACGTGGGTTGATGGTCATAAGCCACCAGACCGGGTCTTGCCAGGCATGCTGTGACAGACTTCACGAAATTATGATTGCCTTAGCTGCGAGTGTGATCCGCGCAAAGCCGGAACATTCGTATGAAGGACGAAATAACAACAAGGAAACACCGATGCTTACCCGCCGCCAACTCCTCGCAACCACACTCGCGTCTGCCAGCTTGCCATTCATAGGGCGTTCGGCATTTGCAGCAGATTTTGCCGCCATTGAAGCAGAAGCCAAGGGCCAAACAGTTTACTTCAATGCCTGGGCAGGTTCAGACACGATCAATGCCTATATTGCCTGGGCGGGTGAGGAAGTGAAGAAGCGTTTCGGTGTAACACTCGAACATGTAAAAATCACGGATACGGCTGAAGTAGTTAAACGCGTGCGAGACGAAGTCGCCGCAGGAAAAGCTGATGGTTCTGTTGATCTCGTTTGGATCAACGGTGAGAATTTCCGCGCTTTGAAAACTGAGAAATTGCTGTTCGGTCCATGGTCTGAAAGCATGCCGAATTATGCCTTCGTTGATATTGAGGGCAAGCCCACGACCAAACAGGATTTCAGTGAATCCGTTGATGGCCTTGAAGCGCCATGGGGCATGGCGCAACTGACCTTCTTCGCGGATGGCACCAAGGTGCCAAATCCACCGCGCAGCATGATGGAGTTGACTGCGTTTGCCGCCGCCAATCCTGGTCGCGTCACTTATTCCGCACCGCCTGACTTCTATGGCACCACGTTCATCAAGCAGGTGCTCTATGAAAGTGTTGCTAACGCTGACCTGTTCGCAAAGCCCGGAGATGCGCAAAGCTTTGCGACCTATGAACCGGGTCTAATGGCGGCACTGGATGCGATGCACAAATCATTCTGGCGGGAGGGCAAACAGTTCCCAAAGGCGCAAGCTGATATCGTCAACATGGTGGCCGACGGCGAGTTGCTGATCGGTATTACATTCAATCCCAATGAACCAGCAAACCTAGTCGCAGCCGGACGCATGCCTGCGACCACAGTTGCGTGGCAACATGCCAAAGGCACCATTGGCAATACACATTTCGTGGCGATCCCTGCCAACGCAAAGGCCAAGGCGGCAGCACAGGTGTTTGCAAACTTCCTGATGTCACCGGAAGCGCAGGCAAAAAAGAATGATCTGAAAACCTGGGGTGACCCAACAGTTCTTGCAGTTTCAAAACTGTCTGAAGCAGATGCAAAATTGTTCACGGCTTCGGCAGCACCTGGAAGTGTGTCACTTCCCGGTCCTGCATTGCTGGAGCCCCATGCCTCATGGGTGGGATTACTTGAAGCCGCATGGCTGAAGCGTTACGGCAAGGGCTGATGCCAAGGCTGAAGCAAATATGGGGAGCGGGGCCCTTGGTCCTGCTCTTTGTTTTGCCACTGCTTTTGAGTTTGTTGCTGTTGTCGCCCGGCCTGTTTGACGGACAAAGCTTTACCGCACTGTTTGCGCACCCTCAGTTTTCAGGTGCTATTTATCTGACGCTGTCTACAGGCGTTGTCAGCACAGCATTGGCGTTCATGATTGCAGTCGTAATTGTGATGGGCGCAGGACAGCGCTCGATTTCAAAGGCGGGCGTGTTTTTAGCTCTTCCACATTTGTCTCTGGCATTGGGACTGGGGTTCTTATTGGCACCGACCGGGGTTCTGGCCCGACTCTTTGCAGGTGGCGTCTCGCCACCTGATTGGCAGTTGGTGCAAGACCCTTCAGGCTATGGACTGATTGCGGCCTTGGTGTTGAAGGAAACGCCATTTCTGGTGTGGGCTATGGCAACGGTGCTGCAGGGCGATGAATTGCGCCAACGCTTCCAGCAAGAGACATTGGTGGCCCGCAGTTTAGGGCACGGACCACGCTCTACATTTATGAAAGTGGTGTTGCCGCAAGTCTTGCCGCGAATCCTTTGGCCGCTGGTTGCGGTGTTCAGCTACGGCATGACGGTGGTTGACATGGCGTTGGTGATAGGACCAGCGCAACCACCGACACTGGCACAGCTTCTGTGGACTGACCTGAATGACGGTGACGTTGTTGCGAATGCACGCGGTGCTGCCGGCACGTTGTTTCTCAGTGCCGCAATCGCTGTGGTGTTGTTACTTGCGTGGTCGATGATGAAATTGTTGCGGCCAATTTTGCGCCACGTCATGACCAGTGCTGCTCGTGTTGAACGTTCATCGGCAATGATAGGTAAGTCAGTATCGACGCTCTGGCTTGCCACCTACGGCTTGGTGATGATGGCGCTGGTGCTGCAGTCCGTGTCGTTGCACTGGCCATATCCGCAACTGCTCGCGACGAAATTCTCGATTGGAGCATGGGTAAGTATCGTGAGGGATTACTCGCCCGTATTCATCAGCTTGGTGCTGGGCATTGCAACAGCCAGCGTGGCGTTGCTCACAATTGTTCTATGGTTTGAAACGCAGTCAACAACACGAGACCGATTTGCAATGATTGCGGCAACTTTGATGTTGTGCCTGCCTGCACTGTTAGTGGCTTTGGGGCAGTATCGCTTGTTGCTACAAGTCGGAATGACCGGCACTTGGATGGGGATGTTCTTCGCACATATCTTACCGGTCATGGCTTATGTCCTTGTAATGTTGCACGGACCCTATCGTAGTTATGACCGCCGCTGGCAAACTGTAAGCGATGGACTAGGCGTGGGTCGATTCAGATATTTAATGACAGTGAAATGGCCGATGTTAAAAGGCCCGATGCTGTCAGCCCTCGCAGTTGGTTTTGCAGTTTCGGTTGCGCAGTTTGTGCCAGCACAATTGGCTGCGGCTGGGCGGTTTTCAACGCTGCCCATGGAAGCCGTCACACTCAGCAGCGGCGGCAATCGCGCGTTGATTTCAGCCTATGCACTTGTGTTGATGTTATTGCCGTTATGGGTTTTGCCATCGCGTCGTACTTTGCAAGATCACGGTGGCGCGATGCTTGAATTGCGAGGCGTATCATTGGCATTGAAGGATCGCGTGTTGCTGCAACCGTTTTCTATACAGGTTGCCGCTGGAGATGTCGTGGCGCTCATGGGACAGAGTGGATCTGGAAAGTCGTCACTGTTATCCTACATCGGGGGTGATTTAGCCCGATGCATTTGAAGCGCGAGGCGATGTCTTGTTAGACGGACGGTCGGTTCATAATCTGTCTGCAGAAAAACGTGGCATGGCCCGATTGTTTCAGGATGACTTGTTATTCCCGCATATGACGGTGGGAGAAAATCTGTTGTTCGCGGTGCCGCGCATGCCAAGGACGGAACGCCTCGCCATGGTTCAAGCTGCGCTAGAGCGGGCGGAACTTTTGGGTTTTTCGGATCGTGCACCACACTCACTTTCTGGCGGGCAACGCCAGCGCGTCGCTTTGATGCGCGCATTGCTGGCGAAACCGCAGGCCATTCTCTTGGACGAACCATTCAGCAAGCTCGACAAAGCGTTACGAGGACAAATGCGTGACTATGTGTTCGCTCATATCAAGGCGCGAGGTATTCCAGCCGTGTTGGTCACCCATGATCGCGATGACGCACCTCCAGGTGGACGCATTTTGGAAATTTTGGCTGGGGGCGCAGTACGCGATGTTTGACCGACAAATGTTGGCACTGACCAAGCCTGCGGTGGACCGCATTGCCAAATGGCTGTGTGGGGCTGGTGTTACAGCTAATCAAGTTTCTCTCGTTGGCTTTGCATTTGGTGTGTTGGCCGCCGTGTTGATTGCCCACGGCAACATTTGGGCAGCCGTCATTCCGTTGCTACTGAATCGTCTTCTTGATGGACTCGATGGTGCGGTAGCGCGGTTTTCGACGCCAACAGATCGCGGTGCCTTTCTGGATATCACCTTGGACTTTCTCTTTTACGCTGCAGTGCCGTTGGCCTTTGGCTTTTGTGACCCACCGCGCAATGCTTTGGCATCAGCTGTTTTGCTGGCAAGCTTCATTGGAACAGGTGTGTCATTTCTCGCCTATGCTATCATGGCGGAAAAGCGCGGTGAGAAGAGCACAGATTATCCATCCAAAAGTTTCTACTATCTCGGCGGTTTGACCGAAGGTTTTGAGACAGTGGCTTGTTTTGTTGTGATGTGCGTTTGGCCGCAACACTTCTCCAGCATCGCCTACATCTATGCCGCAATGTGTTGTGTGACGACCTTCACGCGACTGGTTGCGGGCTGGCAGGCCTTTGCTCCACCCAAGTCTTAACGCGCGTTAATAAAAAACTTTGGTTTCGCCCAAAATAATTCTTGAAACTGCCACACGAATCCATCATATGCAGCCCGTCCAAAGTCGCACGTGCCGCAAAGGTTCTTCCCTAAGCAACGACGGTGAGGGCTTCTCGTCTCGCTGGTTTCGTCCAAAGGCCAGCATCACCAGAGGCAAACACAAGTCTGCTCGAAGTGCGATTGGCCCATCCCAATCAATCAGAAGCGAAAGTCAGTAGGGGTTTCTATCCTTTGCGTCTCCATCGCGCTTTGGGTTTTGCCACTGCTGAGTCCTGTCATCACTTTTTTCGGGATCCTTCATTATGGCAACGGCAAAAATCATCGACTTCATCCGACGCGAAAAGCCAGAAGGCCCTTGCCTTGTGCTTGACCTCGACGTCGTGCGCGACAATTACGAAGCTTTCGCCCGCACCATGCCGGGCACGCGCATTTTTTATGCGGTGAAGGCTAATCCTGAACCTAAGATTTTGTCTTTGCTGGCCTCACTCGGCTCATGCTTCGACACGGCATCTGTTGCAGAAGTTGAAATGGCCTTAGCTGCAGGCGCAACCCCTGACCGCATTTCTTTTGGCAACACCATCAAGAAAGAACGCGACATTGCGAAAGCTTTCGTTCTTGGCATTAACCTTTATGCCGTCGACTCCGATGAAGAAGTTGAAAAAGTTGCCCGCGCTGCCCCAGGTGCTTCCGTGTTCTGCCGCATCCTTGCTGATGGCGCTGGCGCTGAATGGCCGTTGTCACGCAAATTCGGTTGCGAACCCTCGATGGCTGAAGACGTTTTGTTGCACGCCCACAAATTGGGCTTGAAAGCCTATGGCATCTCCTTCCATGTGGGTTCACAACAAACCCGCCTTGGCGCATGGGACCAAGCTGTTGGCGAAGCGAAAGCGATTTTCGATCGCATGCTGGCCCATGGCATTACACTTGAAATGGTCAACCTTGGCGGCGGCTTCCCTACGAAGTACCTCAAAGCCGTTCCAGGCCAGAACATGTACGCCAATGCCATCCACGATGCGTTGGCCAAGCATTTCGGCAACGCCATTCCTGAAACCATCATTGAGCCGGGCCGAGGCATGGTCGGCAATGCTGGCGTCATCAAGTCAGAAGTGGTTTTGATTTCGAAGAAGCATGTGAACGACAATGTGCGCTGGGTTTACCTGGACATTGGCAAGTTCGGTGGCTTGGCCGAAACCATGGATGAGGCCATTCGATACCCGATCGTCACATCGAAGGATGATGACGCGATGGAACCTTGCGTCATTGCGGGACCAACCTGCGACTCGGCTGACGTGCTTTATGAAAAGACGCCATACCCCTTGCCGATTACATTGTCGGTGGGAGATGAAGTGCTGATCGAAGCCTGTGGTGCATACACCACGACGTATTCAGCCGTTGCCTTCAACGGCTTCCCACCGCTAAAGTCGTTTGTGATTTAAGAGACCTCTCCCACCATCGCTGCGCGATGGTCCCCCCTCTCGATAGGAGAGGGCAAGGACTGTCGCTTCTCCTCTGGAGAAGCTGTCGCGAAGCGACTGACGAGGTCCTTTGCCAAGCATTCAATCCATTCATTTTCACTTGGGAGACTTTCAATGGTCACCATCCGCACCGAATTGCCCGCTGATGTCGTGTTTCGCGAACGCCTCTTGGACAAGGCCTTTGGCAAGGCAAGGGTCCGCAAAACATCCGAGCGCTTACGTGAAGGCCGTTTGCCAGCCGACGGCCTCGCTTTCTCAGCTGTTGATGCAAAGGGCCGCGTTATCGGCACAATTCGCCTGTGGTCGATTATTGCAGGATCTGCCGGGCCATCATTGTTGCTTGGGCCCCTCGCGGTTGACTGCAAGCAGCAAGGCAAAGGCCTAGGCCGAGCTTTGATGGGGCATGCCGTCAACACCGCCCGCGTGCTGGGGCATGAATCGATTTTGCTGGTGGGTGATGCTCCCTACTATAGCCGTTTTGGCTTTGACGTCGTTCACACCCGCAGCCTGCATTTGCCAGGTCCGGTAGATCGTCAGCGTTTTCTTGGATTGGAATTGACCCCGGGGGCTTTGGACGGCGCTGAGGGGTTAGTGAGCGCAGCTGGCTTGATGGTGTGCGGGGGCAACCTCGCCGAAGCTGCGTAACGGCGGCACGTCCCGAAATAGTTTTAGACTTTTTCGATAAGGACCTGCCCAAAAAAAGGGCGGCCGATGGAGGGCCGCCCTTTCCGTATTGTGTGTCAGCGCAATTAAACTTCGCCGAATACAGCTTCCTTTTTGGCGATTTCAGCCTGACGACGCTTTATTTCCTCACCCATTGGTGGGCCTTTGAAGCGCTTGTTTTCAAAACCGAACCACAACACGGCGGTCAGAACCAAGAAGCCCAAGACGATGTAGAGCACTTTGTCGTTTGGCGGTTGAATAGCGATGTAGAAAATAATCGCCATGCCAGCCATTGAAAGTAAGCACGTCAGCTTGAACACTCCAGCACTCATCGCCCAAGGGCCTGGCTTTGGCCATTTGGCCGTTCCGTAAGCCATCATACCCAAAGCAATGGGAATGACGAAGGACAGGAACAGGAACACCAATGTTGAGTTTACAACGATGGTGTAAAGGTTGGTGCCGCCGATGGATACAAACTGCGCCAGCAACACATAAAGGATGCAAAGCGCAACAGACGTCCAAATCGCATTCACGGGTGTGCGGTGGGCTTTCGAGACTGTGGCCAAAGCCGCAGATCCCACTGGCATGCCATTGTCACGCGAGAAGGCATACAGCATGCGCGACGCTGACGTTACCGTGGCTAGGCCACACAGCAATTGTGTGATCAAAATGCCGAGATAGAGCAGCGTCTTCAACCATGAAGGCAGAATGGCATTCATGGTTTCAAAGAACACACCCCAGCCTTGCTTGGCACCAGCAGCCAAATCAGGAATGGCCAATGTGATGGCGCAAAGCATCACCCAACCAATGAGTGACGACCAAACGACGGAGGACACAATGGCCCGTGGCACTGAGTTTGCAGCATCGACCGTTTCTTCCGATGTGTGTGCTGAAGCGTCATAGCCCGTAATGGTGTAGACTGGCAGCAACAAACAGAGAAGGAACAAATAGGTCATGTTGTCTGATTGCGGGAACACGTTGCCGCCAGCTTCACCGGAAAAATTGGTGAAGGTCCAGAGGCGCGAGAATTCCAATGATGGCGCAAGGAACAAGCAAGCCAAAATCAATACCGCTGTTGTGGCGAGAATGATGTAGCCCGAGAGGTCTGTCATCAACGCGGTGAGCTTAATGCCAAAATGGTTGAGCAAGCCTTGGATGATGGTGATGATTGCAACAAAGACCACGACTTGTCCGGCTGTTCCAGTAAAGCCAAATTGGCCGCCGAAAGTCCCGGCAAAGAAGAAGGCTGTGCCGATGTTGATCGCACCCAGAACTGTAATAAGTCCGAGGAAGTTGAGCCAAGCCGTCAGCCAGCCCCAGCCACGATTGCCGAGAATAGAAGCCCAATGATAGAGGCCACCTGCTGTGGGATAGGCAGAAGCGATCTGCGCCATGGCCAAGGCAAACATGCCCGACACAATGCAGCCGAACAGCCAGCCGATACCCGCGCCTGCACCACCAATAGAAGAAATAGCTTGCGCAAACGAATTGATACCACCTGACAGAATGCAGATGATGGAGAACGAAATTGCGAAGTTTGAGAACTTGCTCATAGAGCGTGATAGCTCTTGAGCATAGCCCATGCCGTGGAGGAGTTTCTTATCCTCGCTGTGATGTTTGTCAGCCATAATATTTCCCCGCCGCTTCGGGGTGAAGCCGCATTTTTTGAGTTGATTGTTGCCCTGCGCCGTTCCTTGGGTTTACCCCTTGTGTGGGAAACGGAGCGAAAGTCCCCTACGACTATAGTGGAAGATTGTGGCCAGCGCGTCAACACACCAGTTCTGGCAGTTGCAAGATATTGGGTTGAGTATTCCTCACACGCTTTAGCTGTGCTAAAGACTTACCGATGGCGCACAAGCACTATAACTTCCCGTCGCTAAATGGACTTGCTGCTTTTGAGGCAGCGGGTCGGCACATGAGTTTGACCAGAGCTGCTGCCGAGCTTAACGTGACACCAGGGGCAGTCTCCAAACACATTTCCATGTTAGAGACGGAAATTGGCGCAAAGCTGTTTATAAGGCTGCATCGCTCACTCGAACTTACTGTTGAAGGCTCGGCCTTGCTGCACAGTTTGAAAAGTGCGTTCACACAAATCGGAAATACCCTCGATAGTTTCCGCAAGGGCGGACAAAAGCGTGCCGTGACGATAGGAACAACGAGTGCTTTTGCGCAGTTTTGGTTGATGCCGCGTCTTGGCCAATTTTGGAAACAACACCAGGACATTGTCGTCGACCATGTCATTTCCGACAAAACGCAAGACAGCATGATTTCACCCGTAGATTTGCGTGTGCGCTATTGTTCCGGGCAATTTCAGGATGAACACGGCACCAAGCTGTTTGATGATCAGATCATGGCTATGGCATCGCCAGTTTTTTTGAGAGATCGAGAAGTCAAAAATCTTGCAGACATTGCAGCACTTCCATTGCTTTCTGTTGAAGGTGTTGACTGGTCTTGGACGTCTTGGTCAGATTATTTGCGTGATGCAGGTGTGAACGCAAAGCGCCTGAATGTTCGTCGTTTCAACAGTCATATTATCGCTGTGCAGGCCGCATTGGATGGGCAAGGTGTTGTCCTGGGGTGGAAGAGTTTTATGGAGCCGCTTGTAACTTCAAAGCAGCTGCTCGTTGTTGGCAATCACGAAATGGAGGCTCCACAAAGTTTTTATTTGACGTGGAGCATGAAGCGCCCTCTTTCCGCGGAAGCGGCGGTTCTAAAAGATTGGCTTCTCAAAAATTTGAGTTGAGTAAAACTCAAGTAAAAGGTGCTGTCGTTCTATCTTGAACTGGACGAAGTTGCAGGCTCATAGTGTGAGAGAGGAGACTTCACATGACAGACCAAAGCCCACAGGTAACGCATCGTCGCGCTGGCGGACGAGATGGCAGGCGGGCTTTGCGGGGAGCGCCAATGCTGTCATTCCCGACTTTGGTGCGCAACATTCCCACGTATGAGTTACTGCCATCAGAAGCAGTGGAATTGATCCACGACGAGTCAATGAAAATTCTTGAAGAGGTTGGCTGTGAATTTCGCGACGATCAGGCACCTGCCATGTGGAAGGCCGCAGGGGCCGACGTGCAGGGCACACGGGTTCGGATTGATCGTGCCTTACTGATGCAATTGATCTCGACGGTGCCGCCGGAATTTACCTTGCATGCGCGGAACCCCGAACGCACCGTCAAAGTCGGTGGCAAGAACCAGATATTCGTGCCGATGTATGGCGCACCCTATGTGCGCGATCTCGACAATGTCCGGCGTTATGGCTCGCTTGAAGATCTCAATAATTTTCACAAATTGGCCTATATGCTGCCGGCTCTGCATTCTTCGTCGTCTATCTGTTGCGAGCCGATGGAAGTGGCAGTCCCTAAGCGCCATCTCCACATCATCAATTCTGCCCTCACCCATTCCGACAAACCCTTCATGGGCATCGTGACCTCGAAAGAGCGCGCTGAGGATGTGATGACCATGGCGGGCATTGTGTTTGGTGATGAATTCGTCAAAGACAATACAGTTGTCGTCTCGATTACCAATTGCAATTCGCCGCTGGTGTGGGACCAGACCATGTTGGATGCCATGCGGGTTTACGCGTCGAACAATCAGCCGATCATCGCAGCGCCCTTTGCGCTCTGTGGCGCGTCAACTTCAGCTTCTGCGATTGGTGCCGTTGCGCAAGTGAATGCCGAAGCTTTGGCTGGTGTGGCCTTCACGCAATTGATCCGCAAAGGTGCACCCTGCATTTACGGCCAGTTCATGGTCACGGTGGATATGAAAACCGGGGCCCCCATGGGCGGCACACCTGAAGCCGCACAAATGATGTTTGTGATGGGGCAATTGGCGCGAAAATATAATCTCCCATGGCGCACATCTGGGTTCCATGTGGGGTCTAAGCTTAACGATGCGCAAGCAGGTTATGAATCAAATATGCTCATGCATGCGGCCATTCTTTCGGGTGCAAATTACATTTGGCATGTGGCGGGTTGGCTGGAAGCCGGTCTCGCCTGTGGCTATTCTAAGTTTGTAACCGACGCCGAACAATTGGTTGGCTGGTATAAATATGCCGGAGGATTGAAGTTTGACGACTTCAAGGACGCTATGGCGGCGGTCCGCGAAGTAGGTCCACAAGGGCATTTCCTCGGAACAGCCCACACACTCGAACATTTCGAAAAAGCCTTCTTCATGCCGTCATTGATGGATTTTAATTCGTATGAACAGTGGAACGCTGAGGGTGGCAAAGACCACGACACCCGTGGGCGTGATAAAGCCCGTGCGATGCTGGCCAGTTATGAAAAACCAAAAATGGATGAAGGCGTCGCAGAGGGATTGCGCGACTTCATAGCCAAGCGCGAAAGCGAATTGCCGAACACCATAAATTAAGCGAAGCTCTTGCTCATGCAAGACTACATCACGTCGGCCATTGCCACTCTGCTCGTCATCATAGATCCATTCTTCATGAGTGCGCTGTTTCTCGGGCTGACCAACGACATGTCCAAGGACCAGCGCCGTGAAGTGGCCTTGCGTGGGTCGATTATTGCGTTTTGTATTTTGTTGGGGGCAGGCCTTGGAGGTGCAAAACTTCTGGAGCTGCTGGGCATCTCGCTATCGGCCTTCCGTATAGCGGGCGGCTTGTTGTTAATGTCAGCGGCGGCTGAAATGGTGTTTGACCGCCGCGGCCAACGCCAACAAGAAACCGTGTCCAATGCCATTACCATTGATCACGTGAAAAATATTGCAGCCTTTCCGCTTGCCATTCCACTAATGGCGGGGCCCGGAGCTATCACCGCCATGATCTTGTTGGCTGGTCGGGCCGAAGGAGAATGGTCAAAACTGGGAGCGCTGTATGGCGTGACGGCTCTTGTAATGTTGTCGTGCTTTCTCTGCTTCCTGGCCGCAGAGCAGATATCAAAGACGCTTGGCGTTACGGGCCGCGCCGTAATCTCGCGATTGCTGGGCATTATTCTCGCAGCTCTCGCCGTTCAATTTGTGATTGATGGCGTGAAAGCGCTAGTGTGAAAAAAAGGGGGATGAATTGGAGGCTCGCTCCAACTCATCCCCAGTTCAATCGTATAAACGACCGATCGCGAAACAAACTGCTTCAGAAATGGGAGGATCCAAACAGGTATGCGATGTGTCTTACTCCGCAAGCCCCGTGCCACTATTACTGCAGAGCAGCATAAATTTTTAAATTATTGAAATGATGTTGTTATTTAACCAATATCAGAATGCGCTGCTGCAATAAATTAGAAGCAGGCGCTAAAAACTTGTGCATCGCACTATCTAAAAAGGCAGCAGTCAAATGACGCGCCCAATTTTTAACCAGTTGGTAAAACGCTCTAATCCTACTCGCAGTGTATCTTCATTTTTCAAATAGCACATGCGTAAAAAACCTTCTCCGCCCGGACCAAAAGTGCCGCCAGGGGCGAAGCCCACTCCTGCCTCATCGATGATGCGCAAACAAGTGGCGAGAGAGTCCGTCATGCCGTCGATCGCGAAGAACATATAAAATGCGCCATCGGGAACTTGGAATCGCAATTTTGAATTTTGCTTGAACGCCTCCACCACAATGTCCCGGTTTTTGAGCGCGGTCGCGACCTGAGCGTCAACAAAATCATCGCCATGTTCCATGGCATAGGCACAGCCTTTTTGCAGGAACACTGGCGAGCCTGAAGTGTTGTATTGAATGAAGCGCTCAGCGATCGGTGCGAGTGATGTGGGATATTGCATCCAACCCTGCCGCCAGCCCGTCATGGCCCAGTTTTTGGAAAATGTATTGCAGAGGATCAAGCGTTCCTCCGGATCGCAGACATCAAGGAATGACGGCGCACGCTTGGCACCCGTTGTGCTGAAGTGAAAGCGGCCATAAACCTCGTCTGCCAATATCCAGATACCGGATCTGCGAGCAAAGTTGCGAATGGCAATGAGATCCGCATTTGTCGCGGTCCATCCTAAGGGATTGGACGGTGAGTTGATGCAGATGGCCTTGGTGCGCGGTGACAGAGCGGAGAATAGCTTTTCTAAATCAAGTGACCACGTTCCATTTGCCAAGTGCATGGGCACTTCAACCGGCTTCGTACCCTGTAAGCGCAGTGGGCCTGCATAGTTGGGCCACGCGGGAGTGGGGATGATGACTTCATCGCCATCACCAGCAATCATTTGGATAGCATTTTGGATGGCCTGCATGCCACCGCCTGTGATGCCGAAATTGTCGATGTGCAATTTCACGCCATAGTGTTTTGCGTGATAGCGCACCAGTGCCTCGCGCAACTCAGGAATACCGCGTTGCCATGTATAAAATGTTTCGCCTGCCAACAGGCTTTCAATGGCAGGTCGGCAGAAGGCTTCAGGTGTTGGAAGATTTCCTTGGCCTGACCAGAAAGCCATGACGTCAGGTTTTGCCATGCCATACATGGCGGCGGTGACAATGCCACTGTCTGGCTCAGATTGTGCGGGTCGGGTAAGGCTGGCGATGAAGTCTTGCATTCACACCATAGAGCAAAAAGAAAACCCGCGGGCAAGGCCCACGGGTTTCCCATCAGATAAGCTGATAGATATTAGCGCTTCTTCAGAGAATCGCGAATTTCGGCAAGCAACACTTCCGAAGCCGATGGGGCTGGTGGTGGTGGAGCTGGTTCAGCCTTCTTCATACGGTTTGAAATCTTGACGAGTTGCATCAAGATGAAAGCAAGGATCAGGAAGCCGATGACGATCGTGATAAAGTTGCCGTAAGCGAAGGTCGCACCGGCTTCCTTGGCAGCTGCCAAGGTTGCATCTTTAGGAGCGCCGCCAGCAAGCTGCACAAACTTGTTTGAAAAATCAACGCCGCCCGTGGCCAAGCCAACGATTGGCATGATTAAGTCATCAACCATTGAGCTGACGATCTTGCCGAATGCGCCGCCCATGATCACGCCGATGGCGAGGTCGAATGCGTTGCCCTTAAATGCAAAGTTTTTGAATTCATTCCACATAGTTTGGTATCCCCCTTGGATCCAGAATTGACATTGAGGCTCAGTTTTCCCCGAAGCCGATTTATCCATTAGTCTATTCGCATGATTTATAAAAGGGGCTTATTTACATGGCATAATGAGCGATGGACTTGCCCAAGAACCGCGATTTGGTTCAACATAGCGGCCAAGGGAGTTGAGATGGTCATTCAAGGCTGGACAGTTTTAGTGGTGGGTCTTGCCTATGTTGGTATGTTGTTTGCCGTTGCCACATGGGGCGATGCCAAGCTTACTGTACATGCCAAGCATCGCAGGCCCAAACCCCTGATCTATGCATTATCGCTTGCAGTCTATTGTACATCGTGGACATATTTTGGCAGCGTAGGAGCGGCTTCACGAACGGGTTTCGATTTTATCCCCGTATATCTTGGTCCAATTCTCATACTTGCACTCGGTGCTCCGCTGATTAGCCGCATTGTGCTTCTCGCCAAGCGCCAAAACATTGCGTCCATCGCGGATTTCATCGCCGCCCGTTACGGCAAGAACGAAGGACTCGGCGCACTGGTGGCCATCATCGCCATGATCGGCATTGTTCCCTACATTTCAATCCAATTGAAAGCGTTGTCATTTTCATTGCAGGCCATGATGGTCGCAAGTGGCTGGTCAGATGCAACACTGCTACCATCAGTTCTTGGTGGTGATCTCGCGCTGTTTGCAACCATAGCTTTGGCAGTTTTTGCCATGCTTTTTGGCACACGCCATATCGACGCTACAGAGCACCAAGACGGATTGATGCTTGCGATTGCTGTTGAAAGCGTAGTGAAACTTGCGGCCTTTCTGACTGTTGGTTTGTTTGTAACATTTGTCCTTGCTGGTGGTCCCTCAGCGTTGCTTGAAATTGCCCAAAGCAATCCCGCAATTTCAAACGTTTTCACGCAAGCCCCTGACGGTGGTCGATGGGTGACGGTGACGCTTCTGTCGGCCTGCGCCATGATGTTGCTGCCGCGCCAGTTTCATGTTGCGGTGGTCGAAAACGCCCATGGCAATGACATTCGTCGTGCTGCTTGGCTGTTTCCTCTGTATTTAATCGCCATCAATTTGTTTGTCGCCCCCATTGCGATCATGGGACTTGCACAACTGCCGAGCATCGATGCTGATACTTATGTTTTAGCTTTGCCCGTTGCAGCCAACGCGCAGTGGATTGCACTCATTGCTTTTATCGGTGGCGTGTCGGCAGCAACGGCCATGGTGATTGTTGAAACGATTGCACTCTCAATCATGATCTCTAACAACGTGATTGTGCCCCTCGTACTGCTGCGGCAGGGTGAACACAACATGTTTCAGCATTCACCCACTGGCGATAAAAGCCCGGCATTAATCATCATCAGACGCATTACGATCTGCAGTATTCTGATGTTGGCCTACGTTTATTTTTGGTCCGCCGGAAATTCCGCTGCTTTGGCACAAACGGGTCTTATATCTTTTGCTGCTGTGGCTCAGTTTGCGCCAGCATTCTTCGGAGGGTTGATTTGGCATCGTGCCACCTCACGAGGTGCCTTCGCGGGTATCGTCGCAGGCTTTGTGGTTTGGGCCTACACGCTTCTCGTACCGTCTTTTATTGACTCGGGTTGGATTCCAGTCAACATCTTGAATGACGGGTTGTTTGGGATGTCGGCTTTGCGCCCGCGCCAACTCCTCGGTTTAGAATTTGAACCCTTAACCCACGGCGTCATCTGGTCGCTGACGTGCAACATAGCAGCCTACGTCGGCTTCTCGCTCATGCGCCAGCCCAGTCGTATTGAAAACCTTCAAGCCAGTATTTTTACTGCACAAGATTTGCAAGGCATTGCCAATCCCGGCTTCAGGCTTTGGCGCTCCAGCATGACGGTTGGACAATTGGAAGAAACCGTGGCGCGGTATTTGGGACGCGAGCGCGCACGAGCTGCATTTGCAGATTTAGCGGCATCTCGCGACATGGATGACGACCAGAACCTGGAAGCAGACCTCATCAGTGTCAATCACGGCGAACATCTTGTCGCATCAGCGGTCGGGCCAGCTTCTGCGCGCCTTGTAATGGCGTTGTTGTTAGAACGACACAGCCAAGGATCACGGAAAGCTATACAATTGTTGGATGACGCGTCGACAGCAGTTCAAGCCAGCCGCAATCTATTGCAATCTGCTATCGACAATGTGCCGCAGGGCATTGCGGTGTTCGGACAGGGCGGCGCATTGATCATGTGGAATCCGCCCTTTCAGCATATGCTGCAACTGCCCGCTGAACTGGCGCGCCTAGGAACGCCATTGGTTGACGTCATATCAACGATAAAGTTGCAGTCTGAAGACGAGTCGACGACTGCTCAAACACTTGCTGATGCATTACAGTCATCGCGACAGATATTCCGAGAGAGATTTTCCAATCCGCGCCGTGTTATCGATATTCAGAGTGCATTGCTTCCCGATGGCGGCATCGTTGTGACCTTTACTGACGTGAGCGACAGCGTAAGTGCCGCTGATGCCTTATTAGAAGCCAATGAAACGTTGGAGCAACGCGTGAAGCAACGCACGGCTGAGTTAACCCGACTGAATGAGGAATTGGCCGTTGCGAAGGCTGAGGCAGAAACAGCAAACCTCAGCAAAACCAGATTTATCGCCGCTGCCAGCCATGACATTTTGCAGCCCTTAAACGCAGCGCGATTGTTCACATCGACGCTTGTTGAAAATCGAAACCCTGATGGCCAAAATCAATTAGTGCGCAACGTTGATCAGTCTCTCGAAGCCGTGGAGGATATTCTATCGACAATACTTGATATCTCACGATTCGACGCAGGTGCCGTGAAACCTGAGATCACTGCATTTCGACTACAAGATATTTTCACGCCGCTTGAACGTGAGTTCCGCGCCATGGCAGCAAACAAAGGTCTTGATTTTCGAATTTTGCCATCAACTGCAGTTTTGCAGAGTGATCGCAAACTAATGAGACGCATTCTGCAGAACCTCATATCCAACGCGATCAAGTACACGCCAAAAGGCCGTGTTTTGGTGGGTTGTAAACGCATGGGCGCGCAAATGCGGTTAATGGTATGTGATACAGGACTTGGAATCCCTGAAGATCAACGCTCAATTATTTTTCACGAGTTCGAACGCTTAGGGCGCGACAAGGGCGCTGCACCGGGCTTAGGCTTGGGATTGTCAATTGTGGAACGCATGTGTCGCGTCTTGGGCCATCCTCTGCAACTCTCATCGGTCATCGAGAAAGGAACCGTGTTTTCCGTCACTGTGCCAGTTGCGAGTGGTGTTGCAAATGAAGTGAATCACGATACGAGTAGCAACATTCATTCATCGAAGTTGCTCCATGGCTTGAAAGTTTTGGCTATCGACAATGAACCTGCAATCGTTGACGGACTTTCGCATTTGCTTTCAGGTTGGGGAATCGACGTCATCACCGCCACCTCAACCTCAGAAACTATGGAACAGTGTATCATTCACGATGGCATTGATGGAATTCTTGTTGATTACCATATTCACCGTGACGATGGCATTGAGTTGGTAAGGACCATAAGACGCACAATAGGGCGCAATATACCGGCAATGCTAATTACGGCTGATCACAGTGTAAGTGTCCGCAACTTGGCGGCGGCACAAGGCATTTTGTATTTGAGAAAGCCCGTGAAGCCAGCAGCTCTTCGCGCCGCCTTGCAGCAGATGGTTGTCAGTGTCGACGCAGAAACAGAGAGTTGAGGCCACACTGAGCCCGGGAATTGCCAGTACGTATGGGGGTCCGAAAATGGCAAGAGTTTTGTTAGTAAACTCAGTGGGCCTCGATTGAAATGCTATTTAATTGAGCTTGCCCGAGGCTGCAGTTTACGCACTCTTGGATTAACCGAAAGTTTTGGGCAAGTTTAACAAAATACATACTTCGGATGCTTGCTAACGTCCGAAAATCAAGACACGAAATATCATCATGTGCACTTGTATTACTTTTATACAGCACATCACCAGTTGCCGCTTCGGAGGGACTAAGGTCTTCAAGTGTTTCCAAGGAAATCATTTTCCTGGATCCCTCTGTACGCAACCACCAACAGCTGCTCGCAGGAATTGACAGCCATAATTCGATTGTGACACTCGAACCCGATGTGCCGTTGCTCAGTCAAATTGCAGATCGACTTCATGGCGAGAGGGGAGTGACTGCAATTCACGTGATTGCACACGGCATGAACGGAACAATTCTGACCTTGGGATCGCGTCTCGATGAAACAGAACTACAACATTTTGATCGCGCAAAATTAAATCTCATTAAACAGGCATTGGCACCAAGTGCAGACTTACTTCTATATGGCTGCAATCTCGCATCAGACGAAAAGGGTCAGCACTTCGTACAAGCACTCTCATCTGCCACAGGCATGGATGTCGCGGCTTCAATCAATGACACAGGTCATGCAGAACGTGGTGCCGATTGGACATTGGAGTATGAAGTTGGAGCAATTGAAACCTCTGTATTCCCAACTCAAGACAGCCAAGACCAATGGCGTGATATTCTAGCTGTCGGAATAACGGTTGCGAACAACACTAGCACTCTGATCAATTCACTTGGGCCTTTGGGCATGAATGGCGTCAGCTACACTGGTACGCCATCAATATTTGGTTCATTTTCTTCAAATGCCTACGGCACCTTCACCACGTCCGGCTCAAACCTTGGCATGACATCCGGCGCTATTTTCGGAACCGGGAACATCACACAAATCAGCGGCAGCCCCAGTTACTTTTGGGATGGACCCGGCACCGGCGTAACATCCGGATCCGAATTGGATCGGGCCGCCCTTCTCTATTCGTTCATTCCAGACACCGGAGTGACCAAGGTCGTATTTCGTTACATTCTGGGTTCTGAGGAATATAACGAGTATGTCGGGCAAAATTTTTCAGACAACATCACAATTCGTCTTACGGGCGGCATCTATTCAGCAACCAACGTCGCCACTGTTCCCGGTACATCAACGGGAATTGACATTGATACCATTAATGCCGGTGTAAACTCTGCCTACTATCGAGACAACACCATTGCTTCGCCGCCAGTTCCTGATTCAGTTTTGGATGGCCACACAACGGCGCTGAAATCCGTAACGCCAGTTGTCCCAGGCACGACATACGCAGTTGAAATCAAAGTCGCGGACTTTACAGACAACCTTTGGAATACGGCTTTATTTGTGGATTACTTCGGAGCCTCGCTGCAACTTGATCTCGATAGTAACGACTCCAGTGGCGCAGCGCTTGCGAACTACCAGAATATTTTCACAGAAGGTGGTGCCGCTGTTACGATTGCTGACAGTGATCGAACTATCATCAATTTTGATGGCACAAGCATACAATCTGCAACGATAACGCTAACCAATGCGAAGGCAGGAGACAGTCTAACATTTGGCAGCTTGCCTTCAGGCATTACAGGAGCGATCGATAACTCTGTTGCGGGAGTCATAAAGGTGACACTTTCCGGCACTGGTTCAATTGCGAATTATCAGACTGCTTTGTCTACACTGCGTTTCGCCAACAGTTCCAATGTGCCTAATACGCAGACCCGAAACATCACAGTTGTCGTGAATGATGGCGTCACCAATTCAAACACGGCAACATCCTCAATTTCTGTCAATTCTGTGCCGACCTATCTCTACACTGTTGCAAAGTCCGTAAGTGCCAGTGCAATTTCGAGTCCGGGAACACTCAACTATGTCGTCACATTGGTGAATACGGGCGACGGCAACATGACGGGTGTGACGCTCACTGATAGTCTCACACAAAGCCCCGCAACGACACCTTTGACATTGACCGGCCCCACAGGCGACGGAAGTGCCTTAGGGCAGTTTGATGTAGGAGAAACATGGACGTACTCTGCAGCATTTCCAGTCACGCAGTTACACATGGACAACGGCAACAACCTCGTTAACACAGTCACTGTGACGTCCAGCCAAACAAGTCCCACCACACAAATTGCTTCGGCAACAACCACGATTACCAAGAGTCCTTCGTTGGTGATCACGAAAACTGCAAATACAGCCGGCCCTGTTTCTGCAGGTGATCCGATTGTCTATTCATACCTCGTTCGCAATGCAGGAAACATCACCGTCAATAATATCAACATCAGTGATGCTCACAATGGCAGCGGACCTTTTGCCATTACGGCGACCGAAACACTTGTATCAGATTCTGCGCCTGCTGGTGATAGCACAGACAGCACGCTTAATGGAGTTTGGGAGAAATTAGCGCCCGGTGATGAAGTTAGATTTTCCGCGAACTACACTGTCGTACAAGCAGATGTTGATACGCTGCAATAAGTCAGACTGCAGAGTCGATTTGTTTACCACGGCAAAGTTTAATTGATCTGTTAGCACAGCTTTAATTTTTGACTGTTAGAACGATTTGCATAGCAGGGCTTCAAACGGTAATCCGCATTTGAAGCACCAGTACAGTGTTCAACCTGCTATTCCGGTATTTAGTCCGGCATGTTCCCCACAAAAATCAAATCAAAAAATGGAGCATAGCTATGGCTAGCATTATTACGAACGTGGCTGCAATGACAGCCCTAAAAAGTCTCAACATGACAAACGCCAACCTTGAGAAAACGCAAGGCCGCATTTCCACCGGCTTGAAGGTCGGCGCAGCTGAAGACAACGCTGCCTATTGGTCGATTGCCACCACGATGAAGTCTGACAAGTCAGCTCTGGCAACTGTCAAAGATGCTCTTGGACTTGGTGCTGCAACGGTTGACGTTGCATCGACTGGTACAAACGCTGCTATTGAAGTGGCAAAGGAAATCAAGAACAAACTCGTTGCTGCACGTCAACCTGGCGTTGATCGCACAAAGGTTCAGTCTGAAATTTCACAACTGCAAAGTCAGATGACCAACATCGCCACCCAGTCAACGTTCTCCGGTGAAAATTGGTTGTCGGTTGACTCAAGTGCTGCAAATTTCAACGCCACAAAGTCTATCGTCTCGTCGTTCACGCGTTCGGGTGGTACCGTTTCAGTCGGCACGATCGAAGTCGGCTTGGGATCGGTAAAGTTGTTTGATGCGAGTGCAGTCGCAGGTGCAGACGGTATCTTGGACGCAAGTCGTGATGCTGCCACTGGTGCGGTAAGTGCCACCGGAACGTTTACCGTCGCAACATTGGATATTGGTGCGTTGACGGACTCTGTGGCCGATCTCGCGACACTTGATGGCTACATCAAGGGTGCCGACGCTGCCATAACGTCAATGACCTCATCGGCAGCGACTTTGGGTTCTGCGAAACAGCGTATCAACTTGCAAAAAGAATTCGTTGGTGCATTGACTGACGCAATTGAACGTGGCGTAGGCGCTTTGATCGACGCGGACATGACGGAAGAATCGACGAAGTTGCAAGCATTGCAGGTTCAGCAACAGTTGGGTGTTCAAGCTTTGAGCATTGCCAACCAGAGCAGCCAGTCAATTATCTCGCTCTTTAGATAACCTCAGCAGCATTGAAACTGGCGCGGGGCTGTAACATGTCTCGCGCTGGTTCATTAAGATCCAAAGACTTAACTCGACATTAACCATCGTTGATTCAAACTGGTCGCATGACGAAAGCGGAAATTTCTGCTTGGCATGAGGCCATTTCGTCATTCCGGCATTGATCCGGCATGTCCCGAAATTCCAGTTTGCCTTGGAGCGCAACGACATGACGAGTATCAATACAAATCGGGCTGCAATGACGGCATTGCAGAGCCTCAACACAACCAACATGAAGTTGGAGGCCACCCAACAGCGTATTTCAACTGGACTGCGCGTGTCGACAGCAACGGATAACGCAGCTTACTGGTCCATCGCAACGACGATGCGGTCAGACAATTCTTCACTATCGACGGTGAAGGATGCGTTGGGGTTGGGTGCCGCTACTGTCGATGTCACCTACACAGCGATCAACGCCTCGATTGAGTCCGTGAAAGATATCAAAGATAAGCTGGTTGCGGCACGCCAGCCTGGCGTTGACCGAAACAAAATTCAAGCTGAATTGGTAGAATTGCAGAACCAACTGCGTTCCGTTGCAAACTCTGCCACTTTCTCGGGGGAGAACTGGCTCTCAGTTGACTCAAGCCTTGCTGGATACAACCCAACAAAATCGATTGTTTCGTCATTCTCACGCGGTGCCACTGGCGTTACAATTCAGACCATTGAGTTTGATGGTGATGCCAGCAAACTGATTGATGCGAACAACCAGTCAGGAATTCTCGACACCGAGGACACAACTGCAAACGGTGGTGTGAATTATTCTATATTGAGTCTCGATATATCAACTTTAACGACATCAGCTGCAGACACAACCGATTTGGAACAAATCATTCGCTGGGTGGATCAGGGCCTCAGCGCGATGATTGACTCTGCTGCAAATCTTGGCGCACTCAAAAGTCGCATCGATTCCCAAAGTGATTTTGTCCGCGTGTTGATGGAGGCTGTTGAGCGGGGCGTTGGCACGCTCGTGGATGCTGATATGACCGAAGAGTCGACAAAACTGCAGGCTCTACAAGTGCAGCAACAACTCGGAGTGCAGTCCCTCAGCATCGCAAACCAGAGCAGCCAGAATATTCTGTCGCTGTTCAAAGGCTAATCCGCTCAGAAACGAAACTGAGGTGATGGGATTGCAGAATTAAAATTTTCTTGAAGTAGTGAGTGCAATGTTGTTTTTGCAGAAGTTGGCGACTTCCATATTGGGTTTGGGCATTAAGCGTCTGGTGATACTCGGCGCGATCGGCGCAATTATATTCTCCATGCTGGCATTCAGCGTCTACAGCTTTAGACAGCCCGTGAGGTCAATACTCTATTCCAGCTTAGACAAAGCAGATGTTAGTGCAATCGGCACGGCGCTTTCAGAAGTTGGGATTTCCTTTGATGTCAACGAAGCGGGCGATGCCGTTTTAGTTGATTTTGGGAAAACCGCCCAGGCACGCATGTTGTTGGCTGAACGCGGTCTACCGAAAAGTGATAAGTCTGGATATGAACTGTTTGATCAGATGGGTTCGTTGGGGCTCACATCATTCATGCAGCAAATCACGAAGGTTCGCGCACTCGAAGGCGAACTCGTACGCACAATCCTTCAACTCGATGGCATAAAATCAGCGCGCGTGCACCTTGCGTTAAAGGCAGATGGCGTTTTGCGCAACCGAGACAGTCGCCCAACAGCATCTGTGGTGATCCGTGTTGATGGAACGCCGCGCGAGACGCTTGCCTCGGCAATCCGTCATCTTGTAGCTGCGGCCATTCCAGGCCTTCAAGCAGATCAAGTGATGGTTAGCACAACCGATGGCAAGTTGCTGGCGGGCCCACAAAAGTCTGAAGACCCAAGTACCGGAGAGCTGCTTGAACTCGAATCGAAGGTGTCAAATGAAATTGGAAAGCGCGTCACCAATACGTTGGAGCCTTTTGCCGGTACAGAAAACATTCGTGTGAGCGTGTCTACAACGATCAATCTTGATAAGCGTCAGACTAACGAAACAAAATTCGATCCCAACTCCAAAGTTGAGCGATCGTCCTATACTCTGAAGTCAGTGGACAGCAGCAAAGAAGCAGGGAGCGCGCCATCTGTATCTGTAGATCAGAATATTCCCCAGGAAGTTAAGCCCGAAGCTGGGACTGACTCAGCAAGTAAGAAGAAGGAAGATAAGCAGGAAACGGTCAACTACGAAGTTGATACAAAACAGACGGCTACGACTTCGGCTGGATATGATATCGAAAGAATATCATTGGCAGTTGTTGTAAACAAGAAGGCGGTACTTAACAGTTTGCCCAAAGGTGGCGAAGAAAAAGAGTTGGCTGCGAGGCTTGCCGATATTGAGGCTATTGTGCGGACAGCTGCAGGCGTTGTGGACGCAAGAGGCGACACCGTTAAAGTGTCTGCAATAGATTTTTTCGTTAGTGAAGTCACTGTTGATACCCCCTCGGAACTTGGAGTTGGTGACTATGTGGCGGGAAATCTTGGTACAATCATCAATGCTATAAGCCTGATCGTAGCACTGTTAGTTGTCCTCTTGTTTGGTCTTCGCCCGGCACTGAAAATATTGGTGACGGACGCACAAAGCGAAAAGTCTCCTGCAATACTGCCAGATACTGCTGTTAGCGCAACCTTAGCAGCTCCGGTGAAATCAAACCCAAGCACAGCAGTTTTAAAAGAAACCACAGATGGTTCGGCGGGAGACACCCCTAAGGATCAACTTAACAAGCTGGTGAGCGTAGATGTTGATCGTGCAGCGCAAGTTCTGAAAAAGTGGTTGAATGAACCTGAGCGGACGGCTGCATGATGTCCTTGGCCAGCTGGTCGCAATCAAGAATTGCTGCTGAAGACTTGAAAGCAACCGACCAGTATTCTGACTCACTTAGAGCTGATAAACTGGTTATCGAGAATGAGCTCTCAGGCCTCGTCGAAGATATCGTCGAAAATTTGCTCGTCGCAACAACGGCTCAGTTCGTTGCCACGTTTGATAAACTTGGCAAACATTGGTCTTACGAACAATCAAGAAAGCGCGAAGCCGAACTCAAGAAACTTGAGGAGTGCATAGTGAATTCAGTTTCCAATGCGTTGCTACCGGTTTTGCAAGAACTGCAACTGGCAGAGGTGATAAAAGATTTTTCGGGCACACTGCAAAAACTAATTCCTGAATTTGGAACGCAAGACGTGATCATAAAGGCACCATATGATTTGCACACCATGTTGCAAGAGATACTACACAGCAGAGCCATTGTTGCTGAAATTACGAACGCGGAAGATGGTGACATATCAGTAAGCGGAAGCCAAGTTGTTCTGGTTGCCAGTCTGAATGACTGGAGTAAGAGGCTTAAGACCTTGGCTCTGTCATGAGTGAATTACCGTCAACGCATCAAGAAATAATAATTGTTCGCCGTGGGAGTGGTGATGGTGATGGAGGTCATCATGGTGGCGCGTGGAAAATCGCCTATGCGGATTTCGTCACAGCTATGATGGCCTTCTTTCTTGTGATGTGGCTGATAAATTCCGCAAACGAGGTTACAAAGTCCCGGGTCGCCAGCTACTTCAATCCAATTAAAATGACCGATGCTGCACCCAGTGGTCGTGGATTAAAAAGTCTGACGGAAAAAAAGGCAAAAGCGGAGAAAGAAGAAAAGGAGGCCGCGAGCAAAAATGAAAAATCAGAACCAGACAGCAAAGAAAATCCCGAAGAAGAGGTTGAAGAAACCATATTAAAGGACCCCATTGCCGCATTGAATGAAATTGCCGCGAAGGCAGTGCTGGGACAAACTGAAGATCAAAACGACATTATCAGCCGTTCAGTTGGAGATCCCTTTGATCCAAAAGCTTGGGAGGCGCTCAGGAATGGGAGGTCGCGCGAGGACTCTGGAAAGCCAAGAAATGATGATCAACTCTCTAAAGAAGTTCAATCTTCATCAAATGATGCTGTTCGCAATGAGCCGATTGAATTGCGCCCAGCAAGAGATGTTCCGGTCGAAACCTCAGATTCTGCGCCTAGCCAATCGGAAGGGAAGGATAAGGAAACAGCCCAACTTGAAAGCACTCTTAAGAACATCGTCAACAAGCACAAAGTTGAGATCGATGTCAGCGTAAGTGTACGTAAGACTGATGAAGGGTTGTTGATTATCCTGGGTGACAATAGCGGGAAGGGCATGTTTGGAATCGGATCAGCTAAACCAAGCGCCGGGTTGATCGATATTGTGGGCGTAATTGGCAAGCTTCTGTCACAGCAGCCAGGTGGTGTGGTCGTACGCGGTCACACTGATGCCCGCAAGTATCGCGATAGATCAAGAGATAACTGGCAATTGTCGACAACGCGCGCCCACATGGCCAGTTACATGTTGATGCGTGGAGGATTAGACGAGTCCCGCATTAGGCGAATAGAGGGACATGGCGCAGCAAATCTGCTCACCCCGTCGGATCCGTCCGCAGATCCAAATAGGCGGGTGGAGTTTCTCCTAAGTGCCGACGTCAAGAAACAATGAAGATAAAAAAAACTCTATGTATAGGTGCTGCTACTTGCGCTGCAATTTCCGCAGCATCAGCAGGGGTATTGTTTATTTGGCCAAGCCTGATGCAACACGTGCCCTTTTCGACTTCTTTGTCACAGCCGACTCACGAAGAGCCGACTAGAGAGACAGATACGACCAAACATTCTGTGCCCTCAGAAAAAATAGAAAACGGCCGTGGCGGTGAACAAGTTCAAAGTAACGATCATGGCGCGCCAGCGGCAAAAAAAAATGATGAAGTAGAGCTGCTTGCGGCAACTGACTATGTGACCCCAGGCTCACGCACAAGTCCCATTGTTCAGGCCATGCGGGAGATAACCCAATCCCAATCTAGCATGGCAAATGGAGATGAAGAAATTTCTCCGCAGCTCAAAATGTTAATGCTGAGAATGCCTCTACTGCTGAATGCGGCGGAGCCAGAAACGAACTCGCAATGGGAAATTGAAGCAATTGCCCTCTATGTTTTGTCGGGCGGTGACCCCACCAATACTTTGGCGATCTTGAAATCTGAAAAGCTTTCGGCAGAGCAACGCTCGTTGTTGGAAGGCGTAACAAGTTATTCCAAGGCTGAATTCAGTGTCGCAGCAGAAAAATTATTGCCGCTTGAAGTGCAGCATTTCGAATCTTTTTTGGCTGCACAGTTGGCGATCACACAGGCACAACTCGAGACCCCCCTTAACTCTGGAAAAAGCATACAGAAACTTGCCTTCGCTGCAAATCTGGTGCCCGGTTCTTTGGTCGAGGAAGCTGCAATACGTAGGATACTACCACATTTGGCTCGCCATGGGGACTCACAAAAATTTACCTATTGGGCGCAACGTTACCTTAGACGTTTCCCCAATTCCTTGTATTATTCTGACTTCGAACAAAGCTTCATGCTCGCTATTTCAACCCTATCAAAGAAAAAGCTAGTGGTTGATGAAAATGAACTCGCGAAGATATTTCAGATTGCAGGGAAAAAGCGAACACTTCCCCTCGCGCGTCAGATATTAATGACCGCAATTCAAACTGCTGACACAGCAGCATGCAAGCACACTTCTGAAGCAATTGAACTCACTTACAAGATTGACGACTTGGGATTCGAAGATCTCTCTGCTCTCGTCAGGATCTGCCAGGTTGTAGAAAATATTGAGGCAGGGCCTTCTGCTCTCAAGCAAATCGACAGCTCTAAACTTGATACAACAGTGAAGCGCCAGTTGGATCAGGCGATCACAATGGCGGCCGCAATTCTTGCAAATAGTGCACTCGAAGACATTAGCAGCTTTGGACCCAATCTTCCATTGTCTGCTTCAGTTGACTACGAGGCCCTACTTGCAAGCGTCGCGCAACAATTGGCTGGTAGCCTAGCTGTGATCAATAGGGTTGATGATGATGAGACTAGTTACTAAGATTGGCCATGAGTCTGGAGGTTCTGTTCGAACTCCAAAGCAAGAAAAATCTGATCTCGAATTTTTTGAAGCAGTCTTACAGAGTAAATTGCAATTAAGTGAAACACTACCAGAAGTGCCATTCAATGAAGTTGAATTGAGGCAGCAAATTCATGGTGTTGCCGAAACGACATCTCCAAGCAGCGACAGTGCTCTCAATGCCGATGCAAGTCTGCTTGTTGATGAAGTCAGTTTAGCAGAAGGTCATAATCTGTTCGGCAGTTTGTTTTCACTCATTGAAAAACACGTAGGCGCTGAGAACCCGGAACCCCGTGGCATAATTCCGCAGAACAAGTCTGTTGTCAGCGCGCTAACTTCAATTCATGTTTTTAAGGGAAAGTCAGAGTATGACCGCAATGATGCCGTAGCATCCACCGAGGCTGTGGTAATTGATTTTTCAAAAGCCAAAAGCCGAACTGGGGCGGAAATCAAGAATGCCAATGGAAACTGCGGTGATCAAGCCGGAGAATCGCAGAACTCCAACAAGAGTAAAACTTCGAAACCAGTTGCAAGAATTGATTTTGCTGAAGCCACTGAGATTAAGCCCCTAGAAGCTTTTCGCTCAGAAGCGGAAAGCACTTCGACTGTGTTGCCAAGCACTGAGATGTGCGTTCAAACTTCGATTGGCGAGATTACAAATGCGCAAACTCCACAGTCTCCAATAAATCAGAAATCAGCAGTTGCCTCGACGCAACGCGTTGATCAAATTATACCTACCGTTGTTGAACTATTGAAGGAAAGTACAAGTTCTGCCGTCCTTGGCAATACAGGTGAAGGTCAGGCAAAACCTTCCGGACAGACACTTCGTCTAAGTTTGCGACCGGTAGAACTTGGGAATGTAGACATATCGATTTCGAAGCGCGGTAGGCGACTTGAAGTCACATTCCGTCCAGAGCGGGAAGAAACTGTGCGCCTTCTTCTCAGTGATGCTCAACAACTTTTAAAGAGCCTCGGAATTGCAGCTGCTGACGGCGATCGTGTGCAGTTGCGCATTGAAACTGCTTTCGGAGCAGCAGAGACACTGGATAGTAATGACACACTTCAATCATCTATGCGACAGCATAGCGAGTCAGAAACCGAAAGCGGTCGCTCATATCAAGCAAAACGCGATCAAGTTAGACAATTCGAAAGCAGCAAAGCCCATGACAAGGGGGACAATGAGCCGCGGAACCCGCCTCATCCTAAGCGCCGTACTGACGCTCTCTATATCTAATCCTGCCTCTGCCTCAAAGAAGGATAGGGTTCTTGTTTGCGAACAACACATCAGTGATGTTTCGAAAGCTGAAGGAATTCCTCTGGGGCTGCTCTATGCAGTAGCGCTTACAGAGTCTGGGAGAAATGGTCGTTTGAGCCCCTACGCCTTAAACATTGAAGGCGTTACATTTGTCGCGAAAACGCGTTCGGATGCAGTTGCGGCATTTGACGTAGCGAGAAAAGCCGACAAGAAATTGATTGATCTGGGATGCATGCAGATCAACTACTTTTATCATTTCGCCGGCTTTCAAAGTGTCGAAGATATGTTGGATCCTAAGCAAAATATTACTTACGCGGCATTATTTCTTAAGACACTAAAAAAGCAACACGGCAGTTGGACTAACGCTGTTGCCCGATACCATGCTGGCCCCAAGAACAAAATCGCCCAACAACGCTATGTTTGTAAAGTCATGCGCAATTTAGTTTCCAGCAGCTTTGGTGGTTGGACACCTGAAGCAAGATCGCACTGCAGTCCGACTATCAAGCGATAGGCACCAGCCTCCCGCAAGCTCCTGTTGATAGTATGGGTTTCGTTGAAGAGGAGTTTGAAATGAGTCTTTATGGCGTAATGCGCACCAGCACATCTGGTATGAATGCACAATCAAGCAGAATTTCCGCAGTGGCTGAAAATGTGGCCAATGCAAACACGAATGGATACAAAGCCGTTCGCACCGAGTTTGCGTCCTACTTCATCAGCGGCAACGTATCACAATACAATTCGGGCTATGTGGATGTGAACATGCACCGCATGGTAGGAAATCAGGGTACATTGGCAGCCACAAACTCAATCACTGACCTCGCCATCCAAGGCGATGGGTTTTTTATCGTTCGAAACACCAACGGTGAAAACATGTTGACGCGCGCCGGATCCTATCAGCCCAACGCGGATGGCGAACTCGTTAACACAGCGGGTTTTGTTTTGATGGGCTATCCGATTTCTCCGACAAATGGTGGTATCGTTGTGAATGGCTTTGCAGGGTTAGAGCCAATCGCATTCAACAGTGTGGCGCTCGCCGCACGTCCGTCGACACTTGGCTTGCTGCAAACAAATTTGCCGGCAAGCGCACCCATCGTCACTGCTGCCAATCTCCCTTCAACAAATACGGCGGCCTCAACTTTCACATCGAAAACGTCCATGGTGGTTTATGGCAACCTTGGCGAAGAAGTGATGCTTGATATCTACATGTCGAAGACCGCTTCCGAGCAGTGGGAGGTCGCCATTTACGATCGTGCTCAAGCTGGAACAAATGGTTTCCCTTACGCCGCAGGTCCCTTGTCTACTGCCACACTGGCTTTTGATCCAGCAAACGGGCATTTGTCGCTTGCGGGTGCCAACGATATCGTTGTTGCAGTACCTGGAGGGCAATCACTGACACTTGATTTGTCGCAAACATCTCAGCTCGCTGCAGGTTTTTCTGTCCAAGATGCTGACATCAACGGCAACAAGGCAAGCGCTGCGGACCTCGTAGAGATTGCCGACGATGGTACCGTCTATGTGGCCTTTGAAGACGGCACAAGACAAGCGAAGTATAGAATTCCATTGGCAACGGTGCCAAGTCCGGACAACTTGGAGGCACTTTCAGGGAATGCTTTTGGTATCACAATGCGCTCCGGTGATTTTCGCATTGGATTTTCGGGAGAGGGCGGCTTTGGCGAGATTGCCTCGGGCGTTCTTGAACAATCAACTGCCGACATCGCGTCTGAATTCACCGATATGATAGATGCTCAACGTGGATATACAGCCAACTCGAAGGTGTTCCAAACAGGGGCCGAGCTTATGGATGTACTTGTGAATCTGAAGCGCTAATTCCAGAACCGCAATGATTGCAGGTTTGTCATCAGCCTTGTCGAGCGCCCTATCAGGGCTGCTCGTCACATCAAGTCAAAGTGCCTTGGTCTCGCGCAACGTTACACGCGCTAACGATCAAGACTATACGAGACGGGATGTTGGACTTACGTTGAACGGTGACGGGACGTCTCGCATTGGTCTATACACACGCAGCGCAGATAGAAACTTGCAAAGCCGTGTGTTGAATTCTTCAAGCCTTTTCAGCAATGCACAAGTCACATCCGAAGCACTAAAAGTTTTGAGTTCAACGATTGGCGACCCGCAAGACGAAACGTCAGTGGCCGCAAGTCTTTATCAATTGCAACAATCCCTGCGCGAGTTTCAGAACAACCCATCTAGCAATACCTATGCATCAGGAGCCATTGCAACAGCCCGAAGTGTTGCTTCGCGCATCAATGTGGCCGCGGAAGAACTAGCCTCAGTGCGGAACGAAGCCCATCAGGGAGTAGAAGCAAGTGTTAAGAATATCAATTCACTGTTGTCCGAGTTGGAACCTGTTGATCGGGCTATTCGCACTGGTCTCACAGGTACCGAAATTTACCTCGACAGTCTAGATCATCGAGATCGCATTCTAAAGCAACTCGCCGAAGAAGTGGGTCTACGCGTTATCCAAAAGTCTGATGGCGGAACCGCACTTTATACCGACAGTGGTATAACCCTCTTTGACACGATCCCGCGCACAGTCGAAATGCAGACCGTTGGACCCCTGACTCCTAGCGTGCCCGGACCCGCAGTGTACATTGACGGCGTACAGGTCTCAGGCACGAACTCGATCATGTCAATCGGTCACGGAAAGTTAGCCGCCCAACTGACGGTCCGAGATGACATGGCGCTCACCTACGAAGCGCAACTCGATGAAACGGCACGCTCACTTATCAGTCTCTTTGCGGAACGAGATCAAAGTGCAACGCCAAGCCTGCCGGCTGCCACGGCACTCTTCACTTACAACGGCTCACCAACTGTGCCACCTGCTGCAACTCTCTTACCGGGCCTTGCACGAAGCATAAAAATCAACACTCAGTTTGAAGAAAACCCAATGTTGCTGCGTGACGGTGGCAGCAATGGCACAGGCTATTACTATAACACATCGGGAGTGAGTGGCTTTCAGCAGCAACTCGCTGATCTTGCAGATGCTTTTGACGCTCCTATGAGTTTCGACAGTGTCGCGAGGCTGGGCGATCAGGCGTCGCTGAAAGCCTTCGCAGAGATGTCAGCCAACAGACTTGAGGCCGAAAGGTCGAAAGCCAGCGGAATATTTGATGAGGCCCAAGCGAACAATCTCAGATGGAGCGAAGCATTACTGAGCAAGACGGGCGTAAATCTCGATGAAGAAATGGCTTCACTGCTTTCACTTGAAAAATCCTATCAGGCATCGGCAAAAGTGATGACCACGATTGATCAGATGTTTTCAGTTCTTGTGAACATTGTTCGCTGATATGCGCACCCTTGGCCCCACATTTTTGTCACTGCAAGTGTTTCCGCAACATGCAATTCGGCAAAATCAATCAGCGCTTGCCAAAGCACAGCTAGAGCTGTCCACCCAACGACACAGTGATGTTTCATTGCATCTCTCAAATTATACCGGTCGAAATATTCGTTGGCATTCTGAGTTGACAAATATGGAAGACAGTATTCGGGCCAATGAATTACATGAGATCCGTGCCGATGTGACTCAGGCGAGTCTTCAATCCGTGAGTACCCTTGCATCAGACTTTCTGCGTGACCTCATCGGCAGTCGCGGCGCTGAGGGTGGTCGCAAAATCATTCAGAATCAAGCAGAAAACGCAATGTCAATGCTGCGCGATGCATTGAATGTTGATGTCGATGGTGTTTTCCTGTTTGCAGGACGCAATCAAACAACACCTCCAGTCGTAGAGTTCACAGGCAGTGCGGCCGAGGTACAATTTGAAACAATTTTCCAAGCTGAATTTGGAATTCAGAATTCTGATCCGGCTATTCAGTTTATACTGCCCAGTCAAATCATCAACTTCCTCAGTGGAAGTTTTGAGACGTTATTCAATACGCCGAATTGGGAAACGACTCTGTCGAATGCGACCAGTGAAAATGTGCTTGCCCGCGTGAACGCAGGCGAGAATATTGATCTCCTCGCGAATGCCAATGAACAACCAATACGCGATCTTTTCAACGCGTTGATATCGATGTCCAAAATGGCAGTGGGAAATCTCAATGATGCGAGCTTCGACAAACTAGTTGATGCCGCCGCCACAAAAGTCTCCAGCGCCGTACAGGGTTTGGCAGATATGCAAGCAAGGGTAGGGATCAATCAAAAATCCCTGGAAGATGCGAGCGATCAATTGAAAAGCAGGAAGACTTGGCTAAACGAAGCAATTTTAAAAACGGAATCTGTCGACCCGTATGAAGTTGCAACCCGAATGAACCGACTCATGACCCAGTTGGAGGCATCTTACAGTGTCACAAGTCGCATTTCTCGCATCAGTCTGTTGAATTATTTGTAGGGGTGTTTGGAAGATGTACTTAAAACACTATGAGCAGGTTGCTGAAGATACTTCTGAACGCATTCGCAATAACGAATTGCGTGCGCTTGAGCATTCCATTCAACTGATGAAAAAAGCAAACGAAGTTGGCATGGCGCCGCGAGAAACAATTGAAGCAGTTTTCTTTGTGAATAGACTTTGGGGTGTGTTGATGGAAGATCTTGCCTCACGCGATAATGAATTACCTGAGGAATTGCGAGCGAAATTGATTTCTATCGGCATCTGGGTTCTTCGAACCACTGAAGACATTCGCCAGCGCAAAGTCACAAGTTTTGATGCCTTAGTATCCATATCGCAAACGATTGCAACCGGTCTGAAAAAACAGTCATGCTAATACATCTCAAAAGAAATGAACGTCTCTTTATCAACGGTGCCGTTCTAAGACTGGATCGACGAGGTACGATTGAACTGATGAATGACGCGCAGTTCTTGCTCGAAAACCACATCATGCAACCGGAGCAAGCCACAACACCCATGCGGCAGATGTATTTTGTCGTTCAAACAATGATCATGGACCCGTTGAATGCGCATCTAACCATTGCGCTGTTTCAATCCCAAGCGGCACAAGTTGAATTAGCCGCAAAAACAAGAAGCTACCTTCAACTCATTCAGTCTGTTCGTTCCTTGGTAGAACGCGAGAACTACTTCGACGCTCTTAAAGTATTGCGTAAATCATTTGGCGTTGAAGATGAACTGTTGAGTGCGTCAAGTGTCAATTCAAATGCGGGAGCACAAGCAGCATGACAATAATTTCTAGCGTCCCGGCTGCGAGCCTTCAGTCACAAACACTCAAAGACGCCTCCAAAGCGTCTCTCAACTATGATTCATTTCTAAAGTTGCTGCTGCAACAGCTAAAGTCCCAAGACCCAACGTCGCCGGTTGATCAAAAAGAAACTTTGGCGCAGCTGGCATCTTTCAGCAATGTCGAGCAAACCATCAAGCTCAATCAAAAGCTAGACACGATTATCGATCAGCAGCGAATTTCAGAGGCAGCTACAATGATTGGGAAGCACGTCAAGTCATTGACGACAGCTGAAGAAGGCACGGTTCAGTCAGTTGAAATCACGCAAGGTAAAATGTTTGCTTTACTTGAATCAGGCAACAAACTGGAACTTTCGAGTGATATTCGGATCAGTTCATGAATGAAGCCGATGTCCTCGAGATCACCCATGCCGCTGTGTGGGCAACAATTATGATGTCAGCGCCTCTCGTTGGTCCAGCGATGCTTGTCGGTATTGTAATTGCGTTTGGTCAGGCTTTGACGCAAATTCAAGAAAACACTTTAACCTTTGTGCCGAAAATGCTCGTGGTATTTGTTGCCATGATGTTTGCGTCTTCATTCATCGGTGGGCAACTGCAAATGCTCACTGAAACTCTTTACCAGAAAGTTGAAACCGGTTTCTTAGCCTTCCCTTAAGGCTGACTGGAAAGCAGCGATGATTGAAGCAAACATCATCCCCGTTAAGGGGTCAAAAGACTTTATGTTTGCGTTCGGCGTGGCACTGGTCCTGTCTATTCTTTTTGTACCCATTCCGCCCTTCCTGCTGGATCTCGCCCTCGCACTTTCCGTCTCACTTTCAATTCTGATTCTGATGGTTGCATTGTGGATTGAGAGACCATTGGATTTTTCAGCATTCCCATTGGTTCTGTTGGTTGTAACGATGCTACGTCTCGCATTGAATGTAGCAACTACGCGCTTGATCTTGAGTCACGGACATGACGGCCCAAACGCTGCCGGGGGAATGGTGGGTGGCTTTGCAAATCTCGTTATGGGAGGAGATTTCGTAATTGGACTTGTTGTTTTCATCATTCTGCTGACGGTCAACTTCATCGTCATTTCAAAAGGCGCGATGCGCATTGCAGAAGTTGGTGCACGGTTTGCACTTGACGCTGTGCCCGGAAAACAAATGGCGATTGATGCTGATTTGTCCGCGGGTTTGATTGACGAAAACGAAGCACGTCGACGCCGCCACGAACTGGAAGAAGAGAGTGCATTTTTCGGGTCCATGGACGGGGCCTCAAAGTTTGTCAGAGGTGACGCAATAGCTGGACTCGTCATAACATTCGTCAATTCCTTTGGTGGCATTATTATCGGTGTTACCCGCCACGGTATGGACGTTGGTTCAGCTGCAGATACATTTATCAAATTGACCGTTGGTGATGGTCTTGTCACACAAATACCTGCATTGATCGTGTCGCTAGCGGCGGGACTTCTTGTTTCAAAGGGCGCAAATAGAGGCACCGTTGAGAACAGCATCGTAAAGCAGCTGGGCGCATACCCCCGCGCATTGGCCGTTTCTTCAGTCATGCTTGGAATTTTGTCATTGGTGCCCGGATTGCCCTTCCTGCCTTTTGCAGTCTTGTCACTCTGCTTGGCTGCCATTGTGGTGGCCACAAATAATACAAAGCTGAAGCTGTTTGCAGCCGAAAATGCCGCGAAACTTGAAACGTCACGATTGAAAGAGGAGTCAGCACGATCCTCTTCCAAGGAGGTGTTGCGTGTTGCCGAAATTGAACTTTCTCTTGGGCGGCAACTTTCAACGATGGTGATGGTTTCACAAGGTGAACTTGCAAACCGCGTTATGAAAATGCGAAAGCGTTTTGCACTTCAATATGGTTTTGTCATTCCGGAAATAAAGCTCTCAGACGACATCCAGCTTCCTTCAAAAGAATATTCCATAAAAATTCACGGCACGACTGTTTCGAAGTACGAGTTGCGTCCGGGCGAAGTCATGGTGGTACTGGGTGGCAAAGAAGCGCCAAGTCTACCCGGTGAAAACGTAAGAGAGCCCGCCTTTGGTCTCGATGCCTTGTGGTATCCCGAGATGTTCAGTACCGAGTTAAAACATGCAGGCCTTAATCCGTTTGAGCCAATGTCTGTCATGTTAACCCATCTGTCCGAGGTGATCAGAAACAATCTTGCGCAACTTTTGTCTTATCGAGATTTACGCATCATCACTGAGGGCCTTGAGCCTGAGTACCGTAAACTACTTGACGAAATTGTTCCGGGAATGATGTCGTTTTCTACGCTCCAAGGTGTGCTTAAGCTTTTACTTGCTGAGCGCGTTTCAGTGCGGAACCTCAGTCTAATTTTGGAATCTGTTGCAGAAATTGCATCTCAAACCAGAAAGCCTGAGTTGATTGCAGAGCATGTTCGCATGCGAATGGCGCAACAGATATGTGGTGATCTTAGTGATGACAGTCTCTTGCGTGTCATTCGCCTTGGCCATACTTGGGATAGTATCTTCCTCCAGGCATTAAAACGTGATGGCCGAGGAGAAGTTATAGAATTCGACATTGAACCAGAAAGTTTAGAGAAGTTTGCTGCAGATGCTGCAAAGCAGATTAAGCCATTGCTAGAAAATGGTAGAACTTTTGTTTTGGCTACGGCACCCGAGGCGCGCCCCTATGTTAGAATGATTATTGATCGCGTATTTCCAAATTTACCAGTTCTGTCGCATCTTGAAGTATCACGCGCAGGTCAAATCGACTTGATTGGCGCCATGTCTTGAGTGCGCTCAATCAGATCAATATTCTAGAAGTATTTCTAGTGTTCTGCCGAATAGGAACGGCCTGCATGCTATTGCCGGGTTTTGCTATCGCTCGTGTGCCGATTTTGTTTCGAGTTCTTGTTGGCTTTCGTCATCTCAGCGGCGATCTATCCCTACTTGCAACTTTCTTTGAGAAAAATAGATCCGTCAGTGGAATACATTAGCGTTCTGTTGAACGAACTGTTCGTTGGATTATTCTTTGGGTTTCTGTGCGCACTATTTGCCCATGCCGTGAGGTTCTTCGCAAATTTTGTCATGGCATTGATCGGACTTGCTGGCATCCCAGGACAGCCGATTGATGATCTCGAACCCAACCCACCGTTTGTCATGTTTTTTTCAATGACGTTTACAGCACTTGTTTTTGCAACGAATATCCATCTTCTTGCATTCAAGGCATTGATCGAAACCTATGACGTCTATCCTCTGGGAGAGGCACCTCAATTGGCTGCGGTCATCGAAACACTTAGCAGCACATTGCGCGACACGTCTTTGATGGCGCTGCAGGCTTCCAGTCCATTTATTCTCCATGGGATTGGGATAAATTTCGCGCTTGGCTTGATTGGTAAACTGACGCCTCAATTGCAGGCCTATTTTGCGCTGATGGGCGTTTCCACCCTCGTGGCTCTACTTGGACTTTATGTCATGGGGTCACCACTTTTCTCTTTCATGATCAGCAATTATTCTGATTGGCTTGCAAACGGGCTATGACACCTGCACGTTACAAATCATGTATTCGCTTGCTGCACGGCATTCACTTGTTGAAAGCACGCAACCAGCTGGAGTTGAGCAGACTAACAGCAAAGCGCGAGACGCTGCAGAACGAACAGCGCACACTTGTCAGGCT
The DNA here is from genome assembly GCA_963850355.1 of uncultured Alphaproteobacteria bacterium. GTDB lineage: Bacteria > Pseudomonadota > Alphaproteobacteria > Rhizobiales > Aestuariivirgaceae > Aestuariivirga. Next base: position 169,708 of record CAWKKP010000002.1, read on the forward strand.
CATTGCCGATATGAGCTATGCAGATACGAAACTCCTTCAACCCATGTCGCGGCGCGTAGGAACAACAGCGACAGCCCTTAAGCTGTGCAAGGAAGACTTAGCATTCGCCGTGCAAAAAGACCTGAAACTAAGCCGTTCCAGAGATATGTTATCAGATCGCATAAAAAGCCATGAAATTGAACAACAAGAAGAAGAATTGGCTGAACTCGTTTCATCATATGTTGCCAAAAGGAATTACAGTCAGTCTGCCACAAGGAATTTGAGCTAGTATTTCCTCACGCCATATTCGGTGCGGGAGTAAAGAATGGATCTAATTGCAGACGTCATGATGCATGCCGATGCGGCCAAACTGAAAACTGCGACCCAGTCTTTAGAAAAGCTTTCCCGCGCCAAATTGAAACCCAAAACTGAAGAAGTCTTTCAAACTGTGAATGACGCTCCTAAGTCAAGTGTATCGGCTTTGAGAAATGAATCAGCATTTGCAAAGGATCAGTCGAGAGTGCATGGGATCGACGGAGACGATGCCCTTCTCACAGGCAAAACTCGTGACGCCTCACGCAAAGAAGCAATGCGGGGGCTCGAAACTGTTCTCGCGACGAAAATGGTCGAGGGCATGATGCCTAAGGATCAATCAAGGCTATATGGCGAAGGTACAGCGGGCGAAATCTGGCGCGGTTTACACATCGATGCCATGGGTAAAGCCCTTGCAAGCCAAGGCCTGTTCTCCACTTCTAAGAATGACACGATGACGGTCGACGACGTAACCCCACCGACGAAGAAAACGAAACTGATCGTACCATTCGCTGGTTAATACACGGATGAAATTAGCATGACAAATAACCCTGAACTGACTTTGCCGACCATGCGGGCAACAGAAGCAGAGAGTTTGCTTGAAAGCACACTGGCCAAACTAAGTGAAGTGTTGAAACAGGAAAACGAGTGCCTTGAGTCAGGTGTTGGATCAGACCACGGTGCCTACATCACGCCGAAGAACCAAGTTTTACGGGAGCTGATGGCCATCCAGCGAACAGTTCAGCCTAGCTCCCTCTCATCGGGTATTATTGAACAATTAAGAGCAACACGCCAGCTCGTTGATCGAAATCATCAATTGTTAAAACTGCAAGTGTCCGCATTGAACGAGGTCACGAATTTTCTCACGCAAACTGCCATTGCAGAACAGGGCGACGGAACCTACACGCGTGATCATCAGTAGATCCAAATGCTCAAGTTACTTACAATTGGATTTCTGGGTGTCGTCGCGTCATTGGTTGGCTTGTGGCTCAGTCAGCATTTGAAACAACAAGCAGCGGCAGCAGATGCCGCTGCAAAAGTTGAGAATGTGCCGCTGCAGTTAAAGACAGAGATGACGGGGATTCCAGTTGTTACTGACGGAAGTGTTTCTGGTTATCTCGTATTTCAAATCAGCAGCACCATCGACACATCAAAATTGGCGTCTCAGGAATTCAATGTTGCACCCTATATTCTCGATGCGGCCATTCGCGCAAGTTATCAAAGCACAGAGGATGGAGCACAAAAATTCAATGCGAATTTCATAAAGAAGCTATCAGCACTGGTTCAAGTTGAAGCCAACAATAAACTGAATGCGGAGATTGTCACCGCTGTGAATATTGAACAATTCAATTTCGTACCCAAAGAGGAAATTCGCGGCAACATGTCGACTGGTGGTCACAAAGAATGACAACAATCAATGGTGTGCACGCGCTATTGGCCTTCCTCGTGCAGCAGGCCCAACCATCTAGAAAAATTGGAGAAATCAAGGTTGACGTAAAAAATCTGGATGCTCTGTTGCAGGAATCGAGAGTGTTGAACGAAAGGCTCCTCAAAATTGAGAGGTTGCTCGCGGTACCCTCGTCACGGGACTTAGATACTACAGATATGGAGTTCAACCCACTTGCAAAGCCCGAAGGAAACTGGCCTGCCGCCAGTTTTGTGAGAGATGCAATAAATCGCCAAGAACGTCACCAAAGTTTTGGAAAATGGCAAGCTGACGAAGCGACGGAGGCTGAACCATTTACGCATCGTGAGATAGTGTCTCCGCGGCAAGTGCATTCGACGCCAGATATCCAGCAGGTGTTAATTCAGAGATACGATCCATCTGATACAGATATAGCGCGGGCGCACATGAGTGCAAACTATGGTGCACACCGTGTTGCCTCCGATTGTCTTAACTCCGACCGTGGCGAAGCAAATGCAGAAAACTTTAATGGTGCTGGTGGGCGAATATTTTTAATTTCCTTGGGCATGTCGCTGATACTATTCTTGTTGTTTGCGGGGCTAAGTTAAGTCATCTACAGCTTCACACATTAGGCAGCGCGCTCATTTGGTGTGATGGACAATGTGCTGTTCAAAACTGCGATTTGCTGAGTCAGTTCTTTGTGCTTGAGCAAGAGCATTTCGAGTTGCAGCTTCAACATTTTCTGCAGTCGGCTATCACCCTCATCACATTGTTGTTGGTGCAACGCCAAAGCTTCGCGCACTTCAGCAATCGGCATGCCGTATTGTCGCAATTGCTTTATGAGCAACAGAACTTCAACATCGGAAATTGCGAAAACGCGCAATTGACCCAGGCGTCGCGGTTTTAACAGGCCAGCTTTTTCGTAAAACCGAATTGTTTTCGGCTCAAGCTCAACTCTTTCTGCAACATCGCTAATCAGCAGAAAGGCTTGGTCAATCTCTTTGTCATAACCGACATTATTGCCTGAGCGCAGCAGGCTCCGCAAAACACTCATTTCGCCATCTCCATGCAGTAGTTCGAATCGCGAGTGGTGCTGAACTAACTGCCGATTTGATTTTGCTGCAATTTAATCGGCGATGCAACTTTAAAGTGATTGAATCTCGAGCAATTTCTTCTTCGCCTGCTTAATGGGGCGCTGATTATAAATCAATTGTAAACACTTGGGCGGCGTCAGTCTTTCCTTAAAGCAGGTTTAGCCAGTTGATGGTGATGCATGCCTGTGAACCAGAAAGAGCCATAAGTATATGATATAAATATGTAAATATGACTAAATAACGATTTGTTAACTACAGTTTTCTATCCTCGAATCATTCCCTCGGAAATGTGTCGCTGGGTAAGTTTGCAGTGGAGATTTGAAAATGATCGTTATAATCGACAAAAGAAGCGAAGTCGGCGAAGCCTATAAATCTACCTTAAGTAGAGAGGGGCATACTGCGATTTCTTTTGAACCAGAAGATTTCATAAGTTGGTTTCAGTCGAGCCCGGATTTGGACCTTGCTGCAGTTGAAGGAATTCTCCTTGGTGATTTTGAGTCCCGCGAATTGGTGACCCGTGCCATCAAAAAGAAAATGGAAGTGCCCGCAATCGCATTGAACGATTTTAACAACCTTGATGGCACATTGAAACTTTACCAAGCGGGGATGGACGATGTTGTCCGCAAACCGATCCATGCCAAGGAACTGATAGCGCGCATCGACGCGATACGTCGACGCAGCAATGATTGCCACACCTCTCTTTGGGCTATGGATGGTCTTGTCGTATACGGAGACGGGCGCGCGCCTGAAGTTAATACACAAGTCGTAAACATGCCGCGCCGCGAACGTCGCATACTTCAATACCTCGCTGTTAACAAAGGAAGGCGGGTGACGCGGGCTCAAATTTTCTCTGCCATTTATGGCCTGTTAGATGAGAATGTTGAGGAATGCGTTGTTGAAAGTCATATCAGCAAGTTGCGGAAGAAGTTGCGCCTTGAGCTGGGATATGACCCAATCGATACGCAGCGCTTCCTCGGATATCAACTGGTTGGGCGCGAAGCCGCTGCGGCCTGAGAGGGACGTTGTGGTTTCGTAATTTGAGCGAGCATTGCGAACGGTTCCATATCGGGTTTCGTCTGTGCGGCTTGCGTGAGATATGAGTAAATCTTTGGAACAGTTTCGATTGCCAGATCGAGTTCTTTGTCACCACCGATTTGGTAACTTCCCAGCAGGCGAAGGTCTTTGGAACTTTCAAATTTGTTGATCATCTGGCGGGCTTCTCCCGCCAGTTTTCCGTTCATGGGATCCCACGCCTTGTTCGCGAGTCGCGAGATGGAAGCCAACACATCAACTGCCGGGAAGCGGCCGCTGTTGGCAATCTCGCGATCAAGAACAATGTGTCCATCAAGAATGCCGCGCACAGAATCCGCGATGGGTTCGTTGTGATTGTCACCGTCGACAAGCACTGAGTAAACGCCAGTAATGGAACCTTGCCCATCAACACCAGGGCCTGCCCTCTCCAAAAGTTGAGGAAGTTCGGAAAATACACTCGGTGGATAGCCGCGTGATACTGGTGCTTCACCTGCAGCAAGTGCAATTTCTCTGGCGGCCATCGCGTAACGCGTAACGGAGTCCATAATCAACAACACGCGCTTGCCCTGATCGCGAAAGTATTCAGCCAAACGCGTAGCTAATAGCGGTGCCATCTTCCGCATGCCCGGTGCTTCATCTCCAGTAGCCACAACAAGGATGGATTTTTTCATCGTGTCGCCAAGGACTTCGTGAATGAACTCATTAACCTCGCGGCCACGTTCTCCCACCAATGCAATCACGGCGACATCGAAGCCGGGCGCGCGCGCAATCATGGCAAGAAGCGTTGATTTGCCAACGCCTGATCCAGCAAAAATACCAATGCGTTGACCAAAGCAAAGTGGCGTAAAAATATCGATACTGCGAACGCCCGTCTTGATGCCGTCTTGCACAATGCCGCGGTTGGTTGCGGGTGGCGGTTCGTTTCGCATTGAGATACTCAATGCTCCCTGCAGCAATGGTCCAAGGCTATCGACGGGCTCGGCAAATGCAGAAACGCATCGACCCAACCAGGAATCACAAGGACGTATCGACAGTTCACCCACAAACTCAACGGCCATATCAAGTCGAACTGTAATTCCATTGTCGAAGGGTTTGACCGTAATCCCCATTGGGTCAATTGCTATTGTCTCAGCCAAGCAAAACTTGTCGGAGTTTCTAATTTTTACAATGTCACCCCGTCTTGCGAGACGAGAGAGGCCAACAACTCGGACGCCTGAGGCATCGATGGATGCTACCTTTCCATAGACCCTGATGAGCTCTTTGATTTCTCGCATGACGGCCACCGTTTGCGAAAATGACCCGATGCTAGTCACTTTATGAGCCGTCATTTTCGAACCACTCTCAGTGGAAGCAACCTGCGCAATCCTCACTAGCGCGATCCCAATGTTTCAATCGCGTTGCGCTCGGCTTCGAGTGCCTTGTCCGCGAAGGTGCTCACAGCTTCAAAAGCGCGCGACACTTCTATGAGGTTCACCATTTCCGTCACAGGGTTCACATTTGAACCCTCGATGTAACCCTGCAAAACACCGTTGCGCGTATAATCAGAAACCAGTTCCGGTTGCGCCTTCGGTACGATACCGGAGCTTCCTCGGCGGCTGTATCCATCACTGACATTTAATAGAAAAAGTCCAACTTGCCCAACAACCTTGCCGCCTTGAACGATGCTTCCATCGCGACCTACCGTTGCTTCGCCAGCTGAAGGTTCAACACTTATGGGTGAGTTAGAAGCATCCATGAGACTGTGCCCTTGCAAATTTTGCACTTGACCATCAGGTGTGATCGTCAATCGTCCATCCCGACTGTAGTAAGTACCTTGGGGAGACTGATAGCCGAAAGTTGCTGGACCGCTCACGGCAAGATCGAGCGGATTGCCCGTATGCGACATGCCGCCTGTCGACATATCAAGTGTATTGGCAGCGGTTGCGGCAAACGCAGTGCCTTCACGACCCACATTTGCCAATAGCGTTTTGAAATCGACTGCTCCTGCTTTGAAGCCTGCTGTGTTGGCATTCGCAATATTGCCCGCCAGAGTTGACAATCGCTGCTCAAGCGTCAATTGCCCAGATAATGCAACGTAAGAACTGACTTCCATTATGAGCCGAACTTTTTAAGGGTTTGAAGAGATAGAATCATGCGCATGTCAATTCCGGAGTTGGCACCCGCAATTAAGTTAGCTGCTGGAGACGACTGCGCGGAACTGTTTTCCGCTTCGTGACGACCCAGAAATCGTGTGATGGTCTTTTTGATGTAGTCAGGCTCTCCTAGTTTGGAGATATCAATTTTTTCTGAAAGCATTTTAGCCTGCTTTTCGATATCAGAACCTGAAATTGCAGCTGGCAGTCCCAATGAAGTGCGCACGACTTGATAAAGCGCCTTGTCCGCAAGAATACTGAACGCACTCGAAATTGTTCCTGCTTTCCGTTCGAAATACAGCGCTAGACGCAGTGCTTCATTTTCTTCACCGCTTTGCGCTTCAAGACTGTTGCGTAGATACATGTCAACAGTTCCACTCTGAACCCGGTCGAAAGAAGTTGTGGCAGCGGCATATCGCTTAAAATTGAATACAGTCGCAAACTCTCTGAACCGCTGATCGGAAAGTTGCAGAGAAAACGCCTCAGGCGCATCGACACCTTCATTCAATACCTTGCGAATAAAAGCCTTTGCATATTGCATGTCCTCAAGGCCGAAGGCCTTGAGCGCAAAATTATAGATACGCGTATTGGACATGAAGTCATCAACTGACTTAATCTTTCCAATATTGGCCTGATAGTATTCTGCTTCACGTTTGATCAACGGTTGTTCAGATACGCGCTTGATGGAAGTGATCAAATTGCCAGCAAGTCTGTTGTAGCTTGTGATCAAACTTACCATCAAATGTCACCTTGCTTGTCATCGACGTCCTGTAAAGACTCCGAGTTACGCCAAAAAACTTGCTTCAGCCTTAAGTGACACCAAAAGCTCCGCGCAAGTTCGCGAATTTAAACAACAGTGTTTGGGAGTGTAAAATGACATTTATCATTGGTCTTGTTGTTGTGATTGTGTGCCTGTTCGGAAGCTTCGTCATGATGGGCGGTCACATGGAAGTGCTCTGGCAACCGTTTGAGTATGTCATCATTCTAGGTTCAGCGATCGGCACATTCTTTGTCGCGAACCCTATGAAAATTGTCAAAGACACCGGCAAGGCGATGCTGGAAGCGATAAAAGAATCAATGCCAAAGCGTGGGGACTATTTGGATGTGCTTGCACTTCTCTTCGTACTGCTGCGCGAGATGCGCAGCAAAACAAAATCAGAAATGGAAATTCACTTCGACCAACCGGCCGACTCCGAAATCTTCAAGTCCTATCCCAGTGTGATGAAGAACTCAGATTTACTTACCTTTATCTGCGACTATTGTCGCTTGATGTTGATTGGCAATGCCCGTCCACACGAGGTGGAGAGCCTCATGGACGAAGAAATTCAAACAATGATGCGTGATAAACTCAAAGTTTATCATGCAGTGACGGCCGTGTCCGATGCCTTGCCCGCACTTGGCATTGTTGCAGCTGTGTTGGGTGTCATCAAAGCCATGGGCGCTCTAGACCAGCCACCTGAAGTCCTAGGTCATCTCATCGCCGCTGCCTTGGTCGGCACTTTCGCAGGAATTCTATTCTCTTATGGTTTCTTTGGCCCATTGGCCACGAAGATCAAAATGGTGCGCGACAAGCAAGTGCGAACGTTCAGCATTGTGAAACAAACTCTTGTTGCCCACTTGAACGGAAGTCTTCCACAGGTATCAGTCGAATATGGTCGAAAAGCAGTTTCTGCCTATGAAAGACCAACCGTGTCGGAGTTGGAACAAGCAACTCTTGATGCAACCTCCAAAAAAGCAGCGTGACAAAATGATTGAGAGTTCAGCTGAAAACAGGCTCCCTTTTAACGCCGAATTGATCCGTTCCAAGGGCGTTAATCTTACGCAACAACTTGATATCCTCATGCCTTTTGCTGAGGCACTGGCAGAGCGCACGGGTGTGATACTTGCACAACTTGGTGGAATTCCAATTAAGGCAACACTCGCCTCAACCAAGGCTGAAAAATTGAAATCCCATGTTCACGCAGAACCAGGGTTTGATATAGTTTCTGAAACAGCAACAGTTTCATGTTGGGGTAAGTCTGACACGCAATTTGACAATCTGATGTGCGAAGTCTGTTTGGGTGGAACGGGTGCAGCAAATCGAACGTCTGATAATGAAAGACCCGCCACAACAATCGATAAGAAAATTCGTATGTTGGTTTCCGAGAAAATTGCTACTGCGGTAGCAGAAGCACTTGGTGAGATTGGAGAGCACGCAGATCTGAAAAAAGTGCCGCGGGCGCGTATCGCCGCGCGGAAAGCAGAAAGTTCTCTACTATGTTATAGCATTCGACTTCTGCTCAACGTATTTGATGATGCATGTGAGTATGAATTATTCCTCAGTTTTTCAGACTGCATGAAGCTCATTGGTGGTGAAACTGCACTTTCAAAATCAACTGCCACTTCTGCCAACGAATTGATGGGACACACCGCATTTTCGCTCGAAGTGTTTCTGAAGCCTGCGGTCGTAGATGTCCGACAAATTTTGAATTTGGTGCCAGGTGAGGTTTTGAAACTCAATATTGGGGCATCGGCTCCAGTAGAACTTCACTTGAATGGTCAAAAGCTGACACAAGGACTACTGAGTTTTAGTAACACTGGAGGCCATATTAAGTTGCTAGGGGAAGCGTCTCTTACTCATGCAAGTGAACCCTCAAGGCTCCCCATTCCGTCAGGAGAAATGAATGGAAGATGAGTCTGTAAAGCTCGAAGCTCGGCGCGATACAAAAATAAGTATGACAAGTTCCTTTTCGTCTATCCCAGTGACCGTACAGGTCATGCTAGGAACGTCAACACTGCAGCTATCTGACTTGATGAGTCTTAAGCCGGGGTCTGATTTGCTTTTGGATCAAGCAATTGGAGAACCAGTCATCGTCATCGTCAATGGGACAAAGATTGCCAAAGGTGAACTCTATGTGTTGGAAACCCGTGGCGACCTGTTAGGTGTGCGTATCACTGAAATTTTAACCGACAGCCTGTCATGAACGCAAGTCTGGCAAGTGCGCGCATGGCACCTCATCTTGAGACGTATGATTCTGCACATCGATTAATGTCACTTCGCACAAGTCGCGAGAAGGTCGCAATACTACTCGCGGCTTTGAGCAGAGAGACTGCGGTGAGTTTGTTGCAGAAATTTGATCCAGAAAGCATCAAACAACTTTTTGAAAGTTCTGGCCAATTGGGTGATCTGAGCACGGGTGATTTTGAACCTGTCGTAAAGGAATTCACGGAGGAGTTTTCAGAAGCCTTGGGCATTTCTGCAGGATCTGAACACTTAATCCCTTTGCTCGAAGCCGCGTTTTCACAAGAGAAAGTTTCGCAGTTTTTAGGACTCTCCTCAGAGCCAATCAAAGACACGGTTTGGTCGAAGTTCACACCAGCTATGGATTCATTGCTTGTACCATTCTTGCTCGATGAGCATGAACAAACAGCAGCGATCGTGCTGTCGAAACTTCCTGTTGATCTCGCTGCGAAGTGCTTTGCGTTACTTCCACGCGAAATTACACCGCGCATTCTTTCGCGTTCACTCTCGCTTCGGGCAGTCTCGCCGGAAGCTCTGGAATTGCTTGAGCATGCACTCGAAGATCAGTTTTTTGCTAAGGCAGTTGAAGCAAGTAGCAATAAGTGGATCGAACGAGTCGCTAATGTCGTCAACCGCATGGACCGCGAACAGGCGCTTAGTGTGTTGGATACCTTGGCAAAGACGACTCCAGAGCAAGCAAAACTATTGCGCAAATACATCTTCATGTTTGAAGATCTGGAACGCATGGATGTGAAGTCACTCAGCAGATTGTTTGATCGCGTCGCTGCTGAGTTAGTAACGCCAGCCCTTTGGGGCACGGAACCTGCGTTCAAGGAATGGATCTTGGCCTGTTTGGGTGCCCGCGCCCGCCGTATGGTTGAGTCTGAATTGGGCAGTGATGACGGCACCCCTCGAAGTGACTCCGTGCCGGCGCGGAAGAAAATTGCAGAAATAGCGCTCGCCATGGCCAGAAAGGGCGAGATTACACTCCCAGAAGAAGCAGTTGCCGCGAAGCCTGAGGCTTCAAGCACTTAGATAATATGAGCGATCAACCTGAACGCGATAGCAAGACAGAAGCCCCATCCGAGAAGAAACTGTCTGAAGCGGTCGAAAAAGGAAACACGCCTTTTTCACGAGAAATCGTTTCTCTCGGTTCTCTCGTTGCAATAATTTCCGTCTTCACCCTCACATTGCCTTCAACGGTTGAAGTGTTAACCCGAACACTGCATGCGAACTTTGCCTCAATCGAACAGGTCGTACTTCAATCGCCGAGCGAGGCAGCTATTCTGTTGAAGAATACCATGCAGAGTGTTCTCTTCCTCGTCGTACCAGTGTTTTTACTATTTGCTGCAGGAGGGGTGGTCGGATCTCTTGTTCAAAATGTTCCGTCGGCGTCATGGGATCGCGTTTCGCCAAAGTGGGATCGTCTCTCACCTAGCAAGAATATCAATCGGATTGTCGGCAAGGAAGCTGTGATCGAATTTGCAAAAACGACAGCAAAATTCTTCGCACTTTGCATTCTCATTTTTGTCGTTCTGAGATCGAAAATCATTGATGTCTTCAACCTCGGACTTGGTGATCCTTCAATGATACCAGCCGTTCTGCAGAAAACCACCTTGGACATACTCACACCTACGGCAATTTTTGTCCTGCTGCTCGCCATAGCAGATATGGTTTGGACTCGCCTTAAATGGTGGAATGATCTGAAAATGACGCGACAAGAGCAAAAAGACGAACACAAGAGCGCCGAAGGCGATCCGATTATGAAGCAAAAGAGGCGCATGATTGCACAAAAAAGGTTGAAAAGTCGCATGATGGCTGACGTCCCCAGGGCGACGTTGGTCGTTGTCAATCCCACACACTATGCAATTGCAATGCGCTACATCGCGAACGAAGGCGGTGCTCCCATCGTGCTTGCTAAAGGACTAGACTTGGTTGCTCTCAAAATTCGAGAATTATCTGAACACCACAAATTGCCAGTTGTTGAGAATAAAATTCTCGCGCGTTCGCTCTACGGTTCTTGTGAAGTTGGTGAAATGATACCCCCCGAATACTACAAGGCTGTTGCAGAGGTTATCCATTACGTTGAACGCAAGCGGCAACTGGGAGATGGCACGCGTCCGCCGGGCCTTTGAATTAAATGCTAACATGTTGGACGTTCAAGTTTGGAGCAAGCTCAGAAGCGTACTCTCTCCACCAGTGTGAGGGAGAGTAAGATGAACGTTTTCGCGACAGCAGAAAAGCACATGTCCTGGCTTGCTGCACGGCAAGCGATAGCATCCACCAACATGGCAAACGCCGACACGCCTGGCTTCAAAGCCCGCGAAATCTCACCCTTTGGGCGCGAGATGCAGTCAACTGCAGCACGGCTGGCAACCAGCAGTGCTGTTCATCTGCAGATGCCAAGTCAGATTTCCGGAGGTCACACCACGAAACTGCAAAGCAATGAAGAAGTGACGTTGTCAGGAAATGACGTTGTGATGGAAAAGGAAATGCGAACAACCGGCGAAAATTCGCGATTATTTTCCTTTGATATCGGGTTGCTAAAGTCCTTTCATCGTATGCTTCTAACAAGCGTGAAGGGTTAAGTCGTGGATCCCCTCAGCCTCGCAAGTAATACGGCATTCTCCGGACTTTTTGCACAATCATTGCGCATGAAAGTAGTAGCGCAAAACATCGCCAATGCTGAGTCAACAGGAACATCAGCGGGGGCGGATGCTTACCGAAGACGTACCGTGATGTTTTCGAATGTAATGAACGGAGCAGCCGGTAACAGTGGCGCTGTTGAGGCAAGAATTGGCTACGACATGTCGGCCTTCGACAAAGATTTTATGCCAACACATAAGGCAGCTGACGCAAGCGGCTATGTGAAAGTTCCCAACGTCAACATGATCGTAGAAATGACTGACATGAGACAGGCATTGCGCTCATACGAAGCAAACTTGCAAATCATTCGACAAAGCCGCGACATGTCTAACAGTCTTGTTGATCTCTTGAAGTCAAATGGGTGAGATTGAAAATGTTGGATATCATTACCGCAGCTATCGGTCAAAGCATGCCATTGAAGTTGGCACCGCAATCAATTCAAAAGCCCTCGGGCGGCACAGATTTTGCATCGCAAATGATTGATGTTGTGAAACAAGCTGAAACAGCAGCCGTTGGCGGAATGCAAGGTCAGGTGCCGATGCAAGATGTTGTCATGAAAGTCATGGAAGCAGAACGCATGTTTTCAACAGCCATGGCCGTGAGAGATAAAGCTGTTGGGGCTTATCTCGAAATTTCTAGAATGCAGATTTGAGGTTATCATGCGTGTTTTGTCTATCGCCGCTTCTGGCATGAGTGCTCAACAAACCAATGTTGAAGTCATCGCCAATAACATCGCCAACTCCAACACGACAGGGTTCAAAAAATCTCGAGCGGAATTTTCTGATCTACTCTACCAAGTTGAAAAAGGAAGTGCCGTTCCTTCAACAAGTGGTGAGACATTGATCCCCGAAGGTGGAGAACTTGGCATGGGGGTAAAACTCATGTCGATCCGCAACGTCATCAAGCAAGGTCCAATCAGCCAAACAGGAAATCAGTTGGACATCGCAATCAATGGTGACGGTTGGTTGCAAGTCAAATCAGCGAATGGCGAAACAGTCTATACTCGCGCAGGCAGTCTTAACACTGACGCAAATGGGACCATCGTAAACAGTGATGGTTTGCCAATCGAGCCACAAATAACGGTGCCTGCAGAAACAGTGAAGATTACCATCAATCGCTCAGGTCAAGTCTTCGCCACGTTGAACAATGGCGCAACAGAACAGGAAATTGGACAACTCAATCTTGCGACCTTCGCAAATCCAGCTGGCATGCGAGCACTTGGCGGAAATTTGTTTCAAGTCACTGAGGCCTCAGGTCAAGCAACGATTTTTACACCGGGAGCCGGTCCTGTGGGCGCAATTGAGCAGGGTTATCTTGAAGAGTCGAATGTAGATCCCGTTCAAGAGATCACGGAACTGATCTCAGCTCAGCGTGTTTTTGAATTGAACTCAAAAGTCATTCAGGCTGCAGATGATATGGCAGGTATCGTATCGAAAGGCATCCGCTGAATGCATAAGTGGCGCGGCATTTTAATAGTTTGCCTGTTCCTGCAACCAACGCTTCGGGCAGAAGCGCAGGAAAATCGACTGCTACCTGTGCCAATAAGAACGATTTTTGCCGGTCAAGCATTGATCGCCAGCGACATCACAATGAGACTTTTCACGGTCTCTGACCAATCACGACGATCATTCGTGTTTGAACAAGTTCAACTTGTTGACATGGAAGCAGCGCGCACACTCGCAGTAGGAAAGCCCATTGCATTGGGTTCACTGCGCGCCACTGAAGACATCAAGAAGGGGCAACCCACAAAGGCTGTCTACAATAGCGGCGGAATTGAAATCCAAGGTGTTCTCATGCCCCTTACAGGTGGATCAGAAGGTCAAACCATAGAAGCGCGCAATGCGTCGTCAGGGGGAATTGTCAAAGTGCAAGTTTTGACGGATGGCACACTTGCGGTCATTGGAAAATGAAACGAAGTTTCTTTGTTGCGTTGACGGTCCTTTGCTTTTGTACAACTCAAGTCTTTTCCAGCAGTCGTGTGAAGGACATCGCATTCGTTCAAGGGCTCCGCGACAATCAACTCGTAGGTTATGGCTTGGTGATTGGCCTTGCCGGAACAGGTGATGGCTTGCGCAACTCCCCCTTCACAGAAAAGTCGTTGCGATCAATGCTGCAGCGCATGGGCGTTGCAGTTGAACCCCAATCAATTGGCTCCAAAAACGTGGCTGCCGTTGTTGTCACCGCGACACTGCCGCCTTTTGTAACAGAAGGCACACGTATCGACGTCACGGTTTCATCAATGGGCGACGCGACATCATTGAGCGGTGGCACGCTCGTGATGACTCCGCTCTTGGCTGCAAATGGTGAGACATTTGCCGTGGCGCAAGGGTCTGTGACGATCAGCGGATTCACGGCGGGAGGTGATGGTGCAACCGTAAAAAAAGGAGTGACAACAGGTGGCGTCGTCATGAACGGCGCCATCATTGAGCAAGACAACACAGCAGAGATCAATGAATTGCCGCGCTTCGCTTTGCAATTGCACAATCCGGATTTTGCAACGTCAGCCCGTGTGGCCAAAGTGATTAACTCGCATAGTCAGAAAACCTATGGCAAGAAAATTGCACGCGCTAAGGATTTTCGTACCGTGGAGATCAAGCGCCCAGACGCCGTGAGCGCGACACAACTTTTTGCTGACATCGGAGCGCTATCTGTTGAGGTTGATGTTCCTGCACGTGTTGTTATTGACGAAAAAAGCGGCACGGTCGTTATCGGGCAAGATGTTCGCGTGTCACCCGTTGCCGTGTCGCACGGAAACTTGATCATCAAGGTGAAAGAGCGCCCCAATGTGTCTCAGCCTGAGCCATTGTCAGATGGAAAAACCGTCGTAGTACCGGAAACGGATATCGAAATTGATGATACAGGAAAACCAGTGGGTGTTCTTGAAGGCTCATCACTTGATGATCTTGTCGATGGCCTCAACAACATGGGTGTTAAACCAGGAGACATTATCGACATCTTGCAGTCGCTTAAAGACGTTGGTGCGCTGCAAGCTGAATTGATTGTGCAATAGGAGCGTGTTTTGAACGACAGAACAACACGGCTTTTGGCCATAGCTTGTTTCTTGATGTATTTCAGCAGCTCAAGTCTTGCAGAAAACACAGCGTCACCTGCTGCCTCAGCAATTGAATCCGAACCCGTGGATTTCTGCGTTGCCTTTGCCGACAAAGCGGCCGAGGCAAAGCTGGCTCGACAGAAGAAAGAGCTATTAGATGTGAAAACAGAAATTGCTGAGCGGCTTCTGACGCTCGATGAAAAGACCAAAGTGCTCGAAAAATGGGTTGTCAAACGCGATGAGATTCGCACTTCGGTCACCAATGGTTTGGTCAAGATGTACACCAACGTTGAACCCGAAATCGCCGCTCAACAATTGCAGAAAATCAATGTCGAGATGGCTTCTGAAATACTTCAACGATTGGGCCCTAAACAATCGGGGGAAGTTTTGGCTGCAATGGAAGTGAATTTTGCCAGCAAAATTGTGAAATCGATGATGGCCAATACAACGAAGCTTGCAAATAAAACGGAAAGCCAATGAAATCTATCGTGCAAATAACACCGCTCTTACTCTTGTTGTCTGCGTGCAGCGCGCAAACACAAAAACTACTCGACCAGCCACAATTGACACCTGTTGGAGGTGGCATCGAAGAGAGTTTAACCACTTCGACTATTCATAAGTCTTTTGAGGAAAAACCCGACAAAGACCAGGCGTCAACATGGGTCGGTGGACATGCGGATTTTTTTCGTGACGCGCGGCCGCGCGGAGAAGGTGATCTCATCACGATTAACATTTCAGTGAATGACAGCGCGACGTTCAACAATTCGTCGGCAAGGTCGCGAAAATCGGCCAACAGTTCAAGCGCAGATGTTGACGTCGGACTCTTCAATCTTATGGCCCAAGGGCAAGGCGAAGCCAAAATTAGTGGAAATTCTGCTGCGAGCGGACAAGGATCTGTAGTCCGATCCGAGAAACTGAAACTGCAGCTAACAGCGGTTGTTCAGAATGTATTGCCCAATGGCTATTTTGTGATTGAAGGCACGCAACAGGTTTTGGTCAATAATGAAATGCGAAATGTTCGCGTGGCGGGAATTGTCAATCCCAATGATATTGCGCCAGATAATTCCATTGACTACCACAAGATTGCAGAAGCTCGGGCGCAATATGGTGGATCAGGAACGGTGAGCACTGCACAAAAGCCTGCGTGGGGTGTGCAACTTTGGGACAAGTTTATGCCCTTCTAATGAGGTGATGGCGACGAAAGAAAAAGAAAACCCAAAAAAAGGTGGGATCAAGCAAGTTTTGATCGCGTCCGTCGGTGTGTCTATGCTTGGATTTCTGGGTGGGTTCTTTATTGCAGCAACTCTGCTTGTATCAGATGAAGTACCGATCGCAACAAAAGTCGAAACTGTGGTTGAGCTTCCCCCCGAAGCGGAGGGCCATTCACCAGACAAAGTTGCGGATGCAAAAGAAATTGACGTAAAGTCTTTGGCAGAATTCAGCGTCGTTCCAATGCAGCCAGTCGTCACAAATCTCGCAGACTCTTCAAAGGTCTGGGTAAGGTTGGAAAGCAGTGTACTCATCAACACAAAGAGTGAACCCAAGCCAGATTTGCTTGCCGTCAAACTCTCTCAACACGTTCTCGCATACCTCCGCACATTGAAACTCTCAAACATGCAGGGTGCAGGCGCAATACAAGCAATAACGCAAGACCTGAATGAAATTGTAACGACTGTGAGTGAGGGACAGGCGCAAGGCTTGCTCATTTCGGGCTTGGTGTTTGAGTGAGATTTTTTCTTTCAACACTCTTAGCAATTTTAGCTTTGACAGTTTCACAAGTTGCTTTCGCACAAGTTGCAAGTTTGCCACAGACTGGCAATGGTACACTGCCTGCCAATAGCCAGGTCACAGCCCAGATCGTTCAGTATGTCATTTTGATTACAACCTTGTCGCTGGCACCTGGTTTGGTTGTCATGCTCACAAGCTTCACAAGAATTGTCATTGCCCTTTCATTCTTGCGTAGCGGTATTGGATTACAAACAACACCATCTACAATTCTGCTCGTCACACTCGCGATGTTCTTGACCTTCTTTATTATGGCGCCAACCTTTGACAATGCGTGGAAAAATGGGGTCCAGCCCTATATGGATGGAAAGCTAACAGAACAAGATGCCTTTGAACGAACAACAGGTCCATTCCGTGAATTCATGTTGCAAAACGTGCGTGAAAAAGAATTGGCATTTTTTCAAGATATGGCACCGAAGCAGGCCTTTGGAACGGACCCCGCTGCAGGCGATCTGCGAATTCTGGTTCCGGCATTCATGGTGTCCGAGCTTCGACGTGGCTTCGAAATTGGCTTTCTGATTGTTCTACCATTTCTCATCATTGATCTCGTCGTCGCCACCGTAACAATGTCTATGGGCATGATGATGCTCCCCCCAACGGTCATTTCCCTACCGTTTAAAGTTCTGTTCTTTGTGCTTGTTGATGGATGGACACTGCTGATCGGCAGTCTTGTACGTTCGTTTCAATAGGGAAGGATCGTTCGTCGAATTGCTTCGGGAAAGTATATGCCGTACCATTTTTTAATTCGACCCTAGACGTGGCCGCTGAGCCGCGTCATTAATGAGTTATGACAACGGGCACGCTGACAACCTTCCGCAATTGGATTGCGGCACTTCCTGACGCGGCTATGGTCGTGGATCACGCCGGGACTATCCAGGCTGCTAATAATATCGCGAAGCAAACCTTCGGTGCGCCGTTGGTCGGACAGCATATGGCATTGTTTATCAGGTCACCGACTGTTGCAAAAGCGGTTGCCGAGGTATTCACACAGGACTCTCCAATTGAAGTCGAGTTTGAAGAGCATGCAAAAGTCTCGCGCACCATGCACGTTCATCTGGCGCGGCTAGATACTCCAGATAGCGGACCGCTTGTTTTGCTGACGTTCCGCGACCGCACGCGCGAAGCACAAATTGAAAAGATGCGATCAGATTTTGTCGCCAATGCCAGTCATGAACTGCGGACACCCCTGACAACACTGTCTGGCTTCATTGAAACCATGCAGGGTGCAGCCAAACGAGACGAAAATGCCCGCAACGAATTTCTGAAACTGATGAAGGCGCAAGCAGAGCGCATGTCGTCATTGATCGACGATCTTCTGTCACTCAGTCGGATTGAAGTGGACGAGCATGTCGAACCCAAGGAACGAACTGACTTGGGGATGGTGGTTCGACAAACGGAGGCACTGCTTCGTCCACTTGCCAGTGAGGCCGAATGCGAACTTACTGTTGACACTGCGCCAAACGTTTTTGTGAGAGGCGATGCCAATCAATTGGGACAAGTTGTCCACAACCTGATTGAAAACGCAATCAAGTATTCCGGCAATGGCAAACAAGTCAGTGTTGCGGTCAGTCACAGCGGTTCTGAAGCAACACTTACAATAACCGACAATGGTCCCGGCATTGCACCCCATCACATCCCACGTCTGACAGAGCGCTTCTATCGTGTGAATGTGCAAGACAGCCGCACGCGCGGCGGCACGGGACTTGGCCTTGCCATCTGCAAACACATTATAAAGCGGCATCGCGGACGATTGGACATCAGATCTGAAGTTGGGCGGGGCAGCCAGTTCAGCGTCGCATTGCCACTCGCGGAGTGACATGTCACGCACTCGTCATTAAACTTCAAAACAACTGTCATCATTAGATCATAGGTGGGTGTCGTTCTCAAATAATGGAGAGGTACCATCATGAAAACCGTTTCAAGCCTAATACTTTTGTTGGCTGCTACCGCAAGTACCGCAGCAATCGCCAGTGACTTTGGCGCTGAAGTTCAAGCGCTATTGGCATCAAAGTCCTTGCAATTAGTCGGCGTCAACTCTCCACTGCAAAGTGCTGCTCCAAAAAGCGCGGAAGAAGGTTTTCGCACGGAAAGTTTGAAGCCTGCTGATGTGCTTCAACTGGCAAGCGGCCTCAAGGGTGAATTCGTAACGCGTAACATCGCTGACCATGCGGACATGATTGCGTTCTATCCACTTGTTAACCCGACCCACATGATTGTTTGTATCGAAGGCGATCGTGAAGAAATTGAAGGCGGTAAACTCAATCCCGGTGTGCAGCGTGTTTCGATGGCAGATGGCAAGGTTGAAACAATCGTGCGCGGCACCAACTCCTGCGACGGCATCCGCACGACGCCTTGGAACACTATCCTCTTCACCGAAGAAGCCGATGACGGCGCAGCCTATGAATTGCTTGAACCCTTGAAGGCGACGGAAATTTCTATCACCGACCGCGCCAAAGGTGAGACAACCGACACAGTCCAAGTGCGCAAGCATTCGGCCTTGCCAATGATGGCGTGGGAAGGACTGACCATTCTGCCAAGCGGCGTTGTCTATGCCGGCGATGAACTTCGTCCAGGCTCCAGCTATCCCAACACAGATGGCGGTGCCATGTTCAAGTTTGTACCCACCAATGCGATGGCTGCAACTAGCATTGCCAGTTTGGATGAATCGCCTTTCAATGCTGGAAATACATTTGCAATGCAGGTGTCCTGCCAACCAACAGCCCAATTTGGCCAAGGTTGCGAAGTGGGTGATGCGCGTTGGCTTCCAGTCGATGCCGCAAAGGCCCGAGTTGCGGCAGATGTTGCCGGAGCGACGGGATATTATCGACCAGAAGATTTGCATCAGGACGTGACCTTCAGAGGCGAAGGCGTAAAGTTCTGCTGGACCAACACAGGCAATGCCAAGATCGGCAACTACGGTGAAGTGCTTTGTGCCATCGACAAGACACCGGACTTGGCAGATGGCAAAATGTCCACGCGTGTCTGGCGCTTCCTCGCTGGTAACGCCGAAATGAACCAACCTGACAACCTTGAAATTCATCCCAAGACCGGACTTGTCTATGTCATCGAGGACAACCCAAATGGTGACATTTGGTCTTGCTTGCCAGATGGCGCCGACACCGATGAAATGTCTGATGGTTGTGTACGCATCGCTTCTGTGACGGACAGCAGCGCTGAACCCACGGGCTTTGTTTTTTCGCCCGATGGTGAATCGGCTTATGTGAATATTCAGCACTCCAATGACAAAGCCATGGCCAAAGTTGACGGCTATGGCACCGATGACTTGATTAAAGTCACGGGTTTTGGCCCTGTTGAATTTGCTCAGCGTTGATTTCCTGACAGACTTACTGACAGCCAGAGAAGTCGCGCATTGTTTGCGCGGCTTTTCCTTTAGACTGACGAAAATCTTACATACTTTTTGTCCGGCACATTTTTCGATTTAATAACAATAAATTACACTGTCATAATACCGTTATCTCAGCGTCGCATAAATGTATTGTGACGCCCCTAGAAGCACGATTGTTGCTTCAATCAGGAGAAAAATTTGTATGAAAAAGCTCATTCTAACCGCAAGCCTTTTGGCACTGGCCGCCAGCCCCGCATTCGCTGGACGCGACCAAATCAGGATTGTTGGCTCGTCAACCGTATACCCCTTCACAACAGCAGTCGCCGAAGCCTTCGGTAAAGCTTCCGGCAAAACACCCGTCGTTGAGTCAACCGGCACAGGCGGCGGCATGAAGTTGTTCTGTGCGGGCGTGGGTGAATCCCATCCAGACTTCACCAATGCATCGCGCCAGATCAAGAAAAGTGAATTTGAAGACTGTGCCAAGAATGGCGTGACCGAAATCGTTGAAATCAAGGTTGGCTTTGACGGCCTGTCACTGGCCCAATCAAAAAATGCGAAAGCTTTCGCGCTCACCAAGCAACAGATTTTTGCAGCCTTGGCCAAGGAAATTCCGGACAAAGATGGCAAGCTGATCGCCAATCCAAACAAGCTCTGGTCAGATGTGGATGCGTCGTTGCCTGCCACCAAAATCGAAGTGCTTGGCCCACCTCCAACCTCTGGCACACGGGACAGCTTTGCTGAACTCGTGCTTGAAGTTGGTGCCGCAAAGTACGAAAGCCTCGCTGCATTAAAGAAATCCGATGCAAAGGCATTCGAAAAAATTTGGAAAGCCGTGCGTGAAGATGGCGCTTATGTTGAAGCTGGTGAAAACGACAATTTGATCGTCCAAAAGCTGCAAGCGAATCCTGACGCTGTTGGTATTTTCGGCTTCTCGTTTCTTGAACAAAATGCCGGCACCGTTAAAGACGTCACCGTTGATGGTGTACAAGCAACTTATGAAGCCATCGCCGATGGCTCTTACAAGGTTGCTCGTCCGCTCTTCATTTATGGCAAGAAGCAGCATGTTGATGTGATCCCTGGCATGAAGGAATTCATTGCCGAATATGTTTCTGCAAAGGCCATTGGTGAAGACGGTTACCTCGCAGACAAGGGCCTTGTCACATTGCCAGGCGACGCGGCTGAAAAGTCACGCGCTGAAGCATTGGAACTTAAAGTCCTCACAGCTGAAGGCTTGAAGTAACGATCATGTCGGACGCGCACACATTGCCAAACCCTGAAGGCGTTTCATCACGCTTGACGCGTGCGCGTCCGACATCACGCCACCTGCAGGAAAAGATCGTTAAGGTCTTGCTGGTTGCCTGTTCCATTGTCGCGATCTTGACGACGCTTGGCATTTTCGCCTCCGTCATTTTCGAAAGCCTGGTTTTCTTTCGCGAAATAAATCCATTGTCGTTCTTGTTTGGCACCCAATGGTCGCCAACGGGATCGCCACCACATTTCGGTTTCATACCCCTGCTGCTTGGCACATTGCTCATCACAACCATTGCATTGGTCGTTGCTGCACCACTGGGTTTGCTCTCAGCCATTTATATGTCTGAATACGCGAGCAAGTCTGTTCGTGGCATTGCAAAGCCATTGCTTGAATTGCTAGCGGGCATTCCAACTGTTGTTCTTGGTTTTTTTGCAGCGCTCACCGTTGCCCCGTTGATCCGCAATGTCGGGCAATCCATTGGTCTCGATGTTGCATCTGAGTCTGCACTCGCTGCAGGCCTTGTGATGGGCATGATGATTGTGCCGCTTATTTCTTCGCTGTCTGATGACATCATCAATGCTGTGCCGCAATCCTTGCGCGATGGGTCGTTCGCCATGGGCGCTACAAAATCAGAAACCATCAAACGCGTTGTTCTGCCAGCGGCTTTGCCTGGCATTGTCTCCGCCATCATGCTTGCCATTTCGCGTGCCGTTGGCGAAACCATGATCGTCGTGATGGCCGCAGGTCTTGCTGCCAATCTTTCGTTCAATCCACTGGCCGCCGTATCGACCATCACGGTCCAAATCGCAACACTGCTGGTGGGCGATCAGGAATTCGATTCAGCAAAAACACTTTCCGCCTTTGCCCTTGGGCTCGTCCTTTTCTTTTTCACATTGGCATTGAATTACATCGCACTGCGCACCGTGCAGAAATACAGGCAGCAATATGACTGACACCAGCTATCAGCAGCGCCTCGCCAAGCGTTACGCATCTGAACGGCGATTCAAAGCCTATGGTGCCGTAGCTCTAGCACTGACATCTGCGTTCTTGGTCTATCTTCTGGTCGACATTGCGCGCAAGGGTTTACCGGCATTCTTCGAACATCGTGCCACCATTGACGTAACACTGGATGCGACCGCAATCGACGTTGCCAATCCAGGTGCAGCTGATTTCTCTGGCATCGTCAAAGACTCTTGGCGTGCCCAGTTTCCAGAGATGAACTCACGCGCTGATAAGAAGAAGTTGGGCTTGCTGCTTTCGCAAGACGCGAGTGAAGACTTGCGCAGGCGCGTAATTGCTGATCCAACCATGATTGGACAAACCGTAAAAGCCGACATTCTGTTGTCAGATGAAGCGGATCTCTTTCTCAAAGGTCAGTCGCAGGACGCGGACACCGCTTTGCTTGAGAAAGTCACAACATCTGTTCCCGTCGAAAAGCACTTCTCTTGGCGCATCTTCAGCAACGGTGATTCTCGCGAACCGGAACTCGCGGGTCTGCGCGGTGCTATTGTTGGATCGTTACTCACTGCACTGGTGGCCCTGTCATTAGGCTTGCCGATTGGTGTGGGTGCTGCGGTATATCTTGAACAGTTTGCGCCTAAGAATCGTTGGACGGATTTGATTGAGGTGAACATCAACAACCTCGCTGCCGTGCCCTCCATTATTTTCGGTCTTTTCGGTCTTGCCATGTTCCTCAATGTGTTTGGCATGCCGCGTTCTGCACCACTGGTGGGCGGCCTCGTGCTGGCATTGTTAGTACTGCCGACGATTATCATTGCGTCACGCGCGGCACTCAAAGCAGTTCCGCCTTCGATCAAGGAAGCAGCTTTGGGTGTTGGTGCTTCTGATCAACAAGCCGTTTTTCATCATGTGGTGCCGTTGGCTTTGCCCGGCATTCTCACAGGAGCCATCTTGGGTTTGGCGCGCGCGTTTGGTGAAACTGCGCCCTTGCTCATGATCGGCATGGTGGCCTTTATCGCGGATGTACCGAGAGGGTTCACTGATGCCGCTACTGTTTTACCCGTGCAAATCTACCTGTGGTCTGATTTGCCCGAACTGGCCTTCCAGTCTAAAACCGCTGCTGCCATCATGGTGTTGATCGCAATTCTTTTTGTGCTCAATGCTGTGGCCATCTTCCTTCGCAAAAAATTCGAACGCCGTTGGTGAGAAGTCAAATATGAACATGCATGTCCCTTCAATTATTACACCGGCCGCGCCGCGCATCATGGCCGAGCGTCAGCCCCGCATCGCAGCGCGTGATGTGAACATTTACTATGGTGAAAAACGGGCCATCAATGGCTTGTCGATTGACATACCCGACAAGGCCGTGTCGGCATTCATCGGACCATCAGGCTGTGGTAAGTCCACTTTCTTGCGCGCAGTGAACCGGATGAATGACACCATCCCATCGTGCCGCATGACTGGTGAAGTGCGCCTTGATGGCAAGAACATTTACGACAAGGATGTGGATGTGGTCGAGTTGCGCTCTCACGTCGGCATGGTGTTTCAAAAGCCTAATCCGTTTCCGAAATCAATCTACGAGAATGTGGCCTATGGCCCGCGCATTCATGGTCTCGCCAAAGACAAGACGGCTCTGGATGAGATCGTCGAGACTTCGCTGAAGAAGGCCGGGTTGTTTGAAGAGGTAAAAGATCGCCTTGTCCATTCGGGCACAAGTCTGTCCGGTGGTCAGCAGCAGCGCCTTTGTATTGCCCGCGCCATGGCGGTAAATCCGGAAGTGATTTTGATGGACGAACCGTGCTCGGCACTGGACCCGATTGCAACCGCCCGCATCGAGGAACTGATTGATGAATTGCGCCAGAACTATTGCATCATCATCGTCACACATTCCATGCAACAGGCCGCTCGCGTGTCTCAGCTCACCGCTTTTTTCCATCTCGGTACGCTTGTGGAATACGGCGATACGGATGAAATGTTCACCAGCCCGCAAGACAAGCGCACGCAAGACTACATCACCGGACGCTTCGGATAGGATCGCACAGACATGCCTGACCACATTGCAAAAGCCTACGACAACGACATTTCAGCACTGAAGACACAGCTCGCTGAAATGGGTGGCATTGCCGAAGAGCAATTGGCCAACGCCATCCAAGCTTTGGCCCGGCGCGACATTGCCCTCGCTGATCAAGTCATCAGCAACGACACAAAACTTGATAACTTGGAGCGGAGCATTGAAGAGAAGGCCATTCTCACCATTGCCAAGCGCCAACCCATGGCGCAGGACTTGCGCGAAATCATGGTTGCGATCCGTGTGTCCTCTGACATTGAACGCATCGGTGATCTGGCCAAGAACACCGCAAAGCGCACCCATGCGATTTCAGAACCCTTGCCGCGCAAATTGTCGACGGGCCTTGCCCGAATGGGACAGATGGCACAGGCGCAGCTCAACCAAGTTCTCAATGCCTATGCCCAACGCAATGATGAACTGGGACTTGCCGTGTGGCGGTCTGATGAAGAACTGGACGCGCTTTACAATTCCATATTCCGTGAGCTTCTGACTTACATGATGGAAGACCCACGCAACATCAGCCTGTGCACGCACCTGCTGTTTGGCGCAAAAAATCTTGAGCGCATCGGTGATCACACCACCAATATCGCCGAAAATATTCACTACCTCATTCATGGCAAAACTATTGCTGAGACGAGGCCGAAAAAGGATATCACAGCAATGATGCGACCTTCGGACGAGTAAAATGGCAGCTTCAATTCTGGTTATTGAAGATGAAGAGCCGATCCAAATTCTGCTACGCTACAATTTGGAATCCGAAGGCCATCGCGTGCGCGTTTCGGCTGATGGCGAAGACACCATGCGGTTAATTGCAGACGAACGGCCTGACTTGATTCTGCTCGACTGGATGCTGCCCGGCATTTCTGGCATTGAAGTTTGTAAACTTGTTCGGGCAAAACCTGAAACACGCGGTATTCCCATCATCATGCTTACCGCCCGCAGCGAAGAGGCCGAGCGTGTGCGCGGTCTGGCGACAGGTGCGGATGATTACTTGGTTAAACCATTCTCAGTGCCGGAACTTTTGGCACGGATCAAAACCATTCTCCGCCGCGTCAATCCCGATGCCGTTGCCGAACAGTTGAGTGCTGGAGATCTGTTGCTTGATCGTATGACCAAGCGCGTGACGCGGGGCCAGCGGGATGTCAACCTTTCACCCACTGAATTTCGCCTGCTCGAGCAATTGATGCGCAATCCAGGTCGCGTTTATGCGCGCAACCAATTGCTCGACACCGTTTGGGGCCGAGATGCCTTTGTTGATGAACGCACCGTTGATGTTCACGTCGGCAGGCTGCGCAAAGCCTTAAGCCGCGGCAAGGAACCAGACCCCATTCGCACCGTGAGAGCGACAGGCTATGCCTTCGACGAGCGATTTGGGGCAGGGTGACGGGTGTTTGAGCTTCAATGCACGGCTTTGCATTTAAAGCCTGACACAAAAGTAAAAAATCTATGGTCCGAAAATAGTCCTTGACAGTCAAGGATTGATATCCTATATCACGATTGTGCAGCACCGAAAGGCCGCTGATTGACATCGTGAATAGGTGCCCCGTTGCCCGGGCCGAAAAGGCAACAGCGCCCCGACCGCTTAACACCAAAGTCGGCACCCGGCGGCGATATGGGTTATTTTTATTACCATGAAAAAGCACTTTGCGGCATTGCATGTTTTGCGACGCAGCTTCTCAGAACAGGTCATTGATTTTATTCAATTATGTGTTGGTTGTCCTACACGCTTTGTCTTTGCCACGACAGCGGCTGAGCCGACGCGTTCCTCGCTGGTGGGGCTTAACCCAAATCGCTTCTTATAGGCAGCACTGAAAGATCCGTTGTTTTCAAATCCGCAGGCGACAGCAACCTCCGTGTGAGACATTTGGGTCTCAAATAAGAGCTGTCGTGCGCGATCCAGGCGCATATTGCGATAATAACACATGGGAGCAGTTCCCAATTTGCTACTGAAAAGACGCTCGAGATGGCGGCGAGAACAATCCACTGTCTTTGCAATGTCTTCAATGTCCAGCACGTCTTCAATGTTTCTTTCCATCAAGGCAATCGCCTGTAACAGGTTCTTGTTTCGTGTGCCGGTACGAACCGATAGCGTTGCCTGACATTCAACGGAGGAACGCACCCGCGCGTGGAGGACCTGTGCTGCAACAGTAGCAGCGATGTCTTTGCCATGGGCAGCCGTCACGAGATTCAACATCATATCTGTGCTTGCAGCTTCGCCTGCGCAGGTAAGTCGGTTGCGATCAATCTCGAAAAGATTGCCTGTAACATTGATGTCAGGAAACTGCTCACGCAGGCTGTTTTCCATTTCCCAATGAATGGTCGCATTATGCCCATCAAGCAGGCCAGCTTCAGCCAGAACCCGTGTTGCCGTGCAAAGGCCACCTATCAGTGGTGCGCGAATAGCAATGCGCCGCAACCAGTTGGTCATCACCTGTGAGGACGAAGCAAGAATATCAGCGCCACCGACAATAATCACGTTTCCATCGAGCACCACCTCATCAAAGCCACCTGATGGATTTAGCTCTATGCCACTCGACGATTGAACGGGTTTGCCGCCTTCAGAAAACAGGTTCCACCGATAATGGTTGTGGCCCAAAGCATGGTTGGCGTGCCGCAGTGGTTCAAGTGCACCGGCAAGGGCGAGGAGGGAAAAACGCGGCAGCAATACAAAAGAAAACGTCCCATGCGTTGGCAGGGTCCAGAACCGTTTCGTACCGGACATGTCATTCATGTCGCATCATCCCGCCAAGACATGCGCACGTGATGACGGCCAGCTCGCATAGACCTTGCCCCCATGGCTGAGATCGAGTGTTTCAAGTTCGCGCTGACCGATTTGAACCTTGATTTCACTTCCATCTGCTGCTTCGAGAAACAACGTGACTGTTGTGCCCATGAACTGTTCTGAGATCAGTTGGCATTCCACGACGTTATCGCCCATCGGCTTTTTGCTTGAGACCTGTACGAGATCTGCGGCGACAACGAAACTCAGTGGACTTCCTGCACTGGCATGAGGTGCAGCCGATGCAGGAACTGAGAATGTCCCCAGTTTTGTCTCCACATCAACAACAGCTTTCTCTCGCGCTTTCACCTTGCCCTCGAATATATTGTTTCGCCCTACAAACTCAGCGACGAATTTGTTGGCAGGCGCGCGATAAATATCTTTGCCTTTGCCGATCTGCGCAATCTCACCTTGCGCCATAATGATGACGCGATCAGCCATGGCAAAGGCTTCGGATTGACTGTGTGTCACATATACAAATGTGATGCCCAACTCTTTCTGCAATTTGGTGAGAACACTTTGCATGCGGATGACCAGATGCGCATCAAGGGCTGACAACGGTTCGTCCAGCAACAGGATTTTGGGTTCTGTCACCAAGGCACGGGCCAACGCCACGCGCTGTCTTTGGCCACCGGATAATTTTGCAACATTGCGTTCAGCAAACTGACTAATGCCGAGTCGGTCCAACCAATCCATTGCTTTTTTCTTGCGGGTGGCAGCATCCATGCCCCGCATTTTGAGTCCGAACTCCACATTCTCGCGCGCATTCAAGAACGGAAACAGGGCGAGGGATTGCCAAACCATTGGCATATCGCGCTCATGGGGCTTGACGTAGTTCATCACCCGACCTTCAAAGCGTATTTCACCGCCGGTGGGTGCCTCCAAACCGGCGAGCATACGAAGTGTCGTCGTCTTGCCGCAGCCAGAAGGGCCCATAATGGCGAGAAATTCCCCGGCACCAATTTCAAAGCTGGTGGGCTTCACGGCGACAAAATCATCAAACTTCTTTTCGACATTGTCGAACACAACAAGTGGCTGTGCCATTATGCGGTTTCCTCTTTCTTGCCGCGCGACAACATTAGCGTCTGGGCAATAACGATTAACGTGATGGAGATCACAAATACGAATGTTCCAATGGCATTGATTTGCGGATCAACATTGCCTTGCAGGATTTCGAGAATGACCACGGGAATGGTTTTGTTGAGACCTGACACGAACCATGCGACGGCGAATTCATCGAACGAAACCGCCGCTGTCAAACACAGTGCAGCAACAATTGACGGCATGGCAAATGGAACAACAACCTCACGCATGGCCCGCCATTCTGACGCCCCAAGATTCCATGAGGCGGCCTCAAGGTTAGGGTCCATATCGTTGAGGCGCAATCTGATCACCGCCATCGCAAAGGGTGCACCCAGAACTGTGTGTGCGATGATGATGGAAATGACCTGACCTGAAAGCCCAATCTGAGACAGCCACGACAACATCGCGAGTGCCATGATGATAAGAGGAATGGTCGGAGGCAACATGGCCAGTGCCAAAAACGCCTGTTTACCGAGGAACTGGTAACGGTAGTCCGTATAGGCTGTGCAGAAGCCGATAAAGGTTGAAAGAATCGACGAACAAACCGCGACGATCAGGCTGGTCAATGCGGCCTCCATCACTTCGGGCCGCGAGAGAACGGTCTGATACCACTTCAGTGAGAAACTGCCCAAGGGCAGGCTGGGGAAACGGTCAGAGTTAAATGAGAATACAAAGCTGGCAAGGATAGGCGTGAAAATAAAGGCAAAAGCGAGTGCGATATAAATGTAGAGTGCCCATTTCAAAGTTTTGTCGGCGTTCATCCGCGCCTCCTGTAGGCGGCAGTGACTGAGGCGAAGGCCACGGTAAGAAGTGTGAGGATCATCACGACGGCGATCACTGCGGCTCTAGGCCATTGCTGGCCTGACTTTGTTGAGTCGACAATCATGATCGACAAAGTAGGGGGCTTTGATCCGCCAAGATAATAGGGACTTACGAAATCACCGAAGGACAGAATGAAGCAGAAGAGTGCCGCAACAATCAGCCCTACTTTTGCAGCGGGAATGATAACCGAGAATACTGTGCGCAATGCGCCGCAGCCCAAATTGTGCGCGGCTTCAATCAGTGTTTTATCGATACTCGCAAGTGAGATGGTTTGCAGGATGACGACAAGCGGAAACGACAGCGTGAGATAACCGATAATCGTGCCTGTGGGTGAGTTGAGCAGTGACACAGGCCCCAAGCCAAACCAAGCGAGGAAGGCACTGAGAATGCCGTTGCCCGCGAGCACCACCTGCCAAGCATAAACACGAACAAGGTAACTGGTAAAAAATGGGATGACCAAAAAGAACAAAGCCCAACGCCGTGCCGTGTCATTCAGCTTGAAGGCAAGGCCATAAGAAGCGGGAAAAGCGAGGAGCGAAGCCAGCACAGTGGCAACAACAGCGAGCGTGAAAGTATAGGCGTAGGAACTCCAAAAAATGTTCCAGCCCAGAATTTTGTTCCAATTGTCGAAGGCGAAGGCCGGTGTCATACGATAGTTTCTGACGAGCCAAAAGCTCATCACGAACATGAAACCTAACGGAATAACAAAAAACAGCGACTGCCAGATCAGCAGTGGCGCGCGCCAGAACCAAGCATAAGCATCAGTGCGCGGCCTATCCGTCATCTGTGTTCTCCAAATGCTTCAGGTGAGATAGTGCCGCCCCCAGCATTAAGCATAGGGGCAGCGGATGTTTTGTAAATTGCCGTTTATGACGCCTTGTATTCTGACCAGAAGTCGTTCCACACTTCGAGGCTTTGCTGGATTGGTACGCCGCGATATTTGATGCGGCCGTCTTTAATCAGCGTGATCGGATCATTGGCAGCGCCGTCAACCTGGCCGGTGCGTGCGGCTTCTTTCGGGTTCTTGTCGTTCAGCGCCTTGCGGCCTGCTTTGGTTACGGCAAAGCCAGGGTAGGCCACCATGCTTGCGGATTTGACCTGACCTTCTGCAGACAACATATACTGAATGAACTTCTTGGCGATGTCGGCGTTCTTGGCACCCTTGCCGATCGAGTAGGATTCAGTCCATTGAATTCCACCTTCTTTTGGCACTACGGAAGCGACTTTTGCACCATCGCGTTCGAGAACGCCGGTGATCCAATCGCCGATGCCGGCCATGGCAAGCATTTCACCGTTCTTCAGACCATTGAAGGTGCCGCCGTAGTCGAAGAAGCCCCCCACTTGTGGACGCAAGGACTTGGTGACCTCTTTCACCTTGTCGAAAGCTGTACCATCAATGTCGAAGGGCGACGCATTGCCGTTGAGCAAGCTCATCTGGCCGAGATTTGGCAGATGCCAATCGAAGTGGCCGACTTTGCCTTTGATCTCAGGCTTCCAGAAACACTTATAGCTTGTGGCTTCTTCAGCCGATATCGCTGTTGTGTTGTAGGACACGCCAAGATGGCCACAGCGTACCATTGCTGAATAGAGCTTGCCGTCTTTCCAGTGCCCGGGGAACTGCTTCCATTCGTCGAATATGAAATCGTCGAAAGGATAGTCGGCAGCATTCAGCTCTTCGACATAACCTGTTTCATTGAGGGCTTGAACAAACTCGGCATCTGACAAAATGACGTCGTAGGTTCCGGGAGGTGATTGGGCGATGAGCGCCAGCATGTTGTCGCCACCAGCGTAATACTTCGGCTTGAATTTCACATTGTTGGCGGCTTCGAATTCAGCAACCATATCAGGCTCACCATGGCCGTACCAAGCCAGCATATTGAGTTCGACAGTTTGCGCCCAAGCCCGGCTGACAAATGGCATAGACAAAGCAGCTGCCGTTCCATACCTCAAAACATCACGACGGCTGGGTTTCAGAAGGGTTTTATTGTTCATAAACGTTTCTCCCGGGCGCGGGCGTTCTGAAAGATTTTGCCGCGCATACGGCAAAGTAAACACAGTTGCGACAGCAATAAAAATTGATCATTCAAATCAGAGCATGAGTTTCTCTTATGCTGCGACGATCGCGTTTCCTGGCCGTTCAAGCCGCAAAAAGTCAGTTTGTCCTGAATCCTGCAGCGCTTGCATAATGTAATTGACGAGCAGCATGGCGGCCGTCGATGCTCCGGTGTTTTTGAAGAACATGCCCACATGAATATCGGCCAGCGGCGGAAAGCCATCCTTTTCTGAAAGCACGCGCATGCCGCGCATGAGCGTGCGCTGGGTGAGGGCTGTGACGCCCAAGCCTGACTGAACCGCCTCTTGAATTCCATTAATACCGGGACTGCAAAACGTAATGCGCCAGGGTTTCCCAATCTGATCAAGGCCGCCAATCATGCGATCCCTATAGTGACAACCCTCTGGGTGTGCCGCAATGGGGACCGGTGTTTTGGTATGTGCATCAGATCCATTGCCAACTGTCCACAGCGGCCGTTCAGCCCACGTGTAAATTAAGCCGGGCGGCGGCTGCCCATCAAACATGGCAACAACGACATCCAAATCGTCCCGCGCAAACAATGGTATGAGTGCATCGCTGATTTCGCAGTGGATTGACATTTGCACTTCGGGGTGCGCCTTGACAAAATTACCCAGTGCCGTTTGAAAAAACGAAATGGCATAGTCAGTTGGCAGCCCCACACGCAAATTTCCAGACGACTCTTTCTTTTGCAATCGTGCCACAATCTCGTCGTTCATCACCAACAATTGGCGCGCGTAACGTGCCAGATTTTCGCCTTCACGGGTCAAAACAATAGCGCGTCCGGAAGTGTCCATGAGCTTCAGGCCGACCAGTTCCTCAAGTTTGCGAATTTGCAAGCTGATGGCAGGTTGCGTGCGCCCGAGAAGCTGGCCTGCTTTGGTAAAACTTCCAAGGTCTATGACAGCCAAAAACGTGCGCAGAACGTCAGTGGGAAGATTGATCGCGACCATGGGCTTCTCCAAAGCGAAACTTATGTGAGAATAACTTAAATGAATTTCCCATATCAAAGCAATCCTCTTAGCTTCCGGAGAAATATTAATTCAGCGGGAGAAAACCATGCCCAAGCGGCGGCCTTTTGCGGCGGAAATGCCTTGGCCCGACTTTCACGCCAAAATGAAAGACGGCAAAACGCCCATACTCATTCCCTTAGGCGCGATGGAGCAACACGGCCACCATATGCCGTTGCATGTCGATGTGTTGCTGCCGACAGAGTTCGCGAGGCGTGTGGCAGAGCAGGTCAATGGCCTTGTCGCCCCCTCATTCGTCTATGGGTACAAGTCCCAGCAGAAATGCGGTGGCGGCAACCACATGCCGGGAACGGTGAGCCTTGAAGGCCAAACGCTGGTGCACCAGTTACGTGATGTGATCAAGGAATTCGCTAGGCATGGTGGGCGCAACTTTGCGATTGTGAATGGTCATTATGAGAACTCATGGTTCATCACCGAAGCTGTTGATCTGGCTTTACGCGAATTGCGGTGGGACAACATCGCCACTGTAAAGATCGTTGTTCTCTCTTATTGGGACTTCGTCACGGAAGAGACCATTGCGAAGATTTATCCTGATGGTTTTCCGGGCTGGGCGGTGGAACATGGTGGAGTGCTGGAAACCTCGCTGATGCTCTCGCTTTATCCGGACTTCGTTGAGCTTGACCGCGTCATTGATCATCCAGCGGCAACATTTCCTCCCTACGACGTCTATCCCGTCAAGACCGAATGGACACCTGCCAGCGGCACGCTGTCATCACCCAAACAGGCCTCACGCGAAAAGGGTGATCTGATGCTCGCTGTTTGCACGAGCGGCATCGTCAAGGCCTTGCGGGATGAATTTTCAATCCCAGCCAAATAATCAACCTCACAAACAATAAGGATGAATGAGATGAGAGAACGTCTGCAAGACTATCAGGGCAATGGCAAGCAAGTGACGCCAACATTTTCCGCAAAGGAAATGAAGCGTCGGCAAGACAACATTCGCAATTATATGACAGAAGCGAAGATTGATGCAGCGCTTTTCACCTCTTATCATAATATCTGCTACTACTCTGATTTCATGTTTTGCTACTTTGGCAGACGATATGGTCTCGTAGTGGACCACAAGGGCTGCACGTCGATTTCAGCAGGCATTGACGGTGGCCAACCTTGGCGCCGCACGTTTGGCGGTAAAAACGTCACCTACACCGACTGGCAGAAAGACAACTATTTCCATGCCGTGCGCGGCCTCACCAAGGGTGTCAAACGTTTGGGCATTGAGTTTGACCACATCAATCTCGACACCATGGCGCTGTTGAAGTCCGAATTTCCTGACATGGAATTTGTTGATATCGCGCAACCTGCCATGCGCCAGCGCATGGTCAAATCTCAGGAAGAAATCGAACACATAACGAAGATGACGCGTATCGCCGATATTGGCGGTGCTGCGTGCTGCGAGGCCACACAGGTTGGTATAAGCGAGCGCGAAGTTGCGCTGCACTCGACGGCGACGATGGTCAACGAAATTGGCAAAATTTGGCCTGATGGTGAGTTGATGGATACTTGGACCTGGTTCCAATCCGGTATCAATACCGACGGCGCACATAACCCTGTTACATCACGCAAGTTGGAACGCGGTGATATTCTGAGCCTCAATTGCTTCCCCATGGTGGCAGGCTATTATGTAGCGCTCGAACGCACGTTGTTCTGTGAAACCGCAACAGACGAAAACCTCCGCCTATGGGATGTAAATATTAAAGTTCATGAACGCGGAATCGAGCTGTTGAAGCCCGGCAACAAATGTTCTGATGTGGCCAAAGAACTGAACGAGATTTATGAAAGCTACCAGCTTTTGAAGTATCGCTCATTCGGCTATGGTCACAGTTTCGGCGTGCTCTGCCATTATTATGGTCGAGAGGCAGGCCTTGAATTGCGTGAAGATTGCCACACGGTTCTTGAACCCGGAATGGTCGTGTCGATGGAGCCGATGATCACGATTCCAAATCATCTTCCAGGTGCGGGCGGCTATCGTGAACACGACATTCTCGTGATCACCGAAGATGGCAACCGCAACATCACGCATCATCCCTATGGACCAGAGAAGATGATCATCAGGAAGTAACCGTTCAATTGCAAGCACGCTAGATATTTCGACCGATGGACCGGGCCATTTTTGTAGTGATTGCAATGAACAGCCCGGTTAGACATTATTGTTATCTGCGTTGTTCACAAGGAATTGGAAAATGCTCACGGCCACCGACAAGCGTTTCTTGAAAGAAGCCTATGACGAGGCGAAAGCGGGTTTCGATGAAGGCGGTTGCCCGATCGGTTCGGTGTTGGCTCGTGGCGAGCAATTGGTTTCAAAGGGTCGCAATCAACGCGTTCAAGGTGGCGATCCCATAGCCCATGGTGAAATGGATGCGCTGCGCAAAGCGGGACGACAGAAAACCTATCGAGACACAACGCTCTATACGTCGCTGAGCCCCTGCATGATGTGTACAGGAACGATTATACAATTCGGCATTCCGCGCGTTGTAATTGGTGAGAACACGACATTTGGCGGCAACGAAGAGTTTCTGCGGTCACGTGGAGTTGAAGTTGTTGTTGCAGACGACCCAGACTGCATCGCGCTGATGACACGCTTCATCAAAGAGAAGCCAGAACTTTGGGCCGAAGATATTGCAGAAGATTGATGAAACCTAATCCGTGTTCTTGCCTATCGATTTGGCAAAGACGGGAAGCGACAGATTGAAAGTGATGGCTGCTGCGCGGAGTAGAAACGCTGCAAGAAAGCCGGCAACGAGTGCCGCGTTCTTCGGCAAATCAAAGTGCTGCAACAGCACAAAGACAGAAGCCCCCAAAAGAGAAGCGGTCACATAAATTTCGCGGCGAAGTATGACGGGGACATCTCCGCCAAGAATATCGCGAATGATCCCACCGAAGGTTGCTGTGGCCACACCCAACGCAATGGCAATCACTGATCCACCGCCTTGGTCTTGCACAATGGCAGCTCCAGTTACCGAGAAAAGTGCGAGGCCCACGGCGTCAGCCCAAATCAAAAGTCGCTGCCGCGATTGGACGAGATGGGCTAAAAAAAAGGCTGCGCATGCGACCAGAACGCAGGTGAGAAGATAAGCTGGCTTTTGCACCCAGAACACAGGAAGTGCGCCCATGAGCACATCGCGTATCGTCCCACCGCCAATGCCCGTAACGCTACCCAAAAGAGCAAACCCAACAATGTCCATTTGCTTGCGTGATGCAACGAGTGCACCCGTCAAGGCAAAGGCACAAAGACCAAACCAGTCCAGAAACTGCGCAATTGAATCAAGCATCGCAATTCAATAGCAGCAATTCCGCCGCTTGACACTGACCCTCAAAGCCATCAGCAAGACTGTGCTGAATCAGTGCTTGGAACATCTAACGCATTCCCTGCTTTGGATCGCCATGGCAAAGCCAAGTCAGATTTCGCAAAGACTATAACTCAGCCTTGCGTTGTTCATTCTGAATCCTTGATGCGCGAATGCCATGTGATGCTTGAAGGTCGTGCAAGTCAGATTGAAAACAACAAGAAGGAGCCGGTCGGACGAACCACGACCAAGGCTGTCATCGCGAACTCTTATCGTTCGACGGATTTTGGTTAGTCAAAAACTGGAAATAATCCAGTAAAAACAACACAATTTTTGGAAGATGGCGCGCCCGAAAGGATTCGAACCTCTGACCCCTAAATTCGTAGTCTAGTGCTCTGATCCAGCTGAGCTACGGGCGCCTTGTGTTTGCCCTGAGAACTCGAGGCGAACGGCGTCTCCTTAGTACGCCCCAACGTGGATGGCAAGTCTATTGCGCAGCTTCTTTTTGGGTCAGCCCGTTAATCGTTTGTGCTTCGATATATCCACGACGTGATCGGGAATAACAACGACAAAACAACTGCCGTCATCACCGGTACTTTTGACACTGATAGAACCGCCATGAGCCTCGGCGAGTTCTTGCGAGATTGCAAGACCAAGGCCCGTGCCACCGGGTTTGGCAGCAGACTGGAAGGCTTCAAACAAGCGATTGCGAACGGCTTGCGGGATGCCAGGGCCATTATCAATGATTTCAATTTCCGTAACACTGCCAAAGCGTGATGCATTGATGTGAACGCTGGGTGCGCCATGGTTTTCGCGCCCGGCAGTTTCGCAAGCCTGCAGGGCGTTGCGGGTGAGATTTGTGAGAATGCGATTGAGTTGCTCGCGGTCAGCGTCAACGCTGATGGAACGCTCAACCTCGTTGTGGAATTGCACGCGGCCTTCAACCATCAATTCAAGTCCAGCGATCACTTCTTGTACCACGTCCCGAAGATTGAGCCTGGCGCGCTGTGGCGGCAATTCGCGAGCTTGGCCATATTGCATGGTCTGATTGAGAAAATTGATGGCGCGATCAAGTGATGTGATGAGGCGCGGCGCAAAGCGTTGCACCTTGGGGTCATTCACCTCGGCCAAACTGTCGGACACCACTTGTGCCGTCGTCAACATGTTGCGCAAATCATGGCTGACCTTGCTCACTGCCAAACCCAATGCAGCCAATCGGCTTTTTTGTTGCAGCAAGCTTTGCAGTTGGGTTTGCATATCATGCAACTCGTGCTCTGCCGTGCCAATCTCGTCGGCGCGTTTCGTAGGCGCGATGATGCGATTAATGTCTTCTGGCTTATCGCCAAAGGCCGTCATATTCGCTGACAAACGCTGCATTGGCTTTACCAACACGCGGCTCAATGCTGCATAAATCATGGCGGCCACGATCAGCGACAACGCAACCGACAACAAAAGAATATTCAATCCATAGGCCCGCATGGCTTTGGTCATCGGCCCTTCATGCAAGGCAACTTCAATCAATTCACCAGACATGTTCGGTGGGATATCAATGACACTCACGATACGGTCTTCGCCACGCACCAAGGCCTGCAGCGCTTCCATCAGAGTATTCCAATACATGCCGGATCTTAAATCGTAGGACTGTTCAATCATGACATTTTCAGTGTTGCGCAGCATCAGCTGCCGCGTATCGCCGCGCTTCAATGACACTGTAATAACGCCAGCACCCTTGAGAATTTCGGTGCGCAAGGCTTCATCGAGGATGGCGTCCGGTGCAGCTTCAGCCGCCAAAGCTGCAATTTCAGCCTGTGCAATGCGGGCCTTCATCCACTGGATGCGGAAGTTTGCAATTGATGGTAAAAAAATCAGAATTTCGCCCAACAACACAAAAATAATAGTGAGAGCAAGCACCTTGGTACTGAGCCCACGAAATCGTTTGTTGGTTTCTGCCTGCATCATGCCCAAAGTTTAGCCGAATTTCTTAAGAAAACCGATTATCTTTCTTGTAATGGGTTTGTTTGCAAGTCCTGCATAATAAGTGACCGCAGCGCGTTTTCCCGCTTCACCAAACGTAGGGTAGGGCAGGACCATGCTGGCAATGGCCGACACTTTAAGGCCTTGGGTGATTGCCAGTGTCCACATGGCAATCAGATCGCCCGCATTGGGGCCCACAATACTGGCCCCCAGAATGCGTCCGTTCTTGGCCGTCACGATTTTCACCAAGCCTTTGCTTTTGCCTTCCGCAATGGCTCTGTCATTTTCATTGAAATGCCAGCGCAACACGCGAATGCTCTCTCCAAGAAGCGCACGCGCGTCTTTTTCAGTCAGACCAACATGGGCCAATTCCGGATCCGTGTAAGTGACCCACGGAATGATGTCAGTCCGGTTTTTGACGGGCAAACGAAACAGTGCGTTGCGAATGATGAGGCCTGCATGATATCCGGCCACATGGGTAAATTGTAAGCCACCTGCCACGTCGCCTGCGGCATAGACGTGGCGGTTTGAAACGCTGCGCAATCCCTTATCCACGGTAATTCCGCGCTTCGTATAGTCAATGCCAGCCTGTTCGAGATGTAAGCCTTCAATATTGGGCACACGTCCAGCTGCGACGAGCAAATGCGAACCATTTATGATCTCATTGTTCTCAGCGATGACCCGGATTCCGCTCTTTGTTTTTTCGATGCGCTCAATCTTGATGCCGCCCCGAATGGCAATACCTTCTGCGGCGAGTGAATCGAGAACCACCTTGGCCAATTCGGGATCGTCTTTGCTCAAGGGTTGAAAGGCTTCGAGCACAGTGACATCTGAACCCAGGCGCCGATGGGCCAGGGCCATTTCCAGGCCAATAGGCCCACCGCCAATAATGATAAGATGTTTCGGCAGCACGCGGTTTTTGAACAGCGTTTCGTTGGTAAAGAATGGAACGTCGTTGATGCCAGGGATGGGGGGGACGCCAGCCCTTGAACCTGTGGCAATCACAATGCGTCGCGCACCATAACTTCGCCCCTTGGCTTCCAAAGCGTTGGTTCCTTTGAAGCGGACGGCTGCACGCACCACCGTGACGCCCAAGCCTTCAAAGCGTTCTTGGCTGTCAAGCGGTGCGATGGTCGTGATGACACTTTCAACATGGGCCATGGCCTTGGCGTAATTGATCTTAGGATTATCGGATGCCACTCCAAAAGGCGCTGATGTGCGATGCGCCTGTGCTGCTTTGGCAGCCGCCAACAACGCTTTTGACGGCACGCAGCCTGTGTTCAAACAGTCGCCACCCATTTCTCCTTTTTCAAACAGCACAACTTTTTCGCCAAATTGCGCGGCGGCAGCGGCAATGGATAATCCGGCTGATCCTGCGCCGATGACAGCGAGATCATAATACATGGCGGGCTTTCCACTTCTTGATGGCAACGGGAATGAGAGACACCACACCAAGAGCTGCGAATGCAAACAGCAATTCCTTAGTGATCAATGATGACACTGACAAACCAAACGGACATTCAGCCGCACTCTTTTCGGCAATGCACTGGGCATGGGCGGCCTGTTGTGCGGTGATAACGCTGTCGAGGCCCGCACCCACAAAGGCAAATGCAAAGGTGCCGGGAATGATGCCGATGAATGTAGAGGCGATAAAAGTTTGCAGTTTCACGCGTGCCAGTGCGGGCGCAATATTGACGAGCCAAAACGGAAACGCGGGCACAAGCCTCAGAAACAAGAGGTAACTAAATGCATCTTCAGCAAAACCAGCGCTGATGCGATTGAGGAACGGTCCGGCTTTTTTCGCCAGCACATCGCCAAACGAACTTTTGGCGATTTGGAATACAATTGTCGCACCCAATGTGGCTGAAAGGATTGCTGCAGTGCCACCCACCAACCATCCGAACAGCAATCCCGCCAAAACGGTCAATATTGTTGCGCCGGGGAACGACACGGCCACGGCCGCTGTATAAATGGCCATAAAGGCGAGGAGGGAGAGCAGCAGATTGTTCGATGTAAATTGCGCCAGAGCAGCCCGGTTCTCCGCAATCGATTCTAATGTCAGGTATTTGTGGAAGCCCAACATGTAACCGGCCGCCAAAAGACCAAGCAACAAAACCGGCGCCACAAGCCGACGCCACGGGATCGAGTTTTTTGCTGAGGTCATGGAGAAGACTTTCGTGGTGGTGGTATTTTCAGGTGTCATTGCCTGCTATACCCCGCTAATTCATAAGAAACACTGTCTGGAGCCCCGTTCTCACTGGCTCGTGATATGAGTTTGGCCACTGTGTTCAGGCCGTGAGCAATAAAACGATGTTGTGAACGGCTGGCGCTTTGTTGACTTTTGTGATGGCATTGGCCATAAGCCGACCAACCTTGAGATCAAAGCGTGTCTTAAAGGCCTCGGACGTGGTGGTGCTTGGCTCCACACTGATAACAAAATGATGTGTTATCAATATCTTAGGTCTAGACACTGAGAGAATACGGAGTTCGAACGTGAAGCGCACTTATCAACCGTCAAAGCTTGTCCGCAAGCGTCGCCATGGCTTTCGTGCCCGTATGGCAACTGTTGGCGGTCGCAACGTCATCCGTCGTCGTCGCGCCGCGGGCCGTAAGCGCCTGAGCGCCTAATACTTTACTTTGCAGCGATGATCAGGCTTTTGCAGCGGCGGGATTTTCTCGCAGCGGCGAAAGCTCCGGCCGTTTCAACACCGGGAATCGTCATTCAGGGCCGTAATCGCGGTGATGAAGGTCCGGCGCGCGTGGGTTTTACCTGCACCAAAAAGCTGGGCAATGCGGTCATGCGCAACCGTATTCGCCGCCGAATGAAAGAAGCAGCACGCCTGACACTGCCGGCCATTGCCCAACTGAATTATGATTATGTGCTGATCGGGCGCAGTGCAGCTGAAACGCGGGGCTTTGAAGACTTGCGTAAAGACATTATATCCGCCGTCACCAAACTTCATGCAGGGCTCGGCTCGGCACGCAACAGGGATAAACCATCGTGATGAATCAATCGCCCTTCGGTCAACAAAACAAGGGACCTGACAGCAAGAACTTCCTCCTCGCGATGGTGCTGTCGATGGCCATCATTTTTGGTGCCCAGTATTTTGGCATGCCAAGCCTGTTCGGACCGCCCGCGCAACAACAGCAGCAGGCAACAACTACGACGACACCGGGCCAAACGGCCCAAGTGCCAGGGTCGGCAGCGGCAACAACACTTGCAGATCGTGCTGTCACCATCGCGGCGTCGCCACGTGTGGCCATCGATACGCCAGAGCTCTCAGGTTCAATCAATCTGATTGGCGCACAGCTTGATGACCTGCATTTGAAAAATTACCGTGAGAAGGCTGATACAACGAGCCCAATCATTACGTTCCTGTCGCCATCAAACACACAGAACGCCTACTATGCAGAACAAGGCTATGTTCCTGCGGCAGGCCAAAATGTGAAGGTGCCGGATTCCAAAACCCAATGGGTTGCTGCAGATGGCGCAAAGCTCAGCCCTGATGCACCGCTGGTGCTGACCTATGACAATGGCGCTGGTGTTGTGTTCCGCCGCGAAATTTCAATCAGTGAGAAATATGTTTTCACCGTGCGCCAAATTGTTGACAACCGCACCCAAAGCCCGATTGCACTTTTGCCATATGCGCGCGTGCAACGTGAAGGCACGCCAAAGGTTGAAGGTTATTTTAGTTTCTTCGAAGGCCTCCTCGGTGTGCAAAACGATAAGCTTGTCGAAATCAACTACAGCGATGTTGCAGAAGACGGCGGCAAAGTTGAGAACTCGTCAAAAGGTGGCTGGTTGGGTTTCACCGACAAGTATTGGGCAACCTCGTTGATCCCCGAACAGAACCGCGACATCAAAGCAACCTATCAACACTTCAAGCGCGGTGATCGCGACGCCTATCAGACCGACTATATCGTCACTGAACCGATCGTCATCGCAGCAGGGTCCACAGGTGTTTACGAAGATCATATATTCGCTGGTGCAAAAGTTGTACGCACCATTGATGCTGTCGGCGAAAAGCACAAGATCGGCAAGTTTGACCTGATGATCGACTGGGGCTGGTTCAAGTTTTTGACACAGCCAATGTTCTATCTCATGGATTGGGCCAAGGGTATTATGGGCAACTTTGGTCTCGCCATTTTGTTGGTGACGGTCATTGTGAAAGCAGCCGTTTTCCCGTTGGCCAACAAGTCCTATGCCTCGATGAGCAAAATGAAAAAGTTGCAGCCGGAGATGGAGCGCATCAAAGCCGCCAATCCGGATGACAAGCTGAAGCAACAACAAGAGGTGATGGAGCTCTATAAGAAAGAGAAGGTATCACCCGTCTCGGGCTGCTTGCCCATTTTCGTTCAGATTCCTATTTTCTTTGCACTCTACAAAGTTATTTTGACGTCGATTGAATTGCGCCATGCGCCGTTCTACGGCTGGATCCACGATCTGTCTGCACCCGACCCAACGAGCCTGTTCAATCTCTTTGGCTTGATACCGTGGACGCCACCGCATTTCCTGATGCTGGGTCTTTGGCCCATCATGATGGGTATCACCATGTGGGTGCAAATGCGTTTGAACCCTGCACCTGCGGACCCTATTCAAGCCTCAATGTTTAACTGGATGCCATTGCTGTTCACATTCATGTTGTCATCCATGCCAGCTGGCTTGGTGATCTATTGGACCTGGAGCAATCTTCTCTCCATCATTCAACAAAGCTACATCATGAAAAAGAATGGCACAGAGGTTGAACATGTCTCGGCAACATTCGCGAGAGCATTCCGTTCCTCAAGAAAAAGAAACCAGCGTGACGACCAAAACTTTCAACGAAGACCAATTGCGTGAGGGGCGGAGATTGTTTTCCGCCCCAAGCTCTTTTCGTTTAGGCGTTGCCAAACTTGAACAGCTGCCACCCGTCAAAGGGGTTGAAATTTCGTTTGCTGGTCGTTCAAATGTTGGGAAATCATCTCTGATCAATGCATTGACGGGTGTGAAAGGTCTGGCACGCGCCTCCAACACGCCGGGGCGCACACGGGAGCTGAATTTCTTTGACGTCGCTGGCCGCATCACCCTCGTTGACATGCCGGGCTATGGCTACGCCAAGGCACCCAAAACCGAAGTAAAGGCCTGGCAAGAGGTCTTGCGTGGTTATTTGAAGGGCAGGCCCGGTCTGACCCGAGCCTTCGTGCTGATCAACTCGCGTCATGGCGTCAAGCCGGAAGACTTGGAAATGTTCGACATGCTGGATGAAGCAGCCGTTGCTTACCAACTGGTGCTGACCAAGTCCGACAAGATCAAACCAGCCGAACTCACCGAAGTCATCGACGCCACCAACAAAATCATTGCCAAACGCGCAGCAGCCTTTCCGGGTCTACACGCCACCTCAGCCGACAAGGACTGGGGCATGGCGGAATTGCGCGCCGATATTGCAGGGCTGTTAAGCCAGTAGCTTTACCCACTTCGCATTGCCTTTGGATGACTTCACGCAAGCCTCGATAAAGGCCATGCCATCAACACCATCCTTGATGCCGGGGAAGGCCACGTCTTTTGCAGGCTTCTTTCCAGCACGCGCCGCCAAAATGGCCCGCGCCACTTCCGTGTACACATTGGCAAAGCCTTCGAGATAACCTTCAGGATGCCCCGACGGAATGCGCGTTACACGACCTGCGGCAGCGCCTGCACCGGCACCACCACGAGTGATCAAACGTTTGGGTTCCCCATAAGGTGTGTACCAAAGATAATTAGGATCAGCCTGCGTCCATTCGAGGCCACCCTTTGTGCCGTATACGCGAAGCTTCAAACCATTTTCATGCCCCGGTGCCACTTGCGACGCCCACAGCATGCCTTTGGCACCACCTTTGAAGCGTAACATGGCGTTGACGTTGTCGTCGAGCAATCGGCCCTTCACGAAAGATGTGAGGTCACAGGAAATTTCGGCTAGCGAGAGACCTGACACATCGCACATCAATTGATAGGTATGTGTGCCGATATCGCCAACGCAGCCCCCTGCACCTGAGCGCTTAGGGTCTGTGCGCCATGCCGCCTGCTTCTGACCTGACTTTTCCAGCGCCGTGGTCAACCAGTCTTGCGGGTATTCGCCTTGCACCAAACGGATTTCGCCAAGTTCACCATTGGCCACCATCTCCTTGGCCTGACGGATCATAGGATAGCCGGAGTAATTATGGGTCACAGCAAAAACCAAATTCTTCTTTTTCGCCAGCAAAGCTTCAAGGGATTTTGCTTCTTTCAAACTCAAAGCCAAAGGCTTGTCACAGATGACGTGGATGCCTGCGTTGATAAAGGCTTTCGCGGCCGGCACGTGCACATGATTTGGTGTCACAATGGCTACGGCTTCAATGCCATCGGGGCGCTTGGCTTCAGCTCTCGCCATCTCTTCAAACGAGCCATAGGACCGCGATGGGTCCAAGCCCAAATCCGCCGCTGATGCAGCAGCTTTTCCAGGATCAGCTGACAAGGCACCTGCCACAAACTC
Source organism: uncultured Alphaproteobacteria bacterium (assembly GCA_963850355.1). GTDB lineage: Bacteria > Pseudomonadota > Alphaproteobacteria > Rhizobiales > Aestuariivirgaceae > Aestuariivirga. The sequence continues at coordinate 213,304 of CAWKKP010000002.1, forward strand.
ATATTGATCATCAATACGCGCAGCAATGCGATGCACAGCACCTATAAATGCACCTTGTCCACCGCCCACCATACCTAATCGAATGCGGCCCGTCGTTTTTTCTGATCGTCCTGAAACCATGATACCCTCCTTACTTCAATCCCAACATCCGGCGCGCCTTGCCGGTGTCGGTGCTTCCAGCCGCAAAATCATCAAACGCCTTGGCGGTTGTTTTGATAATGTGACTTTCAATGAAGGGCGCCCCTTCTCGCGCGCCTTGTTCAGCATCTTTCAAGCAGCACTCCCACTCCAGCACGGCCCATGAATCATAGTTGTATTGCGCAAGGGCAGAGAAAATCGCCGAGAAATCCACCTGTCCGTCACCAAGAGACCGGAAGCGTCCGGCGCGATTGGTCCAATTTTGGAAGCCCGAGTAAACACCTTGGCGACCCGTGGGGTTAAACTCGGCATCCTTCACGTGATAAGCGAAAATGCGCTCGTGATAAATGTGGATGAATTCAACATAGTCCAAATGCTGCAATAGGAAGTGCGACGGATCATAATTGATGCCGCAGGCCTTGTGATTACCCGTGGCCTCCAAGAACATCTCAAACGTCGCGCCATCAAACGTGTCCTCACCGGGGTGCAATTCAAAGCCAATTTTAACACCATTTCCATCAAGCACATCAAGCAACGGCTTCCAGCGCTTGCCCAATTCCTTGAAGCCCTCTTCGACAAGTCCGGGCGCACGTGGCGGCCACGGATAGAGAAAGGGCCACGCCAATGCGCCCGTGAACGACACTTGACGTGTGATGCCTAGGTTGCTCGACGCTTTGGCCGCGAGTTTAATCTGCTCGCAAGCCCACTCTTGCCGGGCCTTCGGGTTTCCATGCACGGCTGCGGGTGCAAAGCCATCAACAGCTTCATCATAAGCCGGATGAATAGCGACGAGATGACCCTGCAAATGGGTTGAGAGTTCAGTGATCTCTACACCGTTCTTTTTCGCAGTGCCTTGAAGCTCATCACAATAGGTTTTGCTCTCTGCGGCTTTTTTCAAATCAAACAGGCGTCCATCCCATGACGGCACTTGCACACCCTTATAGCCAAGTGAGCCCGCCCATTTGGTGATAGAGTCAAATGAGTTGAAAGGTGCCGCATCGCCAGCAAATTGCGCCAGAAAAATGCCGGGGCCTTTGATGTCTGTTGCCATGTGTGTTCTCCGAATGAATTAGCAATAGCTGTTGATGAGATTTTCGAGCCGTTCTTGTCGACCCGATTTTGGCTGTGGATTAATATTGTTTTTCTCGACCCGCGCCGCAATCTGATCAAGGCTTTCTTTGCCTGCCAACATGGCGCGGTTTTTCGGCGTTGACCAGCCTGCATAACGCTCATCAATGATGCCACCAAGCTTACCTTCTTCCAAGATTGCCGCAGCGTTGAGCAGCGCCTTGGCGCACGCATCCATCGATCCCACATGGGCATGAATGATGTCGTCTGGATCAAGCGACTGACGACGAATCTTGGCATCGAAATTCATGCCGCCCGTGGTGAAGCCACCAGCTTTTAGAATTTCTAACATGGCCAATGTGATCTCGGGAACGTTGACGATGAATTGGTCCGTATCCCAACCCGATTGATAATCACCACGATTGATATCAATGGAACCGAAAATACCTAGCGCAGAGGCCAAGGCAATTTCATGCTCAAACGTATGCCCCGCCAAAATGGCATGGTTCTGTTCGATGTTGACCTTCACATCCTTCTGCGCACCCAGTGATGCAATCAGCGAGTAAACAGTTGCCACGTCATAGTCATACTGGTGCTTCGTCGGCTCCTGTGGTTTTGGCTCAATCATGATCGGGCCTTTGAAACCAATTTTGTGTTTGTATTCGATGACAAGCGCCAGCATGCGCTTTGCAGCTTCCAGCTCATGACCGATTTTGGTGTTGAGCAAGGTTTCATAGCCCTCGCGACCACCCCACATCACATAGTTTGCGCCACCCAGGACCTTTGGTCACATCCATAGCGTGTTTGATCTGTGCTCCCGCATAGGCGAATACGTCAGGGTCTGGATTTGTTGCAGCACCCGCCATGAAGCGGCGGTTGGAAAACACATTGGCCGTGCCCCACAGCAGCTTCTTTTTCGACTTGGCCATCTTCTTTTCGATATAGTTGGCCATCGCAGTCACGTTGGCGTTCGATTCTTTCAAGCGACGCACCTTCAGGCGCAATGTCACGGTCGTGGAATGCAAAGTAATCAATCTGCGTGAGGTTCATGGCGTCGAACATCACGTCCGCCTTGGTGCGTGCGGCCCCCATTTCATCATTGGAGTGGTGCCAAGGCCGCATCAACGTATCGCCGCCAAATGGATCAGAGCCTGGCCAACATGTTGTGTGCCACCAACACATGGCAAAGCGCAGCTGCTCCGCCATGGTTTTGCCCATGACTTTTTTCTTCGCATCGTAATAGCGGAATGGCAAATTCATTCTTTAGACTTCGGCCCTTCGAACTTCGCGGGCTTTTGGGTGTTAAAAAACGTCATGACAGCTTGATCTCCTTGATAGCGGGATAAATTTGTGTGTAGCGCTGGTATTGATCTTCATAGGCAGCAGCAGCTGATTTTTCTGGCGTGATGGTTTTGGCGATTTTCGGCTTGGTGAAAACCTGACGGTAATCAGCACCCGTCGCCGCGACGAGACCCATGCGAGCCGCACCGAACGCGCCACCAATTTCACCCGATACGGGCAGATCAATCGGCACATTCAAAACGGTGGACATGATTTTCATCCACAGCTCCGACTTGGTGCCGCCCCCTACCGCCATTAGGCGATCAATCTTGGCCCCGCCGTCGCGCAGCGCATCTGCCGAGTCTCGGAACGCAAATGCGATGGAGTCCAACACCGCATGAGTCATGGCGTCTCGATCTGTCTCATGGCCCAAGCCCATCATCAATCCGCGCACTTGCGCATCACCAACAGGGGTACGCTCACCGGACAGATAAGGCAGGAAAAGCGCTGACGACGGACCTTTGACCTTGTTGCCAAGCGCCTTGGTGAGTTGCGGGGCAGGCGTTTGCAAAATACCTGACAGCCATTCAAGGCTTGCGGTTGCAGATACGATCACACACATCTGATGCCAGGTGTTGGGCACAGCGTGGCAGAACGCATGTACGAATTTTCCGGCATTGGGCGAGAATTTGTCGTTGGACACAAACATCACACCCGATGTGCCGATGGAGAGAAAACCCGCACCATCAGTCACAGCACCAATGCCACAGGCTGATGAAGCATTGTCACCGCCGCCGCCTGCCACCACTGGTCGTTTGGGCATGCCCCAGGCCTTGGCGACAGAAGCCGTGAGGCGGCCCGTCGCATCAGTGCCTTCGAACAGTTCAGGCATTTGGTCACGGCGCATATCGGACGCAGCAAGCAGCATGTCCGACCATTTGCGGTTGGCAATATCGAGCCAATAGGTGCCAGAAGAATCTGACATGTCAGAACCATAGGTTCCGGTCATGCGATAACGGATGTAGTCCTTCGGCAGCAGAACTTTGGCGACCTTGTCAAAAATTTTAGGTTCGTGTTTTTTCACCCACAGCAATTTGGGTGCGGTGTAGCCCGCCAGCGGAATATTGCCACTCATCGGAACGGCTTGTGGTTCACGCCGCATGATGTCGTCACATTCAACGAACGAGCGCGCATCATTCCAAAGAATGCAGGGGCGCAAAGGTTTGCCGTCTTTATCGAGCAAGGTCGCACCATGCTGCTGGCCGGAAAGGCCAATGCCTTCAACAGCGGCCACCAGCTTGGGCTTAAGACGGCGCAATTCCGCCACCACTTTGCCAGCAGCCTTCCACCAATCCTCAGGGTTTTGCTCGCTCCATCCCGAATGGAGGCGCGAAACCTTTAAGGGAGCTGACGCTGTGGCGAGGATTTTCTGTTTCGCATCGACAAGCACACCCTTGACCGATGAGGTGCCGAAATCAAGACCGAGATACATTGCGTGTCCTCCAAAGTGTCATGGCAGATTGTCCCTGACGAATATATCAATCGAAATGCGTTCCATTGCAGCAACAATCGGCACGCCATCGCATCTCGCCATCAACACCCGCAAAGCTGAGCGGATTTCATGGCCGGGGTCTTGGGCGATCACAACATCGACAACGCCGTCCAGCAAGCCTTTGCGGGTCGCGGCATTCAACTCATGGGCAACGAACACAACTTCTTTTGCGCGCCCTGAAGCGTGAAGGGCTTCTGCACTGCCACTTGCACCGGCTCCAAGATTATAAATCCCGATCAAGTTTGTATTTGCGGCCAGCATATCTGTGATGAGTGTGTGATTTCGCTTTGCACTGTCTTTGCCCTCGCATACTGGCAGAAGTTCCACGCTGGAAAATTCCTGCTGCATCACCTGCGCAAAACCAAAGTAACGCTCTGCATGATCTCGCAATGCCATCGACCCGCGATAACACCAACGCACCCTGATCGCCCATGGAGATAGCGCCCCATCAGCGTCGCCGCAGTTCGTCCCGCCGCTGAATTATCAATACCAACAAAATGCGCCCGCGCCGAACCCGGCACATCTGACACAAGGGTGACAACAGCGATGCCTTTTTCACTTAAATCAGAAATTGCCTCCCGAACTCGCGGATGATCCAGCGCCACAACGGCAACACCGTCGTATCCTGAGATCGTGCCGAGGGCGGTGGCCAGCGCATGGGATCAAAAACATCCGTATACAGAATATCAGCAACAACACGCTCTGACGCCAAGTGTTGGGCATGCCCTGTGATTTCAGCATCAAGACTGTGCATGAAATCATTGTCACCGCGCGGCAACACGAAGCAGAAGCGATAGTCGCGCGCTTTGGACAGACGCGACGCCAATCGGTCGGGGTGATAATTCAATGAGCGTATGGCCGCCGCTACAAGTTTGGCATTGTCAGGCCGTACTTGGGCGCGTCCGTTCAAGACACGGTTCACCGTGGCAACGCTGACGCCCGCCTTTACTGCCACATCTTCAATGGTTGCCTTGACCATGGGGCCAGTCAACGTCAGAGATAGGATATTGTCAATAACTGATATGCGTCTATCAAACAGTCGGGAACAATAATATCAGCAGACTTTTGAGTTATCCGAGCAGGTTTGAAATTCGGCGCAGGGCCAGCTGGTAGCCTTCAACACCGCAGCCGACGATGATGCCATCGGCACGTCCCGAAACATAGGAATGGTGGCGAAAGCTCTCGCGCTTGTGAACGTTTGAAATATGAACTTCGATGATCGGGCCGTCATAAACGTTGAGTGCATCCAACAGCGCAATCGATGTGTGTGTGAAGGCGCCGGGATTAATGATGATGCCCTGCGCAGTTTCGCGGGCAGCATGAATCCAATCAATCAATTGCGCTTCAGAATTGGTCTGGGCAAACCGAACGGATACTTTCAAGACTTTCGCAAGTTCTCGGCAATCGTTTTCAACATCAGCTAAGGTCTGCGTGCCGTAAACCTCTGGCTGGCGTTTGCCCAACATATTGAGGTTGGGACCATTGAGAATAAGAATATCTTTGGCCATGGCATGAACTCCTGAAAGCGGGTTCTAGCGAAAACCCTGCAACAATTCATTAAACTTTGGCAGCCAGCGGCTCATACCCCACGCTGACCAAGTAAAGTCCCTGCGGCGGTGCCACAACTCCACAGGCTGTTCGGTCTTTCGCAGCCAATGCTTTTTCAACATCGCGCACTGTCCATTTTCCTTCGCCTACGAGTTTCAAAGTACCCGCCATACTGCGCACCTGGTTATGGAGAAAAGAGCGTGAGACAGCCTCGATTTCTATTTCATCACCAAACCGCGACGCTTTCAAAACATCCAATGTTTTAATGGGCGAAAGTGCTTGGCAACTGGTGGCCCTAAAGGTTGAAAAATCATGATGGCCAACGAGCACTTGAGCTGCTTCATGCATGGCCTCGGCGTCAAGCGGTACCGGCACATGCCAGATTTTCCCTGCTTCTAACGCTGGTGGCGAACGACGATTCAGAATGCGGTATAAGTAGCGCCGTTGCGTAGCCGAAAACCGCGCATGAAACGTCTCAGGAACTTCTTCGACTTCTATCACACTAATTGCGTTTGGCCGAACAAGAGCATTCATGGCATTCGACAAACTGAATGCATCCCACGTTTTGGGCATGTCCACATGTGCGACTTGCCCCATGGCATGCACACCTGCATCTGTTCGACCCGCCCCGATAACGCGGCAATGACTACCGCTTATTTTCTCAATGGCCATTTCCAGCACGCCCTGTACCGAAGGTGCGTTGGTCTGCAATTGCCAACCAGCAAAATCTGAGCCGTCATATTCAATGAGAAGACGATAGCGTGGCATCAGGTGGCCTCGGTCCCTGCAGCAATGCCATGCCCCCGCAGAAACACTTCCGCAGTCATGGTACCTTTGCCTTCACGTTGCAGTTCTGTGCAGCGAATGGCACTTTGCGCGCATGCAATGGTCAATGCATCATCAAGAAATGTTCCAGCTTTGCCTTGCGCCTCCACACGTTCGCAACGCAGAACCTTGATACGCGTACCATTCACCAGCATCCAAGCGCCGGGAAAAGGTGAAAGACCATGAATATGCCGCAACACCTCTTGTGCGGGTCTGCCAAATTCGATCTTGGCTTCAGCCTTGTTGATTTTCTTGGCATAGGTAACGCCTAGGCTCGGCTGTGCCTCACCCGCATGAAGTGGCATTGCCAAAACATCAACCATTGCTTGTGCACCGAGCGCAGCCAATTGGTCATGCAGCGAGGAAGCAGTTGTTTTATCGCCAATGGGACAAATCACACTCGACATCATAGGGCCTGTATCCAAGCCTTCGTCCATCCGCATGATGGTGACGCCCGTTTCAGTATCGCCTGACATGATGGCGCGTTGAATGGGCGCTGCCCCACGCCAGCGCGGCAACAGCGACGCGTGAACATTAAAGCACCCGTGTTTTGGCGCATCGAGAATCGTTTTGGGTAACAGCAGGCCATAGGCCACCACAACAGCGGCATCAGCCTGCAAAGCTTTGAAGTTGGCTTGTTCCTCAACCGACTTCAAAGTCGCGGGCGTTCTCACTTCAAGACCCAGCGTTTCAGCATAAGCATGAACCGGAGTTGACCGCAGCGCCATGCCCCGGCCAGCGGGTCGCGGCGGTTGGGCATAAACGCAAATGATCTCATGCCCCGCAGCCATCAGCGCTTTCAGCACGGACACCGAAAATTCTGGCGTGCCCATGAACACGAGCCGCATCAGAGCTTCCCCAGCTTCTGGGCCTTCTGGAATTTCTTGATCACGCGGTCGCGTTTCAATTTCGAAATATAGTCGATAAACAAGATGCCATTGAGATGGTCAATTTCATGCTGCAGACACGTTGCCAGCAATCCTGACGCAGCAACCTCGTGCGGCTCGCCCTTATAATCGAGGTAGCGCACTTTGATGTCTTTTGGCCGTTCCACCATTTCATAGAAATCCGGTATGGACAGGCAGCCTTCCTCATAGTCGCCCAAAGCTTCTGACGACCATATGATTTCAGGGTTGGCGAGAAACAGCGGCGTTTTGTCTTCACCCTCTTTCGAGAGGTCAATCACCACAGCCCGGCGCGGCACGCCAATTTGAATGGCAGCCAGACCAATGCCCGGCGCGTCATACATGGTTTCCAGCATGTCATCGAACAACTTGCGCGCGTCCTCGTCCACCGTTTTCAGCGGTGTGGAAAGCTGGCGCAGGAACTTCTCGTCCGGCAGGGTAATAATAGGTTTAACCGTCATGCAGGCTCAGATAGTGGAGCATGCCCAAAGGGTCAACCGCCCCACTCTTGCCTTTCCCGCTTAAACCCACCATATAGCGCTCGGAAGGTTGGCGCAGGCGTTATGCTCGCCAACCGGGTCAGGACCGGAAGGTAGCAGCCCCAACGAGATTTTAGCGGGTTGCTGTCAGCCTTCCACTTCCCCACAACTGCTTTAAAATTCCCATCGCAATGGACATTGCCCTTGCGCTAAGACGATAACCATGACCGAACAGGCCCAAGCCTCGAACGCAGCCGGTTACCGCGTTCTGGCCCGCAAATATCGCCCCAAAACTTTTGCTGATCTGATCGGCCAGGAAGCGCTTGTGCGCACGCTGACCAATGCCTTCGCCACCGGCCGCATTGCCCAAGCCTATATGCTAACAGGCGTGCGCGGGGTGGGTAAAACCACAACCGCTCGCCTCATTGCTCGCGCTTTGAATTATCCGTCTGGTCCCACCATCGACATGACGGAAATTACGTCGCAATGCGAAGCGATTTTGGAATCGCGCCATATTGACGTGATTGAGATGGACGCCGCCTCGAATACGGGCGTTGACAACATGCGCGAGATTATCGAGTCGGTGCGATACGCGCCACTCGAAGTGCGCACCAAGGTCTACATCATCGACGAAGTGCACATGTTGTCGAAGAGCGCTTTCAACGCGCTTCTGAAAACGCTGGAAGAACCGCCGCCGCATGTGAAGTTTATTTTTGCCACCACTGAAATTCGCAAAGTACCTGTTACAATTCTGTCGCGCTGCCAGCGTTTCGACCTGAAGCGTTTGGATGCTGGCTTGCTGACGAGCCACTACAGCCGCATCGCCAAACTTGAAAACGCAGAAGCCGATGAAGAGGCACTACGCGCCATTGCCAGAGCTGCAGAAGGCTCCGTGCGTGATGGACTTTCATTGTTGGACCAGGCCATCGCCTATGGTGACGGCAACGTTAAAACCGCCGATGTCTTGGCCATGCTGGGTGTGATGGATCGCACCCGCGTGATCGAACTGTTTGAAGCCGTCATGAAAGGCGACACACAAAAAGCGCTGGCGGAATTTGCGGCTCAATATGATGGCGGTGGTGATCCACAAACCATTCTAACGGATCTTGCAGATTTCACCCATTGGGTGACCCGTAATAAAATTGTCCCCAATTCTGCCCAACAGGATGCAGCGCGCACAGGTATTGAAAAACAGCGCGGCGCTGAATTTGCAAACACACTCTCGGTGCCGCATTTGGCCAGAGCCTGGCAAATGCTCTTAAAGGGCATCGGCGAAACGGCAACAGCATCACGCCCTGAACAATCAGCTGAAATGGTGCTTATACGTTTGTGTCACGTCTCGGACTTACCTGTAGGGGATGAACTGGCCCGCCTCGTCAAGAGCCAGCAATCCAGTGCACCTGCACCGACTCCGATCAAACGCGAATTGCAGCGACCAGAATTTTCGTCCCCATCAGCAGGACCTGCCGTTGCCTTAAAGCCAATTGAACGGCAACCCATTGACACCCAAGCGCCAACCATGTCGCTGCAGGGCTTCGACCAGATTGTGGCCTTGGCCGGTGAAAAGCGCGATGTGAAACTCAAAGCCGAGCTTGAGCGTTACGTGCGCCCCATTTCTGTGAGCGATGGTAAAATTGAACTGGCACTGGAAGCAGGTGCACCGCCCACGCTGACAAATGAGTTGAGCCGTAAGTTGGAAGCTTGGACGGGCCGACGCTATATGGTCATGGTGTCAAAGTCAGGTGGAACCGAAACTTTGGCCAGCCAAAAGCATGCGGCTAAACAAACTGCTGAGCGCGAAGTGCGGGAACTCCCCGCCATACAGGCCATACTCAAAACCTTTCCCGGTGCCGAGATCGTCAAAGTGCGCGATCCCGACGCTTTCATTACAACTGAACTTATAACGGAAGACCCCGATGAAGAATCTCGCTGACATCATGAAACAAGTGTCCTCCATGCAGAGCCGCATGGGCGACATGCAGACCAAACTTGAAAGCCTTGTGATTGCAGGTCAGTCTGGTGGCGGCATGGTAAAAGTGACCATGAACGGCAAGGGCGCATTGCAATCCGTGTCGATTGATCCCTCGTTGATGAAAGAAGACGAGCGCGAAATTCTTGAAGACTTGTTGATCGCTGCCCATGCCGATGCGAAGGGCAAAGTGGAAGCAACGGCTGCAGAAGAAATGAAATCGCTGACCGGTGGCTTGCCGCTGCCACCCGGAATGAAATTGCCATTCTAAGATGAAGAGACAAGCAGGCCCAGAAATTGAAAAGCTGATCCAATTATTGGCGCGGCTGCCGGGGCTTGGTCCACGTTCAGCCAGACGTGCAGTACTCCACCTCATTAAAAATCGCGAGAAACTGCTCACCCCACTGACGCGTGCCTTGGAAGATGCGCAGGAAAAAGTGTCGGTGTGCAGCGAATGCGGCAATGTCGATACGTTGAACCCTTGTTCAGTCTGTGTTGATCCACGCCGCGATCGCAGCTTGATTTGCGTGGTGGAAGAGGTGGGCGATGTGTGGGCGCTTGAACGCGCCAATGCCTGGGGTGGGCTTTACCATGTTCTGGGAGGCACACTCTCAGCCTTAGGTGGGGTGACGCCGGATGACCTTGCGATTGGGCAACTTCTGGAACGCGCCAGCGACGGCATCGTGAAGGAAGTCGTTTTGGCCACCAACGCCACCGTCGAGGGTCAAACCACGGCCCATTACATTACCGAGCGTTTGAAAGAACGTGGACTTTCAACATCCAGATTGGCCCACGGCGTGCCTGTTGGCGGCGAATTGGATTACTTAGATGAAGGTACGTTAACCCAGGCCATTCGCGCCAGACGGCCTTTCTGAGACCCTGTTAACACTTCAATAACCAGCTTTTCACGAAGGCGACAGCCCAAGTGGTGTCTGTCACGGCGCTTGCTCCTCTGATCTCAAACCCTTGGCGTTTGTGCCGGACTGAGACAGGAGCACCCAATGAACAGCAAATTGAATGCAAAATCTTTGATGAAGCGTTTTGCGGCAGACCAAAAAGGCACAGTGGCCGCTATGCTGGCCATTGCCGCTGTTCCACTTTTCATCGCTGCTGGTGCGGCGATTGACTTTGTAAGGTTAACTGCTGCTCAAACCCATGTTCAAGCCGCACTTGACGCCTCTGCCTTGGCTGCAGCTTCAATGAAAGATGCCACTGACGCTGAACGCATTGCTTATGCTGGTGCGACGTTCGATCTCAATGTGAAACAAGGTGCAGCCGCCAGTTTGGAGCCAACTGCCGCCTTCCAAGTTATCGAAGAGAAGATTGTATCGACTGCGTCCCTGCAAATGCCAACGGCGTTTATGTCATTGGCAGGCATTGATATGATGAACGGCAGCAGCCAGTCCGAAGTTGGCATCATTTTAGATAAGAAGGCCGAGGTCGTTCTGGTCCTCGACTATTCCGGTTCGATGGGAGAAGAAGCGGGCGGCAGCATTAAGTATGAAGCCATGCGCGATGCAGCATCGGCCCTCGTGGAAGATCTGGAAAAGACCGATCCCGACAAAGTAAAGTTCGGCCTCGTTCCATTTTCGCACCATGTCTACACAACACTCCCAAGCGGCCATGTCTTAGGTGCTTCAGGCTCAACTTGGACCGGTTGCACGCAAGACCGCCAATATCCAGCAAACGTCAGTGCCTCCACGCCGACGGGGGATACCTCAACTCAATGGAACCAACCCATGGCCCCAGATCATGCGGCATGGGGTTGTGATGGCTACATTGCAAACAATCTGAAAACCGTTGATCTGACGGACAATGCCAAAATAGTTTCTGATCAATTGGCGATCATGAAGCCCTATGCTTGGACACACATCGCTCTTGGTGTGGAATTTGGATATCATATGCTGTCGCCAAATGCGCCTTACACAAACGGTGTTGCGTTCAACGACAAGGGCACGCAAAAGTTCATGGTCGTGTTGACAGATGGCATGCAGACTGAGCCAGCTTTCGGTCCCGGTGGCTCGCGTAATGTGGCGCATGGTGAAGCCAATCTCGAAAAGCTTTGTGAAAGCGCCAAAGCCGAAGGCATCACGATTATAACGCTCGCATTTGACCTTGATGACACAACGACCAGAAAGCGCCTGCAAGACTGCGCAACTGATCCAGACAAGGATTTCATGGTGGCTGATAGTTCAGCTGATTTGGCAACGGCATTTGAAAGTGTGAAAGCCGCTATCACCGCAGAAATCTACTTCAGCAAATAACTTCAGTTTGAATTGACCAAACGCGGACGGGGGGCAGGCAGCTCCCCGTCTGTTTTCATATCTTCAAGATCGAGGCTCTCGATCTTGGTGCCACGCTTGGTAATGCGGTCTGCTGACACGCCAAGTTTTTCAAGGTCGCCATTGGCCATGTCAAAATGCCGTCGCAAATCTGAAGCTCGTTCCTTCAAGCGTCCAACATCTTCCATCAACTTTGCCCACTTCCGCCTTGATGACATGAGCCTGATCGCGCATGGCCACATCTTTGAAAATGGCCTGCATGGTTTGCACCAGCAGCATCAACACATTGGGCGACGCAAGAATAACGCGTGAACGATGGGCCTTCTGTACGATGTCATCATAGTTTTCGTGCAATTCAGCATAGATTGATTCCGAAGGCACAAACAGAATGGCGGTCTCGTGGGTTTCACCTGTCAGCAAATATTTGTCAGCGATATCTTTGACGTGCTTTGCCATATCTGCACGCAAGCGTACTTCTGACGCTTTACGCCCAGCGTCATCGCCACTCGAACGCAGTGCCGAATAAGCTTCGAGCGGAAACTTTGCATCAATCACCAATCGCAGTGCGGAGTCTGGAAGTTTGATCACGCAGTCTGGCCGTGTGCCATTGCTGAGCGTGGCTTGAAACTCATAGGACGCGGCATGCAAACCATCTTTGATGATGGCTTCCATGCGGCCCTGTCCAAAAGCACCACGAGACTGTTTGTTGTTGAGAATGTCTTTTAGGCCGATCATCTCAGTTGAAAGCGAGGTGATGTTACGTTGCGCAGCATCAATGACAGCAAGGCGCTCGTTCAATTGTCCTAACGACAAAGCTGTGCGCTCCGATTGCTCTGAGAGACCCACACCAACGCGCTGGCTAACCGAATCCAAACGCTCATCCAATGTGCGTTGTAGGTGCACCGTGTTGCCCTGGGTTTGGGCCGCAAAACTCTGTAGTGACCCCGAAAGCTCAGCAAGGCGCAATTCAAGATCAGCCGTGCGGCGTTGCGCTTCAAGTCGATCCTGCAAACGACCGCGCCCACCGCGCCAAACCAATATAACTGCTGCGACCAACAGAACGAAGGCCAGCAGCGCTAAACCTGTGGCGACTTCAAACAGGCTAAAAGAGTGCCCCGCAATGTCGAGAACTGTCGAATCGAATGTCATGGCGGCACGCTAGCACATTCGCGTTTTGTTCCAATGAAATTCAGTCAAAAAAAGGCCCGCTCCAACCGCAACCGGTCAGAACGGGCCCACATGATCCGCTTGGAGCTCGGGACGGCGACAGGAGCCCAAAGCGGATCAATATCTGCGGTGGAAAAAGAATGAAAAGCCGTTTAACCTCAATACGATAGACCGTCTTTCCGTCTCGAACCCCCGCTGGTTCTGATGATGAAAGTGCCTATCAAAACGGGCAGGAAGCCAGCGAAGAAAAGGCCATGCCTTGACCATTTCAAGGCTATTTTGCGGCCAAAGCTCCCGCTAAGATATTGATGCGCTGAAACTTCCGAGTCTTTTGAAACACTTCACGCAGTGCAACATAGCGGCTCATTTTTGATGCTTTTATTTGAGGAATGAATCAGTCGCCGTAATCAGGGCATCGATGATTCCCGGTTCCATCGCAGAATGACCCGCATCTGGAATCATTTTAAGTTCAGCCTTGGGCCAGCGATCCGCCAATGCGAATGCGGCATCAGCTGGTGTGACAACATCATAACGTCCCTGCGCGATTACGCAGGGCAAATGTTTGACGTTTTCAACGCCATCGAGCAGTGCTCCGTCATAATCCATGAAGCCCTTGTGAATGAAGTAGTGACATTCAATAGTTGCAAAGGCCGTCGCAAATTTTTCATCGCCAAAACTTTCAACCCGCGCAGGATCAGGCAGTAGCGAAATACAAGACCCCTCCCATTGGCTCCAAGCTTTTGCATAAGCACGGCGGATTTGGTTATCGTCTCCAAACAGGCGTTTGGCATAGGCCGCAATTAAGTCATGCCGTTCATCCTCTGGAATAAGACTGACGAAGGCGGCAAACGCTTCTGGAAACAATCGGCCAGCGCCCTCTTGATAGAGCCACTGCATTTCGCAATCACGAATCAGAAAAATTCCGCGCAATACCATTTCCGTAACGCGTGCGGCATGCGTTTGCGCATAGGCCAGCGCTAACGTTGACCCCCAAGAGCCTCCAAACACCTGCCACGTCTCAACGCCCAAATGCATGCGCAGCTTTTCGATGTCTTCAACCAGGTGCCATGTGGTGTTGTCGATGAGGCACGCATGCGGCGTCGAGCTTCCGCAGCCGCGCTGATCAAACAGAATGATGCGGTAATGCTTGGGATTGTGAAAGCGCCGCATATTGGGGGACAGTCCACCGCCTGGCCCGCCATGCAAAACCACCACGGGTTTGCCGTTCGGGTTTCCGCACTCCTCGAAATATATCTCATGGAGATCAGAAACCGCGAGTCGTCCCCGGCGATAGGGTTCATTTGCTGGAAAGAGTTCGCGGCGTTTGGGCGGTTGTTCTGGCACCTGATTTCTCAATTCTTCGGAAACATTGCTTTTACATCATCAAACTGGATATAGATGGTCCTGTCAAAAAAGGCATACCATGACGACCGCACACCTCATCATTATAGATGACCACCCGCTGTTTCGCGATGCGATGAAGGCGGCTTTGGGTGCTGGGCTCAAAGTTTCAGAAGCAGGCAGTCTTGAAGAGGCTGATGCGTTGCTTTCAGCGAAAACTGAATTTGACTTGATCTTGCTGGATCTGAAAATGCCAGGGGTTCAAGGCCTCTCGGGTTTGGCTTATCTGCGCGCCCAATACCCAGCTGTTCCCGTTGCAATCGTGTCTGGCAATGAAGAAGCCGCCATTATCCGCCGTGCCCTGGCGCTTGGCGCTTCCGGCTTCATTCCAAAATCAACGCCTGCAGAAACCATGCGAAATGCCGTAACAGCAATTCTGGCCGGCGACGTCTGGGCCCCAGCCACAGCGCTGGAACTAACGCCGCAAGAACGCGAGATTGATGATCTTTCCAAACGATTGGCCACGCTCACACCACAACAAGTCCGTGTACTGATGATGTTGCGATCAGGTTTGTTGAACAAACAAATTGCCTATGAACTCGATGTGTCAGAAGCAACAGTAAAAGCCCATGTTTCGGCCGTTCTCCTCAAATTGAATGTCGACAGTCGCACCCAAGCCGTCATCGCTGCCGCAAAGATCGATGGCGACGTCGCTGTGGGTCAGGGTTAGACCTTCCAAACCCTTGAATCTATTCAAGGATAAAATTCCTTGACAGAAGGAATTTACAATCCTATATTACCGTAATGCGCAATGAGGGAAACCTCCTGCTGCTTGACATCGTAAATCAGTGCTCAGGGGATGGAGCCGAAATCATCCGCCCCACGCCAGAGGGATTCTGGGCAGAGTGGGACTTGGCTTATGCTTTCACCAACTCACCCTTGAGCGCCTTCTCAATCAGCGCCCGCGTGTTCGCAATGCCGTAGAGAGCTGTAAACGAGCCAAAGCGGGGGCCGCGTTCCTCGCCGAGTAAAACTTGATACAGCATGTTGAACCAGCTTTGCGCCACACCGATGCTGCCGTCCTTTTGCGTCGTGGTGTAGGGTTCGCGGCGGCCGATGTTGTAGACTTCGGCTTGAATGGCTTCGGGGGTTGAGCCTTCAGGCAAGGTGCCAAGTGCGGCAGCAAGATCCGTGAGGGCTATTGCTTCTTCATCCGTAGGCAGACGATATTTTTTCGCTGTGACGACGAAGTCTTTGTAATAGCGAATGGCATAGCCCACGAGTGAATCGAGACGTGGGTGTGTGCTCGGGCGACATATCAGGCATATAGCGTTGCAAGAAGGCCCACATAACAGATTTATCTTCAGTGTTGGCGACAGCTGCGAGGTTCAACAACAACGCGAATGTCACCCCACCGGATTCTGGCGGAGGTGGATTTCCGGCGTGAATATGCCAGACTGGATTCATCAACTGGTCTTTGGCTTCCGTCTGCTTGGGATAAGCGGCCAGCTGCTGCGCATATTCATCAACAGCCCTCGGGATCACATCGAAGTAAAGCTTCTTGGCTTCGCGCGGCTTGTTGTACATGAACTGCGCCAGAGAATTAGGATCGGCATAAGTCAGCCATTCATCAATGGTGAGGCCGTTGCCTTTTGACTTTGAAATCTTTTGGCCGATGTCATCGAGGAACAATTCATAGACATAATGTTCCGGCGCCGGGCGCGCCCAGAATTTCACAAATGCGATCATACACAGGCGCGTTGGTTTGGTGATCCTTGCCAAACATTTCAAAATCCACATGCAAAGCGGCCCAACGCATGCCAAAGTCTGGCTTCCATTGCAGTTTGGTGCGGCCACCGCGCACATCAAGTGTCACATCGGTTCCGTCTTCATCAGCAAAAGTGATGGTGCCTTTTTTCGCGTCAATGGACTTCATCGGCACGTAGAGAACGCGACCTGAGATTGGCGATATTGGCAGAAACGGCGAATAAGTGGCCTGGCGTTCTTCGCCCAAAGTGGGCAGCATGACACCCATGATGGCGTCATATTTTTCCAGCGCGCGAATGAGCATGTCATCAAAACGACCGGACTTGTAATAATCCGTGGCCGATGCGAATTCATATTCGAAATTGAAGGTGTCCAGAAAGCGTCTGAGCATGGCATTGTTGTTGTGGCCATAGCTTTCATATTCCCCACCATAGGGATTAGGTACCGAGGTCAGGGGCTTGTGCAGATGTGGAATGAGGAAATTTTTGTCCGGCACATTGTCAGGAATTTTGCGCATGCCGTCCATATCGTCAGAGAAGCACAGGAGACGTGTGGGCAAATCTGACAACAAGGAAAAGGCTTTGCGCACCATTGTGGTGCGCGCCACTTCACCAAAGGTGCCGATATGTGGCAAACCCGACGGACCGTAACCGGTTTCGAACAACACTTGTTTCTGCCCCGATTTCTCAACCCGCTTCAAAATCTTGCGGGCTTCTTCAAAAGGCCAAGCACGGGATTCAAGGGCAGCAGAACGGAGGGTAGGCGAGACGGGCATTGGACGAGCTTTCATTTAAAACTGCGCTTGTTTAGGCAGCAGACCTTGCCCAGTCAATCTCAAGCCACTGTTTGTGCCACCACCAGTGCGAGCGCCACAATTGCACCTATGACACCCCACCAGCGCCAGCGCCGCAAACGGGGCGGCGCCGTTTTCCGCCGTCCAATCAAATATAGACTGACGTTCACCGCAGCGAAGATGAAAAGCATCACAAGACTGGTCAATTCAGCCAGTTGCAATAACGGTACCGCAAGCGCCAGGATCAGCACGGCAACAGCCACCAAGACGATGGCAAAGACAGGCGTCTGACGCTTGTCGTGGACCTCGCCCAATTTTGACGGCAACAGCTTTTCCCGCGCCATGCCATAGATCACCCGGCTGGCCATCATTATCTGCACGAGGATACCGTTGATCATGGCAATCGTGGCCATGGTTGCAACAACGGCACCACCGCGTCCACTGCTCTGCTCAAACAAAACGACCAGCGGCGTCGCGCTGTTGGACAGTGTTTCCCTGTCTGGAAAACTCGCGGCAATCATGGCCAGAACGCCATAAAGAACGAGTGCAATCACCAGTGTGAGGATGATGGCCAATGGCACGTTGCGCTCGGCGTTATGAGTTTCCTCAGCCATGTTTTCGATGTCTTCAAAACCGATGAAAGCAAAAAAGGCGATGAAGGCCCCAGCACTGGCGGCCGACCATCCCGCCAGACTGTCAGGCGGCAGAAGCACGCGGGTGAGGGCACCATTTTCAAGCAGATGAGGCCACCCGGCCATGGCAACAGCTGCGAGTGTTCCAACTTCGAGAATGGTAATGAGCGCTGCAAAACCCACACTCTCTCGCACGCCCATCATGGCAATGAGGGCTAACACCACAATGACGCCAATCAAGTTGAACTGCGCTGGAGTGGAAATTATGCTTTCAAGATAACGCGAAAATGCCAGTGCTATTACCGAAGCAGAAGTAATGCCGACGGCAATGACCATGTAACCGATGAACCGTGCCGGAATCGGACCCATGCCATTTTTGACAAATACCGCCTCGCCTGCAGCCTTTGGATATTCGCTGGCCAACAGGACATATGAAAAACCCGTAATTCCTGCAACCAGTCCTGCCAACATGAAAGCATACAAGGCATGGTCGCCAGCCATGCCCAGCACTTCGCCCACGAGGACAAAGATACCTGCTCCAACAGTGACGCCCACGCCATAGAACACCAACCATGGCAAGGTCAGGCTGCGGCGAAGTTCGGCTTTGCTCATGGCTTCACCTTGTGGCTTGGTGAAGTGCAGCGCTATGATCTAGGTCAAGATCGGCCTTGTCTCAGGATATGGTAGCTGAATGTTTCTTCAAGAACGCCACCGTACGCCCCCAGGCCAAGTCTGCAGCTTCTTTGTTGTATCGCGCGGCGTTGCTGTCGTTGTTGAACGCGTGGTTTGCGCCGTCGTACATGTGGAGTTCGTAGGGTTTGTTAGCGGCTTTAAGTGCTGTTTCGAATTCAGCGATGCCGGCGTTGATGCGTTCATCCAGCGATGCGTAATGCAGCATCAGCGGTGCGGTGATTTTTGGCACATCGGCTGATGGGGCTTGGCGGCCATAATAGGCTACACCTGCTGTGAGTGCGGGGTCGGCGACCGCCAATGCGTTGACGGCACCACCACCCCAACAAAAACCAATGGCACCCACTTTGCCATTGGATTGGGGATGTTTCTTCAAGCCAGCCAAGACCGCCTTTGAATGTGCAACAACAGCTTCTGGCTTCAAAGTGCCGATCAACTCACGGGCTTTTTCTTCATCTGTAGGTGTGCCGCCAAGCGGGCCGAGATAGTCAACGCCAAATGCAATAAAGCCTTCCAAAGCCATGCGGCGAGTAATGTCTTTGATGTGTGGGTTAAGGCCACGGTTTTCGTGAATAACCATCACCGCTGGAAGTTTGGGCGTCGCACTCAGGGTTTCGAGGATAGAGTAGTAACCTTTGATGCCGGGTTCCAGTTCAATGTCCTTGCTGATTAACCTTGCATCATTCTCCGGCACCATGGCGGCATGGGCGTAATTGTTTTCGAGAATGGGCAACAGCGCTGTGGCGGCGGCGGCGGAGCCAGCCACCAATGTCAGCTTGTCGAGGAAGGCGCGGCGCGACATGCCGCCGTGGGTGTAGGTATCAAACAGGGTGATGATTTTCTGATCCATTGCAACGCTCCTCGATTTTTTGCCGTTTGGTTATTTTGAACTTACGCCAAAATCAGGCAAAGGGATGGCGTGTTCATTACAAATCCGTCAGCTTTTGCAAAAGGCCAGGGGGCAGTGCTCAATCTTGAGGCATTGGCCCCTCGTGCCGCGCTGCTGGCGCTGGCGCAGCAGCCCTATGTGCTCTGCCACGCTGGTTTTATGGTGGCCCGCCTCGCGCAGGCCGCTGACGCAAAGCAAGACCTTGCCCGCGCAGCTTTGGCGCAACGGCACTTGGATATTGCGGAACTTTTTGCATTTGTGTGTCCGGCCCAAGCAGCTGTTCCCACGCCCAAAGGTTTGGCGCGGCTGTTGCGGTTGGATGTGGCTGACGATGACGCGCAAGCTTTACAAGCTGTGGCGGCAGCGCTGCTCGAACGATTGGAAAATCCAAAGCAAGGCCTGATCCGCGAAACGGCTGAACATGCGACCTTCCTTGCGCGCGCCAACTGGCCCTGGGCACCCTTCGTCATGAAGGCCTTGCTCAAGGCCAATTCGAAACTCGACGTCGGCACATTTGCGACGGGTCTTAATGTTTGGGACCGCTTGGATGAATGGGAAGATGTGGGCCCACCCGCGAAAGGCGATCACATTGAAGTAGAGCCCGAAGAAGCCTTGGCGGTATTGCGTGATGCCTTGGGCACAGACTCTGAAGCGCGACCGCAGCAGCGTGACTATGTCAGATCAGCGCTGCACGGCTTTGCGGCGCGGCAGTCTCCGGCCTTCAACAACATCCTGTTGGCAGAGGCAGGAACAGGTTTGGGCAAAACGCTTGGCTATCTGTCGCCCGCTTGGGTGTGGGCGCAGAAAAACAAGCGCCCGGTTTGGCTTTCGACCTACACCAAAAATTTGCAGCGCCAGCTTGATCAGGAAACCGTACGGCTGTTGCCAAACCCCGAAGAGCGCGAAAGCAAAATCGTTATTCGTAAGGGTCGCGAAAACTATCTCTGCCTTTTGAACATGCAAGAAAGTTTTGGGAAGCTGCAGGCACAAGGCCCGCGCGGTGCCTTGATGGCTGTTTTGCTGGCGCGCTGGGCCAGACATTCGCGCGATGGTGATTTGATTGGCGGCGATTTTCCGTCCTGGATTTATGGCCTGTTTCCAGAAACGGGTTTTGAAGGTGAGGTCAAACATCCAACACCACAAAGTTTAGGCCTGACCGACCGCCGCGGCGAATGCATTTATGTTGCCTGCCAACACTATAAGCGTTGCTTCATTGAAAAAAACCAACGTGCCGCGCGCAACGCTTCGCTTGTTATTGCCAATCATGCGCTGGTGATGCACCAAGCTGCGGTTGACTATGCCCTTGGGCAGGCCGTCACCGACGAGGAAGAAGCAGCACCCGGCGGTTTGAAGCGCATTGTGTTTGATGAGGGCCATCATTTGTTTGACGCTGCCGATGGGGCGTTCTCCTCGCATCTCTCGGCGCAGGAAGCTGCTGAATTGCGCCGTTGGTTACGCGGGCCTGAAACCGAGCGCCGTCGGGGTCGTGGACTTGCCGATCGCTTGGGCGATCTTGTCAATGATGACGATGGCACATCAGCCATGCTGGACGAAGTCGTCCGCGCGGCACGTGTGTTACCTGCGGCAGGCCATATGCGCCGCATTCACGATGGCAGACCCGATGGCGTGACCGAACAGTTTTTCACACTGGTGCGCCAACAGGTGATTGCACGGGATGAAAGTGAAACCGGGTTCTCGCTCGAAACTGCATGCCTGCCTTTGATTGAAGGCTTAAGTGCAGCCGCATCTGATTTGGCGGATGCCCTTATGAATTTGAAGCGCCCGATGGAGCGTTTAGCTAAAGCACTGGCCTTGAAACTGGATGATGAAGCCGCAGAACTTTCAACCCACGAGCGCGGCCGCATTGAAGCCATGTCACGCTCGCTGCGCCGGCGCGGAGAATTAATGCTCGGCGGCTGGCTTGCCATGCTGCAGCGTTTGAATGGCGAACCCAATGTGTTGATGGTGGAATGGTTCTCGGTGGAACAACAGGGGCAATGGCAAGTCGACGTGGGTCTGCATTCACACTGGCTGGACCCGACTGAGCCTTTGGCGCTTGCCGTGCTGCGGCCTGCTGATGGTGTGATCATCACCTCGGCCACCCTCAAAGACCGTCCCCCCAATGTGCCCGATGATTGGGAAAATGCGGAGATGCGCACCGGTGCCGTGCATCTGCCTTACCCTGTGAAGCGCGAACACTTTGCCTCGCCGTTTGACTATCCAAAACGCGCGCGGGTGATTGTTGTGAATGATGTGTCACGTGACAGCATGGACCAATTGGCAGCGGCTTACCGCGAATTGTTTTTTGCATCAGGCGGTGGCGCACTTGGGTTGTTCACGGCGATCTCACGTTTGAAAGCCGTACAAAAACGCATTGCCAAACCGTTGAGTGAAAAAGGTCTGCCGCTTTATGCCCAGCATGTGGACCCCATGGACACCGCCACGCTGGTGGATTTGTTTCGTGCAGAACATGATGCCTGTTTGTTAGGCACCGATGCCGTGCGCGATGGCGTGGATGTGCCGGGAGATTCTCTGCGATTGATCGTCATGGACCGTGTGCCGTGGTCCACGCCCAATATTTTAGAGAAGGCCCGGAAGGAAGCGTTTGGCGGCAATAGCTATGTCGACATGACCGTGCGTTTGCGGCTGCGCCAAGCCTTTGGACGTTTGATCCGCTCGTCGTCGGACAAGGGCTGCTTCGTCGTCCTCGACTCGCGTCTGGCCTCGCGGTTCTCAACGGCTTTTCCCGAAGGTGTGGCCATTGAGCGCATGGGTTTGGTGGAAGCGATTGAGGCCGTGAGCGGCTTCTGCAATACTACCCCCAAATCAACGAGGAATTTATAATGTCCGGAACCATCAGCAATGAACAGGCCCTTATCTATGTCATGGTGATGATGTCGGGGGTGGAAGGCAAGATCAATCCTGAGGAATTGGCCGAGATTGATATTCTCGTGCGTTCGTTGCCTGTATTCAAAAGCTTTGATCGCACGCGTTTGGCAACTGTGGCCCAAGAGGCCGGCGACATGTTGCAAATGAGCGAAGGCATGACCACGGTGCTGGAATTGGTCAGCGACCAACTTCCGTTGCGCTTGCGGGAAACAGCTTATGCTCTTGCCGTTGAAGTGGCGGCGGTGGATTTGGCCGTGGGCAGGGAGGAACTGCGCTTCCTTGCCATTCTGCGCGATGCCTTAAGCCTGGATAAGCTGACAACAGCCGCGCTGGAGCGTTCAGCGATTGCGAGGTATCAGGCGGGTTGAAATGCTCTCGCCTTGATCGAAGGTAATCTTGCTGCAAATAATAAACTGCGTGCAATAAAGAAAATGCTGAGAGCAGCCCATAGCCCGTGATTGCCGTAGCGGCTTTCGAAGACCAACCATGCCAACATGTAAGCCCCCAGCGAAAGCACCATCATGTTGCGCATTTCCCGCGTAGCCATGGCACCTGTGAAAATGCCGTCATAGAGAAAGCAGGCAGCGCCCAGAAAAGGTGTTATCGCCGCCCAGAACAAATACTGCCGGGCAAATGCGCGAACCTCAAGGTTTACCGTCATCACGTCAATAAACTGCGCACCAAACAACCAAATCAAAAGCGAGGCGATTGCACCAAACGCCATGACCCAACCGGTAGACAGTGTGATTGCCTTGCTATAGCGACCGCGGTCCTTGGCACCAATGGCTTGCCCCACCAAGGCCTCAGCCGCATAGGCAAAACCGTCGATCATGTAGGCGGCCACTTCAAACATGTGCAACAGCACTGAATTTGCGGCAACCGCCACATCACCATTGCGTGCGCCACGCGATGTGAACCATGCAAAGGCAAACAACAAGCACACAGTTCGGATCATCATGTCGGCATTGGCAGTAATTAGGTTTCTGATTTTGGCAGCATCAAAAATGTAAGCGCGATCGAAGGGCTGCTGCAATTGTTTGAGGCGGCGGAACACAAATAAAAGTCCGATTGCCACAGCGGCATATTCGGCAATCAACACGGCCATACCGACGCCTGCAATGTTGAAATCAAAATACAAAACCAACAGCGCACTCATGGCCATGTTGGTGACGTTGAGTGCCAGTTGAGTAATCAGGGCCACGCTGGTGCGGCCTTGCCCGATGAACCAGCCGAGTATCGCAAAATTGGCAAGCGCTGCAGGAGCTGCCCAAATCCGATAACTGAAATAAGTTGTGGCAGCCTCTTGCACGTCGCGCGAACCACCCATCAATGACACTGATAGTGGCTTCAAGATGGGCGACAGCACAATCAATGCCAAGCCCACGACAACGGCTATCAATAAGCTGCGCCAGACGATGGCCCCAACTTCTTTTGCATCGCCAGCACCTGTAGCTTGTGCGGAGAGACCACTGGTGGAAAGCCGCAAGAAGCCAAAGCCCCAAAACAGGAATGAAAAAATCAGCGAGCCAACAGCAACTCCGCCTATCAAATGTGCTTCCGGCAATTGACCGACAACTGCTGTGTTCACAACACCAATCAACGGTTCGGTCACATTCGACAGCATAATGGGCAGGGCGATGCGCAAAATGCCCCAGTGGGAAACCGGTTGTTGCTGAAGTTCGCTCATGATCTCCCGTTGCGCTTTTGTTCTTGAGGCGTCAAGCTCCCCATCAACATGGCTGATTTGCATCACAAGATTTCGGATTGGTTTGACTACAAGGGCTGGCGTCCGCGTGGGCATCAGCTTGAAATGTTGCGCCATGGTCGAGCGGGTGAAAGTGCTTTGCTGATCGCACCCACGGGCGGTGGCAAAACCTTGGCAGGCTTCTTGGCCACGTTAAATGAACTGGCTGAGCCACATGAATCCTATGGTATTCACACGCTGTATATTTCGCCGTTGAAAGCGCTGGCCGTCGACATCGCCCGCAACCTTGAAAACCCGGTTGTGGATATGGGGCTGCCGATCACTATCGAAACTCGGACAGGTGATACGCCTGTTTCAAAAAGGAAACGCATTCGCACCAATCCGCCGGATATTTTGATCACCACGCCTGAACAGGTCACCTTGATGATTGCTGATCCTGCGGCGGCACACCTGTTGCGCAGTCTGAAATGCATCATCATCGATGAATTGCACTCGCTGGTCACCAACAAGCGCGGTGTGTTGCTGTCGCTGGCTTTGACGCGGGTGCAAGCCTTGGCACCAGATGTGCGTTTGGTTGGATTATCAGCAACGGTTGCCGATCCAGAAGTTTTATGTGCGTGGTTGGCACCCACGGGAACACCGCCGGTGCCACTGGTGTTAGGATCCCCCGGTGCGCCACCAACAATCCAAATCATGGAGTCTGAAGAACGCATTCCATGGTCCGGGCACACCACACGCTATGCTGTGAAAGATGTTTATGCACAAATTTTGAAAGCCCGCATGGCGTTGGTGTTTGTCAACACACGCTCGCAGGCTGAGGTGATGTTTCAAGAATTGTGGACAGTGAATGAAGACAATCTGCAGATTGCGCTGCATCACGGCTCGCTTGATATTTCACAACGTCGCAAAGTGGAACAGGCCATGGCCGACAATCGGTTGCGCGCCGTGGTGTGTACATCAACCCTCGACCTTGGCATTGATTGGGGTGACGTCGATTTGGTCATTCACATTGGCGCGCCCAAGGGTTCAAGCCGCTTGTTGCAGCGCATCGGCCGCGCCAATCACCGTTTGGAAGAATCAAGCAATGCCATTCTGGTCCCGTCCAATCGTTTTGAAGTGTTGGAATGCGAAGCAGCCGTTGAGGCGGCACGCGAGAATGCCCAAGATACGCAATATCCAAGTGTGTTGAAACTCGATTGCCTCGCGCAACACATCATGGGCTGCGCCTGTTCCGGGCCATTTTCCGCCGACGCATTATTTGGCGAAGTCACCTCCGCATTTACCTTCCGGCATCTCGCGCGCGAGATTTTTGATCAGGTTTTGGATTATTGCGCCACGGGGGGCTACGCTCTCAAGTCCTATGCGCGTTATGCCAAGTTGAAACTGCAAGCCGATGGCCAATGGCGTTTGGCGCATCCGCGCATTGCGCAGGATTGGCGCATGAACATCGGCACTATCGTCGAAGAGGGACTGTTGAAAGTGCGGCTTGCCAAAGTGCGCCGTGTCGGCAGCAAGAAGGTTGTCACTGGTGGATTTCCCTTGGGCGAGGTGGAGGAATGGTTCCTCAGTCAATTGACTGTCGGGGATACATTTTTGTTTTCAGGCCAAGTGTTGCGTTTTGAAGGCATGGATGAGTTTGGCGCATTGGTGACGCGAGCACCCGGAGCCGAACCGCGTATACCCTCGTATCAGGGCGGAAAATTTCCGCTCTCCACTTATCTGGCGCAGCGGGTACGAGAAATATTGGCATCACCTGATCGTTGGAAACACTTGCCGCTACAAGTGCGCGATTGGTTATCCACGCAGCGCTACGCTTCCGTTTTGCCGCGTGCCGACCAAATGCTTGTGGAAACCTTTCCACGCAATGAGAAGCATTATCTAGTTTGTTACCCCTTTGAAGGGCGATTGGCGCAGCAGACTTTGGGTATGCTGTTGACGCGGCGGTTGGAGCGCTGGGGTGCCAAGCCATTAGGTTTTGTCGCATCAGAATATTCCCTCGCCATTTGGACCGTGTCAGATCTGTCCCACATGATTGCAACAGGGCGATTGTCGCTTGGCATGCTGTTCGATGAAGATATGCTGGGCGATGATCTAGATGCGTGGCTGGCGGAATCGAACTTGATGAAACGCACCTTTCGCAATGTGGCGCTCATCGCGGGCCTCATTGAAAAACGCATGCCGGGCAAAGAACGAACGGCTCGGCAAGTGACGGTGAATACAGACTTGATTTATGACGCCTTACGCACCCATCAACCCGATCACATTTTATTGCGCGCGGCGTGGGATGATGCTGCTGAGGGTTTGATTGACGTTCATCGATTGGGTGCCATGTTAAAGCGTATCAAAAACCACATTGTGCACCAAGCGCTGGACCGCGTTTCACCATTGGCGGTTCCCGTGTTGTTGGACATTGCCCGCGAATCTGTTAGCGGCGAAGCCCATGATGCCCTTCTCGCCGAAGCCGCTGAACAACTCATGGACGAGGCCACACGGCTTGTCTAAGCAACATACCATAGCGTTGGGCGATCTCACATTTGTGCCTGACATGTCAGGTGCGTTGTTCTTGGCCGATGAGAAAATGCTGCTGGTGGCGGACTTACATTTGGAGCAGGGCGCCAGCTTGGCCAGGCGTGGCGTGCATGTGCCACCCTATGATACGACTGTGACGTTGGATATGTTGGACCGGGTGTTGCTGGACACATCAGCTAAAAAGCTGGTGTTGCTGGGGGATAGTTTTCACGATGGCGTGGCTCATGACGAGATACGTGATGATGATGCAATCACGCTTGCTTGCCATTACTTCGCGCATTGAAACCATCTGGATTTCGGGCAATCACGATCCACACGTCCATACCAAACTGGGCGGCTCCTGTGTTGAAGCGCTTGCCTTATCGGGTGTCACATTACGCCATATTCCGCAGCGCTTGAATGAAGGCGAATTAGAAATTGCGGGGCATTTGCACCCGGGCGCATCAATAGTGCAGCGTGGCCACCACATTCGCACCAAATGCGTGGTAGCTGATCACCGTCGCATTATTGTTCCAGCATTTGGCAGCTACACGGGTGCAATGAATATCAAGTCGCAAGCCTTTGCGGGGTTGCTTGACCCTGCACAAACAAAAGCGTGGATGATCGGCAAAGCCGCCATCCACTGCTTTCCATATCAAAGATTGGCGTGATTAGCCGGCGTCAGGTGCCGCTGCATTCCAAGCCGCATCGCGAACCGCAATGGTGTTGGCAGCGTCAGGTGCAATTTCTGGCGTCCAGTTGCGAAGTCGCTTCTCAGTCACTTGCAAGTCAGCTGGTGGCAGCGTCTTTGCAATTTTGTCCGAACGCTTGCCAGCTTCTGCATCGCTTTGCTTGGCAGCCATCGAATACCAGAACAGGGCTTCCTTGGCGTTTGCTTTGGTGCCAAGGCCACGCTCCAGAAGTACAGCCAAGTTAAACTGGCTGTCTTTCAAGCCATGTGCTGCACCAAGTGAAAACCATTTGAAAGCGCGGGCATAGTCTGGCTCGCGTTGTTCATTTCCAGCCGAGAGAACGGCTGCATTGTGCATCGCCTTCACATTTCCCAAGGCGGCGGAGCGTTCATACCATCCGAGTGCAGCGTTCATGTCACGCGCCACACCTTTGCCGCGCTCGTACAGTGTGCCAAGGCGATACTGTGCGGGCGCATTGCCTGTTGCCGCGGCTTTGCCATACCAATAGGCAGCTTTTGCAAAGTCCTGCACCACGCCGTCTTCGCCATTCAAATATCGCGTCGCGATGATGAATTGCGCTTCAGCATTGCCCATCGCAGCGGCTTCACGCAATTGCATGCTGCCTGCATTGGCAGGTGGCAAATCTTCTGCCGCAGAAGCTGAGCCTTCGATCAGCGCGGCCATATTGGTCTGGCCTGCTTGTTCAATCGAGCCTGTCAGAACAGGGTCTGCGCCTTCAGGCACCAACATGCTTTCAAGTTCTGCGGGCTTGGCTTGTGGTGGCTGAGCCGTGTGGTGCCCGGAGCAGGTTTGCTGTTGGGCTAGCTGTTGTTCGATGGCGGTGGGCTGAGCAGGCGTTTTGGCTTTCTTTGCCTGACCCAGCATGTTGAATGTAAACACCGAAACTGCAGCCAGCAAAGCAATACCCATGATAATGTATTTGCGCTTTTTGGTGTCGTTGTTGGTGTTGGCTGGCTTGAAGCCCGGTGGATGCTTCAATTCACCCGTCAAGCCCGGCGCTGGTGCAGCCGCTTTGGTTTTTTTCTTGGCTTTTAAGAAACCCAGATTGAGGATTTTCTTGGAAGTCTCTTCGCTCATCCGCGCAGCACCGGGCGCGATGCCAGACAGCATGCTCTTTGGCGTTACAGCTGCTTGCGCAGCCCTGCGTGCAGCAGCGATAAAGTCGTCGCCACCCACAGCTGCAGCGCTTTCCAATGACGACAGTTCGGATTCGATGCGTGAATTTTCAACAATCGCATCAAATGGATTTACGGCTTCAACGGGTGGCTCACTGAGAAGTGGATCATGCGGTGCAGCTAATTCATCTGCAGTTGCGAATGGGTTGTTTACAGTGAGAGTTGGTTCTGGATCAGCCCACTCATGCGTTTGTTCTTGTTGTTCTTCAAGTGGATTGCCGTAAACTTGCGCTGCTGCGATAGGAGCTGCAACGGCTGCTGCAACACGTTGGCCAATCGTTGCCGTTTCAAGCTCAGAAAGCTTGGACACAATATGCTCCAAAGTTTCGTGAACGGCTTCCAATGTTTCTTGATTGCGTGTTTCAGCACCATCAGCCGCCGCACGAACCGCTTGCAAGCCATCCTGCAAGGCTTGAATTTCGGGCGCGCCGCCGAGTGAAACAGACTGCGGTGCTTGTGCCATGAACTGTTGCGCCACGCGGTTTGCCGCTGAATCTGCAACGTCCTGCGTCCACGTGCGTTGTTGTTCCATGCTGTCAAACAATTGGTTGACGGCGCGTTCAATGGTTTCCAAAGACCCCAGTTGTTGCTCGGTACGGCCAACGCGTGTTGCAATATCGCTGAGGCGATCTTCGATTTCGTCTGATTTAGCGCCGCCACGACCGACAGCGGCTTCGCTCAGTTTCTGATCCAGCTCCGCCATGCGACGTTCAAGTTCATGAAACCTGTGGATATCTGCCGTGTTTGGGCCTGGGTCTTTTCCAGTTGTTGCGTGAGTTCAAGAATGCGGCGATCCATGTCTGCCAGTGGGCGCATGTCAGGGCCTTGTGCAACACGGGTCGACAATTGTTCTACTGCGGCACGAAGTGCCATCACGTCGCCGCCATTCGATTGGGCGTCGTGGGCTTCATCAATGCGCGCGTTCAGGCGTTCAACTTCGCCGCGCAAACGTTGCATTTCTGCAGGTCCGGCAGCGTTTCCTGAAAGCGAACTTTGGGCTTCCTTGATCAAACCGACAATGCGGTTTTCAATGGCGCGCAGTTCCTGTTGGCTGGTTTGCACAGCTTGGGTTTGCGCGCGCGTGGCCAAAGTCTCTGAAGTTTCACGCACCGTATCAATACGATTTGCAAGTTCAGTCAGCTCAGCCTTCAACAGGTCTGGCAAAGTGGATTGTGTGGAACCCGTTTCGCTGCGTTCAACGCGC
This sequence comes from uncultured Alphaproteobacteria bacterium, assembly GCA_963850355.1. GTDB lineage: Bacteria > Pseudomonadota > Alphaproteobacteria > Rhizobiales > Aestuariivirgaceae > Aestuariivirga. The sequence continues at coordinate 242,824 of CAWKKP010000002.1, forward strand.
TTTGCCAAGTCCGAAAGGCGGGCCTCAAGCTGCGAGAAGGCAGGCGCTTGCTTTGATACGGAATCAGCTGGTGCTGCAGCCGCTTTTTGCGACATGGCCGACATACGATCATGCAGCGACTTGAAATTGTCGCGTGTGCGCTTTTCCGATGTTTCCATGTGCTCAACAATGTTGCGCACAGCTTTTTCAAGAGCCACATAGCCGGGATTGTCTTCAGGCTTAGCATCACGTGGCTTCGCAGCCTGCGCCATCTGGCGACCAAGAATAGACAAGCGATCATTTACGGCTGTGAAAGCTTCTACAGTCTGCCGTTCGTTGCTTTCGACGCGGCCGAGAATTTTGTGCAAGGCCTCTTGTTCCACCGCACGATTCTCAACCGGTGCTGAAACGCGTTGAGCGGTATCTGCATCGCGACGTGAAAGACGTGAAAGTTGTTCAGCAATGTCTTCAAGGCGGTTGGCTGTGCGCTCAAGTGCATGTGACGACGCAGGTGCAGCTGCACGCGACATCGTGGAAAAATCAGGGCGCATGTCAGGAATGTCATCGGACGTTTCGAGAATTTTGCTGTTCAGCCATTCACCCAGCGTCATGCCAGAACGGCGCGCCGCGGTCTTTGCCGCTTCACGTGCATCAGGCTCAATGCCTTTGACGCTCCAAGGAACCCCTGGCTTCATCACTAAAACTCCCCAGACTGATAAACAGCCCTCAAAAAAATCACCGAGACGTCACACCAAAGTTGGTGGCCATCTATTGAATTCCCCTGAAAGTTAACGTTCTTGGTAAAGATTCAGTTAAGTTCCTGTTTTTTGGACTGATTCATTTCCGCAACTGACCAGAAGAGACTTTGACCGTGTTCGCTTTCGCCTATGCCCATTCACCACTCGACCGACTTTCAGCCCAGCGCACGGAGCTCCTTGAGCTGGAAAAGCGCCGTAAAATGGCAACAAGTCGATTTGTGAAGATCAATGGAGATAGCGCGCTGTTCAAGGATGATGCGCTCGATCTCATCCGACCGGACAACGATGCCGAGGCCATACTGTTGGGTGAGGATAAAACAGGAACAACTTGGTTTGCAATTCCAGTCGCGCACAGTGATTCGTTAAAATCCTTAAGAAGCGTAATGATCGACGGTCTGTTGCCGAAGGAAGAATTATCGATTTTGGCGCAAGCACGAAGTTTGATTCACTGGCACGACACGCATCGGTTTTGTGCGAGATGCGGAGCACCTTCTGTTGTCTTGGATGCCGGCTACCGACGCCATTGCAACGCCTGTGGCGCAGACCACTTCCCCCGCACGGATCCCGTCGTGATCATGGCTGTCTGCAAAGGCAAGCGCACATTGCTGGGCAGGCAATCGTCTTGGCCTGATGGCATGTATTCAACACTCGCTGGCTTTATGGAGCCCGGCGAAACCATCGAAGACGCGGTGCGTCGCGAAGTGAGAGAAGAGGTTGGTGTGTCTGTAAGAAGGGTTGACTATATTGCCAGCCAACCGTGGCCTTATCCCTCAAGCTTGATGATTGGGATGATTGGCGAAACCGACGACGAAGAGTTGACGATTGATAAAACGGAAATTGAGACAGCGCGCTGGTTTGATGCAGACGAGTTAAAGTCAATGCTTGACCGCACCCACCCGCAAGGGCTCCACGCTTCAAGGCCCGACGCTATTGCATGGCACCTGGCGCAGGCGGCGCTGAAGCGGATCTCCTAATGCAATGTCAGCGCAAGCGTGCAATTTCAGCACGGAACGGGCTGGCAGGGTAGGCACCCAGAATTTTGACATAGGACGTGAAAAACGCGAGTTCTTCGAAAGCGAGTTTCACGTTTTTGTCGTCAGGGTGGCCGTCGATGTCGGCATAGAATTGCGTGGCCGAGAATTGACCCTCGAGTTGGTATGACTCCAATTTCGTCATGTTGACGCTGTTCGTGGCAAAACCACCCATGGCTTTATATAGAGCTGCTGGAACGTTCCGTACACGGAATACAAAACTTGTAACAACGGGCGAACCGTCAGCTTTCGCATCAGAGCGCTTCGGCGAGAGAATGACAAAGCGTGTTGTGTTGTGTGCTTCGTCTTCAATGTCTTGTTGCACAATCTCGAGACCATAAATTTCAGCCGCCAAGCGCGACGCAATAGCAGCACGGGATTTGTCTTTAATTTCAGAGAGTTCGCGTGCAGCACCAGCCGTATCAACGGCGACAACCGCTTTTAATCCGCGCGCTTTTATAACTTTGCGGCATTGCCCCAGAGCATGCACATGGCTGTAAACAGATTTAATGCCTTTCGCATCAGCGCCCTTCACGGCGAGCAATTGATGATGCACGGGCAAGAAGTGTTCACCAATAATCGACAAGCCAGACTCTGGCATCAGGTGATGAATATCAGCAACGCGTCCCGCCACAGAATTGTCGATGGGTATCATGGCCAGCGCAGCTGATCCGTCTTTCACTGCTTGGAATGCATCTTCAAATGTGCGGCACGCCATTGGTTCACAATTGGGTTGTGCTTCAAGACACGCAATATGGGAGTTGGCTCCAGGTTCACCCTGATAGGATATTTTTGGTTTTGCAGTCATAGATCTCATATGTCTTTCAAAATGCGGCGGGCAACTTCTAGGTCAGCAGGCGTGTCGACGCCTATGGGTACACCGTCGACATGCACCACGGCGATTCTCATGCCATTGTCGAGGGCGCGCATCTGCTCGAGCGAGCGGTCCTTCTCGCGTTGTGATTGCGGTAAGGCAACGAAGCGTTCGAGTGCCGATCGCTTATAAGCGTAGATACCGATGTGGTGCCAATAGGGTGCTTTGTGTTCGGCTGAAAGCTGGCGCACAAAATCACGTGCAAAAGCAACTTCGCGGTTGTCGCCCAGAGGGGCAATAGCTTTGACGATGTTGGGATTGTCGCGGTCGGCGTCAGAATAAATCTGTGTGGCAACAGTAGAGATATCGACCCTGTCGTTGGTAAGACCAGCCAAACAGCGCCGGACAGCAAGTGGCTCAACCGTTGGCAAGTCACCCTGAAGGTTGATAACGTAGCTGAATTGATGATCCGGATCGCGCAATGCCAATGCAGCCGCCACCCGGTCTGAACCCGATTTGAGATATGGCGAGGTGATAATGGCATCACCACCTTGGTCGAGGATGGCGGTTGCAATTTCGCTTTCACCGGCCGCCACCAAAACATGTCCAAGTTTCGCTTCCACTGCCCGGCGCCAGACGTGAACAATCATCGGGCTACCGTTAATGTCAGCCATGGGCTTTCCCGGAAGCCGGGCGGCGGCCATGCGGGCGGGGATGACAATGATGGTATTCTGGTGATCGATCATAGGTTTACGGGCTGGCCAGCGGGAATTTATGCTGCGACCTTTATATGAGTTGCAGGGCGAAGGGCAAAGCATTAGTTAGCGTTCCAAATTCTAACCTGTTTGGGAACAATTATGGACAGCTGGACCTTCAACAAGATATCGGGCGCAATTTTGGGCACGGCCCTTTTGGTATTTGGACTGCAAAGCTTAAGTGACGTTTTGTTTCATGCCGATGCCCCTCAGCAAGACAAGCAAGGTTTTTTGATTGAAGTTGCTGAAGCTGAAGAGGCCGCAGGCGGCGGAGAAGCAGCTGTTTCGCTCGGCACACTGTTGGCTTCTGCCGACGCTACCAAAGGCGCTGCTGGTGTAAAAGCCTGTGCGGCCTGCCACAATTTTGAAAAAGGCGGAGCCAACAAGGTTGGTCCAGCATTGTATGAAATTGTCGAGCGCGGAATTGCAGCGGCCCCTGGTTTTGCATATTCCGAAGGTGCCAAGGCCAAATCAGCTGAAAAGTGGTCATACGACAATCTCAATGCCTTCTTGAAGGCCCCGAAGAAATACATCGCAGGCACCAAAATGGCCTTTGGTGGCATCGGCAATGACAAAAAACGCGCCGACATCCTCGCCTATCTGGCGTCGCTCTCAGACGCGCCAAAGCCCTTCCCGGCTCCTTGATTTAAGCTTCACTTCTGGATTTAAAAAACACCGGCACCCTATGCCGGTGTTTTGTTTTGTACATAAGGCAGCGTATGAATAATCTACGAATCACAGGGAGAACTGCGAGCCTATGACTTTGACCCGGCGACAGCTGTTGCAATTGGCAAGCTTCACGCCCTCATTGCCATTTGCCTCTCGTGTTGCGTTGGCCGAGGAACGGGTGTTCCTACACGGTGACACGTTGATCCAGCCCTTGAAATATAAAGCGGGCTTCAAGCACTTTGACTACGTCAATCCGACAGCACCAAAAGCTGGGCGCATCCGAATTGCTACGCTCGGTTCCTTTGACAGTATCAATCCATTCACGCTCAATGGTGATGTGGCCAGCACGGGCGTCAATGAAACTTTGACCTTTCAGCCACTTGACGAACCATCGGCGGCCTACGGTTTGATTGCAGAAAGTTTCTGGTACCCGGAAGACTTCTCGCAAGTTGTTTTTAAACTGCGCCCCGAGGCGCGTTTCCATGATGGCATGCCCATCACACCAGAAGACGTGATATTCAGTTTCGAATCGCAGAAAGCCAACAGCACCGCCGCCGCTGCATATTACAAAGACATTGCCCGTGTCGCAAAAACCGGCGAACGCGAAGTGACCTTCCTTTTTAGCGTCAAAGGCAATCGCGAATTGCCGCATATTACAGGGCAACTCGCCATCATGCCCAAGCATTGGTGGACGGGTAAAGACGCAAGCGGCAAACAGCGCAATCCTGCCGCCACAACTCTGGAACCGCTGTTGGGCTCCGGCCCCTATGAAGTTGCATCGGTCAAATCCGGCTCGTCCTATGTTCTGCGTCGCGTCAAAGACTATTGGGGCAAAGACTTGCCTGTGAACGTTGGCACGCACAATTTTGATGAAGTGGAAGTGCAGTACTATCTTGACCGCAACATATTGCTCGAGGCTTTCAAAGCTGACGCCTTTGATATCATTTTGGAATCATCTTCAAAACAATGGGCGACGTCTTATGGTTTTCCGGCTGTTACCGAAGGGCGTGTGAAGCGTGAGGCCATTGCCTAAAAAAGGTGTGTCCGGCATGCAGTCTTGGGGCCTCAATATCAGGCGCACCAAGTTTCAAGACGTGCGTGTACGACAAGCCCTCAATCTGGCCTTTGATTTTGAATGGGCTAATCAGAATTTATTCTATGGCGTTTACCAACGCTCGCGCAGTTACTTCAACAATTCAGAACTTGAAGCCACAGGCCTGCCTGATGCAGATGAATTGAAGTTACTGGAACCCTTGCGCAGCCAAATTCCTGCCGAGGTTTTCACAACGTCGTTTCAAAACCCAACCAACACCACACCACAAGACAGACGCAAAAATCTTCGGGAAGCACAACGCTTGCTCAGCGAAGCGGGTTGGGTGGCGCAAAAAGTTGGGACGAAGCAAATACTGAAAAATACCAACGGTGAGATCTTCAAGATTGAGATCATTTTAGATTCTGTTGCTTTTGAGCGTGTCGCACTCCCTTATAAGGAGCAATTGCAGCTTCTGGGTTTTGATGTAGCAATTCGAACTGTTGATCCCGCACAATATGAGCGCGTGCAAGAGATATTCGATTACGACATGATAGTCGCGTCGTGGGGACAAAGCCTGTCGCCCGGCAACGAACAGCGTGAATTTTTTGGCAGTGAATTTGCGAATAAAAAAAATGGCCGAAATTACATCGGCATTAAAAATCCTGCCATCGATACGCTCGTTGAAAAAATCATTCTGGCTCCAGATCGAAAATCACAAATCACTGCCACCAAAGCCATGGACCGAGTTTTGATGGCCAATCATTATGTTGTTCCAATGTGGTGGAAGCCTGAGGATTGGGTGGCCTATTGGACACGTGTGCAGCACCCTGAAAACATGCCGGGCTATGCCCTAGGCTATCCAGACATCTGGTGGTTTGATGCCGTTGGCGATGCGAAATTGAAGAAGACGTAAAACCCATGGGCTCCTATATTCTGAAACGCCTGCTGCTGATCATTCCCACGATGTTGGGGGTGATGCTGTTCACATTTGTGATCGCGCAATTTGTGCCGGGCGGCCCCATTGAACAGATCATTTCGCAACTTGATAATCCCGGTGAAAGCGGCTCCAGACTTGATGGCGGCGGTGAAAACATTGGCACCGAAGAGGCGAGTGCAAAATATCGCGGTGCACAGGGTTTGGACCCTGAATTCATCAAAAAGCTCGAGATACAGTTTGGCTTCGACAAACCGCCGCACGAACGCTTTCTGATGATGATGTGGAATTATCTGCGTTTTGATTTTGGCACGAGCTACTACAATGATCGAACCGTTCTGTCGCTGATTGGTGAGAAGTTGCCCGTCTCGATTTCACTTGGCCTGTGGTTAACGTTGGTCTCCTATCTCATCTCAATTCCCTTGGGCATCAAGAAGGCAGTGAGTGACGGCTCACGCTTTGACATCTGGACATCGGCGGTGATCATTGTGGGATACGCCATTCCCAACTTCATTTTCGGCGTCATTCTGATCGTGCTGTTTGCAGGCGGCAGCTATTGGGATTGGTTCCCCTTGCGCGGCCTCACGTCTGACAATTTCAGCACGCTGTCCTGGTGGGGCAAACTCAAAGACTATGCGTGGCATTTGACGTTGCCGCTTCTGGCGCTGGGTGTATCAAGTTTCGCGACTATGACATTGCTCACGAAAAACGCTTTCCTTGATGAAATCAAAAAACAATATGTCGTCACCGCCCGTGCCAAGGGCTTGACGGAAAAGCGCGTGCTCTATGGTCACGTTTTCCGCAATGCCATGTTGCTGGTGATTGCAGGATTTCCGGGTGCATTTTTATCAGCCTTCTTCACCGGATCTTTGCTGATCGAGCAAGCCTTCTCACTGGATGGTCTTGGTTATTTCACTTTCAAGTCCGTCGAGAAACGTGACTATGCCGTTCTCTTCGCCAACCTTTACATTATGACGCTGTTGGGGCTGGTTATCGCCCTCATCAGCGATTTGATTTACACCAAGATCGATCCCCGTATTGATTTTGAATCGCGTGAAACTTGACCATGCTGTTTAAGAACCTTTCCTCCATCAATCGCCGCCGTCTGAATTTGTTCAAAGCCAACAGGCGTGGCTACTGGTCCTTCATCATCTTCATGGTGCTGTTTGTGCTGTCGATGTTTGCACCATTGATTGCCAATGATCGCCCACTGCTGGCGTCCTACAAGGGCGAGATTCTTTTTCCGTTGTGGCGCGATTATCCCGAAACCATGTTTGGTGGCTTCCTCGCCAATACGGATTTTCGCGACACCGTGAACCAAGAGGAAATCAACGCCAATGGCTGGATGATTTGGCCACCCATTCGCTATTCCTACAACACCAACAATCGCGAAGTACCTTCCCCTGCGCCTTCACGCCCGGCGTTCCGTTTGGACCGTGAAGCAGCTTGCGCGAAGTATCCGCTCAAAGGCGAAGACCCTCAATGCATTTGGGGAAATATGAATTGGCTCGGCACCGACGATGATGCTCGCGATGTGGTGGCGCGCATGATCTATGGTTTTCGTATCTCTGTTGCCTTTGGTTTGATCCTGACATTCGTGTCATCCATCATCGGTCTCGCGGCAGGTGCTGTACAAGGCTACTTCGGCGGCTGGACAGATTTGCTGTTCCAACGCTTCATCGATATTTGGTCGTCTCTTCCCACACTTTATATCTTGCTGATCATGGGTGCCTTCATCACGCCAAGCTTCTGGCTGCTGCTTTCGATATTGGTATTATTCTCGTGGACAGGCCTTGTTGGCGTTGTGAGGGCTGAGTTCCTCCGTGCACGGAATTTCGAGTATGTGAGAGCTGCCAAAGCATTGGGTTTAAGCGACGCAAAAATCATGTGGAAGCATCTTTTGCCGAACGCTCTTGTTTCGACTATCACCTTCATGCCGTTTATTCTTTCAGGCTCCGTTGGCACGCTGACAGCACTGGACTTTTTGGGTTACGGACTGCCACCAGGTTCGCCATCCTTGGGCGAGATGGTGAAACAAGGTCGAGACAATCTATTCGCACCCTGGCTTGGCTTTACGGCCTTCTTCGTCGTTTCAATTCTGCTCACACTCTTGGTGTTCATTGGCGAAGCTGTGCGCGATGCACTTGATCCACGGAAAACCTTTGCATGAGTTTGCTTGAAGTCAAAGATCTGTCAGTCGCTTTTGCCCAAGGCGGCAAAACAACCACCGCTGTGGATCGCGTGTCATTCACAATCGACAAAGGCCAGACCGTTGCCTTGGTCGGGAGAGTTCGGATCTGGAAAATCGGTTACCGCTCTTTCGATACTGAAGCTTCTGGCTTATCCCGCCGCATCGCACCCCACGGGAGAAATTCACTTCAATGGGGAAAACCTGCTGGATGGTGATGAAGCAGATTTGCGCCGCGTGCGCGGTCGCACCATCACGATGATTTTTCAGGAACCCATGACGTCGCTCAATCCGTTGCATACGGTGCGAAAACAGATTGGTGAAATCTTGGAGCTGCATCAGGACTTGAAGGGTGATGCCGCTGATGTGCGCATTGTAGAATTGTTGAAGAAAGTTGGCATTCGCGATCCGGAAACGCGGCTGCATGACTTTCCGCACCAACTCTCAGGTGGGCAGCGCCAACGCGTGATGATTGCCATGGCCCTGGCGAACAATCCGGACATGCTCATTGCCGATGAACCCACAACGGCGTTGGACGTGACAGTGCAAGCACAAATTCTGGCTTTGCTCAAAGACCTGCAAAAAGAATTTGGAATGGCCCTGCTGTTGATCACCCATGATCTTGGCATTGTGCGCCATATGGCTGATCATGTTGTGGTGATGCAGAAGGGCAAAGTGGTGGAGCAGGCGCCTGCCAAAATCTTGTTTGCCAATCCGCAACATGACTACACAAAAATGCTGTTGGCTGCAGAACCGCGCGGAAATCCGCCGCCTATCGATGCCAAGGCCGAAGTGTTGGTTGAAACGGACAACTTGAAAGTTTGGTTTCCGATCAAGCGCGGCTTCTTCCGCAACACCGTTGGTCACATCAAGGCTGTTGATGGCGTGACCTGTGCGGTGAAAGCCGGACAAACCCTCGGCATCGTCGGTGAATCGGGTTCGGGTAAAACCACGCTGGGTCTTGCCATTCTCAGGTTGATTTCTTCGCAAGGCCCCATCACCTTCCGGGGTCAACGTATTGATGGTTTGAACAACAAGGCCATGCGCCCCTTGCGTCGCGATATGCAGGTTGTATTTCAAGATCCATTTGGGTCCTTGTCGCCACGCCTTTCGGTAATGCAAATTGTTGAAGAAGGCCTGTTGATACAAAATTCTGGCATGAAAGCGGATGAACGCCGTTCCCGTGTTGCAACTGCACTGGCAGAAACCGGTCTCGACCCGGATACCATGGACCGCTTCCCCCATGAATTTTCTGGTGGACAACGCCAACGCATTGCTATTGCCCGCGCATTGGTGCTGGAACCAAAATTCATCATGCTGGATGAACCAACGTCAGCCCTTGATATGTCGGTGCAAGCCCAAGTGGTTGATCTGTTGCGCAGTCTGCAGACGAAACACAATCTCGGCTATCTTTTTATCAGCCATGATTTGAAAGTGGTGCGCGCTCTTGCCAATGAAGTTATCGTTATGCGCAATGGCCTGATTGTTGAGCGTGGTTCGTCGCAAGAGATTTTTGCTAAACCCAAGGAAGACTATACCAAGGCGCTGTTAGCGGCGTCTTTGAATTTGAAGCCGTTAGTGAAATCATGAGCGCTTTTCTGTTTGTCACACCAACATGGGATGGTCAGGCTTGGGCTGAGCATATGCGCAACGCCATGCCTGAACGCAGCATACGGGTCTGGCCTGATGTGGGGGATGTTGCTGACATTCATTATGCGGCCGCGTGGCTCCCTCCAAAAGACGTTTTAAAGTCTTTGCCGAACTTAGAGGTCATTTTCTCGTTGGGCGCTGGTGTCGACGCCATATTGTCCGATCCCAGTCTACCAAGGGATAAGCCCATCGTACGGGTGAATGATCCGGATTTGACCATGCGCATGAGTGAGCACGTTGTGTTGCAAGTGTTGATGCATCATCGCCAACAGCGTCGCATTGACCAAAATCAAAACAACAAGATCTGGGATCAGTTTCCTCAGCATGCTGCTTCGGCGTTGCGCGTGGGCGTCATGGGACTTGGTGTGTTGGGTGCAGACGCTGCCACCAAGCTCAATGTCATGGGATTTCCAACAGCTGGGTGGAGCAGAACGCGAAAATCAATCCCGGGCGTTGAATGCTTTGCGGGGCAGGGCGAGCTTGATGCATTCTTGGCCCGTACCGACGTGCTGGTGTGTCTTCTGCCCGCAACATCTGAAACCGACGGCATTCTCAATCAAAGTCTGTTTCGCAAACTCTCCCGCAATGGCCCTTTTGGCGCGCCCATATTGATCAATGCTGGTCGTGGGCGACAGCAAAACGAAGATGAGATTCTTGCAGCGCTTGATGCAGGTGAACTCTATGGCGCGTCACTGGATGTGTTTCGAAAAGAACCGCTCAATGTTGAAAGTCGTTTCTGGTCGCATCCGAAAGTGTTCTTAACGCCGCATTCAGCCGCGGACTCTGATCCCGCCACGGTTTGTCGATATGTCGCCAAGCAAATTCTTGGATTTGAGCAGGACGGCAAGTTGGAAAATCTCGTTGTTCTATCGCGCGGTTATTGAAGACGCTTCACGCTTGTAATCTCAGAGCCCCGGGCAGCAATGCGTTCAACCGCGTCCTTCAAGGGCTCAATCACCACCTTCATGTGATGGCCGTTGGCATGAAGCAGACTTGAAGCATCTCGCATGATGCCAACATGGCCCTTCCAAAACACCAAGTCTCCACGGGTAACATCCACTTGTGCAACCGCTCGGCCAAGGTCATTTTCCTGCATGTCGCTATCCCGCGGGCAAGTCATGCCGCAGGCCTGCATCGACACTTGCACCAGGCCTGAACAATCAATGCCAGCCCCAGTTTTTCCACCCCAAAGATAGGGCGTGTGGAGAAATTGTTCGGCCACCGAAACAAAATCCCTAAGAGCTTCCTTGCGCACATGCTGTGCAAAAACGAAATGCCCCGAAGCAAGAGCTGCATAATCACCATCAGTTCCCGTTACCTGTAATTCAGCATTCATGGGAACGCCGATGGCGGGCTGGGTTTTCAGATCAGCTCCGGGATACAAATGCGCAAACAGGTTTGAAACGAAATGCGTCGCGGTGTTGATCGTTGCTGTCAGCGCTGTTTCGCGCACATAGCCAACGTAATCGTCGCGGCGCAACTGCACCCAAGCCCAACCGTTACGCCGCTCAAAAACGGAAACAGCTTCACCCATGAGAACCTGTGTGAGTTGCATGGCGTCATCAGCAGGTGCGCGGTGCACACCAGCAACTGGCACAGCACATTGCGCTAAAACACCTGTAACATAGTGCTTGGCCTCACATTGGCCTTTCAAGCGCACATCAGCCAAGTCATCGCGATAGACATGCAAGCGCTTATCAAGAACTGTCATACCCGTTCCGTTTTCAATGCAATGAGATCCGCGAGGCGTTCAAGATAAAGCGCGCCTTTTACCGTGCGTTGAACCAGCACGTTTCGTTTGTCTTCTTCGTCGCGGCGGCGTGATACGAGTCCGAGCTTTCCCATCGAGTCCAAAGCGCGGGTGATGACGGGTTTTGACACGTTCAGTTTCCTTGCCAGGTCACGCACCGTGTGTGGCGGTGCTTCCAAATAGATGGTCAACAGAATACAGATCTGCCGAACCGAAAGATCAGGTTCATCATCGCGCACCTGCGCCAAAGCCACATCGTGCCAAAGCTGCAGGGATTGGGCTGAAGAAAAACGCTGATACATGGTACGCAACTCGCTATCGAAAATTCGTTTCGGAACCGTTTCATTCCACTCCAAATGCAGGGTCATGGCAAGAACTTTGTCAGTTAAATCGCTGCGAGAGATAGCTGAATAGTGCGCGCATGGCCTGTTGTTCGCCGCCCTTGGGTCGGCCAGGCTTTGCTGTGGGCACCCAAGCAAAAATGTCGAAATGCACATGCGCACGTGCTTTTTCAACAAAGCGTCTCAGATAAAGTGCTGCTGTAATGGAGCCCGCAAAGCCTCCTTGTCCCGCATTGTTGACGTCAGCAATGGGCGTTTCAATCAAGGCGTTGTAAGCCCGCCACAACGGCATGCGCCAAAGGGGATCATTGGTTTTGATGGCGTGCGTTGCAAGGTCTGCGGCGACGTCATCATCATCAGTGTAAAACGGTGGCAGGTCTGGCCCCAAGGCCACACGCGCAGCACCCGTCAGCGTCGCCATGTCGATCAAAAGTTCTGGCGCTTCTTCATCGGCCAGAGCAAGCGCATCACAAAGCACGAGGCGCCCTTCAGCATCCGTGTTGCCAATTTCAACGGTAAGACCTTTACGCGAACGAAACACATCTCCAGGGCGGAAAGCATTTCCCGCGATGGAATTCTCAACGGCCGGAATGAGCACGCGAAGCCGGAGTTTCAGTTTCGCGCCCATAATCAGTTGTGCAAGTCCCATCACATTTGCTGCACCACCCATATCTTTTTTCATCAGCAGCATGCCTGACGACGGTTTGATATCAAGTCCGCCTGTATCGAAACAAACGCCCTTTCCAACGAGCGTGACCTTCGGATGTTTGGGATTACCCCAGGTAAAATCAATGAGGCGCGGGGGCCGCGTCGAAGCCGCTCCCACAATGTGGATCAGCGGAAAGTCTTTCTTGAGCTGCACGCCCGATACGACGCGCAGTTTTGCACCACCAAACTTTGCAATTTTGCGCGCCGCAGCTTCAAGCTCGTCTGGGCCAAACAGATTTGCCGGCGCATTGACGTGGTCACGCACGTCGAAACTTGCATTGGCGAGCGCAACAACAGCATTGCGGTCAACCTCCATTGGGGCAAACCAGTTTCACCTCACGCACTTTGCTGGGGCGCAAGGGATCGTATTTGTAAAGCTCTAAGCACCAGCCCAAAGCCACCAATTCGGCTTTGGCGAGAGGTTCGCGAAACATATATGTAGCAACGGGAAGTTTTGACGAAATGGCGCCCAAGGCAAAGGGATCATCTTCGATGCGCGGTTCGCGCCAACAAGCACCGACTTGAGCTGTCCCACCCTGTCAAATAGCGTCAACACGCTCAAAGGTGAGGCTTCAAAGCCTTGTGCGGCAGGCCCAATTTTGTGCCGATGTGTCGAGTTCACGTTTGATTTTCGACCAGTCAGCGGCTGCCACAACGCGCACGGGAACGGCGTTTTTATCTGAACTCAGAAGGATTTTCCCGGCATTCAACATCAAACAACGCTCCTCGAAGGCAACAATTGAATCAGTCCAAGTCTTAACACGGATGGTTAATCATTTGTTGACGACTGTTAAGCCATCTTATCCCCCAAGTGGTTGGGAGCAAGTTATGTTTGGTTTTAGGCGGCAAAATGCAGGGTTGTCTGCAACGGCAAGTGGTCTTTGCATGGTGTTGGCTGCTGGTCTGTTGTTGTCTGCTTGCCAAAACAAAACAGCAAGCTTGGGTGAAGACGGGCTTACAACAGCGTCTACATCAAGTGCTGCGGGCCCATCTTTCAAGCGCACCGACGCGCTTGGCAAGCAATGGAAGTCTGATCCCACCAATACCGCCGTCACCTTGGCCTATGCCAAATCACTCGACGAACTCGGTCAAAAGCCTGCCCAGATTGAAATTTTACGGTCCGCTGCAACACAAACCAGAGGCGACGTCAAAGCCCAAGGTGTATTGGGTCGCGCGCAACTATCTGCTGGTGATACGACTGGCGCGTCCGAAACACTTGAACGCGCCGTGGAATTGAACCCGCGTGACGCGCAGCTCCGGTCTGTTTTAGCTGTTACGCTGGATCAACAATCCAAACCTGGCCAAGCCCGCGAACATCACCAGGCTGCGTTGTCAATGGCGCCCGATGATTTAACCATCATGAACAACGCCGCCATGTCCTTTGCGCTGCAGGGCAAGCTCGCTGAAGCAGAAACCATGTTGCGGAAAGCTGCGGCACATCCAAATGCCAAGGCCACTCCGCGTGTGCGGCAGAATTTGGCACTCGTCGTCGGCTTGCAGGGCCGCTTCGACGAAGCAAAACAAATTGCCAGCGAAGATTTGCCGCCAGATCAGGTGCAAGCCAACATGGCTTACTTACAGCAGATGTTGTCACGCCAGAACACTTGGGCGCAGCTTAAAGAACAGTAACACTAGATTTTGGCGTGGAGGAAGGCCACATAGGCTTCAAGCCATTTCTTCAATCGCTTGCGTGAATCCTCTTCAGTTAGATTACCATTGGCGTCGAATTTCTGCTCATTGCCGCCAGCAAAATACTCAGGCTTCGGCATCACAATAGCTTCCAAAGCTTGCAGGTTTTGTCGAAAGTGATACTGCGAACGCCCTGTGCCGAGAGGTCCTGCCGCTGCACCAATCACGGCGATGCGCTTCCAATGAAACGGCGAACCACCGCGGGACAACCAATCCGACGCATTTTTCAACACGCCGGGAATTGAGAAATTGTATTCAGGCGTTGCAATAACAACGCCATCTGCTGCTCTGATTTTTGCATCAAGCGCTGACCACGGCCTCAGGTTTGCCGTGGGCGTCTTCAACGTCACCATCATAAAGCGGAATGCCATGCAGCGTTACAACTTCAACAGCAACGCCAGCGGGGGCAACGTCTGCCAAAGCCCGGCATAGACCAGTATTGGTTGAGGCCCGTCGCAATGCGCCACTGATCGCAAGGATGTTCATAGGTCTTGTCCCTTCTTGATTTTCTTGAAGGCGTCCAGCGCCCGCACCCGCGCCACGGCGTGGTCAACAATGCGAGGGCAATAGTTTTTTGGCGGCACGGCCATCTCCCAAGGTTTGTGGATGAATTCATCAGGCACATCGGAAAGTTCAGGCACCCACCGCCTTACATAGTGGCCCTTGGGGTCAAATTTTTCACCCTGCAATACGGGATTGAACACGCGGTAATAGGGTGATGCATCCGCTCCGCTTCCCGCCACCCATTGCCAGCCCGCTGCGTTGTTGCCGATGTCGGCATCAACCAGTGTGTCCCAGAACCAACGTTCGCCCGCCTGCCACGACACCAACAAATCCTTGATCAGAAATGATGCCGCGATCATGCGCACACGGTTGTGCATAATGCCTGTGGCCCAAAGTTCGCGCATACCGGCATCAACAATAGGAAAACCCGTTTCGCCCTTCTGCCAACGCGACAATGCATCTGCGTCGTCATGCCAAGGAAAGTCATCATACTCAGGCTTGAAAGCCTTATCCGGAAATGTGGGGACATGGTGCAGCAGGTGGTAAGCAAACTCGCGCCACAACACTTCTTTCAAAAACTTCTCACCGTCGCTGTCGAGAACACCTTCAGCCCGCTCCATCGCCTGTGATGTTGCATGCCACACCTGATGCGGAGAAATTTCACCCCAATGCAAATGCGCCGAGAGACGTGATGTGAATTGTTGGTCCGGTCGATCACGCCCTTCGGCATAGCCTTTGAGTCCATCATCCAGAAATTGGAACAGCAACGACTTGGCGCCTTCTTCGCCGGGCTGCCATTCTGCTTCCAGCCCCGCTGCCCAATTGGGTGTGCTGGGCAGCAGATGCCACGACGAAAGCGCATCGCTTGGAATGTCGGTTTTGTGCCAGTTGACAGCTGGTGCCGCTTTTAAAGGGCGCGGCATGCCCTTTGCCATGCACACCCGCGCATAAGGTGTGTAGACCTTAAAAAATTCCCCGCTACCGTTGCGGATGCTTTCAGGTTCATGCAACAAGAACCCGCCGTGACGATGGCAGGTAACGCCCTGCGCATCACATAAGTCTTTCACGCGCCGTTCAAGCGCACCTGACCACGGCGCATAATCCCTCGTAAAATAAAGTGATGCTGCAGCTGTTTCGGCGATTAGGTTTTGCAGCTGAGAGACGGCTTCGCCGCGACGTAAGACCAAGGGAACAGCCGCGCCCAGTTTTTCTAAGCTTCTGTGCAACCACCAGCGTGACGCTCCACCCCAGCGCCAGTCTCCCGGCGTTTCATCATCAAGGACAAAAACCGGTATGACGGGGCCAGCTGCCGCCGCCGCCGTGAGGGCTGCATGATCTGCAAGTCGCAAATCTTGCCGAAACCACATGATAACAGGTTGAACCACAACATCCCCAATCGTTTCAATGACGTATACGCAATATGAATATGTCGGATCAATGCCTTATCCTGGTGCTGGGTGACCAACTCAGCCATTCCATGTCGAGTTTGCGCCGTGCTGACAAATCACGCGACGTCGTATTGATGGCGGAAGTGATGGCAGAAGCCACCTATGCACGCCACCATAAGAAGAAGTTTGTGCTGGTGTTTTCGGCCATGCGCCACTTTGCCCAGTCGCTGCGGGAGGCAGGCTGGCAAGTTGACTACGTGAAACTTGAGGATGAGGGAAACACCCAAAGCTTGAAAGGTGAAGTGGCGCGCGCCCAACATGCGGCACGGCATACAAACCGTTAGGCTGGCGGAACCGGGTGAGTGGCGCTTGCAGCAAGAGCTGAAACACCTCGACGTATTGGAAGACACGCGTTTCATCTGCTCACGCGCATCGTTCCGGCAATGGGCCAAACCGCGGAAGGAACTTCGGATGGAGTTTTTCTACCGTGACATGCGCCGCCAAACTGGATTACTCATGAACGGTGACAATCCAGAAGGTGGAAAATGGAATTTCGATTCCGAAAATCGAAAGCCCGCCAAGGCCGACATGTTTTTGCCAGCTCCTCCTCAGTTTGAACCTGATGCAATAACCCGTGACTGCATTGCCCTCACAAAGCGGATTGCACCCAATAATTTTGGCGACCTAGAACCATTCTGGTTTGCAGTAACGCACGAGCAAGCCGAACAAGCGCTTGACTACTTCTTGACCCATTCACTTCCGCAATTTGGCGAAACCCAAGATGCGATGTTGATGCAGAATAAGTTTTTGAATCATGCCGTGCTGTCGCCTTATATCAATCTGGGCCTGTTGGATCCTTTGAGCGTGTGCCGCCGTGTTGAGCAGGAATATCGCAAAGGGCGTGTGCCCATTACAGCTGCCGAGGGCTTCATTCGTCAAATCATTGGCTGGCGGGAATTCGTGCGCGGCATCTATGATTTGAAAATGCCTGACTACGTGAATGTTAACGCGCTGGAGGCCCATCGGCCTTTGCCTGATTTTTACTGGTCTGGCGAAACGGATATGAACTGCATTGCCCATGTGGTGAAGCATACCCGCGAAGAGGCCTATGCCCACCACATCCAACGGCTGATGGTCACCGGCAATTTTGCGCTCATTGCTGGCCTGAACCCTCAGCAAGTGCATGAATGGTACCTTGCTGTTTATGCCGATGCTTATGAATGGGTGGAATTGCCCAACACAATCGGTATGGCGCTGCATGCGGATGGCGGTGTCTTGGGGTCAAAACCCTATTCCGCGTCGGGCAATTACATCAACAAAATGTCGGACTATTGTTCGAGCTGCCGCTACAACGTAAAGCTAAGAACCGGCGAGGGGGCTTGCCCCTTTAATGCACTCTATTGGGACTTCATTGCCCGCCACAAAACGCGCTTCTCGAAAAACCCACGCATGGGCAACATCACCAGAGTTTATGACAAGTTTGATGATGCGGAAAAAGCGAGGATTGCTCAGAGTGCTAAAACGTTCTTAGACAGTCTTACGCCTTGGCACCCGAACGTTGCTTCAAAAGTCCTGTAAGCCAATCTGGGTCCATTTGCGGCACCGATGACAGCAGCAGTTCGGTGTAGGCAGGATAGGGCGGATTTAGCACTTCCGACTTCAGACCTTGCTGCACCACTTTGCCCTTATACATCACGACGATTTCATCGGAGATGGCTCGCACCGTGGCAATATCGTGGGTGATGAAAAGATAAGAGACGTTCGTTTCCTTTTGCAGCTTCATCAGCAACTTCAAGATTTCTTCTTGTACGATCTGATCAAGCGCCGACGTGACTTCATCGCAAATGATGATATCGGGTTCAGCAGCAAGGGCGCGAGCAATCGAAATGCGCTGCTTTTGTCCGCCCGACATTTCCCCTGGTAGGCGGTCGATGAAGTCTTCGCCGAGTTCAATGTTGTTGAGCAGCGAAATGATCTTGTCTTCTTTGGCCCGGCCTGTGAGGCCGAGGTAAAACTCTAACGGACGGCCAATAATGTCGCGAACCTTTTGACGAGGGTTCAGCGCGGTATCAGCCGACTGATAAATCATTTGTATACGGCGCAACGTGTCGCGGTCGCGGTCTTGCAAGCGGGCAGGAAGGGACTTGCCGTTGAATTCAATGCGGCCTTTGGATGGCGGCAGCAAACCAGTAATGGCGCGAGCCAACGTGGATTTTCCCGAACCAGACTCACCCACCACAGCAACAGTTTTTCCCCGTGGCAAACGTACTGTCACATTATCGAGAACTTTAATCACGCCGGAATAACTCGCATCCACATTGGTGATGGCCAATGCAATGTCGGAGCTTTTTTCTTCAGGTTTTTCCAAGCCACGCACGGCCCACAAAGACTTCGTGTAATCCTGTGTTGGTTGTTTCAACATTGAGCGCGTGTCAGATTGCTCAACCAAATTGCCATAACGCAATACCATGATGCGATGGGCCATTTGTGCAACAACGGCAAGATCGTGAGTAATGTAAATAGCAGCGGTGTTGAACTCTTCCACAATGCGGCGCATGGAGGCCAGCACTTCAACTTGCGTTGTGACGTCCAGTGCAGTTGTCGGTTCGTCAAACACGATAAGATCAGGGCGGCACGACATGGCCATGGCCGTCATGGCCCGTTGCAACTGGCCACCGGAAACTTGGTGTGGATAGCGTGTGCCAATGGTATCCGGGTTTGGAAGTTGCAGGCGCTTGAACAAATCCTTGGCGTCTGCTTCGGCGGCGGCGCGGTCCATCACATGATGATTGATGGCGCTTTCGGTGACTTGCTCCATCAAACGGTGTGCTGGATTAAAAGACGCTGATGCACTCTGCGCCACATAAGAGATTCTTGAACCCCACATATTGCGCAAGTCTTCTTGTGACGCACCCACCAGTTCTTTGCCGTCAAACTGAATGCTGCCTGCGGAAATACGGCATCCGGGTTTGGTGTACCCCATGGCAGCAAGACCAAGCGTGGATTTACCTGCACCTGACTCACCAATAAGGCCAAGCACTTCACCGCGCTTCAAATCAAGGTCGATACCTTTAATGATGGGGTGCCACTTGTCGTCCGAGAAGCCTTCAATTTTGAGGTCGCGGATGGTGACCAGAGAGGATCCCTTCACCCTCGAATTATCAACACGTTTTTGATCATTGCTCATCGCGCAACCCCGAAGTTTTTTGCAGGAACCAGTCCACAACGAAGTTCACGGCAATGGTGAGCAGTGCGATTGCGGCAGCTGGAATGAGGGGTTGAATTTTGCCGAAGGTGATCAGAGTTTTGCTTTCAGCCACCATGGAGCCCCAGTCTGCGGTGGGAGGTTGAATGCCCACACCGAGGAACGACAAGGCTGCGATGGTCAAGAACACAAAGCTGAAACGCAGCCCAAATTCTGCAATCATGGGCGGAAGGATATTGGGAACGATTTCACGCAGAACAATCCACAACATGCCTTCACCGCGCAGCCTTGCGGCTTCGACGAAATCCTGCACGGCCACAGACAACGCGGTGTTGCGCGCCAAGCGGTAGACACGCGTTGAATCAAGCAGTGCCAGAATGAGGATGAGGTTCAATGGAAACTTGCCGAAGATTTCCGGCCAAGGATTACTCTTGCCCAACATGGCAAGCAGCATAAGCGCAAAAATCAGCACGGGTATAGACATGAGAACGTCAACAACGCGGCTCAAGATATTGTCGAGGAGGCCGCGTGTGACTGCTGCGTAAATACCGAGTATGCCGCCAATTGTGAAAGAGATCAGAACAGTCACAAGCGCGATGCCAATTGTGTTTTGCGCACCATAGATGACGCGAGACAGGGTATCTCGGCCAATTTGGTCCAGCCCAAACCAGTTTTGCGCGCTTGCTGGGCCATAAGCTTTGCCGACAATTTCAGACTCGCCATAAGGTGCAATCAACGGCGCAAAGAGAGCGCAGAACATATAAATTGCAATGACGACCATGCCAAATTTTGCGCTGATGGGCGCAGACTTCAGAAGGCGAATTAAGTCCTGCGACCAAGTGCGCTTGGTGCGCATGTTGAGAATGTCGACGTGCTGATTGCTCATTTTGGATGCAACAAACGAGGGTTGGTGACGATAGCAATAATGTCAGCCAACAGGTTGAGGAGGATATAGGTTGCGGCGAAAATCAATGCGCAAGCTTGAGCGACAGGCATGTCGCGCTTGCTGACCGAATCCACCATCAATTGTCCAATACCAGGATAGGTAAAAACAACCTCGACCACGACGACTCCGACGACAAGATACGCGAGATTGAAGGCGATAACGGTAGCAATCGGCGCCCAAGCGTTTGGCAAGGCATGTTTTAGAATGACTTGCCTCGGTGACAGACCTTTCAACTTCGCCATCTCGATGTAGGGGCTCGAGAGAAGTGAGATGATTGATGCCCGTGCCATGCGCATCATGTGTGCGATGATCACAAGTGTGAGCGTCATGGCAGGCAAGATGGCCTTAAAAAGATGTTGTAAGAACGGTGTCGTGTCGGAAACGGTCGAGAGGGGCGGAAACCAGCGGAGTTTAACAGCAAAGAAAAACACTAAGATATAGGCAACAAAGAACTCAGGCGATGCGATGGTTGTAAGCGTCAAAGCGTTGGCGACGCGGTCAAACCAGCTGTTGCGATAGAGCGCACAGAGCAAGCCCAGCGCCAGTGCGATTGGCACTGCGATTACAGCTGTCATCGCTGCAAGAAAAAACGTGTTGTAAAGTCGCGGGCCAATGATGTCACTGACCATTCGCTTATTGGTTTCTCCCCACCCACTGCCAGCGCCTGCAAAAGATGTTCCGAAGTCGCCCTTTAAAGCGCCGAAAATCCACTCGAAATAACGGGGCACTGCTGGCCGGTCGAGGCCTAATGATTTGTTGACGGACGCCACTGTCTCAGGCGTTGCACCTTGGCCAAGAATGGCCTCGGCAAAGCCACCCGGTAACAACTCAAGCGATGAGAAAATAATGATTGAGACGCCAATCAGCGTCAACAACCCCAATCCCAGTCGTTGCAAAACGGTTTTCGTGACCGGATGCATGAGCGTTCCCCTATCTCACTTCTTATCGAAAACCTCTATGGGCTTTTTTTCGACGCTAGCACGAAGTTCCGGCTTTGCCAGTTCATTTTTCCGTATTTGAGATCAGTTGCGACGTTTACAAACAAAAACCCCCGCTGTTTCCAGCGGGGGCGTTGAATGGAGTTTGCGAGGCTTACACGAACCACCAACGGTCATAGGCGTAACCGCCGTCGTGGTCGAGGTCAGCGTTGAAGTCGCCATGTCCAACCTTGGTGGACATTGCACCCACGTAGTTGGAATACATCAAGGTCATCCAGCCGCCGTCGTCATGCAAGATCTGCTGCATTTCGGCATACATTGCGGCGCGTTTTGGTTCGTCGGTTTCACCGCGCGCGGCCAACAACAATTCGTTGAAGCGCGGGTTCTTCCACTTGGTGTCGTTCCAGGCTGCATCTGCAGCCATGGCCACACTGAACATGGCGTCTGCTGTTGGGCGACCACCCCAATAGCAATGGCACCAAGCCTTCTTGAGCCAGACGTTGCTCCAGTAACCATCGTTGGGTTCACGCACAACGTTGATATTGATGCCAGCTGCTTTTGCATGTTCAGACATCAACAGTGCAGCGTCAACCGAACCTGCGAAGGCCGCGTCTGCTGCTGACAGGTCAACGGTGAGGTTTGACACCCCTGCCTTGGCCAACAGCGACTTGGCGCGGTCTGGATCATAGCTATAGACTGGCTCCGGTGCTGTGGCGAACTTCATCGTTGAAGCAAGCCCGTTGTCATTGCCGGCTTTGCCATAGCCAAACAGCACTTTGTCCACCAGTTCCTGACGGTTGACTGCAAACTTCAAGGCCTGACGCACTTCAACCTTGTCGAACGGTGCAGTGTCCACAAACATTGGGGCTGTGTATTGCTCATAGCCAGCAACGTTGTAGAGCGCTGTGTCAGGTGCGGACTTCAAGAGGTCGATGGTCTTGAGGTCTGCGCGGTCGATGTAATCCACTTCGCCCGAGAGATAAGCGTTGGTGCGAGCAGCCGGATCTAGGATCGAAAGTTGGGTCACTTCATCGAAGTTGCCGGGCGCGAATGCGTTCGGGTTCTTCTTGAAATGAACGCGTACACCAGGCTCAAAGCCGTCGAGAATGTAGGGTCCAGCACCAAGGCCGCTGACGTCCACTTTGCCATCGGTTACCGACAGAATCGGGAACTGATAGTTGGCCAGGTTGGCAGGGAAGTCGGCGTTCGGGCCGTTCAGTTCAAATACGATCGTTTCAGGACCATCAGCTTTGACAGACTTGATGCCCGTCAAATAGGCTTTGCCGGGTGACTTCGAGTCTGGGCCGTTGTGGTAGTTAATTGTGCCAACAACGTCATCTGCTGTCAGAGTCTTACCATTGTGGAAGGTAACACCCTTGCGCAGCTTGAAAACCCACTTCGAGGCACCATCCGATGGCTCCATGGTTTCTGCGAGATACGGGTAGGTCCCACCCTTCGCGTCGATACGGACCAGTGGAGCGCCCGACAGGCCTTTACCCCAAGCGTAATCCATGCCGCTTGCAAATGTTGCGGGATCAAATGAGTTTGTCGTCGAACCGTGTCCGAGACCTGCACGGAAATGTCCGCCGGGCTTTGCTTGCGCACGTGCTGCTGCTGTGAACAACGTTCCAGCAGAAGCGAGGGTCAAACCGCCCGCCATTGCATACTGCATGAAATCACGACGGGACAGTTTGCCCCGCGCAACGGCCTTTTTGGCCTGTTCAAGTTTAAATTCAAATTCAGTCATATCGCACTCCCTTGATTTTTTGTGATTTCGACCGCGAGCGGCGTGCTGTCGTTGTAAAATCGCTGCGGCGAACTCTGTGCCGTTGATGCGCGACTTGCATGCTCCCCGCAATCGTTCTTGGCTTTGCTCCAAAAGATGTTAGTTCAGCTCGGCCGAACCTAGTTGTAAGCCTCGCATGATGTTGCAATCGCGTCAAATCATATTCAGTGTGTAAAAACAAAGTAATGATTGATCCAAAGTGGCGTTTTCGTGCGTAATTAAGTCGAATTTAATTCTTGGAGCTAAAGTTTTGCCGAAGTTAAGAATTGCCGTTGTCGGCAGCGGTATATCGGGGTTGTCTTGTGCTTGGGCATTGTCACAGCGCCATGACGTCACGCTGATTGAAGCAGACAACAGGTTGGGCGGTCACGCCAACACCATTTCCGTAGCCACATCGCAAGGGCCAGTTGCAGTCGATACAGGCTTCATTGTTTTTAACGAATGGACCTATCCCAATTTTACGGCCTTGATGGACTACCTCGATCAAGACACCACGCCCACGCAGATGGGCTTCTCCGTGAGTGCTGATCAAAACCGCTACGAATACAGCGGCAACCATCTCGGCACATTGTTGGGGACCGCGCGGCAGTGGTTGCAGCCCCGCCATTGGCGCATGATGGCGGATCTGCTGCGGTTCTACCGCAAGGCTGAGACACATGCCCCGACTGTCGCTGCGGGAACAAGTCTCGGCCAATATCTCAAGGCCTATGGTTACAGCGAATATTTCACTCAACGTCACATTTTGCCAATGGCTGGTGCCATATGGTCGGCAACGCCGGATCAAATTGCCGCCTATCCGTTCCACGCCTTCATCAAGTTCTTTGCCAACCACAGACTGTTCATTCTGGGCAATCGCCCGGATTGGAAAACCGTTACGGGTGGGTCCCGCGCCTATGTCGAAAAACTTATCGATGATGCAAAGTTTCAGTCACCGATTGTCATCGCCCGTTGCACGCGTGGTGCGCAATCGCGGCGGTGTGGAACTTGAGTTTGCGTTGGGCAACACAGAGCACTTCGATCAAGTGGTCTTGGCAACACATGCCGATGTGGCGCTTTCTTTGTTAGCGCAGCCCACGGAGCATGAAACACGCTTGCTCCAGCATTTCAAAACCTCAGCCAATCGCGTTTACTTGCACCGTGATGCCAAACTGATGCCAAAGCACAGACGTTTTTGGTCTGGTTGGAATTACCGCATGCCCCCCTTGGGCAATGCCCAAACCCCAGAAGTGACCTATTGGATGAATACGCTGCAAAAACTGGAATCGCCTGAACAACACTTCGTTTCACTGAATCCGACAGTGTTACCTGAAGCCAACCTTGTGGATGGCGTTTACAATTATCGTCATCCCATGTTCAATGAGGCCACATTGGATGCCCAGAAGCATCTGTGGTCACTGCAGGGCGTTGACCACGTTTGGTTTTGTGGTGCTTGGTTCGGCTCGGGCTTTCATGAAGATGGTCTGCAAGCGGGGCTCGCGGTTGCTGAACAATTGGGCGGCGTGCGCCGTCCGTGGAACGTTGAAAATGAGTTGGAGCGTATCCACATCCAAAATGTGCCAGCGCCCATGCCGGACCACCTTGCAGAAGCAGCAGAATGACCACGATCGCACCAGGCATCTTTGTCGGAAAAGTCGTTCATCGACGCCTGCAGCCTGTTGAACATCAGTTGTCGTATTCCGTCGCCAGTGTGTTGGTGGATGTTGACCAACTCGCGAGCGGCTCACCTTCACTTCTTCGTTACAATCGCTTTGGCCTGTTTTCGATCAATGACGCTGACCACGGCCCGCGTGATAGCGGCACTTCGATCAAAGACTTTGCACGGACTGAGATGGCGAAACATGTGGGCGACGTGGCAATCTCCCGAATTCTCATGCTCTGCTATCCCCGCCTGCTGGGATACACGTTTAATCCGCTCACGGTGTTCTTTGGGCTCGATGCAGATAGCAATGTGCGAATGATGTTGTTTGAAGTTCACAACACCTTTGGCGGACGTCATGTTTATCCTGTCGGGCCATTTTTGCCGGGCGAAGATACTTTTGGCAAAGCTGAAAAGAGCTTCCGCGTGTCACCATTTAACAAAGTCGAGGGTAGCTACGGGCTGCGCGCTACCGCCCCAATGGGTCAGGTGTCCGTCGGTGTATCGCTGACGACGGATAAGGGACCTATTATGAATGCCTATTTTGCTGGTAAACGCCGCCCATTCACGGATGCAACGTTGCTGAAAGTGTTTTTCATGTTGCCCTTGATGACATTAAAGGTAATGCTTGCAATACATTGGGAGGCCTTGAAACTTTGGGCAAAGGGCCTCAAACTACAATCTCCATAACTGGCCGTGAGAGTCAGAGGACGAAGGCATGTTTGAAAGTGTTGTGAGCAAATTGGTCTTGAGTGTCGGTCGTAGGGTTCTGCCCTCCGATATCAAGGGCACGCTTGCATTGACCATGCCCTCCGGTGAAATCGTGAATTTCGGCACGCCCGGTGATGGTTTTGACGCCGACCTAACACTGAAAAACTTCAGCGTGATCTGGGCCAGTATCCGCCGGGGTCAGCTTGGCTTTTTTGAACGCTACATGGCAGGCGACTTAGAAAGCAAAAACTCAACCAACCTATTTCGCTTTTACCTGCAAAACCGCCGCACCCTCGACCGTGCCTCGACTGGTTTTTTCTTTGCGAGTTTGTTCGACAAGTTTTGGCATAAAAAGCGCGACAACAACCGCGAGGGCTCGAAGGAAAACATTTCTGCCCACTACGACCTTGGCAATGCATTTTATGAAACGTGGCTTGATGACACCATGAGTTACTCTTCTGCGGTGTTTGATGGTACCGGCAACAGCCTCGAAGCTGCACAACGCCACAAGATTGCAAAAGTCATGGAAGCCGCCGAAGTCAGTCCCGGCAAATCCTATCTGGAAATTGGTTGTGGTTGGGGTGGTGTTGCTGAAGAAACAGCAAAAGCAGGCGCTCATCTTCGCGGCATCACGTTGTCGCGCGAACAGTTGGATTTTGCACAGAAACGCATGGGGCGTTTACAGCTCGATGATAAGGCCGAACTGGTTTTCGAGGACTACCGCGATACCAAAGGCAGCTTTGATGGGATTTTATCGGTTGAGATGATTGAAGCAGTCGGCGAGCCCCATTGGCCTGCCTATTTCAAAACCTTGTTTGACCGCTTGAAGCCTGGAGGCTGTGCCGCCATTCAAGGTATCACCATCCTCGAAGAAAATTACGACGCTTACCGGAACGGTGTTGATTTTATCCAACGTTATGTTTTCCCCGGCGGCATGTTGTTGACGAAGGACATCATGCGCGAGCAGACGGCCAAGGCTGGCTTGCTATTCGAGCGCATGGAGTGTTTTGGCCAATCCTATGCAAAAACCTTGGCCATGTGGCGGGATCGGTTTGAAGCGGCTTGGCCGCGTATCCAGCCCTTAGGCTTTGATGATCGATTCCGCCGCATGTGGAACCTTTATCTCAGCTATTGTGAGGCAGGTTTTGCCGAAGGCGTGATTGATGTTGGAATTTATAAGCTGCGCAAACCTAAGGTTTGAGGAGATATTTCCGGCTGATCCAAAAGAACAGTCGATAGGGCAACAAGCGGCCAATCTTTAAAATCGCAACAAAAGGCGTGGGGTAGGCGACTTCGAATTTGCCTTTTGCCAATCCCGCAATTGTCGCCCGCGCTGCGTCAGCAGGTTCCATCAGAAATGGCATTTCAAAATCATTCTGCGCCGTCATTGGCGTGCGCACAAATCCCGGATTAATAACGCTGACGGACACTCCATCACGGTCAAGTTCAGGCTTTAGCGACTCGGCCAAATTGATCAGCGCTGCTTTGGTCGGACCATAGGCAGCGGCTTTCGGCAGTCCGCGATAGCCGGATACGGATGCGATCCAAGATAAATGACCTTTCCGCCGTGCGCGGAACACGGGTAGCGCTGCGGCCAAAACATTAATGACGCCAAGGTAATTGACCTCATACATGCGCCGGAACATTTCAGTACGGAAATCTGCCGCAGACGCTGGGGTGTAGGTGCCGGCCCCGGCAATGATCAAATCAATTGGTCCATGGGCTTTTTCGATGTCGGCGAAACAGCTTGCCACCTTTACCTCGTCTGTGACATCGACTGGATGGGCGTGCACCCCCGCACCTAAAGCTTCGAGGGCCTTCGCATTGCGGGCTGATGCTGCAACCAACACACCTTCGGCGGCTAATTGCTTGGCAATCTCAGCACCAATACCAGTGGATGCGCCGGTGACCCATACCAAGCGCCACGGCAATGTCATTGCTTAAATGCCAACAAATGGTTGTGCCAAACGCGCCCAGATCGACTTGAAACGTGCGGGCGCTTCGGTTGCGACCAAGCAAATACAATCCACGTCTGAATCAACGACTGGTTGGTGTTCGATGTCTTCATCAAAATCCGCCACATCACCTGTGGTGTAACGTCCCGTGTGGTCAGAGTAAGAGCCGCGCAAGATTACGGTCAGTTCTTCTCCGCCGTGACCATGCTCAGGCAACTTCTTTCCCGGCGCAATCTTCAACAGTTGCAAATGAGTTTTGCCCTTGCCTGACAAGGGAATCTCGAACATGGCAATGCCGGGCGCTTTGGATTTCCACTTCAACGTGTTGAGCGGTCGATTGTCGAGGAGATTGCACAACACTGCGGGTACATCAGTCAGCGCAGCGCTTGGCCTTCGCACTGGCGCTTTCACGATGGCGTCAAGGCTGGCCAACGTTGCGGCGCGGCAGGAATCCGTGACTGCCGCAGCGTCCTGTTCCATCAGCAATTCACCGCCGTAGCTTTCTGCTTGCCGTACGGATGCCCGACACTCTGAACAATAAGCCAGATGCGTTGCCACCGCAAAACCGTGGGCCTCACCCAAGGTTCCAGCCGCATAGGCAAGAATAGTTGCGTCATCCAAATGATGGGTAATCTTCACGTCACCGTCTCCAATAATTTCCGCATGCGTCGATACGCAAGTCTCATACGGCTCTTTACGGTTCCAAGTGGAATTTGGAGCCGTGCCGCAATTTCACTTTGTGGTAAATCTTCAACATAACTAAGAATAAGTAACTCCCGCTGTTCAGGTGGAATTTGCGCCAATGCCTTGGCCACATAGCCATCCTCCTGCAACCGGGACAAAGCATCGTCCTGCGGGGCGTCGTCAGATTCAGCGTCATAGTCATCAATATCGCTATAAAGCGAGGTTTTTTCCCTGCGCAAACGATCAATACGCAGGTTGCGCGCGATTGTGAAAATCCAAGTCGTTACGCTGCCCCGGTCCGCCACATACATGCCAGCCTTTGACCAGACCGCGATCATGGTTTCCTGCACCAGGTCTTCGGCCTGTTCAGAAGACGCACCTTTCCGCATCATAAAACTCTTTACCCGTGGGGCGTAGGCATCGAACAGAGACGCAAACGCTGCGCGGTCTCGCTGTTCCGCAATGCGGGTGAGCAACTCACTATCAACTTGCAAAGCTCTTGGCCTTTCTTGAATTCCTGCCAGAGCCAATCCCGCAATCATAGTGACCTTCTCCCGACCAATTGAGGTCGTTACGTTGGCTTTGGCCCAGTGGATTACTGTAGTCGGCGCTCAATCTGTTCATTAAACTCTTTCACAAACACGCGTTTTTTACCTTCGTAGGCTTCAATCTTTCCCCAGACTATCCAGTGCGTCTTGGTGGCCGTGAGGCGGCCATAGGTTTCGGTCCGTGTTTCCCACTTGCCGCGCTTTCGTCCTTCGGTCCAATGGGTTTCCATCACGGCTGACAAAGGGTCCGCAGCATCAATGGAGTAATTTTCGCGTCCAATTCCTGAAACGATCATACCATGGGGTTTCAGTTCCTGTGTGCCAAAATCATCAACAATCGACATTTTTGTTTGCCCTGACTTTTTGTCGATCCAAGTTTTCCGTGAATTGGAGGCCTTCTTGATGATTTTTTGCTGGACGGGAGCAGCTGCTTCCGGATTGGCAAAGGTCACGGGCTTGTCGGTCAGGTTCTTCTTGCGAATGGGAACAGCAATGGTTGACGCTCCGGCATAAACAGTAAGTTTGACGGGCTCAGGTGCAGGCCACATCATGGGGAAGTAGCTGGTGGAGATTGACACCCGCAAGCGATGGCCCTTTGGCACACGCCATGCGATGTCGTCCATTTTGATCTTCATTTTGTAGCGTTTGCCAGGCTCCAGCGGTGTCGGGTATTCGCGGCTCTCCCGCATACAAAGGTTCTGCAAGTGATAGGTGATGCGAGAAACCTCGCCCGACGGCCAAACATCATTCAAGCGGACAGCAACATGGGCAACTGGCTTATCAACGCTGAAGGACAATTCCAACATGGGTTGGCCCACCACGTCCATATCATCAATCAACACGGGACTATCAAATGTGATGGAACCTTGATCATCGCGCATTTGATTGCCAGGGAATTCTTCGCCCAACCATATGATGCAATACTCACCGCCATCAAAACCAATGTTTTGTGGCGATGTCAGGGACAATGCTTCTTCCTTGCCTGCTTCAGCGGAAATACCCTTCGTGGAGAGCGACCAAGTTTTGGTTTCGATATTGCCAAAGCCCCAATAGCTTTCAGGCACCCAGCGACCTTTAATTGTGGTGGGGAAAGAGCCCGGCTTATAGGCGTCCATGATATAGACCCGGTAGTCAGGATCGTCGTTCACACCTGTGTTGATGCCTTTGATATGAAAGTCCCACCAGCGAAGCATTTCCTGCAAGAAACCAATATTGGGATTAGGCACGGCAAAGTGCGGATACTTATGGGCCCACGGCCCAATAATGGCTTTGCGGGGAACGCGCAGATTTTTCATCATGCGTGGAATGGCATTGGAATAAGCATCATTCCAACCACCAACAGCCAACACCGGCACATTGATTTTGAGATAGTCTTCGCACACAGAGCCATGCTTCCAATAGCTGTCGCGGTGCGGATGCTTCAGCCAGTCAATCAGCAGAAACGGCTCATTCTCCAAACGATTGAGCCACATCTTCTTCCATTTGGAACCGACGATCTTTGGATCCGGTGGCCGCGATGAATAGGCCAGCATCGTTGCAGCCCAGCCCAAGTTTTCATTGAGCAGGGTGCCACCCTTGTAGTGGATGTCATCTTCATAACGATCATCTGTCGAGCAGAGCGTGACAATGGCTTTCAAGGCTGGTGGTCGCAGCGCTGCAATTTGCAACGCATTAAAGCCGCCCCATGAAATGCCGAACATGCCGACCTTGCCATCGCACCATTTCTGCTTTGACAGCCAATCGATGACTTCAACGCCGTCATCTAATTCCTGCTGGGTGTATTCACCCTGCAGCAAGCCATCGGAATCGCCGCTGCCGCGCATATCGACACGAACGCAGGCATAACCATGGCCTGCCATGTAGGGATGTGTCAGTGCATCACGCGTGGTTGTCCCGTCACGTTTGCGGTAGGGCAAATATTCAAGTAGCGCTGGAACTGGTTTTTTTGCGGCGTCTATCAGGCAACCAAATCCGTGCCGCCAGTTTGGTGCCATCTTTCAGCGTGATAAAGAGGTTCTCGATTTCCTTCACCTTGCGCGGGAAGGACGTGATGGTCTTGATATCCATGATGTTCCTGTCGTTCTGATCCGACTATGCCGCAAAACGACTGATGGCTGCAATGATGGCGGCGAAAGAGTCGCGGGCAGGCGCACTCATATGCCGCGCTCTGATGAAAGCATGGACCAGTAAAGGCTCTTCGCGCACTTCAGCCTCAACACCTGCGTTTTTCAACTTTGCTGCGTAAGCCAAACTGTCGTCATGCAAAGGGTCCAATCCTGCGGCCACCAAAAATGCTGGAGGCAAACTTGCATGCGACGCAGCTTTGAGAGGCTCAGCATAGGGATGGTCTTGGCCTTGATAAATGTCGCGGTAGTAAAGAACATCTGTCGTCGTATGACCCGGTGCTTCGGCCTGTGTGAGGTAGCTGCCTTGCTTCACGTCTCCGCCAAGGCCCGGATAGATCAACACCTGTCCTTGAATTGCGGGTCCGCCTGCATCGCGTGCTCGCAAACAAAGAGCCGCCGCCAAATTACCGCCAGCACTATCTCCCGCCAACACAACGGGCGCTCCGCCTTTGGTCATGTCCAGAAGCACCGACCAACAATCATCGAGTGCTGCCGGAAACGGATGTTCGGGTGCCAAGCGATAGTGCACAGCAACAGTAACCATGGCCGTTGCCAGCGCCAATTCTGCGCACACATCGTCATGGCTGTCCAAGCCGCCCACTACAAACCCGCCACCATGTAGATAGAGCAGCTGCGTTGCTTGAGGCGCCAATGGTGAGTAACGGCGACAGGCGATGGGGCCAACGTCGAAATCCTCAACTTCAACACCCGCTGGCCGCGCTTTGCGGAAATGGTCACAATAGCGATCATAAAAATTGCGCTGTTCGGCCAAAGAAAAATCGACAGCGCCCTCCGGATAGAGCCGTTCGCCCTCTTCCAAGAACGCCCGAATTCCGGGGTCTGTGACTGTTGGATACTTCATATCGTGATGAATTCATTAAGTAAAACTGGAAATGGTGCAATGATATTGCAGCAAATCGAATGTGAACGCCAGATAAATGCCACAATCAGCATCGGTTCAGACCCACTCCCCTAGAACAGCACCATCAAATGAATTCGATGAGGGAGTTAAGAAAAATGAACAAGATCGTAAAAATCGCCGCCGCCGCACTCACACTCGGTTTCCTGTCCACATCAAGCTTTGCTGGCGAAGGCATTTATGGTGGCGAGGGTTTCGTCATCACCCCAGCTTCAACAGCTGCAAATGCTGAAGTCGATGCTTCCGCAGTGTTCCCCGCCGTGAAGCGCGGCAAGGTCGTGTCCTACAACAGCAAGAAGGCCAAGGGATCGATCATCATCAACACCAAAACCAACGAACTCTATTATGTCCTGGGCTATGGCAAAGCTGTGAAATACCGCGTTGCGACTGCCAAGAAGGGTTTTGAATGGAAGGGCACACATAAGGTATCGCGCAAGAATGTGTGGCCAGATTGGCGCCCGCCAGTTGAAATGCGTCAACGCAAACCTGAATTGCCCGTGTTTATGGCTGGTGGCCCAAAGAACCCACTGGGTGCCCGCGCCATGTATCTCGGTTCATCGATCTACCGCATCCACGGCACCAACGAACCATCTTCGATCGGTAAAGCCGCATCATCAGGCTGCATCCGTATGCTGAATTCTGATGTGACAGAACTTTATTCGCTGGTAAAAGTTGGAACGGAAGTGACGGTGTTGTGAGTTCACAACACGAAATTTACCACATGATTGTCATTGCCGGACTTGTTCCGGCAATCCATTGTTCAGCAGACGCGGGACTGTAATGGTGCGCTTTGCGCACCAATCAAAATAACGCCCAGATTTGAAATGGATCACCGGAACAAGTCCGGTGATGACAGTTAAGACTGAAAGTAAGCGTCGAGAACTCTCCTATAAATCCGCGTTGTCGCTTTTAACTCTTCCACAGAAATGCGTTCGTCCGTCTGGTGGATCGTCCCATTGGTTGGACCGAATTCCAGAACCGGGCAATAGTCTTTGATAAAGCGTGCGTCTGACGTGCCGCCTGATGTTGACAGCTTCGGCACCAGGCCCGTTTCGGCAGCAATGGCATCTGCAACCAAACCCACAAATGCTCCAGGCTCCGTGATGAAGGCTTCCGCGCCTTCCGTAAATGCCACACTCCAGACACCACCCATTTCGGCATAGAGTTTTTCGACATGGCCATTCACAAGAGCCTTGAGTGAGTCATAGGTCTGCTCAGTCGAATAGCGAATATTGAATTTCAGCAGTGGCCTTGGAGGGGATCACGTTACCTGCGGGATTTCCGACATCGAAAGTTGTGAACACCAAAGAAGACGGATCGAAATGTTCGTTACCAGCGTCAAGTGGATTGGCCGACAAGCGCTCGACCAATCGCGTGAGCTTTGGAATGGGATTGTCAGCCTTGTGTGGATAGGCAACATGGCCTTGCTTGCCTTCGACTGACACAATGAAAGACAGCGAACCACGCCGGCCAATTTTTATCGTATCGCCAAGCTTATCAACACATGACGGTTCCCCGACGAGGCAATGATCAGGCATATGCCCCTTGTCTTTCATCCACTGCAGCACTTTCACAGTGCCATTGATGGCGGGGCCCTCTTCGTCATTGGTAATGAGGAAGGATATTGAACCCTTGAACTGCGGGTTGTCTCGCATAAAATCCATCGCAGCTGCAGCAAAGGCAGAAACACTGCCTTTCATATCCGTGGCACCACGTCCGTACAAAAAGCCGTCTTTGATGTCAGCGGCAAACGGCTGGTGTGTCCAAATGGTTTCATCGCCCTGTGGCACCACGTCGGTATGACCAGCAAAACACAAATGCGGCCCAGAAGAACCAAAGCGTGCAAACAGATTGTCGATGTCTGGCGTATTCTTGTCCGTGAACATCAAGCGTTCGCAATGAAAGCCCACGCCCTGTAACCAACTTTGGACGCAATCCAAGGCACCTGCTTCATGCGGTGTGACGGAAGGGCAGCGCACAAGTTGCTGCAACATGACGACGGAGTCTTGAGTTATGTTTTTCATTTCAACTGTACATTACACCAAACAAAAATGCCCGACCAGATGGCCGGGCATTTTGTTCGAAATTTCGAAATCTTAGTCCGCAATCGGGTCTGGTCCGAAGCGGTTTGCACCTTCGGTGCCGCGCAGGAAGCCCAATTCAACAATCATCCAGATGCTGCCAATCAACGGCACCAACATGATCAATGACCACCAACCCGACTTGTCGCGGTCATGCCAGCGCTTCGCATAAATCGCGAGGGACGGCCAAAGTGTCAAAAGAATAATGATGCCTAAAGGCAACATCATGCCACTCATGGCTTGTTCCATCGCTGCCGCCGTTGCTTCTGGCGAAGCATTTGGATCAACGGCCATCATGCTTCCGCCAAACACGGAAAACACAATGATCTGTAAAATCCAACTGATCACCAGCATCACCAAAATGGACAGCCAGAATGTTTTACGAGGAATACGCCCCTCAAAGCTTGTAAATGTTTGTAAGTTCATAGAATCTCTCCGCTCAGTTTCGCCCCGAAGAACTATTTAACGCCTAAGTTCAATCGCGCAACCCTTGTTTAACAGCTATTTTTCGAGCGGGTCCGAGCCAAATCGATTGGCTCCCTCAGTACCGCGCAAGAAGCCATTCTCGATCAACGCCCAAATGCCAACAAGCGGTATCAAGGAAATCAGCATCCACCACGCCGATTTATCACGATCATGCCAACGTTGAGCATTCAAGCTCATGGTCACCCATAGATATATCAGCCATGCAATAAAGAACATGGTGAGGCCAATTGGGCCAATGTCTTCACTGGATGCCAAACCCGCTTCGCCTTGCAGTGATTGTTGTGGCCCAGCAAAAATGAATGACACCGCATAAATTACGGCGAATAGAATGAGCAAAGTTACAAGCTGGCCCAACCACCACGTTTGCCTTGGAATACGGCCGTTGAACTTGAAGTAATCTGAAATCTGCATTTCTCTACTCCTTCGGTGTTGAGTTTCAATCACGCAACAATTCATTGATGGATGTCTTCGACCTTGTTTTCTCGTCCACACGCTTAACAATAACGGCGCAATAAAGAGATGGCGATGGCGAGCCATCGGCGAATGGTTTTTGTGGCAGCGACCCAGAAACCACTACCGAGTAGGGTGGCACCTTGCCCATATGCACTTCGCCCGTGGTGCGGTCGATGATCTTGGTGGATTGACCAATGAACACGCCCATGGAAATCACTGATCCTTCACCCACAATAACGCCTTCAACCACTTCCGAGCGTGCGCCAATAAAACAATTGTCTTCGATAATGGTAGGACCTGCTTGCATCGGCTCCAACACGCCACCAATGCCAACACCGCCGGACAAGTGAACATTTTTGCCAATCTGCGCACAAGAACCAACGGTCACCCACGTATCAACCATCGTGCCCGTATCAACATAGGCGCCGAGGTTCACAAACGATGGCATCAAAATCGCACCGGGTGCGATGTAAGCCGACCTGCGCACAACGCAATTTGGTACGGCGCGAAATCCACCGGCGCGGAAATCCTTGGCGGTCCAACCTTCAAACTTTGATGGAACCTTGTCCCACCACTTTGATGTGCCTGGGCCACCTTTGATGAGTTCCATATCGTTGAGGCGGAACGACAGCAGCACGGCCTTCTTCAGCCACTGGTTCACGTGCCAGTTGCCATCAATTTTTTCAGCAACGCGGGCCTTGCCCGAGTCGAGTTGGTTCAATGCAAACTCAACAGCTTTGCGCGTATTTCCTTTGGTCTTGAGTGTGACCTCGGCGCGGTCTTCCCAGGCTTGTTCGATGATGGCTTGAGCGTTCTTCATGGTCTAGGTCCTGTTATTGAATTCAAAAATTGAGAAAGGTTGTTTGTGCTGTGATGAATATGCGCACCATCAGCACCTTCATTCAAATGCAGAGCATCGTCGTTGTCATCATGGGTCACCAACACCGTCGCCATGCCAAGGTCATGTGGCACTTCAAGATTGCGTGCAATGTCTTCAAACATCACAGCACGCGTCGGCTCAACATTATGCTTTAGCAAAAACGCATCGTAAGGTGCGCGTTGCGGTTTGGGCACATAATCAGCGTGCACAATATCGAAGATATCTTCAAACAAATGTGTGACACCCAATCGATCCATGGCCCGCGTTGCATGCGCAACAGTTCCGGCTGTGAACACCAATTTGCGACCCGGCAGATTTTCAATGGCCTGTCGCCAATGCCGCATCAGCGGCAATCGGCGTGTAGTCAATGTCATGCACATAGTCCAGAAAACCCTCAGGTTTCAATCCGTGCTCTTGCATCAAACCACGCAAAGTGGTGCCGTGCTTGTAATAGAGTTGTTTTTGCATGGCCTTCGCATCGACAAAACTGATGCCCATCAACTTCGACACAAACTCACCCATCTTCACGTCGATCTGGTCAAACAAGCGACACGACGCGGGGTAGAGCGTGTTGTCGAGGTCAAACACCCAGGTGTCGATGGTAGAAAAACGCTTCATACACCGCCACGCGAAATGCGGGTGCCAACACCGTGTGGAGTTAGCAATTCAAGCAACACGGAATGCGGCACGCGGCCATCCAGAATAATCACGCCCTCAACGCCAGATTCAACGACTGACACAGCACTTTCAATTTTTGGAATCATGCCGCCCGTAATGGTGCCTTCTTCTACCAGCTGCGGCACATCGCCAATTTTCAATTCGCTAATGAGCTCCTTGTTCTTGTCCAACACACCCGCAACATCGGTGAGAAGCAACAAGCGTTTTGCGCCGGTTGCCGACGCAATGGCACCTGCTGCAGTGTCAGCATTGACATTATAGGTGTCGCCGTCCCAGCCAATGCCAACAGGTGCCACCACGGGGATGGCATCGCTTTTCATGATGGTGTGCAAAATTTCGATGTTGACGCGCGCAGGCTCGCCCACTTGGCCAAAATCAATGGTGGTTTCAACACCCGTAACAGGATCTTTCTTCTTCTTGGTATAGCGTTCGGCAATCAATAAATTTCCGTCCTTGCCGGAAATGCCAACGGCACGACCGCCGGCCTGCTGGATGGAGGCAACGATGGCTTTATTGATGGAACCCGCCAAAACCATTTCGACAACTGACATGGTTTCATCATCAGTCACACGCAGTCCCTCGCGGAATTCGGCTTTGACCGCCAGCTTGTCCAACATCTTGTTGATCTGCGGTCCGCCGCCATGCACCACAATGGGGTTTAGGCCGCATACCTTCAGCATCACCATGTCGCGGGCAAATTGGCTGCGCCAGTTTTTTGTCCACCATGGCGTGGCCACCAAATTTCACGACGATGATCTCATCGTCGTAGCGCTGCAGAAACGGCAATGCTTCCGACAGAATGCGGGCAGTCTCGTTGACGGGAATCTCGGCCATGCAAAAAATCCTTCAAATCACGAGCGGACTTATAGGGCAATTTCAGCCCATGTGAAGATGGTGGGGCAGCCTTGAATGAACTTTGAGGTGCGCACCTCATTTTTCACTTTCCACGGGGCTGAGATCGGCTATAAGGCCAGCCGAAATCTCAAAACCACAACAGGAGTTAGTCATGGCGAAAGTTCGCGTCGCAATCAACGGATTTGGCCGCATCGGCCGCAACGTCGTCCGCGCAATCTATGAATCAGGCCGCAAGGACATCGACATTGTATCGGTCAATGACTTGGGTCCCGTTGAAACCAACGCCCATTTGCTGCGCTATGACTCAGTTCATGGCCGTTTCCCCCACGCTGTCACCACCAAGGGTGATTCGATCTCCATTGGCACCGACACCTTCAAAGTGACGGCGATCAAGGATCCGTCACAACTGCCACATAAGGACATGGGCGTTGATATCGTCATGGAATGCACGGGCATTTTCACGGCGAAAGACAAGGCCTCAGCTCATCTCACGGCAGGTGCAAAGCGCGTTATCGTGTCAGCTCCATGTGATAACGCCGATGCCACAATTGTTTATGGTGTAAACCACAACGAAATCACGAAAGACCACATGGTCATTTCGAATGCTTCATGCACCACCAACTGCTTGGCCCCTGTGGTCAAGGTGTTGAATGATACCGTTGGCATTGATCATGGCTTCATGACCACCATTCACGCCTATACAGGCGACCAGCCAACACTCGACACCATGCACAAGGATTTGTACCGCGCCCGCGCTGCTGCCATGTCGATGATCCCAACATCAACCGGTGCCGCCAAAGCTATCGGTCTTGTGATCCCGTCGCTCAAAGGCAAGTTGGACGGCACCTCAATTCGCGTTCCAGTGCCAAACGTGTCGGTTGTGGACTTCAAGTTTGTGGCCAAGCGCAACACCACGGTTGAAGAAATCAACGCAGCGATCAAAGCAGCTGCGGAAGCTGGACCACTGAAAGGTATCCTCGGCTACACTTTGGAGCCCAACGTTTCAATCGACTTCAACCACAACCCACATTCGTCAAACTTCCACATGGACCAAACAAAAGTTCTCGAAGGTAACTTCGTGCGCATCTTGACATGGTACGACAATGAATGGGGCTTCTCCAACCGCATGAGCGACACCGCTGCTCACTTCGGCAAGCTGATCGCTTAATCTGATACGTATTCAAACTACAAAACCCCGGCCTTTGCGCTGGGGTTTCTTTTTTACCCGGTGTCGGTTTATATGTCTGAATGAAAACCCGCCCACTTTTGATTGCCCCCTCTATCCTCGCCGCTGACTTCTCCAAGCTTGGCGCTGAAATTGCTGCCATTGAACAGGGTGGCGCCGATTGGGTGCATGTTGATGTGATGGACGGGCATTTCGTGCCGAACATTTCGTTCGGCGCGCCGATTATGCAATCCATCCGCCCGCACACCAAAATGATGTTCGATGTGCATTTGATGATTGCCCCGGTGGATCGTTACCTCCAACAATTCGCTGAAGCAGGCGCTGACCTCATTACCGTTCATGCTGAAGCAGGCCCGCATCTCCATCGTTCCGTTCAGGCCGTAAAGGCACTCGGCAAAAAGGTGGGCGTGTCACTCAATCCCGGTACACCTTTATCGGTGCTCGAGCACGTGATTGATGAATTGGATTTGATTTTGATTATGACAGTGAACCCCGGCTTTGGTGGCCAGAGTTTCATTCCCAGCATGCTCGACAAAATCCGTCAGGCAAAGGCACTGATTGGCGGGCGCAATATTGACTTGGAAGTTGATGGTGGCATTACGACGAAAACAGCAGGTGCCGCGGTGCAAGCCGGTGCCAATGTGCTGGTGGCGGGCTCTGCCATTTTTAAAGGTAATCACGCCGATCAGATCAAGGCGATCCGCAACGCTTGTGCGGTTATGGCTTAAACCTCGAGTTCAATCAAAAACGGTCCATTACGTTTGAAACTCTGCTGCATCAGCAGAGCGCAGCCTTCGAGCGTTGAAGTCTTTGCTCCTTCAACGCCCATGCCATTGGCGATTTTTACAAAATCCAAATCTGGATTTCCAAGGTCCAACATGTTCATGGCCGTCGGACCTGCATTGGCACCCACACCTGCATATTCACCAATGAGAATTTGATACTTGCGGTTGGATAAAATCACCGTGGTCACCGGCAACCGCTCCCGTGCCTGTGTCCACAAAGCTTGAATGGTGTACATGGCTGAACCATCGGCTTGCAGATTGATGACGCGACGACCTTGACCCGCAACTGCAGCACCAGTGGCGCAGGGCATGCCGTAGCCAATAGCGCCTCCTGTGACCATCATCCAATCATGGGGTGCGGCACCAAATGAATGGGCAAAGAGTTCTCCACCCAAACTGATGGACTCATCCGCAACGATTGCGCCTTCTGGCAGTACCGCTGCCAACATTTGTCCAAGCCCAGCTGATGAAGCTAAGCCTTGTGGAATATCTGGTTTTGCAAAAACTGCTGCTGCCGAGGCTTTTGCCCCCAGCTCATCGCGCAAAGCCAGCAGAGCATCTTCAGCATTTTGACCAACATTACACAGCGACAATACTTTCGCCCCAGCGGGATAGTGGTGCGAGGGAACACCCGGATAGGCGAAAAAGCCGAGGGGTGCCCGCGCGCAAACTGTGATGATGTAATCGACATTCCTTAAGATATCGATCGCCATTGCAGCCGGATAAGGCACGCGCAGCAATGGCAAACGACCTGCACCACGCTGCTGAAATCCATTGATTGATTCCGCCATCACTCGGCAGTTTGTTTTTGCCTGTAACAGCTGCAGCATGTCGCTGCGGTCCAGCGCGCAACGCATCGCCGCCCAACAACAGCAATACGTTTTTCCTGGTCAGCAAAATCTGTGCAGCTTTGCGCACAGCTCGCTGCATTGACTTTGCGTGGCTTGATGGCGGCGAGGGGCGCTGCAACTTTCCCACCCTCATTCCACGACGCATCTGACGGCAGAATGAGCGTTGCAATTTGCCCCGGTGGCGTACACGCGGCTTGCAATGCTAACGCTGCATCACGGCCGACATGTGCAGACTTGCGTGACGTTTTGACAAAATGCGAAACGGTCTTCGCCAGTGCTTGCGTGTCCTGTGCTAAAGGCGGATCAAACGGTT
Organism: uncultured Alphaproteobacteria bacterium; assembly: GCA_963850355.1. GTDB lineage: Bacteria > Pseudomonadota > Alphaproteobacteria > Rhizobiales > Aestuariivirgaceae > Aestuariivirga. Next base: position 283,037 of record CAWKKP010000002.1, read on the forward strand.
TGTGATAAGTCGCCTGATCCCCCACAATATTGAGCATCGGCACGCCAGCACGTTTGGCGTTGTGAATGTTGGACAGGCCATTGGCAAGTCCTGGCCCACAATGAAGCAGCGTCACTGCTGGTTCACGCGCAACCCGTGCATAGCCATCCGCCATGCCAGTCACGACGTTTTCCTGCATGCCTGGAATGCAACGAAGCCCCGGAATTTGATCCAGTGCTGCCACGAAATGCATTTCGCTGGTACCGGGATTGGCAAAGCACACTTTAAGTCCATGCCCCACAAGCGTATGCACCAAACTTTCAGCGCCATTCATTTTTGGTTTTGTCATTGAGACAGAATAAGCTCTGCCGCTTTTTCTGCAATCATGATTGTTGTCGCGTTGGTATTAGACGACACGACCGTCGGCATAATAGAGGCGTCGACAACACGTAAGCCCTCAAGCCCGTGCACGCGCAGTGACAAATCAACCACGCTGTCGTCTTTCAGTCCCATCGCACAGGTTGATGTCGGGTGATGATCCGTTTTCGCCATGCGACAGCCATAGTCAAATAGCTCATCGTCCGTCTTGACACCGGGGCCTGGCACGCGTTCAGCAATCACAAAATCTTTCAGTGCTGGCTGCTTAAATATCTCCCGCGCCATTTTCACGCCACGCAGCGACATTTCCCGGTCATGGGGATCGGCCCAGTAATTGGGATCAATAAGCGGATGTGAGGTCGGATCATCATTGGCAAGACGCACCGTGCCGCGTGAACGTGGTCGCATATAAGCCGTGTTCAACGTGATGCCAGCGTTGTTGAGCTTTGCAATACCAGCTTCAATCCCCGAACCCATGCCAACGTGAAACTGCATGTCCGGCGCATCAGCCTTTTCATCGACATACCAAAAGCCACCGGAGTCAAACAGTGAAGACGAGACAGGGCCTGACTTGGTGAAAAGATAGCGCAACCCAGCCCACGCCGCCCAAAGCGGCCGACCGTATTTATCAAACGTATGATCACCAGTGCATTCCGCAATCACACACATGTCGACATGATCCTGCAAATTTGAACCCACACCGGGCAAGGCATGCAACAGTGCAACCCCAACAGACTTCAAGTGTTCAGCCGAACCAATACCAGAATGCATCAACAGTTTTGGTGATCCGATGGAACCCGATGATAAAATCACTTCGCGCGTTGCATAAACCCGTTGTTCTGGTCCATCGTCTGGAATGAGATCAACACCCACTGCACGTCTGCCCTCTAAAACAACACGGCGCGTCATACAGTTCAAAACCACTGTCAGATTTGGACGGGACAATGCGGGTTTCAGATAATCCTGCGATGTTGACGAACGGCGGTGGTTCCGTTGCGTGAGCTGGTAAAATCCCCAACCTGCAGGATTACCACTTGCAAGATCAGCATTGTAAGGAATTCCAAATTGCTCTGCCGCCTTTTGCACGGCCCGCGCAATTGGCATGGGATAGGATGATTGCGACACACCCAAGGGACCACCTTTGCCGTGCGTGGTATTGTCAAATGTATCGTTGTCCTCAGCTTTGCGGAAATAGGGCAGCACTTCGTCATAGCTCCAGCCCTTGCAACCCAATTGCGCCCAATGATCAAAATCTTGGGCGTTACCGCGCGTGTAAATTTGTGCATTGATCGTAGAGCCCCCGCCGATCACCTTTGCTTGCGTGTACCAGAGTACACGGTCCTTCATGTGTTTTTGCGGCACAGTCGACCAGCCCCAGGAGCCAATGCCCTTGGTCATTTTCGCAAAACCCGCGGGCCATTTGTACAGAATGTTGTGATCATTGCCGCCAGCTTCCACCAGCAGCACGCGACAATTAGGGTCAACAGACAGGCGGTTTGCCAACACGCAGCCAGCAGAGCCTCCGCCAACAATGATGAAGTCATACTCTCTTGAGATTGGAGCCACGGTGGAACCTTAAGAAACTATCTGGTTACTTCTAGCTTTACCGCTCTATCGCGTCAAACCTTTCACGTATCGTCGACGGATACTTCTTCAAACACCATGACCGAGTGGGCAGGGGCATCGAAGCCAAGCCCAGTCAAGTTACGCCAGAACTTGCCGTCCGCTGGCGTCAGTCGCAAGGTGGTGCCCAAGCTTGCGCCATTGAAAAAAATACAAACCCGTCGTTGATCCGTTGCCAACACCATGACAATGGTTCTGTTGTTGGCGTTGGACCAGTCAAATGCACTGCCGTCGGCATTGAGCCATTCAACATCCGAATGCGCATCCGGGCGCTTGTGCCCGTTCAGAAATTCGTCATCTAAAACATCAGACAGTGCGTGCCTTAACTTCACCAGCGTGCCTAACTGCATTTCCAATTTGGTATTGCGGTCTTTCCAGTTCAGCCAGGTCGTTTCATTGTCTTGTGCATAGGCGTTGTTATTACCACCTTGCGTCCGTCCAAATTCATCGCCTGCCGCTATCATCGGTGTGCCACGCGCAAACAACAGCGATGACAGTAGCGGCAAAGCCCTGGAGCCGGGGCAAGTTACCTCATGGTCTTTCCCGTCACGATTGTTCTCGCCATTGGCGAGGTTATTCTTGTTGGTAAAGTGCAAGAGGTCATGCAATGTGAATCCGTCATGGGCAGCAATGAAATTGATTGAACGCGACGGACGTTGTTTTCCCGCAAAGGCATCCGATGATCCGGCAAGCCTTGTGGCAAAACTGTTGGCAGACCACGCATCACCGCGCCAAAACCTCCTGACATCATCGCGGAATTTATCATTCCACTCAAACCAGTTCAGAGGAAAATTGCCGAGTTGATAACCACCCGGGCCAAGGTCCCAAGGCTCAGCAATGAGTATGCGCGAGGACAAAACTGGGTCTGCTTCAATGGTCGCCAACAACGGAGCGTCACGGCTGAAACCATTATTCTCTTCACGTCCCATTATGCTGGCAAGATCAAAACGGAAACCGTCAACACCACAATTCAAAACCCAATGCCGCATGGACTCGACAACCAATTGCACCGTGTGCGGTCGGTCCAAAGCAAGCGTGTTACCTGTTCCGGCGTCATTGATGTTGGTGCCATGAAACAAGCGGTAATAGCCAGTGCAATCCAGACCGCGTTGCGACAGTGTGGGTCCCAACATGTCGCTTTCACCCGTATGATTGAAAACGACATCCAGCAAAACGTTGATGCCTTCCGCATGAAGACGCGAAATTGTGTCGCGCACTTCCTGCAATCCGCCCGGTGCCAGTCGCGGTTCAACGGCAAAGAAAGACACGGGGTTATAACCCCATGCATTGCGGAGCCCCAAGTTCACCAAATGGCGTTCATCAATCCACGCTGCGATCGGCATCAACTCAATTGTATCAGCACCAATGGTCTTGAAGTGTTTGATCACGGCGGGTTCAGCCAAGGCGGCAATTGTTCCGCGTTTATGTTTGGGCACGTCTGGGTGGCGCATGGTGAAGCCGCGCACATTCAGCTCGTAGATCAAGCCCGGTTGATGCGGCGTCCGGAGCGGCATAGACTGAATGCCCGCTGTCGCAATGGCCTTGGGCACCAATGCAGCAGTTTCTGCGCCATGGCGCGAAAGCTCAGGGTGATAAGTGAAGTGTCCTGAGACGGCCTTTGCGTAAGGATCAAGCAATAACTTATGAGCATCAAAATGTTGCCCCGCCGCGGGGTCGTAGGGGCCATGGGCGCGCAAACCATAGTGTTGGCCAGCGGTCACACCTTCGATAAATGCATAGTGAACATCACCATCGCGCAGAGTCAGTTTGTGGTGCCATATTTGCTTGCCCTCGTCATCAAACAACGCGAGGTCCAATGACGTGGCGGCATGCGAATGCACAGCGATATTGGCACCGCCGTCACGTAAAGTCAGGCCAAGCGGAAACGGCTTTGCCTTGGCACTGCGAATATGAAAAGTCAGGTGATCACCGTTGGCACTGTTCGGCCCGTATGGATTTCGATACCGGCGGCATTGCGGGCAAATGCAATCAAAGGCTTCAATGCATCTTGCGGATCGGCATTATGTTTGGTGGCATCGGCTTCATACTGTTCAATATAAACGCGAAGCGTAGCCCCCGCCGTTCCAGTACCTGACAATCGATAAATAATGCGGCTACCATTGTCGAAAATCAAGCGAATGCCTTGACCAGACGTTGATGAATGATCAACAGGATCATTGTAGGCAAAATCATCTGCAGTCACGATACCGTCTTTGCCGACGCGCCCAGTTAGACTGTCACGCAACGCTTTCATCAAGCGATTGGCCCCCTCGCTCTCAACCTCCTCGTAATCATGGCGCGTATAAAAATTTCGGCCATACTCAGTCCAATGCGCCGTCACGATATCTTTCACCGATTGTTTGCGCTTGGCTAAAATGTTGAGCCACATCAATACCGCCCAAAGACCGTCTTTTTCACGCACATGGTTGGACCCCGTGCCAAAACTTTCTTCACCGCATACGGTGGCAAGGCCCGCATCCAAAAGATTGCCAAAGAACTTCCAGCCCGTCGGTGTTTCAAAACTGTTGATGCCCAATTTCTTGGCCACCAAATCCGCAGCACAACTTGTTGGCATGGAGCGCGCTACGCCTGCAATGCCAGACTTATACCCCGGTGCCAATGTTGCATTGGCGGCGATAATCGCAAGCGAGTCCGATGGTGTCACATACATGCCACGCCCAATAATCAAGTTGCGATCACCATCACCATCAGAAGCCGCACCAAATTCAGGTCCACCTGCAGGCATGACGAGATCAACGAGTTCCTTGGCGTGCACCAAATTCGGGTCAGGGTGATGTCCGCCAAAATCTGGAAGCGGCGTGCCATTCATCACTGTTCCTGAACCTGCTCCCAACAGGCCTTCCAAAACCCGTGTGCCGTAGGGGCCAGTAATGGCACCCATGCCGTCAAACTTCATGCGGAAACCCGATTTGAACAGGGCCGATATCGCATCGAAATCAAACAAGGTCTGCATCAACGCGGCATAGTCATCAACAGGATCAATCACCTGCACCGTCATGTTGCCAAGTTTCGAAATACCGACCTTCGAAATATCAACACTTCCACGTTCAATTTTGTACTGCGATATTTTTTGCGTGTTGGCGTAAATCGCATCGGTGATTTTTTCTGGTGCAGGACCACCATTTCCCGCGTTGTATTTAATGCCAAAGTCACCATCCGGTCCACCAGGATTGTGTGAGGCCGATAAGATCAAACCGCCAAATGCGCCATTTTTGCGAATGACATGTGACGCCGCCGGCGTGGACAACAATCCATCACGCCCCACCAACACACGGCCAAAGCCATTGGCCGCCGCCATTTGAATGGCCGTGACGATAACCTCTTTGTTGAAATAGCGGCCATCGCCCCCAATCACCAAGGTTTTGCCTTCGAACCCTGAAAGCGTATCGAACACCGATTGAATGAAATTCTCTGCGTAGTGTGGTTTCGCAAACTCCACGACTTTTTTGCGCAGGCCACTGGTGCCAGGCTTCTGCCCACTAAAGGGTTTGGTCGCAATGATGTCAGCCATGATTAATCTCAAACTTTGCCAAGAAGTGAACGATAAAGCGCAATGTAAGCATCAGCACTGTGTCCCCAGGATACATCCTGCGCCATGCCACGTTTTTGCATATTGGTCCACACTGGTGTGTTGGCATAAAGCCGTGCCGCACGTTCCAAGGTCGATTGCAAGTTTGCTGAATTGATGGGCGAGAATTGTAAGCCAGTCGCAACACCGGGTCCCAAGGCTGCTTCATTGGCGTCAATCACCGTATCCGCCAATCCACCCGTGCGCCCCACCAGCGGCACGCAGCCATATCGCAAACCATAAAGCTGCGTCAGGCCGCACGGTTCAAAACGTGACGGCACCAACATGGTGTCAGCGCCCGCCTGTACCAAATGGCTCAATCCTTCATCATATTTGAAACTGATGCCAACGCGGCCCTTATGCTTGGCGGCGGCATTGCGAAAAGCATTTTCAATGCTGGGGTCACCAGTACCAACAAGAGCCAATCGAGCACCCGAAGCCACCAGCCAATCCACATGTTCAGCCAACAAGTCCAAGCCCTTTTGTGTCGTCAAGCGGCTAACAACGCCGTGCAAAATGCCATTGCCCGTTTCGAGGCCTAATCGCTTTTCCAGTGCGCGTTTATTCAACACACGCTTGTCCAAAGTTCTTCGCGCTGTAAGTTTGCGTTATGTCCTTGTCCGTTTCGGGGTTCCACACATCAGTGTCGATGCCATTGACAATGCCTGTAAGGGAACCACGCCGTTGTCGCAACAAACCATCCAACCCCATACCAAATTCAGGCGTTGTAATTTCATGGGCATAGGTTGGGCTGACGGTTGAAATAGCATCTGCACAGGCAAGTCCGCCTTTTAGAAAACTCACACCGCCATAATATTCAAGCCCATCGACGGCATAGGCATGAGCCGGCAACCCCAGATCACCAAATGTTTGTGCGCCATAAGTTCCTTGGAATGCAATGTTATGAACCGTCAGCAGTGTTTTTGGTTTTCGTGTTCCCTCAGAAGCATAGCGCACATTGGCCGCTGCCAAAGCTGCTTGCCAGTCATGTAAGTGCAAAATGTCGGGCAAATAGCCTTTGATTTTCCCTTCACCAATATCCGACGCGGCACGTGACAAAGCCGCAAAGCGCTTGGCATTGTCAGGCCAGTCTTTCCCGTCGGCACCAAGGTAAGGATTGCCCGGGCGGTTAAACAAATGCGGCGCATCCAGTACGAACACATCCAGCCCAGCTGCTTTGCCACGCACAAGGCCAGCAGCACCGCCGTATAGATTGGCATAAAGGTGAACTGGTTTTTGATCTTCAAGAGCCGCCATGACTGCTGGATAGCCTGGTATCAAACTCGATAATTCAACACCCTTTGGCAGCAAAGCTGCGGGCAACGCTCCCACGACATCTGCCAATCCACCCGTTTTGACGAGTGGAAATATTTCGGATGCAACAGATAAAACCTTCATTATCTCAGGCGATCCAACATGCTCTGCGTGATGAGAACGACACCTTCTTCAGTCCGTCGGAAGCGTTTTGCATCCAGGATCGGATCTTCACCGACAACCAAGCCTTCCGGAATCGTAATATCGGAATCGATCACAACTTTTTTCAGGCTTGCATTCCGCCCAATGTTAACACGCGGCAGAACAACCGCATCTTCGAGCGACGCGAAAGAATTCACACGAACACCTGTGAACAGCAAAGCACGACGGATTGAGGCACCTGATACGATACAGCCACCAGACACCAGTGAGGACACAGCCGAACCGCGCCGACCTTCAAGGTCATGGACGAACTTCGCAGGAGGGGTGACTTCACCATAAGTCCAGATCGGCCAATCTTGGTCATATAGATCAAGCTCTGGCACGGTATCAGTCAAATCAACATTGGCCTGCCAGTAAGCGTCAACCGTTCCAACGTCGCGCCAATAAGAACCCTTTTCGAGTTCTGAACGAACGCATGAAGTCTGAGAACAAATGAGCCACTGCGTTGCCGTTATTCACAACATAAGGAATGATGTCCTTGCCAAAGTCGTGCGACGAATTTTTATCTGCGGCGTCTCTGCGCAACAATCCGGCAAGAAAATTGGTCTCGAATACATAGATCCCCATTGAGGCCAGGGCGATGTCTGGATTGCCCGGCACATGAGGTGGGTCGGCAGGCTTCTCAACAAATGCTGTAATGCGACTTTTGGCATCGATATGCAGCACGCCAAAACCGACGGCTTCCATGCGCGGCACTTCAAGTGCACCAATCGTAACATCAGCGCCTGAATCGACGTGCTGCTGCAACATCAATTCATAGTCCATTTTGTAAATATGATCGCCCGCCAGAATAATAATATATTTGGGCTTATAGGTTTCGATGATGTCGAGGTTTTGATACACGGCATCTGCTGTGCCGGCATACCACTGGTCTTCTGACACGCGTTGAGAAGCGGGAAGAATATCAAAGCCTTCATTACGTTCCGGGCGGAAAAAGTTCCAGCCGCGTTGCATATGGCGGATCAAACTGTGCGCCTTATATTGTGTTGCAACGCCGATACGACGAATGCCAGAGTTCAAAGCATTGGACAGGGCAAAATCGATAATTCGAGACTTTTGCCACCAAAGGGCACAGCTGGCTTGGCACGTCGATCTGTCAATTCCATCAATCGGCTGCCGCGACCTCCAGCCAAAACATAGGCCATCGTATCGCGGGCGAGAGGTGACATCTTCTTTTTTCCAGCCATGTTGTTCTCCCCAACTGGTTTTTGTTTTTTTAATGCTCACTCAAAAAATAGACAGTTGCAAGGGGCGGCAGCGAAATCCTAGCAGATGCTGGTTTGCCCATGAAGGCACCCGCGTCAGCTGTCACGCCACCCATGTTGCCCTTGCCCGAACCCCAATAAGTTTCGGAATCGGTATTCAATAGTTCAATCCACCGTCCAGTTTTGGGCAACGGCAATTGATAATCATCGCGCGGCACCGGGGTGAAATTGCAAACCGCAACCAGAATGGGACCACCTTCGCCGTCGTGGCGCGCCCACGAGAACACCGAGTTTTCATAGTCATCAGCATTCATCCACTCGAAGCCTTCCGGCTCGCAATCCCGGGCATGCATGGCTTTCACGTCAGCATAATTCTTGTTCAAATCACGAACGAGGTTTTGCATGCCACGGTGGCTTTCGTGCTCCAGCACATGCCAGTCCAAACTGCGGGCCTCGCCCCATTCATCGCGCTGTGCAAACTCTTGTCCCATAAACAGCAGTTTTTTACCGGGGTAGGCCCACATGAAGGCGTAGTAAGAACGGAGATTGGCAAATTTCTGCCAATCATCACCAGCCATTTTGCTCAGCAATGATCCCTTGCCGTGCACCACTTCATCATGGCTCAAGGGCAGAACGAAGTTTTCTGAGAAGGCATAGAGCAATCCAAAAGTCAGTTCATTGTGGTGGTGCTTGCGGTGAATGGGTTCACGCTTAAAATATTCCAGCGTGTCATGCATAAAGCCCATGTTCCATTTGAAACCAAACCCCAAGCCATTGGCTGACGTTGGTTTTGAAACGCCTGGAAATGCTGTTGATTCCTCGGCAATGGTCATCACACCGGGGTGCTGGCCATAGGACTCATAATTCATGCGCTGCAAGAATGAAATCGCTTCCAGGTTTTCGCGGCCGCCATCCTTGTTGGGAATCCACTCGCCCTCTTTGCGCGAATAATCAAGATACAGCATCGACGCCACAGCATCCACGCGCAAACCATCAATGTGGAACCGTTCAAGCCAGAACAGCGCGTTGTTCAACAGAAAGCTCGACACTTCTTTGCGGCCAAAATTGAAAATCGCAGTGTTCCAATCCGGGTGATAACCTTGACGGGGGTCTTCATGCTCATAAAGCGCTGTGCCATCAAAGCGTGCCAAGCCATGCTCGTCCGTTGGAAAATGTGCAGGCACCCAATCCAGCAACACACCAATGCCCGCCGCATGAGCAGCATCAACAAAGCGCTTGAAGCCTTCAGGATTTCCAAAACGTGATGTCGGCGCAAACAGTCCCGTGGGTTGATAGCCCCACGACGGATCAAATGGATGTTCACTCACGGGCAAACACTCAATATGGGTAAAGCCCATTTGTTTTACGTAAGGCACAAGCTCACGCGCCAATGCGTCATAGTCTAAGAAACGCATTGCCTTCGCCCCGTCGCCAAGACCCCAAGTGCACTTCATATATCGACATGGGAGCGCGCCGCGCATCGCGGGCTTTGCGCCTTTGCATATAAGCAGCATCCGTCCATGCGCCCACATCACTTGACGAAATTCGCGATGCTGTAGCCGGACGCAGTTCTGATTCAAAAGCAAAAGGATCAGCTTTCAAAGGCAGCCGATGGCCATGCTGGTTGATGATTTCAAATTTGTAGGTCTGACCGATGGTCGCACCGGGAACGAAAGTTTCCCAAACGCCGGTGTTCAAGCGCAGCCGCATCACATGCAGCCGACCATCCCAGCCATTAAAATCACCGATGACGGAAACCCGCCGCGCATTGGGGGCCCATAAGGCAAAGTGAACCCCATCAGCACCGTCATGATGCAGCGCATGAGCGCCAAGCTTATCGTAAAGCCTGAGATGATTGCCTTCGCCGATGTAGTAGTCATCAAGCGGACCGAGTACGGGACCAAAGCTGTAAGCGTCGGTTACAGTCCATTGTCCGCCAGCATTTGAGCAACGATAACGAACCGGCTGTTGCGTCGTGGCACTCACGATGCCTTCAAAGAAGCCCGCTTCATGGCGCTTTTCAAGCGTGCCAAGGGCTTCCCCCGCAAGGGTTTCAACCGTCACAACATCCGCACCGGGAACAAAGCAGCGCGCAATCCACTGTTTCCCAGTGTTATGTAGGCCAAGCACACCGAAAGGATCGCCGTGACTTCCAAACACAATAGCCGCCATTGCAGCGGAACCTGTTTTCCACGTGGGCTGTTTGGCCATCGTTTCCCCTCCCACTCGGGCGGCGCGTACCTGACTATGTTTCAGGCTTGATGCACCACTTGCGACTCACGAACTCAATTGACTGGCAATCCCCAGATATCCCGTGCGTAGTCACGGATGGTGCGATCTGAAGAGAACCAACCCATGCTCACGCTATTGATGATAGCCTTCTCCGTCCAGCGCTTTTTATCAGACCACAGTTTTGAAACCTGATTTTGGGCTTTTGCATAGGCATCAAAGTCTGATCCCACCATGAAAAAGTCATTGCCCATAATGGAATCAACGATTGGCCGATAGCGGGTTTGGTCGCCATGGGAGAACGTGCCCGCCAACAAGGCTTGCACCACGCCCTGCAGGGCTGGTGACGATTCAACCACTGCTCGCCCATCAACACCTTTGGCTCGCCGCGCTTCAACTTCCGCCGCCGTAAGCCCAAAAATGAAGATGTTTTCAGCCCCAATATGCTCAAGCATCTCAACATTGGCACCATCCAAAGTGCCTATGGTCAACGCACCATTCAGTGCCAATTTCATATTGCCAGTGCCAGAGGCTTCCATGCCGGCCGTTGAAATCTGTTCTGAAAGATCAGCCGCGGGCACAATCACTTCCGCCAAGCTGACATTGTAGTTGGGAATAAACACAACGCGCAAAGCCCCGCGCAAACTGGTGTCGTTGTTGACAACCTGCGCCACGTCATTGATCAACTTAATGGTCAACTTCGCCATGTGATAACTGGCTGCGGCTTTGCCCGCAAAAATCTTGACGCGTGGTGCCCAGGTTTTTTCAGGGTGCGCGCGCATGTTGTTGTAAAGCGCGATTGTCTCCAGAATATTCAAAAGCTGCCGTTTATATTCGTGAATACGTTTGATCTGGACGTCAAACATCACATCTGGATCAAGTGAAATGTCCATGCCCGCTTTGACCAAATTGGACAAGGCAGAGCGGTTGTTGCGTTTAATGCGCGAAAAAGCATCGGTAAAGTTTGGGTCTTTCGCCAATGGCAATGCCTCAATCAGGCGGTCCGTATCGCCAAAAATATCGCCCCCCAAAGCATCCTGCAGCAAATGCGCATAATCTGCGTTCACACCCTTCAACCAGCGCCGTGGCGTTACACCATTGGTCTTGTTGTTGATGCGTCCGGGGTAAAGCTCATTCAACTTTGCAAACACACTTTCCTTCATCAGGCCCGTGTGCAGCGCTGAAACGCCATTGATACTGTGGGATCCCACAAAGGCCAACTGCCCCATGCGCACACGGCGTCCGCCGCGCTCATCAATCAGGGAAATGTCTTTGATAAAATCCTCATGGCACCAAGCCCTATTTTGCGTGCATCTTCAATCACCCGCGCATTGATCAGATACACAATCTGCATATGGCGCGGCAGCAGGCTTTCAAACAAATGCACAGGCCAGCTTTCCAAAGCCTCGGGCAACAGTGTGTGGTTGGTGTAGCCCATCACATTCCGGGTGATGGTCCACGCGGCTTCCCACGTCACATTATGCTCATCCACCAACAGGCGCATCAGTTCTGCCACAGCAATCGCAGGGTGGGTGTCGTTCATCTGCACGGCAACCTTGTCAGCAAGGTTTGTCAGATCGGGGTACTGCTGCAAATGGCGGCGTAAAATATCTTGCAACGAAGCAGAGGTGAAAAAATACTCTTGCCGCAGACGCAATTCTTGCCCGGCTGGTGTGGAGTCTGCTGGATACAGCACGCGCGTCAAAATTTCTGCGCGATTGGTGCCTGAAAGGGCACCCGTATAGTCACCACTATTGAAGGAATCGAGATGGATAGGATCAAGCGCACGCGCACTCCACAGTCGCAGCGTATTTACACGTGCACCCTTCCACCCCACCATGGGCGTATCGTAAGCCGTTGCCATCAACACGTCGCCGCCATGCCATTGATGGTGAACGCTGCCATCTTTCTTGGTTTCGGCAGAAACATAACCTCCAAAGGACACCTTGTATGAAGCTTCGCGCCGTGCAAATTCCCAAGGGTTTCCGTTTTCAAGCCATGTTTCTGGTGCTTCCGTTTGCCAACCATCTTTGATGATTTGGCGGAACAGGCCGTGGTTATAGCGGATGCCATAGCCGTAGGCGGGTATATTGATGCTGGCCAAGCTTTCCATGAAACAGGCCGCCAAACGTCCTAAACCACCATTGCCCAATGCGGCGTCAGGCTCAAGCTCTTCCACCAAATCCAGATCAACATTTAAGCCAGCGAGCGCTTTTTGAAACTCTGCAGTTAATTCGAGATTGCTCAACGCATCGCGTAATAAACGTCCGATCAAGAACTCAAGCGAAAGATAGTAAACGCGCTTCGATTGATCCTGATAGGATTTGCGGGTGGACGCATGCCAACGGTCGATGATGTGATCACGCAACGCCAGAATAGTGGCGCGCAGCCAGTCATGGCGCTTTGCAACAATCGGATCCTTGCCTATGGCATATGTCAACTTGTGCAAAATGCGGGTTTGGATGGCGTCGGCGGTCACGTGTACGTTCATCAGAAATTCCGAGAGTTGTTGGCGAATGTATGCAAGATGAAAAGGACGCAAGTGTCATGCCAAAGTTCAGCGCCAATCTCTCCATGCTCTTCACAGAGCGACCCTTCTTAGACCGTTTTGCTGCAAGTGCGAAGGCAGGATTTCGGGCTGTTGAATATGTCGCGCCTTATGCTTACCAAGCTGATCAGATCGCTGAAATTCTTCATAAAAATCAATTGGTTCAAGCGCTTTTCAACTTGCCAGCTGGCAACTGGGAAGCGGGGGAAAGGGGCATTGCCTGCTTGCCCGACCGTGTCCAAGAGTTCCAGGATGGCGTGGCCAAGGCCATCTCCTATGGCTTGATTTTAGGAAATCCCATCATAAATTGCTTAGCGGGCATCAAGCCAGATGGCGCCGATTTTGACGTGGCATGGCAGACGTTGGTCACCAATCTGCGCTTTGCGGGTCGTGAACTAAAAACCGCAGGGCTTACGCTGTTGGTGGAGCCCATCAACTTTTACGACATGCCGGGCTTTATGTTGAACACATCCAAAGATGCCCTGCGCGCCATCGACGAAACCGACTGTTCCAACATAAAGCTGCAATATGACATCTATCATATGCAACGCATGGAAGGCGAAATCTCGCAAACCATTGAACGCCTATTCTCACGCATCGGCCATTTTCAAATGGCAGGGGTGCCCGGCCGCACCGAACCAGATCGCGGTGAAATCAATATGCAGCATGTGCTGAACCTCATTGACCAACTGGGTTACAAAGGCTGGATAGGCGCTGAATACAAGCCAGTCGCTGGAACTGAAGAAGGCCTAGGCTGGCTCAAACGCTTTGAAACTCGCCAAGCCTCGTAAACTGCGGCTATGATCTCGGTATGAGACACCAATTGGAAAACGTCATAACGCAAGGTCGTGGGTTGGCACCCGCTGATCTTGTTCTGAAGCATGGCAGCTTTTATGATTTGGTCTCAGGCCAAGTCATCGCCTCAGACATCGCAATCACCAATGATCGGATCGTCGGCACCCACGGCACTTACGTCGGCAAATCTGAGATTGATATACAGGGCCAAATCGTCGTGCCCGGTTTCATTGACACGCATCTGCATGTTGAATCATCACTCGTCACACCACATGAATTTGATCGCTGCGTGCTTCGTCATGGCGTCACCACAGCCATTTGCGACCCCCACGAAATCTCCAATGTGCTGGGCGTTGAAGGCATTCGTTATTTTCTTGAGTGCGCCGAACACACCATTATGGATTTGCGCGTGCAACTTTCAAGCTGTGTGCCGTCAAGTCATTTGGAAACATCAGGCGCACGTCTGACAGCTGCTGACCTCAAGACATTCATGGATCATCCCAAGGTCATTGGCCTTGCCGAATTCATGAATTTTCCAGGTGTGCTCCATCTTGACCCTGAATGCCTGGACAAATTGGCCCTTTTCCAAGGCGGCCATATCGATGGTCATGCACCACTTCTGCGCGGCAAGGATTTGAATGGCTATCTTGCAGCTGGAATCCGCACGGATCACGAAACCACAACGGCCGACGAAGCTCTGGAGAAGCTCTCCAAAGGCATGCACATTCTCATCCGCGAGGGATCAGTCTCCAAGGATCTTCATGCCCTTATTCCCATTATGACGGAGCGCAACTCACCCTTTATTGCTCTGTGTACGGATGACCGAAATCCACTCGACATTGCCGAAGAAGGCCATCTTGATTTCATGATCCGTGAAGCCATTGCCCGTGGCGCCGATCAACTTGCAACCTATCGTGCGTCGAGCATTTCGGCAGCAAAGGCATTCCGCTTGCATGACCGCGGCCTTGTCGCACCTGGTTGGCGCGCCGATCTCGCAATTATCGACAGTCTGAAAACCTGCCGTGTTTCCCAAGTTATTTCAGCAGGCCGCATCGTTTCAGATAAACTGTTTAAAGCGCGGAAAACCATTCCCCCCGTCGGCTTGAGCAGTGTGAAATCAAAGTCCGTGTCTGCTCTGCAATTGCAAGCACGTGGCAATGGTCTGAATATTCCCGTGATCGGCGTCAATCCCGGCAAAATCATCACGCAACATCTGCGCCGCGATCTGCCGTCAGAAAATGGCGTTGTCCATGTGGATATTCAACAAGACTGTATCAAAGTCGCTGTCATTGAGCGCCACGGCATCAATGGCAATATCGCCGTCGGCTTTGTGAATGGATTTGGCCTCAAGCAGGGTGCCATTGCGTCAACCGTGGGACATGACTGTCACAACATTTGTGTCGTCGGCGTGTCTGATGAAGACATGACGATTGCATCCAATCGCATGCGCGACATAGGTGGCGGCTTAGTTGTGGTGCGTGATGGCAAGGTGCTCGCAGAATTGGCCCTTCCGATTGCGGGTCTGATGAGCGACATGCCATTCGAAAGCGTGCGCGAAGCATTGATACCATTGCGTGCCGCAGCAAAATCATTGGGCACAACTTTGCAGGAGCCTTTCCTGCAAGTGGCCTTCCTGCCCTTGCCAGTTATCCCGCACTTGAAAATTACCGACAAAGGCATGGTCGATGTCGATGCCTTCGCTTTGCTGTAAGAGCCTATTTCTTCGCAACTCGCAACGACTTTGGCATCTTTGAACGTGGCAGTATCGCACCCGCATGTTGAATAACGGCATTGGCCAGTAAATGCCCGTCAGCAGCCGCCACCAACGGCGGTTTATTGCGAATGCGAGCCGCAAGATATGCCGCAGCAAAACTGTCTCCAGCCGCCGTCGTATCGATGACCTTCTTAACAGGCAATGGTGCAGACACCTCGTCATGATTGCGAAACACAATCCGCGCTGAAGCATCCGGCAGCTTCAAAACTTTCTCAACACATTTGGCAATTTCAAACATGGCATCAGCCGAGCGCCCAAACACGCCGGTCATGTCTTCATGTGATGCAAACAAAATATCCGCAATTTCGATGGCCTGCCGAAAGGCTCGATCTTTTTCAGCACTGTCAGGCCAACCGCGTTCACGGAAATTGGTATCAAACACAATCCACGTGCCAGCGTCATTGGCGCGTTGCAAATAATCAAACAACAAGTCGCGGGCCTCACGGTTGTAAAGCGACAGCGTCACACCGGTGAAATAAATCCATTCATGCTTCAGAAATGATTGCGCGAGATGTTGATCATCCTGATCAAAAATTTCACGCGCTGGGGAGCGGTCTCGCCAGTATGAAAAGCGCCGTTCACCATTGGGTTGGTTCTGAATAATGTAGAGCCCCGGCATACGCCCCGGCACGCGTCGCACAAGCGAAGTGTCCAAACCTTCTTTTTGCCATTGTAGCACCATGTCGTCGCTCCACTCGTCATCACCGAGTGCTGTGAGGTAAGCCGACTTGATGCCGAGGCGTGAAAGATAGATGGCAGTGTTCAGCGAGTCACCACCAAAGCCTTGCGCAAATTTGCCCTTACGCTCTTCGCGCATTTGCAACATGCATTCACCAATCGACAATACGCTATTCATCAAACATCTTTCATCAAACGCAGCGCATCATAGATCGCTGCATGTGTATTGCGGGCTGCTACAGCATCACCGATACGATATAGCTCAAATAGCCCATCATGGTTTTTCACCAGTCTCTGTGATTTTCCGGCAATCATAGCGTTATAATCAACTTCACCCAGATTCACGGATTGTGGCTTCAACGCAAAATAAAGCTCATCCAGTGGACGTGTGCCGTGGTTCACAACCACTTGGTCAAAGAGCCGTTCTTTTCGAACGCCACCGTAATCACTGCCAATCAACGCCCGCAACTGATTGCCGTCTTTCACCACATCTTCCAATCGAAAAGTCACAGTGAAGGTCACATCCTGCTTTTGCAATGCGCGCATATAGGGCACCAAGTTCATGCCCATCACGTCGGGCGCAAATGACCTGTCCGGCGTCATAATCTCGACCTTGGCACCAGATGCTGCCAGCACCTCTGCTGCCATCAAAGCCGGGTGGTCACCCGCATCATCATAGAGCAAGACATTTGTGCCAGGCTTCACATCCCCCGACAAAATATCCCAGGCCGAACACACAAGCTGATTGCCCGTTTTCAAAACGTCCGTATGCGGAACGCCACCAGAGGCAATCACCACGGCACCTTTTTGATTGCTCAGAACGTCCATCACATCCGCAACTTCAGCAAATGTATTGAAACGGAATTCAACGCCCTTGGCCTCACACTGCGCCATGCGCCAGTCAATAATGCCAATCATTTCCGAACGGCGTTTGGACCGCGCCGTCAACCTCACTTGTCCACCCGCCTCATTCGCTGCTTCAAACACCGTAACCTTATGGCCACGCTCCGCCGATACGCGCGCCGCTTCAAGCCCAGCAGGACCAGCGCCAACAATAACAACTTGTTTTTGCGCAGAAGCTTTTGCAATCACATGCGGCATTTTGAGTTCGCGACCCGTTGCGGGGTTGTGAATGCAATAAGCATCGCCCCCTTGATAAATACGGTCCAAACAGTAAGTCGCCCCGACGCAAGGGCGAATATCGTGCTCGCGTCCCTCGATGATTTTACGCACAATATGCGGGTCTGCCATATGGGCCCGCGTCATGCCGATCATATCCACTTTGCCAGCTGCAATGGCGTGCCGCGCCGTCGCCACATCGGCAATACGCGCCGCATGGAAAGTTGGAAAGTCTGTTGCCGCACGAATTTCACCGGCAAAGTCCAAATGTGGCGAAGCTTTCATGCCTTGGATCGGGATAAGATCCGTCATTGCAGGATCGGTATCAATATGGCCGCGAACGATATTCAGAAAATCCACCAGACCGGAATTTTTCAACGCGTGCGAAATCGCCAGACCATCTGCCTTGGTCGTTCCACCCGGCATGGTTTCATCTCCAGTATAACGCACACCCACTAAAAATTCAGTGCCAACACGTTTGCGAATTTCGCGCAACGTGTCGAACAGGAACCGCAAACGGTTTTCAAGCGGACCGCCATAGGGTGCATCCAAATGGTTGGTTGCAGGCGAGATAAACTGATCGAGCAAATGGCCATAGGCTTCAAGCTCAATACCATCCATGCCAGCAGCTTTCATGCGTTCAGCAGCATCGCCAAAATCCTTGATGATGCGTGAAATGTCCCAGTCCTCAATCACCTTTGGGAAAGCCCGGTGCGATGCTTCGCGTTCGTGTGAAGGCGAAACCACTGGCAACCATTCGCCCTTGTTCCAGCCCGTGCGCCGCCCCAAATGTGTCAGCTGAATCATCACAGCGCAATCTTGCGCATGCACTTCATCCGTCAACTTTTTCAACCAGCCCACAACTTCATCTTTGTAAGCCAGCACATTGTTGAACACGGGGGGCAAGTTTTTCGACACTGCAGCCGACCCCGCCGTCATCGTCATGGCAATGCCACCCTTGGCGCGCTCCACGTGATAAGCCCGATACTTATCCTTCGGCATGCCGTCTTCAGGATATGCGGGCTCATGACTCGTCGTCATAATGCGGTTTTTAAGCGTGAGGTGTTTGAGTTTATAGGGCTGGAGCAGGGGGTCAGATGAGGTCATCCCACCAGATTAGACGGGCTGTAGCTTTAGGCAAGCACCAGCCCACGCAAACCTTGGGTGACAAAAACTCAAGTGCGAATGCGGTCGCCGCTCACGCCATCAAACAAATAGGCCCGACCAACATCGAAGTTCAACGAGATCGGCGTATCAATGGCCTGTCTGAAATCTCGGTCAGCACGTGCCACCAGCAAATGCTCGCCCAAACGCACCGTCACCAATGTCTGGTCGCCCGTAGGTTCCAATGAATACAAATGTGCATTCACATGGCCTTTACCCTTGGCCGCAACGGACACGTCTTCCGGACGGATGCCAAACGTGATTTTGCCTGACGCTTTCCCAGCTTTCGGCACAATAGTTTCAGGTCCCGTGAAAACACCTTTTTCCATCGTGCCATTGATCAAGTTCATCGGCGGTGAGCCAATAAAGCCAGCCACAAACACATTTGACGGATTGTTGTAAACTTCATCCGGTGTACCCAGCTGCTGGATCCTGCCCTTGTTCATGATGGCAATACGATCAGCCAGCGTCATCGCTTCAATCTGATCATGCGTCACATAAACCGTTGTGGTTTGAAGCCGCTTTTGAATGTGCTTCAACTGCGCCCGCATGGCCAGGCGCAACTTCGCATCCAAGTTCGACAACGGCTCATCCATCAAGAACACTTGCGGATGCCGCACAATGGCGCGCGCCAAGGCAGCCCGTTGGCGTTGCCCACCAGAAAGCGCTTTCGGTTTCCGCTCGAGCAAATCTCCAAGTTCCACCATGCGTGCGGCTTCCCGCACCAATGCGTCATGCTTTTCTTGCGGCACGTTGCGCATGCGCAAGGGAAAACGGATATTCTCGTAAATCGACATGTTGGGGTAGAGGGCATAGCTCTGAAACACCATGGCCACGTCGCGGTCGCGGGCGTCAACTTCATTCACCGTATGCCCGTCGATTTTGATTTCGCCCGAGGTCAGGTCTTCCAACCCGGCAATCATCCGCATCGTCGTGGTTTTGCCGCAGCCCGAAGGCCCCAGAAACACGATGAATTCCTTGTCCCTGATTTCAAGATCAATGGCGTCCACACCCACAACGCTGCCCCAGCCTTTGGTGACCTTATTCAGAGAAATCGATGCCATATTTCCAACCCTGTTTCTTTTATCTTGTCCTGCAGCTAAGACGCCGCAGAACAACCTAGCCGCATTTTTATTGTGGCGACAATAATAGCACATATTGACATAGTCAAAAACAAAAGTATCTTAAATAGAATGAATTCATAGGGAGCCACCATAGCCATGGCCGCATCAAAATTCTCCGGAAATCTGCCCGCTGATCTCAGCCGCCGTCAAGCGGAATTGGGCCGTCCCATCCGTGTCGGCCTGATTGGTTCAGGCGAAATGGGCACCGATATCGTCACGCAATGCGACGTCATGCGCGGCATCACCGTTGCCGCAATCGCAGAGATCAACCCCACTGCCGCGCAGAAGGCGCTTAAAATCGCCGGCCGCAGCGAAGACAGCCACCGCGTCGTGGATAGCCAGCAAAAGTTGGACGCGACAATGGAAGCGGGAAAAACCGCGATCACCATCGAACGCGCAACTTGTCTGCTCAAGCCCCCACATTGATGTGGTGATCGACGCAACTGGCATTCCCGGCGTTGGTGCAGAAATCGGCCTCACGGCCATGGAACACGGCAAGCATCTGGTGATGATGAACGTAGAAGCCGATATTACTATCGGTGCCTATCTCGCCAATGAAGCCCAACGCCTCGGCGTCACCTATACGCTCGGCGCTGGCGATGAACCTTCGTCCTGTATTGAAATCATCAACTTTGCCCGTGCCCTGGGCTATCCCATCGTTGCGGCTGGCAAGGGCAAGAACAACCCGCTCAACATTGATGCAACTCCAGACGCCTATATGGAAGAAGCCACACGCCGCCATATGAACCCCCGCATGCTGGTTGAATTTGTCGACGGTTCAAAAACCATGGTCGAAATGGCGGCAATTTCCAACGCCACAGGTTTGGTGCCCGATAAGCCCGGCATGCACGGCCCCGCCGCAACCCTCGACCAACTGACTGAAATGCTTTGCCCAATTGAAGACGGTGGCCTGCTGTCGCAATCCGGCGTTGTCGATTACTCTATCGGCAAAGGTGTGGCCCCTGGCGTTTTCGTCATTGTGAAAGCACCTCACGCCCGCATTCACGAGCGTATGACCGATTTGAAAATGGGCAAAGGACCCTACTTCAAGTTCATCCGTCCCTATCACTTGACGTCACTTGAAGTGCCAATGTCATGCGCCCGCGCGGTTATGTATGGTGCAGCAGATATGGTGCCGCTGCCCGTTCCCGTTTCGGAAGTCTGCGCTGTGGCCAAGAAAGATTTGCAGCCCGGCGACAAGCTGGATGCCATTGGCGAATACACTTACCGGGCTTGGATCATGACGGTAGCAGAAGCCATCGCCGCCAAGGGCTGTACCCTGCGGTTTGCTGGAACGCGGCAAAGTGACAAAGCCCATCAAGAAGGGTGAATTGCTCGACAACCGAAAACGTCGCCGTTGATACCGCCGCAAAAATCTATCAACTTCGCCAACGCCAAGACAACATGCTCAAAGCCAAGGCCGCATAAACTGACCAATCTCTCTCCCCTCCTCAACAGGGAGGGGCAAATCCTATCTCTTTCCCCTCCCTAACAGGGAGGGGCAGGGGTGGGTGGAGGCCAAAAAACACAACTCCCTAGGAGCCAACACCATGCCACGCTACGACTACACCTCCATGGGCTTCTACACCTATGATTGCCTCGGCTGGCCTTTCACGACGGTTCCCCCCGGTGGCGGCACGGTTTTCGTCGATGAGATCACCATCGCGGTTTCGGGTGCTGCTGGCGTTGCCGCCATCGCTGCCGCCAAAATGGGTCTGAAAACACTCGCCGTGGGTGGCGTGGGTGACGACATCATGGGTGACTGGGTGCTGGAACGGCTCAGGCATTTCGGTGTCGACGTAGCAACCATGCAGCGGAAAGCTGGCTGGAGAACGTCCTCATCCATTGTGCTCACCCGCGCCGACGGTTCACGCCCCGCCCTTCACATGCATGGTGCCACCAAAGACTTTGTGGTGACCGAAGACATGTATCCACAAGTGACAGATTGCACAGTGTTCCATGCAGGCGGCATTGGCCTGACAGAAGCCATGGACAAGGGCGGCCATTCCGCCAAAGTCATGAAGGCTGCAAAGGCAGCAGGGGCGGTCACCACGGTGGACGTATTCGCAGGCTCGCCCAAAGACTTGCCAGCCATCGCTGCTGTTCTTCCGTACACAGACTATTTCATGCCATCGATCGAAGAGGCTGAAGCCCTCACCGGCATGAAAGACCTTAGCGACATTTCGAAATTCTTCTTCGACATGGGCGTGAAAACCTGCGTGCTTACCTTGGGCGGCGACGGTGCATATTATCACGACCAGAGCGGCGTGAAATTTAAGGTTCCCGCCTTCGACATCAAGGTCAAATGCACCTGCGGCTGCGGCGATGCTTTCAATTCGGGCATGGCAACAGCTCTTGTCAAAAATTTTGATATGGAAATGGCAGTTAGATTTGCTCAAGCCACATCAGCTTTGAACGCCACAGGTTTGGGCTCGCAAGCAGGTGTTGAAAGTTTCGAACACACACTGAATTTCATGAAGACGCAGAAGACGAAGCCGTAATCTCACCCCTGCCCACTTTGTGGGGAGGGAGGGGTGGGGCCAAGCCACAAATCAGGCAGCCGAATAATTATGGAACAAATGTCCCTCTGGGCTCGGCATAGCTCTTGATTGATTTTTTTGGTTTTTCGTGCCAGCTGACATTACAAGCCCAATACTTTGGAAAAAAGTAGAGGCTTGAATAGGGCAAATTTCCATCGATCCATCGCGCGAGTTTTTGCCAATCACCTGTCTGTTGGTTGTCTTGCCAGAAATCGGGCAATACCACACAAGCTGTAGCGCCCATACAACCGGCACTATCTCTCCTGTCCCAGATATGTTCAGCGAAGTTGGATTCGTTTGATGCGCACGTGTAACCAGACTTTCCTTGCTTTTGCATTTCATTGCAAAATCCATTGACCTCGCAAGACCGATAGGCAGAGCGAATGGCAACACGCCCCCAACGTTCCTGAAGCGGCTCCAGCAATTCTTCACAAAGTTTAGTGCCAGCAGCTATTGCGAGATCAGGATCATCGGGCACGTTCAATAAGCCGTGCAACGAAGCCACTTCAGAGTAAAGCATGTCACGCATAAAGAAACTTTTTGACAGCCGAACCCTGCCAAGTTCAGTTAATGAATTGACTGTGCGCGGTGCCTTTGCCTTCATACCTCACCCCTTCACAGCACCCATGGTCAAGCCCCGTGACAGATGGTTCTGAATCAGGATCACGAGCAGCAAGGCCGGGAAGAAGGCGAGGAAGCCCACAAGTGCAATTGCATTGTAAATAATCCCGTCACTGCCGCCGGTGAAATTGGCGAGTGCCACGGACAAGGGATAGGCATTTTTCGAAGCGATGATCAGAGTAAAGAGGTATTCGTTCATTGCAAAAATCGCTGCAATGACGGCGGCGGTGATGATGCCAGGCAAACACATGGGGATGATGATTTCCCACAGGATACGCAAATCCGATGCACCATCGGTGCGCGCAGCGTCTTCGATTTCGGGATGAATGTCGATCATGTAGCTGCGGATAATCCATACGACGATGGAAAGATTCATCGCCGCGTAAACCAACATGAGTGCCCAAACAGAATCGATGAGCTTCAGCTTACCGAACAGGAAGAACATCGGCACTACAACAGCAGCTGGTGCCATCATCTTGGTGGACAGAATGTAATTGCCGATATCGGCGTTACCTTTGAACTTGTATCGGGCCAGAGCATAGGCGCAAGGGACACCGAGAATGAGACAGATGAAAACACTGCCTGAAATGGCAACGATAGAGTTGTAGAAATACAAACCAATCGGCCACTCGGTCCAGATTTTGAACCAAGTCTCTGTCGTTATCGTCGGAAAATAGATCGGTTGAGGTGCGATGATTTCATTGCGAGGACGAAGCGCAATCGACGCAAAATAGATAATAGGCAAGAGTGCGAAGGCACCCCAAATTGTGAGGATAACCCAACCCCAGCGCGGACCTTCCAGGCGCTTGCTCATGTTTCAGTTCCTGACTTGAAGAATTTTCGCACAAGGACTTGCGCTAAAATAACCGTTGCAATTAACAGAAGCACTGAGGCAGACGAGGCAAGTCCATGGTCAAAACTGCGGAAGGCTGTGCGGTAGATAAAATAACTTAGCGTTTCAGTGGCCCCCGCAGGCGATCCCTGCGTAATGATATTCACAGCCGACATGTTGTTGAGAAGGTCAATGCCACGCAGCACCAGCGCAATCGCAATGATGGGGCGCAAAAGTGGCAGTGAAATATTCCAGAACATTTGCCCAAAAGATGCGCCGTCGAGACGTGCCGCTTCTTCGATTTCTTTGTCCTGCCCTTGCAGTCCTGCGACCAGAATGATGAATAGGAACGGCGTCCATTGCCACACATCGGTGACGATCAATACAAAGCGCGCATTCAGCGTATGCGCCATCCAGTCGATACCGCCAGTGGCCAGTCCAACCTTATTGAAAAGGTCAGCCATCACGCGGCCGTCGTTGAATAAAAGTTTCCACAGATAGCCAACAGCCGAAGGCATGAACAACATCGGCAACATGAACAGAATGCGCCAACCCTTCACCCAAGGTGAACGATAAACGAGGGCAGCGAGAAAGAGCGCTATGGCAAATTCAATGGCAAGCGTGATTCCGCCCAAAAGCAGCGTGTTCCACACAGCAGTCCAGAAATGCCTGTCACCCAGCAAAATTTGGTAATTTTCGAAACCGACGAAGTTCTGCTGCCAGTTGAATTTTCCCGTAAACAGCGAACGGTAAAGCGCGAAAACACCGGGCCACAGAGTGATGCCAAGCAGAAATATACAAGTGGGCGCTACCATCAGATACGGGAACGCCTTCCGCATAAAAGGGGAGCGGCGGCGCAGGGTGGTCGGCATTTTCAAAGTCACATCAGTCATAGGACAAATATACTATCATAGAAATACGTTGTCAAGGGAAAAATTCTTACCATAGAAAAATGGCCGGAGTTTCCTCCGGCCAAAAGTTTTCAGGGAGATTAGATTGGAACAGCTTTGCCTTTGCCGATCCAGAGGCCTGGTTCGGTGGCGGCGTAGTTCATAGGATCGGCACCTTTGTAGAAGCCGTTCTTTTCCATAATGGCCTTCACTTTGCCGGCAGCTTCGTCGAGTGCTTCTTTCGGCTTCTTGGTGCCAACGATCACTTCGTTGACAAGGAAACCAATTTCTTGCTCGACTTGGAAGCCTGAAGGAATGCGCGGTGCGCACCAAGCGTAATCCAGCGATTCCGCCCATACCTTTGCAGGTTGCGATACGGAACGTAGTTTTTCGTTGTTCATCACCGACTTGGTGCCCGGAGCAACGCCGTTGGCGTTGGCTTCGTTCATGGCCATGATCGACGACGTTGTCAGGAAGGCCAGCATCAGGAATGCTGCTTCTGGTTCTGGCGATGTTGAAGCGACGACTGATGTTGAGCCAGCGATATTGGGTGGCGCATAGGTGCCACCAGCAACGCGGGGTTCATAGATCGTCACGATGTCATCACCGAGCTTCGATTGGTCAGCACGGGTGGCTTGTGTACCCGTATCTTGCCACGAAATGTTGCAGGCAATCTGACCGCCGAGCATTGCTGCACGGTTGGTTGGCCAGTCGGCAGCGGCAACACCTTCAATCGCATGCTTGGAAAGTGCAGCGAGCATTTCGAGGCCCTTCACACCAGCATCATTGTTGAAGATAGGTTCCCACTTGTCGTTGAACAGGTGCATGCCGTACTGGGCGGCAATGTGTTCCCAGGCATAGGTTGCCCAGAAGCCACGACCAGCCATCAAGCCGATACCAGCCGTGCCAGGTTGCGCCTTGTTCAGTTCAGGGGCGAGACGCAACATTTCATCGTAAGACGGAATGGTGTTGACCTTGTCAATGCTGCTGATGCCGATCTTTGCGAAAACCGATGGACGCACGTGCACTTGTTGGATGTCGCAGTCGAACGGAATGCCCAGAATGCCCTTGTCACCCCAACGGCCATAGTTGGACTGATAGGTTTCATACCAATCATCAAACGGCAAGTGCCCACTTGGCGACATATTCATCCAATGGCTTCAAGAAGCCTTGGGCAGCAAAGTCACCGAGCCATGGTGAGAAGAACTGAATGGCGTCGAAGCCAGCATTGCCGGACAGGAATTCAGCAACAACCTTGTCGTACATGGCGTCGTCGGGAATCGACACAACGTCGATCTTGATGCCCGAGAGGTCAGCGAAAGGCTGGGTTTGTTCCTGGGCCGATTTACGGTCAGCAGCACCCACGGCGAAACGCACGGTTTTGCCAGCATGTTCCTTGCGGATGGCTTCCCAATCAGCCGTGCGGATCCAGTCCTTCTTCGGATCCCAAAGCTCGTCATTGTCGCCGAGCTTGAATTGTTCGCGGTATTCTTTTTTGACAAACTTGCCGACATTGAGCGTGGCAAGTACATCAGCCGGGTTCTTCATCTGCGCAAAAGCGCTGTTGATATTAAACATGGTCACACCGCCAGTAGTGGCGAGTGCGGCACCCGTTGCCACTGAAGATTTCAGCAGCGAGCGGCGGGTCAAAAGACCCGTTTTGCGAGACGTCATGGCATTCCTCCGTTGATTTGGCCTCTGTTTGAAGTCCGTCGCATCACGGCAGGCCAGCCGTGGCGAAGGGTTTTCGGCGCGAGTGCGCGAACGAAATTCGGGAATCGACAGAAGATGCGCCCGTCAAAAGGCATTGCAACATTCCTCCCAAGCCGACCTTTCGGGGTCGATCATTATTGAATTCCAATTAGACTACTAAATGTATTTTAAGAATGCAAATGTTTCGTATTGGAAGGGAGAACTATTTTAACGGGGTAACACCAAGTGTGGCCTGTTACGGGATAAGCCCTTCCGAAACGCTACAAAAGTGATAGAAACAATCAATATGTAACCTTTCTCAGACGATAGTTTGAGAACATGGCAAGATGTGGTCACAGTGTCAGACAATTCGCAAGTATTTATTGATCGTGAAGATCAACCAAATGAACGCAATGCGGGCCGCATTCCGCGCAATCGCATGCGCATTGCGTGGATGTATTATGTCGAGGGTCTGACACAAAACGAAATTGCAGACCGTTTGGGTATTGGTCGAGTGACAGTCGTGCGCAACATCAATGAGGCGTTAAAACAACGCGAGGTCAAGATTTGGATCACAGGCGATGTGGCTGAGTGCCTTGATCTCGAAGCGCAGCTTAAAGAAAAATACTCACTCATTGACGCCGTTGTTGTACCCGAACCTTCAAACCCAGAAAATACCTCGAAGGTCATAGGCAATGCGGCGGGCATGTACATCACGGATCAACTGACAGACAATTTCTGTCTGGGGGTTGGTTGGGGCGCAACACTCTATGCATCGCTGCAAACCCTTTCACCGCGTGAACTCTCAGGCGTTGAAGTTGTCTCGATGCTTGGCGGCATTGTACAAGCCCGACGTTTTAACCCGGCCGAGTTTGCTTGGCAGTTTGCAAATACTGTTGGTGCAAACTGTTATTTGCTGGCGGCACCTGCCGTTGTTGATTCAGAAGACACGCGAAAGGCCCTCATTGAGCGATGCGGTCTTGATGACGTTTTGGCACGCTCCGAGAAAATGGACATGGCTTTGCTCAGTGTCGGCACCATGTCTCAGCAATCGACCTCATTCCGGTTTGGCTTTTTCACTGAGGAAGAACGACTATCACTCGAACAAAATGGCGCTGTCGGCGATTTGCTTTATAATTTTTTCGATAAGCATGGGCACATCGTAGATCACCCCATCAATCGCCGCGTCATGTCCATGCCCGTGGAAAGGCTTAAAACAGTTCCAAAGCGCGTTATGATTTCGGGTGGCAACGACAAAGTGGAAGCCCTGCGCGGCGGTATCAAATTGGTCAATGCCAATGTCCTGATTACAAATGAAGCAACGGCACGTCAATTGGTGGACGGGTCCGTTTGAGGCAATAATCATTCTTTGTAGCGATCCACCAAACGTGCTATGTCTTATGACGGTAAAGGCCTGTTGGCTGTTCCCAGGGGACTGTCTGTTTTTCCGTTTTGCGAAACATTTCGAGAGGCATTTTCATGGCGACCAAGGTTGACACACGCACACTTGTTATTCCGGACTTGAAACCCATTCAGCGCACGGAAGCGCCGCGGCGACATGTTCTCAATCGGATGATGCAAGAAAAGTCAGGCCGACTTTATTGCAGCGATGACTATGATTTTGATATCCCGGATTTTACGATTTACGCAGCGCGTTAATTGGCGAAGACTAGACTTTGTCTTTCAGCCGCACGATCACATCAACGCGGTCAATGACTTTATTCGTCGGAATTGGTGGCAAACCTGTTACCGCGACGGTTGAAGCTTCGATGTCTAGCAATTCATGCTTTTCTTCATCGAAAAAATGAAAGTGATTAGATGTGTTGGTGTCAAAATAACTGCGGTCACCTTCAATCGCCAATTCGCGCAACAGCCCCGCTGATTTAAACTGGTTCAAAGTGTTATAAACAGTAGCCAGCGAAACCGGCACTTTTGCTTTGACAGCTTGCGCATGCAAATCCTCAGCGCACACATGCCTGTCCCCTTGCCCAAACAGCAAGTCTGCCAAGGCCAAACGCTGCTGCGTTGGCCGCAAGCCTGCTTGTCTGAGGATTTCTGGCAAGTCTCTGAGCGACATCATGTAACCATATAGCAGCCAAACGATAGGTTGTGCAATGTGACCATTTTGAGCGAACTGCGCTTTGCTTTCTGGGCAAATCGCATGCTAAACGAGTGCAACAGTCTAACTTGGGGCCTATGCGCGATGACGTTTGTACCAAAACCATCCTACTCTTACGAAGATTTGATCACTTGCGGTCGCGGTGAACTTTTCGGCCCCGGCAATGCGCAATTGCCATTGCCACCGATGCTGATGTTTGACCGTATTACCGAGGTGAAAAAGGATGGTGGTGCAGCGGGTTTGGGATCGATAAAAGCTGAACTCGACATTAAGCCCGATCTTTGGTTCTTCCCCTGTCATTTCCATGGCGACCCTGTCATGCCCGGTTGTTTAGGTCTTGATGCGCTTTGGCAGCTCACGGGATTTTACTTAGGTTGGCTCGGCGAACCTGGAAAAGGTCGCGCCTTGGGCGTGGGCGAAGTAAAATTCACGGGCATGGTCACACCAAAGATTAAAACCGTGACTTACGAAGTCGAAGTCACACGCCTCATTCTGCGCAAGCTGAAATTGGCAGTCGCCAACGGCATCATGAAGGCAGATGGCGAAGTTGTTTATCAAGTCACCGACATGAAGGTTGGCTTGTTCGGGCCAGCGGCCTAGTTCAATTAAAGGAGACCATCATGCGTCGTGTCGTCATCACCGGGATGGGCATTGTCTCATCCATTGGCAACAACACCCAAGAAGTCACTGCGTCATTGCGGGAAGCCAAATCGGGCATTGTGGCTGCCGAAAAATACAAAGAGCTGGGATTTCGGTGCCAAGTTCATGGCCAACCACATTATGATCTCGACACGGTTGACCGCCGGGTGCGCCGCTTCATGGCTGATGGTGCAGCCTGGAACTATGTCGCCATGCAACAGGCCATCGCAGATTCAGGACTGGAAGAAAGCGACGTTAAGAACGAGCGTACGGGCATCATCATGGGGTCAGGCGGACCTTCGACCAAAGTCATCGTGGCAGCAGCAGATACCACCCGCGAAAAGGGTCCAAAGCGCGTAGGGCCCTTCGCCGTACCGCCATCCATGTCCTCGGCCCATTCGGCAACACTCGCTACACCCTTTGGCATTCGCGGCGTCAACTATACAATCTCATCGGCTTGCGCCACGTCGGCCCACTGCATTGGCAACGCATCTGAACTTATCCAATGGGGTAAGCAGGATGTGATGTTTGCTGGCGGTGGTGAAGAATTGGATTGGACGCTGTCCGTACTCTTCGACGCCATGGGCGCCATGTCTTCCAAGTACAACGACAGCACCGCATCGCGGGCCTATGACAAGAACCGCGATGGCTTCGTCATCGCAGGTGGTGCAGGCGTTATCGTTCTTGAAGAACTCGAGCACGCCAAGTCCCGCGGTGCCAAAATCTATGCCGAACTCGTAGGCTATGGCGCAACGTCTGACGGCTACGACATGGTCGCACCATCAGGCGAAGGGGCCATGCGCTGCATGCGCCAGGCCATGGCCACAGTGAAAGGCGATATCGACTACATCAACCCCCATGGCACATCCACACCCGTCGGCGACGCCAAGGAAATTGAAGCAATCCGTGAAGTATTTGGCAGAAAAATTCCACCGATATCTTCAACGAAGTCTTTGACCGGCCATTCGCTGGGTGCAACCGGTGTGCAGGAGGCCATTTATTCCATGTTGATGATGCAGAACGGCTTCCTCTGCGAAAGCGCGCACATTACAGAAATCGATCCGGCTTTCGCTGACGTGCCAATTATCAGAAAGCGCATCGACAATGCGAAGGTCGACACTGTGATGTCGAATAGTTTTGGTTTCGGTGGCACCAACGCCACGTTGATTATGCAAAGGTACAATGGTTGATGGTTGATGGTCTGATGAAGGGCAAGCGCGGACTTGTCATGGGTGTTGCCAATGACCATTCCATTGCGTGGTCGATTGCAAAATCCTTGCATGCACAAGAAGCCGAACTTGCATTCACCTATCAGGGTGATGCTTTTGGGAAACGCTTGGAACCACTCGCCGCCTCCGTCGGCAGCGATGTGATGATACCCTGCGATGTCGAAGACATTGCTTCGGTTGATAACGTGTTTGCCGTGCTCAAGGAAAAATGGGGCAAGATCGATTTTCTCGTTCACGCCATCGCCTTTTCCGACAAGAACGAACTCAAAGGCCAATACGCGGATACGTCACGCGAGAACTTCGTCCGTACCATGATTATTTCGTGTTTCTCATTCACTGAGATTGCAAAACGAGCGGCAGCAATTATGCCTGATGGTGGCGCACTGGTGACCCTCACCTATGGCGGTTCAACCCGCGTTATGCCCAACTACAATGTTATGGGTGTCGCCAAGGCAGCCCTTAAATCATCTGTGCGCTATCTCGCAGGCGATTTTGGCCCGCAACAAATTCGCGTCAACGCCATTTCGGCAGGCCCCATGCGCACCTTGGCAGGAGCGGGCATTGGCGATGCACGCGCCATGTATAACTATCAAAACAGCCACGCACCCTTGCGCCGCACCATCACCACCGAAGAAGTGGGTGGTGCCGGGCTTTATCTGTTGTCGCCGCTTTCAAGCGGTGTCACGGGCGAAATTCACTATGTTGATTCTGGCTACAATATTATTTCCATGCCACAACCTTCTGACCTCGCAAAAGCATGACGACACACGAAACGCTTCTTGATCGCTACGCCGAACTTACCATCAAATCGGGTTTGGGTCTGAAGCCCGGCCAACAACTGTTGTTGACAGCACCGATTGAAGCGGTGGACCTTGTCCGCCGTATCACGTTCCATGCTTACAAAGCCGGCGCATCATTAGTGACAACACTTTACAACGACGAGCAAGCAACCTTGATGCGCTACAGCGCTGGGCAGGATGCCAGCTTTGACGCAGCCCCCGCATGGTTGTTCAACGGCATGGCAGAGGCGTTTAAAGACGGCAATTGCGCAAGGCTTGCGGTGATTGGTGAAGACCCGGCTTTGCTGTCGGGCCAAGACCCTGAGAAACTTTCCCGCGCCAATCGCGCGCGGTCGAAAGCTTACAAGCCCGTCATTGAACTCATCACCTCATTCGCCACCAACTGGTGCATCATTTCGGCCGCAACACCATCCCACGCCCGCAACATGTTCCCAGATTTGCCGGAAGCACAGGCGATGCAAAAACTCTGGGATGCAATTTTCAAATGTACCCGTGCCGATTTGGCTGACCCCATTGCCGCATGGGACGCCCATAACAAGGCACTGCATGCCCGTGTCAAACATGCTCAACGAAAAGCGGTTATACTGCATTGAAGTACAAAGGCCCTGGCACGGATTTCACATTGGTTTGGTTGACAATCACGTCTGGGCCGGTGGCGCTTCGATGGCGCGCAACGGAATTTTGTGCAATCCAAACATCCCCACCGAAGAAGTCTTCACCATGCCCCACCGAGAACGTGTGGATGGCATCGTGCGCTCGACCAAACCCTTGTCCTATCAAGGCTCGATGATCGAGGGAATTTCAGTACGCTTTGAAAAAGGCCGCATCGTTGAGGGCACCGCTTCACGCGGCAACGACGTGTTCCAGAAAATGATATCTACGGATGATGGTGCTGCACGATTGGGCGAAGTGGCCTTGGTGCCGCATTCCTCGCCCATCTCTGCGTCAGGCCTCGTGTTCAATGAAACCCTCTATCGATGAAAACGCCGCCAGCCACATTGCCGTGGGCCAGGCCTATTCTCAGAACATGGAAGGCACTGCCGAGATGTCGGCAGAGCAAAAACTGGCCGCGCGGAATGAACACCTCGTTGGTCCATGTGGATTGGATGATTGGCTCTGGCGAACTTGACATCGATGGCATCACAAAAGACGGCAAAGCCGAACCGCTCATGCGCAAAGGTGAGTGGGCTTAAGTGCCTGATATTTCGACCACGCAACTCCTGTTGTCGATCTGCCTGTTTGTCGGCGCAACACTTTACACGTCCGTTGGCCATGCAGGTGCATCGGCTTATATCGCAGCTATGGCGCTGTTTGGCATTCCCGCCGCCACCATGCGCCCCACAGCTTTGGTGTTGAATATTCTCGTCGCCAGCTTTGGTGCGTGGCGTTTTATCAAAGCTGGACTGTTCCGATTGCGTGGATGTTGGCCCTTTGTCGTGGGCGCTGTGCCGATGGCCTTTCTTGGTGGTTATCTGCAATTGCCGGGACACATCCACAAAACCATCATCGGCATTGTTCTTTTGATCGCCGCCGCACGACTACTATGGCCCAAGCCGCTGTCCGTGTTGCAAGACTGGCAAGACCCGCCGATTGCCTATGCCATTCCCATTGGTGCGGCAATCGGCCTACTCTCTGGTCTCACTGGCACCGGTGGCGGCATATTCTTGACACCCCTCATCCTGTTCATGGCATGGTCAGAAACCAAAACCGCGTCGGGCATCTCAGTGGTGTTCATCCTCTGCAATTCCATCGCTGGATTGCTCGGCAACTACGCCTCATTGAAGTCCTTGCCCGCTGAACTGCCACTCTACATGGTGGCCGTCATGGCAGGCGCACTGCTGGGCACACAGATTGGTATTCACAAATATGCGAAAGAGCATTTGTTGAAAGCGCTTGGGGTCGTGTTGGTAATCGCGGGCGCGAAATTGATTGGAGTGTATTGACGCTTCACAAAATAAACTTACTCAAATCTGCATTCTTCGCCAGTCCGCTCACGTGCTTCTGCACGAAGGCCTGATCAATCAACACAGTTTCGCCTGAACGATCCGTCGCTGTGAAACTCACATCATCCAGCACCCGTTCCATCACCGTCTGTAAGCGCCGCGCTCCGATGTTCTCAACCGTTGAGTTAATCTCAGCCGCCACGCGCGCAAGTTCAGCAACACCATCTTCCGTCACATCCAGCGTCACACCTTCGGTCATCATCAGCGCTTTGTATTGCTTGATGATGCTCGCTTCCGGTTCCACCAAGATGCGTTGGAAGTCTTCCTGCGTCAGCGCCTTCAATTCAACACGGATGGGCAGGCGGCCTTGCAGTTCGGGCAGCAAGTCTGAGGGCTTCGCCACATGGAATGCGCCAGATGCGATGAACAGAATATGGTCGGTTTGCACCGGGCCATGTTTGGTGGACACCGTGGTGCCTTCGATCAGCGGCAGCAAATCCCGCTGCACGCCTTCGCGTGACACATCACCCGCGCGGCCTTCACGGGCGCAGATTTTGTCGATCTCATCCAAGAATACAATGCCGTTATTCTCAACCATGAAGATGGCTTCCGCGATGATTTTTTCCTGGTCGAGCAGCTTGTCGCTTTCCTCAGCCATCAACAATTCATGGGCCTGTTCAACAGTAACCTTCCGCGTTTTGGTGCGGCCACCGAAAGCCTTGCCCATCATATCAGAAAGATTGATCACAGCACCCGAACCACCGGGCATGCCCGGAATATCAAAACTCGGCACACCGGAATCAGCAACTTGAATTTCAATTTCCTTGGTGTTCAATTCATTGCCGCGCAATTTCTTGCGGAAACTCTCGCGTGTGGCTTCTGATGCATTCGCACCCACTAGCGCGTCCAACACGCGCGCTTCGGCATTCATTTCAGCTTGTGCCTCAACCTCTTTGCGCCGCGTAATTTTCACCATGCCGATGCCAGCTTCCAACAGATCGCGGATAATTTGGTCCACATCGCGGCCCACATAACCGACTTCGGTGAACTTGGTGGCTTCAACTTTAAGAAATGGCGCGTAGGCCAGTTTCGCAAGTCGTCGTGCAATCTCGGTCTTGCCCACACCCGTAGGCCCGATCATCAAAATGTTCTTCGGTGTGACCTCTTCACGAATTTGTCCCGTCAACTGCTGCCTGCGCCAACGGTTTCGCAGCGCAATCGCCACAGCCCTTTTTGCGTCGTGCTGGCCGATGATGTAGCGGTCGAGTTCAGAAACAATTTCGCGTGGGGTGAAGTTGGTCATCAAACGGCATCCAGCATTTCAACGGTTAGATTGCCGTTCGTATAAACGCAAATATCAGCTGCGATCTTCATTGACTTACGACAAATGGTTTCCGCATCCATGTCAGTTTCCAACAACGCCCGGGCCGCAGCAAGCGCGTAATTGCCGCCAGAACCAATAGCAATGACACCATTCTCAGGTTCCAACACATCGCCCGTGCCTGTGAGCACCAGTGACGTATTTTTATCCGCCACGATCATCATGGCTTCAAGGCGGCGGAGGTAACGATCCATGCGCCAGTCCTTGGCCATCTCGACGGCTGCCCGTGTGAGCTGATGGGGGAATTGCTCCAGCTTGCCTTCTAACCGTTCGAACAACGTCATGGCATCGGCGGTGGCTCCCGCGAAACCTGCAATAACTTGGCCTGAGCCCAAGGGGCGCACCTTTCGCGCGTTGCCCTTGATAATCGTCTGCCCTAGGCTGACCTGCCCATCACCCGCAATGACGACCTTGCCGCCTTTGCGCACAGTCAGAATCGTCGTGCCATGCCATTGGACGGGCTCGCTCATTGGTTTAACCTCTTGATGTCAGTCGTAAGTTTCATGGACCGATATGTAAGGTGGCTTTCGTGAATTGCAAAGAGCATTGCGTAAAGCATTGATCTGGTAAGATATAGTCATAAGGCTCACAAGTCTGCTATTGCGCTGCAGCAGAAAGGGCCTCAAGCCATGCGCACAGCCACAATCGAACGCAAAACCACCGAGACAAAAGTCACCTGCACCATCAATCTGGATGGCACTGGCACTTTTGATATTAAAACCGGGGTTGGCTTTTTCGACCATATGATGGAGCAGCTGTCGCGCCATTCGTTGATCGACATTACGTTGAAGGCTGAAGGTGATCTACACATCGACGATCACCACACAGTGGAAGACTCAGGCATCGCCTTAGGCCAAGCTATCGCCAAAGCTTTGGGCGACCGCAAAGGCATTCGCCGCTATGGCTCATGCGATTTGGCCATGGATGAGACTTTGTCACGTTGCGCCATCGATGTTTCGGGTCGTGCGTTTTTGGTTTTCAAAGCCAATTTCCCGCGCGACAAAATTGGCACATTTGACACTGAGCTGGTGCGCGAATGGTTCCAGGCCTTCGCCATGAACGCAGGAATTACTTTGCATCTCGAAAATGCCTATGGCGAAAATGCGCACCACATTGCAGAGGCCAGCTTCAAAGCTCTGGCGCGTGCGCTGCGTGATGCGATAGAAATTGATCCGCGGCAGAAGGATCGTATCCCGTCGACCAAAGGTTCGCTGAGCGGCTGATATGAAAACTGTCATCATTGATTACGGGTCAGGCAATTTGCATTCGGCCCACAAAGCCTTTGAACGGGCCGCGACTGATCGCAACATCAAGGGTGAGATTGTTGTTTCTTCAAAGGTGCGCGATGTGGAAACTGCTGATCGCCTAGTGCTGCCCGGCGTTGGTGCATTCAAGGATTGTCGCAATGGTTTGATGGCCATTGAGGGCATGCGCGAGGCATTGCAGCAACGCGTCATCGTCGGAGGCTTTCCGTTTCTGGGGATTTGCGTCGGTATGCAGTTGCTGGCAACGCGCGGGATTGGAACATGACGCCAACTATGGGCCTTGGTTGGATTGCTGGCGACGTTGTGAAAATTGCGCCCAAAGATGTGACGCTCAAAATTCCGCACATGGGTTGGAATACGCTGGATGTGCACTCTTCTCATGCCGTATTGAACGGCATAGATACGGGACCGACCGGACTGCATGCTTATTTTGTCCATTCCTTTCATTTGCAAACGACGCTGACAGAAGACGTTATCGCGACGACGGATTATTCCGGCGCCGTAACAGCTCTTGTTGGATATGAAAACATCGTGGGCACGCAGTTTCACCCGGAGAAGAGTCACGCATTGGGTTTAAAGCTGATTGCCAATTTTCTGCGGTGGAAACCATGATCTTGTTTCCCGCCATTGACCTGAAGGAAGGCAAATGCGTTCGCCTTAAGTTGGGCGATATGGCGCAAGCCACGGTTTATAATGACAGTCCCGCTGCACAGGCGAAAGCGTTCGAGGATCAAGGGTTCAAGTGGCTGCATGTCGTCGATTTGAACGGTGCCTTTGAGGGTCAGTCGGTCAATGGTTTCGCAGTCGAATCGATTCTGAAAGCCACTAAAAACCCGGTGCAATTGGGTGGCGGCATTCGCACCTTGAAACACATTGAAAACTGGCTCGACAAAGGCTTGGCCCGCGTCATTTTGGGCACCATTGCGGTGCGTGATCCTGCTTTGGTGAAAGAAGCCTGCAAACTTTTCCCCGGCAAGGTGGCCGTGGGCATTGATGCAAAAGGTGGCAAAGTGGCTGTTGAAGGCTGGGCCGAAGCGTCGGCCCTTGGCGTCATTGAACTGGCGCAGCAGTTTGAAGGTGCTGGAGTTGCTGCGATCATTTATACTGATATTGACCGCGATGGAATTTTGACAGGCATCAATTGGGCCTCGACAATCGAACTCGCGAATGCAGTGTCAATACCTGTGATAGCATCAGGCGGCTTGGCCTCAATTGCTGATGTGGAACGCATGTTGCAGGCGGATGCCACAAAGCTTGAAGGCGCCATCACTGGTAGGGCCTTGTATGACGGCAGGTTGGATACCAAGGAAGCGCTGAAACTCATTTCGGAGGCGAATCGATGAGCAAGGTTCTGCTGATCACCGGTGGTTCACGCGGCATCGGTGCCGCAACTGCGCGCCTTGCCGTGGCGGAAGGTTATATCGTCGCCATCAATTACATGGGTGATAAAAAAGCAGCCGATGCACTTGTCAGTGAACTCGGTGGAAAGTCCATGGCCGTGCAAGGCGATGTCGCGAAACTTGCTGATGTTGAACGCATGTTTGTAGAAACGACAAAGGTGCTAGGCCCGATCACCCATATGGTGAATTCAGCTGGTATTACCGGAAAATCATCTCGGCTTGACGCCTGCGACCCCCAAGTGATTGCCGATACCATCGCCATCAACTTGACGGGCAATATTCTGGTTTGCCGGGAAGCCGTAAAACACATGTCCACCAAACATGGCGGCAAGGGTGGTGTCATCATCAATCTCTCTTCTGCGGCCGCCACGCTTGGCAGTCCCGGTGAATATACGTGGTATGCCGCATCCAAGGGTGGCATCGACGCCTTCACAATTGGCTTGGCCAAAGAGGTGGCCATGGAAGGCATTCGCGTCGCATCCGTTACACCGGGCATGACTGATACAGAAATTCACGAACGCTCTACGGGTGATCAAGCCCGCGTTGAACGCATCCGCCCCACTATTCCGATGCAGCGTATCGGCAAGGCGGAAGAGATTGCCCAAGCCGTCATGTTTCTTTTGAGCGACAAAGCCAGTTACATCACAGGTACCACCTTGCGCGTTGCGGGAGGCCGGTAATGCTGAAAGCCCGCGTCATACCTTGCCTCGATGTCAAAGACGGCCGCGTCGTCAAAGGGGTTAACTTTGTCGATTTGCGCGATGCAGGCGACCCCGTTGAAGCGGCCAAAGCTTATGATGCGGCAGGTGCCGATGAGCTGTGCTTCCTCGACATTGCCGCCACGCACGAAGGACGCGGCACGATGTTGGATGTTGTTCAACGCACTGCTGAGTGTTGCTTTATGCCGCTCACAGTCGGCGGTGGTGTTCGCAGCTTGGATGACATACGCAATTTACTTCTCGCTGGTGCTGATAAAGTGTCGATCAACTCAGCCGCAGTCGCAAACCCTGAATTCGTCAAACATGCTGCAGAAAAATTCGGCAGCCAATGCATCGTTGTTTCTATTGACGGAAAAGAAACCGCACCTGGAAAATTTGAGATATTCACCCATGGTGGACGCAAAGCAACGGGCATTGATGCGGTAGAATTTGCCAAGCAGATGAGTGCCTTGGGGGCCGGGGAATTGATGTTGACGTCGATGGACCGCGACGGCACGGGCAAAGGCTTCAATTTAGGCTTTACGCGTTCTATTGCCGATGCTGTCTCCATTCCCGTCATCGCGTCTGGAGGTGTTGGTACGCTCGAACACCTCGTCGAAGGTATTAGAGACGGCCACGCAACTGCCGTGCTTGCGGCCTCGATTTTTCATTTCGGAACCTTTACAATTGGACAGGCAAAACAAACAATGGCCGATGCAGGCATTGCCGTGAGGATGCAGTAATGGGCCAGTTTGATCAGCTTGAAAAACTTAGCAGCGACATCGCCGTAAAAGCTGGTTCATCGCCAGTCGAGTCATACACAGCCAAGTTGATTTCGAAAGGCGTTACGAAGTGTGCCAAGAAATTTGGTGAAGAGGCCGTAGAACTGGCGCTCGCTTCAATCAGCAATGACAAACAAGAGACAACGAAAGAAGCTGCTGACGTTCTTTATCATTTTCTCGTTTTGCTGCAGGCATCAGGGGTGACACCTGATGA
Source organism: uncultured Alphaproteobacteria bacterium (assembly GCA_963850355.1). Classification (GTDB taxonomy): domain Bacteria; phylum Pseudomonadota; class Alphaproteobacteria; order Rhizobiales; family Aestuariivirgaceae; genus Aestuariivirga. The sequence goes on from CAWKKP010000002.1 coordinate 321,763, forward strand.
CGTGATGGCCGAACTGAAGCGCCGTGACGGCACAGGCGGCCTGGTTGAAAAGGCATCGCGTTCGCATGATTGATCTTTCTGAGGACTTTGCCCGCGAGGTCTCCCCATTCCGACGATTTGCCCGCGATGAATGGGCGGCCTTGCGCGCCGATACTCCCATGACTTTGACGCAAGATGATCTGAACGAAGTTCGTTCGCTTAATGATCGTATTGATCTTGATGAAGTCGAAACGATTTACTTGCCGTTGTCGCGCCTGCTCAATCTCTATGTTCAGGCGTCACAAAAACTCTTTCACGCCTCCAATATGTTTCTGCATCGGCACGATTTGAAAGTGCCTTATATCATCGGTGTTGCAGGCTCGGTGGCTGTCGGCAAAAGCACGTCAGCACGTATTCTGCGCCGCCTGCTATCGCGCTGGCCCTCCCATCCGAAAGTTGATTTGGTTACGACCGATGGCTTCCTCATGCCCAATGCCGTGCTGCAGCGTGAAGGCTTGATGAACAGAAAAGGCTTTCCTGAATCCTATGATTTGCAACGCATATTGCGTTTCATGTCCGATATTAAATCGGGCGAACGCGATGTCGAGGCACCGCTTTATTCACACCTCACCTACGATGTTCTACCAAACAAAACCCAAGTGGTGGATCAACCCGATATTCTGATCATCGAAGGTATCAACGTACTGCAGACTGGTCGCCCGCCACGCGATGGCCGCGGTATTCCAAACACGTCAGACTTCTTTGATTTCTCAATTTTCATTGATGCTGAAGAGGACGATTTAAAGCACTGGTACATTGAACGCTTCTTTACACTGAAAAACGGTGCTTTCAAAGATCCTAAATCCTATTTCCATCGCTACGCCGCACTGACAGATGCTGAGGCCAGAGAAACAGCGACGCGCATTTGGGACAGCATCAATCTGCTCAATTTGCGCGAAAATATCCTACCAACGAGACCGCGTGCCGATCTTGTGTTGCGCAAGGGCACCGACCACAAAGTGCGTAGCGTGTTTCTGCGGAAACTTTAAGTTTTCTTGCGCTTCCCCGTCATCGCCACAACGTTATCGGTATCATCCAACAGGGCAAGCATGGCTTTGCGTGCGCTTGAAGGATCACCTGCAATCACGGCACGCGCAATGGCTTCGTGAAGTTTCAACGCCTGCCGATAATGTGGCGTACGTTGTGTCGTGAAATCAAACAAATTGGCTAGCGTTTCATCAATCAATATGTTGAACGGCACCAAGAGGTCGTTATTGGCTGATGCCAATAGTGTTTCGTGAAACTGCACATCAGCTGCCACCATTTCGGCGTGGGATTTTGCTTCTCTCATGTCGTCAAGAGCGGAGACCAATTGATCGATCTGCTTCGTGGTGCGTTTGCGCGCCGCCAGCTCTGCAATTCCTGGCTCCACAATGCGGCGGAACTCCTGTGTCGAAATCAAGAAGGCCTTGCGATCTGTCGCACTGCGGTGCCAGGCCAACACATCCCGGTCCAGTAAATTCCACCGTGTCTTTGGCTCTACCCGAGACCCCACTTTTGGGCGTGATGCGATAAGGCCTTTTGCGGACAGGGACTTGATGGCTTCCCGCACCGCCGTGCGGCTGGCCTCGTAAACCTGCCCCCACTCAGCTTCATTTGGCAAAAGTGACCCGGGAGCGAATTCCCCACCCAAAATACGCTCGCCAATGCTGCGCGCAATCTTTGTGTGGAGCTTGTCGGCTATGTTAATTTTGCTATGCCGTGGTCGCTTGTGGCGTACATTTGCAATTGTCATACAAAACCCTTGATCCCTGCGAAATGCCACTCTAAGAGTCCGTCCGACCCGAACACAAGCCCCGTCGTCAATGGGAGCCGTTTCGGTTTGAAACAGGGAGGATACTCAAATGATGAATCGTAGACATTTCTTGGCAACAACTGTTGCCGCCGCCGTCGCTATGACCTCGGGCATTGCACTTGCCCAAGGCAAAGGTTTGGTAGGTATTTCCATGCCAACAAAATCGTCAACTCGTTGGATTTCTGACGGTGAATCAATGGTAAAGGAATTCACCGGCTTGGGTTACGAAACTGATTTGCAATATGCTGAAGACGATATTCCAAACCAATTGGCGCAGATTGAAAACATGGTCACCAAGGGTGCAAAGGTTTTGATCATTGCTGCTATCGATGGCACGACACTGGGCGACATCTTGAAGAAGGCAAATGAAGCCGGTGCCAAAGTGATCGCATATGATCGTTTGATCAGCAAAACCGAATTTGTTGACTATTACACAACTTTCGACAACTTCGGCGTTGGCGTGTTGCAAGCCAACTCGTTGGTTGAAGGCTTGAAGGCTTCAGGCGCCGGTCCATACAATGTTGAACTGTTCGGCGGTTCGCCAGACGACACCAACGCCTTCTATTTCTACGACGGCGCAATGTCAGTGCTGCAGCCCTTGATTGACTCAAAAGAGATCGTCATTGTTTCAGGCCAAATGGGCATGGACAAAGTCGGTACGCTGCGTTGGGATGGTGCTGTGGCGCAGGCCCGCATGGATAACCTGCTCTCCGCCAACTACACCGACAAGAAGCTGAACGGTGTATTGTCGCCTTATGATGGTCTATCACGCGGTATCATTTCCTCGCTCAAGGGTGTGGGTTATGGTTCTGGCGATCAGAAGATGCCAATCGTAACAGGTCAAGACGCTGAAACAGCCTCTGTGAAGGCGATGATGGCTGGCGAGCAATACTCAACCGTGTTCAAAGACACGCGCGAACTTGCAAAAGTCACGGCCAAGATGGTTGATGCTGTGATGGGTGGTAAAGAGCCAGAAATCAACGACACCAAGACCTACAACAACGGTGTAAAAGTTGTTCCATCCTTCCTGCTGACACCATATTCCGTTGGCAAGGGTGACATCACCAAGATGTTGGTCGACTCCGGTTATATCAAGGCTGAAGACCTGCAATAATCGATCTTTGCGACGGGCCTTGCAGGGTGACTTGCGGGGCCCGTTTTTTCGCGACATGATGCATATGAAGAGCGGATGAACCGCCAACGATACTGGGAGCGAACGGCACGCTGATGCAGCCCATTCTTGAAATGCGCGCCATCACCAAAACATTTCCGGGGGTGAAAGCCTTAACGGATGTAAACCTGTCGGTCATGCCAGCCGAGATTCACGCCGTTGTAGGTGAGAATGGCGCTGGCAAATCCACACTGATGAAGGTGCTGTCTGGGGTTTACCCCGCAGGCACATTCGATGGTGAAATCCATTTTGAAGGTCAGCCGCGGCAGTTTCGAAAAATTTCAGACTCCGAAGATGTTGGCGTCATCATCATTCACCAGGAATTGGCACTGGTCCCCCTGCTGTCAATTGCCGAGAACATTTTCTTGGGGCACGAGACGGCCAAGAATGGCGTCATCAATTGGTATGAAGCGTTCTCACGCACCAAAGAGCTGCTCAAGAAAGTTGGCTTGGACGAACCACCCAATACGCTGATCACCAATATCGGTACTGGTAAACAGCAACTTGTCGAAATCGCCAAGGCTCTTAACAAAAAGGTGAAACTGTTGATCCTTGACGAGCCAACGTCGAGCCTCAATGAAAAAGACTCAAATGCTCTCTTGGAATTGTTGAAGGGCTTCAAAGCACAAGGCATCGCTTCGATCTTAATCACCCACAAACTCAATGAGGTGATGAAAGTCGCTGACCGCATCACGGTTATTCGCGACGGTAAGACTATTGATACAATGAATGTCAAAACCGAGGTCGTAAACGAAGACCGCATTATCAAGGCCATGGTGGGCCGCGATTTGTCGGAACGCTACCCGCCTCGTACGCCAAGAATTGGCGATGTATTGCTTGAGGTCAAGAATTGGAATGTCCACCATCCCGTTCACGCCGACAGACATGTCATCAAGGGTGTCGACCTTAACGTGCGAGCGGGAGAAGTCGTTGGCATTGCGGGATTGATGGGGGCAGGGCGAACAGAGTTTGCCATGTCACTGTTCGGCCGCTCCTACGGCAAACGCATCTCCGGCGACGTGTTCATGCACGGCAAAGCCGTTGATGTGTCCTCCATTCCAAAGGCCATGGATGCAGGTATGGCCTATGTCACCGAAGATCGCAAAACTTACGGCCTCGTGTTGATTGATCACATCAAACACAATGTCACCCTCGCTAATCTTGATGGTGTATCGGAACGCGGTGTGATCAACGACATCACCGAAATTAGCGTTGCATCCAAATACCGGAAAGATCTCGGCATTCGTTCGTCCGGCATTTACCAAACCACCGTCAATCTGTCTGGCGGCAATCAGCAAAAGGTCGTGCTCTCGAAATGGTTGTTCACGGGGCCGGAAGTGCTGATCATGGATGAACCGACGCGCGGCATTGACGTAGGTGCCAAGTACGAGATTTACGGCATCATCAATCAGCTTGCAGCTGAAGGAAAAGCTGTCATCGTAATCTCCTCGGAAATGCCGGAACTGCTGGGTATTTCTGACCGCATATACGTGATGAACGAAGGCAAGTTTGTGGCTGAAATGCAAGCCAAAGACGCGACGCAGGAAAAAATCATGCGTGCCATCATGAAATCTTGGGAACACTGATATGACCGATACGACATCAACTGGTACGCCACCATCGATCATGGGATTTGTGAAAGCCAACGTTCGCGATTACGCGTTGTTGCTGTCCCTTGTGGCCATCATGATTTTCTTTCAGATTACCACCAAGGGCATCCTGTTCACGCCTTTGAACATGACCAATATCATTCTGCAGAACAGCTACATCGTCATCATGGCCTTGGGCATGTTGTTGATCATTGTGGCTGGGCATATCGATTTGTCTGTTGGGTTCTTATCAGGCTTTATTGGTGCAATTGCTGGTGTTTTGATGGTGTCAAACCCGCTTTGGCCGGTGGCCTTTAAAATGGGAACAGTACCAGCTATCTTCATCTGCTTGGCAGCTGGCACGGCCATTGGTGCGCTGCAAGGTTGGTTTGTCGCAAAGTTCCGCATCCCTGCATTTATTGTGACACTTGCCGGTATGTTGATATTCCGTGGACTGATGATTGCCATGCTTTCTGGCCGCAACCTCGGTCCCTTTCCTGAATTCATTCCAAGCTTTGTCGAATGGCTATGTACCAGATCTTCTTGCTTTCATGGCACCAGCAAAAATCAATCTGTTTGCGCTCGTTGTGGGTGCTGTAGTGACGGGGCTCATTCTTTGGTCAAACTGGAAATCTCGGCAATTGGAACAAAGCCACGGCATGGCTGAAGAGCCGTTACAATTGTTTTATGGCCGCAACATTCTCATCGCCGCAGCGTTCCTTGGGTTCTCCTGGATCATGGCCAATCACAAGGGCCTGCCTAATGTTTTGGTGACGATGTTCGCACTTGTTGCATTGTTTATGTTTGTGACCACGCGCACGACATTTGGCAGACGGGTTTATGCCATGGGCGGCAATGAAAAGGCGGCGAAGTTGTCGGGCATCAACACCGAAAGTGTTACGGTGTGTATTTTCGCCATCATGGGCGCTCTGTCGGCCTTCGCTGGACTGGTCTATGCAGCGCGCTTGAACTCCGCACAGCCAAAAGCCGGTTCCGGCTTGGAATTGGACGTGATTGCAGCCTGTTTCATCGGCGGTGCTGCCGTGACCGGTGGGGTGGGCAAAATCACAGGCGTCGTAATCGGGGCCTTCATTATGGGTGTTATGAACAATGGTATGGGCATCATGGGTGTTGGCATTGACTGGCAACAGGTCATCAAGGGCGTGGTGCTGATGCTGGCCGTGTTCCTTGATGTTTACTACAAGAACAAGGGTTAGAGTAAGCTAGCAAAGTTGAACAAGCGTAGCGCGAACATGACTTATAATCCTTGAAGCCTAGCCTTCATCCGTAAACGGGCTGCATGCAGCAGAGGTTCTGTATAGCCGTTGGGTTGTTCGCGGCCCTTGAACACCAGATCGCACGCTGTGTGGAAGGCAATCGACGTGTCAAAGTTTTCGGCCATCGGGATGTAATCAGGATCGCCAGCATTCTGTTGGTCAACCACGGCAGCCATGCGCATCATGGTTTCCTTGATGTGCTTCTTTTTCACCACACCGTGGTGCAACCAGTTTGCCATGTGTTGCGCTGAAATGCGCAAAGTTGCGCGGTCTTCCATCAGGCCAACGTTGTTGAATGTCTGGCACTTTGGAACAGCCAACACCCTGATTGACCCAGCGCACTACGTAACCCAAAATACCTTGCGCATTATTGTCCAGTTCACGTTGGATATCATCATCGGTCCAGTTTGGACGCGAAGCCACGGGAATGGACAAGATACCGCTAAGCGATGCGCGGCGCATTCCGCTGAGTTGCTTTTGAACCGCATGCACATCAACGGCATGATAATGCGTAGCATGCAAGGTGGCTCCCGTCGGCGAGGGAACCCATGCCGTATTGGCACCCGCTTTAGGATGGGCAATTTTTTGTGCCAGCATATCCGCCATCAAATCGGGCATGGCCCACATGCCTTTGCCGATTTGCGCAACGCCTGAAAAGCCCGTGGCAAGCCCCGTATCAACGTTCCAATCTTCATAGGCCTTAATCCAAGCTGCAGCTTTCATATCGCCCTTGCGCAACATGGGGCCAGCTTCCATCGACGTGTGCATTTCATCGCCCGTGCGATCGAGAAAGCCAGTGTTGATAAACACAACACGGTTTTGGGCGGTACGAATACACTCTTTCAGGTTGACGGTGGTGCGCCGCTCTTCATCCATAATTCCGAGCTTGATGGTATTCCTGTGGCATACCCAGAACATCTTCCACCATGTCCATGGTTTTGACTGCAAAGGCCACTTCTTCTGGCCCATGCATTTTGGGTTTCACCACATACATAGAACCGGCTTGTGAGTTGGCGCGACGTCCATTGCTGCCGATATCATGGAGCGCAATCAAGCGCTGTCACCATGGCATCCATCAAACCCTCAGGAATTTCGCGCCCGTCCCGATCCAAAATGGCCGGCGTGGTCATCAAGTGTCCGACATTGCGGATGAGCATGAGGGCGCGGCACTTCACATTCAACGTGCCACCATCTGGTGCAGTGTAAGTCAACATCCGGATTAAGTTTGCGCGTCGTGGTCTTGCCATTTTTCACGATCTCCTCTGAAAGATCGCCTTTCATCAAGCCCAGCCAATTGCGGTAAACCAATGTTTTATCTTCGGCATCAACAGCAGCAACAGAGTCTTCGCAGTCCATGATGGTGGTGAGAGCGGATTCAATCCAAACATCTGAGATGTGTGCTGCATCAGAACGACCAATGTCACTGGTTGAATCGACGATGATTTCGATCAATAAGCCATTGTTGACGAAACAGTGCCTGCAGTTCACCGATGTCGTTCTGTAAGATAGCCAACGAATTGAGATATATCTTGCAAGTTGCGCTTGTCGCCGATGTGCAAACGTCCCACCCTCACACACGGAGCTTGCCAGCATTGGTCCACGAGCCCTTCTCAAGCGGTAAGGCGAGATCCAAAAACCGCTGCACCCATGCCACGACTTTCGCACCACGCACGGGATTAAATGTTTTTCCGCGTTCAGCACCATCTGCCTCAGATATGGCATCGGTGCCATAGAGCGCATCATAAAGCGAACCCCAACGCGCATTGGCGGCGTTCAGGGCGTAACGTGCATTCATCACAGGCACCACCAAGCTGCGGGCCGGCAATGGCTGGAATTTCAGTGTCCACATTGGACGGCAATGTTGAAGTCCGGCCCTTCCGGCACGATGTAACCAATGTCGCGCAGGAATGTTTCTTGCGCTGCCGGGTCAACAGCACCTGGATTGTCGCGGCACCATTCATCGATCTTGCTCTGCAATGCATCGCGCTTGGCCAACAGGTCGCGGTTCACCGGCGCAGAGTTCGTGCACAAGCGCTGAAAAGCCTTTCCAGAACACTATCAGCATCAACGCCTGTTCCGGGCAAGGCTTCATTGCTGATGAAGCTGTCCAAGTCCGGCATCAACTTTCAGTCCATTGCGGTCAACGGTGCTCATCATTCGTTTCCTAAGTGCGTTTGGCTTTGGGCCGCCATAGGCCCAGTCCAGAAGTTCAATGGTGTGCAGAATGGGCATTGTCCAAGCCCGCCTGCAGCTGAGTGATGCAGCCCAAATTTCCAGCCGCCACAATATCGGCTTGTGGTGGTAGCGATGTTTTGCAGTTTGCGCGTCCGCAATTGCGCAGGCGATGTCGGGCTGCAGCATGTTATAGGTGCCCGCTGACCCGCAACAGAGATGCCCTTCGGGCACCGTCGACAACCTCAAAACCTGCGCGCTGTAACAGATCAATTGGTGCTTGCGTGATCTTCTGCCCATGTTGCATGGAACAGGCGGAATGATAGGCCACGCGCAAGTGTTTTGGCTGTTGTTGTGGCAAGGCAAGTTTCGGCCAGAAACTCCGTCACATCCAGAGCCTTGGCACTGATGGCTTGGGCTTTTTCCGCATAGGCGGCATCATGCTTCAGCATGTGGCCATAGTCTTTGATGGTGGTGCCACAGCCTGATGCCGTGATGATGATGTGATCGAGTTCGGCTTCCGTCCATTGATCAATCAAACGGCGGGCATAGCCATGGGCCTCATGTTCGCGGCCCATGTGGTGGGTGAGCGAGCCACAACAGCTTTCCCCTGCCGTCACCACAACTTCATATCCCAGCCGTGTCAGCAAGCGAATGGTGGCTGCGTTGATGCCGGGGTCGGTGACACTTTGCACACAGCCCCGCAACAGCCCAACGCGCCCTTTGCGTTGGCCCTGTGCGGCATAGGTGCCGGGCAGGCCCAATGGTTCTGCAGTAGCTGCGCGGCGCGGCACCAGGGCAAGCGATGCAGCGAGTCGTTTCAATCCGAGAGATGCAACACCGCGTGCAAATGGACTTGCAACGCGCGCTCCAACCATGGCCCATGCAAAAACCTTTGGGCGTGGCATGACAAAGCCCAGCACATTGCGCATCAAGCGTTCTGGCAGCGCCCGCGTGTGATGCGCTTCAATATGGTTTCGCGCATGATCCACAGATGCATGTAGTTCACGCCGGATGGACACGTGGTCATGCAAGACAAACACGACAGGCAACGGTCCACATGCTTCACCACATCAGGCGAGGGCGCACCGCCTTTTTCCAGCATGTCCTTCATCAGGTAAATGCGGCCACGCGGGCTGTCGAGTTCATCACCCAGCAGCACATAGGTGGGGCAGGTGGCCGTGCAGAAACCACAATGCACGCAAGCTCTGCAGAACAGTATTGGCGTCGGCGATTTTGGGGTCGCTGAGTTGTTGCGGTGTGAAATGTGTTTGCATCCGTCACACGCCTTTATACATGCGGCCGGGGTTGAGCTTTGCCTGCGGGTCCAGCGCTGCCTTCACCCGGGCGGTGAGAGCTGCAAGCGTCGGAAGCTGCGGCTGGAAGACATCGATACGTGGCGCGCAATTCATCTGGTGCCGCATAAAGTGTGGCATGGCCTTGTGTAACCGCGCGTCGCACGCGTTCAGCACCACCATCACCCGTCGCGGGCAAACTCATCCACAACAATCCACCGCCCCAATCAAAGAAATAACGTGCATCCATATCGCGGGAGATCAGGGCTGCAACTGGCAGCACCCTGTGATGGTGCCACGCTGATGCGCCAGAGCGGCGCGCGTTGCGTCATGCGTGAAAACTTTGCAGTCGCCAATGCGTTTCCAGAGCACGCGCGAGGGTTCCGCGTTCACAATCTCACAAGTGTGTTGCAAGCCGCTAACGTATCGATCACGCCGTGCAGCCACCGATGCTGCAATGCCATCAAACCGCAAACAAGTGCCTTCATCCGGCACATGCGCTGCAGCGGAAATTTCAGCTGATGATTGCAGGGCATCAGACATCACCCGCATGGCATCATGCATCGCTAAGATTTGGAATGAAAACAGTCTCTTCGGTTTCAGGAGCGGGCAACACTTTGAACGTCACTGCCGTCAATGCTGCCAAGGTGCCAAGGCTTCCTGCCATCAGTTTTGGCATGTCGTAGCCCGTAACATTCTTCACGACGCGCGCACCTGCTTTGAAAATTTCACCACGCCCCGTGACACCACGCACCCCTAAGACATGATCGCGCGCGCTGCCCAGCCTTGATGCGGCGCGGACCAGCAAGTCCAGCTGCCAAAACACCACCAAGACTGCCCTGACGATGTACTGCCCCACAAATGCGAATGATCGGGCGGTTCAAATGCCAGCATTTGTTGGCGCGTGGCGAGCAGAGTTTGAATGTCAGCTAATGGCGTGGCGGCGCCTGCTTCAAGGATCAATTCTTCCGGTTCATAGATTTCGACGCCTGAAAAATGTTGCAGCGAAAGAGTGGTGTTGCGTTTCAACAATGCGACCATAACCCCTCTTGCTGCCCAATGCCTTCAACGGCAAACGGCCCATCTCCTGATAGAATACTCAGCCAGTTCAGCTTCAGTTTTGGGGCGATAATGTTTGCGACATCAGAAACGCGGCAGGTCTGGGAAGGCGACGTTGCCTTTGTGCACGACCATGCGCCCAAGTTCAGCGCAGCGATGCAATGTTGGAAACACCTTGCCGGGATTGAGCAAGCCCTTGCCATCGAAGGCACATTTCACGCGTTGCTGCACGGCCATATCGGTTTCTGAAAACATTTCCGGCATCAAGATCGCGCTTTTCAACACCTACGCCATGTTCACCCGTCAACACGCCGCCGACTTTCACGCAGAGCCGCAAGATGTCAGCGCCAAAGGCTTCAGCACGTTCCAACTCATCACCGACATTGGCGTCGAACAAAATCAGCGGATGCAGGTTGCCGTCACCGGCATGAAACACATTGGCGACGCGCAAATCGTGCTTCCGCGACAGTGCCTCCATGCCGCGCAATACCTCAGGCAGTTTCTTCCGCGGGATCGTGCCGTCCATGCACATGTAATCTGGTGAAATGCGCCCCACAGCCGGAAATGCCGCCTTGCGCCCCGCCCAGAACAACAGGCGCTCCTGCTCGTTCTGCGAAACGCGCAAAGTTGACGCGTTGTTGCGCTCGGCGATCGCCCGCACACGCTCCGTCAACACATCAACTTCCGCTGGGGGGCCATCCAAGCTCAACAATCAGCAGCGCCTCAACATCGAGGGGATAATCCGCGTGAACAAAATCTTCTGCGGCATGAATGGCGGGCTTGTCCATCATCTCCATGCCGCCGGGAATAATCCCGGCTGAAATCACATCCGCAACGCATTGCCCTGCAGTCTTCGCTGGTCGGAAATCCGATCAACACAGCGCGCGCGGTTTCAGGTTTCTGCAAAATGCGCACAGTGACTTCGGTGACGACGGCAAGCAGGCCTTCAGAGCCTGTCAGAATTCCCATCAAGTCATAGCCATCGGAGTCCAGATGCTTGCCGCCCAAGCGCACGATGTCGCCTCCCGGCAGCACAACTTCGAGGCCCAGAATGTTATTGGCCGTAAGCCCATATTTCAAACAATGAACGCCGCCAGAATTTTCAGCCACATTGCCACCAATGGTGCAGGCGATCTGCGATGACGGGTCAGGCGCGTAATAGAAGCCCTTGTGCTCAACCGCGCGCGTAATGGCAAGATTGGTGACACCCGGCTGCACCACAGCGCAGCGGTTGTCGAAATCAATGTCCAGAACCTTGTTGAACTTGGCCATGCCCAACACAATGCCATCAGCCAAAGGCAAAGCCCCGCCTGACAGCGAAGTGCCCGCACCGCGCGGCACAATTTTGATGCCTTCATCATGGGCATATTTCAAAATCGCCGAGACTTGCGCTGTGGTTTCGGGCAAGCACCACCAACATCGGCGGCTGGCGATAGACCGTGAGGCCATCGCTTTCGTATGCCTTAAGTGTAACCTCTGAATCAACAACTGATGCGTAGGGTACAATCCTTCGCAACGCCGTGGCAATGTCACCACGACGCGCGATCACCTTTTCATCGGGTCGTGGCATCAACATTGCTGTTTATCCGTTGACTGCAAGATAGGCTGAGTACAGCGACGTTGTTCCGCACATGAACAAGCGATTGCGCAATGGTCCACCAAAACATACGTTGCCGCAAATTTCTGGCAACTTGATTTTGCCGATCAAGTCACCGCTTGGCATGAAGCAGTGCACACCATCGCCCGCCGAGGTCCAGATGCGGTCTTGTTGATCAACGCGGAAACCATCAAAAAAACCAACCGAGCAATCCGCAAACACTTTTGAGGTGCCAAGCGATTTGCCATCACTCTTCACCTTGAACGCGCGAATGTTCTTTGGCCCTTCGGGATCATGCGACAAGCCCGTGTCAGCTATGTAGAGCAACGACTCATCGCGCGAGAAGGCAATGCCATTGGGCTTCAAAAAATCATCGGCGACAATTGTGATCTCGCCTGACTGACCATCAATGCGATAGACATCACAGCGCTCAAGCTCCATCGGCGCTTTAATGCCTTCATAGTCAGTCATGATGCCATAGGACGGGTCGGTAAACCAAATCGAACCATCGGATTTTACCACAACGTCATTGGGGGAATTGAAGCGTTTGCCTTTGAAGCGATCTGCCAGAACAGTGATGGAACCGTCAAATTCTGTGCGCGTCACGCGGCGCGTCAGGTGTTCGCAAGTCACCAGCCGTCCCTGTGGGTCGGTGGTATTTCCGTTGCAATTGTTGGAAGGTTGCCGAAACACCGATACATGGCCATCGCATTCATCATAACGCATCAGCCGATTGTTGGGGATGTCTGAGAACACCAGATAGCGACCTGCAGCAAACCAAGCCGGACCTTCAGTCCAACGCCCGCCCGTCCACAGCCGTTCAACACGGCCATGCCCCGTCAACAGGTTGCGAAATCGCCCATCTAGGACTTCAAACCCCGTGCCCTCTGGCTCGCCAAAATACATATTCTCTCCTCCGGCTTCGTTTTTCGCCAGTGTGCTGTTTGTATTGAAACTGTCAAGCAGAGACGGTGAGAGGTACTGCAGGACTGCTATTCAGCCGCAGATGGAGCCAACGTATCACGCAGTCGCCACATACTGTGGGTGACAAGCGTGATGATGACAATGACGCCACCAATCAACACAGCATTGGATGGCACTTCCTTGAACAACATCCAAATCCAAATCGGCGTCAATATGGTTTCGAGCAGGAAAAACATGCTGACATCTGCCGATGGCAGAAAGCGCGGACCGTTGGCAATAAGCGACGATGACAAGGGAATGAATACCAATCCATTCAGCGCCACCCAGAACCAGCTTGGCATCCCAAAAGCCGCGACATGCGTGAGATGGCTGATGTTCACATCAAAAAACACCAACGCAATCAGTGCCGACAACAGACTGCCAACAGCAAAGCTGGTGGCCACATTTTTGCCGCTGGCCCGAATGATGGTACATGCCGCTGCTGTGCATACGGCGCAGACCAAAACAAGAAAATCACCAAACAGCCCGCCAAATTTGAGGCTGTCCCATACAATAATGCCGACCCCCACGAGGGCGAGAACGGTTGCAAACCACGTGAAGGGATGGACAACTTCCCGAATAAAGACGTGGGAAAACAATGCGGTCAACACTGGAACCAAAGCAAGAATGAACACGACATTGGCAGCGTCTGTTTGCGTCAGCGCGCTAATATAAGCCATGTTGGCAATGGTGCTGGTTGCGATCACAGCAAGCCCTGCCGTTCCAGCGATGTAGGGCAGTTTGGACCCCGACTTCCACCGCATAACCAACCATACCAAGCTGATGGCACAGAACGAAAACACACCGCGTGTGAAAATCAGCGTCCATTGATCGCTGTTTGCCAATCGTAGCAACGGCAAGTCGAAGGTGAAGAGAAATCCGCCAAGTGCTGTGATCAAGAGACCGAAGCGAATATTCTGGGACGAAGAATGTGCAGTCGGTTTATGCGAACTACTCTTCACGTTTGTCGAAACCTCTAGAAGTCAAATGCTCGTCCCTAAGCCAAGACACAGTGTATCTAAGCCCCACAAACTTGCAAGCTAACATTGCGCCACGGTTGCATCTCATATGTGGACAAGTATGCCAACACAAAGCATCTTGCACGGTGAACATATCATTGGGAATGTACAGAAAATGACAACGATTGCTTTATTCGGTGCCGGCGGCAAAATGGGCATGCGGCTGGGCGCAAACCTCAAAAACTCCGATTATACCGTGCGCCCTGTAGAAGTGAGCGAAGCGGGGCGAAAGCGTTTGGCCGATGAATTGGGCTGGCAGGGCGTTGATGCTGACTACGCCTTGACCGACGCGACAGTCGTAATTCTTGCGGTCCCTGATACCGCCATAGGCAAAGTTGCTTCCAGCATTGTTGACAAATTGAAGCCGAATACAATCGTTGTCACACTCGATGCTGCGGCACCCTTTGCGGGTCACTTGCCCAAACGTGCGGACATCACTTATTTCGTCACCCACCCTTGCCATCCGCCGATTTTCAACGATGAAACCGAAATGGCCGCAAAGCTTGATCGTTTCGGCGGTGTAAGTGCAAAGCAGGCTATTGTTAGCGCCTTGATGCAAGGACCCGAAGAACACTATGCCATCGGTGAGAAAGTGGCCCGCGCAATTTGGGCGCCCGTGATGCGATCACATCGATTGACCGTTGAACAAATTGCGTTGCTTGAACCCGGTTTGGCTGAAACAGTGTGCGGCTCTCTGCTCGATGTATTGCGCGAAGCCATGGACGAAGTGGTGCGTCGTGGCGTGCCACAGGAAGCCGCACGAGATTTTTTGTTAGGCCACATGAACATACTGGCAGCCGTCATCTTCAAGGAACAACCAGGTGTGTTCTCGGATGCCTGCAACAAAGCCATAGAATTCGGAAAGCCCGCATTGATGCGCGATGACTGGAAACGCGTGTTCGAACCAGACGAAATCATGGCTTCGATCAAGCGCATCACCTAATACTCGCCTTTCCCAACTATATGCGACCAACAGTGCTTCATCTCGGAGATTGATTGCGGTTGATGTTATCGCTAACATGAACTTTGAAACACGGAAATTCACCTTTGAAGTCCAAGAGAACGCAGAGCTCAGATAACAGGTTAGCGGCCCCGACGATGTTGGATGTTGCCCAACATGCAGGCGTATCAACCATGAGCGTTTCGCGGGCCTTGAAAGATGGAACATCCGTCGCACAGGAAACACGCCGCAAAATTATGCAGTCAGTTGACGCACTGGGCTACGTGTTAGATCAGTCTGCCGGCAGCCTCTCTTCAAAGCGTACGGGTTTTGTCGCTGCCTTGCTGCCATCTCTCAACAACTCCAATTTCGCTGATACAGCGCGGGGGCTGACGGTGTCGTTAGAGGGTTCGGGCTTGCAGTTGCTGTTGGCCTATAGCGACTACTCGATTGAAAAAGAGGAAGCATTGATAGAAGCCATGTTGCGGCGGAGGCCTGAGGGAATTGTTGTGACGGGCGGCAAGCATACGGCACGTGCGCGCAAGCTTTTGGCGCAGTCCGGTATTCCCGTGATTGAGACCTGGGATTTGCCTGCCGACCCGATCCGCCATGTTGTTGGATTTTCCAATGCCGATGCAAGTTCGGCTTTGGTGCATTATCTTCACGGCAAAGGATATCGCAAAATAGCATTCATTGGCGGCACCACAAATCGCGACACGCGCGGTGCTGACCGCCGTGCGGGCTATGAAAATGCAATGGCGAGGCTTGGTTTGAAAGATCGCCGCGTTATTTCATTTGGCACACCTCCCATCACCATGAAGCAAGGCGGCGAAGCCATTGCGCGTTTAAAAGAACAATGGCCAGATGTTGAAGCAGCCATCTGCGTTTCTGATCTCTCAGCATTTGGGGCTCTGGCGGAATGTCAAAGACGCGGCTGGGAAGTGCCGAAACAAATAGCCCTTGCTGGATTTGGAGACTTCGAAATTTCAAGTTGCTCGCATCCCACGCTCACAACTGTTGGAGTGAATTGTGCTGAAATTGGAACGCGGACGGGGCAACTTTTGCTGCGGGCCATTGAAGGCGAACGCGGTGCAAAGCCCATTGCGCCTGAAACCATTATCACCGACTATTTGGTCATTCCGCGTGAAAGCACATGAGTAGTTTAGAGAGTAAACCGAAATGAAGTCACTTGTGATACATGCCGCCAAAGATTTGCGGATCGAAGAGCGTGACATTGAAGAACCAAGTGCCGGTGAAGTCCAAGTCAAACTTGCCAGCGGTGGCATCTGCGGCTCTGATTTGCATTACTATAATCATGGTGGCTTTGGCCAAGTACGCTTGAAGCAACCGATGATCTTGGGTCATGAGGTTGCAGGTCACATCACTAGACTTGGTGCAGGTGTCGAAGGATTGAGCGTTGGGCAATTGGTTGCGGTGTCACCGTCGCGCCCGTGTCGCACATGCAAGTATTGCCAAGAGGGCATGCACAACCAATGCCTGAACATGCGATTTTATGGATCGGCCATGCCCTTTCCCCACATTCAAGGCGCATTCCGGCAAGTATTGGTGGCAGATGCTGGTCAATGTGTTGTGGCGACGGGTCTTTCAAGTGGCGAGGCCGCCATGGCGGAACCTTTGGCTGTCACTATTCATGCCACACGCCGCTTGGGCGACATGTTGGGCAAAACAGTATTGGTGACAGGCTGCGGCCCCATTGGCTTACTTGCAATTTTGGCCGCGCGCAGAGCAGGGGCAGACCGCATTGTTGCAACAGATTTAAGTGACTTCACTTTGGCTATGGCCAAAAACATCGGTGCCGATGAGGTGATCAATACAAAGACCGCCCCTGCGGCGCTTGAAAGCTTCACGAGAGACAAAGGCACATTTGATGTGCTGTATGAATGTTCCGGTGCGGCATCTGCATTGGTGGCCGCGATTGCGGCCATGCGTCCGCAAGGTAAGATTGTTCAACTGGGTTTGGGTGGTGACATGACGCTGCCGATGATGGCAATCACCGCCAAAGAGTTGACACTGATGGGTTCGTTTCGCTTCCACGCCGAGTTCGTAACAGCCGTGAGTTTGATGCGCAAAGGCCTGATTGATGTGAAACCTTTGATCACACACACATTCCCAATGCACGACGCGGTCAAAGGCTTCGATCTTGCCAATGACCGTTCATCCGCCGTCAAAGTCCAATTGGAGTTTTGAGTTCAACATGACGAATGACTTGTTTTCATTGAAGGGCAGGCTTGCACTGGTTACGGGTTCAAGCCAAGGCATAGGACTTGCCATCGCCGAAGGGTTATCGGCAGCTGGTGCGACTGTGGTGCTCAATGGACGCGATGGTGTAAAGCTCGAGGCGGCTTGTCAGCACTTGAAGCAAAAAGGCTACACCGTTCACGCATCAGCATTTGATGTGACGGATGAAGCTGCGACAACTAAGGCCGTTGCTGAAATCGTAGCAGCGCACGGAGCCATTGATATTCTGTTCAACAACGCCGGCATGCAATTTCGCACAGCACTTGAGGACTACCCCATCGACAAATGGCGTGAGTTGATGCGCGTCAATGTTGAGAGCGCATTCATTGTGGGCAAAGCCGTTGCTAAGAATATGATCGCGCGGAAATCCGGCAAGATCATAAATATCTGTTCTGTGCAAAGTGAATTGGCCAGGCCATCGATTGCACCCTACACCGCCACCAAAGGTGCCGTAAAAATGTTGACCAAGGGCATGTGTGCGGATTGGGCGAAGTATAATATTCAAGTCAACGCCATAGGCCCTGGCTATTTCAAAACCCCGCTCAACCAAGCGTTGGTCGATAATCCAGAGTTTTCGTCATGGCTCGAAAAACGCACACCAGCAGGGCGCTGGGGTACGGTTGATGAGCTCATCGGTGCGGCGGTGTTTCTAGCTTCCGATGCTTCTTCTTTTGTGAATGGACACATTCTCTATGTCGACGGTGGAATCACCTCTGTCCTTTAAGGGCGCTGCCATTGTCATGGGCGTTGCCAGCTGTGGTAAAACCACACTCGGTGAAGCGCTTGCGGCTAATTTTGATGTGCCGTTTGTAGAAGGTGACAATTTGCACGCAGCGGAAAGTGTTGCCAAAATGTCGAATGGCATTCCACTGACTGACGATGATCGATGGCCGTGGTTGGCGCGCATCGGCGATGCACTGCGGGGCGATATGGGAGTCATAGCGTCATGTTCAGCATTGAAGAAATCCTATCGCGACAAGATTGCCCAGCATGCGGGAAGGCCAGTGCATTTCGTCCATCTGCACGGCAGCAAGCAAGTTCTGCAATCGCGCATTCAAAATCGCAAAGGCCATTTTATGCCCGCATCGCTGTTGGACAGCCAACTTGCAACATTGGAACTGTTGGGCGCATCTGAATCCCACGTTGTGATTGATGTTGCATCTTCAACTGACGCCCAACTGGCGTTGGCCAGATTATTTTTGGAAGGAAAGTAACATGTCCTTGAACATCGCCATGATTGGTGCAGGCATAATGGGATCGGCAATCGCCACGCGCCTGCTAGAATGCGGCCATAAGCTTTACGTGTTTGATCTCGACAACGGTAAAGTTGCAGCTCTTGTAAACAAAGGTGCCGTTGCCGCTGATACAGTGTCAGCTGCAACCGCCTTAGCAGATTATGTTGTTCTCAGCCTCAATCATGCTGACATCGTTCGGATAGCGGTATTTGGAGCTGATGGTATAGCAGCTTCGGCTTCGCCGCAAAAACTCTTGATCGACATGTCATCGATTGATCCCGGTGCAACAGCTATGATGGCAACGCAATTGGAAAGCAGCACAGGCATGGCTTGGGTAGATTGTCCATTGTCGGGTGGGGTACCCGGTGCACTGGCTGGCAAACTCACTGTGATGGCAGGGGGCTCAGAAGCAAACTTTGAACGCGCCCGCCATGTGATGAAAGACCTTTGCACCAACTATAATCTGATGGGCGGAAGTGGTGCTGGACAAACCACCAAACTGGTCAACCAACTCTTTTGTGCATTGGCATTTCAAGCTGTTGCCGAAGCAGTGAAACTTGGCAGAAGCAGGTGGCGTTGATCCTGCTAAAATTCCAGCCGCACTTGCAGGTGGCCGTGCTGACAATCGCATCATGCAAGAGTTTATGGGCAAATTCGCCGCGCGGGATTATACGCCAACGGGTCGATTGGATAACATGCTCAAAGATTTGGACTCTGTGCAGGCCTTTGCGTTGGCCACCAAGACACCATTGCCGCTGACCAGTGCGGTTACTGATATTCACCGTATCCTGATTGCGATGGGGCTAGGGTCTAAAGATAGTGCCGAAGCAATGCGTCTCCTTGACGGAAAATGACTACAAATGGCGGCAATGCGGATTGACTCCAAACATCATTCGCGCTATCCGATGTTATCGATAACAATATGATTTGCGACCAATGTAGTCGTAAACTTTTGGGAGTGATGAGTTGGCAGAATCTCTGCTGCGCTTTGAAAACATCACCAAGCGTTTTGGTGGCACAACTGCCTTGCGCGATGTGTCGTTGCATCTCGACGCCGGAGAGATATTGGCGCTGCTCGGTGAGAATGGCGCTGGCAAATCCACCCTCATCAAAGCTTTGGCTGGCATTCACAAGCCTGATGAAGGCCGCATCCTCTTCAAAGGCGAAGCCTATAACCATAAACCACCTGTTCCACATGAAAAGCAGCGCGTTGCTTTCATCCACCAAGACTTAGGTTTGGTGGAATGGATGACGGTTGCCGAAAACGTTGGCCTTGCCCAAGGCTTCTCGCGCTGGGGCAAGCTCATCAACTGGAATGCGACCGAAGCCCGCGCATCCGAAGCGCTGAAGTTGGTGGGATGTGATTTTGATCCCTCTCGCCGCGTCCAAGATTTAAGTCGTACAGAAAAATCACTCGTCGCTATCGCTCGTGCCTTGGCAACGGAGGCTGATGTCTTGGTGCTGGATGAACCCACTGCCAGCCTTCCCGCCGACGAAGTTGAGCGCATGTTTGAAGTGTTGCGGGCATTGCGCAGCAAGGGTGTTGGCATGATTTATGTGTCGCATCGCCTCGATGAAATTTTCCGATTGGCAGATCGCGTTGCTGTGTTGCGTGATGGGCAATTGGTTGGCGCGCGCATAGTAAAGAACACCACACCAACTGATCTGGTGAACCTCATTGTCGGACGTGAGGTGAAAGATCTGTATGTTCGCGCCAAGCGAACAGACGGGCGCGAAACCTTCAGCGTCTCCAACTTTTCGACTTTTGGCGCAGGCCCTGTGGAATTTTCCGCCCGCGAGGGCGAAGTGTTGGGTCTCGTCGGTTTGCGTGGTGCGGGACAGGAAGCCATTGGCCGTGCATTGTTTGGTGCACAAGAAAGTGTCGGTACCGCATCGTTAAATGGCAAGTTGCTCGACTTGTCCTCGCCACAAGTTGCTCTTGAGCAAGGCGTGGGGCTGGTGGCGCGGGACCGCACAGAAGAAAGTGTGGCTCTTTCGTTGTCGGTCCGTGAAAACATGTTTCTCAATCCCCTCGCGATTGGGCGGACCTTATGTCCATTATGTCGCCTGCAGCGGAAGCCGAGCGTGCCCAAGCAATTGGTGACGAAGTAGGCCTGCGCCCCAATGCTCCAGCACTTCCCGTTGAAGCCTTGTCTGGCGGTAATCAGCAAAAAGTTGTGATTGGACGTTGGCTGGCGACGGGACGCAAACTTTTGATTGCCGAAGATCCAACGGCAGGCGTTGATGTTGGCGCGAAGGCCGAAATCTATCGCCTGATCGCCAAGGCCCTTGAAAGTGGCCTCACTGTAATCGTCGTCTCAACCGACTTTGAGGAAGTGGCACATATCTGTCACCGTGCTCTGGTCTTCTCGCGTGGTTGCATCGTAGCTGAGATCGACCAGAGTGATCTTACAACCCAAACCTTAATTCATGCTGCATCCGCATCCGAGGCCGCTTAACGATGAATTCGCTTCAATCCACAGCCCTTGAGCCAACACGCAGCGAGTTGCAGGGGCTGACCTTCGCGCAAAAACTTTTCAGACTTTTGCCGACCTATGGTTTGGTGATCTTGACAGTTGCCTTGATCATCTTGTTTTCGCTGTTGCTGCCAAACACATTTCCAACACTTCTCAACCTCCGCTCCATCATTTCGGACAAAGCCATCATTCTGTTGTTGTCACTGGGTGTGATGATCCCAATGTCGGCAGGACGCATCGATCTTACAGTGGGCTACGGCATTGTGCTTTGGCATATTCTCGCGATTTCGCTGCAAACTCTATTCGGCTTGCATTGGCTTGTTGCAGTGCTGATCGTTTTGGCTTTGGGCGCGCTGATGGGAATGCTCAACGGTCTTCTCGTCGAAGTCGCGAAAATTGACAGTTTCATTGCTACACTCGGCACTGGCACTGTGCTTTATGCACTTGCACTTTGGCACACGGGCGGGCGGCAGATTGTTGGTGTACTGCCAAGGGATTTTTATGGCTTGAGCACGACCATGGTGTTCGGACTGCCTATCACAGGGTTTTACGTCATCGCCATCGCGCTGGCCATGTGGGTGATTTATGAGTACCTGCCTTTGGGCCGCTATCTCTATGCCATTGGTGCAAGTCCGAAAGCGGCTGCGCTTAACGGCATTCCCGTACGCAAGTATGTCATAAGCACATTCATCGCCTCTGGCCTGTTGACGGCGCTTGCGGGCGTGTTGCTTGCGTCCAAACTTCGCATTGGCCAGGCCAGTGTTGGTTTAGAGTTTTTACTGCCTGCTCTCGTCGGTGCTTTCTTGGGCTCGACAACCATCAAGCCAGGTCGGGTCAATGTCTGGGGTACCATGATCGGTATCATCATTCTGGCCGTCGGTATTTCAGGCATTCAACAATTCGGAGGCTCGTTTTGGGTTGAGCCAATGTTCAACGGCGTAACGCTTATCGTAGCCATCGGTATCGCCGGATATGCACAAAGAAGAAAAGGCGCTGCGAAAAAATAACCAAACAGCAAACGGAGGATAACCATGCTGAGACGTACACTTTTGAATACCCTGCTTGCAGGTTCCATGTTGATGGGTGTGAGCTTTGCAGCTTCCGCCGAAGACTTTGACGGACCAAAAGATGGCCCGAAAGCAGCCGATGGCAAGACGATTGTCGTGCTCGCAGCTGACTTGAAAAACGGCGGTATCCTCGGTGTTACAACAGGCATTGAAGAGGCCGCGAAAAAAATCGGCTGGACTGTGCGTGTGCTAGACGGCGCAGGTTCAGTGCAGGGTCGTACAGCGGCCGTGGGTCAAGCCATGGCATTGAAGCCAGATGGCATTGTCATCAACGGTTTTGACGCAACTGAGCAGGGCGCTGCGCTTGAAGGCGTTGCTGCTGCAAAAATTCCAATGGTGTCGTGGCACTCCGGTCCAAAGATCGGTTGTGATGCACCCGGCGGCATTTTTGCCAACGTTTCAACCGACGCCATGACCGTTTCAACAACGGCTGCAAATTGGGCGTTGAAGGATGGCGGCGGCAAGCCCGGCGTTGTGATTTTCACAGACTCGACCTACACCATCGCCATTCTGAAAGCTGCTAAGCTGAAGGAAGTAATCGAAGCTGGTGGTGGCACCGTGTTGCAATGGGTTGATACACCGATTGCTGAAACCTCAACACGCATGGGCCCGCTCACCACAACACTGTTGCAAACACATGGTGCAAAGTGGACGCATTCTCTCGCAATCAATGATCTCTACTTCGA
Organism: uncultured Alphaproteobacteria bacterium; assembly: GCA_963850355.1. Lineage (GTDB taxonomy): Bacteria > Pseudomonadota > Alphaproteobacteria > Rhizobiales > Aestuariivirgaceae > Aestuariivirga. Next base: position 344,403 of record CAWKKP010000002.1, read on the forward strand.
CTTCATGGGACCGTCACTTGCCGCAGCTGGTGTGGCTGGTGATGCAAATCCAAAAGCTGGCTCTGCTGGCGACGGTTCTGAAGCGGCATTCCAACGCATTCGCGCCAACGAATATCAAGCCGTAACCGTTGCAGAACCGCTGAACCTTCAGGGTTGGCAGCTTGTCGACGAGTTGAACCGTGCAATTTCCGGTCAAGCTTGCTCAGGCTATATCACGTCCCCAGCCTTGGTGACGCAAGAGGGCTTGAAGGCCTCTGGCGACAGCAATCAGTTCGACCCACAAAATGGCTATCGTGACGCCTATTCGAAAATCTGGGGCAAGTGATCATCACGTGTTGACAAATTTAGGGCGCGGTTTCGACCGCGCCTTTTCTTTGAAGGAGTTTTTCTCATGTTTATCCGTTGCGCCTTCTTTGAAGGCAAAATTCTTGCAGGCCAAGACGCCGCATTCAAAAAATTCGTGCGCGATAACCTAGTGCCATTGTGGACGCAGTTCCCCGGTGCCACGGAAGTGCGCGTGTTGCACCAGCTTAATGCTGATACTTCGGACCCACACTATGCCATGGTGTTAGCCATTCAATATCCAAACCTTGAAGCAATTGACCTCGCCATGAAATCTGCCATTCGCCAACAAAGTCGCGAGACGACACAGGATTTGATCAAGCTTTTTGACGGCAGAATATTCCACACCGTGTTTGAAGCAGCGCAATATCCGATGAACTAGGACGGGTGATCAAAATGGTGCCCAGAGCCGGAATTGAACCAGCGACACGCGGATTTTCAACGAGTCTAGGAATTGTTTCAAGTTGTTGCAAGTCGCTTCAAACCGTAACGCAACTGCATGAAACTGAATCCAAATTGTTCAGTTTAATGTGTTCAAAGCGTTTCAGACCATTTCATCTTATTTCATTCAAGCAACCTCACTTCTGACACCCCGGCGACGCCCAGAAACGAGAATTTGAGTTGCTGGCAAAGACAGCGAGGCCTGCGTGTTTTAAGATCGGCCAACACACCGGCCAAACATTGCCTTTGAAGTCTATTTTGTCTATGATGTTCAATCATATGACTGAATGACAGATCGGCCAAACCAATGCTCGAAACACCCCAGAGGATCGAACCCGCCCGTTTGGAGGATGTGCCGGAGGCCATATCAGACCTCGTGGCTGAAATCTCAGCTGCTGCGGCCAAACTTGAAAATGCCCTGAACCCACGCACTGCTGCGAGCCTCGCCCAGCTCGTGCGCATCATGAATTCATATTACAGCAACTTGATCGAAGGCAACAACACGCGGCCAAAGGATATTGAAAAAGCCTTGGCAGGTGAATTGCTGGCCGACACGGAAAGACGAAACCTGCAAAGGGAAGCCGCCGATCATGTGCGCTTGCAGGCCGAAATTGATCAACGCTTTGCTGAAGGTCAAATTGATGAACCCGCTTCGCAGGATTTCATCAAATGGCTTCACCTCGAATTCTATCGTGATGCAACACCCGAAGCGCTGCACATCAAATCTGGCGGCAAAACGATAGTGATGCAGCCCGGCGTTTGGCGTTCGCAATCGGAGCATGACGTCTCAGTGGGCAGGCACCAACCACCAACCAGTGATCGCGTCACCGCATTCATGGACTACTTTGCCCAGCGTTATAAATTTGCATCATTGGGCAAAGCCGCAAAAATACTGGCAATCCCTGCCGCCCACCATCGCTTCAACTACATCCACCCTTTCGTTGACGGCAATGGCCGCGTCAGTCGATTGATGAGTCATGCCATGGCCCATCAAGCAGGCATTGGCGCGCACGGCCTCTGGTCGGTCTCACGCGGGCTGGCGCGTGGCCTTGAAAGCCGCACCGATTACAAACGCATGATGGACCATGCCGACACACCGCGACAAGGCGATCTCGATGGCAGAGGCAATCTCTCCCAACGCGCATTGATTGAATTCACCAAGTGGTTCTTGAGCACCTGCCTCGACCAAATCAATTTCATGTCCGGCCTGTTTGAAATCAACACCCTCGCACGGCGTTTAAAAACTTACGTCGAAAGATCGGACACACTGAAACCTGAAGCATCACGGCTGTTGCAAGAAGCCCTCATACGCGGCGAATTTGAACGCGGCGAAGCCCCGCGCATCACAGGCCTGCCAGAACGCACCGCGCGCCGCATTCTCAACGATCTCACGGATACAGGACTATTGGCATCCGACACACCAAAGGGGCTAGTGTCGTTGCGCTTCCCCGTTGAGGCCCAAGATATTCTGTTTCCACGTTTGTTTGCGGAGTCTTGAATCTATTGTATTCCAACAACAGGCATGAACAGTTTCAAACAGCTTCATCCTGTTCCTTGTGACCGAATGCCGATTGTACGAATTCACCGGGTGCACAGAGGTTCTAGATAACACAAAAATGGTGCCCAGAGCCGGAATTGAACCAGCGACACGCGGATTTTCAATCCGCTGCTCTACCAACTGAGCTATCTGGGCACTTGGCCGCGTTCTATAGGCAAGACGCCCCTGCTTGTCTAGCCTTTAGCCTAAGCTTGTTTCGAAATCTTTTACCAGCTGAACAGCTGAAATCCCCCAAAATGTGGCACTCTTCCCAATGAGTCCAAAGTTGAATTCGGCCCGCCCCCTGCAAATGCTAGGCTGAAGCCAGCGCCCGTCATTTCGGTGGGGTGTAAAAACGAGCGGCGTTAACGCCGCATTATAAGTGGGAGAAAGCAATTTATGGCAAGTTCAGAAACACTTGGCACGGTGAGGTCGCGATCGCGGGCCATGACGGCTGAGGAAAAAAAGGTGATTCTCGCATCATCTGCAGGCACTATCTTCGAATGGTATGATTTTTATCTTTACGGGTCACTTGCGGCGATTATCGGCGCAAACTTCTTCACGTCTTTCCCGGAAGCAACGCGCAACGTGTTTGCGCTTTTGGCATTCGCAGCGGGCTTTATCGTACGTCCATTCGGAGCATTGGTGTTCGGCGCTCTCGGCGATATCGTCGGCCGCAAATACACATTCCTCATGACCATCATGATCATGGGCCTCTCGACATTTTTCGTAGGGCTTCTGCCAGGCTATAGCAGCTGGGGCGTTGCAGCGCCGATCATTCTGATCGCTTTGCGCATGGCGCAGGGCTTGGCCCTCGGCGGCGAATATGGTGGTGCGGCAATTTATGTTGCAGAACATGCTCCTGCCAATCAACGCGGTTACTACACCTCCTTCATTCAAACCACGGCAACCTTGGGCTTGTTGCTCTCGCTCATCGTGATCTTGATGGTGCAAGGTTATGTCAACGGCAACTATCCGGATGCGCCAGTGCTCGATGCAGCAGGTGCAGCTGTGATGGGCGCCGATGGTAAACCAACGATGCTCAAGGCATTTAACGACTGGGGTTGGCGCATTCCGTTCCTGGGCTCAATCTTCTTGTTGGCGATTTCACTCTACATTCGTTTGCAGATGAATGAATCGCCTGCCTTCAAAAAGATGAAGGAAGAGGGCGCTGCTTCAAAGGCTCCACTCAGCGAAGCTTTCGGACCAGCACGCAATGCAATGGTTCTACTCATTGCGCCAATTGCATTGGCAATTGCCTTCTTTGCCGGACTCTTGTCAGGCACAGTCGCAGCCGTGATTGGAATTCTTTTCATTGTTATTTCTCTTGTTTGGGGATTGAAGAATGCAAAGTTGGCCGTCATCGCCTTGCTCGGCCTCACCGCCGGACAAGCCGTGGTGTGGTATTCAGGTCAGTTCTATGCCTTGTTCTTCTTGCAAAACGTCATCAAGTTGGACAGTTTTACCGCCAACGTAATGGTGGCTTGGTCGCTGATCCTGGGTACAGGTGGTTTCATCGTATTCGGAGCACTGTCTGACCGTATTGGCCGCAAACCGATTATTCTTGCGGGCTGCTTGATCGCTGCGCTCACTTACTTGCCAGTGTTCAGCCAACTGACAAAAGTGGCTAACCCTGCTTTGTACGCTGCTCACCAAACAAAGGTGACAGTAACGGCCGATCCTACTGACTGTTCGTTCCAGTTCAACCCAACGGGAACATTGAAATTCACCAAGTCTTGCGACGTGGCGAAAGCCCAACTCGCACGCACATCGGTGAATTACGAAACAGTACCTGGACCTGCAGGTTCAGTGGCTGAAGTCAAAGTTGGTGAAACGGTGATCAAGTCTTACGACGCTGCAGCAAATTCCGCTGCCATCAAGGTTGCAACCGAAGCTTTTGACAAAGCCAAGGCTGGCACCGACCAAGCCGCAACCGATGCAGCCAAAGCTGCACTGGATGTTGAAAAGGGTGCCAAGGGTGCTTTTGAAAAAGCCCTCAATGATGGCCTGAAGGCAGCTGGTTATCCACTGGTTGCTGCTGACAACACTACGGTGGCGAAGGCAGCGCATTTCTTTGATATCTTCAACAGCCAAAAACTTGCGATCATCGCAATTCTGACCTTCCTCATCATTCTCGTAACGATGGTGTATGGTCCAATTGCTGCGGCGCTGGTTGAACTCTACCCAACGCGCATTCGCTACTCCGGATTGTCATTGCCATATCACATTGGTAACGGCTGGTTCGGTGGTTTGATGCCTGCAACGGCCTTTGCTATCTCGGCTCAGAGCGGTAACATCTACGGTGGCTTGTGGTATGCGATCATCATCGCTTTGATGACGGTGGTGATTGGCGCGATCTTCGTGCCAGGCAACACTCACAAGAAGAACATCTTCGCAGATGATGCAAAACGCTAAAGTCTGCGATTCAATTTAAAGTCGGCGGGCCGGAAGAATTTTCCGGCCCGTTTTTTATTGCCGGGATTTAAATGTGGTCCAGGCAAACCACATCACGGCAACGATGGCCGCATTGGCAACAATTCCAACGCCAACAGCACTCGCAATATCGACACTGGATTTGGTGATTGTTGTGGGAATAATGACAGCGACAAACACAATGCCAGCCAGCAAAGGCAGGGCAATGCCCGTTTGCCCACGTGTCCGCTCAGTGGTGTAAATCAGACCTGCGAGAAGTCCGATCCTGAAAATATCTGTGGCTTGAGATATAAACAAAGTAACATAATCCATGAGATTTGCTGTCCGTTGATTGAAGTTGAAGTTTAACAGCTCAATGACCAAACACAACGCATTCTAGACTTTCCACTTGAGTGTTCGTCATGCCATAAAGGTCAAATGTATGCGCAAGTCTTTATGTTTATATTTCAGGGCTTGGCCGTTTTGGCTGTGATGTGTTTGGTTGCTGCGATTTTGCAGTTTTTACCAACAGCGTTTGCGCCGCTGCGCAGATTTCTAATGATATTCATATCACCCGTCTTAGTTGCGGTTGACACAATGACACCAAACATCGTGCCACGCGCACTGCATTCAGTAATTGCAGCCCTTTGGTTACTGACACTGCGTGTAGGCTTTTATTTGGGAGCGGCCGCCTATGGGCTACTTCCTAGTGTCGTGTCATGACGAAGCTTATTCTGATTTACGGTGCTGTAGCGGCGCTTGCCATCTTCAACGGTATCTTATCACCACATTCATTCACTGTTTTTGCATTACAGGGAATTTGGTATCCATCCATCTTTCCAATGTCTTTGAAACTCATGTTTATCTTAAGCGGCTTCATTTCCGGCATGTTACACTTTTTGGCAACTGGAATTCCCGTAGCGATACTTGAAAAAGCGCTGCCCCAGCAACGCATCACATCCGGGCTCGTCTGGCTGGCAGTAATGCTGATCCCTACTTCACAAACGCTGCGTCACTTCGGTTGGTTTTAACTTTCGTCCCCACCTTCATCAGGTCGTTCGTCACCTTCCACTACTGGCACCGCATATTGCCCACCTAGCCAACGACCAAGATCAATCTGCGCGCAGCGGTTCGAACAAAATGGATGGAATTTCACCTGCGATTGTTTTTTGCAGATCGGGCAGGGCCGCCTTGGCTTAAAGGCAACAGGCTCAACCATCAATACAACGCCACCGGCGCATTGGCCCAGACCTTGTGCACGGGGTAACCAACGCCCTCGAGCAGAGCCAGTGTTTCGTGCAAGGGCAAACCGACTACACCCGAATGACTGCCTGCCATGTAGCGCACGAACGCAGCGGCACGACCTTGAATGGCATAGCCACCAGCCTTGCCGCGCCACTCCTCGGACTTCACATAGGTTTCCATGTCCTCGCGCGACAAGCGCTTGAACCGAACCTTGGTTTCATTGCACCGCGTTGCAATGCTGCCTGAGGGTGAAACGATAGCGACTGATGAATAAACCCAGTGCGAACGACCGGATAGCAATCGCAGGCAGTCCAGCGCAACCTCAGGCGTATCAGCCTTGGGCAAGACGCGGCGCCCAAGTCCCACTACGGTATCGGCTGAAATAATAATTGTCTGAGGCCCTAGCGCACGCACCAGCGGTGCTGTCATGGCAGCTCTGGCTTTTTGTTCGGCCAACCGCAACGACAAGCGGCGCGGCGTTTCCCGACGCAATGGTGTTTCGTCAATGTCCGTGGGCATTAACAAATCTGGGACCAACCCCACCTGGTCCAATAGTTGAAGGCGGCGCGGCGATGCGCTGGCCAACACAAGCTTGGGCGATGGGGCGTCATTCATGATGTTATTTGAAGCGGTAGTTGATGCGGCCCTTGCTCAAATCATAGGGCGTCATTTCAACCATGACCTTATCGCCAGCCAACACGCGAATGCGGTTCTTGCGCATCTTGCCAGACGTATGGGCGATAATTTCATGGGCGTTGTGTTCCAGTTTCACGCGGAACATGGCGTTAGGCAACAGTTCCGACACATAACCTTCAAATTCAAGCAGTTCTTCTTTTGCCATCGAGTCTCCTGGGCAGGCTTTCAATCTACGCTGCTGCGTGGACACTGAAAGCGCAATATAAGTTTGGCTGCGGGAGCAATGAACCTTTTGCGCCGAAAATTCAAGCCGGATCGCGTAAGGCCAAAAAACAAAGGGTAACGGTACCACTTGCCTTTTTGGCCAAGTCGCACTAGCTTTCGCATATCGTGTTTTCGGCCGATCGGGCTCGGCTCCACACTTTCAAGACTGCGAGTGTTAAAGCCTACTCTCTACCAGAACATCGATAGGAGGCTTCTTTGCGTCCAATTTGGGCGTCGAGGGGTCAAGGCAAATGCATCTTGAAAGGATACCAAGGATGCCCTCAGGTACAGTAAAGTGGTTCAACGGCCAAAAAGGCTTTGGATTTATTCAGCCAGCAGCTGGTGGACCAGACGTGTTTGTTCATATCAGCGCCGTTGAACGCGCCGGCATGAACGGCCTCAACGAAGGTCAAAAGATTTCTTACGAAATCGTGCAAGACAAGCGCACAGGCAAGTCTTCAGCAGGCGACCTCAAGGCCGAATAAGCCGTACACTACCGGGGGCCTGCTTCTGGCAGTTTCAAACCGCGATCAGCAATGGTCGCGGTTTTTGTTTGTGAAACGCGTTGCTGATTGAAGTTCAACGGTCCGTGAGTGCACCAAAACGCTTCTCAATTCGCTTCCTCAACAAGTCACGCACGTCGCGGTAAGAATCCAATATCTGACTGCGGCTGCCCTGCGTCACCGAAGGATCGGGTATGAGCCAGTTCTCAACATTGATGGCCATTGTCTTGGTCATGTCTGCGGCATATTTTTCAGCCTCTGGCGACAATGTGATGACCAGATCAAAAGTAGAATCAATCAAATCGTCAATCGAATGTGGGCGGTGGCGGGTGAGGTCAAGCCCTACTTCGTCCATGATCATACCCACAAAGGGATCCGGGTCACCGGCACGTATACCTGCCGATGCCACATATATTTTATGCCCGGCCAAATGATGCATGAGGGCCGCCGCCATGGGCGAGCGAATGGCATTTTGTGTGCAGATGAAAAGGACAGCCGATGGCATAGATTTTTCTGTCATGACAGCAACGCATAAACCAGAGTGAACAGTCGGCGCGCGGTATCAAAATCCATTTCAGCCTTGCCTTGAAGTCTCTCACGCAGAATTTCGCTGCCCTCATTGTGAAGGCCACGCCTTGCCATATCGATGGTCTCAATGTGGGAGGGGTTGGCATTGCGAATGGCGTCGTAATAGCTGCTACAAATTTCGAAATAGTCTTTCACGATGCGGCGAAACGGCGTCATCGACAGGCCAAAGGCTACGATGCCGTTTTGCGCTTCATCACGCACATCAAACACCAGGCGGTTTTCGAGATTGGCGAGAACGAGATGATAAGGGCCAGTCACGCCATTCGCGAGGCTGAAACTATTCTCTTCGAGCAGATCATAAATCGCGGCCTTGCGCTCATGTTCGGCTTCAGGCGAAGCGCTGCGTCCGATGCTCTCGTCGATTTCAACGGAGATCAGGCGCTGAGTCTTATCAGCCATGTTGGGGCTCGAGATCCGTACCCCATGCCGGGCCAAGGTCATCAAGCTGCACATCCACACTGTCAACATCCAGTGCAATGGCGTGTCCGCCGGAAAATTTCAGCGTCAGTGTTCCAGACACTTTATCACTTGCAATAAAACTGACGCTGAGCAGCGACAGAATGGTTTGTGACGTCACAGGCTGCGGATGCAGACGCCGTGCCGCCAGCACATGATTGATGCGAAGGCCAGAACGACGCCTGGTTTTTTCTGGCAGTGCATCCCAAGCGAAGCGGTTGAGCACGCTGGCGAATGTCCGGCGCTTCTTGTCATAGGCCATATCCCCCACACGCAAGACAGCATCCTGCGTCTGCGCGGAAAGCGCCGTCAGATCATCCGCATCAAATGCCGTCAGGTGCAGCAAGATATCCTCAGCCAGAAATACGTGTCACGTCAGCGCCGCAGGCCTGGAGCTTTTCTTCCAAGGCTTCAAAGCCACGATCCAGATGATACACACGGTGCAACATGGTCTCACCTTCGGCGACCAGGCCCGCAATGACAAGCGTGGCGGATGCGCGCAAGTCCGTGGCCATGACGTCGGCACCTGTCAACTTCTTGACGCCGCGCACTTCGGCCATATCACCATGCAGGTGAATGTCGGCACCCAGACGCGCCAATTCCTGCACATGCATAAAGCGGTTCTCAAAGATGGTTTCGCGGATATGCGACGTGCCCTTGGCGACGGTCATCAGCCCCATAAACTGCGCCTGCAAATCCGTGGGAAAGCCGGGGTAGGGGTCCGTGGTCACATCCACTGGCAAAATGCCCGAGCCATTGCGCTTGACGCGTAAGCCCTCATTGGTGGTTTCAACGCTGACACCTGCACGCTGCATATTGAGAATAACGTTTTCAATGGTGTTAGCACTCGCACCACGCAACAACACATCACCGCCCGCCATGCCAGCCGCCATGGCATAGGTGCCAGCTTCAATACGATCGGCAATCACCGTGTGTTCGCAGCCGTGCAGCGAAGTAACACCCGTGATGCGCAAGGTCTTGGTATGAATGCCTTCAATCTTGGCCCCCATCTTGACGAGGCATTCCGCCACGTCGCCAATTTCTGGCTCCGTTGCAGCGTTCTCAATGATCGTATCACCTGTGGCCAAGACCGCGGCCATCAAGGCCGCATGAGTGGCCCCAACTGAAACTTTCGCAAATGAGATATGTCCGCCCTTTAAGCCCTTCTTGGCTTTGGCGATGACATAGCCATTTTCGATTTCACATTCAGCGCCCAATTTTTCCATGGCCTGCAAATGCATGTCAACGGGCCGCGTGCCGATGGCGCAACCGCCGGGCAGCGACACTTTGGCTTCGCCGCAACGCGCAATCAATGGCCCCAGCACCCAGAATGAGGCCCGCATTTTCGACACCAGATCATAGGGGGCAGTGGTATCAACAATGGTCTTGGCGGAAATCTTCAAGGTCTCGCCCGCCATGTTGCTTTGGCCGATGCGCTTTCCCGCCGTTGTGATGTCAACGCCGTGATTGTTGAGAATTTTTTGCAAGCGCAACACGTCAGCAAGGCGTGGCACATTGTGCAGCGTCACGGGGTCCGCGGTCAGCAACGGAATAATCATCAGCGGCAGGGCCGCATTTTTGGCACCCGAAATATCGATTGTGCCGTTGAGTGTGTTACCACCGCGAATGCGGATGCGATCCATGTCAAATTCCCCGAAAATGGCCCTGCTGCGAAAATGTTGCAGTGCCGAAGCGTCCTGATGCTGTGCTTACAAGCATATAAGGCGGCTTTGGGGCAATATCTAATCGTTTGGTGAATAACTGGGCTGCAATGTCATTTTTCGTCAGACGGAACGTCGTCGTCGGTCTTTTCCGCGGAATCTCCCGTATTTTTGCGCCGTTTCAAGTTGGCGCGCAACGCCGCGGTCTGGCGTTTTCGCCGATCAGCCTCACGCTGGGGCCTGGTTTTTTCGTCTGATTCCCGTGCAGTCATGGGGGTGATTGTGAACAAGTGCAACGCTTCTGCCAAGATGGTTGCAGAAAGCCTCGCGCTGTGGCAAGTGAGCGCCCATTCGAAGGGTCATCACCCATCATTGCTGCCGTAGCTCAGTGGTAGAGCACTCCCTTGGTAAGGGAGAGGTCGAGAGTCCGATTCTCTCTGGCAGCACCATTTTTCTAAGCATTTCAATATCTGTAGGCGCTAACCGATAGCAATATTGGCAGCAGCACGCAGAATGTCGATTGAACGCCAATCATCACACAATGTCGCCTTACCATTGACTTGCTTCTCAGCTTTCGATTTATGTCTCTCTACAAATTCAGGGGACACATTATGGCAAAATCAGACACACTAAAATCATCCGCCAAAAAAGCAGCAAACAGCGACGCCAAACCGACGGCCAGTGCAGCTCCTCCGAAGGGTGTGATTGATGCCCAAATGCCGGATGCTGAAACCCTCAAGAAACTCGCTCCCCACATCGCCAAGGTGCGGGCTCATGTGCGTGAAAGTTTTGGTTCGATTGTCATGTCGATGATGCTGTTGCCGCGCTATCGCAACCAAACTGTGGGCGATCTGCAACACTTGGTGCTGGAGCCTTTGATCAGAGACCGTGTCGCTTTGGCCTATCCTGGCGACAAGGATAAGAACGAATTGGCGGATATCGCCGGCATGGCGATTTGGGCTTCCGTGTCGGAAGTGGTCGATCAACGCATCCGTGAGCAGATCAAGGCTGGCAGCTTCCCCCTGCGATTGAAGCCGGAGGATTGGAATTCCGGCGATATCAACTGGTTACTCGACGTGATTGCCCCCAATGCCAAGGCCACAACCTCGGTACTGGCCAACTTCGGCAAAGTGGTGAAAGGCGGCAATTTGCGCTTGCACCCCCTCATTGCCAAATTGGTGGATGCGGAGACCCTGCAAAAGCTGGGTGCGCAGAAAATGAGTGGCACGGCAGCTGCTGCCAAGAGCGAGTGAACGGCACCCTTGGCCTTCTCGGGCTATGCGAACATCAAACTGACGGCATTTGATGACATCTATCTTGAGGCGCAGGACGAAGACGGGGCCGGAAGCTTCGGTGGGGTGTTTGGGCTTGGCGGCAATGATTTGCTTGCCGTCAATGAAGCGCGCCGGATTCTGCCGGGTGAAAGATCTACGACACCGCAGACAGTGCCGTTGCAAATTCGGAAATGGTGTTGGTGCTCGATGGCGGCATTGGCAACGATGTGCTGTATGTTGCCAGTGGCGAAAAGGGTGTCACCATTGGTGGCACGGGTCGCGACTGGATTTTCAACACCTCACCAGGCGGCATCATTTGGGGCGATGCAGAAAACGGCATCGATGAACTCGGGAATCCTGTTGTTTACAGTGATAAAAGCAACTCTGATAAAATCTGGTGGAGCCCTGATACGTCGGTGATGGATGCGTCACAGAATGACTTCTTGGCATTCTATGGCATGCCGCTGACGGGTGGCAATTCCATGGTGCCTTTGATCACGCAAGGGGTGGCGGCGTTTTTTGGTGGCATTGCCACGGCGCAGATTGCGGCCCACAAGGCTGCCCAGGCCACAGGCCATACGCTGTTCTTCGACAACCTCATTCCCGGCATCAACTATATCGCGTGGCGGAACGCGGAGACGGGTGACGTTGACCTCTATGTGGCCAATGGCTTTACCAATCTGAACAATTATACCGCCAACAAAGCCGCAGGCGGTGGCGACGACTTCCGTTTCCTGCAAACCGGTGATGGCAGGTCACTCTTGGGGGCCATGCGCATTGACTCGATCTCGGCCCCCGTCGGGGCTTTTGGCATGTTGTTCCCATTGATCGAAGGCGGTGACTTTGGCTTCAAGTTCAAGGTGACCAATCCGATGGCGGCCTTCTCGCTGGTGCCCGGCATTGCCGGTGTGGGCGGGGCCTATACGGACAGCTACTTGCTGGCGGACGAGTTGATCGTGCTGGCAGACTCGACAGTGCGCTATGTCAAAGCCATGAATTGGGCCACCGAGGGCGATCCGCTGGTGCTCGATCTCGACGACGATGGCATTGAAATCAAGAACATCGACAAGGGCCAGATCTGGTTTGATTTCAACAATAACTTCTTCGCGGAAAAAACCGCGTGGCTTGGAGCTGATGATAGCTTCCTCGTTGTTGATGCAAACGTCAATGGTCGTATTACAGCAGCGGCAAATGACAATGCCACTCAATTGAAGATTGCAGCCTGACATCAGTCGAAAATTTAACTGTCCTCGCCCGCAACGGTTGCAATTGTGGCGAGATTGCGGTTAACGTGTTAATAGAAAGTTACGGGGGAAGGCTTTGGGGGACGGGGCAACAGGAAATTCTGATCAAACGGCGCTGCGCTTGACGCGGCGGACTGTGCTGTTGACGGCTGCGGCGCTGCCGTTGGCGGGGTGTTGGGGCAGCACTTATGAGTGGAGGCAGAAGCTGACGCTGATAGTGATCACACCACAAGGTGATGTGAAGGGATCGGCTGTGACATCCGTCAAATGGTTCGATGCTGGTCCACAATATAAGAACAACATGGCTGGTGAGGCGGTAGTTATCGATCTCGGGCAAGGCAAGATTTTATTTGCGCTATTGAATTCGCCCAAGGGTGATGATTCGTATCATATGTCGTTATCACTGCCAAGCCTGCTGGTGAACGGCAAAACCACAATCGACGTCGGCAAAACTCGGGGAGAGCATTTTGACGAGATCAGGGCCAGCAAGGGCGCCATGTCGGTGCCGTTCAAACAGTGCCCGATGCTGGTAACTTTTGACGACCTCAATGATCCAAAGTCGGTGAAGCAAGTCGAACCTGCCAATCTGGCCGCAACATTCGGGGCGGGCTATGCGTTGAAATCCGTGACATTGGAGATTGTTGATGAGCCGGTGACGGCCGGTGAGGTGGAGAAGGTGTTAGGGTGGATTTGGGATTATACAGCACGCTACGTTCCAGAAGAAATTAGAAAAGTGAAGAAGGGTGACCCACTCAATGGTGTTGGTGGAGGTGATTTAATACAACCTTTTCGGCGTCCGGAGTTAAAATAATGAGCACTGATAAGAATTTACTTTTAGCAATTCTAGCCATGGATTCATACAATCAGGGTTATGGTGAAGGGTTAAAGCACAATGAAAGCATTATTGGTGCAGCTACCCGCCAAGGCGAAGAAGACGGACTTCCAGCAGATGAGTTGCTCGAGGCCAAATGGAAAGCCAACGGCTTCTACGCCGCCGCCTATGAAGTTGGTGGCGAGATTGTCATTTCCTATCGCGGCACAGATGATTTTAACGTGTTGAACGGCTCAAATGATGTGATAAACGGGTGGACAACGGAATTACGGTGACACTCCACTTAATTGACTGTCATTGGACTGCTGTATTCAATGGTGCGGTGACTTCAGCCCTTGCGCTGAGCGATACAGTAAGGCAACCTTACGCCACCGGCACGGCCCGACCCGGAGGAGATCGTAGAGAAAAGGGGACGCTACCCTTTAAACCTCTTAAAACAACTGCAAGAATGCAAGGGGGAGCGTCTCAGGCCACAACCCAAAGACGGCGAAGTATTTTACCGAAGGTCGTCTGTTCATCGACCCGTTTGCCATTTTCATGAGCTATTCTTTCATCAAGGACAAGGACGACCACCTCAAAATGGTGGTGTCGAACTCGCTGCAGGGCCTGCTCAATCTGTTTGGCGATTTTGACTTCTACGCAGACGGGTTCTGGTCAGTCCTTGACCGACAGCTCGCATGATCGTCGAGAACTTCTCGGTCCCCGCCACCTATTGGGGCTATAGCGTGCAGGAGAATGCCAAGTCTGGGCCTTGTCGGGGGCTGCGGCGGCGGGCCTGGTCAATGTGCCTGCGGGGACCTTTGGCATGAAGTTCCTGCTGGCCAATCCGGTGCTGGCGGCCTTGGCAATGCTGCCACCCATTGCCGGCCTGTCGGGGGCGATGATTTCTTATATCCACAAGGTGGGGGCGTTGGATGATGCGGGCCAATCGCTTTGCCAAAGCGCTCAAATGGTCCACAGCCACCAGCGATGCGGATCATGATCCGTTGATCATCGATCTCGATGGCGATGGCATCGAAACCCGCTCGATGGGCGATGCCGGGGTGTGGTTCGACCAGGACCTCAATCTCTTCGCCGAAAGCACGGGCTGGCTGAAGGGCGATGACGGGTTTCTGGTTATTGATGAGAACGGCAACGGCCTCATCGAAGATGCCTCCGAGATGTTCGGCGGGCGTGGCCGCACGGGCACGGCGGAGCTGCGGACCCATGACCTCAACGCCGATGGCGTGATCAACGCTCATGATGCGGTATGGGGCGAACTTCGGGTCTGGCAGGACAAGGACGAAGACGCGGTCACCGATGCAGGCGAGTTGCTGACACTGGAAGAACTGGGCATTGCCGAATTCAACCTCACGGTGGCACCGATCAACTTCCAGACGCCGCAGCGGAACTGGATGCTGGACAAGGGCACAGTTGGGGGTGCGGCAAACGACAATGCAATTCAATTAAAGATTGCCGTCTGATATCAGCCGAAAAATCAACCATTCCCGCCCGTGGTGGTTGCAATTGTGGCTGAAGTGGGGCTAAGGTATTAGTTAAGTGTTAAGGCGTTTAGGGGGCTTCAACAGTTTTGATATGAGTAACTTCATCACTTACCTCGCTCTCGAGAGAGACGTGTCGGTTGCGCATGGCCAATTAGCCCGTCGTTACGCGGAGCTGTATCCGAAAGCGCTTAAGCAGCTAGACCCAGTAGAGGGCTCACCTTCGACTGAGCCTGGACAATCTATCGTATTAACTTTGGACGGGTTGGTGATTACTGTCATGTTTCTGGCCGCACCTTTGCCGGATGACTCCTATATGGATGCGTTGGCTTTGGAAATGGTTTGGCCTGAATCAAAGTTGGCTCTCAAAAAGATGCGAAGCCACGTTATCGTTGCCTCGCTGCAAGCCTCAATTGATTATGCTTCGGCAGTGAGAACCGCGACAGCAGTTACGATGGTGTCAAATGCTCTTGCTTCGCTGCTGCCGACATTGGCGGTGATTTCAGATGAAGGGCAAACAGTTGTTCCGCCCGATCGATTTATGGCTGAAACACTTGCGTTGGTTGCGGGCGAAACCCCTGTGTCGCTATGGACATCTTTGATTTTTCGAAGTGAATCGCGCGATACCGACGGAAATCCACGTTTGACAGTCATGACGAACGGGCTTCTGCCTTTTATTGGGCGTGAGCTTGAACTCTATGCCACCACGTTAAAACCTTATGATGCTGCATCGCGCGTCATTGGCCTTTGCCAATATTTGATTACCAGTGGCCCAGTGATCAAAGATGGCGACAGTGTTGGAATGACCGACGAAGAGAAAATTCAAGCCGTGTACAGGGCAGAAGGAATTCGTGCTGGTGTTCCCATAATTCGCCTGGTGGATAACAACCCCTTAGTTGCGTCGAGTGATCACAGAAAGTCGCACAATGGTCTATAAAGTTGCAAGGTGTAATCCGGAGTTTTGGCCAAAAATCGAGATCAAGGACGAGGTTCCAAACGGGACAAACCCTAGCATTTGGGACGAATTTGGTTGGGGTTTTAAAATCAAGGGCCCACTACCAACACTTTTACAACTGAAAAGTACCGGCAAACTATGGGATCTATTCGCTGTTGTTTGGCACTATACAGGAATCTCTGATCAACTCCGACAGATTATCGAAGACATTGAACCTGGCGTGCACCAGTTTTTTCCTGTTACAATTCTGCAACGCAGCGGCACACCTTTTGACGAAAAGTACTACATTCTCAATGTCGCGCAAAAATTCAACGCACAGCTGCATCGCCCGGATCAGTCTGATGATTCCAGAAGGGAAAAGTTTACGCTCTACGGCGACCAAGTGCCACCCTATTTGGAGTTAGGTGCTATGAACCCTGCCTTCAGCCGCCCCAAAATTGCTGGCCGCCATTTGTGGATACACACAGACAGGCTTAACAAATGCGCTGTGATGTCCGATGTTATGTTCAAGCGCTGGAAAAAAGAAAAAATACGTCGTTACGAGGTGTCTCCTATCAAAGGTAGTTATCAGGAAGTGGACAATCCCTGGATTGCCGAGGAGCAAATCCCGGTCACTCTAAACTGGTACACCAATGCCTTGAGTGATCTGAAAGCAGGGCGTGATACTGAGCAAGCGAAACATCTTATCGCTTATGGTCGAGAGGAGCTGCCGTGGCTTCATGAGGACTGTCCTTCGATAGCCCCAGAAATCGCAAAACACCTCAACGCTCTTACACGCAAGGTCTTGTCATGAATAAACACCACTTGATCCCCAAGTCGCTTGAAGGCCATCCCGTACTCATCTTCTTGCGTGCCAACGGTGGCTTTGACATTGATCAGGCTGATAACACGCTGATGTTACCATCCGAGTCAAAAGCGGCCCAAGCCGCAGGCGCGGCATTGGATGTGGATGGTGATGCCAATCACGTGGGGAAGCATTCGAAGTATACAAAGGCGGTCAGAGCACTTCTTGATGATTTGCAAATTGAGCAAGGAATTCGAGACGACGGCACTCCTCGTCCTGACAAGCTCGTAGACATCAACAAGCTCCGCGCAGATGTCGACGCGTCTAAAACGTTGTTTGCATCCAAGCTCACGTCACGCGTAGATCAGAATGGGCGCGTCATCGGGCCGGAATGGGCACTCAACAACAGTGACCCGCGTGTAATTGCGGGCCGAGATCTCAACTCATTTTATAGCGACGTGTTCGATGCGGACGGCGACGTAAAGGGCGACGCCGCCACTAAAATGCGGCAGGACGTGTTCTTCAAAAACTCTTCAGATTTGCGTGCAAAGGGGCTCGACTTCAACAGTAGCGACGATGGACTGACTAACTACTTCAAAAAAGTGAAGGCCGCGAAAGCTGCAGGCATTAACAACTTGAATGGCATCAACATTGATAAATTACCCCCCGATGTTTTAGAGAAAATGGGGTTCAAAGTTGTCAAGGGTCGGCTTGCTGCACTTTCAAATCTTATTGATTTTTTGAAGAATGATTCCGGCAGCGCAGGTGTAGGTGGGAAATTTGCAGGGCTATCCAACAAGATTGGTGCCGTGGACATTGCGCTCGTTGGGTTAATCGCATTGGGAGTTTACCAGATTGCAAAAGAAGAAAATATTTCTTTGCAAGATCTCATCGACCAACTTGATCTCGACATTTCACCGGAGTTGATTTTGGACCTCGCGGCAGGTGCCATGAAAATGGTGTTTGAATATGCTGCGTTGACAATTCTGACTGGCGGTGTGGGTACCGCAGTGCGGTTTTCTGCAGATCTCTTAGACTCAACGGAACTTGCGGGCGTTACACTCCAAATTCTTAACATTGCTTTCCCAGATTGGAAAATCGGCGAAAGCTTCCTTGCCGCCAAAGATGCAGTAGACGGTTTTTTTGATCCTTACTGGCAAGGACTGGTTGAAAAACTGATGAAAGTCACGTTCGCGCTCAGTGGCGCGAAAGTCATGACTTTCGCAGACGGCAATGCGAGAGAAACAGCTGATGACGATGAACGTTTTGTAACGAAAGCAACTGATGAAATTGATTACGTCATCGCTTCTGGCTACTCGGATGTATATGGAAAGGATGGCAACGACTGGATGTTCCATTCCGGTACTGGTGCCTTGTTTGGAGGTTCAGGAGATGACATTCTATTTGGCTACAAGCCAGACTATATTAAAGCTGGGGAATACATAACCGACAAAGATCGTGAAAGTGCTGATCGCAACAAGTTCCTGGCCGCAGATCAGCAAATTCCTATTGTCGGACCAAAAGCTGCCAAGGACCTGACATTGAAGCTCGACGGCGGGGTTGGCAATGACTGGGTTGTCACGGTGCTGGGCGAAAAGGCCATCACCATCGGTGGCGAGGGGCGTGACTGGATCTTTAATACGTCGAAGGGTGGGATTATTTTTGGTGATACTGAGAATGGTCTGGATGCTGAGGGCAACCCTCTCAACGTTGATGTTGAGTATGGTGAGTTTGAGAACTCGGACAATATCTGGTGGTGGCCTGGAACACGGGTCATGGATGCCCAGTTCAATGACCATCTGAAGTTCTTTGGCATGCCGCTGACGGGTGGCTCTGAGGGTGTGCCGCTGCTGGTGGCAGGCTTGGCCGGGTTCCTGGGCGCAAGCTTGACCGATGTCTCAGGCCATAATCCGAAGACGGCGAAGTATTTTACCGAGGGTCGGTTGTTCATCGATCCCTTTGCCATTTTCATGAGCTATACTTTCATCAAGGACAAAGACGACCACCTCAAAATGGTGGTGTCGAACTCGCTGCAGGGCCTGCTCAACCTGTTTGGCGATTTCAACTTTACGCAGACGGGCTCTGGCCAATCTCTCGACCGACAGCGTCGATGATCATCGAGAACTTCTCGGTCCCCGCCACCTATTGGGGTTTCAGCGTGCAGGAGAATGCGGAGCTGGGGCTTGTGGGGGCTGCGGCGGCGGGGCTTGTCAATGTGCCTGCGGGCACCTTCGGCATGAAGTTCCTGTTGGCCAATCCGGTGCTGGCGGCCTTGGCGATGCTGCCACCCATTGCCGGCCTGTCGGGGGCGATGATTTCTTATATCCACAAGATGGGGGCGTTGGTGATGCGGGAAATCGCTTTGCCAAGGCGCTCAAATGGTCCACAGCCACCAGCGATGCGGACCGTGATCCGTTGATCATCGATCTCGATGGCGATGGCATTGAAACCCGCTCGATGAAGGATGCCGGGGTGTGGTTCGACCAGGACCTCAATCTCTTCGCCGAAAGCACGGGCTGGCTGAAGGGCGATGACGGGTTTCTGGTAGCCAACGACAATGAGAAATCTCGGTGCGCCGCATGAGTCGATCGACAACATATATCGCTTTGGCGCAGCACGCTTCAGTCAAGGCACAAGCTGTGGTGAATGAAATCAGAAACTTAGCTGGATCTGCGCCATTGACCGCTTCGATAGAGTCGGAAGAACTACAGTCTCCACAGCAAGGCTTTATACTAAAAGTAAATAGCGTTCCAGTCACTGTAGTATTCTTTGAGGGGCCCTTGCCGCACGAAGCTTGGGCTGAAGCGGCGAAAAGGGCTGTGTTCACATGGCGTGACGCGGAAGCGAAGCTCACACGTAACAAGGCTCATGTCATTGTGGCTTCGCTGATTGAGTCAAAAACCCATGCCATTGCCCTTGCAAATGCGACAGCTGTTACGCTTGTAACGGGCGCTCTGACTGCGCTGCTTCCTGTCATTGGCACGGTTTATGATGACTCATTGGCCGCTTTTGAGGGCAACGCTGTTAATGCAATGGCGCGCGATTTCATGCAGAAGCGCACGATCCCCGAGATGCTTTGGGCCACCATTCAGTTTGTGCAGGGCGACGCGCCTGAAACAGTTGGTGCGGTGACGACTGGCCTCATTCACTTCATCGGACGCGAAATTGAGTTTGAACCTGCTGCACTCCAACCGGGCGAGGTGGCGCAGCGGGTCTTTGGTCTCTGTCAGTATCTCATGCTCAATGGCCCCGTGATCAATGATGGAGCCAGCGTTGGCAATACTCCCGATGAAAAGATTATTGCGCGCTACAAGAGTGAAGGGAGACGTCGAGGAATTCCTGTTTTGCACTTGAACGTTGGCAATCCGCAACAGGTGGAATCAACCTCACCGATTCAAACTCCGTCCAAGCCAGTGTTTGGCAAGAGGACGACATAACATGGTTCGCGCGATCTCCATCAGCCACAGCAGACGCACCGGGCCTCTCCATTTTCTATCACCGTCGGGTTTCGAGTTTCCATTGCCAAGTTTTCGCTACAAACCACACGGCAAACTCGATTTGGCTGACATGGTCAAATATCCAGTCGAAGACGAATTCAGGACGGGCCGAATTTACGACCCCGCTGACTTTCCACCTTACCTTCGGTTTGAGAAAACGGAAAAGGTGGTTCAAGATATTTACTATCTCCCCCATTGCTATAATGGTGGCAAAGACGATCGGACAAGCTATTTTTCGTTACCGGCTTTTATCGTCAGCGAAAAATTCAAGACGCTGATTGAGTCGATTGAGCCACATGCGCATCAATTCATTCCCATGCGCTTGCTGCAGAAAGACGGAAGTGAACCTTGGGGGCAATATTACTTTTTCAACATGCGGCAGAATTTGTTCACGCTGGATGTTGAGAAGTCTCCCTACGTGAGCGCACCTCTCCATTCCAGCCCGAGTGAGCAGCAAAAAGGCACGCGTTTCATCGAATTCCACGTCGATGAAAATCAAGCCAGCCGTCGCAAAGATAAATTCAGGGTCGGTTTTGTCTGCAAGGCTGATGTGGTGGGAAATCACCATCTCTGGCGTGAAACAACGCTGACCGTTGATCGGCTCAATGCACGTTGGAAAGATCACTTTGTAATTCCCGCAGGAGAGCCAAGCGCAGGGCAGTTCGGCAGGAAGCTGCGCGAGGGCGAGCCTGCACGCGATCACATTTTCCTTTCTGGGCTGTCAGGCCACTATTGGCGATTTGATCTTTTTGTCAGCGACGTCCTTTGGGATGCGTTGAAAGACAGCGGCTTGCTTGGGTTCAGATTAAAAGCCCGGGGCGTGTTGGATACCGAAGACATTAACGAGGACCTGAAATGAGCGATCCCACCGAAACATTCCGAACAGATCTTCACGCTGGTGGCGGTGGCTTTTCGAATGCACCTCCAAAACCTGAACTGAACAAGCCAGGCAGTTCTGGAAGTGCAAACATGGATTTGGATGGTCACCATTTAATTCCGACGGCTCTTTCTGAGGACGCTTCCAAGATACTCGCCAAGTTACAACAGGAAGGTTTCTACAATCATAAAGATTTCCAGACGAACGGCTTGTATCTGCCAAAAGATACCGGTGATGCCAATGATCTTGGCACTGCAATTCACCGTGGCCCCCATACGGCTTATCGCGAGTTTGTCAGCCGCATCATAGAAGACATCGGGCGGGGTCGAACTGACTACGAAGAAGTCGGCAAAGAAATCAAAAAGTTCCAAGCCTATCTCATGCAAGGTCATTTTGACCAACTTGCTGATGATGGCCGTTTAAAAGATGGCAGCAATGCTGAACTTAAGCGTGAAGTTTTCCTCAATGCATCTCGCGAGATCGCCATCAATGGTGACAACAACGTTACACAAGACAAGATTAGGGCATGGTTCAATTCCATCAGTCTGACAGACATCAAGAGTTCTGATGGATGGATAAACTCAGACATATATTTCCAAAACAAAGACCGTATCTTCAACGTCGGTGCCAAACTTTCAGACTTCGGCATTCCCGGCGACAATACGCTTTCGGGCCGCGAACGCGCCAACCTTATTGCTCTAAAATTGCCAGGTGATCGAAACGCGGCCTTGCTTGAAAGTTTAGGCGGCGAGCAAGCGTTGCGTGACTTGATTGAGAAAATGAACACGCATCATCGAGATGGTGACGCAGGTCGGGGAACAGATTGGAAGATAAAAGGCAAGTCAGTTTTGACTTGGACAATCGGTTTGATTGCGGCGACCACTGGTTTCCTTACGAG
>CAWKKP010000003.1:0-509794 GCA_963850355.1 uncultured Alphaproteobacteria bacterium
GATCATCGATCTCGATGGCGATGGCATCGAAACCCGCTCGATGAGCGATGCCGGGGTGTGGTTCGACCAGGACATCAACCTGTTCGCCGAAAGCACTGGCTGGCTCAAGGGCGATGACGGGTTTCTGGTCATCGATGAGAACGGCAGCGGCATCATCGAAGATGCCTCCGAGATGTTCGGCGGGCGGGGCCGCACGGGCACGGCAGAGCTTCGGACCCATGATCTCAATGCTGATGGCAAGATCAACGCTCAGTGATGCGAGTCTGGGGCAGTTTCGCGTCTGGCAGGACAAGGACGAGGATGCGGTTACTGATGCAGGCGAGCTGCTAACGCTGGAGTCATTGGGCATCACCGAATTCAATCTCACGGTTGCGCCGATCAATTTCCAAACACCCCAGCGCAATTGGTTGCTGGACAAGGGCAGCTTTACCTTTGCCTCGGGCGGTACCGGGTTGTTCTATGATGCGGTGTTTGATGCCTCCACCTCAATACCAAATACCGTGGCCAAACCGGCACTGCCCCTTGGCTTGAAGGGGTTGACGATTGATGCGCGGAGTTATGGTGCGATCGTCGATCTGTCGGTTGCCATGTCGAATGACTTGGAGTTTGGCGCGCTGGTGAAGGCCAGTGCGGCGGCGATGACGGTGCCGAAGTTGAAGCTGTTGCGTGAACAATCCGGCGATGTGTTGGGCCAATGGGGGCAGGTGCTGGAGCAGACGCGCGAGCTTGACGGCTGTTCGTATGGCCGTGGTCGATGGCAAAACGGTGCTGGCGGATTATGGCGTTTACCAAGAGGACGCCACAGGTGGCTTCTTCACGCTGCATTCGGGTGCGGCGATTACCGATGCGCAATGGTGTGGCGATCGCGCGGGCCACGCTGGAAGATGTGCTGGCGCTCGACGGCTTTACGCTGACGCAAACCTTCTCGCCCTCATCGCGGGGAGAGGCCACACAATTCCGCGCCGAGGTGCCTTATCTCACCCAAATCGTCAACAACCGCGTGGTCATTCTCGATCATGGCGTGAAGCAGGCCGATGGCAGCTGGGCGCTGGCGTCGGCTACGGCGATTGTCGATGCGCAGGGGCAGTCATTGCCGCACCCACACGTGGCCGATATTCTGCGCAAGCCCACGCCACGGGCACCGCCTGGACCACGGAGGAGATCGGATTTAATCCGTATGCGGATATTCCGGTGGAAAAGATCGGGATCTATTTCCTCGACGGCAAGGCCATCGACTACACCGTCGAAGTCACCGATGATCGCGGCTCGTTCTATGTCTGGGCGCGCAACCTCGACTACGCCATGGAACTGCAACAGCTGCAGGGCAATGCGCGGGGCTATAATCTTCGCAACTTCGAGGTGGAGTTCTTCGGGCTGGACGAAGTGGGCTCATCTGACAATTCCAAGGTGCGGGTTGAACTGTTAACGCCAGAGTCAATTCCACTTCGCCACGCAACTGTTCGGCGTGGCCTTCCGCCCGCAAATGCTGTCGGCCGACTATGTCAATGCCACGGGCCAACTCAGCTACATCAATCAATGATACCGGACTTTACCGCGCGGATTCTCTTGATGGCACGAGTGAAGTCTGACATCAAGACCATGCTCAACCTGCTCGACAATGTGATGGACACCTACGTCACGGCATCGCGCGCCTTCGCCGCACGCATTGCGCTGCAGGGCGGCCTCAAAGACTTTATGCAGGGCATCAAGTATCGATGTGGCGCTACGGACAAATATTTGCCCACAGCGGGCCGCGAAATGGTGCCGATGTTTGAGGAGATTTTCCGTCACGCACCTGATGGCTATGAGCCGACGCGCGATTACCTGATGGATTGGGCAGAAATTCTCTGGCAGGTCTATCCTGATTATATTCCGGATGGTTCAAAAAACCAATTCGGTATGCGCCTTGCGGTCAATCAGCCTTACATCGTGCAAATGGCGCTCGCGGCCTTTGAGAATGTGCCTGTGGATGCTGATGTACCGGCAATCCTCGATGCGCTCGGCGTGAATGAGGAACGTTTGAAAGATGGAGCAGGAGACGGCGCGCTCATCACCGGAACGTCAAAGCAGGATTATTTCTATCTCAATGGTGGCGTGAATACCCAGAGCGGCGGCCAAGGAACGGACTTCTATTATGCCGGACGCAACTTCGGTCAACAGACCATCCGCGACTATGACAAAGAGTCCGCCGATGATCTGCGTTTCTTGCATCTCACGTCAGACAAGGTTGATTTGACCCGCGACGGCATGGACCTGTTGGTGACCGAAAAAGGCACCACCAACGTCATCCGCTTGCAAGATCAGTTCCTCGGCGAATTGGCAGGTTTCTATTCGGACGGTTCGCCAATTGAATTGGGAGTGAGCACGATCACCTTCGCTGATGGCATGGTGTTTGATCGTTTCCGCATGGCCTTCGAAGTTGCAGACCCGACGGACGAAAATCAAGTTTACACGGGCACGGGATCAGCCGACATATTATGGGGCGGCAAGGGCAACGACGCATTGCATGGTGGCGTTGGTGGTGACATTTACATTTTCGCCAGAGGTGATGGTCAAGACGTGATGGGCGAAGGTGGCGGCGGTATCTCGTTTGGTGCCGTGCAGGCTGCCATCGACTTCCTGCAATTCCGGGGCGATATAACAGCTGATGATTTGCATATGACCCGTGCGGGCCAAAGCGATGATCTTCTGATTCAGATCAAAGACAAGCAGGGCAACATCACGACGGATCAAATCCTGTTGCAAGGTCAATTTGCCGGCACGCCTATCAACCTTGGAGGATTTGGTGAAATACTCGGTGGAAGTGCAGGGTTAGATTTTGCTTCGCCCGACATGATCGAAAAGTTCATTTTCGAAGATGGCACCTCACTTGGCTTTTCTGAGATTGTTCAAAAGGTCATCGACAACGCCAAGACCGACGGCGAAGATGTCATCTATGGTCACATCAACGCCAACACGATCGCGGGCGGAAAAGGCAATGACCTGTTGATTGGCGTCCAAGGGCCTGACACTTATGTCTTCGGTCGCGGCGATGGTCATGACATAATTCGTGACAACAACTACGCGGTGTTTTGGTTTGGCCCGGATATCCCCGATACCTTGCAATTCAAGGATGACATTCGCTGGACCGATATTGAGTTTCTACGAAACGGCAGAGATGACGATCTAACACTGAAGGTTAGAGGCACCGACGATGCGGTGACCATCGAAGACTTCATGACTTATCTGCCAATTTTCTTCTGCTACCCCTTCCGCATTGAAACGTTTGAATTTGGTGGTGGTGTAGATTGGGATTGGCTGAAACTTGTCCAGCATTATGTTGCCATTGCGAAAACTGCCGGAGATGATGAAGTTTATGGCTTTAATGTCATCGGTGATCTGCTGGACGGTGGTGCTGGCAATGATTTGTTGCAGGGCCTGCAGGGCAATGATCGCTATATATTTGCACGCGGTTATGGCGAGGACACTGTTTGGGACGTTTATAGACCTTCAAATACACTCACAGAAACACCTCCGGGCACTGACCGCTTGGTCATGCAGAACATCAACTTTTTTGATGTTGATATTTCGCGTACAGCGCTTGACCTGATCTTTACAGTACGAGACTCTGGCGATCGACTGATACTCAAAAATCAGTATGTGAGAGACAGCAGCCAATATGTTGCCGTGGAGTATTTTGAGTTCGCGGACCGCACAATTGTATTCACCGACCTTAACCCCGAAGACGTCGATGTTGTCGGTGGTGCCGGAACTGATACACTTACGGGCTCTGATTTTGCAGAAGTAATCGACGGCAAAGACGGCAACGATACGCTCATTGGCAATAGCGGCGGCGACAGCTATAAATTTGACGTTGGCTATGGCGATGACATCATCATCGACAATTCCAAACGTTCAAATTGGTCAGACCGCAAGGGCGTCGTCGTTCCTGTTGACGACAAGGTTTTGTTCGGGGCTGATATTACTCAAGATAATGTGTCATTCGTTCATGTTGGCAATGATCTCGTTGTGTATGTCACGACACCTGGGCGTACAGATTCCCTGCGGATCAAAGACCAATTCCTAAACCCCAAATATGGCATCGAGCTTTTTGTATTCAAGAATGGCGACACGATCACAATTGCTGAAGCAGAGCAATTGGCGGGCATTGTCAACGCCAACCGGGGTGACAATAATATCACCGGCAGTACAACTCTTGAAAACTCGTTTGACGGCCTTCAGGGTGATGACACCTATGAAGGTGGCAATGCAGCGGATACCTATGCCTTCGGTATTGGTTATGACTTGGATACCATTCTCGAAGTTAACAATAACTCCATCGCCATAGACAAAGTTGTCTTTGGTGAAGGCGTTATCGCGGATGATCTTATTCTGCGCCGCTTCGGAAACGACTTGGTCATCGATCTGGGTGATGGTGCTGACGTATTGCGTATTGTCAATGGACTGACAACTGCGCGGATTGAAGAGTTCCATTTTACGTCCGACGGTACAGTTGTTGCGCTCGACACTTTGCTCGGCAAGTTACTCGTTGGCACGGATGGTGATGAACAGATTATTGGGTTCATCAATCGCAATGACGTTATCGATAGCGGAGCTGGCTCCGATGCGATGATGGGTGAAACTGGAAATGACACTTACAAGTGGGGTTATGGCGACGGACTTGATAGCATTTCTGACAGTGGCGGCGTTGATGAGATCATCTTCAAAAACCTCAATCAAGAAGATGTAACGTTCCGCAAAGTGGACGGCGACTTGCTAATTGTGGTGCGTGAAACCAATGAGCGCTTGGTGGTGTTTGGTGGCAACGTTGTAGAGAAATTTACGTATAGTGACGGTACAGTCCAGACGATTGCTGACGTGTTGAAAGATATTCGAGACAGCAGCTCAAATGGCTCACATGATAAAATCGTCGCTTCGGCACTGCCTGCCGATGAAGTGGTGTTGGCAGGTGCTGGATTTGATGAAATTACACTTAATGCAAATCGCACGATGGTGTTTGCGCAAGGTGACGGCATTGATACGGTCACAGCTCCTGCGAGTGCGAGGATTGAGTTTGACCGACTATCATCGGTTGATGCAACATTCCGGCGTGCTTCAGCGGTAAGTGATGACCTTATTATCTCATTTGATGCGACTGGCGATCAATTGATCTTGAAGGGTGCATTGGCTGCGACGGCAATTCCTGTGCTTTCATTTGCTGATGGCATCGAGTTCAACCTGCAGAGCGTGCTGCAGAAAATCGTTGCCCAGGAAGCAACTGAAGGCGCTGACATTATTCGCGGCACGATCGGGGTCGACAGCATTGAAGGCGGTGGCGGTGACGATGAGATCATCGGCATGGGCGGTAATGACAATTATATCTTCCGCCGTGGCGATGGCCGCGATGTTTATTTTGACGATGGTGGCATCGATATTCTCACCATCTATGGCTATGTTCCGAATGACATGACCATTACACGTCCGGTGGCGGATCGTGATGAAATTGTTTTGACTTTTGCGGGTAGTGACGACGAAATTACGCTTCATTTTGAGAATGAAGACCAATGGAATTAATTTTATCCGTTTCTCCAACGGCGCAGAAATTACCCGTGCAGCCTTATTTGCGAAAACAATCGGCAAAGGCACTGTTTTCGATGATGTGATCAATGGTTCCAACGGTGCAGACACACTTCAAGGCGGTCGTGGCAATGACAAATTGTATGGGGGATTGGGTGCTGACACCTATATTTTCCGACGCGGCGACGGAAGTGACCTGATTGATGAGGGGTACCAAGGGACGACCTTAAACCGGTTGGTTTTGCCGGATCATAACCCTGAGGATATCTCATTGGTTCAATTGAACGACAATGGTGATACACTTGCTCGTCTTGGAAATGGTGATGAAATTCTGTTGGTGGGTCAGGCCAGTTACATTGGCCGCATCCGCGTTTTTGAGTTTGGCAATGGCGTTATTTGGAACGATGCTCGCATTGCGGAAGCAATTGCTGAAGACAACGGCAAATTTGGTTACGAAAACCTCAAGGGAACGACCAATGTCGACGTTCTGCAAGGCACAGCTGCTGACGAAATTTATGATGGCGTCAGCGGCAGTGACATATTCGTTTACAACCGCGGAGGCGGACGTGATGTTGTTACATGGAGAGACAACATTGGCAATGATACTCTAGATATTCGCGGATATAATCTTGCCGATGCATTAATATTCAACTCACCAAATGGCAGCAACGAGATTGTTATCCGATTTGGAAATGGTGATGAAGTCATCGTTGTTGGTAACGATGTCAAAAACTTCAAGTTTGATGACCAGACGCTGAACCGTACTCAAATCATTGACATCATCACCAAACGCCAGACTACTTCTGGGCATGATTACTTGATCGGCCAAAGCAACGTCACAAGCTACACGCCTCTACAAGGTGACGATTTCATTGATCTTCACAATGCCACAGTTACTTTCCGTCGCGGCGATGGTTGGGACACCTTTATAGATGGCACGCTTTACAACACGCTGGTGATCGAGGGTTACGAACCAAATGAGGTGACAGTCAACGAGATTGGATTCTGGCACTATCTCATTTCCTTCGAAGGGACGGACGATCAAATTGATTTCCACTCAAGTTACATCTCTTATTATGGGCTTGGCTTTGGTGTGGACGAAATCCAATTTGCGTCAGGTGCCATTTGGGACTTAGCGACCATAAGAGCGATGGCAAGTGCCAATGTGTTGAATGGAAACGCATTTACAGCTGCCACGGAAGCAAACCAAATCATCTCACGGCCAGAGAGCGAATTGCCGCCTGTGATCGCTGAAGATGCACCAACACAAGTGTTCAATGGTGGCGGTGGGGATGATCGCATTATTCTGTACGACAACGGCCCATCAGAAGAACGTAGTTTTTCAGCCGCTGACTTTGGCACGACAAGTGTCGTGCACTATGCGAGGGGGGATGGACAAGACACCGTAGATGCTGGTCGCGTTTTCGATTTGCTTCTCAGCGATCTCAATCCCAATGAAATTGAGATCCTCTATGTCGCTCAAGACACTGCTTCGAGTGAATCCTATTTTGTCAGAGTCATTGGGACAACGGATGGCGTTTGGATTAAAAATGGAGTGGGCAATCTCAATTCCATCAGATTCGCTGATGAAACGGTTTGGGACCAGCAGGCAATCGATTTGGCCGCTGAATTGTTCATCGAGGCACCCGTTGAACCACCAGTAGGTGGCGGAGTCATTTATGTCGGAGCGGCCGATGAAACCATCGTGTCCACCGGAGCTGACGAATACTACATTCAATATTCCAACGACGGTGTGACAGGGGTTACACATTACGTTTATGCACGGGGTGGAGGTTTCGACACGATAGACGAAACGGCTGCGACAGAAACTAGCCAGGCTGCACCTGACACTGTTTTGATGTCCGACATCAATTCAACTGAAATTGAAGTTGTCGCTTACACTAACAGCGAAGATGGCGTTGTTGACACTTGGCTCGATCTTATTGTTTCTGA
This sequence comes from uncultured Alphaproteobacteria bacterium, assembly GCA_963850355.1. GTDB lineage: Bacteria > Pseudomonadota > Alphaproteobacteria > Rhizobiales > Aestuariivirgaceae > Aestuariivirga. The sequence goes on from CAWKKP010000003.1 coordinate 7,510, forward strand.
AACTGACTTTTTGAGTATTCGTGGTGGGTACTCCTCAGTTGGCATTAGTGTTGAAGCGGTGTCGTCGATATCCGGCGTAACATTTGCTGATGGCGTTACACTGACACTTGCCCAGTTGTCAGCCCTTGCAACAACGGTGACATCTGGACCGGATTACCAATCTGGTAGTTTTGTTTTTGATCGCAATACTGGCACGGGAGACTTTTATAAGTCTTGGTATTATGAAGACACGCTTTCACTTGTCGACGTGTTGCCGTCTGAGATTACAATTGCAACCGATGCTGAAGAAGGCGGATGGGTTCTGAATGTTGCAGGTCGCGTTGGCGACGGCAGCGACGACAGTCGTATTCATATGGCTGCTACTCAGTTTCCAACGGTCGTACTGGACAATGATGTAGTAGTTCCCGTTGAATTCTTGGAGCAGATTTTGGAATCCGGGAGTGCGTTGCCGTCTGACATTGCATCACGTTCGTTAGTGGGAACAGCAGCCTTCACCAGTGGCGTTGACATCGGCTTTTACGTTCTTTCATCAGATGTAAGGTATGTTGATGGCGGAGATTTTCCAATTGCAATACAGTTCCTCGACCTGAGTTTGGCTGATACTTCACCTTCGCAAGTGACATGGGAGCTGACTGCAACGCATTTGATTGCCCATATTGCTGGCCTTCTGGGCGACGGTTCTGATGACATCACATTGTTGAACAGACTGCAGAACGGCCTGCCGCCCATCACTGTCACCTTTGACGACAATACCTATTGGCAATTGCAGGACATTATCGCCCAGTTGCCTGCGCCAATACCTGTCGAACTTACAGGCACTGCGGCTGCTGACTACATCAATTTTGACGGCACTGGGATTGATCCATTCGCTCGACACGCCTGTTACTGTTGAAGCGGGAGCCGACGACGACTACGTTCAAGTCGCAAGTTCCAAGCTTACCGTTAACTATCAGCAGGGCGATGGATATGATGTTGTTTCAGCGGGTCAGAGTTTAACACTCGTATTGGATGACATTTTGCCGAACCAAGTTTCGGTCAGCTGGCATGGTTCGGATATTTTTATTCGCATTGCGGAATCCGTAGCTGGAATATCTGATGGCGGCGCGATCAGACTTTTGAATGCCACCAATTCTGCTTCATATCCTGGGGCACTCACTCAAATACAGTTCGGAAATGGCACGGTCTGGGGTGCGCCAGAACTGCATGCGCAAGTCTCCCGCGCGTTTGCAACGGATGGTGACGACGTTCTCGATTATAATTATGATTTGCAATATCTTGCTTTGGGCAAGGGCAACGACGAACTTGATGGTTACTTCAGTTTCGTTGAATTCGAATACGCCAATGGCGATGGACGCGATACTATTGGTGAATATGTCAATGTTGAGAGGGTTCTGCTGAAGGGTCTTGATCGGTCCGACGTGACATTCCGTCAAATGGGCAATGACCTAGTTGCGTTCGTGATTGCAGACCCAGTGCGCGGTATTGAGGCTGGCCGTATCCGATTTGTCGAAATTATGGACGAAACTTTAGGTCCACAGTTTGTTTTTGATAGCGGACAAACGCTCACTTTCGCGCAAACGATTGAAGCGACCTTAGATTACCTTGGGACGAACGGAGACGATGTCATTGAAGGGACATCGCGTGCTGATCGATTGACTGGCAAGCATGGCGATGATGTGTTGTCCGGCGGTTTGGGTTCTGATACTTATGTCTGGTCTCATGGCGATGGTCATGATCGCATTTATGATCGAGCTAACGACCAGCTCGAGACGGATACACTGTTGTTGCAGGGTGTTGCACGTTCCGCTGTTAGTTTTGAGCGGATCGGACTTGGGATACTGGTCAAAATTTCTGAAAGCGCTGCTGGAGCCAATGATGGTGGCTCAGTTATCATTACCAACCAAATGGTTGAGGGTGGCAGTTCTTACTCTGGTCTTGAAAGAATTGAATTTGGTGATGGCTCGCTCATGTCCATCGGCGCTGTTGCTACCGAGATCAATGCAGCACTCGCCACGTCTGGCAACGATAGTTTGCTGGGTGTTGAAGGTGACGAGACATTTGAAGGCGGACTTGGTGACGACGTGCTGTCGGGGGTCCATGGAGCCGATACCTTTATTTACAATCGTGGTGATGGTAGCGATCGGATCATCAATCCATTTGACGACATTATTCGCTTGATTGGTGTAGATCCAGCGCAAGTTGTTTTGCAACGGAGCCTTCAAAGCAACAATGACATCTATTTGGTTGTTGCGCCTTCGACGACAGGCGCCTTGGATGGCGGCCGAATTACACTGACAAACGGACTGTCAACCTCAAATTCAAAGATTGTGTTTGATGATGGCACGATTTGGACAAACGCTGAATTTGCAAACCGTTTACAAAACAACCCTGTGACCAACGGTGACGACCGCTTAACAGGCACAATGGGCAATGATGTGTTGGAAGGTAAGGGCGGCAATGACTTGTTGCTTGGCCAAAGTGGCAGTGACACATACATCTTTACCAAGGGTGATGGTATTGATCAGATCAATGACGTTGACCAAACATACACAGGTTCTGTCGATCGTCTCGTTATCAACGGCTATGCTGCAAATGAAATCCTTTTCAGTCGACGTGGCACAGAGGGCAAGGATCTGATCATTCGCTTCAATAACAGTCGCGATCAAATCACGATTATCGATTGGCAGATTGAAGAAGTTGAACTGGCGGGTACAGGCACAATCTTGACCTTGGCTGACATTCGTCAACAAATTGTCGAACGCGCTTTCACAGATGGCGATGATCGCATTACAGGTACCAGCGGCAGTGATACCTTGTCGGGAGGATTGGGGAACGATTCGGTTTCTTGGTCGGAAGGACCTGACACTTACATATACCGTCGCGGCGATGGTGATGATCGCTTGGAAATGTATGGTGTGTTGCGACTGCCGGATTACAACGTATCTGACATCGTTTATGCGATGCGCCTTGGTCCAGATAGCAATGACATGGTCATCCGTTTTACGGGAGAACGCGACCGCGTGATCCTCGTTGGCGCTCTCAATGGCGGCGATATCGGACTCATTGAGTTTGCTAATGGTCAGACTTGGTCGGTGGAAGATATGCGCGCCCGTGTCATTGACGAGATGGACGGCGTTAACAATGATAATGTCTATGGATTTGAAGGAGACGACCAGTTTACAGCCGATGTTGGCAATGACACTCTTTATGGCAAGAATGGTGATGATGCCTTCGTGTTTGCGCGTGGAAAAGGCAATGATATTGTTGATGACAGCTCAGGTGCAAACGATAAAATTGTATTCTTAGATTTTGTTTCGACTGAAACGTCAATCAGTCGTTTGTTCCGCGGCAGCAATACACTTGTTTTCAGATTTACATCTTCAGCGACGGACAGCGTCACGGTGATTGATGCACTTGTGGGGAACATTGAAAGCTTTGTTTTCTCAGATGGCGTAACTTGGACACAAGCCTCACTTCTGCCGCTACTCGAGAACCGTGCGCCCGTGGCAGTGGCAGATGGTTATTTCTCAGCAGTTTCTGGGCAGCCCACACTCATTCTTTCAACCACCTTGCTCAGCAACGACTTTGACACTGATAACGATCAACTTAGAATTATTGCAGTTGATGGTGGAGCCAATGGTACAGCGCAACTGGATGCCAATGGAAACGTCGTTTTTCTGGCGAACGCTGGGTTCTCTGGAGCGACGCAATTCACTTACACGATGTCCGATGGCCGCAATGCATTCTCGCAAGCCAGTGTTGATGTCCGCGTACGTCCGACTGCACAGGCCATTGACGATAGTGGGTTTACTGTAATTGAAGACGATCTGCTGACGATCACGTCTGATCGACTTCTGTCGAATGATATTGATGGTGATCGTATGGTCATCGGCCAAGTGATTAACGCCATCAATGGCGCTGTGTCATTGTCGACAACGGGAGACATCGTATTTACGCCTCGCGCCAACTTCAACGGCGTAGCGCAATTCACTTATGCCGCAAATACACCTGAAGGCGGTCGTGCTGAAGCGGTTGTATCTGTGACGGTGACTTCACTGAACGATGCTCCGATTGCAATTGTTGATAACGGATTCCAAACGGCTGAAGATATATCGTTCCAAATCTTTGGGCCTGACCTCTTGGTCAATGATACCGACGTCGATGGCGATCGTCTCACCTTGCAAGCCGTGCATTCGAACGAAAACCTTGATGTCTCATTGACAGCGGATGGTTTTGTTATCGTAACACCGAAGCCTTATTATTTTGGCGCTACTTATTTTGAATATACCGTTGTTGATCCCTCGGGTCTTTCAGGTATCGGGCGTGTCAATGTCAACGTCGCGGCTGTTAACAACGCACCTGAGCCAGAAGATGATTTGATATTGAGCGACGGCGGCGCACCCATCTTGGAGGATTTCCCTATCCTCTTCAGTGTCGCTGATCTTCTTGGTAACGATATTGACCGTGATAATGACAATCTCACGCTTGTATCAGTTGGGCATTCGACATCTGGTCAGATCGAGTTTGTTGCCGTGAACCAGACCATATTGTTTACGCCGAAGCCCAATTTCAATGGCGACGCAAACTTTACGTATGTCGTTACCGACGGGCAGGGCGCGACGTCAGAAGCTACCGCGACCATACGCTATCAAGCCTTGAATGATATTCCGGTCGCACGCGATGACGAGTACGACGACGTTGGCACTGGCTATTCCTTCCTGCGTGGTTTTGAAGACCAGTCTCTCGTCATTCCGATTGCCGAACTGATGAAGAATGACACAGATGTTGAGCATCTGTTCTTGAATTTCGAGAATTTCAACGACGCTGTGCGTGGCAGCGTTGTGCGTGCTGGCAATGCGTTGATCTTTACACCGGACCCTGATTTCTGGGGTGAAACGACATTCTCCTATCTCGTCTCCGATCCTGATGGCGGAGTTGATGATGCGAAGGTCACTCTGTTCTTTGAGAATGTCGCTGATGCGCCGCCTGTGGCCAGAAACGATCATATTGTTATCTATGAAGATGTGCCGTCCCCCATTCCGCTCGCACTTCTGCTTGGAAACGATTACGATATCGACAACGATACGATTTCGTTCCTTGATTGGCGGTACCCACAGGCTGGCGAACCTCAAACCAATATGCCTGTCAATGGCACAATCACGCGCAGCGAAAATGGAGATCTGTTCTTTACGCCAGTCGCTAATGCGATGTTTGGTTCCGGCATTATGTATCGTGTGACGGACGGCAATGACGCGCCTTTGGGTGGTGCTTCAAACTGGGCATTCATCGACATTGAATTCATTCCGATTGATGATGATCCAACTGCAACGAATGATGAAGGTTTTATCACTCCTTTTGAAGTCCCGTTGGTGCTTCGTGTATCAACACTGTTGTCAAATGACTTTGACGTTGACGACTTTACCGATACAGGCCTGCCAACTGATCCTTCATACGATTTCTTCGCGGTGGGTTCAGTATCCGCGGGCACGGCTGAAGTCGTGGAGACGGATGGAGAGCGCTTTATCATCGTGCGCCAGCCACCAGGTTTTATAGGCGAGCTGACAATTGAGTACATCATTAAAGATCAATCGGGTCTGACTGACAGTGGGTATATTACAGCAACTGTTGCTTCCGATTACTCTGGCATTTTAACCGGAACGCCGCGGATTGATTGGCTTGAAGGCAACAACACCAATGAAAGCATCTTCGGACTAGAGTCGAATGATGCCATCTACGCTTATGATGGTGATGATGTCATTGAGGGTTTTGGCGGCAATGACAAGATATTTGCAGGTGACGGCAACGACTTGATTGATGGCGGCGCTGGAGCCGACCGCATCAACGGTGGCGATGGCGTTGATACCGTCGATTATAGCAAGGCGAGCTTCCTTGTTAAGGTTGATCTAGCTTCAGGGTTAGGTCAGGGCGGCATTGCGCAAGGTGATATTCTTACAGCCGTTGAAAACGTTGTTGGAACGCAGTTTGAAGATCGTCTTTCCGGCAACAGTCTCGCCAATATTCTTACTGGCGGTAATGATGATGATATCCTCGAAGGCCGCGGAGGTTCAGACAGTTTGTTGGGTGGCGCTGGCAACGATTTGCTCGAGGGTGGCGCAAACGGAGATATTATTGACGGCGGCGAAGGTTCAGATACAGCGGATTATTTCCTCTCTATTGAAGCCGTACAGATTTCATTGTTGAATGGAACAGCAACCGGTGGCGATGCCACCGGTGACCAGTTGGTATCGATTGAAAACTTAACGGGTTCAGATTTTGACGACAGTTTGATTGGCGACGATTTTGACAACAGACTCTATGGACGCCGTGGCGACGACATTCTTGTTGGCGGACTGGGCAGTGATATTCTGATCGGTGGACATGGTGCTGACAATCTACAAGGTGGTGAAGGTCAAGACATTGCAGATTACAGCCTGTCTGCTGATGGCGTAACCGTTGACCTTGATAATTTATCCGCAAGCGGCGGCGACGCTGCCGGAGACACCTTTACGTCGATCGAGATCATTCAAGGCTCAAACCAAGCTGACATGCTTCTCGGTGATTCAAACAGTAACCGTTTCCGCGGCGCTGCTGGCGCGGATTTGCTTGATGGTCGTGGCGGATTTGACACCGCCGACTATTCAACCTCAACGGGCCCAATTGTTATCAATCTTGCAACCGGCGCTGGAACAGGTGGCGACTTACAAGGTGATACGCTGGTTTCAATTGAACACGTCATCGGTTCTGGCTTTGCCGATCATCTGATTGGTTCATCGGGAGATGATAGTTTTGAAGCCGGATTTGGCGACGATCTTTTGGAGGGCGGTGCTGGGTCTGATGTCTATCGCTTTGGTTTCGACAGCAAGTCCGATACAGTATCCGAGCAGGGGCTCGTAAGCGACACTGATCGTTTGATCATGGGTTCCAACATTGTGCCCAAAAATGTTTCGTTGATCCGTCAAGGCGATAACCTGTTGGTGGAGCTTGAGAATGACGGTGGCTTCCTCACCGACACGGTTGTGATCACAGACCATTTTGTCGGCCGAGAAGTTGGTATTGAAGAGATTGTATTTGCTGACGGTACAGTCTGGGATCGCCAAACGATCGAAAGCCTTGTCCGTGTCGGTCGCTTCAATGCGCAGGATGATATCTATCGCGTGGGCATTGAGGATGTGCTCACGGTTATTGATCCCGCTCTATTGATTGTGAATGACGCAGAATTCGCTGGCACCGGACTTCAACTGGTTCATGTTGGAAATGCAAAATTCGGTACGGTGTCGATTGATCAACATGGGAAAATCAATTTCCTCGGAGCGCTGAACCACAATGGTGATGCGTTCTTTGATTACACCGTGCGGGATCAATTCGGCCGGGAATCAACGGCCACAGTTGAAGTCAATCTGTCACCTCGCAATGATGCTCCAGTGGCATTTAGTGACGGTCCGCTTTATATGACGGAAGACATGCCGTTGCGACTGAACCTGCAACAATTGCTGTCCAACGATGTTGATATCGACGGCGATACGCTTGAGATCGTCGATTTTAGTCCACTGCTTGACCAAGCTGGAAACGTGATCGGCGCTGCTTCAACAAGCGAAGCAGGAAGTTATGGTGAAGTTGGCATTCTTGAAGGTGCACCAGGTCTATTCTTCAAGCCGTTAGAAGATCATTTTGGCTTGGCGGGTTTCCGTTATACGGTGCGAGATGCGGGTGGCATCACGTCAACTGCCGATGTTTTGATATTCATTGATCCTGTAAATGATGCGCCTCGAAGCTCTGAAGATAGAAGAACGGTTAGGCTCGATAAAATCAATGAACTGAGTGTTGATTCACTCATTTCAAACGACGTTGATCCTGAAGGTGATGACTTTGACATTGTTGCTGTTCATTCACCAACCAACGGAGCGCTGACTTGGGACAGCACTGCACGAAAGATTTTCTTTACCGCTGAAGTTCTGGGGTTGGGTTCATTCAAGTATGATGTGAGAGATGAATTTGGAGCAACGCGCACAATTGACGTTGAGCTCACGGTTATACCGCTGAACGATCCGCCGAATGCACAGAATGATAGTGGATTTGAAGTCCTTGAGGACGGCGCAATTACAATCAATGTTGCCGATCTATTGGCAAATGACACAGATCCAAACGATGATGTTCTGATCCTTACGAATGTTGAACGCTTCCCGCTCAATGGCAAAGTTGTTCTCAATGATGGCGGCACAATTACGTTTACGCCCCGCATTGATTTCAACGGACGCGCTGGTTTCAAGTATTTAATATCAGATGGTCGTGGTGGTTTTGATACGGCTTTTGTCGCGATCAATGTTGTGCCTGACAATGACGCACCGCAATTGCGCGACGATGTTCTGACATACAATGAAGACGAAGGCATCGTGATCATTCCGGGTCTGGCTTTTGGCAATGATATGGACCCTGAAGGCGATGTGCCGGTGTTCAAAGACATCGACTTCGTGGGCGTTATGCTGCCGAGTTACGCTACACGTACAGCCTTCGTAGACGATCTTGAGTTTGCATCAGACGGTGCTCCGACTGATGTTGGCGCTACAGCTACTCTGGCAGATGGCACCGAATTGCCGACTTGGCTCAGCTTTGATGCGCAAACGCTCAAGTTCTCAGGAGTGGCACCAGAGGGTGAGCAAGCGGCAGTCAATGTTTCGCTGACCTTTACATTTGTTGATGAATTTGATTTGGAACTTGTCTCCAATCAATCATTTACATTCAATGCCGATGATCCGCGCCTGTTAGAAGGGTTGTCATTTGATAGCGATGTCGCCTTATTGAATGCGGGCGCTGGCACCTGGTCTGCTGAGCTCGACAATGGCCGGGCACTGCCTGACTGGTTGAACTTTGACGCCGAAACGATGCAGCTCTCTTACTCCGGTGAAGCGCCTGATGAAAACGCTTCGCTTGAGTATGTGCGTGTTGTGTTCACGCCAGACGCCGTTCAACTGCCCGATGGCGTTTTTGCAACCAGCGACAAGAGCTTTGCACTCGAGTTCGCCATTGACCCATCAGCGCAATTGAATCCTGCCATCAACAGCATGTTGGCCAACGCTGCGTTCTACGAACGTCAAGGCCAGTTTGGTATTGATTTGGGAGATGCTGCTTCAATCACCGCGCAATTGCAGACAACTGCGGCGCTGCCAACCTGGTTGACTTTCAACAGCGAGACTTTGTCGTTCGAAGGACTGCCGCCGACAAACTTCGTTGGTGCTATACCCGTACGCATCGACATCGCTGGCAATGGTTCAACACTGCCAAGTTTTTCAATTGTGAGAGATGTTATTGTTGACAGCGATTTCACGCGCAACACCGAACCAGACCCCGAAATTTCAACCGTGCTCTTCAATAACCGCATATTTGTTACGGCTGAAGAAGACTTCAACGGTACACTCATCCTTCAATATACAGCGAAAGACATTAAAGGTGCTGTATCAGAGCCTGCGTACATCTTTGTGAATGTGCTCCCCATGCCGGAACGTCCTGATGTTGTCGAAGACATCGTTGCGGCAATAGAAGATCAAACCGTCACTTTTGACCTGGCTCAACTGTTGTCTAATGATGTGGATGACGATGGAAATCCGATCCGCGCGATCTCCATTGGCCAACCAACAATTGGCACGTTCGTCGTTAATTTGTCGTCGTTTGCTGTTGACGGTGCCGCATTCCTTGGCGCTCCTGCGGGGGCAATCTATGCGGCAACACTGATCGGCGGGGCAGTATTGCCAAGTTGGCTTTCAATCGACACGACAACCGGCTTGATCTCTGGTCTGGTTCCGTTGGATGTAAAGTCCACACTTGAAATCGCAATGACCGCAACTCTGGGTGAAACAATTTGGAACGGCACCGCGTCAAACGTTGTAAATGGAAACGCTGGTGTGACTGTTACCTACACGCCACCCACGGGCGTATCCGGTACCGTTACATTTGAATATACCATCACTGATGACTTGCAAGGTACTGGATCAGGCATTTCGAAAATTGAAATTGCTCCAGTCAATGATCCGCCAACAACGGTGAACGATACCGTGAACGGCCTGGAAGACACTGACTTGATCATCGACTTTGCTACGCTACTGGCAAATGACTTCGATGTTGATGGTGATGCCATCAGTTTGGTATCCGTCAGCAATTCAACCCATGGCCAAGTGCGAATAGAAAATGGTCAGATCATTTTTGCACCTGACCATAATTTTGCGGGAGCCGCAGGATTTGACTACGTCGTAACGGACGGCACAGATGGCAGCGCCACTGGGCACGTTAAGGTCAATGTAGTATCGACAAACCAACGACCCGTTGCAGCAACTGATCTTTATACGGTTCAAGAGGACGAAGTGATTTTCGTCACCGTCGCAGACCTGCTCGCGAATGACAGTGACCCGGATGGTGACAGCTTCAGCTTTGTTTCGATTGACGATGAAGTTGAAAATGCCCGCATCTTCACACTGCCCGACGGCCGCATGATGATCCAACCGGATCTCAATCACAACGGCACAATAACCTTCAAGTACAAAATAACTGACGGACGTCTGCAAGGAGTAGGCGAACTCAAAATCCAGTATGCGCCGGTCAATGACGCTCCATTTACATATGCAGACGGCATATATGAGACGAACGAGGATACACCTATCACCATCAATCTGGCAGACTTCCTGCTGAATGACGTTGATGTGGAAGGTGACAGTTTCCAAGTTGTTAGCGTGTTTGATGGCGATAATGGCGTCGTGGTGATGGATGGTTTAACAGCCGTCTTTACACCACGAGCCGATTATTTCGGTAATGCTGCATTCACTTACAGCGTGGTTGATTCCGGCGGTGCAGTCAGCTTCGGCCAAGTGAATTTGACGGTTTTGCCAGAGTTTGATTTGCCAATTCCAGCGCCGGACTATGGTTACAGCGTGAATGAGGACAGCTCAATTATCATTGATCCCGCGGGCTTGCTGGCCAACGATATTGATCTGGACGGTGATGGAATAACCTTCGTGAGGCTACAAGGCGGCAATGGCAATCTTGTAGAACTGCCCAGTGGTCTGTGGCGTTTCACGCCAACTGCCAATTTCTTTGGTGTAACGACACTTACTTATTACATCACAAATCCCTCGGGCTATGCAGTCGCAAGCACTGTTACGATTGACGTGGTTCCGCAGCCAGACGCGCCCATCGGTGTTGATGACCGCGTGTCTATGATTGAAGATACACCGCTAACGTTGCTGGTGTTGCCATTGCTGGCCAATGATCGCGAACTTGATCTTGAAGCAAAGCTGTTTAAGGGAATTCTTTCGACCTACGGCGTGACGATCGTGCAAGACGGTGAAGGACGCCTCTTCATTACGCCTGATGCCAACTTCGAAGGAGTGGCAGCGTTTATTTATGAGCTTGAAGATTCAACGGGTCTGACAGGAACAGCTGTGGTTCGTCTGGATGTTGCCGCGGTGAACGACGCGCCGACAATTGGGGACCTGCCTGTATTTGCAGGTATTGAAGACCAAGCCTTCACCCTGACGCTTGATCCTGCACTCTTTACTGATGTTGAAGGCGACATTATTACTGTTGACGTATTGTCTGCTGGCGGCACTCCTTTGCCGTCGTGGCTCGCTTATGACCGGGTTTCGCTGACGCTTTGGGGTACGCCCCCAGCGAATTTCAATGGGCAAATTGCATTGGAGGTCAAAGCCAGCGATGGTCTGTTGGCCACGGTCAAGCCCGTAGTTTTGACAATTGCTGCAATTAACGACGTGCCAGTGATTGGCGACTTGCCCTCGGCTGTGTCCAATGAAGACGCAACCGTCAGTGTTACACTCGACTCTTCGATTTTTGCAGATGTGGACGGGGATGTTCTGACCGTCTCTGTTCTTGCATCAAATGGTTCGGCCTTGCCGGATTGGCTGAGCTTTGATGCCGCGGCCCGCACATTGTCGGGAATGCCGCCCTCGAATTTTAACGGCATTGTAGACTTGCAAGTTGCGGTGACCGACGGCGTGGTGACGACCGTTAAGCCTTGGACCCTGACGATTGCTGCCGTCAATGATGCGCCCGTCATTGGCGAGTTGCCGATGGCCCAAGGTGTTGAAGATGCGTTCTTCTCAATCACACTGGATGCCAGCCTGTTCAACGATGTGGACGGCGACGGTTTGAGTGTTGTGGTGCAGGGTGTGGATGCAACAGCTCTGCCGACTTGGCTGAACTATGATGCGGCCACCTTCACGTTGTCAGGTCAACCACCACTTCACTTCAACGGCGAAATTGCTCTTGAAGTCGCTGCGGCAGACGGCACTGCAACCGCAGTGAAGCCATGGAACCTTAATGTTGTAGCGGTGAATGACGCGCCGATGATTGGAACACTTCCGATCGTAACAACTGCGGAAGACCAAGCTTTCAGCGTTCAATTGGATGCTGCTGTGTTCAGCGATGTTGACGGCAATCCACTTGAAGCCACGGTGTCAGGTGTGAACGGAGCAGCCTTACCAAGTTGGTTGAGTTTCGATGTTGCAACTCGAACATTATCAGGTACACCGCCACTAAACTTCAATGGATTGGTTGAACTGAGCGTATCGGCGAGCGATGGTACTGTAACGACAGTAAAACCTTGGAGTGTTGATGTTACACCGGTGAATGATGCGCCGACCAGTGGTGCCTTGCCTGTACTTGTGACGGCTGAAGATACCAGCTTCAGCAAGACCCTGGATGCCGCGCTGTTTGCTGATGCTGATGGTGACACACTCACTGTTTCCGTTGCCGCGGCAAACAGCGAGCCGCTGCCGGCATGGATCAACTTCGACGCGACTACTCTTACGCTTTCTGGCACACCACCTCTCAACTTTAATGGAGAGATCGCACTCGAAGTTCTGGTTTCAGATGGTCAAGTGACGACTGTGAAGCCGTTGAGCTTGAGCGTTACTGCGGTGAACGACGCGCCTGTTATTGGTGACTTGCCAGCAGCGGTGACGAATGAAGATGCAGCTTTCTCTGTGGTTTTGGATCAAGCTCTGTTTAGTGATGTGGATGGCGATGCACTCACAGTGGATGTGGCCGCCGCCGATGGCGCAACCCTGCCTAGCTGGTTGAACTTCAATGCCACAACTCTGACACTGTCAGGTACGCCACCTTTGAACTTCAGCGGTACAGTTGAGTTACAAGTTGCGGTGTCCGACGGAACCATCACAAGCGTGAAGCCTTGGAACGTTTCTGTCACTGCCGTGAATGATGCGCCGACTTTGGTGGATCTGCCAGTGTTGGAAACGGTAGAAGACACCAGCTTCAACCTGACACTTGATGCAAGCTTGTTCGCAGATGTGGATGGCGATGCCTTGACGGTTTCTGTCACAGGCCCGGCTGGTGCGACATTGCCGACTTGGATAGACTTCGATGCCGTGACGCGCAGCGTGTCCGGCACACCGCCTTTGAACTTCAATGGAACGGTTGAGCTCGAAGTTTCAGTGAGCGACGGCGTTGCGACCACCTCAAAGCCATGGGTCCTGACGGTTACAGCAGCAAATGATGCACCCGTTATTGGCACGCTGATCACCGCCCAAGGGCAAGAAGATCAGGCGTTGAATGTGGTTCTGGATGCCGACCTGTTCTCTGATGTTGATGGCGATGACTTGACAGTTTCCGTTCTCGGCTTTGGCGGATCGCCACTGCCATCATGGTTGAGCTTCAACGCAGAAACGCGCAGCCTTACAGGCACGCCGCCTTTGAATTTCAATGGTGATGTAGAACTGCAAGTGCGCGTGTCCGACGGCGTTTCGACGAGAAACAAGCCTTGGACGCTCAATATTTCGCCGGTAAACGATGCGCCACTTGCGGTGACCGACAACTACGATGCGGCCCGTGAGACTCACATTGTTATTCCGCTCACCACACTGCTTGGCAATGACACGGATGTGGACGGTGATGCCTTGTCGATTGTGAGTGTGACAGGTGGTGTGGGTTACACCGCAAGCCTCGATGGTTTGGGCAATTTGGTGATTGATCGCGACAGAGCTTTGTCCGGCATCTTGCCGGTGACCTATGTTGTGACGGACGGCTCTGCCACGGTATCAGGCTTACTGAATGTCGCGGTTCAAGTGGCCAACCAAGCTCCGATCATCGCTGCATTTGCAGCTCTGCATGGGGCTGAAGACAGTGCACTTGATTTGGCCTTGCCGGCTTCTGCTTTCAGTGACCCAGATGGCGATACGCTGACTTACAGTGTTGCGCGTGCAGGCGGTACAGCCTTGCCGCCATGGCTGACGTTCAACGCTCAGACGCTGCGACTGACGGGTACGCCGCCAGCCAACTTTAATGGCAGCGTGGCCTTGCAGGTCGTAGCTTTTGATGGCGCGTTGTCAACGACACGGACATTTGATTTGGTCATAGATCCAGTAAATGACATTCCTGTGCTGGCGGCCCCCTTGTCAGATCGTTTCGTGACGGAAGATCAAGCCTTCAACATCACGTTGCAAAATAACCTGACCAGTGATCCTGATGGCGATGTGCTGAGCTACAACGTCAAGCTTGCTGATGGTTCAAACCTGCCGACGTGGATGACCTTCAATGCCGTTACAATGGCCTTGTCGGGTACGCCACCGTCGAACTTCTTCGGCCCCACACAGCTGCGCATGTTTATCAGCGATGGCGTTGCGACGATCTCTGATGATTTCACCTTCACTGTCAGCAACAGCAACGACGCGCCGGTTCTGACAACGCCGCTGGTGGACAAGAGCTTTAGCACTGGTGCGGCGTTTACCGTAACTTTGCCAGCCAACACCTTTACAGATCCTGATGGTGACGCTTTGCAATTTGCGGCTCAACTCAGCAACGGACAGGCATTGCCGACTTGGCTCAGCTTCAATGGTGCCGCGCTGACGGGCACGGCCCCAACTGCGGGCACTTGGAACATCCGCATTCTCGCCAGCGACGGTGCATTCCAGGTCGCGGATGAGTTTATGCTGACGATTGCTGGCGGTAATTCAGTGCCAGTCGCCGTAAATGACGGCATCTTCCTCACCCGCAGTGGCGTGCCAGTCGAGATATTGGCGTCGCAGCTGATGCTCAATGACAGTGATATCGATGGGGATGCGTTGTCCGTAGTTGAAGTACGTGCTGCACAGCACGGCACGGTGTCGCTCAACAATGGTATTGTGACCTATCAATCTGCGACAGGTTATACGGGCACTGACCAGTTTATCTATAAGGTTTCAGACGGCGTGAGAACCGCAGAAGCCATCGTTGTCGTTGGTGTGCAAGCCCCGCCACAGCAGACTATCACCGGGGGCAATGGTACGGACCTGTTGTTTGGTGGAAACGGCAGCGACTATATCAATGGAGGCAACGGCGCTGACATTCTGTTTGGCGGCAACGGAGCTGATATTGTCTACGGCGGTGCCGGGTCTGATATTCTCTCGGGCGACAATGGCAATGACGTGCTTTATGGCCAATCCGGCAGTGACATTCTGTTCGGCGGCAGTGGCAACGACTTCTTGTCAGGTGGCACAGGCAACGATTTGCTGTCAGGTGGAAATGGAGCAGACACATTCTTGTTCCGGCAGGGCGATGGAAGTGACTCAATTCTCGACTATCGTGCCAACCAAGGCGACCGCATCCAGATTGATATGAATGGCATCAATAATTTCGACGATTTGCTGGCGACGGCCCAGCAGCAAAACGGCGGCGTATTGTTCGCCTTTGCCAATGGTGACGAATTGTTCCTTTCTGGCACACAACTTGCCGCACTGGACCGCAACAGCTTTACCTTCTATTAGTCGAGTTTAGGGGCAGTGAAGGGGTACGGCGTTGCGTAAAGGGGGAGGGCATGAGCAGCCATTGCGAGAGGGCTTAAAAGCCGCGCGCTTTGGGTATTTGGCTGCCATTGTCATGAGTTTTGCCATCAATCTTTTGATGCTGACTGGACCACTCTTCATGTTGCAGGTCTATGACCGCGTGTTGGCCAGTCGTTCGATCCCCACACTCGTTGCGCTGTTGTTATTAATCTCAATTTTATATGCCGGCATGGCGGTGTTTGAATTTGTGCGCTCTCGCGTTTTGTCGCGCATTGCCCATAGTGTCGATGCAAAGGTCGCACCGGAGCTGTTTCAATATTGGCTGCAAAAGTCTGCGGGTGGGGCCACGCCTGGTTACCGGCCCCTGACCGATCTCGGCGCGCTGCGCACCTTCCTCGCAAGCCCTTACCTGATAGCGCTGTATGATCTGCCATGGTTCCCCCTCTACTTAGGCGTGGTGTTCATCCTGCATCCATGGCTTGGGCTTTTGGCCATTGCAGGTGCTATTGTCGTTGCCATTCTGGCACTGCTGAATGAATGGATGACAGGCGACACCACAAGCGAAGCCTCGCAGTTGGAGATTGTCGAAAATCGATTTGCTGATGAGGCCCAACGAAATGCTGACACGTTATTGTCCATGGGCATGAGCCGTAATGCGGCCGCCAACTGGACGAAGCAACGTCGCGAAGCATTGGCCACAGCGCAGGCCGCGGGCGAGCGGTCGGAAGTGTTTCAAGCCAGCTCCAAAGTGTTTCGCATGTTTTTGCAGTCGGCAATTTTGGCGCTTGGTGCCTATTTGGCGATCGGCCAACTCATCAGTCCCGGCGCTATTGTGGCTGCTTCGATCCTCGCAGGTCGTGCGCTTGCGCCCATCGACCAGGTGATTGGTGGATGGAAGCAAATCAAGCGTGCGCGTTTGGCAAAACAGCGCCTGAATGACTATCTCGCCCAACCTTTGCCTCTCATTCTTGAAGCAGCTGTTGCCTTGCCTGCGCCCCAAGGTCAGCTCAGTTTGATTCAAGTTGGTAAATATGCGCCCAATGCGCGTTCAACGGGTGAGACCAAAATGATTCTTCAGGGGCTCAACTTCTCACTGCAGCCAGGCGAAGGCCTTGGCGTCGTTGGCCCATCGGCCGCAGGCAAAACCAGCTTGGCCAAATTACTGGTCGGCTTGTGGATGCCGGATCAAGGTCATTTGCGCATTGACGGCGCCACATTTCAGCAATGGGGCCGTGAACACATTGGGGCCCACATTGGCTACCTGCCGCAAAGCTTCGAGTTTATCCCTGGTACAATTGCACAGAATATTTCGCGCTTCGAGCCTGACGCCGCCGACGACAATATCGTTGCTGCAGCCATCCTAGCTGGCGTGCATGAGATGATCCTGTCATTCCCGCAAGGCTATGATACGGTTGTGGATGCTGCTGTCAGCCCGCTGACAGGCGGCCAACGTCAGCGCATCGCCTTGGCAAGAGCGGTATACAAACTGCCAAAGCTCGTAGTGCTTGATGAACCCAATTCCAATCTGGATGCTGACGGCGATGAAGCTCTGGGTCGTGCAATTGTTGTTCTGCGCAACAAGGGTTCTGTCGTCATTGTCATGGCGCACCGACCCAGCGCTATCGCCGCCGTTGACAAAATTCTAATGTTGCGAGATGGCCGCATGGTTGACTTTGGCCCCAAGCAGGAGGTGATCAACCGTGTAGCACAAGCCGCACAGGCAGCCCCACAAATGTTACAGCGAGTGCATCCTGCATGACGCAATCTAGCAATCGCACTGCACGCAAGATGCGCGTCAACTACCGAAGACCAGCAATCGTCGGGCTGTCCCTCATTGCTATTCTCCTAGGAGCAGGGGGTGTCTGGGCTTCGCTTGCCAAAGTGGGTGGAGCTGTCATTGCATCAGGCAGCGTTGGAATTTCGGGTAAACCCAAAACCATTCAGCATTTGGATGGCGGCATCGTTGAGCGGATACTTGTGGAAGCGGGCCAGACTGTCAAAGAAGGCGAAAATCTTGTCGAGCTGGATGACAAGACCATTCTCGCCAATCTTGCCATATACAAAGGCCGCTTGCGTGATTTGTTGGTTCGCAAGCAGCGTTTGCTGGCGGAACTCGCCGACGGAACTGAGATCTCTGCGCCAACAAGTGATCTACTAACGCGCTACAACCTTGGCTCTCTTGATGCGGCAATGGTGCAGCAACGATCCATGTTGCAAGCCAGACGCATCACAAAGCTTGGCGAGATTGCTCAGTACGAAGAACGCATCTTGCAATTCAAAAAACAAATTGAAGGTGTTCAGGGGCTCAAGAAATCCAAGAAACAACAGCTCGTCGTTTTCAACAAAGAACGTGATGCAATTGAAAAGCTGGTCAAGCAGTCCTTTGCGGCAAAAAATCAACTGTTGGCATATGACCGCTCCTTTGCAGATTTTTCGGGTCAGATCGCCGAGCATGATTCTGAACTGGGCCGACTAAACAATTCGATTTCCGAAGTTGAAATATCAAAGCTGCAGGTAGAGCGAAATTTCCGTGAAAAAGTGATCGCTGAACTTGATGAGATTGATGCTAAAGTGGATGAACTCACCCAGCAAGTTGCTGCGACGGAACAACAGTTTAATCGCACGGTCATTCAAGCGCCTGTTGCAGGCATCATCCATGAACTTTCGATTTTTACGATTGGCGGAGTCGTCCAGCCTGGTCAACCGATCATGCAAATCGTGCCCATGACAGGGCGCATGGAGATCGAAGTCAATGTTGAGACACAACACATTGATGAACTCTTGATCGGTCAAAAAGCAGTGGTGCGTTTCCCTGCGTTTAACCAGCGCACAACGCCAGAAGTCTTCGGTCAGGTTTCACGTGTTTCTCCAACCAGTGTCGTTGATGAGAAGTCAGGTTTCACGTTCTATCGTGTCGGCATTGAAATTGGTGATACCGAACTCAAAAGGCTGGGCGACAAAGTACTCGTGCCTGGCATGCCCGTCGAAACAGTTATTCCCACTTCAGAACGTACAGTGCTTGAGTACTTGCTCAAACCATTGGCAGACAATTTCACCCATGTCTTCAGGGAAGAATAGCAGATCACCAGGCCGTGATCGGCATTGTTGAATCGACTTGGGTGCTTGTTGCCCACACCCGCCCCCCTCAGTTTCCCCGCGCCATCTCTGCCAGTTTCAGCACCGTGTTCCAGTTGCGCGCTGTGCCGGTTGTGCCAAGTGCCGTTTCGAGGAAGCGTGCTGTTAATGCGGACTGTCCCGCACCGCCTGGATAGTCGATATAGAGGTGATCGCCGTGGAGGCGCAGGCGTTCTGGGCCTTTGTAGCTGGTCAGGTTTAATTCGGCCTGTGCCGTTGCGGCGTGTTTGAGGAAATGCACATGCAGAAAACTGGAGTTATTCGCGGCGGCGCTGGGGAAAGGGTTTTGTTTGATCAGGCGGTCCAGCGTGGCCGCGTCGCGCAACAGGCTGCGCTCGCCTGACAGTTTGAATGTGGTATTGAGCAGAGTATCAATCCGTGTGCGGATGAATTCGGCGTCTTGATCTGACTCGAGTGCGATATTGCCGGAAGCGATATAGCTTTCGACTTTCGTGAAGCCTTCAGATTCGAGTGCGGTGCCAAACTCTTCCATCGGTAGTTTTGCCGTGCCACCCACATTTACAGCGCGCAGCAACACAACCCATCGTGTCATTGTGGCGCTGGACCAGTTGACGCGCGCACCACCAAATCCACCGGCCAAACTTCTTGCGCCAGTGCTGCGGTGTTGTCAGAGAGTTGCATGATCAACAATTCCACCACGCGTTTTCCAGCATCGCCGATGGATGATTGTGTTGCGGTGAGGGGTGGGTCGAAGGTCTCAGCGTGAAATTCATGCAAGCGGTCATCATGGGCAATCAAGGAAATGTCTTTGCCAATTTTGAGGCCAAGTTCACGCACGGCGCGTGACACGCCCATGGCTTGCGACAGTGACGAACATAAAAATGCCGTCGGCCGCGCACCTTCAGACAGCGCCAACAGCCGCGCGGCTTCTTGGTAGCCTGAGCTTTCGGTCATCGGCGAGTTGCTGATCAACTCGCAGTCACGCTCTAACCCCGCCAAGGCGAGCGCGTGCAGATATCCATTCATGCGATCATTGGCGAAATTGAAATTCACATCAAAATTCAAAAGCGCAATGCGGCGATGGCCAAGATCGGTCAACAATTTGCCAGCTTTGAAAAAGGCACCCTCATTGTCGATATCAATATGCGGGTAGGGTACGGCCGACGTGGTGCGGCCATGCACGATGAAGGGCATGTTCAGCCCCCGCAGCAAATCGAGGCGCGGATCGGCCAGCAACGGGCTTGATAAAATCATCGCGTCCACTCGGGCCGAGCGCACGGCGCGGCGATAGACTCGACTCTTCCGATTGCGCGCCAGACGCCATTGCCAGTGTGATGTCATAGCCCAGTTCAGAGGCTTGCTCGACGCAACCGCCCAGAAATTCGGTGAACAGCAAATCCCCCAGCATGTTGCGTTCCCGTGGAAACACCACACCCAGCGTGCCCGATTGCCCCGTGGCCAAACGCCGGGCCGCAGCCGATGGGCGGTAACCATGCATCTCCGCCGCCGCCCGCACCCGCACCCGGGTTTCCTCCGATACCTCAGGAAAACCGTTCAGCGCACGGCTGACAGTGGTTTGCGACAAACCAAGGATGGTGGAAAGGTCACGTAGATTCATGATTTTGCAGCCTAGAGATTTCCCAAAGCGCTTTCAAGTCTTGTATGACAAATCAATCAAGACACATATTGCGGTTGCGAAGCTGTATTTTGCAGTGCAGCAAAAATGTCGATAATTGGCTGCATTTGGTTGGGGATACTTGACTCTGAAAGCGCTCAGGTTTATGGCTAAATCTACCAAAGCGCTTTGGAAAATAGACCAAAAGGTAAATTCTCGGGTGCTTGGAAGGAAATTAAAACCGAAAATCTGGGAGGATTTCATGAAGAAGTATCTTTTGGCTGCCGCTGCAGCCACCGCCATGTTGGCATCTAATGCAGTACTTGCTGCAGAATTGTCGATCGTATCGGGTGCTACGGGCAACGATCTCGCAACATTCCAAGAATTGGTGAAGCCTTGGGAAGCCAAGTCCGGCCACACCGTAAAAATCGTTCCAATGCCATCTTCGACAACAGACCAGTTTGGTCAGTATCGTCTCTGGCTTGCTGCTGGCAACTCTGACATCGACATTTATATGACCGACGTGATCTGGGCTCCACAATTGGCAGACCAATTCGTTGATCTCACAGCCGCCGCCAAGGACATTGCGCCTTTGCATTTCCCATCCATCATTGAATCGCAGACCGTAAATGGCAAACTGGTTGCCGTTCCACACTTCACCGACGCGCCCGCACTCTATTATCGCAAAGACCTTCTGGAAAAGTACAAGAAGGAAGTTCCAAAGACCTGGGCTGACATGGCTGCAACCGCCAAGGAAATCCAAGACGGCGAACGCGCTGCTGGCAACAAGGACATTCAAGGTTTTGTGTTCCAAGGCAATGCCTATGAAGGCCTGACCTGCGATGCGCTCGAATGGGTAAAGTCCCACGGTGGTGGTCAAATCATTGAGCCAGATGGCACCATCTCGATCAACAACGAAAAAGCTGCGGCTGCTATTGATGCCGTCAAGAGCTGGGTCGGCACCATTTCGCCAGAAGGCGTTCTGGCCTACCAGGAAGAAGAAGCCCGCGGCGTTTGGCAAACTGGCAATGCCGTGTTCATGCGCAACTGGCCCTATGCCTATGGTCTCGGCAATGGCGATGACTCAAAGGTTAAAGGCTTGTTCGATGTAACAACCCTGCCAACCGCTGGCGGTGACACGAAGTCGGCTGCAACACTCGGCGGATGGAACGTTGCGGTTTCGAAGTACTCCAAGAACACTGATGCGGCAGTCAGCCTGGCCATGTACCTTGGTGGTGCAGAATACCAGAAGGCAAATGCCATCAAGGGTTCGAAATTGCCAACCATCATCTCTCTGTATGATGATGCAGACATTGGAACAGCCCAGCCGATCATTCCACGTTGGAAGGAAGTGTTCCTGAACGCTGTTCCACGTCCATCGGCACCAGCCAAGGTGAAGTACAACGAAGTGTCTTCGCTGTTCTGGTCCGCCGTACATGACTCACTGTCTGGCAAGGGCACAGCCAAGGAAAACTTGGAAGCGCTCGAAGCCAAGTTGACAGAACTTAAGGGCGACGCCTGGTAATTTCCTCCGCAGGTCGACCCTGACATGGCCGGGCGGCGTGAGGCCGCCGCCCGGTTCACCGTCTGAATCTTAAAAAAATTGCAATCGCGACCCTTGTGTCGGGTGAAAGCCCGACGCAACTTCATATTCATTTTGCACGCTTCAAAAATTGTAGCAAATCGGGGATGCTCGCATGACAACACCCAACACTGGAATGTCTGAACTGCGCGCTGAACGTTTGCGCGCGGCCAGATGGTTTTTGCTCCCCATGGTTTTAACCTTGCTGCTCGTGGCCGGATGGCCACTGATGCGCACCATCTATTTCTCATTCACCAATGCCTCGCTGACCGATCTCTACAACGCGAAATTTGTGGGCTTTAATAACTATTTTAAAATGACAACGATGAAGAGTGGCAAGGTGCTGTATGGCGGCTTGCTGATGGACCCTGTGTGGTGGAATGCCGTTTGGAACACCGTGCGCTTCTCAGTTGTCTCGGTCACCATTGAAACTTGCCTCGGCATGGTGGTGGCGCTCGTGCTCAACGCCAACTTCAAAGGGCGAGGCCTTGTGCGTGCCGCCATTTTGGTGCCTTGGGCCATTCCCACGATTGTGTCGGCAAAGATGTGGTCTTGGATGTTCCATGATCAGTTCGGCATCATCAATGACATGTTGATGAAGCTACACATCATCGACAAGGGCATCGCGTGGACCGCCAGCACCGACACCGCCATGGCTGCCGTGTTGATCGTCGACGTTTGGAAAACCACGCCGTTCATGGCTTTGCTGATTTTGGCAGGACTTCAAACTATTCCAAGTGATATTTATGAAGCGGCAAAAGTCGATGGCGTGCATCCGGTCAAGACGTTCTTCAAAGTCACACTGCCTTTGGTGAAGCCTGCATTGATGGTGGCCGTCATCTTCCGCATGCTCGACGCCATGCGCATATTCGATTTGATCTATGTGCTGACGCCCAACAGTTCCTCAACCAAAACCATCTCCGTATTGTCACGCGAGAACCTGATCGACTTTGACAAATTTGCCTTGGGTTCGGCACAAGCCACCATGCTGTTCCTCATCTTGACAGGAATTACCGTGCTCTACATGTGGCTCGGCAAAGTGAACTTTGATGGAGGAAACCGTTGATGTTGTGGGACTACACCAAAACCGCTCTCTTCTATTTGCTTGTCGCCATCATTGTCGTGATCGCGGTGTTTCCGTTTTACTACGCAATCCTGACCAGCCTCGAAAAGGGCACTGCCATTTTCGAAGTCAACTATCTGCCGATTGCCTTTGACCTCAGCAATTATAGAGACGTGCTGACCACCGGCACTTTTCCACGCAATCTTTTGAATTCGGTGGTTGTGTCAACATCGGTGGTTGTTCTGTCACTGTTTCTCGCGGTTACCGCGGCCTATGCATTGTCGCGCTTCAATTTCCGTGGCCGTGGTTTGCTGCTGTTAACGATCTTAGGCGTGTCCATGTTCCCGCAAATTGCGGTGCTCGCTGGCTTGTTTGAACTTGTACGGTTCACAGGCTTGCACAACACCATGTGGGCGCTGATTTTCTCTTACACCATTTTCACGCTCCCTTTCACCGTATGGATTTTGACGACGTTCATGCGCGAGCTCCCGGTTGAAATTGAAGAGGCCGCGATCGTGGATGGCGCAACACCATGGATTATTATCCGTCGCGTATTCCTGCCGTTGATGTGGCCAGCAATGGCAACCACGGGTTTGCTGGCTTTCATTGCGGCATGGAATGAATTTCTGTTCGCGCTCACGTTTACATCATCAAACGAGCAACGCACTGTGCCCGTGGCCATCGGGTTGCTCTCGGGCTCAAGCCAATATGAAATCCCGTGGGGCTTGATCATGGCAGCATCCGTCATCGTAACGGTTCCGCTGATCGTTCTTGTACTCATCTTCCAGCGCAAAATTGTTTCGGGCCTCACGGCTGGCGGCGTCAAAGGCTAAGGAGCAGCATATGGCCAGTATCTCACTCAAAAATATCAGGAAGTCCTTTGGCGCGGTCGATGTCATCAAAGGCGTTGATCTTGAGATCAAGAAGGGCGAGTTCATGGTGTTTGTCGGGCCTTCAGGTTGCGGCAAATCCACACTGTTGCGTTTGATTTCCGGCCTAGAAGATATCACTTCCGGTACAATGGAATTCGACGACGTGGTGGTGAACAATCTCGCTCCGTCCAAGCGTGGCATTGCCATGGTGTTCCAGTCTTATGCACTCTATCCGCACATGACGGTTAAAGAGAACATGGCCTTTGGCATGCAACTGGCCAAAGCCAGCCCAGAGGAAACCGAAACGCGCATCGCCAAGGCAGCGCAAATGTTGCAGCTCGATAAGTTGATGGAACGTTTGCCCAAGCAACTCTCCGGCGGCCAACGCCAGCGTGTGGCCATCGGGCGTGCTATTGTGCGTGATCCCAAGGTGTTTTTGTTTGACGAGCCGTTGTCAAATCTTGATGCCGCATTGCGCGTTGCGACGCGTATCGAGATCGCGAAGTTGTCGCGCTCCATGGTCGGCACCACAATCATTTACGTGACGCACGACCAGGTCGAAGCCATGACGCTGGCCGACCGCATCTGTGTGCTTGATCACGGTCGTGTTGAACAGGTTGGCACGCCAATGGAGTTGTATAAAGCTCCGGCAAATCTTTTCGTGGCCGGTTTTATAGGTTCGCCCAAGATGAACTTTATTTCGGGGGACTTTGCTGAACGGCATGGCTGCCACACCTATGGCATTCGACCAGAACACCTCGAATTGTCGCGCACCAAAGGCGAGATTGAAGGCCGCGTCGATTATACTGAAATATTGGGAAGCGACAGTTTCCTCTACGTCGATACCAAACATGGACTGGTCACGGTCCGTGAAGTTGGTGTGTCGACTTTAGAGACGGGTGCAAAAGTCTACCTGTCGGCACAAAAGGACATGGTGCATTTGTTCGATAAAGAAGGTTTGCGCATCAAGTCATAACCAGAAATCTCCCAAAGCGCTTTAAATTTGTCATCTGGTGACGCATTCTGAGCGAAGTGAGATGAAATTGCGCGAGATATTGCAGTGCACAATAATATGTATGTTTTCGTGCTTTTACCGCGAGAAGTGCTTGACTCTGTTGTTTGACGGGGGTAATGCAAATTATCCAAAGCGCTTTGGAAGCGACATTGATCGTAAAGCGCTCGGGACCATAAATGACATGGAATATCACTGGGAGGATATCTAATGAAATTGCGTTTTGCCGTATCGGCAGCATTGTTTGCCTTGGCGTTGGCATCGCCCGCTCTGTCAGCTGACTTGAAGTACAAGCCAGGTGAAGGCCCGTTCACATGGGCTAACCTTGAAGACCTCAAGAAGGTTGACCTCAAGGGCGAAACCCTCACAATTTTTGGACCATGGCGCGGTGAAGACGAAACCCACGTGCAAGTGGTTCTCGAATATTTCCGTCAAGCCACTGGCGCTGATGTGAAGTATGCCTCGTCTGAAAACTATGAACAGCAGGTTGTGATCGATACACAAGCTGGTTCGCCTTCAAACATCACCGTGTTGCCACAGCCAGGCCTGATCGCTGATCTCGCCGCCAAGGGCCTGATGTCTCCACTGACAGATGCCGACAAGGCCTGGATGGTAGAGAACTACGGTGCTGGCCAATCATGGGTCGATATCGGAACCTCGAAGGACAAAGACGGTAAGCCACAATTCTTTGGCTTCTCCTACAAGACCGACGTGAAGTCACTGGTGTGGTACAGCCCGGAAAACTTCAAGGACGCTGGCTATGCTATTCCAAACACCATGGAAGAGCTGATCGCCCTGTCTGACAAAATCGTCAAAGACGGTGGTAAGCCTTGGTGCATCGGTCTGGGTTCAGGCGGTGCAACCGGCTGGCCAGCAACCGACTGGATGGAAGACATTATGTTGCGCACACAAAAGCCGGAAGTTTACGATGGCTGGGTGAAGAACACAGTGAAGTTCACCGATCCAGCAGTCATCAACGCCATGGAAATCTTTGGCTCGTTTGCCAAGAATGATGCCTATGTTGATGGTGGTGCTGCAGGTGTTGCCTCAGTCGACTTCCGCGACAGCCCGAAGGGTCTCTTCTCATCGCCGCCAAAGTGCTACATGCATCACCAAGCGTCGTTCATTCCAGCCTTCTTCCCAGAAGGTACAAAGCTCGGAACCGATGCTGACTTCTTCTACATGCCAACCTACGCTGCAATGGCTGACCTCGGTAAGCCAGTGCTCGGTGCAGGTACACTGTTCACCATCACCAAGGATTCAAAAGCCTCACGTGCCTTCATCGATTTCTTGAAGATGCCGTTGGCCCATGAAATCTGGATGCAGGACGGTGGCTTCTTGACACCACTGAAATCAGCCAACCCAGCAGCCTATGGCAGCGATGCCGCCCGCAAGCAGGGTGACATCATGGCAACAGCAACGACCTTCCGTTTCGACGGTTCAGATCTGATGCCAGGCAAAATCGGCGCAGGCGCTTTCTGGACAGGCATGGTTGACTTTGTAGGTGGCAAATCAGCCGCTGACACAGCAGCAGGCATCCAAAAGGCCTGGGACGAACTTCAGTAAAACTTCAATCCGGTTGTCGAGGGGCGCGACAACCGGGTTCTTTTAACGCAACGGTTTTCGATTTCCTCCCGAAAGCCTAGGAAGCGGCTGGTCATAGAGCGCTGGCCGCTTTCTTTTTCTCTTTTTTCTGCATGACATATTCTGCGTGGCATGTTTTTGTCATGCAACGTTACTTCGCGCGTCGCTGGGGAGAAATGACTATGACTGCTCAATTGTTTTCCGCTCTGATCACAGTGTTGATTGGCGTTGGCGGATGCCTTGCTTATTTCTATGGATCAAACACGCTGCTGGACAAAATGCTGCCTGTGAACGCGAGCAATGATGATCGCTCCATCCGTAATTTGAAACTGCAATCCTCTATTCGGCCGTGGCTGTTTTTGGGGCCCGCCTTGATATTGCTGACGCTGTATTTGGTTTACCCCGTGCTGCAAACCATCTGGCTGTCTTTCCACGACAAGGCTGGCGACAAATTTGTTGGCATGAACAACTATGCCTGGGCCTTCAACGACACGCAGTTCCGCACGTCGATTTTCAATAACCTGTTGTGGTTGCTGGTGGTGCCTGCGGCCTGTACATTCTTTGGACTGATCATCGCCGTTCTCACCGACAAAATCTGGTGGGGGCAATTGGCCAAGAGCCTGGTGTTTCTGCCGCTCGCCATTTCGTTTGTCGGCGCATCGGTGATCTGGAAATTTGTCTATGACTATCGTGGCGAAGGTCAGGAACAGATCGGCATTCTGAATGCCGTCGTCGAATGGTTTGGTGGTTCGCCACAGGTGTGGATTTCCATGCCGTTCTGGAACAACTTTTTCCTGATGGTGATCCTGATCTGGATTCAGACAGGTTTCGCCACGGTAATTCTGGGTGCTGCCTTGCGCGGTGTGCCTGAAGACACATTAGAGGCCGCAACTATCGACGGCGCTGGTCCCTTCAAAATTTTCTGGCGCATCATGGTGCCGCAAATCATGACCACCATCATTGTAGTGTGGACGACGATTACGGTGTTGGTGTTGAAAGTGTTCGACATCGTGCTGACCATGACCAACGGCCAATGGGACACGCAAGTTCTCGCAAACCTAATGTTCGATTGGATGTTCCGAGGCGGCGGTGACTTTGGCCGTGGTGCTGCCATCGCTATCATCATCATGCTCGCCGTGCTTCCGATCATGATTTACAACATTCGCCAAGCCAATGCCGAACAAAAGGGAGGTCACTGATCATGTGGGACCGCATCAAACTTGAGCCCTCGAAGTTCGCGCTGCATCTCGCGGTATTGTTGATTGTCGCCGTCTGGACGTTTCCAACGGCTGGTCTGCTGGTGTCGTCGTTGCGTGACAAAAATCTGATCTCAACATCAGGCTGGTGGACCGCACTTTCGACCACCGACCGTTCGGCCCAAGGCCGCATGGCCGAACCCGCAAAGCAAGTGAGCAAAGACGGCAAGTTCGAAATTGCTGGTAACCTGTTTGAAGGCGCTGAAAGCAAAGGCATCATCAAAGCCTTTGGCTTGAAGGTTGCCAAGCCTGATGAGTTTGCAGCGGGTGCCACGGCAACCGCTGAAGATGGCAAAACACTGACCGTACAATCTGACGGCTCATATGTTTACACCTCCACCGTTGCCTTTGAAGGTGATCGTGGCCAGCGTCTGTTCTACATCACCTCGGTGCCGCCAAAGTTTACAACTGAGAATTATAGCAATGTGCTGTTCTCTGAAGGCATCGGGCGGGCTTTCGTCAACTCGCTCACCGTCACAATTCCCGCAACCATCATCCCGATCTTGATTGCCGCCTTTGCCGCCTATGCACTGGCTTGGATGAAACTGCCGGGACGAGGTTTTATCATTGCGGTGATCGTTGGTCTCCTCGTCGTGCCGCTGCAAATGTCACTCATTCCCTTGCTGAAAATCTACAATGCAACGGGCTTTCTGTCGAAAACCTATCTCGGCATTTGGTTGGCACATACGGGATTCGGTCTTCCCTTCGCGATTTATTTGTTGCGCAGTTACATTGCAGGCCTGCCGCGTGATTTGATTGAGTCAGCACAGGTTGATGGTGCCAACGACTTTAAAATTTTCCTGCGCATTGTGCTGCCTCTGTGCTTTCCCGCATTGGCGTCCTTTGCCATCTTCCAATTCCTCTGGGTGTGGAACGACTTGTTGGTGGCCATCGTGTTCTTAGGCTCAGGTGAAGAACAACTCGTTCTCACGGGTAAGCTCAACGGTTTGTTGGGCTCACGCGGCGGCAATTGGGAAATTCTAACCGCATCGGCATTCATCACTATCGTTGTGCCGCTCACTGTATTCTTTGCATTGCAACGTTATTTCGTTCGCGGCCTGCTGGCCGGCTCAGTAAAGGGAGGCTGATATGGCCGATATCAAACTTACGAAACTCAACAAGTCCTATGGCGCTGTCCATATTCTCAAGGACGTCAGCCTCGACATTAAGTCGGGTGAGTTCATGGTGTTTGTCGGCCCATCAGGCTGCGGCAAGTCAACTTTGCTGCGTTCGATTTGCGGACTGGAAAGCATTTCATCGGGCACGCTGGAAATTGACCATGCCGTCGTCAACGAAGTGCCACCGTCAAAACGCGGCATTGCCATGGTGTTCCAATCCTATGCGCTTTATCCGCACATGAGTGTCTATGAAAACATCTCCTTTGCGTTGGAAAACCAGGGCCTGCCAAAAGATGAAATCAAAAAGAAGGTTGAGAAGGTTGGCGAGCTTTTGCAACTGACACCTTATCTGGCGCGTCTACCAAAGGCCTTGTCGGGTGGCCAACGCCAGCGTGTTGCCATTGGACGCGCCATTGTGCGCGGTGCCAAGGTGTTCTTGTTCGACGAACCGTTGTCAAACCTCGACGCGGCATTGCGCGTGCAAACCCGCATGGAAATTGCCAAGCTGAAGCGCGACATGCCCAACACCACCATGGTCTATGTCACCCATGACCAGGTGGAAGCCATGACGCTCGCTGACCGTATCGTGGTCTTGCAAGCGGGCCGCGTGGAGCAAGTGGGAACGCCGATGGAGCTTTACGAAAAGCCCGGCAACACATTTGTTGCGGGCTTTATCGGTTCACCCAAAATGAACTTGATCACAGGCGCACCAGCAGAACGCATGAAGTGCAAAACGCTTGGGTGTTCGGCCTGAACATCTCGAGATTGTTCCGCGTACATCAGCGGGAACCATCACTGGCAGCGTTGAATATACGGAAGTGCTGGGTAGCGATAGTTTCATATATGTCAGAACCGAACATGGGCTAATCACGGCCCGTGAAAACGGCAAAACCGCCGTGAAGAACGGCGACAAAGTTCATTTGAAAGCGACAGACTCGCATGTTCATCGCTTTGACGCAGACGGAAAGAGAATTGAAGGCAAATGACGATACGTACATTGATCTGGCATGAACACCGCCACGAACAAACCAACAAGCTGGTGGCGTCGCTTTATCCTGAGGGCATGCATGGTGCCTTGAAGAACGCCTACAAGGGCGACAAGGATTTCAGTGTTGAGTCATGCCTTGCTCGATGACGACAAGGAACACGGGCTTGTCGCAAAAACGTTTGGATGAAACTGACGTGTTGTTGTGGTGGGGCCATGCCGCCCACGGCGATGTGAAGGATGAAATTGTCGAACGTGTTGCAAAGCGCGTCTGGGAAGGCATGGGCCTCATTGTTCTACACTCTGGCCACTACTCGAAGATTTTCAAAAAACTCATGGGTACACCATGTTCATTGAAGTGGCGTGAAGCTGGAGAAAAAGAACGCGTCTGGATCGTCAATCCAAATCATCCGATTGCTCAGGGTCTTCCCGAAATGATCGAGATTGAAAACGAAGAAATGTATGGCGAGCCCTTCTCGATTCCAGAACCATTGGAAACCGTGATGATCTCGCATTTTGAAGGTGGTGAAGTGTTCCGCTCCGGTGTCACCTATCAACGCGGTGCGGGAAAGATATTCTATTTCCGCCCCGGTCACGAAGCCTATACCGCCTATCACAATCCACTGGTGCTGAAGGTGATCAAGAACGCCACGCGCTGGGCTTATAATCCGGCTAAGCCGTGGGTTGGTATTCACCCGTCGCCAAATGTTCCTGCCGACAAGGCGCCGATACCATTGGAAATCAAAGGCCCGCGCCTGCACGAAGATGGCGAAGAGGGTTTCCGCTGAGATGACCAAGAAAATTCGTCTGATCATTCTTGGCACAGGTGGCATGGCCAAAGCCCATGCCACGGCTTTCCAAGAAGACCCGCGTTGTGAAATCGTGGCCACGGTTGATGTGATGCCGGGCGCGCTGCCGAATTTGCCAAGCAGTTCAAAATCAAGAATCATTTTGAAGATTTGGACAAGGCCATTGCCTGGGGCCAGTTTGATGCGGCCACCAACGTGACCCCGGACGCCATTCACTATCCCACCACCATGAAGTTGTTGCACGCGAAAAAGCATGTGTTGTGCGAAAAGCCTTTGGCGGAAAATTTCAAACTCGCCGACGAAATGGCAACGACCGCTGACAAGGCGGGCCTCATCAACATGGTGAACCTGACCTATCGCAATGTGGCGGCACTGCATGAAGCGCGCAAACTTGTGACGTCAGGTCAACTCGGCAACATCCGCCATGTCGAGGCGAGCTATCGTCAATCGTGGCTTGTCGGCAATCATTGGGGCAAATGGAATGAATTGCCCATGTGGCTGTGGCGCTTATCAAGCAAGCACGGTTCACTCGGTGTGCTTGGGTGACGTTGGCATTCACATCATGGATTTCGCCAGCTTCGCCTGCGATGCCATGCCAGTGTCGATCCAGTCGCGCTTGAAAACTTTTCACAAGGCACCAGGCGACAAGATTGGCGAATATCCACTGGATGCCAATGACTCCGCCGTGATGACGGTTGAATTCGGTAATGGTGCAATTGGTATTATCCAAGCCTCGCGCTTTATGACAGGGCACGACAATGAACTCCACTTGCGCGTCCACGGCGATAAGGGCGCTGTTGAAGTGAAACACTTTGAAGGTTGGACGGAACTGCGCATGTGTTTGGGTGAAAACATCCACACCATGGCGTGGAACCACATCAAGCCAACGCCAGTTGAAACCAATTACCGCAAGTTCATCACGGCCTGTGTGGACGGTAAGAATGGCGATCCCGGTTTCCGCCGTGCAGCAGATTTGCAGAAGGTGCTCGATTTGTGTTTTGAGCATGATGGCAAAGGTGCCGTGAAGGTTTGATCACTCGTCTTTGAAGTCAAAATCAACTGCACTGCCTTGAACCGTTCGGTTGCGTGCGCGATAATCCTCTGGCATTTCAAATGTCCACGCCCAGATGCCGCGCTTTGCAGCTTTTGCTTCTCGTTCTGCTGCAACATAGTTGTGGGCATGCCTGCGATAAGCGATGGCCCAACCCAACCGCACCATCTCGCGGTTGATGTCGAGTGTGCCTTGTTTGCAGGCTGAGACTTGCCGGCCGTAACGATCGCGATCAATGATTTTGCAAGCCACGTTTTGACCGCGAATGAGTTTCGACAACGCATCACGCGCCAATTTTCCGCAAGCGTTGTTGTTTGCGAGCACTGTCCGTGCATGTCTGCCGATATTCTGGTGCGTCGATGCCATGCAGTCGAATTTCAGTTTCACCCGCTTTAAAGGAATCGCCGTCAATGGCATGATAGGCACTGTCTTGCTGCGGCGTGGTACCTACGACAATGCCAGTCCATTCCGGTTTGAAAATATGAATAGCAGCTAAAACGCAGAAGCAGCAGCAACACGCCACCCCATTCATAGCCAACACTGCGCCAACTCATTTTTTGGTCCAGCGCGCCGCCGCTGTATCATCACTGTCGCGGGCGTCAACCCAGTGGGCATCGCCTTCACCTTCTTCAAGTTTCCAAAACGGTGCTTTGGTTTTCAGAAAATCCATGAGGAAGCGACAGGCATCAAAAGCCGCATCGCGGTGCGCCGAACAACAAACAACCAGTACGATGTCATCGCCCGGTTCCATGCGCCCGATAGCGATGTACGATCAACACATCATCAAGCGCAAAACGAGCGCGCGCTTCGGCTTCAATCTCGGCCAGCGCTTTTTCTGTCATGCCGGGATAATGCTCAAGCGTGATGGCTGAAACATCTGCGCCGTTGTTGATGTCGCGCACCGTGCCCACAAACACTGCCGTACCACCAATCTGCGGCTTGCCCGCTTTGATGGCGTTGATTTCATGGCCCACGTCGAAGGCTTGTTGTTGTACCCGGATCATGTTGCGAGTGTGCCTCTGTTCTGAAGCAGGATCAATTGCCCGTTGCAAATTGCGGTAACACCCAAGGCCCCTCCATTTTTAAGGTGGCGGGGAGGGGATTGCCATTGATCTGGCCTTTGGGAGACAAGGTAAGTGAAAGCGCTTGCCGCAACAGATCGATCTCGCCCTTAGGTTTGAAGCTGATGCTGCCCAACGCTGCGTCAGACCTGTCCAAGCGTGCCACGCCTTCTTCCAAGACCATGTCGAGTGAAAAGTTGAGCGCGGAATCTTTGGTCGCGTCCTTACTCCATCCCTGTGCCGCTGCCGCCATGACGGGGAGAGGGTCAACACCCTTCAATATGGCCTGCGGCGTTTTCAAGTTGAGTTTTCCTTTTAACGTGGACACCAAACCAGCTGCGTGGACGCCAGTGGAGGTGAGTTCCCCCGTCGCATCCAGCGGTCCATCGAGTGCTGCAAAACCAAGCAAGCTATTCAGCAGCGCTTGTGCTTTGGTGGATTTGAGATTGAATTTTGTATCAAGCAAAAGTCCCGCTCTGTCTGCCCCCAGTTTCAATTCCAAGTCAGCGGTGCCCTCAGCAACGGGAACCCGTGCGGCCCTGAGATTTAAGACACCTGCTTGCATTTTGAAGGTGAGGGCAGCAGGTCCTGTACGCAGCGCGCCCAAGCCCAATGACTGCGCATTGATTTGAACATCTGCATCGAGTGCGAGTAGGTCTTGCACGGGCAGTGGCTTTTCACTCCAAGGCGCTGCGAGATAGTTTGCGCTGGGTGCAGTCAAGAGGTCGATGGTGTTGACGGCCCATATCCCTGACAGTCTTGCGCGGTCAGCACCCGCAGCCAATTCCGCATCACCGGTTACTGTGGTGTTCCCGGCATTAAACGTGAGCTTCGAAAAGTTCGCTGCAAGGCCTTTCATGGATAAGCCTGCGCTCATCTCCACCTTTGCATCTTCGCTTAACAGGCTGATGGGCATGCCTAGCCATTTCGCAAACAGATGCAAATTGTCGGAGCGCCCCAAAAGCTGCCCGTCCAGTTCCAAGGCCGACGCCAGTTTCATGCGACCTGATAAAGCAAGGCTGTGTTCTTTGCGACTGAGGCTGACATCCGCAGGGCTGCCAGAATCTGAAAGGCGTGTACGGTCATCAACACTGAAGCTGAGGTCCGACACCTGATTGTCCCACAACATGCGGAAGCTGCCTTTGAGACCATTCTCACCATCGGCTGATACTGTGCCGTTGACATCGGTGATCGCGATCAGCGCCTGACGCTTGCGGTCGCGGAATTTAAAGGTGCTGTCGTGCAACGTGAGTTGTTTGGGCAACGCCTTGGCAACACCGTCCAATTGGCCAAGGTCCACATCAATCACGGCTTGATCAACGACAAGATCATCGTTAAACCACGAGGGCACAGTGATACTGCGGGCTGTCATGCTAAAGGGAGTGGCATCGCGCCCTGCAAGGCTGACGTTATCCAAAACAATGTGAATGCCGTCTGAAAAATCCATATGCGCGGAACTGGCATCCAGAACCAATCCGCTGTCACGCAACAGATCAGCTTTGAGCGCGCTGAGGCCGCGTTGCGGTAAAAGCGCCAAGCCATAGGATGCGACGGCCAAAAGCAAAATGCACAGCGTGGAAACGATTAAAAATAATGGACGCGATTTCAATTTCATATCCCGCCTTATGCAGCAGCAGTTTAGGCCTTTTGATGGCACGAGATTATGTATCATCAGCGCTATGTCGCAAGCCGTATGACAACACAATGACTGGCACCAGACCCACCACAACAATTGCGAGTGCTGGAATCGCAGCAAACTCAAACTGCCCGAGAGACGCCAGAGCAAACACGCGGGTGGCTAAGGTTTCAAAATCAAACGGCCGCAAGATTAATGTCACTGGCAGTTCCTTCATTGCATCCACTAGTACCAACAGGCTGGCTGCAATAATGGATGGCTTCAACAAGGGCAGGTGAATTTCGATGAAAGCGCGAAACTGCGTACGCCCTAAGGTACGGGCCACACTGTCAAGATGCGTTGGGATCTTGTCCATGCCGTCACCAATGTTACTCAAAGTGATGATCAGAAACCGAGTCACATAGGCAAACACCAAAGCGAATATGCCGCCAGACAATACGAGACCCGGCTTCCAACCCGAAATCGATTGCAACACGGCGTTCATCCACTGGTCAAACTGTCCAAGCGGGATGAGAATGCCAAGGCCCAATACTGCGCCGGGTAAGGCATAGCCAAGGCTTGCAAGCCGCGTCGTCCATGTGAGGGGCGATGATGACCGTTCGCGATTGGCATAGATCAAAGCCAATGCAATGAGGACTGTTAACACGCAAGCCAAAGCTGCAAGCTCGAGTGAATGGCTGAGAGCGCTTACTGTATCGGTGATAAAAATCTCGTCGATCCGTCGCAGGCTGTGGCCCAATAACAGCAGCACTGGAATAACAAAGCCAAGTAAAACGGGCAGTGCCAGCACGACAAAGGCAGCAAACGCCTTTCTGGCGGGCAAGTTTTCACGCAACGCAAAGCCGCTCATTTTGGTACGATGGGCTGTGCGGGACTTGGCGATCGATTCAAAATAAACCAGCGTCCCTAATACCATCAACAGCAGCATTGCAATTTGTGCGGCCCCTCCCACATCTCCCTGGTCAAGCCATGTTGAATAGACGGCAATGGTGAGTGTGCGCACGCCAAAGAACGTGGCGGCACCAATGTCGTTCAAACATTCAATGATCACAAGTAATGTGCCGATGAACAATGCAGGTCTCGCCTGAGGCAAGGCGATTTCAACAAAGGCACGAAACGGCGACCTGCCCAGCGTGCGTGACACATGCAACTGATTGGCAGGTTGACGCAAAAACGCAGCCCGCGCCGCCAAATAAACATAAGGATAAAGTGCGAGGGATAAAACGATAGCTGCCCCCGCAACCGATCGTATCTCAGGAAACCAATAATCCGCAGGCGATGCCCAACCAAACAGCTTGCGAAGGGCAGTCTGCAGTGGTCCAGCAAAGGTGAGAGCGTCAACATAGACAAATGAAATGATATAGCCCGGCAATGCCAACGGCAGCAGTGCCATCCAACTTAAAAATGTGCGCCCCGGAAAATTATAGAAACTCACAAGCCAAGCACAGGCCGTGCCGAGGATGAGTGAAAGCAGGCCGCAGAGCCCGCACAGCAAAACTGTTGTAATGGCCAATTGCGGTAAAACGTTTGCGATAAGATTTGGCCATGATGAAAGACCACCACCCAGTGCCAGCACCGCAACGGCCAGCACGGGCGTTGCCATCGCCAGCGCCAACAACAGCGCCCACCAATGTCGGCGGAGTGGTGAAGCGACCATTGTCTGCAATGCCTATTCCGCCAGAACGCGTGTGCCCGGAAACACAATCTCGGCCATGGTGCCCTGTGAAGGCGCGCTGGTGATGCGAAGCTTGGCACGGTTGGCTTCAATCAATGCTTTGGTTAATGGCAGACCCAAACCTGTACCTTGGCGTGTGCGTTCGGCGGTTTCAACACGCGTGAAAGGCTTCAACGCGTCTTGCAACTGGCTGTCCGACATTCCGATGCCAGTGTCTTTCACACGCAACAGCAGCGTGCCATCGTTTTCGACAGAGGCAGAAACAATAACCTGCCCACCCGCATCCGTATATTTGATGCTGTTTGATAGCAGGTTCAACATGATCTGTCTCAAGGAGCGGTGATCAGCTACTACGCGCGGCAATTTCGCGGGGAATGCTGTGCGCACCAAGACGCGGGCATTGCGGGCTTCTTCCTGTAACAGGCGCACCGCATGGTCGGTGGCGTCAGACAGGCTTTCCGCTGTGAAATTCAACTCCAGCTTTCCAGCTTCAACCTTCGACAAATCCAAAAGATCGTTGATGAGTGCAAGTAAGTGTTCACCGCTGGAATGAATGTCGTTGGCGTAGCCGCGATACTTTTCGTTGCGCAATTCACCAAAGCGTTCGGACCGCATGACCTCTGAAAAGCCGAGGATGGCATTCAAGGGCGTGCGCAATTCATGGCTGATGCGGGCGAGAAAGTCTGACTTCTGCCGATTGGCAGCTTCAGCGTCTTCCTTTGCTGTCATCAATTCAATTTCATTGCGTTTCCATGTGGTAATGTCACGTACAACAGCGCAGAGGCTGGCGCGCGATTGCGGTGATTGCAAACGGCTGACGGTAATGAACAATGGCACACTGCCGCCATTGGGCGTTTCTGCTACAACTTCGCGACCATCATTGAACACACTGGCAAGGCCTGGGCCTGTGAGACCGGAAATGTAGTCGCGCAGGATCTTGCGGCTGTCAGTTTTAAGCAAGCTCGACAACGGGCGCTGCAACACATCAGCTTCATGTTGACCGAAAATCGATTGTGCGCCGGCACTGAAACTCAAAATGTTGCCGTCTGCATCCAAAGTAATAATGCCATCTGATGCCACATCAAGAATGGCTTTCAATTCATCATGGGCAATGGCGTTGGCTGAAGGTGCAGTTACAACGGGTGCAGCTACAACAGGTGCCGCCTCTTCGATGATTGCAGCAGGCGCAGGTGGCGCTACGACAACAGGTGTCGATGCCACAATGACGGGAACAGGTTTGAAGTCTGCTTGTTGGTTCAGTGCTTCGAGCACGAATTGATCAGCAGGGCCAGACAGCCACGGAATTTGCGCACGTGTGCAGGCAAAGGCCCGGGTTTCGCCAGAGGCTGTCGTCAGACTTAATGTAGCGCCGCTGCTGCTTTCGCTAAGTGCACACCAAACGGCAGCATCAGCAAACAGGCTTTGCACTGTCTGATGTCCTAATAATCGAGC
This sequence comes from uncultured Alphaproteobacteria bacterium, assembly GCA_963850355.1. Taxonomy (GTDB): domain Bacteria; phylum Pseudomonadota; class Alphaproteobacteria; order Rhizobiales; family Aestuariivirgaceae; genus Aestuariivirga. The sequence goes on from CAWKKP010000003.1 coordinate 45,156, forward strand.
AGCGTCACGTGTGGCAAATAACCCCTCGCCTTTGCGCAACACCAAAATGGCTTTGCCCGTACGCTCTAAACTGTTGGCGATGGCTTCAGGCACGAATGGCACTTTGAAGTGGGTGCGTTGTACAGCAACAGGTTCCGGAGGAGTGACCGCATCGGCTTCAACTTTTGCAACAGCAGGCGCGTCTTGCGCCTTCATGGTCTCGGTGATGGCCTTGCCGAGCGTTTGAAACGCATCGGCAGGCGCTTGTTCAACGGATGGTGCAACAGCGCTTGCCACCTTCGCATCCAAGGCCGCTATCTGCCGTGACAGCATATCTTGCTCAAGCGCACGGCGCTCCGTCACGTCTTCCAGCAACAGCGTTAACGTGTCATCGCCCGCACGTGATAAGGTGCAGCGCAACGCCCGCGTCATGTTTTGGAGCGTCACAGTTTCAGTAGATGTTGCCAATGAGGTGGCAACCAAGCGCGACAACAATCGAGCAGCGCGTTCTTCCGATCCCAGCAATTCAGCGAGTGACCCATGACCATCAGAAGACAGCAATGTGCGTGCGGCTTCATTAGCGTGCAAAAATTGTCCATTGCCATCCAGCACCAAAAGGGGCACGGGCAGGGTGGCCAACACGGAACCGGCAACGCCATCAGGTGCGGCGCCAAGCTTTGGCTTTTCGGGCTCTTGCACCACCAACACACCGCTGCGCCCATCGGCAAGGGAGTGCAGCCAGCAGCGGCAGTCCAGCGGCACAACGGCACCAACAGACGGGAAGTGCAGCAAAGCGCGCTCACCCTTGCCGCGCTCCAAGCTGTGACCAAGCTCGGTCACCCGGGCAACGCCTTGTTCCCTTGGGTCAAATGGTCGATCGATCAAATCAAACAGTGACGTGGCGTCGAAAGCCTGCACACCCGGGCGGTTGGCCCAGACGATGCGTCCTCGCGCGCAATCCCACAGCCATGCCGCAGCAGCGGAATCGCGCAAATCCTCAAGCGTGGGAGGTGTCAACACCATGGCCTCAAACAATTCCAAACTTACAGTTCCAACACACAAGGGCAATTTCGCAGGATCTGCCCCTAAACCGCTGTCAATTAATCGCTTTTGACCGGTTACGTCCACCTTTCATTAACCATGGGTCTGTGCATTTCATTGTGCAGTGCAAAATAAATGTTGCAATGCAACATAAACCACTCTATATGTTGGCTATCAACTGAAAAGGTGCCCCCATGCAATTCAATCCAAATTTCGAAAAGACCCAAGCCCAGTTCACCGCCATCAACAGCAAGGCTGTTGAATTTGCAGAAGACAACGCCAAGGCTGTATTTGCCCACGCCCGTGACGTGTTGACAGCAAAGACCCCAGAATCGTTCTGGAGCCTGCAGCAGAATTTCTTCAAGGCACAACAGGACGTGGCAACACGCCAGTTTGAAGCCATGAACGGCCTGTTTGCCACCGTTGTGCGCGAAACATCAGCCCCATTGGCTGATGCGATGAAGCCATTCCTCGGCAAAGCAGCCTAATACTGTACAAAGCTGATCACGTTTCCTCCATGAAAGTGATCATTTTCGAAGGCCCGGCAGAAATGCGGGGCCTTTCTGTTTTGAGAGTTGAAATTACCAACACAGACGGCTAGTGAGACGCACGTGTGCCGCCATAGCTCAGTTGGTTAGAGCGCTAGATTGTGGATCTAGAGGTCCCCCGTTCGAGCCGGGGTGGTGGTACCATTTTTCCTTCAGATAAATTGCCACAACTCTTGATTGACGCCCTAGGGGGTAAACTTTAAGACCCTTGCGCATTGGGTCAGACGGTGACCCGTCTGTGGGAATTCATCGTGCTCTATTGTAAGAAGTGTCTCTACCCCGATACCAAACCTGACCTGTCATTTGACGAACACGGTGTTTGCAATGCCTGCGCCAATTACAATTCCCGTGACGCTGTGGATTGGGATGCACGCCTTGACGAATTGAAGGTCGTGTTGTCGAAATATCGGAAATCCGACCACGCCAATTATGACTGCATCGTTCCCGTGAGTGGCGGCAAGGACAGCACCTACCAGCTCATTCGCCTGTTAGAACTGGGCATGAACCCCCTCTGCGTCACAGCCACCACCGACGACTTGAGCGACATTGGCAAACGCAACCTCGAAAATATGAAAAAGCTCGGCGTGGATTTTGTCGAGGTGACAACCAATCCTGTCGTGCGCCGCAAGATCAATAAATTCTGCCTGACCACGATAGGCGATGTATCTTGGCCGGAACACGTTACCATTTTCACCATTCCTGTGCGTATGGCCGTGCAGTTTAATGTGCCGCTGATTGTATGGGGCGAAAACCCACAGCATGAATATGGTGGCCCGGCGTCATCGACGACGAAAAACATTCTTGACCGCCGTTGGCTGGAAGAATTTGGCGGGCTCTTAGGATTGCGCGTGTCTGACATGGTCGGCCAGATGGGCATCACCGAGCGTGATCTGATCCAGTACAAATATCCAAGCGATGAAGACTTGACCCGTGTCGGCGTAACCGGCATTTTCTTGGGCTATTATTATCCATGGGACGGTTACCAGAACGCACTCATCGCCCAAGGCTATGGCTTTGAAACCTTCCCCAGCATGGTGGAAGGTGCACTGGCCAATTACGAAAACCTCGATAATCACCAGATGGGTATTCACGACTATTTTAAGTATTTGAAATATGGTTTTGGCCGCGCCACTGACATTGCATCCAATCACATTCGTCGTGGTCGCATGTCGCGTGCTGATGCATTGAAACTGGTGCAACGTCATGACGGAAAATTTCCATGGACCTATCTTGGAAAGCCCGTTGAAAAAATTCTGGCGGAGTTTGATATGTCGCTCGAAGAATATGTCCGCATATGTGATCGCTGGACCAACAAGCGCATTTTCGTCACCAACTCTTCGGGCAATCTGGTCAAGGACAAACACTTGAATTTGACCAAGCGCCTTGATGACAATGTCTAAACCGTGAGCTTGCGCGTCGTCATCGTCGACAGTGGTTTATCAAACCTCGACTCGGCTGCGCGCGCTCTTGAATATTGTGGCGCTGAGCCGCTGGTCACGCGCGATGCCGCCACAATTGCCAAAGCCGACCGCGTGATATTGCCCGGTGTTGGCGCATTTCCCGCTGCCATGCGCCGCATCACAGAAATCGGTGTCATCGACGCAATTCAAACCGTTGCGAATATTGCAAAGCGCCCGGTGTTAGGCATTTGTCTGGGCATGCAGATTTTGGCCGAGCTTGGCACGGAAATGGAACAATGCCCGGGTCTTGGATTGGTGCCCGGCGAAATCTTACCCTTGCAGTCAAAGAAGGCCAATGAACGCGTGCCCCACATTGGCTGGAATACGGTGCATGATCAGCGCAAATGCCCACTGCTCAAAGACATTGCCGACGGCAGCGATTTCTATTTTGTGCACAGCTACTATTTTCACACCCGCAAAGCTGAAACAACGCAAGCAACCACACCGTCATTTGGTGGCTTTGCGTCAATCGTCGGGCGCGACAATATTTTTGGCACACAGTTCCATCCTGAAAAGAGCCAGGCTGTAGGCTTTCAACTTCTTAAAAACTTTTTAGCGATGTGAGTGATGGTCAAAATTCGCGTGATGCCCACATTGCTGCTGAAGGATGTTGGCCTCGTTAAAGGTGTGGGCTTTAACAGCTGGCGTCGCACGGGAAGTGCGCTGCAGGCCATCAAGGTTTACAATATGCGTGGCGTCGATGAAATCGTGCTGGTTGATATTACCGCCACGAAGGATGGCCGTCCACCAGACTTTGCCATGATCGACGATCTCGCCGACGAATGCTTTATGCCGATGACGGTGGGGGGCGGCGTACGCACGCCCGATGATATTGGGAAATTACTTTCAGTAGGGGCTGATAAAGTATGTGTGAACAGCCACGCACTTGTCACACCGGAGCTGATTGCAGAGGGTGCGAAAAGTTATGGCTCGCAATGCATCGTTGTTTCAATTGACGTTATGCGTCATGCAAATAGCACAACTGAAGTGTTTGCGGATTCAGGAACGCGTGCCACAGGGCTAGACCCCGCCGAATGGGCCAAGCGTGCAGAAGCGTTGGGCGCTGGTGAAATTCTGCTGACGTCGATTGACCGTGATGGCACATTTTCGGGGTATGATATTGAGTTGACAGCCGAGGTGACACGCGCCGTCTCCATTCCTGTGATTGCTTCTGGTGGAGCAGGAAATTATCAACACATGGCCGATGTCTTAGAAGGCACCGGCGCTTCTGCAGTAGCTGCCGCCAGCATTTTCCATTTCACAGAACAAACGCCGGCCGCCGCCAAACATTACCTTGCAGCACGCGGACATGCTGTGCGCCCTCCCGTCACCTTCACCATGTCTTGAAACTCAGCTATCATCTAATCTCATCACTGAAAGTAAGATATGTTTCGATTTCTGAAAGCCACTTTGGCACTGTTGGGACTTGCAGCATTGTTGGCCGTGGCCGCGTTTGCCTATTTGCTGAGCAAGGGTGAATTGACGCCTGACAAAGTTGCGAACTTCTTGAAGTTCAATCCCGCTGTTTCGGGCGTTGTGCCGGTTGAAAGCGAAGAGTTTGTGCAAACCAGTTTTGCGCGGCTGAAGGCTCGCAAGTTGAGCTTGCCAGCTTTGCAATCCGACTTCGATAATGGCGGCGGTGCAATTGCTGAAGTGCCAGGCGGCATCATGGTGGCAAACCGGAACGGCGCGTTCTTTCTGTTCGAAGACGCCGTGGGTTCACCAAAGCTGACGCGCCTATCCAAACAAATAGACGTCAATCAAATAGGCTTTGAAGCTGCAGCGACAGCGCAAGGCTATGCCATTCGTCCCGGCACAAATGTTGGCTACGCGGGTCTTGGCATGCGCTTGCATGATTTGCTGCTGACAACGGACGGCAAACAGATATTGGCGTCACACACCTTTTGGGACGATGCCACGAACTGCGCCACCTTGCGTGTCGTGATCGCCGACTTCAAAATACAGAATGCTGTTCCAGAGTTTGGCGCGTGGCGGCAGGTTTTCGAAAGTAAACCCTGCCTTGGTTTGAGCGGCTATAAACCAAAGCCCTTTGCTGGCCACCAAGCTGGCGGGCGCATGGTGGATCGCGGCAACGGCAAAATTCTATTGACCATTGGTGACTTCAAGAACGATGGCGTGAAGCGCGATGTCTCGGTTTCTGATGCCAACGTTGACTATGGCAAGATTCATGAAATTGATTTAGCGACCGCCACATCGCGAGTGTTTTCCGTGGGCCATCGTAATCCGCAAGGACTGATGATTGCGGACGATGGAAACATATGGTCAACCGAGCATGGACCTGTAGGTGGCGATGAAATCAATCTCATCGTGGAGGGCACTGATTATGGCTGGCCAAAGGTCACGCTGGGCCAAGACTGTCACGGCTGCGATTGGCAAATTGAGGGCCGTCATGACGGTTACGCCACGCCGGCATTCAGTTTTGTACCATCCATTGGCATCAGCAATATTGTGCAATCCAAGGGCTTTGTGGCCAATTGGGAGGGCGACCTTTTGGTGGCCAGCATGGTGGGGCAGTCACTGCATCATTTGCGTCTCGATGGACAGCGCGTTGTCTATGATGAAGTCATTCCCTTGGGTGACCGATTGCGCGATATGATTAGGTTAAGTGATGGTCGCGTGGTGTCATGGACAAACTCTGGCCAGTTGGTGTTTCTTGAAGTTGACGAAAAAAAATCGGAAGTTGAGACACTGGTTTCATCGCTTTCGACGGGCGCCCAATCCGTCTACACCGAATGCAAGGCCTGCCACAATTTTGAAAAAGGCTATGCCCAACAGGGTAAAATCTCGCTCTTTGGAGTTATGGGGCGTGCCCGTGGCAGTCTTGATGTTCCCACCTATTCCGATGCGATGAAAGCTGTGGGCGGGCAGTGGAACGCTACCAATCTTGAAGCTTATTTGGCCAACCCACAGGCCGCCGTTGCCGGCACAACCATGGCATTCGAAGGTGTGGCAGATGCAGCAGTTCGCAAGGAATTGGTGGATTTTCTGGGCAAACTCCAGTAGCAAACGCACAACCTCAAGAGCGATGCAGAACCTGACTATGTTTGGAGTACACTTATGATCCCCTATGGCCGTCAGGATATTTCAGATGCAGATGTGGCAGCTGTTGCTGCAGTTTTGAAGTCTGACTATCTCACGCAAGGTCCAGTTGTTGCCGCTTTCGAAAAAGCCGTCGCTGAATATTGTGGCTTAGCCCATGCCGTGGCCATGAACAGCGCGACATCTGCCTTACACATCGCATGCATGGCCTTAGGCGTAGGACCGGGTGATCTGGTTTGGACAACGCCAAACACATTTGTGGCCAGCGCAAACTGCGCGGTGTATTGTGGCGCTGATGTTGATTTTGTCGATATGGACTCTCTGACGCTCAACATTTCAATTCCAAAACTTTCAGATAAGCTGGCCGCTGCAAAATCCAAAGGTCGTTTGCCGAAAGTCGTTGTGCCCGTCGATTTTGCAGGTGAACCTGTTGATATGAAAGCCGTGGCAGCGCTTGCCAAAACCTATGGCTTCAGAATTCTTGAAGACGCATCACACGGTATTGGTGGCCGCTACGATGGCAAACCCATCGGCGCGTCTATTTATAGCGATATCACCATTTTCAGCCTGCATCCCGTAAAAATCATCACCTCGGGTGAAGGTGGTATCGCACTGACCAATGATCCTCATCTGGGCATGGAGCTGGCGCGATTGCGCAGCCACGGCATCACCCGCATTGAACATGAATTGGTCAATCCGTCGGATGGGCCTTGGTATTATGAAATGTTGGAATTGGGTTTCAACTATCGCATGACCGATATTCATGCGGCCTTAGGCTTAAGCCAATTCGGCAGGCTCGACAGTTTCGTAAAACGTCGCCACGAATTGGCAGAGCGTTATGATGTGCTGTTGAAAGACTTGCCCTTGATCTTGCCGCACCGCGCGAAGAGTGAACTTTCTGCCTTCCATCTCTATGTCATTCAGATTGACGAAACGCGCAGCAAGGCCAAGCGCCTGGATGTGTTTGTGAAGCTGCGTGCGGCTGATATCAATGTGAACGTGCATTATATCCCCGTTCATCTCCAGCCCTACTATCGCGAGCGCGGTTTCAAGCGTGGTGATTTCCCCGCCAGCGAAGCTTACTATGATCGTGCAATTTCTATTCCGCTCTATACGAGCTTGACCGAGCAACAGCAGGACTTTGTTGTTGCAACACTAAAGCAGGCGCTGGCGTGAAACTCGCCGTCATCCCGGCACGCGGCGGATCGAAGCGCATTCCCCGCAAGAACATCCGGAGTTTTCTAGGCCAACCGATCATCGCCTATGCCATTGCGGCTTGTCGCGAGAGTAAGCTATTCGATCATGTCGTGGTGTCAACTGACGACGCTGAAATCGCAACTGTTGCAAAATCATTTGGTGCCGAAGTTCCCTTTATAAGACCTGCAGCGTTGGCCAATGACCATGAAGGCACGGCCGCCGTGGTGAAGCACGCCTTGCAATGGTATGAAGAGCAGGGTGTTGCGGCAGATATTTGCTGCTGTGTTTATGCCACGGCACCATTCGTACGGGCTGAAGATTTGCAAATGGGATTTCAGCGACTCATTGCTTCAAACAAGGACTATGCGTTTTCGGTCACGAGTTACGATTTTGCCGTGCAGCGCGCAATGTTCATGGCACCAGAAGGATTGCAACTCCTGTATCCAGAATTTGCCAAGACTCGCTCGCAAGACCTCGTTGAAACATTCCATGATGCCGGGCAATTTTATTGGGGTAAGGCCGCAGCGTTCTTGAACGACACGCCATTGTTCTCGCCAGCCTCTGCGCCTGTTGTGTTGCCGCGCTACCGCGTGCAGGATATTGATACGTTGGAAGACTGGACCAGAGCCGAGATGATGTTCAAGGCACTGCAGGCGAAAGTATAGTCAGCATGGCCATTGCCTTTCGCGCTGATGCCTCCGACCTGATTGGCAATGGCCATGTAATGCGCTGCCTCACGCTAGCCAACACGCTGGTTGAAAATGGTGAGACCTGCCATTTCATTTGCCGAAGCATCACCGCGGCAACTCGAAACGCAATTGATTCTGCTGGTCACACGCTAGAAGTTTTACCCGTCGTTGATGCGCCAAATGTTGGCAGCACAGCCCATGCCCATTGGCTGTCAGCACCTTGGCAAGTTGATGCTGCGCAAACGCTCGAGATCGTGAAGCAACGGCGCTGCATTTGGATTGTTGTTGATCATTATTCATTGGACGCTGATTGGGAAAAAATATTCCGCAGCGAAGGTTTCAAGGTTGGAGTCATTGATGATCTTGCTGATCGCGCACATGACTGCGATCTTCTGCTCGATCAGAATCTGCGCGAAAACGCACCGAAAGACTACGCTGATCTTGTTCCATCACATGCGCAAAAACTATTTGGCTTGCGCTATCTTCTGTTGCGGCCAGAGTTTTCACGCGTCGTTGAAACAAGCTCAGCGTCAACAAAAGCAAAATCAGTTCTGGTGGCATTCAGCGGTGCTGATCTGTTGCATATGACACTGCTGACGCTACAAGCGCAGCAGCCGGCCGAACGTGTCACGGTGCTGATCAGCAGTCAGAATTGCGATGAGAGAACCATTGAAGCGATGTGCCTGCAGAGCGGCTGGAATTGTTTCAAAGACTCAAACAACGTGGCGGACATCATGCAATCCCATGACATTGCGATTGGTGCAGGCGGCGGCATGTTGTGGGAACGCGCTGCTCTGGGGCTGCCATCCATCGCCATCATCATTGCGGAAAATCAAAGACAACAAGTGCGGAATGCCGAAGCGCTGGGTCTTGTTTTGGGTCTTGATGCAAAAGACCTTGATCTGCAATCTCTAAAGACTGCGATACTGAAACTTCGGGACGATGCTGAACTGCGCATTAAAATGTCAGGGACATGCAAGAAAAGCATCGATGGTCAAGGACGACTTCGTGTTGCAGAGCGGTTTTTGATTTCAGATATTTCGCTGCGCCGCGCTGACGCGAGCGATAGCAAAATGATGTGGCTTTGGCGCAATGACATTCGCATCCGTCGTTTCGCCCGTAATGCAGCAGAAATCACACTTGCCGATCATGAAAAATGGTTTGCCAGCACGCTTTTGAAATCCAACGTTCACTTGCTTGTTGCTTCGGACGCACATGGTCCCCTCGGCGTGGTGCGCTTTGATGTTGAAGGTGATATGGCGGAAATATCGATTTATTTGGGTCCTGATCGTCTCGGTCAAGGCCGCGGGGCCGCACTTTTATTGAGCGCCGAAGACTGGCTTGCGCTAACACTATCCGCCGCGCTAACAATCCGCGCGACAGTGCTTGATGACAATATTGCCTCGCAAGAACTGTTTCGTTCCTGTGGTTACGTGTTCCAACACGGCATGTTCCACAAACCCGTTGGAAAAACAAAATGACTACCCCTTTTCATATAGCGCAGTTTAGTGTGGGCACTACACACAAGCCCTTCATCATCGCTGAAATGTCTGGCAATCATAATCAGTCTTTGGAGCGGGCCTTCGCCATCGTTGACGCCGCAGCGGCGAGTGGTGCCCATGCCTTGAAATTACAAACCTATACTGCCGACACCATGACGCTTGATATTCGCGACGGTGATTTTGTCATCAATGATGCGAAGAGCCTGTGGAATGGCCGCAATCTACACGACCTTTACAACGAAGCTCATACGCCGTGGGAGTGGCACAAGCCTATTTTCGAACGCGCCCGCAAACTGGGCATGGTGCCGATGAGCACACCGTTCGACAATTCAGCCGTGGATTTTCTTGAGGGCTTAGACTCTGCTGTTTATAAGATTGCATCCTTCGAAATGACTGACCTGCCCCTGGTGAGCCGTGTGGCCGCAACGGGTAAGCCCATGATCATTTCCACAGGCATGGCCAGCCTTGCTGAGATTGATGAGACGGTAAAAGCTGCGCGCGCTGTTGGTTGCAAAGACTTGGTGCTGTTAAAATGCACCAGCACGTATCCAGCAACACCTGAAAAGACCAATCTCGCCACCATTCCAGTTTTGCGTGAAGCCTTTGGCGTGCAAGTTGGATTGTCGGATCATACCATGGGTGTTGGCGCTTCCGTCGCCGCCGTGGCCTTGGGGGCTACAGTGATTGAAAAACACTTTACGTTGGCACGTGCTGACGGCGGTGTTGACAGTGCATTTTCACTCGAACCTCATGAATTGAAGTCTCTTGTCGTTGAAACTGAACGCGCTTGGCAAGCCATGGGGCATGTGAATTTTGGCATATCTTCAGCGCAGGAAGAAAAATCTCTGGCCTTCCGCCGCTCGCTCTATGTGACCAAAGACATGAAAAAGGGTGAAGCCTTTTCATTGGAAAATGTCCGTGCCATTCGTCCAGGATTTGGACTCGCACCGAAATGGCTTGACCATGTGTTAAAGCGAAAAGCTGCAAGCGATTTGAAACGTGGCACGCCTCTCAGCTTGGAGGTTTTGGGTTGATCACTTGCGGCGCAAGACTGCGACCTCTGATCTGAATTTACCAAAGCGCGACTCATCGCCAAAGACCAAACTGTCCCGCGCCACCAGTTCAAATTCTGAAAACCAATTGATCATCATATCCAGCGTCGTGGCCTGCTGAACGCCAATGCTTTCTGCCGATTTTGCCAAACGCTTGCCATACTTGCTGTTCCGCAACACGACATATTTCCGCGTCAGCGGCTGCACTTTGCTGATGTAGTTTTGCACAACATGCGGTTCCATTTCTTGAAACGACACGAAGTTCACAAAACAATCCACACCGCCTTGCAAGGCTTCAAGCTGCCAAGTTGGCAGCGTTGCGGCGCGTTTGGTTTTCAACAAGGAATCAAGATTGATGTGTTGCTGGCCTTTTGTGTCACCATAGGATGCGATGCTGTCTGCTCCGAACAGTGCTTTGAGATAATAGGTTGCAGAAGACAAAACTGGCGGAATATCAATATCGACAAAGCGGTTTTCAGAGCCGCTTTGAAGAAGAATTTCTCCTAAACTGCCAAAGCCACCGCCAATTTCCAGAAAACTTGTCGCAGGATTTTCCGAGTAGCCGGGGACACGTTGCAAAAACGCAAGTCCACGCAAATAATTAAGTGATGCTTTGGAGTGTGGTGCGCCATCAATGTTGTGCAGCAATCCATTGCCAATTGTTGATTCACCTTGTGCGAGAAAAGACGGCGGCGTTTTGAATGCGGCCTTCGCCACACGGTAATCTGAAACTGCTTTGAAACGGCCACTGAGATAATCTTCGAGGCGGCGCACTATTTTGTATTTTGGCAGACGCCCCGAAGCCTGCCACTTCCGCAACAGTCGCGCTGGCGCCTCGCGAAACTTTCCATAGTTCGGCACAAACCACATGCGAGAACTGTGAAGGCCCTTGAAGTTTTCAAATCCATGCTGCTTGAATTCATCAACGATTGACATTGAGCTGTTCGCCCAGAACTGCGTGGGACGATAAAGCTCCGGTGCTAAAGCCACGTCTTTGAGCAAAACGTCCAGTTCTGCCAGAACTGTGTTTGACAAGGTGAAAGTTGATGAGTTGGTCATAGGCGCGGTATTCCGGTTTTAGTCAGTTTTGGCAAGGGTGATTGCAACAGGACCAAAACCTTGAAAACGGCATGGCGGCTGGTTTCACTGAACTGCTCGGGCTCACAGTGGACCATGTTCGGATAGAGAATATCGACCATGTCGGTGTCGTGCCGATAAGCGTTCATCGAGGAATTCGACAGTAAAATGGTTCTAACGCCCACCGCTCCTGCCGCTTCAGCGATGTACGTTGCCGGGGCAACGACGGCGTCAAGCTCCGACATGAGTGCAGCAAGGCCTTCGAAATCATTCAACACATCAAGCGCGTCGACGAAGACGATTTTTTCACTGAAGTTCTGTTGCAGCCATTGCCGCTCTGATGGGTCGAGCTTCGCTTGTAACAACACAAATTTACACTGCGCAGTGTCTAGTAATGTCCGTAGCTCTTCGAGTGCGAGATAATGTACGTTGCGTGTTTTATTGACGAAGATGCTGCGCCAACACAGGCCGATCAGTTGCGTCGCTTGATTGCGATGCGATGCCAACAGAACTCGCGCTCTGGCGCGCCGTTGTGGTTCAACCGCAAAATAGGGACCGACGTCAGTTGCAATTCTCGCGCGCTCAAGGTCGCCCAATATGTCTTGGTGCAATACAGTCGCCGTATAATCGTTGCGCCGAGTCCACATGTTGTCATCAAGGGCGCGATAAAGTGAAAACTTTGGCAAGAGCCTTGCCGACTTAAGGCGTTTTGCGTTGTCTTCGCTCCACAACCGATGCAGGCGATCAACGGCTATAAAGTTTGCAGTGGGGAACGAGCGCTGCAAAACGCTTTGCAGACGGGGGTCGCATGTAAAGACGATTTTGGCAGAAGAGAGTTTGAGCAGCAATTTGTAGTATGCGGCGAAGCGAATTTCATCTCCCGGCCCATTTGAAACCAAAACCAGCAAAGTCGCATGGGCTGGCAGTGCTAAAATTTCTTTGAGTGTTGAAAGGTGAGTGGTGCCAAGTGCGGCCCGCAAATCACGTGACAATGATGTCTGCCGAAAGCTATCCAGCGCAGCAGCCCGTCGCCCGCAACCTGCATGGAGTTCAAACAATTGACTGCTGCTGGCCTTGTATCCACCTGCCTGCTCTCTGGAGTAAAGTTCGAAAGCTGTATCAAACTCCGCACGAACCAAGTGCTCCGAAATTTTCTCGGAAATAGTGTCGTGTTTCGAAAGTGAGTGCCGCTTGGGCAGGGCAGCAGCAACCCTCGCCTGAAGCCGTCGCCAACGCGATGCCAGAGTGTAGTAGAGCAGCCAATTCGTGCCATGTGCCATTGTGCCTGACATGTAGCATAAAATGTGGATTACAGAAGTGCTTCAAATACTTGAAACGGCAGCCGATGGGGATTTGTTCTTTCAGCGCGGCTGGACTATGCAACAGCCTTAACGCGTCATTTCGTCGGAACTCACCTTGAAAACCACCAGCCAACCTTTCCTCTATCTCCCCATGGAAATTGCATCGCGAGAGTTGGACGCGCGGCTTTTGGTGGCGTTATTCGCTGCGGAGGCTGGCATGGAAGTGGTGATGGGGCAAAAATGGTTGCTGCAGAAAAATGCAGGCCAAATGCCAAAAGGAACTTGGATATTCAAAACACTGACGCCCGGTGATGCGGAGAAAATGCAATATGTCGCGAAGTTTGGCCACACCATAACGGCCATCGATGAAGAAATGCCGGGTCTGGGCGAAGGGGCCACAAAATTGCGCTGGGTGGATTTGCGTTCTGTTGCGGCTTGCGAAAAAATATTCTGCCTTGGGCGCAAAACATGTAGCCGTTATGACAGAGAAATTTCCCGCTGCCGTATCGAAACTGACGTTGACAGGAAATCCGCGTTGGGATTTTCTGCGACGCGAGTTGCGCGGCGTTTATGCTGATGATGCGGCCCAGTTAAAAGCGCAGCATGGCCGTTTCATTCTCGTCAATACCAATATCGGCCTGGTGAATTCGGCGAAAAATACATCAGAGGCGTTGATCAACAGTCTGAACAGTGACGGTCGTATCCGCTTGGATGATCCTGAGGATCGGCAATGGATCAATGATCTTCTTGCCTTTGAGCGTTCTAATTTTCTGCGGCCATTCAATTGGTAAAAGCGCTGCAGCAGAAATTTCCGGCACATCAGATTATTTTGCGGCCACACCCGACGGAGAAGATTGAGCCTTATGAGGCAGCGTTTGCAGGTCTGGATCGGGTTTCAGTTCTGCGCGAAGGCCCAGCTGCGGCGTGGATTTTGGCCTGCGATGTGTCTGGTGCATACCAGTTGCACAACGGCGAATGAGGCCTTTGCACTCGAAAAGCCCGCCGTCTGTTTTGAAACTCTGCCTTCGCCGCTGCACAATTACTTTCTTTCGGGAAAATTGAGCGTCATCGCGCGCAGTGAGAATGAAGTGCTGCAAAAGGTGGAAGCAATCTTGAACGGCAAACGAGAGAGCGTTTCGGCGCAAACCAAGACCTTTCTGGAATTCTTCGCTGCACAATCTGGTCCCTTCGCGGCCCAGCGCATGGTGGAAAGTTTATCGCCGCAAGCAGGTCCGGCTGCAAAGCACAGCACATGGAAAGCGGGTGCATTTTTTCGTAGACGATGGTGGCCTACGGCATTTCAACGCCGCATGTTCCCCGATTTTTCTGCTGAAGTCTTAAGCGCGAGATTAAAACAACTCGCGGCAGCAACAGGCGTGGCAAGCGCACCCGAGGTGCACCGTCTGGGTGACGGGCTGTATCACGTCCGCCCCAGCACAATGGCCTTGTCAGAGGCCACAAAGCGACGGATTTTGCCGTTCATTTGACCGTTTTAGACACGAACAACCGAATGCAACGCCTCGCAACTTTAAAGTAAAATTAAGCATATCCCTTCATGAATCTTACCGAACTGGGGATATGAAGCTGCGCGTTTGGACGCATGCCGTGGGTATCTCCGTGTCTTGAGGGATGTGTTGTATTCATGTTTGGCGGGCTCAAAAGCAAAGTGCTGAAGAGTAGTTTGGCAGTTACCACGGCGCTTGTGATGGCAAGTGCTGCGCAAGCTGGTAACTTTGCCGCAGACTGGAACACGCTCGCTTATCCCGCCAGTGTTTTAGCACCCGCCGCTCCTGATTTTGTTTTGACGGATCAATACGGTTTTCAGCTGCGTATGGCGTTGACCCACCCGGCAACTAGCTATACGACCGCCGCCAATCCAGCTGAAGATACCGCCTCTCTTGGTGGCATCAACGATATCTTTTTTGGCAGCGATCCGGCTCAAGGCAGTGGTGGTTTTGGTGAAGACTCCAAATCAGCTGTTATGAACATTTATCAAACGGGCACAACCACCAATGTGCCGGTGAATGGCCTCAGTATGGTGATCACCGATATTGATCCGTCGGATACAAATACGCTGACTGACCGCTGTGACTTTGTGACTGTCACGGGCAATGCGGGCAATCCCACCTTGAGTTACCCGAACGGTGCGCCAACTGGCGCAGGCACCAACGTGTCTTATTTGATCGGTCCAAGCACAGGCCCCGGAACCTCTGGTACAAACGCGAATTCACGCACTATTTTTACCAAAACGGGGGGTGGCACGGCACGCACCAATTTGAATTTCACAGCCAACCAAGCCCATTGCTTGTACTACACAAATACAACCTCCACCGCATCCGACAATAACACTGTCGGCACCATGAATGCGACATTTCCAAATGGCACATCACGCGCCACAATCACTTATGATGAAGTGATCGAGAATGCCTTAGGAGCAACGACACCCGCCAACCAGAATGCTGCTGGCCGCGGCGTTGGTCTATGGGGTGCTGTTGGTTTCAGCACCAACAATACAATCACCTTGGACAAGCAAACAACGGCCACCAGCTTCACAGCCATTGGCGAAGTGATCAGCTACAGCTACATTGTCACCAATGTCGGTCCATTGCCCATGAATTCCGGGCAAAACATTCAGATCAACGATACGAAAATCGGCCTGATCAGTTGCCCGGCAATTCCTGTGGCAGGCATTGCTGTGGGTGCCACACACACATGCACGGCCAACTACACTGTCACCGCCGCTGACGTGACGGCGGGGCAAGTTTCAAACACGGCAACAGCTGGTGTTGGCACAGGAGCGCAGGCCTTTGCATCTCGCCTGCAATCAAACAGTGACATCGTTGTTGTTCCAGGTCGCGCCCGATTGACACTGGTTAAAACCGTAACAAACAACAACGGCGGCACTGCGACACCAACTTCCGTAACTTTGAGTGCCACGGGTCCAACGACCATCAGTGGATTATCAGGTGCGCCCGTCGTGACCAATGCTCTTGTAGCGCCTGGTACATACGCATTGGCCGAAACCGCACTTGCAGGTTACACACCAAGCCCATGGAGTTGCACGACTGGAACTTTGACTGGCTCAAACCTTTCGTTGTCGGTGGGACAGAACGCGACCTGCACCATCAACAACAATGACATTGGGCCAGTTTTAACGCTCGTAAAAACCGTAACGGACACCAGCGGTGGCCCATCAACCGTTCCTTTATTCACATTGACGGCAACAGGCCCGGTCACGGTTTCTGGCATTACGGGTGCGGCGGCCGTCACTAACGCGACAATCAATGCAGGAACCTATGCATTGAGCGAAACCAATGTGGCGGGATATACAGCCGGTGCATGGGCGTGCTCGGCCGGCAGTTTGGTTGGGTCCAATCTCACTTTGACTTTAGGTCAAACCACAACATGCACCATCAATAATATCAAACGGCCCACGTTGGTTGTTCGGAAAATTTCGAACGGTGGAACAGGGACATTTGGTTTCTCGGGTCCTAATGGTGTTTTGACAGAGAATATCGCGACGACGACGGTAGGCAGCACTTTCACGGGTGGCACGGCAACATTGCTTGCACACGACACGGTCACGACAATAACCGAAACAATGCCAGCAGCCTTTTGGCAGATCGAAACAGCGACCTGCACAGGGATGGGTACCGGTGGTACTGCAAGTCTCGCAGGGAACATTCTCACACTGAATGCTGCCGCAACGGCGGCTGGGCGCAACATCGTTTGCACCTTCACCAATCGCCGCCTGCCAACAGTGATGGTACAAAAAATCACTACGGGCGGGTCAGGCGGTCCATTCAATTTTGGTGACATCAATCTGACGGGAACCGTGGCCGACATTTCAACGACAGCCCCCGCAACAGCGACACCTGCGTCACCCGCGCGCTTGCTTGCAACATCCATTGGCATTGATGTGTCACTGACTGAAACAGCAAGTGCAGCATGGGTGCCTTCTGGCGTAACGTGTAACGACAACAACAATGTTGTGTCCCTCAATACCAATCCCGTTGCCTCTTCGACGTCTGGTGCTGTGACTATTCCAGGCGGCGCAGTGCGCGTGGGCGCTGATATCTCTTGCGTCTTTACCAACGCCGCCGCCGCCCCATCGATGACGATCGATAAGATCGCCAATTCAACTGACCCTGTCAATGCGGGCAACACCATTGGCTACACATACCGCGTGACCAATACCGGCAATGTCCCGATCAACAATGTCACGATCAACGATGTTCATGGTGGATTTGGCACCGATCCGGTTCCGGGTAATGAGGTCTTGTTTAACGATGTCGCCCCTTTGGGCAATTCCACCGATGCCGGAGTGAATGCATCTTGGAATGTTTTGGCTCCTGGTGACACGATATCGTTCACCAGCAACTATTCCGTCGTCCAAGCTGACATCGACAACTTGCAGTAAAACCCGATAGCGACGATCAGAGCACTGCAACACGCTGCCACAAAACTTCTAAATCCTTAATAGATGATCCTTTTCGGCACGATTGGCACACCGATTTAAGCATTCGTTAACCATCCAAACCTAAGCATCTTACATCGCCCCACTCGGGGCACGGCGCGATCAACACGCTTGAATTGTGTCGGGTAGTCAGCAGCGGGAAGCTTGCTGACTATTACGTTGTAAGTAATTGTTTTTGCGTACATTTTAGGGAGATCGGAAATGCACGACCCATTCTGGGTTGCGGACGTGCAGTTTGATGTTCGGCAGCCGTCGGTTGTCGAGAATCAGTATTGCGTCCTTTGGACTGAAGAAGGCCGAACAAGGCCCAGCAGACGCATATCCCGCGCATCCCACCATTTTCAGCCGTGGATTAGACCGGCATCGGCGAAGTCAGCCTCATCACAGGGAGGGGCCCTTGCCACATCTGAGAATGTTTCAAACCAACTGAAATTCACATCTGAAGACATGATTATGGAGTTAATTCATGACTGACAATCCCTCCCTGAAACCACAAGAAAGCCGTATCGGCTTCACGCGTGGGCTGGGGGTTTCTGCAATGACATTGGCAGTGTTTGCCAATTTGTCTGCGCCGGCCCTCGCAGCCATCGACAATACGGCAACCGCAAATGGTACGCCGGCCTCAGGCACTTTGGTGGCACCATCCAACTCGGCCAGTGTGCCCGTTGCGACCGGTGCTCCAACTTTGACGGTAGCAAAATCTGCAGCCGCACCTGTTGAAGTCGGTACTGACGGCGTCATCAATGCTGGTGATACGATTACCTATACCTATGTCGTGACCAACTCAGGCAACGTGTCCATCAACAGTGTGGCACCTGTCGACACGGGTCCAACGTTTAACAACCTTAACGGCACAGGAAGCTTGAGCGGCTTTACTTTGGTTTCGACAACCAATGGTGCCTCTGCAGGAAGCACGCTGTTACCCGGTGAAAGCGGCACCTTCACGGCAATCTATACGCTGTCAGCCATTGACGCTTATCGCGCCGCAGGGATTACCGTTGCTGGCGGCGATGCTGTTGAAAACTCAGCCACCGCAACTGGATCTCCTGTCACGGGAACGCTGGGAGCAGTTACGCCAAGCACGGCAGAAGTGGCCGTCCCGGCCA
The DNA here is from genome assembly GCA_963850355.1 of uncultured Alphaproteobacteria bacterium. Lineage (GTDB taxonomy): Bacteria > Pseudomonadota > Alphaproteobacteria > Rhizobiales > Aestuariivirgaceae > Aestuariivirga. Next base: position 63,645 of record CAWKKP010000003.1, read on the forward strand.
ATCCGAAACTGTCAATCGACAAGGTTGCTGTGATCACAACCGACAACGGCTCGACTGGTGTGGCGGATGTGGGTGACGTGATTACTTACACCTACACCGTTGTAAACTCAGGTAACGTTGCCATCACGGGATTGTCGATCAACGACGTTCACGAAGGTGTAGCCCTCTCCGGCGAACCAAGCGGTGAAACGCTCACTTCGGATGGACCTCTGGCATCGGCAACGCCAGCCGTCTCATCGTCAGACGCTGTAACGGACAATGCTGTTTACTCAACGATACAGCCTGGAGCGACGGTTACCTTCACTTACGTACACACGGTCACCCAGGCCGAAGTGGACGCAGGTTGATGAAACGAGAACCGGCTGCCTAGGTGTAAAACACTCGGGCAGCGAATGAGCGCATGAAACTTTCTCGCCGCAACAACTCCAAAATCAAGTGGACAGCTTCCAAAACGGTCGCTGTCCAACTGGCGTTGTTGGTGTTGCTGGCGGGAACGAGTTCTGCATTTGCTACAATCGACAATTCAGCAACAGCGAGCGGCACCTATGGCGGCAATGCCGTTGTCTCGAACACTGCTGACGTGTCCGTGAACGTAACGCCTTCGGCACCTGCATTGGTCGTGACGAAAATTGCCACACCGGACACCAATGTGCCCGCAGGCACGGTGGTCACTTACACTTACACGGTTCAGAATTCCGGCAATCAAGTTCTGACAAACATCTCCTTGAACGACGTTCACATTGGTAGCGGACCAGCACCCGTGCCCGGCAACGAGTTCCTTTCAACTGATTCTGGAACAGCCAACGACTCGACCGATGCGACGGCAAACGACGGCCAATGGTCAACCCTTGCACCGGGTGACGTGATCACCCTGACAGCAACTTACATCATCACACAAAGCGATGTGGACAACCAACAATGATCAAACATTTCACATCAACAATTTCAAACATTCAAATCCGGGAGCATATTATGAACATTGCAAAAACCAAAAAACTATTCGGCCCCCTTGCACTTCTAGTTTTGATGGCCGGCGCCATTCCTGCCTACGCTGCGGTGACCAATAGCGTCACCGCATCAGGCACGGCACCCTCAGGAAGTCCTGGTGGTGTGACTGCAAACGCCAATGAAAGCGTTGACGTAGAAGACGACACACCCGCAGTAGCAGTGGTGCGTAGTTGGAGCTTTGCGCCCGCTGGCGACGTGAACAACAACGGCCTCGTCGATGCTGGCGATCAGATCGTCTACAGCTACGTGGTTCAAAACTCTGGTAACGTTACACTTACAAACGTCAGCGTAGGTGACGTGCACGACGGTGTCGGTGCTGCTCTCACCGACATAACGCCAACGTCCGTGACAACAGACAACGGAACAGTTGCGGCTGGCACATTAAATGACTCGTCCGATGTCAGCGCCGTCAATGATGGTGACTGGGATATCTTGGGTCCGAATGACTTCATCACCTTCGTTTCTGGACCTTACACAGTACAACCCGGCGATCTCATTGCACCCACAACGGCCGACGGCGATTTGGATGGTACAGTCACGGCTACTGGCAGCTACGACCCAGGTGCCAGCCCTGTCACGGTCAACGGCAACAGCTCTGCACCCGTGCCACTCAATCTGGTTCCAAGCCTGGAAGTGTCGAAGGTTGCATCGGCTGATACCAACGTGCCTGCAGGCACTGTCATCACCTATACCTATCGTGTGAAGAACAACGGCACTGTGCCGCTGACCAATGTGACACTGGCAGACACGCATAAAGGTGTGTTGAACGCGCTGACACCAACCTTCTCGTCTTGGATCGTTGATACGGGTTCGACCAACACCGGAAACGTGATCGATACTTTGGCACCAGGAGACGAAGCCGAATACACCGCAACCTACACCGTCACCCAGTCTGACGTTGACACCTTGCAGTAAGGCGAAACCCAGCACATCATGAACTTGTCCACGCTCATTCAGCAGAAACAGAAAGGCCTCAAGCGCACGCTTGTGGCCCTTCTGGCGTCGGCTGCAATGGCGTGGGGTTCTTCTGTTCCCGCAGTTGCTGAAATCGTCAACTCGGTTGTGGCCAGTGGCTTTGCCAAAGGTGCGCCGATCGGCGCATCGGCCCTTGAAGAAGTCGATGTTGCCGATCAAGTTGCAACAATCATTCTCGACAAAACCGCAGTGTTCAATGATTCGAATGTCAATGGCTCGGCTGATGTTGGTGAAACCATAAGTTACAACTTCAGCATCCGCAACGCGGGCAACGTCACGCTGCAAAACGTTGTACTGGTTGATGACAAAGTGACACCGTCAAACCTCGTGTTGTTGCCAGCAGGTGATGTTGCTCCGCTCGGAAATTCAACCGATACACCAGCCGCAGGTTGGGCGTCGTTGGCGCCCGGCGACACGTTGAATGCCACAGCAACCTATTCCATCACGCTTGCAGACTTGAATGCGGGCCAAATTATCAACACTGCGCGAACTGACGCCGCCACCATTCCGGGGCTTGCAGTGTCTTCGACGGACACAGTCACCACACCTCTGATTACGTCCTCCTCGATCGCGTTAGAAAAGACCGCATCGCTTGATCTTGGCAATGGTACTGCTGACGTGGGTGACGTCATCTCCTATCAATTCAAAGTCACTAATACAGGCCCAACGACACTCACGAATATCTCGGTGTCTGACCCTCTGATATTGGTGGCGGAACTGCCGAACACGGATCGTGTTCAAGACTTGATCCAATTGGCGTCCATTCCGTCGGATCCAGTCACAACGGCGAGCATTTCCACGTCATCGATGGGTACTGCTGCCTTTAAGTTTACATCCTTTGAAGCCAATGTGCCGCAATGGCCGGCGTCGTTGCATGCCAGCCGCAAACTGATCAATCTCTCGGGCAGCGACCTGTTAAAAGCGGGCGACCGCGTTGGCGTCTACTTCACGCTCACCAACACAGGCGATGTGCCTTTGACTAACATTTCAGTGCAACAGCCAGGCTCGCAAGCTTTTGGCAGCGCACTTGATATTTTGGCACGCAATACTTCGGATAGCGCCAGCATCATCTACACCCATGTGCTGACGGACGAAGATATTACCTCCGGTCAAATCACGCCCATGTCCGAAATTTCGGCTAATGCGCCAGGCCGCACCATTAGACAAACGTTGAACCAGCCGTTGTCGCTTCTTGACATCACAACGCCTGATGAATTGGCAACCGCGTCAATTACGCCAACTGTTGTGCCCACTTTGGCACCGGGTGCTGAAACAATTTTCACGGCCACCTATAACATCACACAAAATGACATTGATGCTGGCCACGTCCTCAACACAGCAACGGCCTTCGGCACCAACGGTATGAATGTGGTGATTCAATCAACCGATCAAGCTGACACGCCTGTTCCGCAAGCACCTGCCATTGCCTTGGACAAAACAGCCTCGTTGAATTTGGGCCCCGATGCGAAGGCTTCCGTTGGTGATATTGTCACTTACAGTTTCACGCTCACAAATATCGGCAACACCACACTGAATGATGTGCGTGTAACAGACCCGCTGCCAGGCATCACAATCAGTTTGGCAGAGTTTGATGGCTTTGCGCCTGGTGATGATCGCCTGTTCACGGGCACCTATGCCATCACCCAAGCAGACATTGATGCCGGTCAGGTTGAAAACCAAGCCACGGCTTCGGGCTTGCCTGCCAATGGCAGCACCCGCGTCACTGACGTTTCGGACGATCCTGTTACAGCAGCTGTCAAAGATAAAACCATCGTCGATATTCCGATTGCGCCCGGCATTACACTGGTTAAGAACCCACCCGCCCTTGCTGATAGCAATGGCAATGGTACGGCTGATCTCGGTGAAAGCTTGTCCTGGACACTCTCTGTCCACAACACGGGCAATGTGAAACTCGACAATGTTTCAATTACAGATCGCAATGCGGCGGTTGTCGTGACACCTGCAGCGCCAACGACGATTTCGATACCTGCGGGTACCACCAATACAACGAGTTTCACAGCGACTTATGTTTTGATTCAAGCTGATATTGATGCGGGCAAGGTTGAAAACACGGCGGATGTGATAGCCGATGTTCCAGGTGGTGGCACCACAGGCGATGTGTCACATCCAAATCTGGAAACAGGCAATGGACCGACGGTTTACACCATTCCGCAAAATCCGGGTGTTGCTGTTCTGAAGCCACAACCTACCGTGATCGATCAGAACGGTAGCGGCATGAATGATCTCGGCGATGTATTGAACTACACCATCCGCGTGATCAACACCGGCAACGTGACGTTGACAAATGTTGTCGTCACAGATCCGAAAGCCAACAACTTCAGTGTTACGATTCCGAGCCTGTTGCCAGGTGCTGTGAATGCGCTGTCTGTGCCTGTGTCCTATGTCATCACAGCTACCGATGTTGCCGATGGCGAAGTTGTGAACTCTGCTTTCGCAGAAAGCATATTCGCTGGCCAACGCATTGGTGACCAGTCTGACACCAGCAACATGTTGGAAGATGATCCAACTATCACCCCGATTGTTGCACGCCCAGCCATTGCCTTGGTGAAGCCGCAGCCAGATATCTTCGACCGTGACAACAACGGCGTCACCAACATCGGCGATCAACTGATCTATACATTCGCAGTCACAAACACCGGTAACGTTGACCTCAACACGATCACCATCACCGACGCCCTTGGCACTGTCGTATCCACGCGAACGACAGCCTTGGAAGCAGGTGACACCGACGACACGTCCTTCACGCTTACTTACACTTTAGTAGCCGCTGACATTGCACGCGGCACCGTGACCAACACCGCCGAAGTTGTGGCGCTGTCACCAACAAATACACCAGCACGCGACACGTCAGATGAATCAAGCATCATCGGCAACGATCCAACGGTCACAATTCTGGCCAACTTGATTGACCCGAAAATCGCATTGTTGAAGCAAGCGACAACGTCGGACGTCAATGGCAATGGCATTGTCGATCTGAATGACATCATCAACTATACCTTCAGTGTCACCAACACTGGCAACATCAACTTGACCAATGTCGTCGTTACCGACGCGAAACTGGCGGGTGAGGGTGCGGTTCTTTCGCCTAACAACGGTGTCATTGGCAACTTGGCGCGCGGTGCAACATCCGCCGTGCTAACATCCAGCCACACCATCACCCAAGCTGACATTGATGCTGGTGCCTATGACAACCAAGCCTTAGTCACAGCAGACTTTGGCGGCGGCCAGATTACCGACCTGTCTGATGATGATACATTGACAGGCAACGACCGCACGGTCGTCAGCATGGCGCGTACAGCTTCGATAGCAGTTGTAAAAGCTCAACCCACCAATGACGATCGCAATGGCAACAGCGTGATCGATGTTGGCGACATGCTCAACTATGCCTTCGAAATTCATAATACAGGCAACGTCACACTTTATGATGTGAGACTGTCAGACAACAATGCCGACAATATCGTCGGTGGTCCAATTCCTTCACTGGCACCTGGCGCCGTTGATCGTACTACCTTCACCGCAACCAGATTGGTGCGGGACGCCGATGCGCTGGCTGGTAAGATCATAAACTCCGCAACGGTTGAAGCCGCTGAATCAAGCGGTGGCACCTTGAGCGTTACCGACATCTCGGACGTCGCCTCGGTGAACGGTCGCGACCCAACCGAAACGCCAATTGCCACCAGCACACCGGCTCTCTCGAAAACCGCAGCCCGTTCAACCGTACGCCGCGGCGAACGCATCGAATATACGATCGCTGCCACAAACCTGGGCTTTGGTCCCTATGACCTTGTTGATTTGATGCCGCCGGGCTTTGCCTTCGTGCCGGGTTCCGCCTCCATCAATGGTGTTGCTGCAACCCCAACGCAATCTGGCAAGACCTTAACCTTCGCTAGCCTCACGCCAAATGCACAACGCAAAATCACTTTGAAGCTCAGTCTCAGGGCCTCGGCAGCAAATGTAACAGGTGAATTCCTCAACCGTGCGCGCCTGCATTTCAATGCGAGCGGTCAACTCTTGGCCGACGCTTCTGCCCGCGTCACCATCAAGGAAGAAGCCATCTTCGACTGCGGCGAGATCATTGGCCGCGTCTTCGATGATGCCAATAACAACGGCTATATGGATGATGGCGAAGTGGGCCTGCCGGGTGTGCGTGTTGTCACCGTCAAAGGCCTGTTGGTCACAACCGACAAGCATGGTCGCTTCCACGTGACCTGTGCCGACGTGCCGAATGCACAAATTGGTTCAAACTTCCTGATGAAGCTTGATCCGCGCACGCTGCCTGCCGGCTATGCCCTCACAACTGAAAATCCACGCGACGTACGCCTGACGCGCGGCAAAATCACGAAGTTGAACTTCGGTGCTTCAAAGCGCCGTGAAGTGGCTCTCGACCTGACAAAGGATGCCTTCACCTCTGGCCTCGATTTGAAACCGAAGTTTGCAACCGGCGTTACGCGACTCGTGAGCTTGCTCAAGCAAGGCAAAGGCCAACTGACAATTACCTACCGTTGCGGTGTTTATGCACCGATTGCGGATGAACGACTCGAGGCTGTGGAAGAACTCGTTCAAGCCAAGTGGAAACAAGAGGGCGGCAACAAGCCCCTGAAAATAACAACGCGCGTCGAGTGTGGGAAATAAGCCATGAAAACAGTTTTGCCAAAAATCTGGAGGGTGTCGCGTCAAGCGCGGCGGCAGAACCCTGTCAGTTTGCTGGCGCTGCTTACAGTGTTGAGTTTCAGTTCACCCGTCTGGGCTGAAGCCAAACCTGCCATTTGAAATCTCGGTGGATGGCAAGCGTGTCGATGGTTCAGTACTGCCGCCATCGGCCTCAGTCTCTGAAGACAAGTTGGATATACAAATCAAGTTCGATGGTCTTGGTGTGACACCAACACTGAATGTTTCAACCATGCCGCCCCGCGCAGTGTTTAGAGTGGGCGACACCATCCAATTTTTGGCCACCACCAACTATGCCGCTTGGGTGGAGCGTGGTGAAATCCGTGTTTACCAACGCGGCAAGCGCAAAGCCTCAGGCCTTGTGCACAGCATCGAACTTAAAAACGATGCAACGGCTGAATGGCAACTTCCTTCGGGCACGCCAGCAGAGATGGAATATGTGTTGCGCGTCTACGATGCAGACGGCCGCTATGACGAAACCTTGCCACTGCCCATTGCCGTGGCAACGGCGGACTTCAACAACCACGACAATGCCCGCGACGTCATCGCCCCCGGCTATTCGGAAGATCGCACCGCTGTTCGCAACATCGATGTTGCTGGTGGTGCCGTCACGATTTATGGCCGCAACATTCCAGCAGATCATGCTGTCACCGTCGCTGGTGAACCTGTGCCTGTCGATGCCGAAGGCGGCTTTGTCGTCCAGCGCATATTCCCATCGGGCAGCCACCGCGTTGACGTTAAGGTGTCCAAGAACGGTGAAGGCATCGACTTCAGCCGTGACGTTGAAATTCCGGAGACAGAATGGTTCTACGTCGGCCTTGCGGACTTCACTCTGGGTTACAATCTGAATGACCATGTTGAAGACATTCGCCCCGGTGAATTTGACGACGACATTTACACGCGTGGTCGTGCTGCATTCTATGCAAAGGGCAAGATCAAGGGCCGCTATATCCTGACAGCCGCTGCCGATACAGGCGAGAAGCGTTTGCGCAGCATGTTCAAGGGCCTTGATGAAAAAGATCCGCGCCAATTCTTAAAGCGCATTGACCCTGATGATTACTATCCCGTCTATGGTGACGACTCGACAGCCGTTGAAGACGCACCAACATCGGGCAAATTCTACATCAAGCTGCAGCGCGGCCCGTCCCACATCATGTGGGGCAATTTCAAATCCAATATCACGGGTTCGCAATTCTTGCGCTCGGAACGCGCACTCTATGGTGCACAAGCGGTTTATCGTTCGAACACACCATCACCCGATGGCGGTGCTGCAACGTCGCTTGACGCCCACGCTGCACTGCCCGGCACCGTGCCACAGAAGGACCAGTTCCGTGGCACCGGCGGCTCGGCTTATTTCCTGAAGCATCAGGACATCACACCGGGTTCAGAAACCTTGACCATTGAAGTGCGCAACAGCATCACGGGTTGGGTGGTGGACCGTCGCACGTTGAAGTATGGCGAGGACTATGACTTCGACTATGTGCAAGGTGTAACAATTCTAAAAAGCCCACTGGCCTCATCGTCAACCGTTGGCACAGAGAACTATTTGATTGCGAATTATGAATTCACGCCCGCTGCCCGGGATGTTGATGGTTATGTGGTGGGTGGCCGCGCGCAACAGTGGTTGGGTGAAAATGTTCGCGTTGGTGTGACGGCGCTCAAAGAAAAAACCGCCAGCGCAGATCAAAAAATGGCGGGCGCTGATGTGCACGTCCGCTATTCTGATGGCACCTATGTGGAAGCTGAAGTGGCGCGCAGCAAAGGCCCAGGCTTTGGCGCGTCGTCTTCGGTTGATGGTGGCTTGACCATCCAGAACAATGCAACTGTTGGCACGACCAAATCAGCCAATGCTTACCGCGCTGAAGCCCGCGTTGATTTGGGCGATGTGACAGATGGCAAAGCCAAGGGTGAAGTGATCGCCCGCATTGAAGACTATCAAAAAGGCTATTCGACACCAACAACCGACGCTGCTGAAAACCGCACCCTCTGGGGCGTGGAAGGCAATGTGGAATTGAGCGAAGGCAGCAAAGCCGCCGTTACCTACTCGGAAGAACGTGTCGGCAACGGCGCACGCGACAAACAGATCAGAGGCAAAGTACAGGCCAGACTTTCTGAACATGTCTCGGTTGAGCCCTATGCCGTTCACACCACGAAAAAACTGGCCGACAGCGCCACCACCGGCGATCAAGGCAAGCGCACTGATGCAGGCGTGAAATTGATCTATGCCTGGGATGATGACAATCAGGCCTATGTCTATGGTCAAGGAACGCTGCAACGCTCAGGCACCTTGGAACGAGACAACCGTGTTGGTGTCGGCGGCAAAACCCGCGTGACGGAAAAAGTCACAGCTGCTGCAGACTTGTCAAATGGCACGCAAGGTTGGGGTGCAGCAGCGACGCTGAACTATGAACCGACAGCGGATGATCGCTATTACCTTGGTTACCAACTTGATCCGTCACGCGACTCCAGTGGCAGCTGGCCTTTCGCCCTCGTAGGCTCTGACGCAGGCTCCATCGTTGCAGGCGCACGTCATCGCTTCAACGATCAATGGTCTGCCTATGCTGAAGACAATCTCGATCTCTTCGGCCAGCGTCGTTCGCTCACGCAAGTCTATGGTGTTACCTATACGCCTGATGCGGCTTGGACTGTAAAGCTTGGTGGCGAAATTGGCACTGTTTACGACAACACGATTGATCCTATCACGCTGCTCAAGAATCCGGACATTGATCGCCGCGCCATTTCAATGGCGATTGGCTATAAGGATGAAGGCATTGACGCCAAGCTGAAAGCCGAAGCGCGAAATGACGACAGCGATGACGACGCAAAAGACATGCGCGCCTATCTGCTGCAAGCCAATTTGGGCGTGACCATGTCAGAAAATTGGCGCGCCATCGCGACCTATGATGGCGTGTTTACGCAAGCAGACGATGACACGCGAGAAGGCGACTATGCCGAAGGCTCAATCGGCTTTGCCTATCGCGGCACCACCAGCGACAAGCTGAATGCGCTTGTGAAATACACCTATCTCTATGACAAACCAGGTGCAGACCAGGTCAGCGTTGATGGCACTACATCAAGCCCATCGCAACGGTCGCACATCCTCTCGGGCGACGTGAGCTATGACGTGTCGCAAAAGGTCACCGTCGGTGCCAAGTATGGCGTACGCGTGGGAGAAATCCGCGATCGTGTTGCAGGCGCTGATTGGGAACGAGCCAGCGTGCATCTTGCAGTGCTGCGCGCCGACTGGCACGTGGTGCATGAATGGGACGCCATGTTGGAAGGCCGCGCCATGTGGTCGCAATCCACCAATGAAACAGATCTGGGTTTGGTTGCCGCTGTCTACCGTCACTTTGGTGAAAATATGAAAGTGGGCGTGGGCTATAACTTTGGCCAGTTCAGCGACGATCTGCGCGACCTCTCACAAAACGACCACGGCGTATTCTTGAACGTGATTGGAAAGTTCTAAGAGGTCTGCGTAAACGCCTCTTTTCCAAAACTGTTATATCAGCTAGAGGTCCAATCAATACCATTGGACCTTAAGCATGATCACCAACAAGCAAGCCCCCGCCATCGCCGATCTTTACGATCTTTACCTGCGCCGTGTGCCCCGAATGTTTCATGACTATTGCGAAACAGGTTCCTACACCACCTCCACATTCATGGAAAACACCACGGCATTCTCAAAGTATAAAATCCGCCAGCGGGTTGCCCGCAATATCGACAATCGCTCCACCGCAACAAGCATGGTTGGCGAAAACGTGTCGATGCCTGTTGCACTTGCACCGGTGGGATTAACTGGCATGCAAAATGCTGATGGTGAAATCAAAGCGGCGCGTGCCGCTGAAAAATTCGGCGTGCCGTTTACGCTCACCACCATGAGCATTTGTTCGATTGAAGATGTGGCGGAACACACGTCAAAACCATTCTGGTTTCAGCTCTATGTCATGCGCGACCGGGAGTTTTCAAAAGCACTGGTGGCCCGCGCCAAGGCAGCGAAATGCTCAGCCCTTGTGTTGACCTTGGACCTGCAACTGCTTGGACAGCGCCACAAGGACATTAAAAACGGCTTGTCTGCCCCGCCAAAACTGACTCTCGGCAATATTCTGAACATGGCCACCAAGCCACGCTGGTGCTTAGGCATGCTGGGCACCAAGCGCCGCCAATTCGGCAACATCTTCGGTCACGTCAAAGGCGTTGAAGATATGGGCTCGTTTGTCGGAATGGACCAACAGCCAATTCGACCCCACACTCGATTGGTCATCCATCGAATTTATTCGCAAGCAATGGGATGGCAAACTCATTCTCAAAGGCATCAATGATGTCGAAGACGCCATCACCGCCGCATCGATGGGGGCGGATGCGATCATCGTATCAAACCATGGCGGCCGCCAACTGGATGGCGCGCCTGCGACAATTGATATGCTTGCTGCCATCGTCGATGCGGTGGGCCACAAAGTCGAGGTGTGGATGGACTCCGGCATTCGTACCGGCATGGATATTTTCAAGGCCATAGCCTTGGGTGCCAAAGGCACCATGATTGGCCGCGCTTATGTTTATGGTCTGGGCGCAGCAGGCGAGGCGGGCGTAACACACGCACTCAACATTCTGCAAAAAGAACTTTCAGTGACAATGGGCCTTGCGGGCTTACGTGACATCAAAGACATCACGCGAGATGCATTGTTGATGCCCAATCTCGCTTTCACAATTCCTTCCCCAACAACGCCTCGCAACTAAACAGGATGGCACAATGAAACTGCTTCGCTACGGCCCCATCGGCAGAGAAAAACCCGGCATCTTGGATGCGGAAGGTAAGATCCGCGATCTCTCCTCGGTCATTCCAGAACTGGATGGCGCGGCGATTTCTCCCAAAGGTCTGGCCAAGCTCAGCAAGGTGAAGGTTGATAAACTGCCCCTCGTGCGCGGCAACCCGCGCATCGGAGCCTGCATCGCCAATCCGCAAAAATTCATCGCCATTGGTTTGAATTATTCTGATCATGCCGCTGAGTCTGGTTTGACAGTTCCACCAGAACCCATCATTTTTACCAAGCACGTCAGCTGTCTCTCCGGCCCCAACGACACCGTAACCATTCCACCCAAGTCTAAAAAGTCGGACTGGGAAGTGGAACTCGGCGTCATCATCGGCACCCGCGCCAAGAACATCAAAAAGAAAGACGCGCTGAAACACGTGGCAGGTTACTGCACCATCAACGATCTGTCGGAACGCGAATTTCAAATCGAGCGCTCGGGCCAATGGACCAAGGGCAAAAGCTATGACACCTTCGGCCCCGTCGGCCCATGGTTGGTGACAGCAGATGAAATCAAGAACCCGCAAAACCTGCACCTCTGGCTCGAACTCAATGGCAAGCGCGTGCAAGACGGCAACACCAAAACCATGGTCTATGGCGTTGCATACATCGTGGCTTATCTCTCGGAATTCTTCACGCTGATGCCGGGCGACATCATCACCACCGGCACCCCACCCGGCGTGGGCATGGGCATGAAGCCGCAACGCTTCCTGAAACCCGGCGATAAAATGCGCATTGGCATTGATGGCCTGGGCGTGCAGGAACAGGTCGTGGTGCGGGATAAGTAGGAGCCGGGACCTCATCAGTCACGCCTGCGGCGCGCCAGCTTCTCCAAAGGAGAAGCGATGATCATCCCTCTCCTCTGGAGAGGGGGGACCATTGCGCAGCAATGGTGGGAGAGGTCCCTTACCTGTTGAGCCGCGCTAGTGTTCATCTACAAGCCCCACCCATGAACGACAGCAGCAAAAAAACCTTCAAGCCCAAGGCCCGCGTGGCCAAGGGCTTTCGTGATATCGACGCCGCTGAAATTCGTGGCATCCGCGCCATGTTGTCCACCATTCAGGGGGTTTACGAATCCTATGGTTTTGAGCCTGTCGAACAGCCCTTCATCGAATACACCGAAGCCCTGGGCAAATTCCTGCCCGATCAAGACCGCCCCAACGCCGGCGTGTTTTCCTTTCAGGACGACGATGATCAATGGCTGTCACTGCGTTATGATTTAACCGCCCCACTGGCCCGCTACGTGGCTGAAAACAACCAAGGCCAATTGCCAACGCCGTACCGCAGCTATCGCCAAGGCTGGGTTTTCCGCAACGAAAAGCCAGGTCCGGGACGTTATCGCCAGTTCATGCAATTTGATGCCGACACGGTGGGAAGTGCAAATCCCGCAGCCGATGCGGAAGTGTGCATGATGGCGGCGGATACAATGGAAGCGCTTGGCATTGAAGCGTGGCCAGTATGGGATCAACGTACAGTAATCGCAAACTACTCGATGGGCTTCTTGAAGATATTGGTCTCGGTGGTATCGAAAATATAGGCCGCCGCTTAACTGTCTTGCGTGCGATAGATAAGTTCGACAAGTTTGGACGAGAGGGCGTTGAAAAACTATTAGGCCCAGGTCGGAAAGATGAATCCGGCGATTTTACTATTGGTGCAGGACTTCCTTATGACGCAATAAAAAGGGTAGTCCGATTTGTCCACGGCTACTTTGAAAGTCTTGGACTCAAAAGCTCAATTGCTTTGACTGATAGTGAAATGGCAATACGTGCACTTGCTGAATTAAGCGTTGAAAATCGATACGTTTAAGAAGGCTTCGAAGAAGTTGGTGCTATGCACGGTTTCTTTGTGAGTTCGCTGGTTATGACGCAGACAGAATTAAACTCGACACGTCAATTGTCCGTGGTCTTGAGTATTATACAGGTCCAATTTTTGAATGTGAACTTTGACGATGGACACCAAAGACGAGGACGGTAACACCGTACGCTTTGGTTCTGTTGGCGGTGGTGGGCGTTATGATGATTTGGTGGCGCGCTTTACGGGTGCACAAGTTCCAGCCACAGGTTTTTCGATCGGCGTTTCGCGGCTTTATTCTGCACTGAAATTGGTGGGTAAGGCAAAGTCCTCTGACACGCTGGCTCCCGTCGTTGTGCTCGTTATGGATAAAGACCGTCAACGCGATTATTACGCCATGGTGCAAAAACTTGCGCAGCGCTGGCATTCGCGCCGAAATGTACATGGGCACCGCTGGCATGAAGGCTCAGATGAAATATGCCGACAAACGCGGTGCACCGCTCGTCGTCATCCAAGGTGGCGACGAAAAAGCGGCAGGGCAGGTGACAGATCAAGGATTTGCGCTTGGGGTCGCAACTCGCCGCAGGCATTGAAACGCGAGAGGAATATGCGTCGCAACGTTTGGCACAAGTCACAGTGGCTGGAGGCGAATCTCGTCGCGGAAGTGAAGAAGATGTTGACAGAGATGACGTGTGATCTCCCCACCCCCGGCCCCTCCCCAAGAATTGGGGAGGGGTGAGAGAAACCTTTCACCCCTACCCGCTATGCGGGGAGGGGCAGGGGTGGGGCCTTCCAATGACCGGTAAATCCTCCACCGAACGCGAAGCACTTGCCAAGCAAAACGCGGCCATCATGGCGGTGTTTGAGCGGGCGGGCTTTGAGCACATTGCCCCCGACATCATTCAACCCGCTGATATTTTTCTAGAACGCTCCGGCGAAGACATCCGTGCACGGACCTTTGTATTCAACGATCCTTCGGGAGCAGAACTTTGCTTGCGCCCCGACCTGACAGTACCAGCTTGTCGCTATCACTTGTCCCACGCCAAAATACCCGAAGCTGAAACCCGCTACTGTTATCTCGGCACCGCTTTTCGTTTCCCCGATGAACTTCTATCCCCGCAAGAATTCAACCAGGCGGGCATCGAATGGTATGGCGGTACAACGCCGATTGAAGCCGAAGCGCGCATCATAAAGCTTGCCATTTCAGCCCTCGAAGCTGCAGGCCTTCAGCAAGCTGAAAGTCACACTGGGTGACCTTGGCCTGTTCAACGCGCTGTTGGACGACATGCCCATGCCTGACCGTTGGCGCAGACGCCTCCGTCACCAGTTCTGGCGTCCACAAGCTTTTCATGCGCTTCTCGAAAATTTCGCAATGCCATCAGCGGCCAAACGCACGTCAATTTCCGAACATGTCGATGCCATGTCGCATCACAACGCATTGGACGCCACGGCAAAACTTCTCGAACAAAAAGCCTTGAACCTCGTCACCGATCGCAGTGTGGGTGATATTGCCTCGCGTCTTGCGGAAAAACATGCTGATAGATCGGAGCAGCCACTTGGCTCCCGAAATGCTGGCAACCATTGAACGCTATCTCGCCATCGAAGGTCCTGTGTCTGACGTGCCAAGGCAGCTTGAAGCTTTGGGCCGCTCAACCGAGTTTGACGGCGCGCGCGAATGGTTTGAAAAGCGCATTGACGCGTTGGAAGAGCAGGGACTTGAACCCGCGCCGCTTTCATTTCAACGCCAACTACGGTCGCGAACTGGAATACTACACGGGCCTCGTGTTTCAGGTTGAAGTTGACGCCCGCAATGCGCCGCTATCGGTTGCAGGCGGTGGCCGTTACGATGGCTTGCTGCATGACCTTGGAGCGACGTCCAACGCATTCCCGCCGTCGGCTGCGCCATTCACACCGAACGCGTAAAAGCGGTGATGTCATGACCGCGCACATCACCATAGGCATTCCCTCCAAGGGCCGCTTGATGGAAGCAACCGCCGAGGCTTTCGCCAAAGCGGGCCACGCCATTGACCGCACGGGCTCTGAGCGCGGCTATCGTGGCAAGCTTACAGGTCTCGACACAGTGAGCGTGGCATTCCTGTCAGCGTCAGAAATTGCCGCACATTTGCGCGACGGTAAAATCGAAGCGGGAGTTACCGGAGAAGATCTTCTCCGCGAAACTATTCCGCCTACGGATGATATTGTTAGCGTGGCATTGCGCCTTGGTTTTGGTCCAGCAAAAGTCATCGTCGCTGTGCCGGATTGCTGGCTCGATGTGGCGTCAATGGCTGACCTTGATGACGTGGCGGAACAGTTTTACCGCGCCCATGGCCGCAGACTCCGTGTTGCAACCAAGTACAACAATTTGACTCGCCGTTTCTTCGCTGAAAAAGGTGTTACAGGTTATCGCATCGTCGAAAGCTTGGGCGCCACGGAAGGTGCCCCAGCAGCAGGTACAGCAGAGTTGATTGTCGATATTACGACAACCGGTTCCACCCTTGCGGCGAACCACCTGCGCATTTTGGATGATGGCTTAATCCTCGACTCCTGCGCTGTTTTGGCTGTCAGAGGGCAAAACAAGTCCCTCGCAACACTCGTCGAAACCTTGAAAAGCACAATCTCATCCATTTGAGTGATGCATTTTCGCGACATAATTGCAATTGTCCACGACTTAAGTAATATAACCACCATACTGAACCCACACCGGGGGAAAACGATGGTGGGTTATGTCGCGCCCTTGGGCTCCGGCTGAGAATGGATTCGTGCTTGCAGGACAGTGGCATCGCCCCCGGTCCATTGCTTTGCGCATAAGTAAGGATCCGCTGCGTTGGACGCTTAAGCGAAGGGCCGCATGGCAACATGCGGCCCTTCTGCTTCTTGTAATGCTTGGAAATCAGCTCAAAACTGCCGCCATGCAAACACAGCCCGAGCGCGCATCACTGATTCCCAATCTCATCCTTAATCTTCGTTCCGGCTATGGATGGAGCTTTCTGCGCAAAGATGCGCTAGCGGGTTTGACTGTGGCGATTGTCGCCTTACCGCTTTCTATGGCAATCGCAATCGCCTCCCATGCACCGCCGCAAGCTGGTTTGTTCACCGCCATCATTGGTGGGTTTTTGATTTCAGCGCTAGGCGGCAGTCGCTACCAAATCGGCGGACCTGCAGGTGCCTTCATTGTCCTTCTGGCATCCATCATTGACAAAGAAGGCATGCAAGGCCTGTTGCTCGCAACACTCATGGCGGGCGTTCTTATTTTGGCAATGGGATTATTGCGCTTAGGCAATCTGGTGCGATATGTGCCCCATCCCGTCATCACGGGTTTTACCGCTGGTATCGCGGTGATTATCTTGACCAGCCAGCTTAAGGATCTTTTTGGCCTGTCGCTGCCGGACGGCGAGCCAGCCGCGCTGTGGCCAAAACTGCAGGCATTGGCGTCCGCAGCGCCAACATTCAATAGCGCCGCCGTATTAGTATCGAGTCTATCCATAGTCTCAATTGTGGTGCTCAGGCGCTTTACGCCGCGCATCCCGGCGCTTCTCGCGGCTGTGGTGGCATGTACGTTACTGGCGTTTGTGGCGCAATTACAAACAGATACGATCTTTTTGCGCTTTGGTGCAGTGCCAACATCGTTGCCTTGGCCAATACTGCCAAACTTGTCGCCAGCACTGCTCTGGCGCTTAGCACCGGACGCCGTCGCTTTGGCGCTCCTAGGTGCTATCGAGTCACTATTATCTGCTGTGGTGGCCGATAATATGACGGGTGAACGCCACAACGCCAATATGGAACTCGTCGCCCAAGGTACTGCAAATGTGGCTGTGGCGTTGTTTGGCGGTATAACAGCCACAGGTACAATCGCCCGCACGGCCACCAACGTGAAAGCCCATGCCCACGGTCCGGTGTCGGGCCTGCTCCACGCGCTGTTCCTGTTGCTGTTTATGGCCTTAGCTGCACCACTGCTCGGCTACATACCACTTGCGGCGCTGGCGGGCATTCTCGCCGTGGTGTCTTTCAACATGGTGGATTGGACTGAATTCGGGTCGAAACTTTTCGCCAGCCGCTCAAATACGCTAGCTCTCATGCTCACTTGCCTAATCACCATCTTCGCCGATCTGCTATCGGGTATCGCCGTGGGAACGATATTCTGGTGGGCCCTGCACGCCCTCTCATTAACAAACAAGGCAGACAGCGACGCAAACCGCCCGTAAATTTGCCGGAGTTTTAAGTTAATCTCACGACATCCTGAACGGCGAATCAGCGGAGTGGTCATTAATGTCTTTGAAAACCTTAGTCGTAGCGGCAAGCCTTTTGGCTGTCGCACCAACGGCGAATGCCGCAACCTGTGGCAATAGCGGCAAAGGCTTTCCAGCTTTTATCAAGCAAATGAAACGCGAAGCTGATGCGGCAGGCGTCAGTGCTTCGGCCGTCGCAGTTTTGAATGATGTGTCCTACGACTCCAACATCATCAAGAAGGACAGGTCACAAAACCACTTTGCTGTAGACTTCCTGAACTTTCAGGCTGGTAAGGCAACGGCTGCCCGCATCAAGAAGGGCCAGGCTGTGATTGCAAAGAACAAAAATCTGTTTGATCGCATTGAGCAACAATATGGCGTGCCAGCACCGGTACTGACTGCGTTCTGGGCACTCGAAACGGATTTTGGTGGCGTATTGGGCAACTCGCCGACTATTCAGTCCATTGCGACTTTGGCGTGGGACTGTCGCCGCCCTGAAAAATTTCGCCCACAATTGATTGCAGCGTTGCAATTGCTCGATAGCGGCGATGTGACATTGGATGAAATGCGCGGCGCTTGGGCAGGTGAGATCGGTCACACCCAGTTCATGGCTTATGACTACAATGAAAGTGCAGTCGATTTTGACGGCGACGGCAGGCGCAATTTGCGCGGTTCTGTTCCTGATGCTCTGGCCTCGGCCGCGAATCTGTTGCGAAAGCACGGTTGGCAGCCGGGCCAACCTTGGCTGCAAGAAGTGAAGGTCACAACGGATATGCCGTGGGAAGAGGCTGACATCGCCATTCAACATCCCCGCAAACAATGGTCGAAATGGGGTGTGACCGCCCTGGGTGGCAAGCCCATCAAGGGAGATGGTTTGCAGGCGTCGCTGCTTCTGCCCATGGGCAAAGATGGCCCGGCTTTTCTGGCCTATGAGAATTTCACCACGGCTTATTTGAAATGGAATGAGAGCCTCATCTATTCAACGACAGCGGCATACCTTGCCACGCGCATTGCAGGGGCCAAACAAGTCTCACGCGGCAATGCCGACGTGCAACCCTTGAGTTACGAGGAAATTGTAGCCCTGCAAGATGCGCTCACCTCAAAAGGCTATGACGTCGGCAAGTCCGACGGCAAGATTGGGGCTGGCACCCGTGCTGCGGTGAAAGCCGAGCAGTTAAAAGCAGGACTTCCCGCCGACAGCTACCCAACTGCGGAGCTTCTCTCCCGCCTGCAATAATTTTTTTCTAAAACCTGTCGATCTGTTTGCAACTGTTGGACGGCTTTGGCTTCGGCCTCGAAAATTACCAGCCCGCCCTTGCCCTCAAGGCCGATCTGCTGCGCCGCATCAAACATCCAGATGCGGCGAATGCCTATGACACCGCCATCAGCCAAACCCAAAACCCGCAGGAACGTGCCTTCTTGCAACGTCGAAAAAACAGCAACCTGCAATCGTCATAAAAAAGTGATCAACAAAGTTGCAGATTTGGGTTAGCTTTCAAATTGTCGGCATTTCGTAGTTTTGTAATGGGAGAATATCCATGAAAATATCCACCGCAACTTTCATCATATTGGCGATGGCACCAATGATTACACCTTCAAACGCGCAAATGGCTGACATGAGTTTTTTCGTGACCAGCGCAGGTCCGGGCAAAGGCGCAGACCTCGGTGGTCTTGAAGGGGCCGATGCTCATTGCGCAAATTTGGCCAAAGCCGCAGGTGCCACCAAAACCAATTGGAAAGCCTATCTCTCCACAACAGGTCAACAGGGCGAGGCAGGAATTAACGCCAGCGACCGCATCGGTAAGGGTCCTTGGCAAAACGCCAAAGGCGTTGTCGTGGCCGCATCATTGGCGGAACTGCATTCCGACAAAACCAATGTGACGAAAGACACAGCCGTCACCGAGAAAGGTGACAAGGTAAATGGTCGCGGCGATGAACCAAACGTCCATGACATTCTCACCGGGTCAGATCCGCTGGGCATGTATTCAACTGCTGGCGGTGACACCACTTGCAAAAATTGGACATCCTCTGCAGAAGGCTCAGCCATTGTTGGTCACCATGACCGCACAGGGTTAAAGGATACGCGCCACATGACATCGTGGAATTCGTCCCACGGATCCCGCGGCTGCGGCATGGAGGACTTGAAAAAGTCTGGCGGTGCCGGATTGTTCTATTGTTTTGCCGCCGAATAGTTTTTCTTTCAACATTGAATGGGAGCCTCGGCAGGTTTGCCGGGGCTTTTATTCTGAGTTTAGGCTAGAACGATTTTTTCCGAACACTTTGGAGTCAGTGCAATGCCCGCAAAACAAGCCCTCATCTGCTGGGGTGGCTGGGAAGGCCACACCCCCGAACGCTCTACTGCAATTGCGCGCGAGCTCCTGGAGAAAAACGATTTTAAGGTGCGCGTTGAAATGGGCACCAGTGCCTTTGCGGACCCTGCCATTCATGACCTGTCGCTGATCGTGCCGATGATCACCATGAGCACGATTGAAAAAGCTGAAGTGGAAAATCTCTGCGCTGCCGTGCGTGGTGGTGTGGGGCTGGGTGGCATGCATGGGCTGATGTGCGATGCCTTCCGCAATGAAACCGAGTACCAGTTTATGACCGGGGGACAATGGGTATCGCATCCCGGCAACATCATCGACTACCACGTTGATGTCACAAAACCTGATGATCCAATCATGAAAGGCGTCAATCGCTTCGCCTATACATCTGAACAATACTACATGCATGTCGATCCGATGCTTGACGTGTTGGCCACAACCACATTTGACGGCACGCATTGCGACTGGATCAAGGGCGTGACTATGCCCGTGGTGTGGAAGAAGATGTATGGCAAGGGCCGAATTTTCTATTCAGCCCTCGGTCACACCGCAGATGAATTTGCTGTTCCGGAAATGAAACTTATGTTTGAACGTGGCCTGTTATGGGCGTCAAGATAGGAGCGTCATATGAAAAGGATTACCATCGCACTTTCCATGCTGATCGCTTTATCCACCATCACGTCAGCGGAAGAAGACCAACTGACAGGTGGTTTTGCATTCTTGCCGGGAAGCTGCGGCGAAAACGGTAAGGCAAATTCTTGTAAGATGACCTTCTCGCTCACGGGACCTTCTGCAAAAGCGATGTATGACCGCATGCGGGTCAAAGCCAAGTATGATGAGTGTACAGAAGGTCCTGTCAAAGATGATGGAAACGGCCTGCGTTGTTACAAAAGTTCCAAAGGTGTCTATGAATGTGATTTTGGCTATCAATTCTCAAAACGTAAATTCACCAGCAGTGACACGACGTGCTGAATATTTGATCAGGCGCTGCGCCAGGCAAATGACGCAACGCCTGTTACAACTCTAAGCGGCCACTCCCAGTTCTGATTGTGCCTGCATGCTTGGCCACGGCACAAACAGTGGTTGGGCCACAAGCCTTTGATTGGCAATGTCAGCAAGCTCGAGTTTACGAAGTGCCGGCAAGAATCCATTATGTCGCAAAACTTGGCCAGTAGCTGCAAGTCCGATGCAATATTTCGAAACTCGTTTTGTGGGCTGGGCATGCAGCGTGCGGAAAATTTTATCCGCAATGCCATTGCCACGCGCTGACTTGGTTTCAACAACATAGGTTTCGGCGGGTGCCGTCGCAACACAGCCAAAGCCGTTGAAATTTAGCTGGCAATCAATAGTCATGCGCTCACCACCTTCCTTGGCAACCAACGTATATCGCTTGTAATTAATGGTAATCACACCTTGCAGCTGCTTGCGGAAAGCTTCGTCATAAACCTCACGGTGGCAAGCATCAATGAAATCGAAACACTGTTCATCAAGCACCTTCATTGGCCCAGCTATGCGCAAACGCTTTTTCAGTGTCGTGCTGCGTCGGTCATTCAATTTCACTTCAAGGAAATGCAAGTTGGCATCCACATAACTTCTGATACGAGCCTTCAAACGTTTCCGCTTGCGTTGGTGATGATCGTAATATCCACGTCGTTCTTCATCATCGTAGTAAAGCGTTGAATACTCAAAGGCCCGCGTCCCACCAATATCCAACACATCAAACTTGTCACCAAAGGACTCGATGGCACGTTTCAACTTATCGCCCGGCATAATATACTTGTTATCGATACGGGCCAACATTTCAGCTTTGCCATTCAATTCATCCAAGCTGATGGCTGAGAAGGCGTCGATATAATCTGCGATATGATTTTTCATTTTACTGCACTCCGTTTTGCGAGCAAAGGTTTGCGGAAGAACACGTCAATGCGCGCCATGTCGTTGATGTAATCGAGGGCGATAATGTTATAGGACACAACGTCCACACCAAGCCGCGTTGAAAGATCAGCGCGCATCAACGGTGGGTTTGACAGGGCTTGCGTGTCAATCTTGTCGAGTGTGATTTTCACACCAGCAGCCGACCGCAGCAGACGTGGATGATCAAGCACATAGGCACCGAGCAGCACCATTCCTACAACCAAGAACATCAACGGAAACCCTGTGCCTTGCACAGAACAAATGACAGCAATAGAAATGGAACCGAAGAAATAAGTGATCTCAATTTTTGAAATCTGCTCGGAACGCAAGCTGAACAGCGCAAGAATGGCAAACAAACCAAAACCCGCTGTCACACTGAAGTTGACGGATGACAGCACGGTGAGCACGCAGAATGCGAAAACGTTGAACATCGCTGCCGTGGTCACAAGTTCTTTGTCGCGGTAGCGTCGATAATAAAGACCAAACAACAAAAGCACGATGGCGAGAGCGTCGACTGCAAAGCGCAGTAACACTTCAGGTGATGGTAAGACTGCTAAAAGCTCGGGCATTTCACTCTCCTTTGAATTCTGTTGAGGATGATGAATGCAATGCGCGAGTGCTAATCGATCAACCTGACCGTCACACTATTGTCACGCCACTGATACAAGTTTGACACGATGTGTCAGCACTTCGTCAGCAAGTTGTCAGGGAAATGTCAGGGGCGGTTATTTCCCGTCGGCGGAAAAATGTTGATAGTCTTTGGTCGATGTCCAATCGCCGCCCCATTTCCAGCCTTTGGCTTTGAAAGCCTTGACGATTGGGCTATTGCGCAAAATCATGCCGGGCTTGTTTTTGGCGGCATTGCGTTCTTTCAAGGTATCAAACGCTGTGGCGCCGGGTGGAGACGTGCCGTCCTTCCACACATAAGGATTGGTGAAGGGATTGATATCAATGGCCAGTCCGCGTGCGTGTGAAGACAAGCGCAACGTGCCAGACACCGTGCGGCAGTTGTAGGCCGATGTGTTGTTCACGTTCATCGAAGCCCGGTCGTTGCCGCCATACTTGTCGATCAACTCTATCCGCTCGAACAGGTATGATTTATCCGTATACAGAGTTTTAAACACAGCCAACACATCTTGGCCAACCGTCTTGTTGACAATCAACTGCCCGGTTTGTGATTTTCCCGCGTAGTCCCAATAGGGCACGGTGACGAGCACAAGGCTCTTGCGCTGGGCGCAACCTTTGATTTCGACGTGGTAGGAGTTTCCTTGCATCGCAGCCCAAATGGCATCAGGGATGGGCTGAACGGATTGAGCATGTGCCGTCGAAACCGCGAACATCATAATAAATCCAAAAATAGGAAAATAACGATTGACAAGGTATTTAAAACCTGTCATATGACTGTACATGAACGAGAGCAACGCTAAATCTGAAAATCCACCCACCGCCACCCGAAAGGAATGGCTTGGCGTGGTGGTGCTTTCAATTGCGTGCATGCTCTACTCCATGGATTTGTCAGTATTATTTTTGGCCATGCCCGCAATCACGGTTGAATTGAAGCCGACGCCCACACAGCTTCTGTGGATCAACGACATCTATGGTTTTATGGTCGCGGGTTTTCTCGTCACCATGGGCACTTTGGGTGATTTGCGGGGCAGGCGCAAGGTGCTGCTCATTGGCGCTGCAGCCTTTGGCATCGCATCGGTGTTCTGCGCTTTTGCACAAACTGCGACACAGTTGATCATAGGCCGCGCCTTGCTCGGCATCGCAGGGGCAACGATTGCGCCTTCAACCTTATCGCTGATTGTGAACATGTTTGCCCGCGAAGACGAACGCAACCGCGCCATTGGTATTTGGGGCACGGCTTTTGCGGTGGGTGGAACCGTGGGGCCGGTCATTGGCGGTGTGCTGCTCAACTGGTTTCATTGGGGCAGTGTGTTTCTCATCAACGTGCCAATCATGGCGGCATTGCTGGTGTTAGGTCCGCGTATTTTACCGGAATACAAATCTGACCAACCCCATGCGCGATTGGATTTTTTGAGTGTGGGTCTGTCGCTCGCAACGGTGCTGCCCATCATCTATGGCTTGAAGCAAATGGCGGCTTATGGGTTTCAGCTGCTTTGGTTGTTGCCGATCATCGGCGGTGTTGCCATGGGCTGGCTGTTCTGGCGCAGGCAACACACCATTGACCATCCGCTTGTGGATTTTGCGCTGTTCCAATCCCCGCGTTTTAACTTGGCACTTGTGGCCAATCTCGCGGGCATATTCTTTGTGTTCTCCATCTTCATGCTGCAAAATCAATTCCTGCAATTGGTGCTGGGCATGCGGCCACTGGAGGCTGGCTTGTGGAGCGTGGCACCGTCTCTCGTGTTCTGTGTCATGTCGCTCTATTCCTACAAAGTCACCAACATCATCGGGCCAGAAAAAAGCGTCATTTATGGGTTGATTGTCTATGCCATAGCCGCCGCCGTCATGGCGTGGTCAGCTTGGTCGCAAAGCCTTTACGGCATTCTGGGGGCCAGCATGTTGATCGCCATTGGCTTCGTGCCCGTTATCCTCACGACCACAAACTTGATCGTCAGCTCAGCCCCGCCCGAACGCGCAGGCTCCGCTTCCGCCATCTCCGAAACCTCAGCCGAATTCGGCGGCGCACTGGGCATCGCCCTGTTGGGCAGCTTGGTCACATTTCTCTATCGCAACAGCATGACGGCAACCGACGCCCCGGCAACCGCCAAGCTCACGTTGAACGACGCAGTAATCGCAGCAGGAGCGAATACGCCCCCGTGGCTAGAAACAGCCAGAGAAGCCTTCTCCAACGCCTACGCCGTCAATTGCGCGATTGCAGCAGTGGGCACGATGGCGCTGGCGTTGGTGGCGAGACGGGTGTTGGGGTGAGGGTTAGCGTGCGGCCAATTTATTCAGTGTCAGTTGAACTTCTTGCATGCCCATAAAAAACAACATTGGGTCGTCTTGCGTGGCATGAAAACCCCGACTACGCCAGTAAGTGGCTGCATCCTCATCAATTGCTGTGACCAAAATTGCGCGACCTCCGATAAGGCCAGCAGCGGTAACTGACCGTTGCAAAGCGTGTAACAACAAGGCCGTGCCCAAGCCTTGGCCTTTGACATTGATATCAACAGCCAACCGCCCAAGCAAAATGCAGGGTAGCGGGTCAGGTGGTTGTCCTGTGCGAATTGAACGCGGAAAAATGTTTGCTGCAACGGCGGTTGGCGCAAGGCCGTAGTAGCCGATGACCCGCATTTGATCGTGGGCGATTTGCACGGAAGTGAAGCCCTTGCGATGATTGGAAAGCGCGCGCTGTTGCAGCCAGACATTCAAAGGTGGTTTGCCACAATCAAACTGCTCTAGAATGTGGTCTGTGCTTATCGGCTCGAACACAATCCAGACCTAGCGCTCATTCCATTTAGACGCACGTTGCAGTGTCTTGAGAAGTTTCTCGTTCACTTGTGCTGGTGCTTCAATTGCGTCAACAAAGGATTTGAAACCAGCCTCCGACATTGGAACCAGCATGTTTTCCATGACGGTCATCTCCGCTTCACGCACAGAAGCATCCCGCATGAATTGCGTGCGCGAGCTGCCTTTCAGGCGGGCGGCGCGGTCTATCAGGGCGAGGTCAGCCTGGGGCAGGCGAAGTGACAACGGCTGGTCTTTGGGTTGAGCTTGTGACATGGAAGGTTCTTAACAGGTTGTAATGCAAAATGCAATACAAATCCGCTCTATCCAGCCGCCCGTCGCCGCACCAAATACGGCCGCCAGACGCCCAGCACCACGTTGGCCACTGACACCGCAAGCAAAATCCAGATCGTCATTTTCTCGCCCGCCAACCCCGTGCCCAGCAGGGCAGGGTCCAACTGTCCGGCGATGGCTTTGACGGTGTTTTCGGCTTCCCGTTGCATGGGGCCAAGCACGCCTATGAACCCGCTTTCAAACAGCAAAATGCCGCTCGCTGCCTTCACCCACGCCCAGCCTGCATTGTGAAACGCAGGGCTGGCGGCGATGGCGAGCAGGCCTGCGATTAACGTGACGCCCAGCGATGGCATGAACACCCATTTCGCCACCGCCGCCATGGCGATGCGCAGCGCGTTATATTCCGCCAATGCGGCAACTGGCGGGGCATAGAGCAACATAACGCCCAAACTGGCCATGGCCCCCATCATGCCGATGGCGCCGAGGGTGTGCAGGAATTTTAAGGTGTAACGCATGGGGACTCCAGATGCTGCAGTTTAACTCAATAACGAAAAAACCGTCAATTTGGTTTCACTGGAACACTTGACTCTCAGCGCCTCCGCTCCTATCTCACCCTCAGCTGTTAGCACTCCACTCCTTTGAGTGCTAACAGAAGTGGTTTCCGGCCTTTGCGCCTAAATCACGTTATTCAATGAAAACAATATGTTCTAGGAGAATACCACATGAAATTTCGTCCTTTGCACGACCGCGTAGTCGTGAAGCGGGTTGAAGAAGACACCAAGACCAAGGGTGGCATCATCATCCCTGACACCGCTCAGGAAAAGCCAATGCAGGGCAAAGTCATCGCCGTAGGCCCAGGCGGCCGCGATGACCACGGCAAGCTGACGCCAATCGACCTCAAGAAGGGCGATGTTGTGTTGTTCGGCAAGTGGTCCGGCACCGAAGTGAAGATCGACGGCGAAGACCTGTTGATCATGAAGGAATCCGACGTGATGGGCGTGCTCGAAAAGTAATTTTCGCCGCTCATTTTCAATTTAATCAGTATAAGGAATAAAGCACATGGCTGCTAAACAAGTCCTCTTCGGCGGTGAAGCCCGCGAAAAGATGCTGCGCGGCGTTGACATTCTCGCCAACGCAGTAAAAGTCACCTTGGGTCCAAAGGGCCGCAACGTTGTCATCGACAAGTCCTTCGGTGCGCCACGCACAACCAAGGACGGTGTCACCGTTGCCAAGGAAATTGAACTGGAAGACAAGTTCGAAAACATGGGCGCCCAAATGGTGCGCGAAGTGGCGTCGAAGACCAACGACATCGCTGGCGACGGCACCACCACTGCAACAGTATTGACCCAAGCGATCGTTCGCGAAGGTGCCAAGAACGTTGCTGCCGGCATGAACCCAATGGATTTGAAGCGCGGCATCGATATGGCCGTTGCAACCGCCATTGAAGACATCAAGAAGCGTTCGAAGAAAGTAAAGTCGTCAGAAGAAATCGGCCAGGTCGGCACGATCTCAGCCAACGGCGACAAGGAAATTGGCGACATGATCGCCAAGGCCATGCAGAAGGTCGGCAATGAAGGCGTGATCACGGTTGAAGAAGCCAAAACAGCTGAAACCGAACTCGACGTTGTTGAAGGCATGCAGTTTGACCGTGGCTATCTCTCGCCATACTTCATCACCAATGCCGACAAGATGGTTGCTGAACTGGAAGATGTTTACATCCTCCTGCACGAAAAGAAGCTGTCCAGCTTGCAAGCCATGCTGCCAATCTTGGAAGCTGTTGTTCAGACGTCAAAGCCATTGCTCATCATCGCTGAAGACATCGAAGGCGAAGCCTTGGCAACCTTGGTTGTCAACAAGCTGCGTGGCGGTTTGAAGATTTGCGCTGTGAAGGCTCCTGGCTTCGGCGATCGCCGCAAGGCCATGCTCGAAGACATCGCCACCCTTTCGGGCGGTCAGGTGATTTCGGAAGACTTGGGCATCAAGCTTGAGAACGTGACGTTGGATATGTTGGGCCGTGCAAAGCGCGCGCGCATCGACAAGGAAAACACCACGATCATCGACGGCGTTGGCAAGAAGGCTGACATTCAAGGCCGCGTTGCGCAAATCAAGGCGCAGATCGAAGAAACAACTTCGGACTACGACAAGGAAAAGCTGCAAGAGCGTTTGGCCAAATTGGCTGGCGGTGTTGCCGTGATCAAGGTTGGTGGTTCAACCGAAGTTGAAGTCAAAGAAAAGAAGGACCGTGTTGACGACGCGCTGAACGCAACGCGTGCTGCCGTTGAAGAAGGCGTGGTTCCTGGTGGCGGCGTAGCTCTGCTGCGCGCCAAGAAGGCTGTCGAAGCTCTGAAGTCGGATAACGCTGACGTCCAGGCCGGCATCAACATCGTGTCGAAAGCGCTTGAAGCGCCCATTCGGCAGATCGTTGAGAACGCTGGTGTCGAAGGCTCCATCGTTGTTGGCAAGCTCTTGGAAAAGACTGGCAACTACGGCTTCAACGCCCAGACCGAAGAATACGTTGACATGGTGGCCGCCGGCATCATCGACCCGACAAAGGTCGTGCGTGTGGCATTGCAGGACGCAGCCTCAGTTGCATCATTGCTGATCACCACCGAAGCGATGATCGCCGAAAAGCCAAAAGCCCCATCAGGCGGCGGCGGCATGCCACAAGGCATGGGCGGCGGCGGCATGGGCGGCATGGATTTCTGATCCAAGCTACCAGCTGTATAAAATTGAACCCCGGTGGCAACACCGGGGTTTTTTTAGGAAAAATTTTTAAAACTAAGCCGCTTCAGCCAACTCGAGGCGCTTTACTTCTGTTTCAAATTCAAAGCGCAGTTGAGCAGCTTCTTCCTCAGGCAACCATAACGACATTTGCGGCACCACGGTGCGATAGAATTTCTGCCGCGCAGAATCCCAAGGGAAAGTGGAGGCGCTGCGGGCCTCGGTGATAATGCGGATAATTTTGGCGCGCACTTTGTCGGGGTCTGGCCGATAATCCACAGGTGCCGCCGCTTCGGGGAAGAGGCTGGGTTGCGGATTGCCGAAAAGATCATCCTGCTGCATGGCATGATTTTAACCGGATATGCCAGCGATTGCCAGATCGGAAAACGCCCTGTGGGTAATTTCAGACGTCATCATCGGCCCCGGCGCTTTCAGGCTTGGCAACAATGCCCGCTTCCTGCAAATCTTCCAGCGCAATCAGCGGGCCATCACAAATGCGGGTGAGAAGGTCGGCCTGCTGTTCGTGCAGCGCAATCACACGGCCCAGCACATTGAGAAGGTCGAGCAAGTCGGTGGTATATTCGGCCAGCCAGCCATCAGGTTGAATGAGGCTGAGTGGTGACGGCGGGCGACGATCCCCGATAATGGGTTTGCTGCGGTCGCGCTTGCGATAGCTGAACCATTGCCGCAACACGTTCTTGCCGGATATTTCATATGCCCAGATTTCGGGCGTCACATTGTCGATATAACCCTTGCCAATATGCAAGCGCTGCTTGGCGGCGTCATAATGCATGTCATCGGGCAAGGGTTCAGGCGCTGGCGGAATGGCCCCGCCTTTGGGAATGGTGGGGGCAATACCTTTCGGCAAACGCGGCGGACCAAAGAGCCTGCCCGCAGCTTCATCCACAAAACGCTCGCCGTAACAATGCAACCAGATCACTTCGACGGCCAAGGCGGGCGGCTTCCTCAAACAGTTCGGTATCAGCAGTAAGCGGAACGCGAAGGCCGGGTTGTTTGAGGTCATTCAGAAAATCGCGCAGGTAAATGCGGGTTGAGCAAATATGTAGCTGCAAAATAGGCAAGTACATCTTGCTGTCGAGACAATGCTTCCTAGTGCTTCTCAGTAAAAAGCTCAAAACAACCGGATCAATATTGGAATCTGTTTCCATTGTATCATTCCAAAGCGGCATCACCCTGCCACCGCGCCCATGATAATGATGCAAATCAGGGATGGAGCTACTGAATGTAAAAGCTGGACCTGATGAAATTGGCTGCTGTCTGTCTAGTGACGTAATGATATACTTGTTGATGAAGAATGTGCTGTTCCATAAATTTGGATCTTGGTTGGTTGAGAAATCTGTTGCATCTGGAATTATCCACTGCCTGATCAAATGAACGATAAGCGTATCGTATAGGTGAGATGACCTCTCTTGAATTCTTCATCAACATGCGACCTAACGCGTCTGTTCGTGAACCTTTCAAATCTTTCTAGCAACTTTTGTTGTTAAGTGCCTGATCTCCAGGTTCACCCCTTCGAAGGTGTGGATGAAAATACTTCTTGTTTTTCTGTCTTGTGTTTTTTCACTGATAAGAATTTGTTCCAACGATCAGCAAGAGACTGAGCTATCAGGTGCAATGATCCATGTTCGACCTGGCATGACTCCCGGATCCTGACCATAAACAAAAAGATCAAGAAACGCAGGTAATCTTTGCCCAAAGGCCAACAGCTTCGGGCAAAAACGGCTGCGCGAAAATCGCTTGGAACACAACTTGCCAATTTTTATCCTTGAAGTGAAATTGATTTCAAGAGCTTTGAATTTTCCCTTTCGCGCTTGCCTTCCGGCAAAGCACGGAAATGAAAACTTGTGCTGGTTTGGTTTGGTCTTTGCCGTGGCCTTTCGTGAAGCGAGAACGATGCAGATAGGTTGTTGCACATCCTTCGAAAATTCGGGTCTTTACCTCTGGCTGATGCCCTTCCGGCGAACAATCAATCACCCAAATATCCGAACATGATCTGCGCAGATCATCACGCATTTTTTCAAAGCCGGGGCCATTGAGAAATCCTGCGACAGTGATGAAGCAGACCAAGACCTTCTTCGTCTTTCTCTGGCAGACCCGTTGCTTGCGTGAAACCAGTGCCAAAAACTTTGAGCGCCGCCCAACGCCAAAAATAGATATAGAGATTTTTGAGATGTTTGCCGTGCGCACCAACGCCCCATTCGGGTGGCGCTTTCCAGCGATCCAATGGCGCTTGAGGTTCAGCCATCACTGATCCCTTCTCAATCCACCCGCCACGCCCCTCAGCTTTTTCCTTATAGGGCGGATTGCCGATCACCACCGTAATCGGCTGGCCACGTTTAACCTTGTTGGCATCGCGGCGGGATTTGGCCACGGCTTCGACGATTTGCGGCAGTTGCTCTTCTTCCACAAAGGGGTTGCCCAAGGTGTCGGTGATGAACAAGTTCACTGCTGGAATATCGGCCTGCGCTTTGCCGCCCTCATCCGTTACCAAGGCTTGCATTTCTGCCAGCAAGCGCAATTGCGCCACGGCGAAAGGGCCGAACTGCAATTCGAAACCATAAAGCCTGCTGGCCGCAGCGCGAACAGCGCCACTCACTGCACCCTCGCCTTGATCGGCGCTCACATTCGACGCGATTTTACGCAGCACGCCCAGCAGAAAAGTTCCCGTGCCCACGGCAGGATCAGCAATCGTCACATCCGTCGAAGCTAAACCCGCAGCGCGGTTGAACAGCGGCCCGCGCAAAGCTTCATCAACCAGCCGCACCATGGCATCCACCACTTCGGGCGGAGTGTAATAAGAACCTGTCTGCTTTTTCAGCGTTTTGTCATAGACTTCCAGAAAGTCTTCGTAAAAGTACAGCCACGCCTCAGGTTTGTCTTTGCTGACGGTAGACCAGTCCACCTCATGTAGCACGCGGGTCAATGTGCCGAGGGAGGTTTTGAGTTCCTTCTGATTTTGTTCACTGTCAGTGAGCAGGCCGAGCGCCGTGCCAATCAATGTGTTGGTTTTTTTGAGCTTGAGAGCGGCAGTATCAATGCCGTCATTCAAGGGAATGTTTCGGGCGCGCGCCACGAGCAAACCAAAGGTGATGGCTTGGGCATAGCCGTCTGCAAACTTTTCATCCGTAGCATCTGGGAACAAAAGATTGCGCCAGTCGTCAGCCAGATGTAGCAAACTGGCATTGCCTTGGTCCATCAATTCCAGAACCTCATCGCGCAACAAGCGGCAGAGGTTGGCACTGGTGCGGGCGAGTTCCTTGGCATTTTTCGGTGCAATGGGCTTCCAACGCAGAAAATCCATTAGCAACGGCAAAAGTGTTGCAGGGGCTGCAAGTTTTTTGCCTGCGTCAGCAATATCGCCATCCAACAGCACAACTTTGCTTTCAATTTCGCCACTGCGCCATAAGCTGAAACCGTTGCCATCGGTGTAGAGGAGATTTGGCAGTGATTTCAGTTTTTGCCATTGCGCTTTATCATGTTGGTCCGTGAATTTGCGCGGGTCAGCACCTTTGCCCGGCGCTTTGACTTCAATGAATCCGATAAGGGCATTGTTGAGAGTTGCAGCATAGTCCGGGCGCGACTGAATATCTGTTCTTGTGGTTTCACCAATCAGACTCAAATCATGCGAAAGCAGCCCGCCGAGTTCTGCAAGGCTCTTGATTAGCGTTTCGAGCGGCCCACGCAATTGATCCTCGGGCGCACCCTTGATGGCCTTATCCGACAATTTGGCCTTAGTGGCCGCACCGAATTCCGATACAATCGTTGCCAAGGTTATATTCGTCATTGGTCAATGATGTCGCTGATTTGTTGTCATTGGTCAAGTCTTGTCGACCCTCTCGGGCGGTCAGGTGATTTCGGAAGACTTGGGCATCAAGTTGGAAAACGTGACGTTGGATATGTTGGGCCGTGCCAAGCGCGCGCGCATCGACAAGGAAAACACCACCATCATCGACGGCGTTGGCAAGAAGGCTGACATTCAAGGCCGCGTTGCGCAAATCAAGGCGCAGATCGAAGAAACCACGTCGGACTACGACAAGGAAAAGCTGCAAGAGCGTTTGGCCAAATTGGCTGGCGGTGTTGCCGTGATCAAGGTTGGTGGTTCAACCGAAGTTGAAGTCAAAGAAAAGAAGGACCGTGTTGACGACGCGCTGAACGCAACCCGTGCAGCCGTTGAAGAAGGTGTGGTTCCTGGTGGTGGCGTGGCTCTGCTGCGCGCCAAGAAGGCTGTGGAAGCTTTGAAGTCGGATAACGCTGACGTGCAAGCCGGTATCAACATCGTGTCGAAGGCGCTTGAAGCACCAATTCGTCAGATCGTTGAGAACGCTGGTGTCGAAGGCTCGATCGTTGTTGGCAAGCTCTTGGAAAAGACTGGCAACTACGGCTTCAACGCCCAGACCGAAGAATACGTTGACATGGTGGCCGCTGGCATCATCGACCCGACCAAGGTCGTGCGTGTGGCACTGCAGGACGCAGCCTCGGTTGCATCATTGCTGATCACCACCGAAGCCATGATCGCCGAAAAGCCAAAAGCCCCATCAGGCGGCGGCATGCCACAAGGCATGGGCGGCGGCGGCATGGGCGGCATGGATTTCTAAGTCCAACTCACTCTCACCCTTCCCCACTTCGTGGGGAGGGGCAGGGGTGGGGTGCTAGCTACAGGCAAGAATGCAAAACCCCGGTGGCGACACCGGGGTTTTTTGTTGGGATCGCGTTGACGCTCACTTCACTGCATTATGATCACGCGAATCATTGGAGGTTCGTCATGAGCAAAAGACTTGAAAACATGCGGCGCAACCCGCGCAGTGATTGGAAAATCGCTGACGTGGAAGCCCTCTGCCGCGAGTTCGATATTCTCTGCAAACCTGTGTCCGGCGGTGGCTCCCATTACAAAGTCGGTCACCCCAAAATGACCATCAAACTCACCATCCCTTTCAAACGGCCGATAAAACCTGTATATATCCGCCAGCTTGTCCAATTCGTGGACACTGTGAGAAACTTGTCGTGAACATTCAGGGTTACGCCATTGTGATTGAACCTCTCCCCGCCGAAGACGGCGGCGGCTTTATCGCGACCGTGCCAGACCTGCCCGGCTGTATAAGCGACGGTGAAACCCCACAAGAAGCCCTCGCCAATGTCGACGACGCCATCCGCACATGGATCGAAGCAGCGAAAGACTTAGGCCACAACATTCCAGCACCGACACGGCGTTTTGCGCTTTCGGCTTAAATGAACTGCCGCTCACTAAGCGGCAAACAAAATCAGTCAAACGAAATCAAATCAAAGGAAAGCGTCCTCTTTACCCCTCAGATTCTACGGTTCAGTTCCTGATTTACTTTCACTATTCAAATTCGGTTCGTTTCAATCGCACGACAATTGTGAGCATGAATGAACCGCCCATGAACATCAGAAAAAATACTTGGAAAAGTTCTTTACCGTGAAAGGCCATGCCTGAAGACGCAAACATGACGAAAGAACCAAGGCAAACGAGGATCACTGACTTTATTCGCTCACGCTTTCTCACAATAAACATTGTGGCAGTTATAGACTTGCGATCACCCAAAACTTCAAATGCTGCCAAGATGACATAGGAAATCAGCCCTGAGCAATAGATGGAAAAGTACCATTCAAGTCGTAGGCAAAATAAAAGGCTCAGAACTAAGGTTGGCGGCATCATGAGAAATAGCATTGCCATTTGAAGTTCTGCCCAATTTTTCGAACCATCTGGCGCTCGTAAGAATTTCTCCAATTGCATGTTTGCCCTCCCACGCCTTTTCACTCAAAATCCAGAAATCAAGTTAAAGCCTGAATAGCGAGGGGCGCTTAGCAATTGGTGAATGTTGCGCTTCTGAGATGGGTCCCCCCATTCTTTACCCCCAGCTCCGCCCGTGCTATCGCTTGCCCTGCGTGGGGCGTGGGAGATTTTTATGCGGTATTTCTCGTTTGGCCTGGCGCTTTGCTTTTTGGTTTTGTCATCGGCGTTTGCCCAAGCTGCGGGTCGCGTCGCACTTGTTATTGGCAATGGCGCTTACGTCAATGCCAACCCTTTGCCCAATCCCACCAATGACGCCTCGGACATGACGGTCGCGTTGCAGGCTTTGGGCTTCACCGTGATCGGCGGTAATGATTTGGACTACGCGGCCATGGGCGCCAAGATTGGCGAGTTTGAAGATGCGGCCCGTGATGCCGATGTAACACTGTTGTTTTATGCAGGCCATGGCATGCAGGTGAATGGGCGGAATTTTTTGGTGCCCGTCAATGCAAAACTCGAACGCGAGTCATCGCTGCAATTTGAAGCCATCGACGCTGAAACCGTGTTGCGCTCCATGGCGGGGCCCGGCAAAACCGCAATTGCGTTGTTGGATGCGTGTCGGGACAATCCGCTGTCGCGGCGTTTTGCGCGCTCGCTGGGTGCCACGCGCTCGTCTGCCGTACAACAGGGCTTGGCAGTCCCGGCAATTTCCGGTGGCGGTATGTTGATTGGCTTTGCCACGTCTCCCGGTGACGTGGCCGCCGACGGCGATGGTCGCAACAGCCCCTTCACCACGGCCCTTCTTAAAAACATCAACACACCGGGCCTTGAAATTCAGCAGTTGATGACGCGCGTCAAAGCCGATGTGTTCACCACTACCAAGGAGTCGCAAGAGCCGTGGCACAATTCAAGTTTGCGCAATGAAGTTTTTCTGGTGGCACCACAACAAATTGATCCGCCCAAGGAGGATTTAACGCCAACACCCAGAACCACTTCAATCGAGGTGGAATGGAATGCAGTGAAGGACACTGGCAACATGGCGGTGTTGGACGCCTTCATGCTGCGACATGCTGATAATCCGGTGTTCTCGGCCCTCGCGCAAGACCGTAAGGACGAGTTGCAGCGCAAAGCCAATTCGGAAATACTGGACAGCTTGATGATCAAAAAGAATGTTCCGCCTCCGCCCGAGGAGTCAGCCACCGAGAAAATCAAAAAGCTGGCACTGAATGATCAGCCAACCACAGCACCCGTCGAAGTGCCAAAACAATCGGGCTCCAGTTGGACGCTCAATCAGTTCTTCGAAAATGCCAACGCCGCCAATGAAGGCAACACCACCTATGCCTTGCTGGGTCCAGACAGCGTGGATATTCCTGTGCCCGCAAAAAACTTAGGCAGCAAAAACAGATCTTTCACCCTCACCGAAATCGCCAAGGCCCCAGCCATGGACGTGCTGCTGTCGGCCAATAGTCAATTGTCATTCACATCGGTCACAAGCGAGTCCTGTCTGCTGCATTGGGTGGAACGCTGCTCATACCTCAGCAAAGAATTCTTCGACGGACTGTCAGCAGCCATGACTGCCAATGGCTTGGACATCATGAATGGCTTCAAAGGCTATTTCCGCATCAACCGCATTGCTGGCAGTAGCGATTATCTGCTGTCGAACAATCCAGCGTCACGCGATGGCCAAGTGGCGATTGTCGCCGCGATTGTGTCTGAAGACTTACAAGTGAAACAGATGTTGGGTTTTGACGTCTCAGCCGCAAAACTTAAAGCAACGGCAGGCAGTCCCGACAGCGACATCGCCATCACCTGGTCTGCAATCGAAGGCGATGATCTCTACGTGTCGTTTGACGCCACGCACCGCTGCACCGACAAGCCGCGCAAGTTTGGCTTCATCGTCAAGTTTTCGCTTGCTGATCGCAGCGTCAAATGGGTCAGCCCCTTCAGCGTCTCAGACATCAACTTTGTCATGCGCGGCGATCACATTATATCCGCCAGTGGTGGCAGCTGTGTTGATGACTTTGCCTATAAGCTCGACAAGGCGACAGGCGAAGTGCTGGGCCGCTTCAAAACGCCAACCGCCGTTGAACGTATGGACGGCAGCGGTGATGCTTTGGTGTTTGAACTCTACGAGGGAGCGGTTGCTTATCAAGCGCCGTAGCAAGGAAAACGATTAATGCTTTGGCAGTTCGTCGGCTACGGCGCTGGAACGCTCACAACAGTCATTGCGTGTTTACTGGCCATAAAATGGCGGTTTACTGCACCCCTCTGGCAAGCACCCGACCACGAGTCTGTAACCACCGTTGCGCAGAACGACGAGTTGTCCCATTGGTTTGAAGTTGAGGTTAAAGCCCATCCGGGTTTGACGGGCATACAAGTGTTGGACACAGGCAGGGACGCTTTTTCCGCACGTTTGCATGTGATCCGTGATGCCAAACACAGCATCGATGTTCAATACTACATGTGGAACGCTGATCTATCCGGAAGCTTGCTGTTTCGTGAAATTCTGCACGCAGCTGATCGCAACGTCGCAATTCGCATCTTGTTGGATGACAATACAACGTTGGGAAATGATGCCATGCTTTCGGCCCTCAACAGCCATCGCAGCATTCAGATCAGGTTGTTCAATCCATTTATGCTGCGCAGGTTTCGCGTGCTGAATTATCTCGTGGATTTTCGCAGATTGAACCGACGCATGCACAACAAGTCACTGACCGTAGATGGCGTTGCAACCATCGTCGGTGGCCGCAACATTGGTGATGCATATTTTAACGCCACTGAAGGCATGCAATTTTCCGACATGGATGTAGTAGCCGTTGGTCATGCTGTATCCGCAGTATCCAAAAGTTTTGAGAGCTATTGGAAGTGCAAATCCAGTTTTGCCGCTGAAACAGTGTTGAAAAAACCGACTGCCGCGGCGCTTGAACACCTGCGAACGGAGTTAAAGTTTCTGGCCCAGGGTGAAGTGGCAAGTGCATATGTCAAAACCCTCAGCACGAGTGATGTGTTGCGCGAGTTGAAGTCGAGCACGCTGGCATTTGAATGGGTAAATGCCGTTCTTGTGGTTGATGATCCGGCAAAGGGTCAAGGCGATATTCCGCGTCGGCGATTGTTAATGGCAGGACTTGAAACAGCGCTTGGCGAAGTGAAGTCGCATATTGATGTGGCAACTGCCTATTTTGTGCCGGGCCGTTTTGGTTTGCGCTTTC
This sequence comes from uncultured Alphaproteobacteria bacterium, assembly GCA_963850355.1. Lineage (GTDB taxonomy): Bacteria > Pseudomonadota > Alphaproteobacteria > Rhizobiales > Aestuariivirgaceae > Aestuariivirga. The sequence continues at coordinate 100,785 of CAWKKP010000003.1, forward strand.
TCAGCACTGCTGCGATGAGCGGCAAGCGCGTGCGCGTGCTGACAAACTCTCTTGCGTCAAATGATGTGGTACCTGTGCATGCTGGTTATGCGCGTTACCGTAAAAGACTGTTGCGGCAGGGCGTTTCACTTTATGAGTTGCGCTCAAAAGTTGTGTCGAGGAAAACGCCGCGTCGCGGTAAAAGAAAAATCCCGCGTTTTGGTGCTTCGAGTTCAAGCTTGCATGCAAAAATCTTTACCATGGATGGCACGCGCGTGTTCATAGGCTCGTTCAATTTTGATCCGCGTTCACTCTATTTGAACTGTGAAATGGGATTGCTAATCGACAGTCCGAAATTGGTGGGTCATGTTACGAAACTCATGGAAGAATTCATGACAAGGCAGAGTTACACACCATTTCTGGAACACAATGGACGCTTGAGTTGGCGCGATGCCGACAACACTGTTCACAAGATGGAACCTGAATCGACAGTATCACAACGGGTAGTGGCTTGGCTCATCAGCTGGTTGCCAGTGGAGTGGCTGCTCTAGCAGACATATGCAAATATAAGTGAATGGCTTTCGCACAAACATGATTCGCGTCGCATCCTATAACATCCACAAGTGTGTGGGCACTGACCGCAAGTTCAATCCGCGTCGCATCATCGATGTGTTGGCGGAAATCAACGCGGATGTGGTGGCTTTGCAAGAAGCTGATTTGCGCTTTGGTGAGCGCAAAGGGCTCTTGGACTTAGAGGAATTGCATGAGCGTGTAGGTCTGGTGCCAGTACCTCTGGCTAACGCAAAAGCCAACCACGGCTGGCGCGGCAATGTCGTGTTGGTGCGCGAGGCCGTGGTGCATGACACGCATCAACTTGTGCTGCCGGGTGTCGAGCCCCGAGGGGCACTGGTTGTTGACATCGAAGCCAAGAACTTACACCTGCGCATCATCGCAACCCATTTTGGATTGTTAAAGCGTTCGCGCACGCTGCAAGTTGATGCCGTTTTGAAATCTGCTGCCGATGCGGCTGATAAGACCGTACTCGTTATGGGTGACCTAAATGAATGGCGCATTGGACGGCGCTCAGCCCTTGCAGGCTTGGAGCCAATTTTTGGTTCAGTCCAAAGTTTTGAACCGAGCTATCCCTCAAAATTTCCGCTCCTTGCCCTCGACCGCATACTATGTCGCCCCCACAAAAAACTGCGCAACATCAAAGTGCACAATTCACCACTATCGCGCATGGCTTCAGATCATTTGCCAATCACTGCAGAACTCATTGTGCGATAGTATGTGGCAATCCTACTCAATCACCACCGCAGTGCCTGCAGCCGTCACCATTAGCATTGAACCATTGGTGCCCACGGTTTCATAGTCAAGATCAACGCCAATCACGGCATTTGCCCCAAGGCGCGCGGCTTTGTCTGTCAATTCGCCAATTGCTGTCTGGCGTGCATCGTTCAAAACTTTTTCGTAGGAGCCCGAACGCCCGCCGACAATGTCCCGGATGGACGCAAACAAATCACGAAACAGGTTTGCACCCAAAATGGCTTCCCCCGCCACCAGCCCTTTGTAAGCGGTGATGCGTTTGCCTTCGACATTCGGTGTGGTGGTGACAAGCATGTTCTGGAGCTCCTCTGATATGCTTTGCGCATATGGGACTGACCATAAACAACTTCAATGAATGAAGGAAATTGGAGCGGGCGAAGGGATTCGAACCCTCGACCCCGACCTTGGCAAGGTCGTGCTCTACCCCTGAGCTACGCCCGCTTGGCGGTTCCAAAAGCATCGGGTATCGCTAGGGGAACGGCGTCCTTATTGCCTAACCTCAAACCAAATGCAATAGCTTCGGCGCAAAGAAATTCTGGGTGTTTCTGAACAAGGAGTTAATCATGCCTGTCAACCGCGAGGAGCTGTTCCAGCGCTTTAAGAGCCTCGGAATTGAAACCCGCACGCTTGACCACGCGCCCGTTTTCACCGTGGAAGAAGCCAAGCATGTTCATGACGATATGCCCGGCGGCCATTGCAAAAACTTGTTTTGCAAGGATGAGAAGGGCGTTTTGTGGCTGATTGTGGCGCTGGAAGATGCAGTGATCAATCTGAAGGCAGCACCAGCGAAAATCGGTTCAAAACGCTTAACCTTTGGCAAGCCAGACCTATTGCTGGAAGTGTTGGGCGTAGAACCTGGGTCAGTCACGCCCTTTGGTTTGATTAATGACACGACGCGACGCAGCAATGTGATTCTCGATGCCGCGATGATGCAGTGCGACATCTTGAATTTTCATCCCCTGAGGAACGACGCCACAACAGCCATTTCGGCCCAAGACCTACTGAAATTCATTCAGTCCTGCGGCCATGCGCCCCGTGTAGTGGCCGTCAGCGAAGCTTGATCTTGCAACCCCACGGAAAAACTCCCATTTAAATGCCATCATTTTGAAGTGAAATCATGACCACGATGTTGAATTCAACTACTCCCTCTACAAAGTCTTTGATCAAGGACGCCACAGACGCGTCCTTTGTTGCAGATGTGATGGAAGCCTCAAAGCAGCAACCCGTATTGGTGGATTTTTGGGCACCTTGGTGTGGCCCTTGCAAGCAGCTCGGCCCATTGCTCGAAAAAGTTGTGACCGAGAACAATGGCAAGGTCAAAATGGTCAAGGTCAACATTGACGAAAATCCGCAATACGCCGGGCAGTTGCGCGTCCAATCCATTCCCGCCGTATTTGCCTTTGTTGATGGCAGACCTGTCGATGGTTTTATGGGCGCACTGCCTGAGTCACAGATTCGCCAGTTCATCAGCCGCCTTGGCAAAATGGGCAATCTGGCAGAACAGATTACCGAAGCCATCGGCATGGCGCGCCAAGCGCTTGAGCAAAAACAATATGACAGCGTTTTCGACATTACAGCACAAGTGCTGGGCGCTGACCCTGCCCAGGCTGAAGCCTATGCCATCAAGGCGCGTGCAGAAATGCAAACGGAACAGTTAGAAGCCGCTGCGGCCACGCTTGAAGCCGTTCCTGCAGAAAAACAATCCGACCCCCATGTGGTAAGTGCCAAGGCAGCGTTGGAGTTGTTGTTGAATCCTGTCGATACCAGCGGCATTGCCACATTGGAAAAAACCTTGGGCGAAAATCCGCTTGATCACGCAGCACGGGTTGAATTGGCGGTGCTTTTGAACGGCGTAAATCGCTGCGAAGAAGCGATTGATCATTTGATCCAGATCATCCGCAAGGATCGTACATGGAATGAAGATGGCGCGCGCAAACAGCTCGTGCAATTTTTTGAAGCATGGGGACCGAAAGATGAAATGACATTACTTGGTCGCCGCAAACTATCATCGGTTCTCTTTTCGTGAGGTTACCATGAAACGCTACCAAACCATCGCCGAATTGCCCGACGTGTTGCCCGTATTTCCGCTTTCGGGCGCCTTGTTGTTGCCGCGCGCTGAATTGCCTTTGAATATTTTTGAAGACCGTTACCTGCGCATGTTTGATGCCGCCCTTGCCAGCAACCGCTTAATTGGCATGATCCAAACCGCAGACGACAAAGATGTTCCTTCTCTAAGCCGTGTCGGTTGTGCAGGTCGCATTACGTCCTACAGTGAAACCGACGACAATCGATTGCTGATCGGCTTGACAGGCGTATGCCGCTTCGAAGTGATCGCAGAGAAAAAAGTGAAATCAGCCTGGCGGCAATGCACTGTCACCTATGATGGCTTCGCTGCCGATCTTGTAACCGATGTACAATCCCGCTCAGTCAATCGTCCAGCCCTTGTCAACGCCTTCCGCCAATATCTGGAAGCCAACAACATGACAGCGAATTGGAATGAAATTGAAAAGGTCTCAACCGAAAATCTTGTGAACACGCTCTCGCAAATGGCACCTTATCCCGCAGCCGAAAAGCAAGCGCTATTGGAAGCGCCAGACTTGCAGTCACGTGCCGACATGTTGATTGCGCTGACAGAACTGGCAGTTGCCAAACAATCTGGCGGCAAGGCGAACAAACTGCAATGACAACGCAACACTGTGATCCAAAACTACTGGAGCGCCTCGTTTGCCCCGTTACAAAAACCACATTGGTTTATGACGCTGATCGGCAAGAGCTGATCAGTCGTGCAGCGGGCCTCGCCTATCCCATCCGTGATGGCATTCCCATCATGCTGGCCGAAGAAGCTCGCGAGCTTGAAACGTGAGTGATATTTGGCCCACTGAGTTGCGCATCAAAGACCATGGTCGCAATTTTGAAGTGCACTTGGAGACTGGTGAGATACTTTTGATACCTGCGGAACTGCTGCGCGTTGAAAGCCCCTCAGCCGAAGTCAAAGGCCACGGCCCCGGACAGGAAACACTGGTGTGGGGCAAACGCAATGTGCTGGTCATGAAGGCTGATCCCGTCGGCAATTATGCCGTGCGCTTGCACTTCAACGACGGCCACGACACTGGCCTTTTCACCTGGACCTATCTGGCCGAGCTTGGCCGCAACCACTGCAGCAAAATGGCGGCTTACACTGAAAAGCTGAAAGCTGCAGGCCTTTCAAGGTAATCTCAGTTGACCTCACGTCATCGGCGTTCCAGTTTCAACAAACTGCGCCAATTGCTTGAGTGAATCCTGCCATCCCAAATGGCACATTTCCATCGGGATAACATCTGGCACACCCGCTTGCGTGATGGATACATCGGTGCCGCAGGTCACTTCTTTCAGCAGCACCGTGACAATGATGTCGCCTTTCAAATTGGGATCATCAAACACGTCGTTGTAATGCAGTTTCTTGTTCGGCACGAGTTCGAGATAAGTACCGCCGAAACTGTTGCTTCCCCCTGAATCAAATTCCGTGAAGGTCATGCGGAATGTTCCCCCAACTTTTGCATCAAGGTGATGAACAGTGCAGGTGTAACCAGAAGGGGCCAGCCATTTGCACAAAGCTGCGGGATCAAGAAATGCTTTATAAACGCGTGAAGGTGGTGCCTTAAAAACGCGATGAAAATTCAAAGTGTAAGGCATGATGTCCTCCTATTTGTTCTTGCTGAGAAGTGAGAATGCAGCCCCTTGCGGGTCGATGCCGTTGAGGGCCCAGTTGCCGCCCGCCACTTGCATGGGTCCGAATGTGATCTTGGCACCCATTGATTTCGCGCGGGCAACGGCAGCTTCAGCGCTGTCCACATTGAAGTAAAAGTTCCAGTGGGGCGGCCTCCGATCTTCAGCAGGCTTAGTCATCATGCCACCGATTAAATCACCACCAGACTTGAACATTTGGTATGTGCCCATCGACCCCATGTCCATCGCCATGTCTTTGGTCCAACCAAACATGCCCGAATAGAAATCCCAAGCCTGTTCCCAGTTGTTGGACATCAATTCACGCCAGCCAATGTGACCAAGTGTGCCGTCCGCAACCGGAGCCGGGTTTTCGCCGCCACTGTTCTTAAACAATAAGAAAGTTGCACCAGACGGGTCTGCAATCACGGCAAAGCGCCCAACACCGGGAATGTCCATTGGCGCTTGGAAAATCGAACCACCGAGGGTGGTAGCTTTCGCCGCCGCAGCATCCACGTCATCTGCATAAATATAACCATTCCACATGGGCGGCATGTCAACGGTCGAGGGCGGTGGTGGCATCATACCTCCAACCTGGTGTGTGCCTTGCGTGATCATCGCGTAATCCATTCCGGGCACGCCGCTGTCGGCAATCGTCCAACCGATCACATGACTATAGAATTTTGACGACGCTGCAACATCTGGTGTCATGAGATCGTACCAAACAAATTTTGACATGATGTTCTCCTGAAGTTGTTGATTACGTTTGTGGCATTGCCGTCATGTCCATGACGAAGGGTTCCCAGCGGTGGCCGTCTGGGTCGCTGACGGTGCGGTTGTACATAAACCCCATGTCCACCGCAGGGCGCGGTTCACCGCCACCATTCTTCAACGCCGTCGCAGCGAAACGATCAACCGCAGCACGGTCTTCAAGCGCCAACGCCACCATCAGGCCCGTACTGGTTTTTGCATCTGGAATGGGCGCATCGCTAAAACTTTTAAACCTAGACTGCACCATCAGCATGGCGAAGGTATTGTCATTGATGATCATGCAAGTTGCCGTTTCATCCGTGAACTGAGGATTAAAACTGAAACCCAAAGCCGAATAAAATGAAATCGTTTTCGGCAAGTTTGCAACAGGCAAGTTTATGAACGTCATTTTGGGCATGGTCATGGGCGACCTCCGTTTTCTAAACAGATCTATGAAAGCGCAATGGCTTGGTCTTTTCACGCAGAATATTTCCGCGCGCTTCTTGATCAAGCTGCACGGCTTTGATCCACCATCCTGAAGTAGCACCGCCGGGGAACAATGCATCCGGCAAATGCGGCAATACGGCTTTTCCTAAATCTTCGACTGTCATGCCGGGAGATTTTTTGGGTAGCACTTTCATGACCACCGCTTTCATGGCGTCATATTTCTCGCGGTTCACACTGATAGGTTTTTCCGGGTTGCACAACGTTGAAGATCTCAATGTTATCAGCTTTGGCCATAGTCAGTCCTCCTTTGCGTAGTGAAACAACAATTCGAAATAGCGTCTGAGATGGATGATCAAGTCATGGGCGAGTTGCACATCATTGCGCGCCTTCGCCAGAATGAATGCGCCTTGAATGACAGCTTGCGTATGCAGCGCCAACGACTCCGCCGACCAAGTTGCATGTGGCGCATGGCGGGCCTTCGCGGCTTCAATCATCACCCGTACAGTTTCAGCATGACCGGAAATGCCAATGTCACAGGCTTCACGCAGTGCTGGGTTTGTGTCAAATGTCTCCTGCACCGTGGTGCCAAGCAAACAGGTGATCTCTGGCAGGCCACCCATTTTCAAAAGCTGGGCACGAAAATCAATATAGGCAATCACCTGGTCCAGTGGGTCTTCATGCCTGTGGTAATCAGCACTGGCAAATAATTCTCCCGTGCTCGTATTCCAGAATTGTGTGGCGGCAATGCCAGCCTCTTCCTTGCTTTTGAAGTGGTGGAAGAAGGCCCCCTTTGTCACGCCTGCATCTTTGCAAAGGTCGTCAACCGTTGTCGCGCCATATCCCTTGGTGCGGATCAGCTTGAGGGCAGAGATCAGCAGTTTTTCACGTGCAGATAGTGGGGCATTGTCCACGTCAGAACAATACCAACTGGTTGGTATGTGTCAAGTGTTTTCAGAGAAACCCAGCCACAGCGGCGGCAACCACCAAATAACGCGCCAGTTTTCCAGCGCCCACTATGGCTGCAAAGACCCACAATCGCTCACCCAAAACTCCCGCCAACACCGTGAAAGCATCGCCCAGCACGGGGAGCCACGAAAAGAACAAGCACCACCGCCCCCAACGTTGATAATGGATTTTGGCTTTCTCCAGCTGCTGGGGCGATGCCGGAAACCACTTCTTGTTTTGGTAGTGTTCGAGCCCACGCCCAAGCGCCCAATTCACAATAGCGCCCAACGTGTTGCCCAAAGTCGCCACAGCCAACAATGTCCACCACGACTCCTCGCTTAGTCCCAATAGCCCCGCCAACACCGCTTCGGACTGCACAGGCAAGAGTGTTGCCGCCAGAAAGGCGATGGCAAACAGGCTGGCATGAGTGATTAGGGAAGTCATCGCCGGGTGATTGCACGCGCAGCGCTTTCATAGCAAGCTTGTAGCCATGAATACGCAATCACATGTGATTATGGGGGCCGTGCTGATGGGGCGCGGCGTGCCCACTAAGGCTTGGGTCGGTGCAATGGGCGGCATCATCCCTGATGTGCCAATGTTGTTTATCGTCATCACGTTGAAACTGCTGGGCACACCTGACCGCACCATATTCGGCGAACTCTATTGGCAAAACTGGTGGCAAACCACCAACGCCATCGGGCATAATTTTTGGCTTTGGAGCGGACTGCTGGTCTTCGGCCTCGTGATGCGCGACCGCCTGTCGAGTTCCGTCAAAAGCTTCGACGGTTGGACAAGCGTCTCGTTGTTTGCAGGCTCTGCATTGTTGCACACGGCAATTGATTTCATCTGTCATCGCGAAGATGCGCATATGAGTTTTTGGCCCGTCACCCGCTGGAAATTCATGTCGCCGATTTCCTATTATGATCCGGCACATTACGGTACATGGTTCAGCCTGTTTGAGGCAGGCCTCGGCTTATGTTTGGCCGTCATAATGTTTCGGCAATTCAGCAGCCGCGTCCTGCGTGCCGCCCTCAGCCTTGCAATCCTGCTCTATGTCGCCGTGCCAGCCTATTTCATTTTGTTACACTAACCCGCGACGGATTTTGGCCCCAGTTGCGTCTTATAGCGTATAAGACATCATGAACCAGCAGACCCATCCATCCATTGCAGAGATCGAAACCGCCCTAGGACTGTCGTCGGACAAGCGCCGTGGCCGCCTGTTAAAGCGCGGAATGATCGCTTTGCTGCTGCTGGGGTTGGTGCTGCTTGGCTATTGGTTCTACGCCAGCCAAAAAACTACGTCATCGGCAATCACCTATGAAACCTCACCCGCCACCATTGCTGATCTCGTGGTCACCGTGTCGGCCACGGGCACCATTCAACCTATCACGCAGGTTGATATTGGTTCAGAAGCGTCAGGCGTGGTGCGGGAAGTGTTGGTGGATGAAAACAGCAGCGTGAAAACCGGAGATATCCTGGCTATACTTGATACCACTAGGCTTGATGCCCAACGCGCCCGCATCGAAGCGCAATTGCTATCAGCCGAAGCCAGATTAGTTGAAGCCAATGCCACGCTTGCCGAACGGCGCTTGACTGAAAACCGTCAGAAGTCACTCCGCGCCAAGGGCCTCTCTACAGGTCAGGATATGGATGCTGCAGAGGCCGCGACCCTGCGCGCCGATGCATCCCTTGCCGCAGCAAAGGCCGACATTTCAGCCGCAAAAGCGGATCTCGAAATCATCAAGGCTGACATTTCAAAGACTCGCGTACTTTCGCCCATAGATGGCGTGGTTTTAAAACGCAGCGTGGAACCCGGTCAAACCGTTGCTGCATCTTTGCAAGCCCCTGTGCTGTTTCAAATCGCTCAAGATCTTGTCCCGCATTCAAGTCGAAGCAGCTGTTGATGAAGCTGATATTGGCACTGTCAAAGTGGGTCAATCAGCCACCTTCAACGTCGACGCTTATCGCAACAGAAATTTTCCTGCGCGCATTGAACGCCTGTCCTTTGCGCCTGAAACAGTTGATGGTGTGGTGACCTATAAAGCTATTCTCTCAGCCGCCAATGATGATCTGGCTCTGCGCCCCGGCATGACAGCCACAGCCCGCGTTGTGGTTGAGGAGTTCAAACAAGTCCTCACGGTCAGCAATGAAGCCCTGCGTTATCAACCACCGCCGCAACAAAATGCTGAAGGCTTTTCCATCACCCGCATGTTCATGCCGCGTTTTCCCCGTGGTCAACGCGGAAAGCGAGAAACTTCGGCTGATGGCACGCGCGCGATTTACGTTTTGAAGAACGGCGCTCCGGTGGAAGCCCGCGTGAAAGTTGGTGCCAGCGATGGCAAGAACACCATCATACCGGTGAAGGTGTGAAAGCCGACGACGCTGTGATCATGGCGCAAAAGCAAGCACGGCCCTGACATCATGTTGGCGCTGCGCAACATTCAAAAAATCTATGGCGAAGGCGAAGCCCGCGTTGTGGCGCTTGCGGGCGTTGATGTTGATGTGAAGGCAGGCGAGTTCATTGCCATCATGGGGGCATCAGGTTCTGGCAAATCAACCTGCATGAATATTCTGGGCTGCCTTGATCGACCAACAGCTGGCAGTTTCAAGTTCCACAATGTTGAAGTTGCAACCCTGAACAATGATGCGCGCGCCTTGTTTCGCCGCACTTATTTGGGCTTCGTGTTTCAAGGCTTCAATCTGCTGGCCCGCACCACAGCATTGGAAAATGTTGAATTGCCTCTGATCTATCGTGGCATGTCGCGCAGCGAGCGCCACCAAGAGGCGCTGCGTGCATTGGCAGCCGTGGGTTTGCATGGCCGCGAAAACCACACACCGGGTGAGCTTTCGGGCGGGCAGCAACAACGCGTGGCCATTGCCCGCGCCATTGTGTCCAATCCAAAAGTGTTGCTGGCCGATGAGCCGACAGGCAATCTCGATTCCGCCCGCAGCCATGACATTATGAAGCTGTTGCAAACTTTAAACCGCGAACAGGGCTTGACCATTCTCATGGTCACCCATGAAGCCGACATGGCGAAATATTGTTCGCGCCATATCGTATTTTCCGATGGCCGCATTGTCGATGATGTGAGGATGGCTGCCTGATGTTGTGGGAATCCGTCAAGCTTGCACTCCGCACCATCCGCCGCAATGTGCTTGCGCTCGATCCTCACCTTGTTGGGCATTGTCATTGGTGTTGGGGCCGTGATTGCCTTGGTCACTTTGGGGCAGGGCACCACCGACAAAGTACGCGGCGAACTCGCCAAACTTGGCAGCAACATGTTGATTGCAAGACCCGGCAATTCGACGCCGGGGCCACCCTCTGGCAATGAGAGTCGTAGTTTCACGCTGCGCGACGTTGATGCATTGCGATCAGGGCTACGCAATGTGCGAGGTGTGGCACCTTCATCAAACAAACAAGCTAAAGTCATTTATGGCACGGCCTCGCTTGATGTCACAATTACGGGCACTGAGCCTGATTATTTCACCGTACAAGATTGGACATTTCTGACTGGCACCAGTTTTTCAGAAAGCGACAGCCGCAGCGGTACCAATGTTTGCGTCGTCGGAGCAACATTGGTGCGCGATCTGTTTGGCGGCGGTCCTGCCGTGGGAGAAACCATGCGCGTGGGCAACATGCCTTGCACAGTTGTGGGCACAATGGCAGGCAAGGGCCAATCAGCCTTCGGCTCTGATCAAGACAACACAGTTGTAATGCCGTTGCGCACTTATCTGCGTCGCATTGCTGGTAACACCCGCATTGCCACCATTGCCGTATCGGCCAACACGCCCGACGACCTCGCACCCGTGCAGGCCGCGATGTCAGAAATTCTGCGCGAAACACGACGCATCGGTGAAACCGAAGATGATGATTTTAGCGTGCGTGACCTCACACAAATAGCTGCGACAATGTCTTCAACCACATCATTGATGACAGGCCTGTTGGGTGCCGTTGCTGCCGTCAGCCTCTTGGTAGGTGGCATCGGCATCATGAACATCATGTTGGTGTCAGTGGCAGAACGCACCCGTGAAATTGGTATCCGCCTGGCCATTGGTGCTTTGGCGTCACAAGTTTTGACGCAGTTTCTGGTGGAAGCCGTGGTGCTATGCCTTTTAGGGGGAATTATTGGCATCGGCTTAGGATTGGGCTTGGCCTGGGGCGGCGCGTCATTCTTGGAAGTGCCGTTTAATGTGAACACTGGCGTGGTGCTGGTTGCCTTTGGCTTTTCCGGCATGATTGGTCTGGTTTTTGGCTTTTTCCCCGCACGGCGTGCGGCAAAACTGGACCCCATTGAAGCTTTGCGTCACGAATAGTTTTTGCCTCAATTCTGTCGCGTGGAAAATGCTATGCACTGACAGATGACAAACAAGGCTAATATTCGTGCGTATTCTCTCTTTGATATTTCTCGCGCTGCTTTTCAGTATCCCTGCGGAAGCACAGACCATCACAGCATCAAATGTAAAAATCGAATGGAAGGTGGCCAATCGTTTTCGCCTGTTCCGCGACTCAGGAAGCATTTGCGAAGCACGAGCGCGCTTGGCGTCAGTACCTGATCCACGTTGATGGAGCGGCCAAAGAGCCAGAGGCCAGAGAGCGCCTGCGCAACACGACATCAGTCATTGGCACTGAGCATGTCTTGAATGATCGCTACATTCCCTTTTCCCGCATTCTACGCCGCGCCTATGATCCTATGGGCTGGGCGGCGCGCCAGGTTGACGACACCTGTTGGGATTCAAAAAAGCGCATGCACACCGCCTGCGGAAGCGCCGATGATTATGTGACACCCAAATCCCATGACGTGGAGCTGTGGTTGAAACCCTTGGATGGGAGCAAACTCATTTCTGAATATAATTGCAATTGGCAAGTTGATGCAGGCCCCGCCGTAACCGCGCCGTGTGATGAACCCATCACACTGGCATTGCCCTATCCAAACGGTGCAAGTGTTTCCGTTGGTATTGATGGCGAGACACCAATCTCGACCGACATTCAAGTCAAGGATCTGTTGATTGTTGGTCTTGGTGATAGTTTTGCATCGGGCGAAGGCAACCCCGATGTGCCTGTAAAATTTGATGCCGCACGCCGCGCCCGCAATGTTTATCCAAAACGCGGTGGCACCGATGCCCGCAGCAATGCCCAATGGATTGATGAACTCTGTCACCGCTCGCTCTATAGCCATCAACTGCGAACAGCTTTGCAAATCGCAATCGAGAACCCAAAAGCTTCTGTCACATTTATGGGTTACGCCTGTTCTGGTGCAGCTGTTGATGAGGGCATTTTGGGCCCACAAACTTATATGGATTACGTGTCGAACAGCGAAGGCCCACGCTCCGTCAGTGGCGGCAACAAAGACACGCAACTGCGCTGGTTGTTGCGTGAACTGTGCAAAGAAACACCAGACAAGGTGGACGGTATTTGGACTTGTCCCGGCCAAGCCTATCGTCGCAATGTCGATTTTTTGCTGCTATCCATTGGCGGCAATGACATTGGTTTTTCAAATCTCGTCGGCTGGGCCACGTTGCGCGACTCCACGTCTTCAACTCTTGCCAAATTTTTTGGCGCAACCGTTTCAGCCAAGCAATTCGCCGAGAACATGGTCGAAGTTCTTCCCAGCACCTATGCCCGTTTGGCCAAGGCCATTGAAACCGCAATACCACTTCGCAATGGTGAACTAAATTTTGATGCCTCACGCGTGGTGTTGACGGCCTATCCTGATATTCTCGAAGATGAAACAGGGAAAATCTGTGCAGCAGGTGAAGAGGGGCAAGATGAAGACTTGTTTCCCGCCAATCAATCGCTTGATGCGTTCAATTCATGGTTGGTGGTAACGCCCGGTAAACTGGAACGTGCCCACGCCCAGTTGGAAAAACTGCACAACCGCATGGGCGAATTGGCTGAAGATCATGGCTGGACCTTCGCAGCGCGGGCCTATGGTGACAGACCGTTTCGGGGGCACGGCTTTTGCGCCCAAAATACCAAAACCAAAACCGATCCAGCTGAAGTCTTGATGTTGCCCTGTTGGGGCAAAGCTGATCGTGACACACAAACCTGCGGCAGCAATTTTTCCGGCAAGATCAGAGATTGGCGACCCTATAATCCGGAAACCGAAAACTTTCCCTATGCTCTCCGCCAACGCTGGGTACGCAGCTTCAATGATGCATGGATGGTGATCAACCAAAAGGTACTGACCAAAGATGGCAAGATTGACGAGGAAGGTTCGTCTCGTGTGTTTGCTGAAACGACGGGTGCCATGCACCCGACTGCGGAAGGCCATGCCGCCATGGCCGACGCAATTTTGATAGACCTGCGCCCGACTATTCGTGCTGTGTTGGAAGGGCAGTGAAAGCTGTAGTCAACACTTCACGGCAGCTTGTTTGATGGCATCCGCATAGTCGGTCTGTGTTGGCAATACTTTCGCGTCTTTAAAAGCCTCGGTCGCTTTCTTGAAAAAGCCTTGCGCTTCATCACAATTGCCCGTCTGTTTCAAAATCGCCGCATGGTTGGCATACATCCAGCCATGGTCGATGAGGGCCTTGTCGGAAATCGCTGAGATGATGTTTTGCGATTTGTCGCTCATCCGCAAAGCGTCTTTAGGTTTACCTTGTTCAATACGAAGCTTCGCCATTCCGCTGTAAAGATGCGAAAGCACAACAAAGTCGTCCTCTGACATACCAATGTAAACGTTATTTCCCGGGCTTTTCTTGTCATAGGCTGAAAGCGCTTCATTATAAAGTTTCTCTGCTTCACGAAACTTTTTGACGAGCAGCAATCGTGACGCAAGGTTACCTTTGTCGTTGGCGACCCGCACATGATCTGAGCCAAGTTCGTCTTCAAAAATGCGGACTGCTATGCGACCTGCACGGATCGCACCTTCAATGTCATTCGCCATTGAAAGTGCACCAACCATGAAATTATTGGCTTGCGCGAATTGAACGCTCTCTTCGCCAAAAGTACCCGCAGCAATGGCCAGAGCTTTTTCTCCGGCGGCCACGTAACCTTTTACATCCCCTGATTTCTGAAAGTCCTGCCAAGAATTCGTGATCGCCTCGAGTTCTTTTTGCGCCTCAGCTGGGATCCTCTTTATAACCACCAAATCCTTTTTGCCTCCGTCGGCCAATGCAACATCGACCTCAGGTGGTTTTGTATCCTCAACAGCCACAGTATCTTGTGAAGCAGCGACATCAGCTTTCCCCAATGAGATGTAACCTTCGATCTGATCATAATAAGCGGGGTGTTGATTGTGTCCCACTGTGGAGGCTTCTTTTTTCACGCGTGTGTAAAGTTGTTTCGCCAAATCCACTTGCGACAAGCCATCGGTTTCGAGCAGCGGAAGCAGATTGCGCGTGAATACGGAGTTCGGATTGGGATCATTTTCGCTCAAGCGATCAAGCGCGGTTTGACCCACACCAGCAGCAAATAAAATGAATACGCCTTCTGCCGCATCCATTTTTGAAAGCCCGCCACCACCCCCGGCAGATTTTCCAGATTCATTTTCAAAAGGATTATCGCGGCAGGCGTCTAAAACAGCGAATACGGCTTTTGCCCCTTTCTTTTGAAAGCGAGAGATCACCTGTTCGGCAGCAAAGCTGGCCCCTGCCAAGCGCTGCTCTTCGCCGATCACGGGCTGAGGCACATCCGATGGCAACAGATAATTTGCACCATCAATCGCAATCCCATGACCAGAGAAATAGAAAAACACGACTGAGCCCGGCTCGATGTCGGCTTCAACCTGTTTAATCGCTTTGTTGAAATCAGAATAATTGCTGTCAACCAGCAAACGCACATCAAATTCGAGGTCTGATTTCAGCGTTTCGCCGATGGCCTTTGCGTCGTTCACGGCCTTCTTCAACTGTCTGAAGTCGGGGAAATTCTCATAGAGATTATTGCCGACCACCAGCGCTATACGCTTTGCCGCATAGGCCGTCTGTGTGGACAAGACAAAGAGAAAAGCGAAACAAAACAAGCTCAGCAATCGCAACATAAGTTAACTCCTTGCCCCATGGCAAAGAATTACCAGATCAAACCGCTGCAGCAAAAGCCAAATATGTGCGGGGAGCATGTCAGTCAAAAAACAAAAGACCGGCGATGGTTCTGGGCACCGCCGGTCTCGCTATTTTGCAACAGAGCGCCCCCGGTGCTGCAAAAGCAATTATCCTGCCATCACAACATCAGGCAACGAGTCACCATGCGTATGGGCAACCCATCCGTCCGGGGAAGATGACGTTCAGACAAAATAGTCAACCTAAGTTGACGAAGGCTATTTAGGTGCGGTGCACCATATTGTCAAGTCAGATTTACAAAAAATGATTTGTTAAAGCGATTTTATTAGCATTTTTGAGTATGTGAATGTTTCAGTTTGAATTGTTGACATGATTCCAAGAGCTTGTTATTCGTCAACCATGGTTGATGAAACGGATAGTTCCATGAGGGTCGGCATCTTGAATTTGACGTCTGACTTTTTGGCTGCGATAAACGAGCGCTACATCTCAATGCGCAAGGGCACGCGTTATGAGAACGTCAGGCAGTTCGACGGTCGGGTCTTTGTGGCGGCCACCCGTGAAGGTTACACAGAGTCCGAAATTGCCCGGGTGTTTTCTGTTTCGCGGCAAGCGGTACATGCCTCGGTCGAGCGCTTGATCGCTCTAAAACTCTTGGAGCGGCGAGCCATTCCTGGCAATCGACGCGACAAGCGCATCGCCCTCTCGGAACGCGGCATGCACGCCAGCCAAACTGTCAATCAACATATTGCGGCCGTCGAAGCGGAATGTGCCGCAATCATCGGCGTCGATAATTTTCAGACGTTCCGACTGCAACTTGAGTTGATTTCCACCACCATGAAGCAACGGGTAAAGTCTACGCCACAGGCGTGAAATCATCGAGGTCACCCTCACCCATCATTTCGGCGATGGTTTCAAACGCTTCGCGCATGCGCCAACCCAATTTCGGTGGCCCAAAACAAATCCGTACAAACGGGCTTGGGCGCTTCTGGTCCAATTCAAACCGACTTCCCGGCGTCACGCGAATTTTGCGTGTCGAAAGCGTTTGTGCAAAACGGCTTGGCATCCAATGCTCAGGCAGTTTTAGCCACGCATAGGGCGCACCTGGTTCACATCGGAATGAATGGTGCTTGAATATTTCTATGAACAAACTGCGCCGCGCCGCAAGTTCGCCGCGTGTGCGCTCCAAAATATCTGAGGCCATTTCGGTCTCAATCCAATAACGCGCAATCTCTCCGGTAATGCCAACGGTGCGTGCGGCCATGTTGCGAATGTGCGAGCGCAAAACACGTTCTTGACCCTGCGGCGACACCACAAATCCAATGCGCAGTCCCGGTGCCAGGGTTTTGGAAAGGCTGGTAATGTGAAACGTACGCTCAGGCGCCAACTCGTAAAATGTCGGCGGCTGCACGCGGGAATCGAGCAGCCGAAAAATATCATCTTCAATAATTGTGACATCATGTTTGCGCGTAACGGCAACAATATCTTCGCGCCGTTTGGCGCTCATCGTGTGCGTTGTCGGATTTTGCAGCGTGGGCACCAGATACATCAACTTGCAGCCGGTGGTTTTGATGGTTTGTTCCAATGCGTCGGGCAACATACCATCATCATCCATATCAACACCGATCGGATCGAGATGCGTATTGCGGAACGTCATAAAAAGTTGCGCGTAATTTGTGCGCTCGGCCATCACACCCACTTGGCCTTCACCAATGGCTTCTAACACTGTAATCAAACCCAAATGTGCGCCAGCAGAAATTACCACGTTGTTTTCTGCAACGCTGATGCCGCTGCGCTTCAACCACTGCACGGCCATGGTCCGGTGCATGTGGAAACCATCGGCTGGTGCATATTCAAGTAAATCAAGTTTGCGCGGATCGCGCATCACCGACTGCATGGCTTGATCGAGTTCTTCAGGCCGCACCACTGGCGGCGGAATAGCGTGGCTCAAATCAACAATGCCATCTTGCTCATAGGTCACGGTTTTCAGACTGTTCACAACCGGGCGCTTGCGAATGTAACTGCCCCTACCAACTTCACCCTCGAGAAGTCCGCGGTTTTCCGCTTCGCGATAAGCGCGCGTCACAGTGCCAAGCGTCACCCCCAATTTCCACGCCAAATCCCGCTGCGGCGGCAGGCGCGACCCTTCCTGCAACACGCCACCTTCCACATCGCGTGTCATGGCGTCGGCAATGGCAATGTAAAGCGGCTTGCTACGATCCAGTTCCGGTTGCCAAATTGTCATGGTTACAATAATCCGATTGTATGCGTTCTGTATCGACGATATGTTGAAGTTGCAGCGAAATCAAGGAGGTTTTCGTTGTTTTGTCAATGATACAATAGATACAATTGGAGATGAAAATGCGTGACTACGTCCTCAGCGAAGCACAATCCCGGCAAGCCTTTGGTTTGGTTGCGGTGGTCCGCCGAGTGGTCCGCAATTGGAAACATCACCGCGAATTGGAAAAATTGGTGAAACTGGATGATCACATGCTCCGGGACATCGGTTTAACAAGGCCGCTCGTGCAACATCTGCTGGCATTACCGCTGACCACCGATGCCGACTGGGAACAGGAACGGGTGTTGCGGCAGCGTTGACAAAGGTAAATGCTTACACTATGTAAGACTCACTCTTACAAGGTGTAGGTATCATGTTTAACAACGACCCCCGTCTTCCCTCAGCTAAAGAACTTATCATTCTTGACATGCTGGCTGGCAAAAAAGAAATGTATGGCTTGGAAATGGTGCAGGCATCGGGCGGCAAACTGGCCCGTGGCACCATTTATGTCACCCTCATGCGCATGGACGACAAAGGCTACGTCACCTCGCGGCAGTTGATGGAGGAAAATTTGTCGGGCCTGCCAAAGCGGGTGTTCTCGATCACAGGATTGGGGCAGAGGGCGTTGCGGCGGCAAGGTCAGCGCAGGCAGTGTTTGGCGGCGCAGAGGTGATGGGATGATAAATGCGAAACTTATATCTAAAGCTCCATCGGGATTTTCATTGATCGACAAGTCAGTTAGACTTAGATGACGATGACAGACCGATTGTAATTTTGCTGTATGAATAGCAATATTGGAATGGGCATCATTACCGTCAATGAGAAGTTCAAATACTAATACTTTCGGTTGAAACCTATTCCGTATTAGTACAGAAGGTGATCGGTAAGCCATTTTGCGCCGACAATGGCAAATTCTGTTGACAGACATTTTCGCGTCAGATCCGGAACCTTTAAACAGATAACTCCCGGCGCTAATTTGATTATTTTCGCTAGAGCTTTTTCTTTGCCAAAAAATCAAACGCAAATGTATTTGTTCCAATTATAACAGACATGCGCGAAGAATATTTCGAAGCCCTATCCCAAGACCGAAATCTGGAAAGCCCGTTGGGTTCGCGTTCGCGGCACATAGTCTTTCTTCGCTGCAATTGGTGTGGACCGCGCATTTGCATTTGTGTCATTCTTTATCAAAGCTTGGAAAAGCGTGAACTGAGGAGAGTTCGAAATGTCTGCACTTAAAGACGTTTTAGCCCGCGCCGAACACTGGTCCAACCAGTGCGCAAGAAGATCTTGTCGAGCGCTGCATTGATCATAGAACAAAACCAGAATGCTGATTTTGAATTCACCGCAGAGGATTGGAAAATCATAGATGAACGCTTGGCAGGTTCTGCGCGAGGTGAGTTTGCGACAGACGCGGAAATGGAAGCAGTTTTTAGATAAGTATCGTCTAGCAAAATAATTTGGTATTGTCATTGCCGGACTTGTTCCGGCAATCCATCGCAGTTCGCAGTGCAGAATTGCAACTTTCACGCTGCGCAAAGCGCAGCGTTTTACACTCCACTCTCCGCGATCAAAATGGATCACCGCAACAAGTGCGGTGATGACAATTGTCAGAAAGCAGTGAATAACTATCCCTTCAAGAAATAAGTAATCGTCGTCACGACTCGCACTTTCTTGTTCACTTGCTTCTCCGGCCTGTCATTTGGAATCTCAATCGCCGGGGTGATTTCGATGATGCCTTGGTTCGCACTTTGAATATCACCCACATTCGCACCAGACTCGAGTGCAAATTTATCAGCGGCTTCGCGAGCCCGCTTTGTGGCTTCGGTCAGCATTTCACCTTTCAAATCGTTGACGTTGGTGAAAATAAAAGACGGACCAGCATTGTAAGCATCAGCTGAAAACACCACGCCAGATTTCAACAGATCGCCAATCATTTTGGCCGAGGCTTGTAGCTTGTCCACATCAGCCGAGCGCACCAGCAAGTCTTCCGTTAACACAAAGCGGCTTTCCTCCGGCGTGCCTTGCGAGTTGTAACCCGCAATCCGGTCTTCAACTTGAATGTTTTGCACTTGCATATCGGCATCTGTAAATCCGCCCGTGGTCAGAAAAGCCTTTGACGGATTTTTCAGCCGTCTCAAGCTTGCCGCGTGCCTCTTCCAGTGTTGCGCCAGTTGTGACAAATCGGATCGGCCAAAAGCCCAGATTGGCTTTCACTTCACGTTCCGACAGGCCTTTGACCGTCACGACGCGGTAACCCAGCCGACTTTTAACAAGGCTTTCACCCGCCATATAGCCGCCAGCCGCTACGCCAAGGCCAATCAGGCCACCAGCCAGAACACGAGATAAAGATGTCATGATGTTGTATACTCTCAAAAAGCGCCCCCGCGCTTGAGTTGCCAATTCTCCCAAACATTGTGGTGCCATGATGGCGGTTGCTTTGGTGCATTTATCTTCTGCCCTGCAATCTGCTACTCTCTTGTCAAATCAGCAGGAGCTTTGCCCCATGAACAAGCCGACACCTCCAAGCCAGTGGGAACCATCACCCAACAATCTAGAACCGTTCTGGATGGGGTTCACGCCCAACCGCGCCTTCAAGCAACGCCCCCGTATGATCGCCCGCGCCAAGGACATGCATTATTATGACATGCAGGGAAAACCAATTCTTGATGGTTCAGCTGGCCTTTGGTGCTGCAATGCAGGCCATTGCCGCGATCCCATCGTCAAGGCCATTCAAAAATCCGCTGCCGAGTTAGACTTCGCACCAACATTCCAATTCGGCCATCCCAAGGTGTTTGAACTGGCGTCGCGTTTGTCCACCTTGGCACCTGGCGATTTGGATTACGCCTTCTTTTGTAACTCTGGCTCAGAAGCTGCCGACTCTGCCCTTAAAATTGCCATCGCCTATCACCGTGCCAAGGGCCAAGGAACGCGCACCCGCTTGATCGGCCGTGAACGCGGCTATCACGGTGTCAACTTCGGCGGCATTTCCGTTGGCGGCATGGTGGCCAATCGCAAATGGTTTGGAAATGCATTGGCCGGTGTGGACCACTTGCCCCACACCTACAACCGCCAAGAACAAGCCTTCAGCCGTGGCGAACCTGAATGGGGCGGCCACTTGGCCAATGAACTTGAAAAGCTCGTCGTGCTGCATGACGGCTCAAATATCGCCGCCGTCATCGTGGAACCGATGGCTGGCTCAACCGGCGTGTTGCCGCCGCCTAAAGGCTATCTCAAGAAGCTGCGTGAGATTTGCGACACCAACGGCATTCTCCTGATTTTCGACGAAGTCATCACCGGTTTTGGCCGTCTGGGCACATCCTTCGCCGCTGAACGCTTTGGCGTGGTTCCAGACATGATCACCTTCGCCAAGGGTGTGACGTCCGGCACAGTGCCGTTGGGTGGTGTGATGGTGCGGAAAGGCATTTATGATGCTTTCATGAACGCTCAAGACCACGTCATCGAACTGTTTCACGGCTACACCTACACAGGCCACCCCATGGCGGCTGCCGCCGGCGTTGCCACCTTGGACCTTTATCGCGATGAAAACATTTTCGCCCATGCCCAGAAAATGGAGAAGCCTTGGGCGGATGCCGCTCATTCGCTGAAAGGCCATCCTTTGATCGAAGACATTCGCACTATCGGCTTGGTCGCCGGCATTGATATGACGCCTGTACCGGGAAAGCCTGGGCTTCGCGCCTACAAGGCCATGGAGAATGCTTTTCATGATTTTGGCCTTCTGGTGCGCATCACCGGAGACACCATCGCCCTTTCGCCGCCATTGATCATCAAGCAGGCTGAGATCGATGAGATTTTCAAAGATAAGCTTCCAAAAGTGCTGGATTCTGTCGCCAAGCTTTGAATGCGAAAAGCGTTGGATTTCGGCCCTTCTGGGATTCACTTGGCGCTGCAGACAGCGTAGTCTCTAGCCTTACTGATTCGTTGGGGCGAATAAGGGGCGTTTGGTTTGAACAAAGATTTGCCGTGGCTTTTCGGTGTTGCACTGCTGGTGGGCGCTGCCTTGTGCATAGCCGCCTTTGCACTTGGATCGGGGACAACGACTGTTTCCATGTTATCCTATGCCTTGATCGCCTTGGCACTGGCGCAAGTCGTGGTTTTAGTCCGCAACCAGTTTCAAACTACTGATGTCAGGCAGATGACTGACCATCAGCATCAATTCGCCAAAAGCCTCATACAGATAGCAAATGAAAACCGCCGCATCGCCGCCGAAAGCCAGGCTATCGCCATGAATATGGCGTCGATCTATGACAACAGCTCGGGCATGCAGTCGGGTGTGGCCGAAGGTCTGACGTCTCTGCGTGAAGCCTATGAAGAATTGGCGGAAAGCTTGAAAACAATTGTTGAGTCACAACAGTTGATTTCAGCAGCGTCTCGATGAATTGCCAACCGCGACACAGCGCCAGACGGCGATTGAAGATGCTCTCGCGCGTGAACAACAATGGATGGCGCAACTCGCGTCGAACGACGGTGTTGTCGAACAGGAACCCGAAGCCGAGCAACAACAGCTGCTACCCGAACCCAGTTTTGATGAAGCCCCCTTTGGCGAAGCATTGAATTTGGCGCTTGAACCCATTGTTGATCTCTACACCTCGAACACCGCGCATTATCGCATGGTGTTGGGCATGACAAATGAACACGGCCAGGACGTGCCCCATGATGTGTTTGTGCACCACGCTGATCGTATGGGGCTGCGCGACCGTTTGGATGTGCATGTGGTTGAGCAAACCATTGAGCTTTTGGCCCAACTGCGGCAACGCGACCAGCAACTGTCGGTGTTCGTACCCATTGGTGCCAACACATTGTCGAATGCAATTGCCGTTCAACGCATCATCACCAGTTTGCGCAATGCCCCTGAAGTTTCAAATGGTGTTGTTCTCGACATTGCCCATGCCGTTCTGGCCAGCTTGCCAGAAACAAGCCTTGAAGGCCTTGCGACATTGGCCCGTGCTGGTGTATCACTCAGCCTGTCGCAAGCCTCAATCGCTGGTGTTGATCTCTCGGCATTGAAGAGTCTCAATGTGCGCTTCGTCAGCATCGCTGGTTCGTCGGTTGGCGTAGGCAATCAAATTTCGGCAGGCCTTCCAGGTTTTGTGCAATCTGCGCGCGCCATGCGTGTTCAAGTCATCATCTCAAACATTGGTGATCCGCGCCACGTCACGGGACTAGCCCGCACGGCCCGCTATGCCTCAGGCCCCGCCTTTGCGCTGCCACGCAAATTGAAACGCGCTGCCGCAGCAGAAACAACACTCACTGCAGCGGCCTGATTCATTTCAATGCAGGAACTGTCAAAACGTTTTCCCCTATGGTTCGTCGACATTTGGGGCGTGGTTCACAATGGCCACGACGTTTTTGAGCAAACTGTCGCCACCCTTGCGCAGCATCGAAAACATGGTGGCACCGTTGTTTTGGTCTCAAACTCTCCGCGCAGCGAAAAGGGCGTAACACTCCAGCTCAAACAGATTGGCGTGCGTGATGATGCTTACGATGCCGCCGTCACCTCTGGTGACGTCACGCAAGACCTGATGCGATCTGAACCAACGGGAAAACTGTTTCACCTCGGTGCAGCGCGGGATATGTCGTTGTTCGAAGGTTTGCCAGTTGAGCGCGTCCCCGTCGAACAAGCCGGTGCTGTCATCTGCACGGGACTGTTCCATGATGAATACGAAACTCCCGCCGACTACACGGACCTCCTCGCTGATCTGCATCGCCGCAACTTACCCATGATTTGTGCCAACCCGGATAAGGTCGTGCGCAAAGGCAACAAATTGATTTATTGTGCAGGCGCATTGGCAGAAGCGTACCAAACCTTGGGCGGCAAAGTGTCGATGGCCGGAAAACCCTATGCCCCGATCTATGAATTGGCTTTGCGCAAAGCCGCCGCTGTCAGCGGTAAGAACTTTGAAAAGAACCAGATCCTTGCCATTGGAGACGGACCAGAAACCGATATTCAAGGCGCAGCAAACCAAGGCTATCCGGTTGTCTATGTCTCAGGTGGTGTGCGCGATCACAGCAGCGATATGAAAGCTGAAAAAGCCCACATCCAATCGCTGGTGCCCCATGCGCAAATCCTCAAGGCCGTCGAGCAATTGTCGTGGGTCTTGACTTGATTGAAAAGCACGCCCAATTCCTCCACCTGATTTAACGGATTGGGTTTATGAAACTGCTCTATCAAAATGACCATGTCGACAAAGCCCTGCGCGGGGCAGTGGTCGCCATTGGTAATTTTGACGGTTTGCATCGCGGGCACCAAACCCTGTTGGCAGATGCGAAAAAATTAGCAGAGCAGCGCAGCGTTGCCTTGGGCATTCTCACATTCGAACCCCACCCCCGCAGTTACTTCAAACCGCACGAACCCGTCTTTCGCCTCACACCCCTCGCGCTAAAAGCAAGACTGGCCGAAAACCTTGGCGTCGATTTTATTTACGCAGTTGATTTTAATGCGGCCCTCGCCAACACGGAACCAGAAGATTTTATTCGTGAGCATGTGGTGGAACGGCTTGAAGTATCCCACGTGGTGACGGGGTATGATTTCCATTTCGGCAAAGGCCGCCGCGGCAATCCTGATGTCTTGCGCGGCTTGGGCAACGCGTTGGGCTTTGCCGTGTCCGTGATCGACCAAGTCACCGATGATGATGGCCATGCGCCCTTCGCTTCAAGCTCCATTCGCAGCGCACTTCGCCGTGGCCACGTGAAAAACGCAGCCCATGAACTGGGTTACAACTGGACTGTCATGGGCGAGGTCGTGCACGGCGACAAACGCGGCCGCACCATTGGCTTTCCAACCGCGAACATTATTCTAGAACCCGGTGCGGAACCCTTTCGCGGCATTTACGCCGTTGACGTCGTTGATGCAGCAGCACCTGCGGGTGGGCCAAAATGGATGGGTGCTGCGTACTTCGGCGACCGCCCAACCTTTAACACCAAGCGCACATTTCTTGAAGTCTATCTTCTTGATCAAGACTTAGACCTCTATGGCCGCACACTTCTGGTATCCTTCGTCGATGTCATTCGTGGCGACAAAACCTTCAAAGGCGTTGAAGATCTGATCGTGCAAATGAAACTCGACTGTAAGGAGGCGCGTCGGATTCTGACGTCGCGCGAGTCACCACAACTGTCATCACCGGACTTGTTCCGGTGATCCATTTCTAATCTGGGCGTGATGACAATTGGTGCGCACGGCGCACCATCTAAGCGCCACTCTTGTTGAACGATGGATTGCCGGAACAAGTCCGGCAATGACAAGAATAATATTATTTTTTCTTCTTCACAGCTGTTGTCGGATCGAGCAGCCGATGCAAGTGCACGATGAAATAGCGCATCTGCGCATTGTCGATGGTTTCGCGCGCTTTGCCCACCCAGGCCTGTTGGGCCAATTCAAAATTCGGATAAAAGCCGACAACATCAAGACTGGCTAAATCTTTAAACGTCACATCAGTCACATCGGTCAATTCGCCACCGAAGACGAGGTGAATGAGCTGTTCTTTTTTGCTGGCGGCTTTGGCCATGTCAGAGAGTCCTTACTGCGTTGATGAGTGTATCGTGCCATTTTACCTGTGCGGCAACAAGGCCCGCTTGGTGATGTTCTGTCTTATTAAAACGCATAACCTCGCCATTTTGCGTTGTCACTGTGCCGCCGGAACTCGGTCACCAGCAACACACCAGCCGCAAGGTCCCAATCCTGCTTGTTGCCAATGGAAATCGCAGCAGGGATATGTCCCTCCGCAACCAATGCAAATCGAAGCAGCAATGGCCAGCTCGAGCTGATCTGCGTCGGAAGCCCCGCGCGCTCCACAGCCAATGTCGCAAGCTTTGGCACAATGACATGCCCACCACTTGCCGGCGACGTCAGTTTCACGCCATTGCGAAATGCGCCGCCGCCTTTGACTGCATGAAACAATCACATCATCGACAGGGCAATAAATGCCGCTCAGCACAGGCGCACCATTTTCAACCAAGGCCATGCCAATGCCCCAGAAACGTGTGCCGTCGGCAAAGGCGCGCGTGCCGTCGATCGGATCCGCAATCCACAACCTTGATTTCGTCAAGCGTTCAGGCGTGTCCTCAGACTCCTCAGACAGCCAACCATCATCAGGGCGTGACGTCAAAATGGTGGTCTTTAAGAAGGTATCAACAGCTATATCAGCTTCGGTGACAACGGTGCCGTCCGGCTTGTTCCACATTTTCGGACTTTTGCCGTGATAGCGCAGGGCCAAGGCACCAGCTTGACGCAAGGTTGAAAGCAGCAGGTCGAGATCGTTCATATCAAAGTCCGGCAATCGTCATCTCGCCCAGATAACAAGAGGGCACATTCATGCCGCTCCGAAAAATCAAATCAGAGGCAGGTTCTAACGTGGCAAACATATCGCGCAAGTTTCCAGCAACAGTGATGCCACTGACGGGGTAAGCGATTTCGCCATTCTCAATCCAGAAGCCCGAGGCACCGCGTGAATAATCCCCCGTCACCATGTTGATGGTGGACCCAATAAATTCGTTCACCAAAAGACCAGTGCCCATGTCGCGCATCATCTCTTCAGGGCTGCGCTGGCCCGCTTCCACATGCAAGTTCGATGGCGATGCTGAAGGCGGCGATGTTAACCCACGCGAACCATGCCCCGTGGGCTGCAAGCCCAATTGCCGTGCCGCGCGCAAATCCATAATCCAAGTTGTGAGCACACCTTGATCAATGATGTTGCGCTTCACCGTCGGCAATCCCTCACCATCGCAAGCCCGAGAAGCTGGCCCCCGCAAACGGTGCGGGTCTTCAACCAGTGTCACGTTTGGCTTGAACAATGACTTGCCCATGTCTTCTTTCAGGAAACTTGTGCCCCGCGCAATTGCAGAGCCTGAAATGCCGCCGAGCAAATGCCCAAACAAACTTGAAGCCACGCGCCGATCATAAATCACAGGGATGGTTTGCGAGGCAATTTTGCGCGGGTTCAAACGGGCAACGGCGCGTTCGCCTGCGGTCGTCCCAATTTTTTCAGGCAACTCGACGTCTTCAAAATGGGTCGCACCATGTCCGTCATAGTCGCGTTCCATCGCAGTGCCTTCGCCGGAAACCACCGATGTGCTGATGCCAAAACTGGTGCGCTCAAGGGCACGCGAAAATCCGTTAGATGCCGAAATGGCAATTTGACGGCGTGAAGCGCTGGCGGAAGCGCCGTTGCTGCGTGTCACACCCTTGATGGCAAGGGCAGCATCTTCGGCCCTTTTGGCCAAGGCCTTCAACTGGTCCATGTCCAGTTCGGTTTTTGAAACCAGATCGAGATCCGCAATCTCACCCGCCAATTGGTCCGCCGTCGCAACACCAGCGAACGGATCAGGCGGTGCCAGCTTTGCCATCGCCACGGCGCGGTCCACCAAACGCTGCAAACCATCCCGCGTTAAGACACTGCCACCGATCAGCGCTGCTGATTGGCCCACGAACACACGCAGTCCTACATCCTGCGATTCCGATTGTTCAAACTCTTCAATCACACCATGGCGAAGCCCAACATCTTGTGAACGCGAAGAAATGGCAATGGCATCCGCTGATGTCGCCCCGGCCTTCAAGGCCATG
This sequence comes from uncultured Alphaproteobacteria bacterium, assembly GCA_963850355.1. Lineage (GTDB taxonomy): Bacteria > Pseudomonadota > Alphaproteobacteria > Rhizobiales > Aestuariivirgaceae > Aestuariivirga. The sequence goes on from CAWKKP010000003.1 coordinate 127,784, forward strand.
GCAACTACGTCAGCAGTAACAGTCAAAAGATCTAAAGTCATCGTGTGAGGCTATCCACTAAAAGTCCGGTGAGAAACAGAAGTCCTAATGTGCGGTTGGACTTGAACAGTTTCAAGCACAGCGCAGAATGAGAGTGATCAAATGATTGTAATTGCCACGCAGAGTGAACAGCCGCAGCAACAAGTCCCGCATAAGCGAACAGCCCAGCATCAACCATCCATAATGCCAAAGCACAACACAAAAGCGATGCACCAAAGAAGGCCGATAGCCATGGTTTACTGTTCGCGCCGAAGAGCAGAGCAGTGGATTTTACCCCGATCAACACATCGTCTTCCTTGTCTTGATGCGCATAGATGGTGTCATAGGCCAAGGTCCAGAAAATCCCACCTGCATAAAGCAACACTGCGGCAATCGAGAGAGAGCCATGCGTTGCACTCCACCCCACCAAAGCCCCCCAGTTAAACGCGAGTCCCAACACAAACTGCGGCCAATGGGTGATGCGCTTCATGAAGGGATAAACCGCAACGATCACCAATGATGCCGCACCAAGCACAACCGAGTACCAATTGAATTGCAGCAGGATGACCAAACCGATCAAAGCTTGAACGGCAAGAAAGATAAATGCCTGTTTCCTTGACACGCGACCCGATGCAATAGGGCGATTTTTTGTGCGCTCCACCTTCACATCAAAATCAACATCCGCCATGTCATTTAAAGTGCAGCCTGCACCGCGCATGACAATCGCACCGATCAAAAACAAAACTGCAAACCAAGGCGAAGGCACGCCACCACCTGCTGCGATCTGCCCAAGAACCAACCCCCACCAACATGGCAGCAGCAACAACCACCAACCAATCGAGCGGTCCAGCCGCATCAACTGTGCATAGGGCAGGGCAGCGCTTGGCAACATACGCTCCACCCAGTTCTGGGTGGGTGCATCCGCAATATGAGTAGCGCTGGAATCCAACATGCTGGGCGTGTTACACGAGGCCCATGGCAAAAACCACACCTCGATTATTTGTAGAAGCGCATCTGTCCGAGGGTGCTGAATTCACACTCGAAAAAGAGCAGGGACACTATCTCGTTCATGTGCTGCGGCAGGTCAGTGGCGACGCCGTGGCGCTGTTCAACGCGCGGGATGGTGAATGGCTTGGTTACATCACGACCGTCACCAAAAAATCCGTTGACGTGCGGATTGAGCGCAACACATCAGCAGTCAAACCACCACCCGATATTGATTACCTATTTGCGCCGCTGAAGCATGCTCGGCTTGATTACATGGTACAAAAGGCCACCGAACTTGGTGCTCGCCGTCTGCGCCCGGTCATTACCCAACGCACCATTGCGGAGCGCGTGAACTTGGACCGCATGAAGGCCAATGCCGTTGAGGCGGCAGAACAGTGCAATCTGGTTTTTGTGCCAGAAGTTTTAGAGCCACTGCCCCTCGCCAAAGTCTTGACAAGTTGGGACCCGCAACGCCGCCTCATCTATTGCGATGAAACCGCAAGTGTCGCCAATCCCGTCGAAGCTCTCAAAAACCTGAAGCCCCCCGCCGCCGTGCTGGTGGGTCCTGAAGGCGGCTTCACCAATGAAGAGCGCGCCCAGCTCAAAAGCTTGGCTTTTGTCACTGCGATTTCACTTGGCCCCCGCATCATGCGCGCCGACACTGTCGCTATCGCGGCACTATCAGTGGTGCAAGCGGCCATCGGCGATTGGTCATAAACCGTAATATGACCCATCACATTTTGTGACTTGCCGCGTCTGCTGTTCATGATTACATGACCCTGAACGAACAAGGACGGAATACGTGAGCGGACCAACACCAGATACGGCGGAAGCCAAGGCGACGATTGAATCAAAGGCCCAAATGATCGCCTATTTCGCCAGGGGCGAAAAACCAAAGGCTGACTGGCGCATTGGCACTGAACACGAAAAATTCGCCTTCCTCACGGATACCTTGCAACCCGTACCTTATGAAGGCGCGCGCTCTATTCGCAAATTGCTTGGAAGGCTTGCGCGACCGTTTTGGTTGGGACGGCGTTTATGAAGGCGAACATATCATCGCGCTGGCTGACCCCAAAGGCATGGCCAACATTTCGCTGGAACCCGGCGGTCAGTTTGAATTGTCCGGCGCACCCTTGAGTCCGTCCACGACACCTGTGCTGAAGTGAACGAACATTTGCAGCAAGTCCGCGAGATTGGTGATGCGCTGGGCATTGGCTTCATTGGCTTGGGCGCAAGCCCTGTGTGGACGCGAGCAGAAACCCCGATCATGCCGAAAGGCCGCTATGGCATTATGGCCCCATACATGGACCGCGTGGGAAGCATGGGCCGCGACATGATGTTCCGCACCTGCACAGTGCAAGTGAATCTCGATTTTGCATCCGAAGCTGACATGGTGAAAAAGCTGCGCACGAGCGTGGCACTCCAACCCATTGCCACAGCGTTGTTTGCCAATTCGCCGTTTCTGGAAGGCAAACCCAACGGCTATAAATCCTTCCGGTCGCATGTATGGACTGATACAGATAAAGCCCGTTCCGGCATGTTGCCCTTCATGTTTGAACAAGGTGCCGGCTACGAGCGCTATATGGAATATGCCCTCGACGTGCCGATGTATTTCGTCATGCGCAATGGTGCAGTTTGTGAATTGTGCGGGCGAAAGCTTCCGCAAATTCCTCGACGGAAAATTGCCGCAACTGCCCGGTGAAAAACCCACCATGAAAGATTGGGCCGATCACCTCACGACAATTTTCCCCGAAGTGCGGTTGAAGAGTTATTTGGAAATGCGGGGCGCTGATGCAGGCCCGTGGCGACGCTTATGTGCGTTGTCGGCATTCTGGGTTGGGCTGTTGTATGATCAATCTGCGCTCGATGCGGCATGGGACGTAGCGGAAGACTGGACGGCAGAAGAACGCCAAGCTTTGCGCGATGCTGTGCCAACAAAGGGCTTCGACGCAATTATCCGTGGACGGACGGTTCGTGATCTTGCGGGCGAGGTCTTGAAAATCGCCCGAGCCGGCTTGAATGCGCGGGGCTTCGAAAGCCGCAAAGGCAAACCCGAAGCCGCCTTCCTCGATGTGCTGGATGAGTCAGTAACCACAGGCAAAACCGCCGCTGATCAATTGCTGGAATTGTACAACGGCGCATGGAACGGCGATATTTCGCGGGTGTTCCGGGATTTTGCGTATTGAACATTTATCATGCATCAAGTGACCTCATCCGTCTCGCGCTTTGCGCGATCCACCTTCCCCAGAGGGGAAGGGACTGTGTTGAATTCCGTCGCTTCTCCTCTGGAGAAGCTGTCACGAAGTGACTGATGAGGTCCCTTAAAAATTCCAGTCTAGGAAAATAACACTTGACACCGCGCGGTGATTGAACTAGAAACCGCAATACTCCAGACATGTATCCAGACTTCAACAAGCTTTTAAATGCGGAAGGCGTCGTTGGGTTTATTTCTGTGTCCGGACTGATACGGGCATGCGCTTTCGGCGTAACCCACCCATGACAACCACACCTTCAACCAGTGAAATCATCGCCCTCGCTTGGGCCGATGATGTATCGTTCGACAAAATCAAGCGCGATACGGGGCTGGCCGAGCGAGACGTCATCCGCCTCATGCGGGGCAATTTAAAGCGCCGCAGTTTTGAAGTCTGGCGGACGCGCGTGTCAGGCCGCAAAACCAAACATGAGCGCAAAGCCTTTCTGATGTCGCAAGATTGAGTGATCAGGCGGGACGTTTTTCCAGCCGTCGGACGAAGCGTTGCAACTTTGGTCGATGCTTCAAAAATACCAGATAAAGCCGTTCTAACCCCGCAAGCACCCATCTGTTGCGGGCGGCTAAACCCAACGGCCGCAAAACCGGAATAGCCCGCCACATCGCCGCAAAAGCCGCAGCCCCCGACAACATCACGCCATTCTCTTGCGCATGAAAACGGGCCAGAAGCTCTTGCGGATCAATTGGGCAAACGCTGTTTTCAGACGTGACATCGACAAACGAAATCGCCTGCCGTTTGTCCAGTCGACGCATAACAGAAATCTCCCGCAAACAAAGCGGGCAACCGCCATCATACCAAACCGTCACTGAGGATTTGTCATGGTAGAGATGTGTAGATTACTTCGAGGAAGAACAACGGCGCATGCTGACGCAGTGGCGAATGTCCATCAGAATCGTCATTCCAAACGCGCACGTAACGCAGTGGAGTAAGCGATTTGGAACCCAGCTTAGTTTTTTGGGAATTCAAGCGGGGTTCCAAATCACGAGTTCCGCTTCGCTGCACTCGCGTTTGGAATGACGGTTTATATATTCCATTATAGGAAAATAACTCTTGACACCGCGCGGTCATTGGGCTGTAAACCGCAATCCTCCAGACATGTATTCAGACTTCAACAACAGCCTTGAACACATCACGACGGCGGCGTCTTGGTCGTAAATTTTTGGTTTTCGGAATCAATTATGCGGTGTTTACTTATATCAGAAGTTGAATTAGAGAATTTGTACTTTTTGATAGGATTCAGTTTGAATGCCCCTTTTGCTCGTAGACGAAGCTGCGTTTTCAATCATTAGATCTCAGTGGGAAGCGCAGTGTAATCAATATGATGAAGATATAGCTAGCTATGCTGAAGTTTCGATGGAGCACGCAAAAAATATTGTGAGTAATCCTGTTTCCAAGGATTATTCAATTTTTTCTGCTGTTGTGGACGGCAGTCATGAGTGCATTTTGCATGTGAATCGAGCCAGGCTTCCTAAGACGGAAGGCGTCACTCAAAAAGTTATGTGGGTACTTCTAGCACCAAAGTATGATTTTGATGATATTAGTCCAAATGATGTCGCAAAAATTGCAACTGAGGTCGTTAATGGAGCAATAGAGCTTTGCAAAGATGAGGGTCGTTCAGCTCACATTAAAATACACATGGGGAATTTCGCCGATAGGGGCTTTTTTGGCGGTATTGCGTATAATCTGCGCACTTCTGGCAAATTGGCAGAGGTTGAAATTCGCGGGAACTGGTTGCATATGACTCTTGCATGATTTAAACAATATTAACCAGTAGGATTGCTTATAGAAGTTTCTATAAACTTACTGTTGTATGGTCGATGTTAGTCGACGAGGAGCGTAACATGAATAATTCTCTAAAAGATGCATTATACGATGCTTGTCTCAAGAGTGCTATTGCAATGGGACCTCGCATTAAAGACCTCTCTTGGTTTGGAAAAAACCATTCAGATAAGAAATCGCAAGACCTAAGATAAAAAGGCAGCGTAAGCTTCTGCTTATTTAAATATCGTTCTATTTCAATGAGATAAATTTAATAGATTGTTTTGAATTATTATCTGAAAGTTTATCGATCAAGATCGAAGTGACTGAGAAGGTCATTTCCCTCACTCCGCCGCAATCGCAAACCGTGCACTCTGCAACCCCTCGCGCACATGTTTCGCCAATGCTTCAACCGCCGGGTTTTTCCGTCCCGGTTTGAACACCAACCCAATATCAAACGTGCCCAATTTCGGAAAGCCATCGGCTTCCGTCAATATCCGCATGCCTGGGCGCATGCAGATTTCGGGCATGACGGCGACGGCGAGGCCTTGTTGCGACCGCGGCATTGATGGTGCTGGCGTTGGGGCTGGCATAGGCCACGCGGTAGGGGCGGTTCATCTGGTCTAACGCGTCGGTCATCATGTTGCGCCAGCAGCAGCCTGAAGGGGCAACAGCGATAGGTATCACGGGCAACTCATGAACGGCATGGCGGGTTGAGGTGGTCCACACCAATTCTTCCTGGCGGATCACGTCGGTGCTTTCGGCCTTGCAGCCAAAGGTGACCACGGCAATGTCAATTTCGCCACGTGCCGTGCGGCCCACGAACTCTGAGCTCGGAACGCATTCCACATCGACTGTGACCTGCGGGTGCGTGCGGGCGAAGCGTCCCAAAATAACCGGCAGAAAAAATTCTGCATAATCATCCGGCGTGCCAAAGCGCACTGTGCCTGTGATGTCGGGCTTGGTAAAAGCTGAAACGGCTTCATCGCTCAGGGCCACGATGCGCCGCGCGTAATCAATCAAACGCTCGCCATCGCGGGTGAATTTGGTGCCGCGCCCATCTTTCGAAAACAGCGGTCGGCCCAATTGTTCTTCCAGCCGTTTCATTTGCATGGAAACGGCGGATTGGGTTTTGTTCACCTCGTCGGCGGCGCGGGTGAAACTGCCGGAATCCGAAATGGCGAGGAACGTCTTCAACTGATCGACATCTAAATGCGGCATCATGATTACATCACTCCAATTGATGAGTAGTATAAAATACATTTGTTGGATTGATCAATAGAAATCTGCAATAAAGTGCCTATCAGCAGTCGTTGAAACGAATTTAAATCATTGAAACAGCAGAGAAATTCACATTTCTGTTGAGAGGAGAACTTGTGCCATGTCTTACGATCTCAGTCTTTCCGCCCATTCAGCCCAGACCCAGTCCCAAGCAGGATTTGTTGGCTCGCACGATTGAAAACTGGCAGGCCCGCAAGTCGGTGCGCAGCCTGTTGGCGCTGGATGATCATCTTCTGCGCGACTTCGGCACCTGCCGTTGCGAAGTGGAATGGGCCGCCCATCTTCCTCTCTCGGTCAATGCTGTATTGGCATTGGATGAACGGGCGAGGATCAGTGGGCGGTGCTAAACTACCGCCGCCGCACCGAGCGCTCAACTGAGTCCAACAAAATATCGGCATCCGTTCCCTGACGGGTGCCGCCACCCAAGACGTCATCAAGCCGTCTGCGGCCATGGGTAACGGATTCCTCAGACGGTTGTTTGCGCGCCGCCGCCGAGGATTTCTTTCAACATATCTTCGATGGACCCACCTTGTGATGATGGCGCTTGTTGTTGTTGACCGCCACCCAACACATCTTTCAAAATATCACCAAGCCCACCACCACCAGATTGCGGTTGCTGTTGGCGTTGTTGGCCGCCGCCCAAGGATGTCACCGAGAATATCACCAAGGCCACCGCCACCAGACTGTGGTTGCTGTTGGCGCTGTTGGCCACCGCCCAGAATGTCACCGAGAATATCACCAAGGCCGCCACCACCGCCTGATGCGGCACCACCGCCACCCATTTTCTTGGCGACCTGGCCCATGACGATTGATGCTACTATGGGAAGCAGTTGTTTCAGCACAGCAGCACCAATGCCTGATGTGGCGGAAAGTTGTTGGGCCACACCGCGGCTCACATCTTTCGAGCCAAAGATTTGTCCAAGCACATCATTGCCGGATGTGGTGGCGCTGTCGAAGCTGTCGCCCCGGTTACCGTTGAGCGCCGAGTTCAGAATATCCTGTAAGCCAGTCTCGCTTTGGGCGGAACGGCGCATACCCGATGCGACGACCGGCGTCAGCGCATCAAAAGCGGCGCGGGTTTGTTCTTCGGTAAGGCCGAATTGTTGGCCGATAGCTGAAAGATCCATTATGCTTGCTCCCTTACTGCTCAGCGACGTCCGCCGAGGATTTCTTTAAATACATCATCAAGCCCAACGCTGCGCTTGCGACGACGTCGCACAGGCGCGCGGCGGCCAAAATAACTGGTGTAGCGACGGCGACGACGCTTTGGCGCGAGCTGCCGTTGCGCACTTTGCATGAAGGCTTTCAATATCGCTGCGATGAGAACTGACATAAAGCCGCCACCGCCAGATGTGTCAGTCGCTTGGGCTGCGCCATCGCTGAGCTTGGATGCGTTCAGCGAGGCAAGTGCTGCCAAAACTGCTGCTGCATTAATCGACGTTAAAGTTGAAAGTGCCGCTTTATCAATCGGACCGCCTAAGCCTTTGAACACCGCATTGGTTTCAGCGGCTGATCCATAAAGGTCATTCAGAATTTCAGCGCCATCTTTCTGCGCGTCAAAATCCGTCAACGATCCTTCAACCTGCATATCAACGTCGCCATCTTCTTCCAGCATGTCCAAGAGATTTTCAAAGGCCTCTGGGTCCTCAGCGGATTTGTCTTTGATGCGTTGGGCAATGGCAGGGGCCACACGTGCCGATACCTTCCGCACTGTTGCTTCATCAAGGCCACAAGCCGCTGCTGCATTGGCAAAAAATTTGCCGCCTTCTGCTGTTTCTAAAAGTTCAAGGATCGCCATATCTCATCTTGCTCTGTTAAGTGAATTTACAATTCTAAACGCCCACCACACTGATGCAATGCCAAAGATGACGGAGCCCAAGGCAATGGCACCCATAATGCCTTCAGCACCCCAATAATGCCCACCCACCATTGCGAAAGGAATGGTGCCAAAGGTGGCTTTGGCCCAATTGAAAGCGGTGGAATGCGAAGCCTTGCCCAAATTATTGCATGCCGCATTGGACACAAATTGCGCGCCTGCAAAGGCCCAACTCAATGCCACCCAAGTGCAGAAAAAGATTACCAGTTCCTTGGTGCGGCCCGAGGCCAAGAATGTATCTGCAATCTGGTGGCGGAATACGAATAAAAGCGCCGATGTGATCAGTGTGTAAACAGCTGAGAATTTCAAGCCATCAATCAACGTCTGTGTGACGCGATCAAATTTTCCAGCCCCAAAATTTTGCCCAATGATAGGGCCTACTGAACCTGAAAGTGTGAACACCATGCCAAAGGCCACCGGCACCAAGCGCCCGACGATGGCCGACGCAGCGACGGCTTCATTGCCAAAGGGTGCAACCGAATAAGTTGTATAGGCAACGGCGAAGGGCGTGGCCAGTTGCGTAAGCATGGCGGGAAGTGCAATGCCCCAGATCGCCTTCAAATCCCGGCGCAAATCCGCAAATGAAAACGCCCGCAGAAATTTGTGTACGTAGATCATGCCGTGCAAACCGATCAGCAAGCCAATGCCTTGAGCAATCACATTGGCAACGGCAGCACCTTGCATGCCCAGATCAAACCAGAAAATAAATATGGGATCAGCAATCGCCGTCAGAATGGCCATCGACAGCGTGATGTACATGGCGCGTCGCGCATCACCGAGCGCGCGCAGAGAAAACGAACAATTCACCGCCGCCGCTAACATTACGAAACCCGGGGACAACGTCCAGATGAAGCGCTTGGCTTGATCAAGTGCCGCACCCGTTGCACCCAGGAAACTCAAAAACTGTTCAGCAAACAGCGCGATGATGAGTGTATAGGCCCCTGACAACAAAATCGAAAACAGCAGTGATGTCGTGGCATAGTCTTTCGCACGCTCAATGTTGCCCGCTCCAATCTGCCGCGCCACCAAGGCCACCGACGCAATGCCAATACCAATACTGATCGACAAGTTGGTGAAACCAACCGTGCCAGCATAGCCAATAGCCGCTGTTATATCATTGTTGCCAAGCAAGCTCAGAAAATACAAATCTGCCAGATCAACAATGAACAGGGACATGAGGCCCACAGCCCCCATCAGCGTCATCGTCACCACATGGCGCATGGTGGAGCCCGTCACAAAGCGCGCGTTAACGGTGGCATTGCTCAAAGTTGAAATCCAATCTCCAGCGCTTCATTGGCCAATAAATCGGCATGCCTGAAATGATGTCCCCGCAAGCCCGCCATAACGGCACCCTGCACATTTGATTTCTTGTCGTCAATGAACCAGCACTCGTCAGGCTTGCGCCCCAGAAAATTCACAAGCCGCGTAAAGCTTTCAGGGTCAGGCTTTTTGGTGCCAAATTCATAGGAGCAGAAGTGCAGATCAAAAATCTTCGCGGCTTCTGGCAACAAAATGTTGATGTTCGATTTTACCAGCGGACCATTGTTGGTGTAGATCGCAATCAACGCATCTTTCTTGATCGCTTCAGCAATTTTCAACACCTCGATATTCGCTGTCATAGCTTCTCGCCTTGCCTCCAGCCATTGCGCCCGCGACAGATCAAAGCCCAAGCGCTTTCGAAACTCCGCGAGGTATTCTTTAGGATCAGGATACCCACCCGCGTCTGACAATTCTTCAAAGCCCGAATCCCACAACGCCGCCCGCACATCCCGTGCCGTTGTGTTGGCGATGTCAGCAAGATAGCGCAAGCGCTTGCCAAGTTCATAGTGGCAAAGCACATCGTCCATATCGAAAATGACGAGGCTGGGGCGGGACATGAAAGCTTAAGCGGCCTTGGTTCCGCCAACTGTCAGCCCATTGATGCGCAGTGTTGGTTGGCCAACGCCAACGGGCACGCCTTGTCCGGCTTTGCCGCAGGTGCCAATGCCCTTATCCAGCGCCAAATCATTTCCCACCATGCTGATCTGCTTCAAAGCGTCAGCACCACTGCCAATCAATGTGGCCCCTTTCACAGGTCGCGTCAGTTTTCCGTTTTCAATGATGTAGCCTTCAGTGACGGTGAACACGAATTTGCCTGACGTGATATCAACCTGCCCGCCACCAAATGATTTTGCGAACAATCCAGTTTTCATCGACGCCAGAATCTCTTCCGGCGTGCGCTTGCCGTTGAGCATGTAAGTGTTGGTCATGCGGGGCAGGGGAATGTGGGCATAGGACTGTCGACGGCCATTGCCCGTGGGTTTTACCCCCATCAACCGCGCATTGAGGCGGTCTTGCATGTAACCAACGAGAATGCCGTTCTCGATCAGTGTTGTGCAGTTCGATGACGTGCCTTCGTCATCGATGGTGATGGAGCCGCGACGATCCGGCAGCGTACCATCATCCACTACTGTCACATCATCAGAGGCGATGCGCTGCCCCATCAATTTCGAAAACGCCGACGTGCCCTTGCGGTTGAAATCACCTTCCAATCCGTGGCCAATGGCTTCATGCAATAAGATGCCGGGCCAACCAGGACCGAGCAACACATCCATTTCACCTGCTGGTGCTGCATCGGCTTCGAGTGCAACAAGGGCTTGGCGCAAGGCTTCTTCCGTTGCAGCCTTCCAACTGGCTTCCGTCAAGAGTTCTTGCGGTAATCCGCGACCACCAAACCCATCGCCACCCTGGCCTTGAATTTTGCCATTGTCGGTGGTGATGCCAACATTGAACCGAAACAGCGGGCGCACATCGCGATACACTTCACCATCAGCACGAATAATGGTGACGTCTTGATAATCCGTGCTGATTGAAGTTGAAACCTGCCGCACCTTTGCATCAAGCCCACGCGCGTAAGCATTGACTGCCTCAAGCAATGAAACCCGCTCAGCAAAGCCAAGGCCAGAGGACGGGTTGTGATCGCCATAGAGAATGCGGTTGGTGCGTTGCGGTGATTCACCAATCTGCGCTGATGCGCTCCCCCCCAACACCGCTCGGGCAGTTGATGTTGCGCGCTTTAAGGCGGCGGAAGACAATTCAGTGGCATGGGCATAAGCAGCCGTTTCGCCGGTGACAGCGCGCAATCCAAACCCTTGCGTGTCATCGATGCTGGAAGATTTCAGCTTGCCATCATCAAAACCCAAGCTTTCGGTTTGACGGCGCTCGACAAACAATTCGCCATCATCGGCGCCATGCAAGGCGTCTCGCACCAAGTGCTGTGCTGCGGCGAGGGTAAGGTCATCTGAGAAATCATGGGGCGTGAGGGAGGGCATGGGCTGTTCCTGATTGAAGCCCATACATAAACACGAAAGCCGGGTACTAAAAGCCCCGGCTTTTCAATTCTTGGAGATGAGGTTGATTAATTACAGCTTGTCGAGGCTGGCGAGTGCGGCCCCAAAACCTTCCAGCGAGATTTTCATGGGATAGCCATTGCCCGGGCGGTCATAGAGATAGAACACAGCATTCGATCCCTTCTTGAATTTTGCCAGTGTTTCAGGGCTGGCCTCGCCAATGCCTTCGCACATCCGCGGCAAGCAACGGCTAAACTGCATGCGCGTCGGCAAAGCAGCACCATCAATTTCCAAGGGAATGCCGGTTGGCAGATAAACACCGATTGGCGCGAGAATTCGCATGAAGGTTGAGGCTTTGCCATCACGTTTCACCCGCGACACGATCACGGAAAGCGCAATACGCTCATCTTTGGCGTTCTTGCTGTTTTGAATCATGCCGCAAGATTTGCCGCCTGCTTCTGTCGGTAATTCCGTACATTGAACGGCCCAAGCGCCATGGGTTGCGATCGTCTCAGTTTTAGGCGCATTTGCAGGCTGCTGTGCACCACCTTGCTGTTGTGCGCCCTTACGCGGTCCAAAAGCCCCTGCTTCTCCCTCGGGAACTTCCACGTCACTCTTAGCGTCTTGTGCCGAAGCAAGGGGTGAACATGCGACAAGCCCTGCAACAGCAAGCACGAAAGGGGAAAAACTGATTCTCACGAGACAACGTATCCTTATTATAAACTGGAGCGCTCTTACTGCTCTCAGTCGAGGCTGGCAAGTACTGCGCGGAAACCTGTAGATTCCCTTGAAATGAGGCGAAAATCCGGTCTGCCATGAAGCTGGCTGGCGCAAGACGTTTTGCCGCGTCTGCCCAAGGTTGCGACTGTGGCTATAATGTGGTTCTAAGGGCGCCTACAGGTGCTCAGAAATGGGCGTATTTGCGTTGAGCAAATGCTGATTACCGAGAGACGATATAGAGGGATGAAGGCATCAATGACCATGAATTCAAAACTGCTGACAAGCATTTTGGCCGCTGCTTTTGCATGTGCACCCGGACTGGCGCTGGCCGCTGCGGGACAAGCCGAACCTTGGCAAATGAACTTGCAAGATCCCGTAACACCCGTTGCTGAATATATCCACGTGTTCATCAACTATCTGCACATCGGCATGTTTTTGATTTCAGCTTTCGTGCTCGGCCTGCTGATTTACGTGATGGTAAAGTTCAACGCCAAAGCCAATCCCGTGCCGTCGAAGACCACCCACCATGTGGGCCTTGAAATAGCATGGACCGTCATTCCGGTATTAATTCTCGTCATCATCGCCATTCCCTCTTTCCGCCTGCTGTATTTGCAGCGCGACATTCCACAAGCTGATATGACAATCAAAGCCATCGGCAATCCTGGTTGGAACTGGACCTATCAATACCCTGACCTCGGCGTTGAAAACGACGAACCAAAAGTGTCTTTCATTTCTGCGATGCTGCCTGAAGCAGCAGCCAAAGAACAAAACCGTCCTTACCTGTTGGCCGCCGATACGCCGATGGTGGTTCCGGTCAACAAGACCGTGAAGATGATCATCACCTCTGACCCTGAAGGCATTATTCACGCCTGGACCATTCCGTCATTCGGCATGAAGATTGACGCAATCCCCGGCCGTTTGAATGAAGACTGGTTCAGGGCCACACGCGAAGGCGTCTATTATGGACAGTGTTCTGAGCTGTGCGGCAAAGATCACGCCTTCATGCCCATTGAAGTCTGGGTTGTGGCCGACGACAAATTCAAAGCCTGGTCGGATTTGGCTGTCACCAATCCTGATGAAAAGGCGCTGCAAGAATTCCTGAAAACCATCAAGCCTGCGGTTCCGCAGCTTGCTGCTAACTGATCCGTACCGAGAGGCACAAAGACCATGGCAAACGCACACGCCGCCCATGACGAGCACGAGCACCACCCCACGGGTTGGCGCCGCTATGTCTATTCCACCAACCACAAAGACATCGGCACGATGTATCTTTGGTTTGCAATCATCTCCGGTATTCTCGGTGGTTTGCTGTCCGTTGCCATGCGCATGGAATTGCAAGAGCCGGGCATTCAGATTTTCCACGGCTTGGCCCACATGATCTTCCGCTCTGGCGCCGACAACATCGACGCCGGCAAGCACATGTATAATGTGTTCGTCACAGGCCACGCGCTGCTCATGATCTTCTTCATGGTCATGCCCGCCATGATTGGCGGATTTGGCAACTGGTTTGTGCCGCTGATGATCGGTGCGCCAGACATGGCCTTCCCACGCATGAACAACATTTCGTTCTGGCTCTTGGTTCCGGCCATTGGCCTGCTGATCATTTCAATGTTTGTGCCAGGTGCGGGTGATTACCCGGGCGTCGGCGGCGGTTGGACGTTGTACCCACCGCTCTCAACCTCGGGTCACAAAGGCCCTGCAGTTGATTTCGCCATTCTGTCGCTTCACTTGGCCGGTGCATCATCCATTCTGGGCGCCATCAACTTCATCACCACCATTTTCAACATGCGCGCTCCGGGCATGACGCTGCACAAAATGCCGCTCTTTGTTTGGGCCGTGTTGGTAACAGTGTTCTTGCTGTTGTTGTCCTTGCCGGTTCTGGCAGGCGGCATCACTATGCTGCTGACAGATCGTAACTTCGGCACGTCGTTCTTCGAAGCCGCCTCAGGCGGTGACCCTATCCTGTTCCAGCATTTGTTCTGGTTTTTCGGGCATCCTGAAGTTTACATTCTGATCTTGCCAGGCTTCGGCATTATCAGCCACATCATCTCAACCTTCTCGAAGAAGCCCGTTTTCGGCTATCTCGGCATGGCCTATGCCATGGTGGCCATTGGTGTTGTGGGCTTCATCGTATGGGCTCACCACATGTACACCGTCGGTATGGATGCTGATACGCAAGCCTATTTCGTCGCCGCAACCATGATCATCGCCGTGCCAACGGGTGTTAAAATCTTCTCATGGATTGCAACAATGTGGGGCGGTTCCATTGAATTCCGTCCACCCATGGTCTGGGCCATCGGCTTCATCTTCCTGTTCACCGTCGGTGGTGTGACCGGCGTGGTGCTGGCCAACGCAGGCGTGGACCGCGTGCTGCATGACACTTACTATGTGGTGGCGCACTTCCATTACGTATTGTCGCTGGGTGCTGTATTCGCAATCTTTGCAGGCTGGTATTACTGGTTCCCGAAAATTTTCGGATACATGTACAACGAAAAAATCGCCCACTTGCATTTCTGGGTCACTTTCGTTGGCGTGAACCTTGTGTTCTTCCCGCAGCACTTCCTCGGGCTTGCGGGCATGCCGCGCCGTTATATCGAATACAATGAAGTCTACGTGGGCTGGAACTACGTGTCGTCAATCGGCTCATATATCTCGGCCTTCGGCGTGGTGATCTTCTTGTACGGTGTGTTCTCGGCCTTCGCCAAGAAAGTGCCTGCAGGCAACAACCCATGGGGAGAATATGCAACAACGTTGGAGTGGACATTGTCCTCACCACCTCCGTTCCATCAATTCTCCACACTGCCAGTTATCAGGTAAAACATGTCAGTGGACACCCACGATATTCCATCAGCCTTGGCTCCCCCTCTGGGCGGCCAAGGTGATGTTGCCGATTATTGGGCCTTGCTCAAGCCGCGCGTAATGTCGCTTGTGGTGTTCTCTGCCATTATTGGCGTGATTGCTGCACCGGGTTCTGTTCATCCGTGGATGGGCTTTCTTATCGTTCTGTGCATTGCCATCGCAGCAGGAGCCTGTGGTGCTCTGAATATGTGGTATGATGCCGATATCGACGCCATCATGAAGCGCACGGCAAAACGCCCTGTACCGCGCGGTGCATTGACCGCGGAAGAAGCCATGGGCTTTGGCATGGTACTGGCCATTGGCTCAGTGCTCATGTTGGGACTCTTCACCAATATTGCCGCCGCCCTGTTTCTGGCCTTCACCATTTTCTTTTATGTCGTCGTCTACACCATGTGGCTGAAGCGTTCGACGCAACAGAACATCGTCATTGGCGGCGCTGCTGGCGCCTTTCCACCAGCCGTGGCATGGGTTGCAGCATCTGGTGGCATTGATGCGGGCGCCATCGCATTGTTCCTCATTATCTTCATGTGGACACCACCGCATTTCTGGGCGCTGGCCCTGTTTCGCGAAGGTGATTATGGCAACGCCGGTGTGCCAATGATGCCCAACGTATCGGGCCGCACCGCAACCAAAAAACAAATCCTGATCTACAATGTGCTGTTAATGCCAACGGTGATGTTGCCATTGGTCACAGGCATTGATGGCTGGATCTACGGCATTGGTGCATTTCTGCTGACCTCCAAATTCCTCTGGCAGGCTATCGTGCTTTATCGCACCGATGAGCGCAGCCCCGAGGAAGACAAAGCCTCGAAGAAACTCTTTGGTGTATCAATCTACTGGCTGTTTGCCTTGCTTGGTTTGATTTTGATTGAGCAAGCTTTCAATCTGCCAGTGTTACCGGCGTGGTTTTGATGGAAAAGCAAATTCCTCCAGCACCCTTTTCGCCCGAAGATTTGGCGCGCCGCAAGCGTCGCTCCGTCGTCATGGCTTTGGTTCTTGTCGCAATGGTGGTCGTGTTCTTCATCTCCACGCTGGTGCGCATGGGCTCCGGCATTCTTGATCGGTCGCTGTGACATGACACAACCTGACCATAAGAAAAACACCCGCACTGCAACACTGGCCGCAAGTGTTGCTGCTGGCATGTTGGTGCTGGCCTATGCGTCAGTGCCGCTGTACCAGCTGTTTTGCCAAGCCACAGGCTTTGGCGGCACAACGCAGGTCTCAACGTCTGCCCCTGCTATTGCATCGACAAAAGAAATCTCCATCCGTTTTGACGCCAATGTTGCGCAAGACATGGGCTGGACTTTTCACCCCAAGCAAACCACCATGACGGTCAAAATCGGCGAACCGACGATGGCCTACTATCAGGCCACCAACGCTTCGAGCGATACTGTGACAGGCACCGCAGTGTTCAACGTCACACCGCCGGAAGCTGGAATTTTCTTCAACAAGATCGAGTGTTTCTGTTTCACCGAACAAACCTTGAAGCCCGGTCAAACCGTCGATATGCCCGTGCAATTCTTTGTTGATCCAGCTTTGCTTGACGATGCGGATACCAAATCCATCCGCGAAATCACGCTGTCTTATTCGTTCTATAAAACCATTCCCAAAGCGCCTGCCAAACAGGCCGACTTAGAAATCAATTGAGGAGCACCGCCATGGCTGACGCCCACGCGAAAAATCACGACTATCATCTGGTTGATCCATCACCCTGGCCCTTCATTGGTTCTATGGCCGCTTTCATCATGGCCATTGGCGCTGTGATGTGGATGCACGGATCAACCTCAGCTGTGGTCCTTCTCGGTTTTGCTGGCGTGCTCTACACCATGTTCATGTGGTGGCGCGATGTCATCAAGGAAGCCCACAAGGGCGATCACACACCGGTGGTGAGTTTGCACTTGCGTTACGGCATGTTGATGTTCATCGCCTCTGAGGTGATGTTCTTTGTGGCGTGGTTCTGGGCTTTCTTTGATGCCTCATTGTTTTCGGGCGAAGCCATTCAACAGGCCCGTTCATTGGCCACAGGTGGCGTATGGCCGCCGGCACCGATTGTTGATGAAGTGGTGCAGCACACCAAGATTTTCGATCCGTGGCATTTGCCGCTGATCAACACGCTCATTCTTTTGACATCCGGCACAACTGTAACGTGGGCGCACCATGCCTTGTTGAACAATGATCGCAAAGGTTTGATTTGGGGTCTCGTTCTCACCATCATTCTCGGCTTGGTGTTCACGTCTTTGCAAGCCTATGAATATGCCCACGCCGCCTTTGCCTTCAACCGTGAAAATGGTGGCAACATTTATGGTTCCACTTTCTTCATGGCCACGGGCTTCCATGGTTTCCACGTCATCGTCGGCACCATCTTCTTGGCAATTTGCTTGTTCCGCGCCTTGAAGGGCCACTTCACACCACAGCAGCATTTCGGCTTCGAAGCCGCTGCTTGGTATTGGCACTTCGTGGACGTGGTCTGGCTGTTCCTGTTTGCTGCGGTTTATATTTGGGCCTCAGCAGGTGCTGTGGTTCCCGCGCATTGAGACAATACGATACATGCGAATGGCCGGGTTTTCCCGGCCATTTTCGTTTAAGGAGATGGGATGACCGAAAACTATCTATCCACCACTCTCGCCATTCACCACGGGACTCAAAGGCAAGTGCCCGCGCTGTGGTCGTGGCAAATTCTTCGATGGCTATCTGAAAGTGGCAAAACGCTGCAACAGCTGTGGCCTCGATTATTCATTCGCTGATGCGGGTGATGGCGCAGCTTGGTTTGTCATGCTGTTTGCCTGCGTGTTTGGTGTCGGCTCCATTCTGGGCGTGGAAGTGGCCTACCAACCCGCATGGTGGGTGCATGTCCTCATCGCCATTCCTGTATTGATCATAGTCCCAACACTATTACTGCGCCCGATGAAAGGTGTGCTACTGGCTCAACAGTGGCTGACCAATGCCAGTGAAGGGCGAATTTCAAAATGAAACAGCGTGTCTGGCCAATACTTCTGGCATCAGGTTTGGGGCTGGCAGCGCTGTTGTTGCTCGGCGCATGGCAGGTCCAACGCTTGACCTGGAAGAATGCATTGATTGCGGATTATGACAAGGCCATCGCCAGTGAGCCTGTGCCGCTCGATGTGGCATTGGAGCAATTCCTTGCTGGCAAACGTATTGACGGCATGAAAGTCAAAGCCAACGGAAAATTCGCCCCACGCGAACCTTTGCGTCTGATGTCTACAAAATCGGGCGGCCCGGCTTGGGAACTCGTCCATGGTTTTGAATTGAGCAGCGGCAGTGCTGTTCTCGTCAACCGCGGCAAGATCAATCACGGCCAGCAATTACCCGCCCCCACAGGTGCCACCATCGACATCATCGGCCATATCGTTTGGCACGATCAGGGCAAGGGATACTTTGACGTCGAAAACAGCCCTGAGGCAAACCAGTGGTTTTGGTGGGATGTCGTGGCCATGACCAACCAGTTCTCAGCAACACATCTCAATCCAAACTATGTGGTCGTAAATTTGGTTCCCGGAAGCCCAGGAACAGAAGGCCTCTTCGTCGAGCAACCCAAAGCCAACCTGCGCAACAACCACTTGGGCTATGCGCTGACATGGTTTGGCTTGGCGGCGGTGCTGGTGGTGATGACGGGGCTTTTTGTCCGAACACGGCTCAAACAAAGCTGAAGCTTGCTGTCACTGTTACAACAGACTAAGAGCGCCCCCACGTAATGATCATCCCGCCTCAGGGACCTCATCAGTCACGGCTTCGCCGCGCCAGCTTCTCCAGAGGAGAAGCGAGGCACTGATATCATCCCTCTCCTTTGGAGAGGGGGGACCTATTGCGCAGCAATGGGGGGAGAGGTCACTTTGGCGGCTCAGGAATGCAAGACATGAAATACATTTCCACCCGTGGCACTGCACCCGTCCTTGATTTTGAGGGTGCGATGATCTCTGGCCTCGCCCGCGATGGCGGTCTTTATTTGCCTGAACATTTCCCGACGTTTTCGGTAGAAGAACTGCGCGCCCTGCGTGGCAAGCCCTTTACTGATGTGGCCTTTGCAATTGCAAAACGTTTTGCCGATGGCGCCATTCCCGATGCCGAATTGAAAGCCATGGTTATCGCGGCTTACGGCACCTTTGGCCATCAGGCTGTAACACCGCTCAAACAACTCGATGCCAATTTATGGCTGCTTGAATTGTTCCACGGCCCTACCATTGCTTTCAAAGACGTAGCCATGCAGTTGCTGGCCCGCCTTATGGACTGGTCGCTGGCAAAATCCGGCACCCGCGCCACCATCATCGGTGCAACATCGGGTGACACTGGCGGTGCGGCCATTGAAGCCTTCAAACATTCAAAGCATGCTTCGATTTATATTCTACATCCCCACGGCTTGGTGTCGGACGTGCAACGCCGCCAAATGACGACGGTGAACACACCAGCTGTCTACCAACATTGCGATTGAAGGCAATTTTGATGATTGCCAATCCATCGTCAAAGACCTCTTCAATGATCACGCCTTCCGTGACGGCGTGCTGCTTGCAGGTGTCAATTCCATCAACTGGGTGCGCGTCATGGCGCAGATCAGTTACTATGTATTTCGCGGGCCTCGCACTTAGGCGCGCCGGATCGCAAAATCAGTTTCACTGTGCCGACTGGAAACTTCGGGAATATCATGGCGGGTCTTGTGGCTAAGCGTTTGGGTTTGCCCATTGACCGCTTGGTCATCGCCACCAATGAAAATGACATTCTGGATCGCACATTAAAATCTGGTCGCTATGAAGTGACAGGCGTTAACGCCACCACAAGCCCATCCATGGACATTCAAGTGTCGTCAAATTTTGAGCGCCTGATCTATTTGGCAAACGCTGGAAAGCCAGATGCCGTCGTGCGCGCCATGCAAGGTTTAAAGCAGTCAGGCAGCTTCACGCTGGAAAACGCAGCTCTCGCATCCATCCGCCATGAGTTTGATTCAGGACGCGCAGGAGAGGCAGAAACCGCTGCCATCATGAAAGCCATGTTGGCCACAACCGGTGAAGTGTTAGACCCGCACACCGCCGTCGGCCTGCATGTGGCGCATCATCATATGGGTGAAAGCCCTATGGTTGTATTGGCAACGGCACATCCTGCAAAATTCCCTGCTGCGGTGTTTGCTGCCACGGGCGTTAACCCTCCTTTGCCCGCGAAGCTAAAAGGCTTGATGGAAGCCGAGGAAAGTTACAAAGTGCTTCCTAACAGCGCCGAGGCCGTCAAGAGCCTGATCCTGGAACAGGACAAGCGCTGAAAGGGAGAGTATTTTGACTGTTGAAATCACCACACTTGCCAACGGCTTAACCGTTGTCACTCACGCCATGCCACACATTGAAACTGTGGCCCTCGGCATATGGGTCAAAGCCGGTGCGCGTGATGAATTGCCTGAGGAAAATGGCATTGCGCATTTTCTTGAACATATGGCCTTCAAAGGCACAAAGCGCCGCACCGCACAAGGCATTGCCGAAGAAATTGAAAACGTCGGCGGTGAAATCAATGCCGCGACTGGAATGGAAACCACAACCTATTATGCCCGCGTCATGAAAGAAGATTGGCGCATGGCGCTGGATATTCTCTCAGACATTTTCACCGAATCCACCCTGGATGAAGATGAAATGGAACGTGAACGCGACGTCATTCTGCAGGAAATTGCAGCGTCAAAAGATCAACCTGATGATCTCGTGTTTGATCTCTCGCAAGCCGCAAGCTTTGGCGACCATCCCTTGGGCCGCTCAATTCTGGGGCCTGCGAAATTGATTGAAACCATGTCGCGAGATCAAATGGTGGCTTGGCGCAATCGCAACTATTGGGCCTCCCGCATCGTTGTCTGTGCCGCTGGCAATATCGACCATCATGCCTTTGCCAAGGAAGCTGAAAAACTTTTTGGCCATATGGAACGCGGACAAGGGCCACAGCGCCAATCACCATTGTTTGTGTCCGGCTCAAGCATCGAACAGAAACCATTAGACCAAACCCATATTGTCTTGGGCTTTGCAGCCCCCAATTATCGCGACCCGCGCATCTATCAATTGCAGGTTCTGTCCAGTGCGTTGGGCGGCGGAATGTCGTCACGCCTGTTTCAAGAGGTGCGCGAAAAGCGCGGCCTTTGCTACAGCGTCTTCGCCTATGGCACCTCCTATGAAGACGTTGGGCAATTAGGGGTTTATGCCGCAACATCACCCGACCATACGCCCGAGCTGATTGAGGTGACTGCTGATGTGATGTTGTCGATGGGGAAAGCCGTGAGTGGAAAAGAAATTGCACGCGCCAAAGCACAACTTAAAACTTCGCTGGTGATGAACCTTGAAAGTGCATCATCGCGCGCCGATCAAATTGCGAGACAATATCTGGCATTTGGTGAAGTGCCAAAGGTCAGCACTTTGATTAAACGCATCGAAGCCGTTGAAGCTGAGGGTGTGCGTGAATTGGCGCAGGAAATTTTCTCGGCGACGAAGCCTAGCTTGAGTGCGGTTGGTCAACTTTCAACTCTCGCCAGCTATTCGGACATTGCTGCCCGTTTCGTCACGAAGTCTTGAGCCGCATAAATGGGTTTGCTGCAAAACCTGCTGACGCGAAAAACTGCCTTTACGATGAATGGCCAACGCACGTTCTTGCGCAGCCCCCACATTGACGATTTTGAACAATGGCGCAACTTGCGACGTGACAGTCGTGACTTCCTCGTACCTTGGGAACCTGCTTGGCAAGATGATGAGTTGCTACAGTCTTCGTTTCGCAAGCGCATCACGCACTATTCCAAACTTGCACATGATGACGTCGCCTATCCCCTCTTTATTTTCAGTGCTGATGGCGAAACGCTTCTGGGTGCTTTGACCCTTTCAAACCTGCGCCGGGGTGTGGCACAAATGGCAACCCTCGGGTATTGGGTGGGTGCTGCCTATGCGCGGCAAGGCGTCATGTCCGACGCTTTGGCGGCAGCAATAGTATTTGCGCGAACCGAGTTGCAGCTTCACCGTCTGGAAGCCGCCTGTTTGCCCACCAACACAGCATCTATTCGCCTGCTGCAACGGGCAGGATTTGCCCAGGAAGGTGCCGCAAGCTCCTATCTGAAAATCAATGGTCAGTGGGAAGATCATATTCTCTGGGGACTGCTCCTCGAGTAACATAACGCGGAGGTGGTCTCATGACCTCCAGCACACTACGATAGGGCATGATTCGGGTGGGGAGAATGTCGTTGCCATGGGCCGTACTGCGCGCAGTGTTGTGCGTGGTCGCCATGGCGTTGACGATCGCTTGTGCCCGCGCCGATGGTGTTGTCACCATTCCCGCTGAAACCCAAATCTTTGACCTTGACGGAACATGGCACCCGCGTTGCAGCTCAACGCCGCAACTTGGCCTTGGAAGTGCCGGGTGTTACTGATGGAACACGCGCCGTTCTGGAATTGCGTGGAACGGGTGCCGGCCCAGAATTCAATTGGACAGTTTACACCATCCGCAATGGCGGTCCCGAAAGCCGTGAGCTTGTTGTTGCCTTGGACGCGCAACGACTGGCGGCTTCTGGCATCATGCGACTTGTGCCTTTTGGGTCGCAATTGGAAAGTGTGCAGTGGGTGCAAGCCGCCAATCCGCCAACGCAACAATCATCAGCCTCAGCTGATGCCTATCGCTTTGAGTTAAAACCCGGTGAAGCCATCACAATGGGCATTGAAGGCCCAACGGTGCTACAAGGTGTTCGCATCTTTGACCTGAAGGCCTTTACGCAACGCGAAGCATCCTTTGCGTTTCTGCGCGGTGCCACTCTGGCCGTCGGCTTCGTGCTCGCCTTAAGCATTTTATCGCTCTACGGTATTCGCGCCAATCGCGCATTTCTTGTAGGTGGTGCATTTGGCTTTGCCGCCTTGCTGTTCATGGCTTTGGAAGCGGGTTACTTACAACCCCTCGCTGGCAACTATGGTAATTATGCATTTACCGAACAACATTTGAGGGCGCTCAGTGAAGGCCTGTTGGCAGTCGGCATCTGTTTGTGTTTCTGGGGCGTCACCAGCTTAAAGCGTCGATCCTTTTGGAAGGACGCACCTTATTACCTGTTGATCGTCGGCCTGTGCGCGCTCTTGGGCTATGCGATTTTTGCACCCGTTTACGCCACACAAGCATTCCGTTGGTCGATTGCAGCACTCGTAATTGCGGGCTTTGTCTCTGCTCTGCGCGCCAGAAAAGGCGAAGCCGAAGTCATGGACAACGCCATGTTATTCTGGTCCGCATTGCTGTTATGGGTATTTGCTGTCGCCGTCTTCGCACTCGGCAAAAGCCATGCATCGGCGCTCCACGCCCTGACGCTGACAGGCCTTACAATTGTTTTGGGCGTGTTGGCCTTCGCTTTAATGCGCCTCGCATTCGCACAAGGCTTTCTGTCCAAACCTTATCTTACAGACGCCACACGCCGCAGCCTCGCGCTGACTGGCGCACAACACTTTCTCTGGGATTGGCAGCCACAGGAAAACCTTTTGGATATTGGTGTCGATCTTGCCCGCAGCTTGGGCCATGCAGCCGACAAGGCGCGTCCACAAGCAGCCTTGCGCTGGTTTGCTTCACTCATCCACCCAGCTGACGAGATGGCCTATCACAAGTGTTTGGACCTGCGCGGCTTGCAGGGCGGCAGTTTCGTTGAGCAAGAATTGCGCTTGCGCGACTCTCAAGGCATTTACCATTGGTTTGTATTGCGGGCGAAGGCACTGCCCGGTGCCGGTGGCACGCCCGGCAGGTTGATTGGCACATTGACGGACATTACGCGCACAAAACAAAAAGAAGACCGCTTGATCAGTGAAGCTGTGCATGATCCGGTCACGGGCCTTCCAAGTCGCGCCTTGTTCTTGGATCGTGTGGAACGCGAAGTGGCAAAGCCCTTGTCGTTGCCGCGCCGTATTCTCATGGTTGGGATTGAGCGCTTCAAAATCCTGAACGACGGGCTCGGTCATGATTTGGGCGATCAATTGCTTTTGGCAGCAGGGCAACGCATTGCCGAAACGCTCTCGAATGAAGAATCCGTTGCCCGCATATCTGGCAGTCAATTTGCCGTCATGCACATTGACAACATAGATGGCCCCGACGCAGAAGCTTTGGCGGCCTTAATTCTCGCACGATTGGCCGATCCTATTTCGGTTCTCTCGCAACAGGTATATCTATCAGCTTGCGTCGGCATCTCACTCAGCAGCACCAACACAGCCAGTGCCGCAGCTCTGCATCAACAGGCCGAAACGGCATTGCATGAAGCTCAGGGCCAAGGCCCGCGCAGCATCGTAACCTTCCATAGCGATATTTCTGATGAACGCGCCGAGAATGTCGAACTGGAAGCTGACATGCGCGGAGCCATTGATCGCCATGAAATTGAAGTGCACTACCAACCCGTCATGAATCTGTTGACGCGAGAGGTTGCAGGCTTCGAAGCTTTGGCCCGGTGGCAGCACCCTATCCGGGGTTTGTTGCAGCCCAATGAATTTATTGGACTGGCAGAACAAGCAGGATTTATCAGCGAGATTGGCGATCTGGTATTGGCGGAGGCCATTCGTCAAATGGGAATTTGGCAGCGCGTGTTGACGCGCAATCGCCCCGTTTTCATGGCAATCAATGTGTCGGTTGATCAATTGTCTGATACCGGCTTCATTGATCGACTGACGACAATGATCGCCCGCGAAGGTGTGTTGCCACAAGCTGTAAAAATTGAAATCACTGAATCCGTCGTTATGCGCTTTCCTGAGCGAGCCCGACAATTGATCTCGCGACTTCGCAACTTAGGCGTCGGTGTGGCCTGCGATGACTTCGGCACAGGATTTTCCAATCTCGCCAGCTTGCGTGACCTGACCTTTGACACCTTAAAAATGGATCGTTCCTTCATCTCATCTGACGGCACTTTGGGCCGTGCTGGCGTGATTGTGCAATCCGTTGTCACAATGGCCCACAGCTTGGGCATGCAAGTTGTGGCCGAAGGTATTGAAACCGAAGAGCAAGCGCAAAACTTGTTGATGATGGGGTGTGACTTGGGGCAGGGCTATTGGTTGGGTCAGCCCATGTTGCCGCGTGAAGTTCACGGTCTATTGGCCGTGTTGCCCATGGTGCAATCGGCACCGCACTACAGTTCACCTGAGGTCGGCATGGCACCCATGGCGCCGCGAGAACCTGAAATCTACGAAGAAGAATACTTCGAAGATGTCGAACCAGAAGAGCTGCCGTCGTTGTTCGATGTCAACGCGCCACCAAAACCAAAGAAAAAACCTGCACGCAAAACCGTTAAAGCCAAACCAAAACCCAAAGCCAAGCCGGTTGTAGTTGTGAAAAAGAAAGCCATGGCATCGAAGGTCAAAAAGCGGCGATAGTTTTCAACTATGACCAGCAACCGCTGATAACATCCGTGGGTCCACGCCCAATTTGGCAAGCGCCCGATGGTGTTTGCTGGGCCAATCGGGTGAAAACACCAAGTCGGCATCAGCATCACAATGCAGCCAACCATTGTGCAGAATTTCGCTTTCAAGCTGTCCCGGCGACCAACCCGAATAGCCAAGCGTTAAGATACTTTGCAAAGGTCCACGCCCCAGCGCCATGTCTTGTAGCACATCAAGCGTCGCCGTCAGCTTGAACGTCGGGCCAATTTCAAGACTGGATTCATCACCGCTGTAATCCACACTGTGCAACACAAAGCCACGGTGCTGTTCGACAGGACCACCAATAAGAATTGGTGTTTGCGTCAAACGCGCCATTGTCTCTTCCGTTGTTTTGCTCATATCAAGCCGGTCCGCCAGTTCCATGAAATTAAGGTCCGGCATCGGCTTGTTGATGATCAGTCCCATCGCACCCTCTGGCGAATGGGCACACAAAAACACCACACTTCCGGCGAAGGTGGTATCCACCATGCCGGGCATGGCCATCAGCAGTTTACCTTTGAGTGAAGTTGTCATGCCCCATAATAGCCTGTTCTTGAACCCACTCCAACTGTTTGACGGATTGGTGAGTGGCAGGTGATCAAAAAGTCAGATACGTTACAGAAATGAAACGACGCCACTTCCTATTGTCATCGCTTACCCTCGCGGCCGCCACAGCGGTGCGCGCAGAGGCTAAACCATGGTCCGCACGGCTGCTCCGTGGTGGATTTGATGGCAAAGTCTGGTGGATGGGTCTCGCCGTCACCCTTGCACCAAAATGGAAAACCTATTGGCGCGTGCCCGGTGATGGTGGCATTGCCCCACAGATTGACCTTTCAGGCACGTACTACGCAACATCGAAAATCCACTATCCATTGCCACATCGCTTTGTCGACGAAGCGGGCATGACCATTGGTTACAAAGAAGAAGTCGTATTCCCCATTTCCATCGAACCCAACGACGCAACGAAACCAGTGAACGTGGTGTTGAAATCGTTTTTTGGCGTTTGTGATGTCGTCTGCATCCCCGCCAAATTTGATGCGGATCTCGTTTTAGATGGCACACGAGGTGACGCACCCGATCAAGCCAACATCAGCGCATGGCAAGCCCGCGTCCCTATTCTTTCGATTGAAGGCCCTATAATCAAAGCCAGCGCCGTCATGAAAGACGGAAAACCCCACCTGTTGCTGGATCTGTTGGACCCTGTGGCTGACATATTTGTCGAAGGTGAACCCCGTCATTATTACGGCAAACCATCCGGCACGTCAGGTTTGGTCACACTCCCCATCCATGGCGCAAAAACCTTGGATGAACTTAAAGGCAATCGGCTGCGTATCACCATGGACGCATACGGCAGAGGCCTTGAGCAATCTGTGACGGTCGTCTAAACCGCGCATAGATTTTCAGGGGAACATCATGACAATTAAAATTGGCGATCGCTTGCCGCAAGTCGAATTCAACACCATGACGGCGGATGGCCAACAAAAGCTATCAACCGACGTGGTCTTTGCGGGCCGCAAACTTGTGCTCTTCGCAGTGCCCGGCGCTTTTACACCGACCTGTTCCATGAATCACTTACCCGGATTCCTCACCCATTTCGACGCCATCAAAGCCAAGGGCGTGGACACCATCGTCTGCACTTCAGTGAACGATGTGCACGTCATGTCCGCCTGGGCAAAGCATTCGGGTGCTGAAGGAAAAATCATGATGTTGGCCGACGGCAATGCTGAATTCGCCAAAGCCTGCGGATTGGAGAAAGATTTAAACGTCGCCAACATGGGCTTGCGTTCTTCACGCTATTCCATGATCGTCGATAACGGCGTGGTCAAGCAGCTCAACGTCGAAGACAAAAGCGGCGTCAACGTTTCAGGTGCCGAGACTATTTTAGAGCAACTTTAAACGGCTGCATGCCCTCGCGCGCCAGTTCATCAGCGCGTTCATTGTCGGGGTGCCCATCATGCCCCTTCACCCAGTGCCATGAAATCTCATGGCGCTTAATTGCCTCATCCAAAGCCTGCCAAAGCTCAGTGTTTTTGACAGGTTTTTTATCAGCGGTTTTCCAACCGTTTTTCTTCCAGCCGTGAATCCACTTGGTAATGCCGTCCTTCACATATTGTGAATCGACATGCATCTCGACACTGCAGGCGCGCTTCAAACCATTGAGCGCTTCAACAGCGGCCTGAATTTCCATGCGATTGTTTGTCGTGTCGGCGGCTCCACCGCACAACTCTTTGCGCGTGCCGTTATAGTCAAGGATTGCCCCCCAACCACCAGGGCCGGGATTGCCAGAACAAGCACCATCGGTGTGGATAACAACTTTCCCCTTAGTCATCAGGCAGGTTGGCTTTCGCGCAATTCACGCGGCAGTTTGAAAGATACGTTTTCTTCGCGCAGCACTACGTTTTCCACTGTCACATTATAATGCCCACGGAACGCATCGATGATTTCATTGACCAGAACTTCAGGTGCTGATGCACCCGCCGTCAAGCCAATGGTTTTCAAACCCTGCAGCTGCGACCAATTTAAATCCGTGGCGCGCTGCACCAATTCGCCGCGTGGGCAACCATTTTTCACACCCACTTCCACCAAGCGTTTGGAGTTCGATGAATTGGGCGCACCCACCACCAGCAACAGGTCAATCTTTTCGGCGATGGATTTGACAGCCTCCTGCCGATTGGTCGTGGCGTAGCAAATGTCTTCCTTGAACGGCCCGGTGATCGCCGGAAAGCGCCGACGCAACACCTCAATCACATCCTTTGTGTCATCAACCGAAAGTGTCGTCTGTGTCACGTAAGCCAGTTTCGCCACATCGCGCACAACAAGTACTTCCGCATCTTCAACAGTTTCAATCAACGTCATCGCACCAGCTGGCAATTGACCCATGGTGCCGATCACCTCCGGGTGGCCCTTGTGGCCAATAAGAACAATTTCGAGACCTTGGTTGTGATGCCGCAGCGCTTCCATATGCACCTTCGTCACCAGCGGGCAGGTGGCGTCGAGTTGAAACATTTTGCGCCGCTCGGCTTCCGCCGGGATGGCCTTGGGCACACCATGGGCCGAAAATACGACAGGGTGGTCGCCAGCCGGAATCTCATCCAATTCCTTCACAAAAATAGCACCCTTGGCCTTCAGGCCATCAACCACAAACTTGTTATGCACAATCTCATGCCGCACATAAACTGGCGCGCCATAAAGATCGAGCGCCCGCTCCACAATATCAATAGCGCGCACGACACCAGCACAAAAGCCGCGAGGTGCCGCGAGAAGGATTTTGAGAGGTGGTAACGACATGTGCGGCATTTGAAAGCAAAGACTTGTGAAGTCAAGAACGACACGACTTGACAATGATACGCCAAAGCCTAGTTTGTGACCAGTAACCGCCCGCCGCGGGAGAGACTGGTTTTGCGCCAGCGCCGAAGGAGCAACCGCCCCGGAAACTCTCAGGCAAATGGACCGCGTGGGTGTTGCGTAAACTCTGGAGAGCAGATGTTCCAGCGTAACGGACGAGCAAGTTGCAGACTTGCGAAGTGAAAGTTCCGCCAAGCTAAAAACAGCTCACCGAAGGAGAAAGTGGGCGCGTGTCGGAGTGACGCGTTCATGAAAACTCTCAGGTACCTGACAGAGGGGGCAAGTTTGCGAGGAATCGCGAGCTTGAACCTTATTGTCAGGAGGACCGATTGAGTGAAACTCTAAGCCGTACACCCCTATTTGAAACACACGTTCAGCTTGGTGGCAAAATCGTGCCCTTCGCTGGCTATGAGATGCCCGTACAATACCCAACGGGCGTGCTGACCGAACACAACTGGACCCGCGAACACGCAGGCCTGTTTGATGTCTCGCACATGGGGCAAGCGACCCTGCGCGGGCCGGATTTTGCGACGACTGCAAAGGCGTTGGAACACTTGGTACCAGCCGACATTCAAAGCCTCGCCGTCCACCAGCAGCGCTATACCCAACTGCTGAATCAAAGCGGCGGCATTCTCGATGATATGATGGTCACGCGCGGCGCACGCGAGGGCGAGATTTACATCGTCGTCAACGCCTCACGCAAAGACCATGATTACGCGTGGATAAAACAGCACCTCCCTGAAACCGTTGCACTGCGCACCCGGAACGATCTGGCCCTGCTGGCCTTGCAAGGACCCGATTCTGAAGCCGTGCTGGCGACCCATGATCCAAAAGCCGCACAGTTTACATTCATGCAAAATGGCCCGCTTAAAATTGCAGGCATCGAGGTTCATGCCTCGCGCTCCGGCTACACCGGTGAAGATGGGTACGAAATGTCGTGCCTTGCCAAAGACGCCGCAGCATTGTGGAAAACTTTGCTGGCCAATCCATTGGTCAAACCCATTGGCCTTGGCGCGCGTGACTCTTTGCGCCTCGAAGGCGGCTTGTGTCTTTATGGCCATGATATCGACGACACCACTTCACCCAACGAAGCAGGCTTGATGTGGTCCATTGCCAAACGCCGCCGTGAGGAGGGTGGTTTCATCGGTGCCACCCGCGTGCAATCTGAAATCAAGAACGGCACAAAACGTCAGCGCGTCGGCATCAAACCTGAAGGCCGTGCACCTGCGCGTGAAGGCACCATCATTCAAAACGCAGCAGGCCGCGAGATCGGCAAAATTACATCAGGCGGCTTTGGCCCCACAGTGAATGGCCCCGTCGCCATGGGCTATGTCGAAACTGATCACGCTGCGGTTGGCACACCCCTGTTGCTCATCGTGCGCGACAAAGCTTTGCCCGCCAGCGTAGTCAAACTGCCCTTCGTCCCAAACAAGTTCAAACGATAACGAGGAAACACCATGTCCAAAAAATACACCGCCGAACACGAATGGCTGACCATTGATGGCAACATCGCAACCGTCGGCATTACCGAACACGCCCAACAACAATTGGGCGACGTCGTATTTGTCGATCTGCCCACAGTCGGCAAAAAAGTCGAGCAAGGCAAAGACGCCGCAGTGGTTGAAAGTGTGAAAGCCGCATCGGAAGTCTACGCCCCCATCACGGGTGAGATTGTTGAAGTCAACACCAAGCTCGCTGACAGCCCCGGCATGGTCAATGAAGATGCCGAAGGTGCAGCTTGGTTCATGAAAATCAAAATCGCCAATCCATCCGAGCTCGACGGCATGATGGATAAAGCAGCTTACGACAAGTTGGTGGGCTAAACATGACGACCCTCAAAGACCTCGAACCCGGTGCAAATTTTATTTCGCGCCACATCGGTCCCGACGATGTTGAAACCAAGGACATGTTGCGCACGATGGGTGCGAAGGACTTGGAAGACTTCATCGCTAAAGTCGTACCGGAAAAAATCCGTTCAAAACGCAAGTTGGACTTGAAGCCGGCCATGGCCGAGCGTACGGCCCTGTCTTATTTGCGCAAAGCCGCAGAGCGCAATGAGGTATTCACCTCAATGATCGGCATGGGATATTACGGCACTGTCACGCCCAAGGTGATCCTCCGCAATATTCTGGAAAATCCAGGCTGGTACACCGCCTACACGCCCTATCAGGCAGAGGTCTCTCAAGGTCGCCTCGAGGCGTTGCTCAACTACCAGCAAATGATCATGGACCTGACCGGCCTCGACATTGCCAATGCGTCATTGCTGGATGAAGGCACAGCCGCAGCCGAAGCCATGGGCATGGCGCGCCGCGTTTCAAAGTCTGCATCCAATGTATTTCTTTGTCGATGCCGACACGCATCCGCAAACCATCAGCGTCATTGAAACCCGCGCCAAGGGTTTTGGTATCGAAGTCAAAATCGGCGACCCGCTGAAGGACTTGAACGCCAGTGAAGTGTTCGCTGCATTGTTATCCTATCCCGGCTCATCCGGTGAGGTCAGAGATTTCCGTGACGTGATCACCAGCTTGAAAGCTGCAGGCGCACTTTCAGTTCTCGCCACCGATTTGCTTGCACTGGCCGTGCTGACATCACCCGGAGAATTGGGTGCTGATGTTGCCATCGGTTCGTCGCAACGCTTTGGCGTGCCTATGGGCTACGGTGGCCCCCACGCCGCATTCTTTGCCACCAAGGACGAGCATAAGCGCGTTATGCCCGGCCGCTTGATTGGCGTGTCGGTGGATGCACAAGGCAACCGCGCTTTGCGCATGGCCCTGCAAACCCGCGAACAACATATCCGCCGCGAAAAAGCGACAAGCAATATTTGTACAGCACAAGTTTTGCTGGCGATCACGGCGGCCATGTTTGCAGTTTACATTGGCCCTAAAGGCATTCGCAAAACCGCCGAACGCACCCAGCGCTTCACACAAATTTTTGCATCAGCCGTCACAGCCCTCGGTGTTGAGGTGAAAACCAAACACTTCTTCGATACCATTACGCTTTATGTTCCGGGCCGCGCCCATATGCTTTGGGCCAAAGCCAAGGAAAAGAAAATCAATCTGCGCTTTGTCGACGCGGATCATATCGGCCTGTCCTTCGACCAAACCACGCGCCGCCAAGAACTACACAAACTCCTGTCGATCTTCCGTTCCGGTGCCGAATTGACCGATTTGGATGCGATAGACGCCACTTTGAAGCCCGCCTTGCCGAAAGCCTTGCAGCGCACCTCAAGCTATCTCACCCACCCCGTCTTCTCGCGCTATCATTCCGAAACCGAAATGTTGCGTTACCTCCGGCATTTGCAAGCCAAGGATTTGGCCTTGGACCAAGCCATGATTCCGCTTGGCTCCTGCACCATGAAGCTGAATGCAACGTCAGAAATGATCCCCATAACCTGGCGGCATTTTTCGCTGCTACATCCCTTCGCACCTCTCGAACAAACCCAAGGCTATCAACAGCTCTTCGATGAGCTTGAGGAAATGTTGGCGGAGATCACCGGCTTTGACGCCGTGTCGATGCAACCCAATGCGGGTTCGCAAGGTGAATATGCAGGCCTTCTCGCCATCAAGCGTTATCACGAGTCACGCGGCGATCATCACCGCAACATTTGTTTGATCCCCGTATCAGCCCACGGCACCAATCCAGCATCCGCCGCAATGGCGGGCATGCAGATTGTGATTGTCGGCTGCGATACTAATGGCAACGTCGATGTGAAAGACCTTGAAGCCAAGGCCACGCAACATGCTGCCAATCTCGCCGCCCTCATGATCACCTATCCCTCAACGCACGGCGTGTTTGAAGAAGCAGTGATCGACATTTGTAAAATCGTGCATGACAAAGGCGGACAAGTTTATCTCGATGGCGCAAATCTCAATGCGCAAGTTGGTATTATGCGCCCCGCTGAATTGGGCGCTGATGTTTGCCACATGAACTTGCATAAAACCTTCTGCATTCCCCATGGCGGTGGTGGTCCGGGCATGGGCCCCATTGGTGTGCGGGCTCACCTCGCACCCTTCCTGCCGGGTCATGCCGTCGTCAATGGCGTCAACCCCGCAGCGGGCAGCAATGGCAATCAAGGCGCTGTGTCAGCCGCACCTTGGGGCTCCGCTTCAATCCTTCCCATTTCATGGATGTATATCGCTATGATGGGAGGCGAAGGTTTGCGTAAAGCCACCATCATGGCCATCTTGAATGCCAATTACATGGCCAAGCGTTTGCAGCCACACTTCCCTGTGCTCTACACGGGCCCCGGTGGCTTCGTGGCGCATGAATGCATCATTGATCTCCGCGATCTCAAGGAACGCACCGGCATCAGTGTTGAAGATGTCGCGAAGCGCTTGGTGGACTATGGCTTCCACGCCCCCACCATGAGCTTCCCCGTTGTCGACACGCTGATGATCGAACCCACCGAGTCAGAATGCAAACGTGAACTTGATCGGTTCTGCGACGCCATGATTTCAATTGCAGGAGAAATCAAAGCCGTCGAAGAAGGTCGCGCTGATAAGCAGGACAACCCACTTAAAAACGCACCCCACACCCACAAGCTGTTGTTCGGTGAATGGGCCCACAGCTATTCGCGTGAGCAGGCCTATTTCCCACTGGCCGGGCAATATCCCAACGACAAATACTGGCCCCCCGTGGCCCGCGTCGACAACGTGTTCGGTGACCGCAATCTGGTTTGCTCATGCCCGCCAATTGAAAATTATATGCAAGCGGCGGAATAGAAATGGCCAAAACCCGCGTCGAAACCGACTCCATCGGCAGCGTCACGCTTCCAGAGAATGCTGACTATGGCGTGCATACGGCGCGGGCGGCGGAGAACTTCCCGATCACTGGCGTACAAGTACGGCACTTCCCGGAACTGATCGAATCCCTCGCCATGACCAAGAAGGCCTGCGTTATGGCCAACATGGATTTGGGCGCGCTCGACAAACGCATCGGTGGTGCCATCACCCGCGCCTGTGATCGTATCGTTGCAGGCGAGGGGCATGCGGGCTTTATCGTAGACATGATCCAAGGAGGTGCTGGCACCTCCACCAATATGAATGCCAATGAAGTTGTGGCCAATCTTGGCCTTGCGTGAATTGCAGCGCCCCGCAGGCGACTATAAAACCATCCATCCCAATGACCACGTCAACCTCTCGCAATCAACCAACGACGTTTACCCCACAGCCGTTCGCCTGACCATGATCCGCTGTTGCCCCGCTTTGATTGCGGAGCAAGAGGCACTGAAGGCCGCACTGCTGGCCAAGGCCGATGAGTTTCACGATGTCATCAAAGTCGGTCGCACCCAATTGATGGACGCCGTGCCCATGCGCTTGGGCCATGAGTTCCGCGCCTTCGCCACCACCATTGGCGAAGACATTGACCGCCTGCGCGAAGTGGCAAACCTGCTGCGCGAAATCAACTTGGGTGGCACCGCCATTGGCACCAGCATCAACACCCCCGACGGTTATACCGAGGCCGCAATCAAACACCTCTCGGACATCTCAGGTGAGCGCATGACGGCTGCAGGTGACTTGATCGAAGCCACATCAGACATGGGCGCCTTCATCACCTTCTCCGGCGTCTTGAAACGCATTGCCGTGAAGCTTTCAAAAATCTGCAACGACTTGCGCTTGCTCAATTCTGGTCCGCGCGCCGGATTTGGCGAAATCAAATTACCTGCCGTGCAAGCAGGCTCCTCCATCATGCCGGGCAAGGTCAACCCCGTCATGCCAGAGGTCATCAACCAGATCGCCTATCAAGTCATCGGCAATGATCTCACGGTCACCATGGCCGCGGAGGCGGGCCAACTGCAACTCAATGCCATGGAACCCGTCATCGTTTTCAACATCCTGCAATCCATGCGCATGCTCACCCGCGGCATGAAAGTGCTGCGCGAAAAATGCATCGTCGGCATCGAAGCCGACCGTGAACGCTGCCAGGAGTTGCTGGACCACTCCCTCGTGGCCGTCACAGCCATCAACCCTTACGTCGGCTATGCCGAAGCCAGCCGCGTGGCCAAGGAAGCGCTGAAGTCCCGCCGCTCAATCCGCGAAGTGGTCTTGGCCGAAAAACTGATGACGGAAGCACAATTGGCCGAAGCGTTTGCGACGGAGAACTTGCTGGGGCAGCGCAAACCCAAACTTTGACTTTCGGAAAATTCTGACTAGTCTGACTGGTCGGAATTGGAAGTGCCGCGATGAACCACCATAACCGCCTATGGTCTTTGCAGGACGCGAAAGCCGGTTGAGCGAAGTCATAAGGCTTGCTCAAACCGAGGGTCCGCAAACGGTAACAGTGCATGGAGAACCAGCCGTAGTCGTTTCAGCGGTAGGGCGGAGCAGAATTGATTTTGCCAAAGTGACAGGAGAGGATTTCGTGCGGGCTTTGTCTGCCGGCCCACCCATTGACTTTGAATTGCCTGAACGACCTGCTGCCAGTCACGACCGCGTCTTCAGTTTTGACGACTAATCAAAATGAACGGATATCTTCTTGATACAAACGTCATTTCTGAAATGCGCAAATCTAGTAAGTCTGCGGAAATAGTGACATGGATAGGTCAGCAAGATGTAATGCAGCTTTTCACATCAGACGTGACGATGGCTGAACTCTGTTTTGGTGCAGAGTTGGTCGACGATGTAGTTAAACGCCAAAAACTGAAAGATTGGATCGTCGAAACAGTCCGCCCTTGGATGCACGGCCGCGTTCTCAATGTGACTGAAGATGTTTTGGTGCGATGGAGAATTCTGTCGCGACACATGAAAAAAGTGCATCGCTATTCGCCCGAAGCGGATATGTTGATTGCAGTTGTCGCTTTGGAAAGCGATCTTGTAGTCGTGACGCGAGACCACTATCCTTTTGAAATGTGCGGCGTGCCTACCGTCAACCCATTCACAGGCGAGCGCTTCAACGGAGCATGAAAAACCCGGCCTCATCAGCCGGGTTTTGAATTCAGAAGTTTTAACAACCTCAGTTCAACCGCGCCTTCACAGCAGCAATTGATTCAGCAATCAGCTTCTCGCCGCCTTTGCCTTTTGCATGTTCTGCAATCAACTTTGATGCCGCAGCAATGGCGCGGTCTGTTGCAGCGGCGCGCACTTCCTTGACAGCAGCAGCTTCAGCTTGCGCGATTTTATTTTCGGCTTGCTTGGTGCGACGGGTCAACGCCTCAGCCAATTTCTTTTTAGCGTCTTCAGAATAGGCAGCCGCATCAGACTTGGCTTGCGAAATAATGCCAGCGGCTTCTTTTTCAGCGTCCAGCTTCTTCTGCTTGTATTCAGCCAGAAGCGCTTCTGCATCTTCACGTAAGCGTCGCGCGTCGTTGATGTCTTTGTCAATTTGCGCAGCGCGTGCGTCGAGCGCAGCGCCGGCCGTTTTGTGAGCGCCAGCCCAGAACACAATGCCGAGGAACATGATCAGTGCAACAAGTGCAAAGAATGTAGCGTCAAGTGCTAAGCCAGCAGCGAGGATTGAAGGCAGTGTCATGAAATTAGCCCTTCAACGCTTTGGCCAATGCGGCCTTGGTCACTTTGCCGCCTGTCAAGGCCGCAACGATTTCTGATGCTGTATCGGAAGCGATCGAAGAAACCGACTCCATGGCCTTGGCCTTGGACTTGGCGATCTTGGTTTCCGCATCAACGGCCTTGGCAGCCAGTTCAGCATCCAGCTTGTGTTGTTTGTCAGCGATATCAGCATTCACCGTATCGCGTGTGGACTTGGCAATATCCGAGGCATTGCCCCGCGCATCGGCCAAAGCCTTATTGTAAGAGTTGAGCGCCGCTTCAGTTTCATCCTTCAACGCGCCAGCGCGGGCAATATCACCCTCAATGCGGTTGCGGCGTGTTTCAAGAATGCCGGCAATGCGCGGCAACACGAGGCGGCTCATCAAAAGATAAAGCGCACCAAAGAAAATCACCAACCAGAAAATCTGCGAAGGAAATGTTTTCGCATCAAGCGGTGGAAATACTGCTTTCACAGCACTGCCGTCGGCTTCTGTATGTGTTTCAGTTGTTGTTGCCATTTAGCTATACCTTAGAATACTGGCAGGTGAACGAGCTCTAAAGCTGGTTCACCCGACATTTGTGTTTAGTTTAGCGATTAGGCCTTCAAATAAAGCATGAACGCAACTACGAACGAGAAAATGCCCAAGCCTTCAGCCAAAGCAGCACCGATGAGTGCGTTGGTGAATTGAGCGCCAGCTGCTGCTGGGTTACGCAATGCGCCTGACAAGTAGTTGCCGAAAATGAGGCCTACACCTACGCCTGCGCCGCCCATGCCAATGCATGCGATGCCTGCTCCGATGAGTGCTGCTGCTGATGTTTCCATAACTATTCTCCTTGGTTTATTCGATTAATGGTGAGTGTGAAGAGCGTCTTTGATGTAAACGCAGGTGAGGATTGCAAAAACGAACGCCTGCAAAAATGATACTAGGAACTCGAGTGCAAACAGAGCAACTGTCACGGCCATTGGAAGTATCGCACCCAAAATACCCACAAATCCATATCCTGCGAGCGAAACTACGAAACCCGCAAAAACTTTAAGAACGATATGTCCCGCAAGCATATTACCGAAAAGACGCAGTCCCATGGACAATGGACGCGACAAGAATGAGATAACTTCGATGATTGAAATCATCGGCAAGATAATAAGCGGCACGCCTGAAGGCACGAACAACTTAAACCATCCAAGCCCGTGCTTCCAAATGCCAACCACAATCACCAGTCCAATGACAAACAAGGCCATAGCAAATGTAATAATGACATGGCTCGTCACCGTGAAGAAATAAGGAAACATGCCAAGCATGTTGGCAATCAAAACAAATGAGAACAGCGAGAATACCAAGGGGAAAAACGGCTTGCCGTCTTTGCCCAAAACATTCTCAACCATGTTGGCGATCATCGAATACCACATTTCGCCAACCGACTGCAGGCGGCCCGGCACCAATGCGCGCTTGTTTGAAGCCAGCAGCAGCAAGCCGGTTATGGTCGCTACAGTAGCGCCCATGAACAACGCGGAATTGGTAAAGCTAATGTCATAACCGCCAATGTTGAACGGACCGGCGAGGTCTTGAATTTGGAACTGGTGAATTGGATCGTTAGCCACGATCAGTCCTCTTCTTCATCATCAGCCGAAGGTTTCGGCATTTTTGCAAGTTCGTCAGGCGTTGGGGAACTTCTGTTGGCCGCACGCGACATGTTCAGAATACCCGCTCCAAAACCCAAGAGCAGAAAAACAATCAGAAACAGCGGAAGAGTTCCGGCCACATAATCGAGGCCATAACCTATCAGCCCACCCACCAACGTGCCCGCAACAAATTCACTCGCTAACCGATAACCCTTGGAATAATCCGAGGCACCTTGAAAGCGCGTGTCTGGTTTAGAGGCTTCCGCCCTTTCGTTCTTTTCAGCCGCAATGCGGTTGCCAAGGTCTTTGAGGCGGTCTGGAAGATCTCCGAACTCTGGTTGAACATGCGTCTTGGGCGGCTTTGGTGCGCGTGGTTCAGTCATAGTGAATGCCCCTCCCGCAAACGAAAACAGCCCGGAAAAACACATCTTCCAAAGCGCGCTCTCATTAGCCACGGGGCAGAAATGTGTCAAGAAATGGATTCTGGATTTAACAGGCTGAATTTAATGGGGAATTCAGCGCTGCGGCAATCAGTCCGGTGCTTACAGCTGCCCAAGCTGATTTAACGAGGCCCGCAATGATTCCGGAGACGTGAAGTGATGACCCTTCATGCCTACAGCTTCGGCTCCTGCAACATTCTTCAAACTGTCATCGATAAAAAGTGATTGCGCGAGATCAATGCCGTTGCGTTGTGCCAACAAGTGAAAAATCGCTGGGTCAGGCTTGATAATTTTCTCATCACCCGACACCACAATGTCCCGAAACAAATTCAAAAATGCAAACCGACCACGCGTTGCACGAAACGTATCGCTGTTCCAGTTGGTGATGGCATAGAGCGCAGCACCATTGTTGTGCAATTCCTCGAGAATTTGAACACTGCCATCAATCGCCCCCGGCACCATCTCCATCCAACGGTCGCGGTACATGGCAATTTCAGCAGCGTATTCAGGGTAACGCACCGTCGCTTCTAAAACACCATCATCAAAAGACCGACCGCCGTCTTGTGCGAGGTTCCATTCGTGGTGACAGACATGTTCAAGAAACCACTCCATCTTGGCGTGGTCAGCAAACACCGAACGATAAACATGCCGCGGATCCCATTGGATAAGAACCATACCGAGGTCGAAAACGATGTTCATTGCTCACTCCGTATAAGAGAACTCATCAGTCACTTCGTGACAGCTTCTCCAGAGGAGAAGCGACGTTAGTATTCCCTTCCCCTCTGGGGAAGGTGGATCGCGCGAAAGCGCGAGACGGATGAGGTCCCTCACCCCGCCTCTTGCACCAGCTCCGTTGCTTCTTCCAAATTCACGCTCACCAATTGCGAAACGCCTCGTTCCATCATGGTCACACCAAACAAGCGATTCATCCGCGCCATCGTTAACGGGTGGTGCGTGATGATCAGGAAACGCGTTTCCGTGCGTTCCAACATGGCGTTCAACAAATTGCAGAAGCGCTCGACGTTATGATCATCCAGCGGCGCATCAACTTCGTCGAGCACGCAGATGGGCGAGGGGTTGGTAAGGAACACCGCGAAAATCAATGCCATCGCCGTCAGGGTTTGTTCACCACCCGACAACAACGAAAGTGTCGTCGGCTTTTTGCCGGGGGGCTTTGCTAGAATTTCTAAACCTGCTTCCAGCGGATCATCTGATTCAATCAGCTGCAACTCTGCCTCGCCACCACCAAACAGCGTCTTGAACAACTCAGTGAACTTGGCATTCACCGTGCCGAACGCATCCAGCAAGCGCTGGCGTCCTTCTTTGTTGAGCGACCCAATAGCTCCACGCAGTTTTGCAATAGCCTGCACCAATTCATTCTTCTCGGTAATCATGGTGTTGAGCTGTATGGCCACTGCTTCTGCTTCTTCATCAGCGCGCAAATTCACAGCGCCCAAGCGTTCACGATCTTCACGAAGGCCAAGCAACTTCTTTTCAATCTCATCGCCTGCAGGAAGCTTGTCGGCTTCAACACCAGCCTGGGCTAAAATCTCGTCGGGCGCACAATTCAGCGTTTCCGTAATGCGGGTTTGGCAATGTTCCTGGCGCTGTTGCGACGCCTCAAGCCGTGCCCCCAAACGCGCATGATCTTCACGCGAATTCGCAGCTTGTTCCTGGGCCTCGCGCAGCGCTTTGTCTGCGGCCCGCACATTGTTTTCAGCCTCTTGCAACAGGTCAGCAGCAGACTTGCGATCACGCTCGGCTTCCGACAGCATATTCATCAGCTTGAAGCGCTTGTCAGCCAATTGCTGCGGCATCGAATTCAATTCAGTCAGCGTCGCCTCTGCTTCGGCTGCACGCGTGGTCAACAGTTCAACCTGTTCCCGCGCTTTGGCCGCACGTGACAACCATTGCTCGGTTTCCGCTTCAATGGCGACCAAACGATCACCACGCATTTTCGCTTCACGTTCCAAACTGTCGTGACGCGCCCGCGCTTCACCATAGCTGGCGCGTTCGCGGTTCAACGCATCGCGCAACGACATCACTTCCGTGTTGAGGCCGTTAAGTGCGG
Source organism: uncultured Alphaproteobacteria bacterium (assembly GCA_963850355.1). Classification (GTDB taxonomy): domain Bacteria; phylum Pseudomonadota; class Alphaproteobacteria; order Rhizobiales; family Aestuariivirgaceae; genus Aestuariivirga. The sequence continues at coordinate 168,228 of CAWKKP010000003.1, forward strand.
GCAGTGCCGCAAACTCAAGCTCAATCCCTGCACAAAGCTGGTTCACGTCCTGCAATTGCGCATCCGTGCGGCGTTGCGCTTCATCTAAGGCAGATGTTTGCGCCGTCTGCTCAGCCTGCTTGCGTTCAAAACTTTGCAATGCACGGCGCGCCACTTCAAGTGCAGCTCCCGCCGTGCGCCACGCCTCGCGCTTGTCACGTTCGGATTTGCCACCCTGTTCAACGGCGTTGCGTGCGTGTTCAAATTCAGTCTTGGCGGCTTCGGCCTTGGCATTGGCTTCACCCAAACCAGATTCCAACTGCACCAGTCGATTGCGTTCCGCCAAGCGTTTTGCAGCGGCACTTGGCGCATCAGCAGCAGCCACAAAACCATCCCAACGCCACACATCGCCTTCGCGTGACACCAAACGTTGGCCCGGTTGCAATTGCGCCTGCAAGGCAGCGCCAACTGCTTTGGACACCACACCCACATGGCTCAAAATGCGAGACAGGGCAGGCGGCGCATCCACATGCTTGGACAAGGGCGTTGCATCACCCGGAAGGGAAGCCGTTTCACCCAATGCTGGCAAGCCCCGCCAATGCATCGGCGCACCTTCATCGGAAGACGCTTCAATGTCATCGCCCAGTGCCGCAGCAAGTGCGCCTTCATAGCCGGGTTCCACCATCAAGGCATCAACCACGGCCGGCCACAAATCACCGCCCTCATTGCGCAGGAAGTTCGTCAGTGTACGGACTTCCGTTTGCAAGCGCTCCGCCGCACGCCGCGCTTCATCAAAGGCTTGGCGCTTGTCGGTTTCAACCTGTCGCGCCACACGCAACGTCACTTCCGAATGTGAAGCATCCTGCTCTGCAAACTCAGCAACTTTAACTGCTGCATCAACGGCTGACGCCAAGGTGATACCATCGCCCGCATCGCCCAACAGCGACAGCAAATGCGCGCGCCGACCCGACAGCGATTGCAATTCCGTATCAAGCCGCTGAATGCGGGTTTTATGTTCGGAAATAGCCCGCTCCATGGCACCACGTTGGGCTGATAATTGCGACAAGCGATTACCTGCTTCGTCAGCTGCTTCCTGTGCCCGCGCCAAAGCTTCGGCGGCTTCTTGAACCGCTGCCGCTGCTGCTGCACGCACATCTTGGCCTTCATTGGCAGACGCCAGAAGTGTGTCTTTTTCGCCGCCCAAACGCCCAATCACGGCATCCGTATCAGACAGCAAACCTTCTTCGCGCTGCACGTCGGCTTGTGCCTGCTGCTTGCGTTGCTTTAATTCTGAAATGCGGCCTTCAACACGCTTTTCTTCTTCGTCCAGCGACGCCCGCTCCAGCGTCAAACGCTGCAACACCGCAGCGCGGATGGTTTCCTGCTCCCGCAATCCCGGCAGTGTTTCGCCAAGCTCATCCCGCCCACGCAACTTTTCAGACGCTGACCGCGTATGTTCAGCCAAAACCCGTGTGGCTTCATCAAGGGCTGCCGTGTCGCGCGTCATATCGGCATTGGCATCACGCCACGCCACGAACAAGCCAGCGGCTTCGAGTTTGCGAATCTCTGTCGAGACGATTTTATACTTCTGTGCCTGTCGCGCTTGCCGTTTTAAACTGTTGAGCTGGCTATCCAGCTGTGCCGTCACGTCATCAAGCCGTGACATGTTCAGTTCAGCGGCTTTCAGTTTTAACTCGGCATCATGGCGGCGCGTGTGCAAACCAGTGATGCCAGCAGCTTCTTCCAGGATCAGCCGACGCGCTTGTGGCTTTGAATTGATGATCTCGGCAATCTGGCCTTGCTTCACTAAGGCAGGCGAGCGCGAACCCGTTGACGCATCCGCAAACAGCAACTGCACATCCTTGGCGCGCAGTTCCTTGCCGTTGAGCTTGTAAGCCGAACCCGCATCACGAACAATCGATCGGCTGATTTCCAAATGCTCAGCATCGTTAAACTGTGGGGGCGCCGAGCGATCATCATTCGCCAACGTGACGACAACCTCAGCCATGTTGCGCGACGGACGATCTGACGTTCCAGAGAAAATCACATCTTCCATGCCCGCACCGCGCATAGATTTGTATGAGCTTTCACCCATCACCCAGCGCAAAGCTTCGAGCAGGTTGGATTTGCCACAACCATTCGGCCCCACAATGCCGGTCAAGCCCGGTTGAATGTGAAGCTCTGTGGGTTCAACGAATGACTTAAAGCCCGTCAGTCGCAGTCTGGAAAATTTCATGTGCCCCTGCCCAATTGTGCCGCTGCGCTTAAACCAGCAACGGGTCGATAATGACTTTCATCGCTTCAAAGGTGTAGTCACCCGAGTAGCGTTCGCCATTGATGAAAAATGTCGGAATGCCTTGCACGCCAAAGCCCGTGCCGCGATCGCGCTCGGCGATAATGCTCTTGGCAACCTCTTGATTGTTCAAGCAGGCCATGAATGTTTCTTCGGTAAAGCCAGCCTGCAAAGCAATTTCCTTGAGGCCTTCAAGCGGCGCTGGAACCCACTTCTGCTGCGTCTTGAACATCACATCAATCAGCGGGAAATACTTTTCCTTCGGCGCACAACGCGCCACCATGAAGCCACCAACCGCCGCGTCATTGTGCGGAAATTCCCGGAACAGCAGGCGCACTTTGCCCGTGTCGATATAGTCTTTCATGAACTTCGGCAGTTCAACAGTGGCGAATTCAGCGCAATGCGGACACGACGCAGACGCATATTCAACAATCGTCACCTTCGCATCGTCCTTGCCCAACACCATTTCGCCATGTGCAGGCGGAACCGCGAGTGCGACCTTATCAACAGGTCCGGGCTCAGCTTCCTGCGCCAAGGCAACAGGGGCCAAAAGGGCCATAGCAGCGGCAGACGTAAACAAACGGCGAGACATGGTTTTCATGGGGTTTTCCTACTCGAAATGAAGGGTGAATCGCCACGGCGTTATTTTGCCTGTGGAGAACGTGGGTTTTGCACCGAAACGCTAGCCCCAAGTCGGGTCAGGGCAGCTTGCAAATCAATATCCTCAACCCTGGCCACACGGTCTAAAACCTGAGGCGAAGCAATGGGTTGCGGAATTTTGGCTTTCACAGTCCGGGTGAAATTATGGCTCTGGGTCACTTTCAGCGCCGTCACGGCCTGATAGCCCAAAAAACGGTTCACACGCTCAACAATGCCAGCGGCTGCATATTCAACGTCAAGCCCGCGCCCGGCCTGCACTTTAACGTTCAAAGTACCGCCCGATTTTTCCTCATGCCCGCGCGGCCAGCGAATGCGCTCTGGTGTGGAAATTGCAGCCACTTGCTCGCCCACAATCTCAGGCCAATGCGACAACACTTCGCCTTGCGCAAAGCCGTGCTTTTGAAACACGCTTGCGGTCAGTTTGCGGAAGTGCTTGTCGAGTGTTTCCATGTATAGAGTTTCAACTTTCAACGCTGGATTCTCAAGGAAATTCATGGCCAAAGCGGGGCATAACCATCACTTGAATGTGAAACTTTTGCAATGGTACGACCGGAATGCGCGGGTTTTGCCATGGCGCGCCGTGTCGCCCAGCCGAATGGACCCCTATAAAGTTTGGCTATCCGAAATCATGCTACAACAAACCACCGTGGCGGCGGTCAAGGAATACTTCCTCAACTTCACCCAAAAATGGCCCACCGTCAAAGCCCTCGCTGCCGCACCCTTGGACGACGTGCTGAAAGCTTGGGCGGGTCTCGGCTACTACGCCCGCGCCCGTAACCTGCATAAATGCGCAAACGTGATTGTCAGCGAACACGGCGGCAAATTCCCCGATGATCTCGGGGCATTACAAAAACTCCCGGGCATCGGCCCCTATACGGCGGGTGCCATTGCAGCCATCGCCTTCGACAAACCCTTCGCCGCCGTTGACGGCAATGTGGAACGCGTCATCTCGCGTTTGGACGCCATCGAAACTCCATTGCCAGACTCTAAACCCCAAATCAAAACCCGCGCACAAGCCTTGATGACCGATCACAGGGCAGGGGACTTTGTCCAAGCCTTGATGGACTTGGGCGCCACCATCTGCACACCAAAATCTCCCAACTGCCAAATCTGTCCGTGGACGGATGATTGTGACGGTCGCAAACAAGGCATCGCCGCAACACTCCCCCGCAAACAACCCAAAAAGAAAATCCCCACCCGCCAAGGCCACGCCTATCTCGCCATCAGCAACGACGGATATATTTTGCTCCGCCGCCGCGCAGAAAAAGGCCTGCTCGGCGGCATGATGGAAGTGCCGGGCAGTGACATGGTCAGAAACACCAATCGACATTCCACCCTTCGACGCCAAATGGAAGAAGCGCTTGGGAATCGTCGAACACACTTTCACGCATTTTCATTTGGAAGTCACAGTGTGGGTAATACAGGATGTTGCGCGCGTGACGTTAGACGAAAGCTATCGCTGGGTGCCAGCAGGGGAAGTAGATGGCGAGGCTTTGCCAACAGTGATGCGGAAGATTTTGAAGCCATGGTTTGGGTTAATTAACTCATCAGCCACGCCCTTGAGGGCGCCAGCTTCGCCAAGGGAGAAGTGACAGCTGCACGTTACCGTCGAGATCTGGGGAGCGGGGGACCACCCCCACCCCTCCCTCAAGCGAGGTGGAGAAATGGTCCCGTTTACCCCTCAATCCTAGAAAAATCCGCCACCTCAGCCACTGCCTCACGAATGCGATTCAACGGTGATTCTGAAATAGAAGTTACATCGGAACGTCAGTTGATAAGACTTTCTTTGATTTCGGATGAACTTCGTAGATCGTAGTGCCGTCAATGTACAAAATGTTGCAGACCATTTTGTCGTATTTCTTTTGGCCTTTGCCGCGCGTTTCGTAACAGTACTGATCACCTTTCATAGTGATCTTGCCTTCCCATTCACCTGAATCTTTACCAGCTTTCCACTTGCCGCTCATGTAGGATTTTTTAAAATCGAATAAGACTGTTCCCGTGGCCTTGTCAGTGTTGGGGTGGTCCCAAGCATAAGACTTTCCATCATAGGCCAAGATGATCTCTGCTGCTGTCATCACCTTGGCGGTTTTGGGAATCTTGACCTTGTCAGCCGCAAAAACGGGGCTCGAAACGGCCCAAATAAGAGGAAGCAAATACATGTATTTGTTCATCACATACCTCGCTACTTAGCAGCCCCGGTAAATTAAATTTTGCAGATTTACAACCGAGGGTCAAGAAGTCTGCAACTACCCCTCAATCCTCGAAAAATCCGCCACTTCCGCCACCGCCTCACGAATGCGGTTGAGCAACCGCAACCTGTTCTCGCGGTAATCCCGGTTCGGATCATTCACCGTCACATTGTCGAGGAACGCATCCACCGGTGCCCGCAACTTCGCAATCGCCCGCATAGCAGCCTCAAAGTCTTCCTCCGCCAGCGCCTTGTGCGCCAAGGCCGAAGCCGCCTCGATGGCGCGGTGCAAATCCTTTTCCTCGCCCTTGACGAGGATGGACTGGTCCACCTTGCCGGAAATCGCGGATGCCTCTTTTTTCTCTTCCGCCTTCACAATGTTGGTGGCGCGTTTCACACCCGCGAGAAGGTTTTTGCCATCATCGGTCTCAAGGAATTTCGACAACGCCTCAACCCGGCGCACAATCATCAAAAGATCATCCTGCCCACCGAGAGCAAACACAGCGTCGATCAGATCATGACGAACGCCTTGGTCCTTGAGATAGACTTTCAGACGGTCGGCAAAGAAGTCGAGCAACTCTGCCTTCGTAGAAGAAAATTTTTCTAGTACATCAGCTTCGGTTGCCTCAAAATGACGAGCAGTAATTTTGTGAAACAACTCTACAGCTTCGTGTTCCTTGAGGCCACTCTTTGAAAGTTGTGAAATTGCCTCATACAATTCCGAAATATTTTCAGTTACTGAGTTCGCACGCATCACTGCTAAGCTAAACTCTCTGCTTAGTGGCCAACTTGTAAGTTTTAGACGGAGGCTCCCGTCGATGATTGTTCTAACTACGCCCAGAGCCGCTCTTCTTAACGCAAACGGATCCTTTGAGCCCGTCGGCTTCTCGTCAATCGCCCAGAATGCTATCAAGGTGTAGATTTTGTCCGCCAGTGCTACGGCTTGGCCAACTTTGCTTTCTGGCAAGCTATCACTTGGTCCTCTAGGTTTGTAATGGTCACGAATCGCATCGGCCACTTCTGCATCACGGCCTTGGTCCAGCGCATAGTAACGCCCCATCAGCCCCTCAAGTTCAGGGAACTCTCCGACCATGCCAGAGACCAGATCGGCCTTTGCCAATCTTGCCGCCAGCTTCGACTTCTCCACATCAGCGCCAATCGCTTCTGCAATCTCGCCCGCCAGTGCTTCGATACGTTTGACGCGCTCACCTTGCGAACCCAACTTGGCATGGAAGGTAATCGCATCCAACTTCACCAACATGGTCTTTCCAAGTTCACCTTGCGGTCCTGATCCCAGAAGAACTTGGCATCCGAAAGCCTTGCCGCAATCACCTTGTTGTTGCCGCGAATAATTTCCGCCCCGCCATCACGCGGAATGATATTGGCAACCAGCAGATATTTATTCGCCAGCTTGCCGTCAGCTCGTCTTCAAGCAAAAACATTTCTGATTGTTCTTGATCGTGGTGATGATCACTTCCGGCGGCACCGAAAGATAAGCCTCATCAAACGAGCCCATCAACACCACAGGCCATTCAACAAGCCCCGCCACTTCCCGCAGCAGGCCTTCGTCTTCAATCATTTCGAGGCCTTGCGCAAAGGCCAAGGCCTTCGCATCCGCACGGATATGCTCAACCCGCGCCGACGCATCAACAATCACTTTCGCCTTGTTCAAAGCGAGTGAATAATCCTCAAACCGCGAGGCACGGATCACATCAGGTGCAAGGAACCGATGCCCCTTCGTGGTGTTGCCCGACACAAATCCATCCACATCAAACGGCACAACCTCACCATCAAATGTGCACAAAATACTCTGCAACGGCCGCACCCATTTGAGCGAGCCCGAACCCCACCGCATGGGCTTGCCCCAGGGGAATTTGCGGATCACATCCGGCACCAGCGCCGCAATCACATCAGTGGCAGCGCGGCCCTCTTTTTTAATCACAGCAACATAGAAGGCACCCTTCTTGTCGTCCTGCTTGGTCAGTTGCTCCACCGTCAAACCCGTCGAACGCAAGAAGCCATCAATCGCCGCCTGTGGCGCATCCACCTTCGGGCCTTTGCGTTCTTCCCGCGTATCAGCAGCCTTGGCATTCAAGCCCTCAACCGAAAGCACCAAGCGCCGCGGCGTGGCATGTACCTGAGCACCCTCATAAACCAAACCTGCCTCCACCAAACCATTGGTGACAAGCGCCTTCAAATCCTCCGCCGCTTTCGACTGCAAGCGCGCCGGGATTTCTTCCGAAAAAAGTTCAAGCAGGAGTTCAGACATGATCTACCTAACTCCCTCTCCCCGCAAAGCGGGCGAGAGGGTTGGGGCCCATGGACCAAAGGTCCATGGGAGGGTGAGGGGTGTTTCAACGGACAAGATGTTTAACAATGGCTTCAAGCGCAAAGCTGACGTCACCCATGATAAATTCATTCGTAAACCGCAAAACCCGATAGCCTTGCGACTCCAAAAATTCAGTGCGCCGCACATCATACTTCCGTGCGTCCGGCTCATCATGGCTCGGGCCGTCAATTTCGATAACGAGCTTTCCCTTGCGGCAGGCGAAGTCGACAAAGTAGGAGCCAATGGGTTCTTGGCGGTTAAACTTGAACCCTCCAAGTTGCCGCCCCCGCAGGAACGACCAGAGTTTGTTTTCTGCAACGGTTGAATTCTGGCGAAGCTCCCGCGCTCGCTCGGTTTTTTCTTTCTCAGGTCCACGCATGTGAAGTCCCCCTCACCCTCCCATTCGCTGCGCGAACGGGCCCCAACCCTCTCACCCGCTAACGCGGGGAGAGGGAACGTTATGAAAATGCGGCGGGGCGCTTTCCTCACGCTCCACCGCCAGCAGTTCGACTCCAGGCTTCACAACACGCCTTTGCCAAATCCCTCACCGCCAGAATATATTTCTGCCGCTCCGTCACCGAAATCACACCGCGCGCGTCCAACAAGTTGAACGCATGCGACGCCTTGATGCACTGGTCATATGCGGGAAGCGCCAAGCGGTGTCGCCCTTCAGCCTCGCCCGCCTTCAACAACGCCGCGCATTCCTTTTCCGCATCCTTGAAGTGCTGCAACAAAATCTCAGTATCCGCATGTTCAAAATTAAATCGCGAATATTCCTGCTCGGCCTGCAGGAACACATCACCATAAGAAATGCGGCCTTGGCCCTCTGGGCGACCATTGAAATTCAGGTCGTACACATTATCGACATTCTGCACATACATGGCCAAGCGTTCGAGGCCATAGGTCAACTCACCTGAAACAGGCGAACAATCCAAGCCGCCCACCTGCTGGAAATACGTAAACTGCGACACTTCCATGCCATCGCACCACACCTCCCAACCCAGCCCCCAAGCGCCGAGCGTCGGGCTTTCCCAATCGTCCTCGACAAAACGAATATCATGCAATGTCGGGTCAAGCCCAATAGCCGCAAGCGAGCCTAGATACAGCTCCTGCAAATCCGGTGGTGATGGTTTGATGATGACTTGATATTGATAATAATGCTGCAACCGATTGGGGTTCTCGCCATAGCGCCCATCCTTCGGGCGCCGCGATGGCTGCACATAAGCCGCAGCCCACGGCAACGTGCCAACCGAACGCAACGTCGTCGCCGGGTGGAACGTACCCGCTCCCACTTCCATGTCATAGGGCTGCAAAATAACACAACCCTTATCCGCCCAATAGTTATGCAGCGTTAGAATCAGGTCTTGGAAGGATGTGGTCGGTGATAAAGCCATGATGCAGGCGGTCTAATGCCGCAAGCGGCACGTGGGTCAAGCGACCTTCCGCCGAACCTTATGTCATCCAGTTAATGAAAATCTTGCACGCTTCCGTCAGATGATGTTCGTGATTGTTTTTTGCAACTTTCGCCAGTGGTGCCAGCGATTGCAATAGCCCCGTGGCTGGAGAATTTCCTTGCTTGTGGAGCTCCTCGCACCACTTCAAGAATTGCAAGCCCTGATCTTTCCACCATTTGTTGCTCACGTTGACGTGGTCAAAGTGCACGGCGATTGGGGGGTCAGTGCGCAGATGTTTGATCACAAAGCCATGGTGCAGCGCCATCAACGGCAAAGCATAGTCCCACCATGGTTCACCAAATCGAAAGTTTGCTGGCATGATGTTGTCGTTTTTAACTTTCTCAACCAATTTTGGCGGCAGAATGAAAAAGTCAAAACCAAAATCATAATAGGATAGCGTTTGCAATTCCTGGGGCTTCTGCGGATTGACATTTACATTGATGCGATTGCCATAATACATAATGTCGGGTTCAAGTTTCGGCAGGATAGCGCCAAGGGAATCCCCAAGAATGACGTCGGCATTGGTGATCACCACATGCGACTTCGTAAGATCATGGATTTTGTGAAACATCTCGACAATGCGAGGCTTTTGTTTTGTTTCAATCCATTTGATGCTGGGAACAGTCGGCTTGATTTCAGAAATTGAAACCGAAACCGGCGCAATGCGGCGCCAGGAACTGACACATGAGTTAAACCAATTGCTACCATAATCGAGGCCGTCTGACCCAATGCGTCTGTAAGGACCACCAATCGATGTCACAACAGCACCAAGTTCAATGCCGACTTTTTCCGGCTGAACCTGCTTGCGATCTGTTCTGACGTATACGCCGTCATACTGTTGCACTTCGCCAGTCGCTTCTTCAAAATAAGTTGGTTCAAGCAAGATACGTTGGAAACCAAGTTCATTTTGAATGTAGGCGTCAACCGTTTCCATATCCGGCGCACCGGCATAACACTCGACAGCCGACAGCTCGACTTGCATGAGGCGCAATGATTTGAATTTGTCGCTGATGCCCTTGAGAACTTCTAGTTCGAAGCCCTGAGTGTCGATCTTAATTGCGCCTACGCGTTCGATGAACGACTGAGGGAGCATCTCATCTGTGCGACTGATCGGAACAAGTTCCTTGCGCACAATGCGCGTTTTCGGTTCAGCCCGCAGGTGGTTCTCGTGCACTTCGAAAAAAGAAGAGCTATAGCTGTTTTCCGAGATGTTGAGTTCTAACATGCCCTTTGTCGCGCCAGCGCCTTGATTGGGAACAACAATCCAGTTTGGATCTATTTTTGAACGCCGAACAAGCTCACCACGGCATGCAAGCTGCGGCTCTACTGAAAACACCAAACCATTAAAGTCACGCGATCTGATTTTTTCGGCAAACTGGCCAGTATTCGCACCAATATCCATGATGATGTCAACGCCGAGCGCTGCGGCCTGCTCAAGAAAGACATTTTCAGAAATCGCATCAATGTGCGCTTTTGCGTTTAGACCAATCACCAATCACATCCCCAAAACTCTCGCTCTAAGAAATTGTTGCCGCTGGGTCAAGTCACCTTAAAATCTAACTACTTCGTATAGTGCAGCCTCTTGCAAAGAGTGAGATAACACTCACTTTTTGATGCATTGGCCAGAATAGGCTCTGGTACCTTGCGCCGCGGTCTGGGCCCAATCGTATCGGATTTGCGTCCACTATCGCCTGAAAGCGCAATGTCCTTGAAGTTCACCAGAGCTTTTGCACTAAATTCCAAGTTAAGCAGTTTGCACATTTGCCTTAGGATTTTTACCGGATGGCGCAAAAAATCTTCATACTTGAAAATAGGCGTAGAAGCATGGGCATCTAAAAACAGCAGATAGCGCCGACAATATTCGTTGAGTGTAAAGGGCTGAAAGTGCCTCCATCCATGTGCGCGTAAGGCCAGAAAAGAATCCATCGGATGGCGAACCGTCAAAACACCCTTCACTTCAAATCTGCTTTGCAACATGTCCAATACACTTGGCCGTGACGAGGGCAAAACCTCAGTACAAAACATGGAATGTGAATGCTCGCGGAGCACCAAGGAAATTTTCTGCTTGTTCAGATCAACTGCCAGCCGCTGCACTGAACTAAGAAACATCGCGATGACCGTGGAGTTCTTCACCTTTACGCGACTGCGCCGCACGTTCAACACCAAGTCGGTGGGATTGTAAGTTTGGTTGTGCAGATCGACCATCGTGCTCAAGGGGTCTATTTCACTGAGCACCATGGTGTTTGGAAGAGCTGCAACACAACGACTGATCAGCGTTCCACCTGTGCATGCGAAATGATGCAGGACTCGCACAACAGGCCGCTGTTGATGTGCATTCGAGGGGTGGTTGAAGTTTTGAACAAGATCAGGGAGCAGAGGTTTTTTTGACATTAGCCTTAGGGTGTCCACATATCAGGATCGAGTCGATTGCGATAAAATATCTCGATTGACGGTCGTAACATAACGCATATTCAAACGCTAAAAAGTTGCGTTGAACTCTAATACGGCAACTTTGAAGTTGCAGATGAGAGTCAAAAAACAACCTAAGGTCGATATTCCAATCCGATCCAATCAAAGAAGTCTAGGCAAGCCGCACTCACATAAACCCTTGGCTCATTTTGTGCCAAAATCCTTCGACGAGAACATGCTTTTAAAATGCTCGTTGCAGGTGAGGGGCCAGCACGATCAAGCTCATCACACCAAAATAAGAACTTTGTCCCTTGGTCATCCCACCACTTCATACTGACATTCAAATGATCCATATGCAGCACAGCAGCTGGGGTCAATTGTAACTGTTTGGCTGGAATGCGGTTTTGCATTGTTGCAATTGGTACACCCCAATCCCAAAATGGTTCGCCATAGCGGAAGAACTCGGGGATTAGTTTTTCGCGGTTAAACTTTTTGACAACCCAATTGGGGACAATGAAAAAGTCCAATCCGTGATAAAAATAGTCAAGTTCTACAAGCTGATTGTTATTTTCAACGTCAACCTTTACTTCCATTCGTTTGCCGAAATACATCACGTCAGGATCAAGCTTTGGCAAAATAGCTGCCAACGAAGCTGATAGTAGCACATCAGAATTTGTGATGATCACATGCTGGTCAGTTGTCTCTTCGACCTTTTGAAAAATTTCTGCAATGGCCGGTTTTTCACTAGTCTTGACCCACGCAATAGCAGGCACGGGCGGGTTAACTTCGGAGATAGAGTAATTGATCGGCGCAATCTTAGCCCAGGATGCTAAACATGAATTTAGCCAATCTGCACCGTGATCAATGCCCGCGGAATCCGGTCGCTTATAAATTCCACCCATGGACGTAACAATAGCGCTCATTTCCATGGGGGCTGCAGCAACTGCCATCGGAGCAGACGGATTGACGTAAGTTCTAACGAGTGCTTCTTGACTTTGGTAAGGCCTGATTTGCATGAAGCCAGAGTTAAGAACGTCCGAAAGATCAACTGCCGGGCTTCCGCCTGCACTGTTGGTTACAATCGACAAAATCCTCAGACTTGGAAATGCGTCATCTGCTGTTTGCAGAATGTCTCTTTCACGACCAGGATCAGCAATCCGCAACGCTCCGACACGGGATGCGAGCGGTCCTTCAATCAATTGGCTCAACCGCAATGTGGAAGGTGGGCACTTCAGCAATATGCGTGCAGCAAGCACATTCGGTTCAAGACCTTCCTCAACCAACGCGCCATTTTGCATGTCACCAACTTCGCAATTTGGTAAGACAATCCAATGCGGATCAGTCAATGACGTTTTCAGTAATTCAACGCGATGTGTAATATCGGCTTCGACCGAAATAATAGTCCCTTCAAAGCCAGCGCCCCGAAGTGCGACAGCAAACTGTCCAGTACCCGCGCCAATCTCCAACACGGAAACCACATTCATGGCCTTGCAATGCATTGCAAATGTAGAGATGTCTGCGGCTTCTATGTTTTGACGTACTGGATTATCGTTCATCGCAGCCCCTGTTAGACGGAACATCAAACGCAGAATATGTCACGGCAAATTCGCGTCTGGAAGTTCATGCTCCACTAAGTTGCAATAAACAACCCGTCAAGCCACTTTCTTGAAAACATGCGCCCGCGTCGTAACGTGGGATTCAGCCGGTGAGAACGGCATGGGTTGATACATCGGCGTCATATCAACCTGTTTCAACACTCCAGCAGATACAAAACCCGCCAACTTGGCTTTGAAACCCTTCTCTTCCCATACCATGCCAGCCATGGTGAAGATCAAAACACCATTGGGCTCTAACAACCGCACCAATTCATCAAAAGCGGAAGCTGGCGCATGCCCTTCTGTGAACGTACCCGTTGAGACAATGGCGTCAAAACTCTGATCAACGAAATCCAGTTTTTCTCCCAACACTGCATGGCGCAAATCGGCATAACATTTGCGCTCCCGAGCGCGTGCCAACATGCCCTCGGACATATCAATGCCCGACAGGTTATTGTAGCCCAACAAATTCAACAGTGACCCCAACGCCCCCGTGCCTACGCCCGCATCCAAAATCGTGGCGTCTTTACGTTGTACGTAACGACCAACAAGCCCCGTCAAGACAGCGTAATGCAAGTAACCCGTTTGCACCATGTCAGCATCATAATCCGCCGCCCACTGGTCATAGGTTGCCTGCAGCGCCTCCCGGCTTGGTGCGCGGTAGACGGAGTCAATCCATTCGTCGGTTTGTTTCGTGTTTGGCAAACCTTTAGTCCTCGGCGTAATATTCGCCCGTCTTCGGATCCTGCTTCAACTGCTTAAACTCTTTCGGGTCGCGTTGCTCTTCGGCCCGCTGTTTCATGGCCTCTGCCTGCGCTTCAACCCGCGTCATCAACTTCTTCATGGCATAGCCCAGAAGCAGCGTCGCACCCGCCGTCATCATGCGCTTCAACACAGCCATCGCTTTAACTCCTCAATCCTGAATCCAGCCTATCACAAGCCGAAACGCTGCCACAAGGCACGCGCCTCGAGCGCATCCAGCGCTTGTCCACCCATATCAGACGTATTCGCCAGCCCAATCCGTCGCAACAATCCGCCAGATGTGATGGGGATCAACTTCAACAACAGCCTTATCACCGAATTTGCGCTTCATTGTGGCCTCCATGTGGCCAAGACCATCAATCAAGCCCAGCGCCAGAGCCTTGCGCCCGGTCCAATAGGCGCCAGTGAACAAATCCTTGTCTTTGGCCGACAGTTTGCCAAAGCGACGCTCGCGCACCATGGCCTTAAAGCTCTCATGCATATCCGCCAGAATGGCCTTGAGTTTCGCCACATCTTCAGGCTTTTCTGGTTTGAACGGGCTGTTGGTGCTTTTGCTTTCTCCCGCCGTATGCACACGGGCTTCAACGCCAAGCTTTTGCATCAATTTCGGAAAGCCAAACCCCATCGAAATCACACCGATAGATCCGATGATCGAATTTTCGTCGGCATAGATTTCGTCACCGGCACAGGCCAGCCAATATCCACCCGACGCCGCCACATCTTCACAAAACACATAAACCGGAATTTTAAACTCCGCTGCCAGTGCGCGAATGCGTTCTGCAATCAAAGCCGATTGTACGGGCGATCCACCGGGCGAATTGATTTCCAGCGCCACCGCCGCAACGCCCTTGCGGAACGCCTTTTGCAACGCAGGCTCGACGGCCCGCAAATTGAGGTTGCCACCGCGCAAGGACTTGCCAGTGGCCAAAGCCCCTTCAAGTCGGATCACGTGAATGAGTGCGGGAGAGGAGCGGAAAGTGAGTCTGCGAAGGAGTCGTTTGAGCATGGGGCGGGATATGGGGCGTGCAATGCAAAAACGCAAGCCGTGTAAAACGCCCGGGCGCACCATTGCCAACAAGCGGTTTCCGTGCTTTCAAAGCGCTATGGAAAGCCTCAACGATCAGTCCCTGTTCGACTTGCGCTGGCAGCGCAGCGAGCGGGATTTGCTTTCGTCGTTCCGCAAGCTCTATGGCGAAAGCCCCGAAACTGAAGCCCGTTTGAAAGCGCTTTTAGAGCGTCACTGGCTCAACCGCCCCGCGCCCCTGAAAGCCCTCGACCTTGCCCGCGACATTACCCCGGACTGGTTCCTGTCTGAAAAAATGGTGGGCTACGTCTTCTACGTTGATCGTTTCGCAGGAAATCTGAAAGGCGTTCTCGACCACCTCGATTATTTGGAATCCCTCGGCGTCACTTACGTCCACTTCATGCCCTGCCTGAAACCGCGCCCCGCTCCCAACGACGGCGGCTATTCGGTCATGGACTACGGCGCGATTGACCACCGCCTCGGCACTATGGCAGATTTTGAAACCGTCACGGCAGCGCTGCGCAAACGCGGCATGAGTGTGTGCATCGACCTCGTCTTGAACCACACCGCCAAGGAACACGCTTGGGCGACAAAAGCCAAAAACGGTGACAAGAAATTCCAGGACTTCTACTGGATGTTCGACACCAACGACATTCCGCTCGAATACGAAAAAACCCTCGTTGAAATTTTCCCCAATGATGCGCCGGGCAGTTTCACCCACTATCCCGAATTCAAGAAGTACGTTTGGACCACCTTCAACGAACACCAGTGGGATTTGAACTGGTCAAACCCTGAAGTCTTCCTCGCCGTCACCGACATCATCCTGAACCTCGCCAACAAAGGGGCCGAAGTGCTGCGCTTGGATGCTGTCGCCTTCATGTGGAAGCGCATGGGCAGCAATTGCCAAAACCAGCCGGAGGTCCACGACATTCTGCAAGGCTTGCGCGCCGCCACCCGCATTGCAGCACCTGCCGTCATCCACAAAGCCGAAGCCATCGTGGCACCCCGTGATCTGGTGCCTTATCTGGGGCAGGGCCGCCACGCCGGCCGCGAAGCCAACCTCGCCTATCATAATAACGTCATGGTGCAATATTGGTCATCGCTCGCCACGCGGGACACGCGGCTGATGACCCACACCTTACGCACACATTTCCCCGAAAGCTTCCGCAACGCCTGCTGGGCCACCTACATTCGCTGTCATGATGATATCGGCTGGGCCATCACCGAGGAAGACGCTGACGCCATCCCCGGCACATCGGGCCCCGGCCACCGCCGCTTTCTTAGCGAATTTTACAGCGGCGAATTTGCAGGCTCCTTCGCACGCGGTGGCATCTTCCAGGAAAATGAGTTGACAGGCGACCGCCGCAACTCCGGCAGCTTCGCATCCCTCGCAGGGCTGGAAGCAGCTCTCGAACATAAAAACAACGAGGAGGCCAACCTCGCGGTGCAGCGCATGCTCATGGGCACTGCGTTGATGTGTTCATTCGGCGGACTGCCCTTGCTCTATATGGGCGACGAGGTCGGTCTGCTGAATGACTACACATATGTCGATGTGCCCGAACACGCCCACGACAACCGCTGGCTCCACCGCCCCATGATGGATTGGGCGCTGGTCAAAAACCCAAATGCCATCGTCAAAGACTTGTTGAACGGTGTTAAACACATCATACAGCGCCGCAAAGCCACACCACACCTCGCCTCAAACGTCGCAACAAAAATCATCGACATCGGTAATGCAAAACTCTTCGCCTTTATACGCGCCGCCGACGAAGGCCCATTGGTGGCAATCTTCAACTTTAGCGATGAATGGACCTACGTTTCAGCGCAACGCCTGCGCACCGAAGGCCTCGAAGACTTCACCGACGAACTCGGCGGCGGCACAGCTGCCATCACCGGCGACGCGCTCGCCGTAGCACCCTATGGGCGCTTGTGGCTGACATAACCAAGCCCCGAAGCTTGCACATCAGAATGCGTCTGCTATGTTCTGCGCCGGGGGGAGTAAAGGTAAACTCTATGATCAGTCGCGCAGGCCAAACTCTATTGGCAACACTTGCAACATTTCTCCTCTCAACACACATCACAGTCGCAGGTCCCATGGAGGATTGCGCCAGCGGTGTGCCCGCCAAGGCCATTGCGGGGTGCACGAAACTTCTCAAAGGCAAGATCAACAAGAAGTCTGATCAGTCGCTGGTCTACTCCATGCGTGGCCTGTCCTATTTAAATGATGGCCACCCTCAGAACGCCATTCAGGATTTGGAAAAAGCCGCAACGCTCAATCCGAAAAACTTCCAAGCCTTCCAAGGCCTCGGATTCGCATTGCAGAAAACCGGGCTCTACCCCGAAGCCGTGTCGGCCTTCGACAAAGCCATTGCACTGAACCCCTCAGACCACGTGACGATTTCCTATCGCGGCTATGCCCACTTGATTGTCAAAGATTATGCAAAGGCGCTGAAGGATTTTGACGCGGCTGCAAGGCTTGCGCCGAAAGACGCATCCTATCAAACCGCACGCGGTGATGCGCTGAAATCATCGAAAGCCTATCCCCTCGCCATTGCCGCATATTCTAAAGCCATCAAGCTGGCACCGGATCAATATGGCGCTTACGAGGGTCGTGGCCTTGCTCACTTTGCGGTGCAAGACATTGATGCATCAATCGCCGACTTCGACCAAGCCATCAAACTCAATCCCAAAGCCAGTCTGTCGCTGGCGGGCCGCGCCAATGCAAAATACCTGCGCAACGACATTGATGAAGGCCTTGCCGACGCCGAGAAAGCCATGGCCCTCGCCCCCGGTGACGAATACATGCTCGTCGCCGCTGGAAATGGTCACTTCGCCAAACAAGATTTCGCAAAAGCCAATGCACTTTATGCGGAAGCACAAGCCGCAGATAGCGCATCATCACGCGCCAGTAGCGGTCTTGCCTCTGTAACGCTAGAGCAAGGCGAACCCGACAAAGCCCTCACCTTGGTTGACACTGCCTTGTTGCAAGCGCCAGAAAAATTAGGCCCCTATGCCACGCGTGGCCACATCATGCTGACCAAGGGCCGCGTTGATGAGGCCATCGGCAATTTTGAAAAAGCCCTGTCAGATAATAATCTGGATGGCACGGCCTATTGGGGCTTAGGACTTGCCTATGCCCAAAAGGGTGACGCACAAAAAGCCCGGCTCAATTTCGAAGAAAGCTTGAAGCCGAATCGGCTATACGCATTTCAACAAAAGCGCGCCGGAAGCAATCTATGCTGGCGCTGGCCAGATGAGCAAGTGCAACAAAAACAACAGAAGACCCGTCGTAAAAGTGCCAGTCATTCCTTTCGACCCCGGCAAGCGCGTGGCGCTGGTCATCGGCAACAGCGCTTATGAAAATGCAAATCCATTGCCCAATCCAACGCGCGACGCCACAGCCATAGCAAAAGCGTTGAAAGGTTTGGGTTTCGAAGTGCTGGAGGGCCAGGACCTCAACCTTGCGAACATGCAAGGCAAACTGAAAGACTTTGCCCAGAAGGCGGCAACGGCTGATGTGGCGCTGTTTTATTATGCGGGCCACGGCATGCAGGTGGGCGATAAAAATTATTTCATCCCCACCGATGCAAAATTGAAAGAAGCAACTGCCGTTGATTTTGAATTGGTCGACGTCAACAAATCCGTGCTGCAGTATTTGGGCGGCGATGATCGCACAGGCATCATCATTCTGGATTCCTGCCGTGATAATCCGCTGTCACGCAGCTTCTCGCGTAGCTTCGGCAAAACCCGCAGCGGCACCGTGTCACAAGGCATGGCCCCGATGAGTGCGGATGAAGGCGGCCTCATCATCGCCTTCGCCACAGCGCCGGGCGACGTGGCCGAAGACGGCGAAGGACAAAACAGCCCCTTCACCACAGCCCTCGTCAAACACATGGCAACCCCCGGCATTGAGCTGGAGCAGATGATGAAGCGCGTCAAAAAAGACGTCTACAACGCCACCAACAAACGCCAACAACCCTGGGTCAATTCCGCCCTACGAGACGAAATTTTCCTGAGCGGCAAGTGAGACGCGCTCTGCTTCTCCCCGCCCTTGTGGGCGGTGATAACCCCAATCTTCTCCCCTCCCTTGAGGGAGGGGCAGGGGTGGGTGCGGGCCACACACTCAAGATGATGAAGAGTAAACATGGGCATCAAAAACTATCTGATCGAAGGCGTTTCCGGAACGGGAAAAACCGCTGTCGCTGAAGAGCTGCAACGGCGCAGCTATCACGTCATCCACGGTGACAGGGAATTCGCTTATGTCGGTAACCCTGCAACAGGCGATGCATTGGTCCGACCCACGCACCACAGCGATGCGGAGTCGGTCGCATGGCTCAACAAACACTGGATCTGGCCCGTCGACAAAGTCAAAGCCTTGATCGCTGATCAATCCAACGCAATCACCTTCTTCTGCGGTGCGTCAAGAAATTCCCACATGTTCATCGATCTGTTTGACAATGTCTTTGTTCTCGAAGTCAATCTCGAAACACTCAAGCAGCGGCTGGCCCGAAGACCAGAAGACGAATTTGGCGGAAGACTGGTCGAGCAGGAACTGATTGCGCATTTGCATGCAACGCGAGAGGACATTCCAAACAACGCCGTGAACATCAACGCCACAGCACCCGTTCACATAGTTGTTGATGCAATTCTCCTGAAATGCACAGAGCGCAGTGGCGAATAGTGACGGCGCCTCCCCACACTTCTCCCCGCCCTACGAGGGCGGGGCGGGCTGTGTCCGCCGAAGCCTTAGCGAAGGCGGATGCAGGCCACGCAAACAATCTCACCCCTCCCCAATTTTTAGGGAGGGGAAGGGGTGGGGTGCGTGACATCAAAACTGTTCTTTAAGATGGAGACCTAAAATTAAGTGGAGTGTCACCGTAATTCCTGATTAATTTGATTTTACATAAGTCGGTGAACTGGGTGGGAAGATCAGGGTCACAAAATAGAAGCGTCCCCTACTATTTCAAACGTTTTTTATTCTGGATGAGAAGTGGGCGCTTAAGACAATTTAAAATAATTACCGATGTACCGTTGCAAATCTGACGAAAGCAAAGCGCTTAAAAATTATATATGAATAAGCTTGCATTCAAACAAAGACATGAAAAAATCCTGGCACTTCAACAAGGCCATCACAATTTCTGAGTTTAAGCATATAATACATTACACCTGAATTGGTATCCTTTGAACGAACCTGCCTGGAGTAATAATGCTTGCGTAATCCACTACCGCGCTTCTTACGACGCGTTCTGATCTTTCCGTCCCAGATCGGGAAGAACGTCGGCCATGTGGGTGTAAATCTGGGCGACTTGAAATAGAATACCCGATCGCCCCAACGATCAAACAACTCAAATTCAACTGAACACGCGTTTACGAGGTCTCTGATGCCCCAAATGTCATTCACTCCGTCTCCATTTGGAGAAAAGACATTTGGCAAAGGATCATAAGAAATAGTGCCTGTGTTGTTATCACAGCCAGAGGACATGACCACGCTGTCAACAAAAGCCGCACCGCCGTGAGCACTAGCAAGGCAATCAAGTGCGACAAACCGAATTCTTACCGTGTCTCCCGGCAGTAACCCGCCAAGTGGAATTGTTTCTGTTGAACTTGCCTTCCAAATAGCCTCAATCGCTGAGGTTGGACTAATGTCAACCCATCCACCTGAATTGTTTTCAGGAGAGATGAAAATCTTCGACCCTCTGAAATTTACCCAATCGCCGATGCCGCCCTTTTTATAGTTGATGTCAATTTCGAATTTTGGCCGTTCTTTTTCAATATGGCCACTGCCAACAAGCACAGCAGTCCACGCAAAGCTCACATAACCGCAGTCAGCTTCAAAGTCTTGAGGAAGAGTCACAGTTTGGTGGAGGCATGTGGCGTGTTCTCCACCAACAATGTCATTGATCAGTGCCATTTTTGCGCCACTCGCCGGAGTAAAGGTTGCCGCTAGTCCGGGAAATGTAAACGGCCCACTGACCACCTGCGCGAAAGGCTGCCCTGGGTTCACTGTGGAATAGTCAACGGACAAACTTTTCTTTCCGGTTTTTACCGCGCCGTAATGAATATCCCATCCCGTAAAGTCTCCAGATTCGAAGTCTCCGTTGGTTAGCAAATTCATCGCCTGACCCTCCACTGTATTGCTGAGTTAGTGTTGCATCTCATTAATAGATAAAAAAAACAAGGTGGCGCTTCGCTTTTCATTTTCCTAATATTGGATATTTAAGAGAAACCAACTGGGCCCCTCACTTCTCCCCAACAGCCTTCTCCAACGCCGCCCGAATATAGCGCTGATACGGCAAGCCCTTAGCTTTTGCCTTCTTCTTCACGGCTTCAAGCAAGCTTAGCGGCAGCCGCATATTAGGAAAAGGAGGAAAAGGGAAGGAGGAAAAGGGGAGGAGGAAAAGGGGACGCTTCCCATTTTTGAAGGAAAGAAAAGGGGAAGAAGAAAAGGGGACGCTTCCCTTTTGAGAGAGGAAAAGGGGACGCTTCCCTTTTAGATCAAGGAAGCTGGGAATTACGATGACAGTGCATGTTACTCCACACTTTCTCCCCCACCGCTGCGCGCTGAGGGAGAAAGGAGTTCTGAAAATAATCCTTGACAAGGATCGGACTATACACCTATATCAGGACTGCTTCGCCCCGGATGGGGTCCGGTTCATGACGGTGAACCCGATGGGGTGGGCAATGGGTCTGGAGGGAAGGGCTATCGTGGCCTGGACCTTCAGGGTTCGCTGTTTCACCCCTGGCCCCTCAGAAGGTCAGGCCGATAGGGCGGGCAAACGGGGTCGGTATGCAGCATGTCCTGCGCTCCCTTCAATGGGAAATCCGGTCACACCCAGCACATCGCTTCGCAGTGATGTGCCCGGTGTCAAACGTTTGTGGATGTGTTTCGGAGGAAAAAGCCCGTTTCAGCGTGGGGAAACCTGACGCTATACATAGCGGCTCTACACTAAGCCGCATACGCGAAGGGTTTCCCCGCGTTCCCCTAGCAATTGCTTGCAATTGCGGAGAGGCCCCTAGCGATTGCTTGCAATCGCGGAGCGGCCATCCCTCCATCCCGAGGATTTCCGGGATCAAGGCCGACAAATCCGGCCCCACAAAGCTGAAGTTGTATTTAGATGTTACCTAAGCCGCCAAGCAGCGCCTTCGCGCAACACAGCTTCTGCATCGGGCGTGAAGCCATTGCCTTCGCCGTGCAAAATCAGGCCCGGCAGCAATTGCATCGGTGCTTTCGAACCGCGCACACCCTGCACGATGACGCGGCTGGCCGCAGTGCCTTCGCGGGCATACAAGGGGGCCACGCGAATATCGCCGAATTTTGCTTCCATCGCCGTCAGGATTTTACCCAGCGTATCGGCCCGGTGCACCAGCGTAACAGTGCCACGCAAACACACCATCGAATACATCACCTTGATCCACAATTCGAGATCATCAGGCCCGAAGGAATGCGCCTGCGCCTTCAACAACGTCGGCGACTGCGTGACTTTGCCGTCTTCAAAATAGGGCGGATTGGCAAAGGCATGGGCGAAGGTGCCATGCTCCGGCATCGTCGACAAATCGCGGCGCAGAGCATCTTTGACGTCTGCGTGAATGACGCGAACATTGATTGCCAAAGCCATTTCGCTTGGCATTTTCTTCGCACATCATGGCGTAACGGGCGGTAATTTCCATGCCCGTCACATGCAAAGCATTGCAGCGCGACAACAGGCAGAGCGAGGCAACGCCCACGCCAATACCCGCTTCAAAAACAGTTTCACCCTCTTGCACGGGGATGGTGGCACCCAGAAACACCGCGTCGATGCCAGCGCGATAGCCCTTCTCAGGCTGCAAAATGTTGAGCTTGCCGCCAAGGAACGCATCCTCGGTCAAGGACGCGGGAACGCCTTGCGGCACCACACTTGGTGATGCGGCAGGGCTCGAATAGGATGTTTCACTGGCCAGTTGCATGCGTCAGAACAATAATCCGGGTTTGGTGAATGAGAGGTTACCAACAGCATTAATACATAGGACAAACAGCGGCAATGCGCCACGCCCGATCGCGCGGCAGCTCGGGTTAAGGTCTTTTCGGGGCTAAAGCGTTCAAGAGGTCAGGCGCATGGGTGTAGTGATTCAATTTGACGGCGGGCAGGACAAGCCAGCGCCAACACTCGATGAGTTGGTGCGTTTAACCGCCCAAGACATGACCCTGATCAATGATCTTATTCTGGAAAAGGCCCAAAGCCACGTCGAACTTATACCGCAACTCGCTGGCCATTTGATCAATTCCGGGGGAAAGCGCATCCGTCCCATGTTGACCGTGGCAGCATCGCGCATGTGCGGCTACCAAGGCCTGCATCATGTGAAACTGGCCATGGCCGTAGAGTTTATGCACACCGCAACCCTGCTGCATGATGATGTTGTAGATGAAAGTGACACACGCCGCGGCAAGGATGCCGCCCGCATCATCTGGGGCAATCAGGCCTCGGTGCTGGTCGGCGACTATCTCCTCGGGCAAGCTTTTAAAATGATGGTGGAAACCGGATCGCTGGAATGTCTGCGCATTCTCTCTGAAGCCGCCTGCACCATTGCCGAAGGCGAAGTGTTGCAACTGGCCGTCTCACAAGACACCTCAACCACTGAGGATTCCTATTTAAAAGTTGTAGGTGCCAAAACTGCAGCCCTGTTTTCCGCCGCAACGCGGGTCGGGGCTGTCATTTCCAACCGCCCCCGCAACGAACAAGAAGCCTTGGAGTCATATGGCCGCAACATCGGCATCGCCTTCCAACTGGTTGATGATGCGCTGGACTATGCAGGCTCTAAAGCCAAACTGGGCAAGAGTGTTGGGGATGATTTCCGTGAACGTAAAATCACACTGCCCGTGGTCCTCGCCTTCCGCCGTGGCGCTACCGAAGAACGCAGTTTCTGGAAACGCACCTTAGAGCAGGGCGATCAGACCGATGATGATTTGCTCTATGCACAGAAACTCATGGACCGTCACGGGTCTATCACTGAAACCCTTGATCGCGCCCGCCACTATGGCCAATTGTCAAAAGACGCCCTTGCGATCTTTGCCGACAGCGAATGGAAATCCTCACTTCTAGAAGCCGTGGATTTCTGCATTGCCCGGTCACATTGAAAGTTGAAATGACAAAACTGCCAGCCAAATACAATCTCGTTGCACTCCCACTCGTACTGTCCACTTTCATGTCGTTCATTATTTCGGGCGTAAGCACATGGCGCGCCTTGGGGTTCGTCGACGGTCTCTTTGCAAAATGGATGACAGCCTGGGGAATTTCTTGGCTCATCGCATTCCCAACCGTGCTTTTGATTTTTCCGCTTGTTAGAAAAATCGTTGGCGTTTTTGTAGAGCCACCGGGCCGCGGTTAGTGCAACTGCGCAGGTGCAATCCACCATTTTTGCTGTGTTGCCGCCATTGAGCGGGCTGCCAACTTCGCCTCGTCCAATGTGTCAAACAGCGCAAAGCAGGTGGCTCCTGAGCCTGACATCCGCACTGTGGAATTTGGCGCGACAAGACGCAAACGTGACAGTATGTTCGTAATCTCGGGTAATACAGAACACGCCGCCGTCGTCATATCATTCCGCCATGCAGCAGCAGTGCCCACATTTAAGGAAGTTCCAAACCTATCGCCCGGATTTAAACCCATCTCGCGAAACACAGCTGCCGTACCACAAGGAATTAAAGGGTTAACCAGCACGATGGCCTTGGCGGGCAAGTGCGCTAAAGCGTAATGGTTTCCCCAACACCTTGCATACGGCATGCGGAACCTTGCAAGCAAACCGGTACATCCGCACCCAGTGTCAAAGCAATGCGATTAAGCACATCATCGTCAGGCTTATTGCCCGAGAGTTTCAAAAGTCCACGTAATGCTGCGGCTGCATCAGCCGATCCTCCACCAATCCCAGATGCAACAGGCAAGTTCTTGGTCAAATGAAATGCCACCGACGGTAAAGCCAGGTGTTTGGCCAGTGCTGCATGTGCTTTCAGAACCAAATTGTCGGCGGTTGTTGGAACGTCAGCGGCAAATGGCCCAGCCAAAGTCAATTCCGTACGTTCGGCAGGTTGCAATACCAACACATCACCCACATCTGCAAAGGCAACAACAGAGTCAAGTTCATGGTATCCGTCCGTGCGGCGACCTAGAATATGCAGCGCCAAATTGACTTTCGCGGGCGCAAACTCCGTGATGAGATCAGTCATCAGCCGTTATTAGCACCCGAGCCGCTGTTGTCTGCAGGTTTAACGGGCGGTGGTAAGTCAGGCAGTCCTTTAAGCAACTTCTCTTCGATGCGCTTCAAGTCATCAGGCTCTGGCTTATTGTCCTTGGCATGCTGCCACTGGAACTTCGCTTCTAACCTGCGGTTTACGCGCCAATAAGCATCGCCCAAATGTTCTGCAATAATCGGATCACCTGCCCGAAGATCAACAGCGCGCTCCAATTGCACAACGGCTTCTTCGAAATCGCGCAACTGGAAATGCGCCCAACCCAAGCTGTCGACAATGTAGCCATCATTTGGTTTTGTTTCGACGGCCTTTTTCACCATCGCAATGGCTTCATCAAGCTTCATATTCATATCGATGAGAGAATAACCAAGATAGTTCAGAACCGACGCTTCGTCTGGCGACAGTTCAAGCGCCTTGCGGAAGTCAGCTTCCGCCTCAGGCCAAGTTTTCAAACGCTCACGCGCAATGCCACGATAATAATAAACACTCCAGTGCTTACGCTCAGGTTTTACAACCGTCGCTAGCGCTTGCGAATAAACTTGGTTTGCGTCTTTATAGTTTTCGCCATTGCGCAACAAATTCCCGAGCGTAACCAACACATCGTAATTCTTTGGTTCGCGTGCTACCAGCGCTCGCAACCGTTGTTCTGCATCGGCTGGCTTATCCATGCGCTGTAAGTTCATCGCAATTTCAGTTTCTGCATTATCACGGAGAACGGATGCAGTTGGAACAGCATCATATGCCTCGTTCGCCGCTTGAAAGTTCTGTGTCGTTGTCAGAATATCGCCGAGCAATGTCAGTGTAACTGGCTTGTCTGATGTCATGTTCAAAGCGAGCTGCGCATAGAGCTGCGCCACATCAATGCTTTGGTCATCATTCATTGCAGCGGCAAGTGAGAACAATGCTTCGCCCGCGCCACTCATTGCAGAGTCTAAGAAAGGGGCTGGCTTCACGCCAGTTTCGGCCCGCTTTAATGCGTCGCTGACCAGTTGATTGCCTTCACTGCCAGCGAGAAAGGCTTTGTAAACCTCTATGGCTTCCTTTGAGCGACCGTTGCGCTCGAGGTAGTTTCCATAAGCCTGCGTAACCCGCAAGCTGGTTCCGGCCTCGCCATAAGCCTTCTTATAGGCAGCATCAGCGCGCGGCGTCGAGTTCAAGACATCTGCAATCAATGCGGCATGAAACGACTTGAAGTTCACGAATAACTCATTGGCATCAAGCTTATTCAATTCGGTCATTGCCGCATTTAAAGAACCTTCGCCTGCATAGGACCAAGCCGACAACAGTGCGGACGTCAGCTCACCGACGGGCGTATAGGCCGCTTCCGTAAAATGTTCGCGGGCTTCTTCGCCGCGCTTTTCGCGGAGGGCCTTCAAACCTAAAACAATCCGGGCCAAGCGGTGCTGGCTGTTGATCGACAACACATCCTGAGCCAAGCGTTCAGCTTCGGCAAATTGTCCAGAAGATACTTGAATTTGAAACAAGCGCTCGGTCAGCTGGGCATTGCCGGGGTCTTGCTTCAGAGCATCCATGAAATATTGCGAAGCCAGATCACTGTCGCGCGCATCAGCAGCAATGCGTCCAGCCAAGTAATTGCCAGACAGGGACGTCTCGCGCTTTTGAGAACTTGCAAAAGCGGTTGTTCCAGCGACTAGAAACAGCGTTACAGACATGAGGAGTGCAGAAGTGAGTTTGGTCATCTTATCCATTTCAATGCCGGGCATGGTATTTGATCGGCCGATTCAGCGCTCAAAATGCGGTTTTTCGCTGTTCACCGCAATAGAAAAAGGGGCTGCGCAATAAAATTGCGCAACCC
Organism: uncultured Alphaproteobacteria bacterium; assembly: GCA_963850355.1. Taxonomy (GTDB): domain Bacteria; phylum Pseudomonadota; class Alphaproteobacteria; order Rhizobiales; family Aestuariivirgaceae; genus Aestuariivirga. The sequence continues at coordinate 194,956 of CAWKKP010000003.1, forward strand.
CTTTGGATATATTGATATGGAATTATGGTTGTTGCGGAACGTTGTTTGAAGATTCCGAAATATACACCATCTTGTTCAAAACGTCCTTGCCGATACCGTCGAAGAGCGCGACCAAATCTTCTGGCGAATTGCCGAATTTGGCATGGGCAGGTGACGTTGCACAGTTTTCCATCAGTGAGCTGGTAACGCGAAAGCTCACGGTATAGATCGTCACGCCATTTGCCTTAAGGCTGTCGCACATCTTTTCGGTGTAAGTATCGAGTTTACTGTCTGCATCGTCAAAGTTGGTTGAACCGTAGCGGTTAAGGTTCCCAGTCGTTGTTGTCTTGACCATGCCAAACGAGTTGTACGATGTGCCGGTATCGGTCAACGTTGCTGCGCTGCCATTGTTGTAGCGGACATATGGGTCATTTTGGCCGTCAGTCATCAACACCATGACTTTCTGCCAACGTGGACCATTGTAAGGTGAAATGGTTGTTGCCGGAATACCAGGGGCACCCTCCACTTTCGTAAATGGTTCTGAAGGTGAAAGTGCGCGCATGCCCCAAGCAAGGCCCTCAGCAATATTTGTGCCGCCATAGGCTTTCATGGATGTAATGCCGGTCTCAATTTTAGTGCGATCATAGGTCATCGGCACGACCTTTGAAGCCGTACAGTTTCTCCATGGGCCGTTTGGCGCTGACCAACTTACGCCATCACCAGCAAGCGTGAAAGTTTCGTTGCCAATCACTTTGTTTTGATATTTTGCAACATTTTTAAAACGTGTTGTCAAATCAAAGGTGCGATTGCCGATTACAGAATCGTCATATCCGGTACGGTTTGCCCCTGCCGGTGCCAATAGTGTCGCGTTGGATGTGCCACTTGTCACGTAGTTTGTGAAGGGATTGATGTAATTGTTGCTCCAAATGCCGCTGTTTGATGAGCTGTTGTTGCTCGTATAATATGTTGAGCTTGGGCTGCTCGGGCTGCCACTGGTCATCCAAGACGGGCTATCTGGGTTAAAATAAGCTGGGAACTTGCTGTGAATATCAAGATCAGACGGCGCTGTATCTTCGACGATATAGTTAGCCAAAGCAGCGCCTTGTTTGCGTGATTCAACACATCCATTCCACGTGTGATATGATGTGTTGTTCGGTCTTACTTTTTCCCAAGCATTATAGTTATTCCATGTGGGATCATTGAAGTTGATATGCGAAAGCGGATTTACTCCCGCTGTGTCAATCCAGTTCAGGTTAAAATCATAGGCATTTTTATCGAGACGCACTGCGGCCGAAAACGGCACAAGAGTTGTGCGAATATATTCGCTTTTGAGAGGACGGCCAGCAAAGCTCGGGTCTTGATAGAGTGTGGCCAGCAACTTGTTGGCTGCTGATTTCAAGCCAACCATGTCATTTTTCATCGAACCGGTCGTATCCAAAACCAGGGCGAGTTCAACCGGGCGCATCGTCTTGTTAACGACTGTATGCGAACTCAGTTTTGCATTCTCAAAACCTGTGAATGAAGTAAACAAGGTTGGAAATTCCAACTCAGCGTCAATTGTAATTTTCTGGCCTGTAATTGTAAGTTTGACGTCGAGAGATTCCGCATGGTCTCCGTCAATTGCGCGGAAATCATAGTTTTGTTTTACGTAATCTTCAGCAACCTTCTTGAGCATAGCTTGGCGTGCTGCCTTGTCTGAAGGGCTTAAATTGTCCGGAATTGCAGATCGATCATCAGCGGCAATTGCGATAGCCGCGGCGTCAACGGCGTTGTAAAAGGCCACTTGTTCTTGAGATATACGCGAGTAGTCAACTGCTACACCGCCAACCAAAAAAAGTGGCACAGCTGATAAGGCCAAAGTCAACGTGGCATTGCCGCTCGTTTCACTGAGGAATTGCTTAAAACGGCGATATGACTTGCTGAAACTGATATTTTTCACGGTACGCATGGCTAATCCTCGGTTGTTACCAGTAGATTTAGCCCATGCATCTGAACAACTCGTTGCGAGTACCCAGAAATTTTTATGAAAGTCTGTTTCAGATTATCCTATGATTGCCAAATCGTTAACATCGGATGAGGCTACATATTCGGATAGTTCGGCCCATCGCCACCTTGTGGCACTGTCCAATTGATGTTTTGCGATGGATCTTTGATATCGCATGTTTTGCAATGCACGCAGTTTTGAAAGTTGATTTGGAAGCGAGGCGCATGCCCCTCTTGCCGAACAACTTCATAAACACCTGCCGGGCAATAGCGTTGCGCTGGCTCATCATAAATCGGCAGGTTGATGGCAATTGGCACTTCCGCATTGGTCAAGTGCAAGTGGCAAGGCTGTGACTTCAGCGTGGTTTGTGGCTGAAAAAGCAACATTCGTCAGTCGATCAAATGACAACACGCCGTCGGGTTTTGGATAGTCGATGGGCTTAAATTGCTCCGCATTTCCCGTTGCGGCGGCATCGGTTTTGCCGTGTTTCCACGTGCCCAAGCCAAAACCGAACAAAGTATTCAACCACATATCAACGGCACCTAACGCAACGCCACCGATCAGACCCAGTTTCGACCACATGGGCTTCACGTTCTTAACGCGCTTCAAATCTTGATAGACCCAGGATTTCTCATAAGCCGTTTGATAGTCTGTCAATTCATCAGCACTTCGGCCTTTGCTGATCGCGGCAATCGCCGCCTCAGCTGCCATCATGCCAGTTTTCATGGCGTTGTGGCTGCCCTTAATGCGCGGCACATTCACAAAGCCAGCTGAACAGCCAATCAAGACGCCTCCCGGGAACGTCAGTTTCGGTACGGATTGGAAGCCACCTTCCGTAATTGCGCGCGCACCGTAGGCCACGCGCCGCCCACCTTCCAAAACCTGCGCCATCAAGGGATGATGTTTGAAGCGCTGAAACTCCATATAAGGAAACAGGTAGGGGTTTTGGTAATTGAGATGCACAACAAAGCCTATAGACACCATGTTGTCTTCAAGATGGTACATGAAACTGCCACCACCCGTTTTACCACCAAGAGGCCAGCCCATAGTGTGGGTCACTTGCCCTAACTTATGGTTCTCCGGTTTTACCTCCCAAAGCTCTTTCATGCCCAAGCCGAATTTTTGCGGCTCTTTGCCTTCTGATAAATTGAAGTGGTTGATCAACTGCTTGGCCAGAGACCCGCGTACTCCTTCTGCTATGAACACATACTTGCCCAAAAGCTCCATCCCCGGCTGATAATCAGCCGTGGGTTGACCTTGCTTATCTAGCCCCATCACACCAGCAACAACACCGCGCACGGCACCAGCCTCGTCATACAAAACCTCTGACGCGGCAAAACCCGGATAAATTTCAACACCCAAAGCCTCTGCCTGTTGGGCCAACCAGCGACAGAAATTGCCCAGTGAAACTGCGTAATTTCCATGATTGTTCATCAGAGGTGGCATCAGGAAATTGGGCATGCGCAGCGCGCCTTGCGGGCCTAAAACATAAAAGCGGTCTTCTTTCACTTCGGTGCGAAGTGGCGCATCACGCTCTTTCCAGTCGGGAAAAAGTTCGTTCAGCGCAATCGGATCAACAACAGCACCCGACAGAATATGCGCGCCCACTTCTGAGCCTTTTTCCAACACGCAAACCGTAGTTTCAGGTGAAAGTTGCTTTACGCGAATTGCAGCGCTCAAGCCCGCTGGTCCAGCACCCACAACCACGACATCATATTCCATTGCTTCACGTTGCACGTCAGACACTTGAACCCTCGATTGCTTTGCCTCTTGCTGTAACCCTGTTATAGGATTTCACAACGACTGAACAGGCGTCCAACTGCGACATGAACCCAACCAAGAGCGATACCGAAGGTTACGACATTGGCCAGATTTTACCATGGCTGGTTGCGATGGGTGCTGACGAAGTTATGCAAGACCTGCCCGTTGACCGGTTTGCGGTTCCAAGCATGGTCGTCGCAACGGCCGCAACTGTAAAAAAGCCATTGCCGCGTCTGTCTCAAGCACCAAAGCCAGCCGTGAACTGGAAAGCTGTTGCCGCCGGAGCAGAAGGCGTTGCCGCCGCAGAAGCCTTGGCGGCGTCCATTGTGTCGCTCGAAGGCTATGCTGACGCTATCAATAATTTTGATGCGCACCCCCTGAAAAAAACTGCAATCAAGGCTTGCCCGTTTTCTGGAGCGGAACAAGCGCGTGTGCTCATCCTGTGCGACAAGCCGCGCAATGAGGAAGATCGTTCAGGCGAAGTGTTGTCTGGCAATAATCTCGTTCTAGCAGAACGCATGTTTGCAGCGATTGGGCTGAATGCTTTTACAGAGTCCGAAAGCCGAGAAGCAGTTGCGCTTGCCAGTTTTATTCCTTGGCGCCCACCCGGAAATCGTGCTCCGACTGAACTTGAAGCACAGATGTGCGTGCCTTTGGCAAAACGATTGATTGAACTGCTTCAGCCCCAATGCATTTTGTGTTTTGGCCATCTGCCCGGCCAATGGCTGTCAGGTGGTGAAGACGCGATTTTCAGATCGCGGGGAAAATGGTTGGATTTTATGGGCATTCCAGTGTTGACAACATTTCACCCTGAAACGCTGCTGAACTCTCCAGCTTCAAAACGCCTCGCTTGGCACGACTTGCAAGCATTTCGCCAGAAACTGGACACACTCACATGAGTACTATTGGAAAGGCAGAGCGCACGTTTTTGCCAGCAGGTATTGCCGTGCTTACGATTTCAGATACGCGCAAACTGAGTGACGATAAATCTGGTGACACTCTGGTGGCCCGCATTGAAGCGGCAGGTCATACTCTTGTAAGTCGTCAAATTGTAAAAGATGAGATCAGGCAAATCCGTGCGGCAATTCGCAAACTTGTGAAGCGGAAAGACACTGATGTGGTGATTACAACGGGTGGTACTGGGCTGACAGGCCGCGATGTCACGATCGAAGCGCTGCGACCGTTGTTTAACAAAGAAATAGAAGGCTTTGGAGTAGTCTTCCACATGGTCTCGTTCCAGAAAATCAAAACATCAACGATTCAATCCCGCGCCACAGCAGGCGTGGTGTCTGGAAAATATGTGTTCTGTCTTCCGGGATCACCTGGTGCGTGCCGTGATGGTTGGGATGAAATTCTTGTCCATCAGTTGGACTATCGCCATCATCCCTGCAACTTCATCGAAATCATGCCCCGACTGGATGAGCATTTGAAGCGTGGCAAAAGTTGATATCTTCAAATATCGATGATCAAGCTTGCGCCCCACTCGACCTATTCATCTTGACCTAGCTCTCAGCATCCGCAATGCTGCGTTGCAACACATCATGTCAAAAACAAAATTCACATCACGCATTGTTATGTTTGGAGCAGTTGCGCCCGTTGCTGCTGTGCCCGCAATTGAGCTTGTAGGCAGCAAAGCCAAAATGCTTTGTGAAGCCTCAGTCCTCGGGCTTTCTGTACCTCCGGGGTTTGTCATGCCACCTGACATCTGCAAGATCGTTGCGGACAAAGGCCAAAGTGAACTTCCAATAGATATTGCGACGGTTTTTCACCAACTTGAAATCATCTCCGGCCACACGATGGGCGGTTCAATGTCGCCTTTGTTACTTGCCATCCGCACATCTGCCGCCACCGCCATGCCGGGCACCAGCGATGCGGTGTTAAATGTTGGACTGAATGATGATACCGTTGAAGTGCTAGCGCAAGATACAACCGATCTCCGATTTGCATATGACAGTTATTGCCGATTTATCCAGAACTATGCGCAAGTTGTGATGGGGGATGACCCAACCGTTTTTGAAGACGTCCTGGCACTTTACATGGAAGAGCGTGGTTACGTTTCGAATACTGAATTGCAGGGCTCAGATATGCGCGAGCTTTCAACGCGCTTCAAAGCCCAATACGAAAGCAACAACGGCGAAAGCTTTCCGCAAGATGTGTTGCAACAGGTAAGAGCGTCTTGCGCAGCATTGTTGCGGGCTTGGTCAGCCCCCCGCGCACGGACCCACCGCAAACTGCAAGGTTTGAGCGAGACCCAAGGTCTGGCGATTATTGTTCAAGCCATGATCAATAGCCAGCTTGGTGAAACATCAGGCGTTGGTCGCGTCACCACACGCCATCCTCAAAGTGGCAAATCGCAGATAGTGGGTACGTTTCTGGCACAGGCCACGGGTCCCGAACTGTCAGAACAATTGCGCTCCGTCATGACCATGTCGGATTTAGAGGCTGCGATACCTGCGGGATATGCGCAGCTTTCACTGGCTGTCCAAGGTTTAGAGTACCAGTGTCGCGAAGGGCTCGACGTTGACTTTGCTTTTGAGAATGGAAAGTTTTGGTTGCTTTCGGCCAAACCCTGCCGCCGCTCCGCCCAATCCGCACTACACATGGCCTTAGATTTCGCGGACAAGGGTTTATTGACGCGCGAGCAAGTGCTGCTTCGTATAGACCCCCTGTCTCTCGATCAATTGCTGCACACCACAATTGATCCTGACGAGAAACGCACAGTTATAGCAACAGGACTGCCTGCCTCACCTGGAGCAGTTTCTGGCCTGATTATTTTTGATGCCGAGGAAGCACGCAGTTTGGCAGAGCAGGGCAGACGGGTCATTCTTGTCAGACCCGAAACCATGCCCGAGGACATACGTGGGCTTCATGCCGCAGAAGGTGTTTTAACCACACGCGGTGGCATGACGAGCCATGCTGCAGTGATTGCACGCGGCATGGGTAAACCTTGTGTTTCAGGCGCATCCAGTTTGCGCATCGATACCAAAGAGGGAACGTTGACAGCACCCGGCCTCACACTTCATCGCTATGACATCATCACGCTCGATGGTTCTACGGGACAAATCCTCAAAGGGGCTGTGCCAACACAAACACCAGAATTGTCGGGCGATTTTGCCACTCTTCTGCAATGGGCAGATGAATGCCGTCGCATGCAAGTGCGTGCCAATGCTGAAACTGTGCAGGACGCGCGTATGGCCAAGGCCTTTGGTGCCGAAGGCATTGGTCTATGCCGGACTGAGCACATGTTCTTCGAAGGTGATCGTTTGGTTGCCATGCGTGAAATGATTTTGGCTGACAAAGAAAAAGATCGACGTACAGCGCTCGCTAAAGTCTTGCCCATGTTGCGCGGCGACTTCATTGCCTTGTTCGAAATCATGGCGGCATTACCAGTCACTATTCGTTTGTTGGATCCGCCGCTGCATGAATTTCTGCCTGAAGGTGGACCTGAAATTGAAGCCGTTGCAAAATCACTCAATGCTGACCCAGAACTATTACGCAAGCGCATTCAAGAACTGCACGAACAAAACCCGATGTTGGGACATCGGGGAGTACGCCTGCTGCTGAGCTATCCTGAAATCGTTGACATGCAAGCCCGCGCCATTTTTGAAGCAGTTGCTGAAGTTCAAAAAACCTCAGGAACACCACCTATCCCAGAAATTATGGTGCCGTTAGTAGCTTCGCGTATGGAGTTGGACTTGGTGCGCGCCCGCATTGATGCAACAGCCATTGCCGTTGAAAAAGAAACGGGAACCGTGGTCGCCTATCGTGTGGGAACCATGATTGAATTGCCGCGCGCCGCATTAAAGGCTGGTGACATTGCCGTATCAGCAGAGTTCTTTTCGTTTGGCACCAATGATTTGACGCAAACCACTTTTGGCATCAGTCGCGATGACAGCGCACGTTTCATCAGCGAGTATCAGACCAAAGGAATATTCAATCGCGATCCCTTTGTAACATTGGACATCGAAGGTGTAGGCGAATTGGTCGATTTAGCAGTTCAACGGGGGCGCGCCACCCGCCCCGATATCCATTTAGGGATATGTGGTGAACATGGCGGCGACCCAAACTCAATCGCCTTCTGCGAGGCAAAAGGTTTGGACTATGTGTCCTGTTCGCCCTTCCGAGTTCCCATTGCGCGCCTCGCGTCAGCCCAAGCAACTCTGCGCAATAAAACTAAAACTGTTTCAAAACAATGATTTAGATAATTATGGCGCAAGCCAAAATTGCACCTTAAAAACGACTTCTTTGGGTTGCCCCGGATGATTAACTTATGCTAAACGCCAGTGAGTTATGGTGAACAAATAGTAACTTGCCTGTGAGTTCTGCAGGTTGTTCGAGAGTTGGGATAGAACATTGCAGCCACCTAAGTATCGACATCGTCGCGAATATGCGCAAAACGACTTCGTACTGAGAATCAGTCCGCAAAAGTGGGCTGAAGGACGTTGCACCCTATGTGTTTGGCGGCATGATGTTGGTTGCGGCATTTGCATTTGCGGGCCATCAAATCGGCCAAAACGCTTCTGCCCACAATGCTGGCCCAGACATCCAAGTTCCTGCTGCGACTTCTCAAACCGCTGAAATTTCTTCCAAAGGTTCGCTGCTTCTCGAAAACGATAGTTTTGAAATGATTGGCTTGAACCAGTTGCGTCGCCAGACCGTCGTATCGGATGGAAAGGGCGACATGGCCGTATTTGACGCCGGTGAAGCCCCCGAGGTTCCAGAAGTACTCGACACGCCGCCCGAGCCAAAACCAGTTTTGAAGCCTGTGCGTAGAGTTGCGAAACTCGCCGAGCAGCGCATGAAAATTGAACCAGCTGCAGTTAACCTTGCCGACGAGCCAGAAACCAAGAACCGCAAAGTTCTGAAAAAGCTTGCTGTTGCTGCAAAGCCCGACGATATCGAGCAATCCTTCAAGCTGCCAAAAGTTGAAAAGCAAAAGGTGATTGCTCAGCGTCGCGTGCGTCAAGCTGAAGAAAATTGCCTTGCCCGCGCTGTTTACTTTGAAGCCCGTTCAGAGTCTGCTCTTGGTCAAATGGCCGTTGCCAAAGTGATTTTGAACCGCGTCAAAGCACCGAATTATCCAAAGTCAATTTGCGGTGTGGTTTATCAAGGTTCAAACCGCCGTAATTCATGCCAGTTCTCCTTCGCCTGTGACGGACAACCAGATGATGTGAGGCAACCTGCTGCCTGGTCACAAGCCAAGCACATTGCACAACGCGCCATTCAAGGCGACAAAGCTGTGGCAGCAAAGTTGAACGGTGCGTTGTTCTACCATGCAGACTATGTAAAGCCGAAGTGGGCCAAGTCCATGCGTAAGGTGATCAAAGTTGGCCGTCACATTTTCTACGCTGGCGGTTGACAGCAAAATCTAAAATAATCTTGGCACCCTCGGGTGCCTTTTCTGTTTCAAAGCACCAGTGTAAATGGCTTGCCTTCATAAGCATCGGCCCCTCGACCAATATCAGCAATGGCGCGGCGCATGCGTCCCCCGCGTCCCAAAGCTTCATCAGCAAGTGCAATTAACATGGGGTTTGGGGTGGCCGAAGGTGAGGCCACACGCAATTCCATTGCAAGTTCTTCTTCATCGCGTTTTGGCTGTAACAAGCATGTTGCGATATATCCTGCTGCCGTGGAACGACTGATCCCCGCCCAACAGTGAATCAGCATTGGGGCTGCGGCATCCCATGTGCGAAAGAAATACAACAATCGCTGCATGTCGTGGCTGCCAGGTGTCGAAAGTCCAGGCGTTTCCGTCGCCACGTCATGAAAGGACAATTGCAGATGATTATCGCCAGTCACAGACTCAAATATTGGATGTTCCATGTCAGGACTTAGAATGCTGATGGCTTTTTTTGCACCGGTTCTCGCGACTTGTTCTTGGGCAGCGCGCAATGAACACACGACAATCATGGTGCATCCACCAGTTTTTGAAACATGCTGAGATAAAGCGAAGCCGCATCTTGCGTCGGAAGTGGCACCAATGACGCTTTGAAACCATTTAGACCTTTAGGCTGGCCGAAAAACTTCTGACCCTCTTCCAGCGTAAATCCAGCCAACTGCGTGGCCTCAAGATAAGCAGATGTCTTGTCAGCTTGTTTGATGGCATCAGTTAAACTCTGAACAATAATGGGTGGCAAACCAAACCTCACATGAATGGCCGCAAGCAAACGATTCTCAAAAGCTTTGTAGTCAACGCCGAGAGCTGCCTTGAATGGTGAAATCATGTCGCCCACGACATATTCGGGCGCATCGTGCAGCAAAGCTGCGAGTTTATTTTCGCGCGACGAATGTGGGTTGGCGTGCCCGTAAAGTTCCGCCACTACGACACAATGCTGCGCAACTGAAAACGCGTGATCGCCTTTGGTTTGCCCATTCCATCGGGCCACACGGGCCAAGCCGTGGGCAATGTCTTCAATCTCAATATCAAGTGGTGATGGGTCTAAAAGATCCAACCTCCGCCCTGATAACATGCGCTGCCACGCCCGCTTTGGAGTGTCGTCTGCCATCACCGACGTGCCAACTTTTGAACGGCTCCGTAGCGATGACAGTCCACCATATGATCATTGATCAAGCCGCACGCTTGCATGAACGCATAAACAATTGTCGGGCCAACAAACTTGAAGCCCCGCTGCTTCAAATCTTTTGATAGCTTTTCAGCCAAGGCCGTTTTTGCAGGCACCTGCGACATGGAAGTGAATTCATTTTGCAACGGCTTACCATCAACAAAATTCCAGAGGTATTTTGAAAAGTCTTCAATTTCCAAATAAGATCTTGCACTTTCAACCGTTCCTACAACTTTGAGACGATTCCGGACAATGCCGGGATCCTGCATCAGACTTTCAATTTTTGCGGCGTCGTAATTCACAATGACTTCTGGTCGAAAGCCATCGAACGCTGTGCGGAAGTTTTCGCGTTTGCGCAAAATCGTGATCCACGACAACCCCGCTTGAAAGCCATCAAGGATCAGTTTTTCCCAAAGTGCGCGGGAGTCATATTCAGGTACCCCCCAATCCGTGTCGTGATAGTGAACATAGAGCGGGTCCGTGCCACACCAACCACAGCGGCAAATACCATCCTCATGTTTGACAGCAGTCATTGCGCCACCTCTGGAATTGTGAGTTCAAACTGTGCCCAATGCTGGCTTTTGCACGGCAAGTCTGACATCCCTGCGTCAGCAGTGGTGCTGCTGCTTCCGCCAATCGGTCAATTCGCAACAAGGCCAAACCAGCGCCATCAACTGAAGACAACATCGTTCCTATGCGCTGTTCGCCCGAAACGATATCCGCGCCATGTGTAACACGACCCGAAAACGTGACGGGCAAGATGCGGTTGCGCGCTGTGCTGCGGTGATGCGTGCGTGAAACCACTTCCTGCCCCACATAGCAGCCTTTGGAAAAACTCACGCCATGCAGTTGGTCAAGATTAGCCTCATGTACGAAAAGTTCGCTGGAGCCAATGTCTTCAACGGAGTCAGCCAAGCCATTGGCAATACGTACCTCGTGATAACCGTCGCTAGGCAGCAGTGTATCGCTATTAACAATAGCCCGCCAACCCATATCGGAAAGGCGGGGATCAACATAACTTAACCCCGGCAAGTCCTGCTGAGGTGAGACAGCGACAGCCTTTTCGGGTTCGAGCGCAATTGTCAATTTTGCCCGCAATCGATACATCATCAAGCGTTTTAACAAATCTGTGGATTGAAGTGCGGCCACGTCAAGCCAAACAGCATCCCCGTCTGGAACCACAAACAAGTCATGCAGAATCTTGCCCTGCGGTGTCAGCAATGCCGAATAAGAAGGCTTCCCGGACAGTAGTTCTGCCGTCAGAAGGTTGTGAAGGAACGCAAGAGCGCCTTCACCCCCAATGCGGATTACGGCACGATCAGGCAGAATCTGGGGGTTAAATATTTTGTCGTTCATCTCGGTTGCACTTGCTAGATCCATCCATTTACGTAGTGTCAGAGCCCGTATCAAGGAAAGCCTGAACAGCAATGACATTAAACGTAGACCTGATGTTGAAAGGCGGCATCGTCGTCAACCATGACGGCACGGGTCTGCGCGACGTAGCGGTAAAAGACGGCAAAATCATCGCCATTGGCGACATGGCGGGCATACATTCCAAGAAAACATTGGATTGCCGACAATCTGCATATTCTTCCCGGCGTGATCGATAGTCAGGTGCACTTTCGTGAGCCCGGCAATGAACACAAGGAAGATCTCGAAACAGGTTCCCGCGCCGCCGTGATGGGCGGTGTGACGAGCGTGTTTGAAATGCCAAATACAAAGCCCACAACGACATCAGCCGAAGCCTTGGCCGACAAAGTGAAGCGTGCCCGCAACCGCATGTTTTGTGATTTTGCATTTTACGTTGGCGGCACACGCGAAAATATCGCCAGTATTCCGGCGCTTGAGAAATGCGAGGGGTCAGCCGGTATCAAAGTGTTTGCAGGCTCATCGACAGGAGATTTGCTGGTTGAGGACGATACGGGGTTGAGCGATATCATTCACAGCATATCGCGCCGTGCGGCTTTTCACAGTGAAGATGAAATGCGTCTGCGTGCGCGGCTTTCGTTCCAAGTGCCGGGAGATGCTCGAAGCCACCCCATTTGGCGCGATGAGGAAGCTGCGCGCCTCTGTACGGAGCGGCTGTTAAGCATCGCCTGCAAAGCGGGAAAGCGCATCCATGTCCTGCACATTTCAACCGCCGAGGAATTGCCACTTTTGGCAGCTCATCGTGACCACGCCACGGTTGAAGTCACGCCCCATCATCTCACCTTGAGCGCGGACGACTACGAAAGACTGGGCACAAAGCTGCAAATGAACCCGCCAGTGCGTGACGCACGCCATCGCGATGCCTTGTGGAAAGCCATTGCCTCGGGTCTTGTCGATGTGTTGGGGTCTGACCACGCCCCGCACACACTGGAAGAAAAAGCCAAACCTTATCCGCAGTCTCCATCGGGCATGACAGGCGTGCAAACATTGGTACCCATCATGTTGAACCATGTAAACGAAGGGAGACTCACGCTCGAGCGCTTTGTCGATCTCACCTCTCATGGGCCGCAGCGCATCTTCAACATCGCTGGCAAGGGTCGCATCGCTGAAGGTTATGACGCAGATTTTACCATTGTTGACATGAAACGAACCGAAACGATTTCGAACAAATGGATCGAAAGCCGCAGTCAGTGGTCACCCTATGATGGCGTCAAAGTAAATGGTTGGCCAATAGGCACAATCATTCGTGGGCAGACGGTTATGTGGCAAGGGCGAAATTGCGTCCACCGCTCATGGCCAACCCATTCGATTTGTGGAAGCCTTAAAACCCGGAGCATCATCATGAAGCCTTTTCGCGCACTGCTGATCAGCAAAACGGAAACGGGCCAAAGTGTTGACATCACAGAGCTGACGGAAGCAGATTTGATGGACGGTAATGTCACGATCAAAGTTGAACATTCTTCCGTCAACTACAAGGATGGACTCGCCATCACTGGTAAAGCTCCCATAGTCAGGCGTTGGCCTCTTATTCCGGGAATAGACCTTGCAGGAACTGTCATTTCATCGTCTCACGCTGACTACAAAACGGGTGACAAAGTCGTCCTCGGTGGTTGGGGGGTGGGTGAAAGCCACCACGGTGGATATGCTGAAATAGCGCGCGTAAACGGTGATTGGCTGGTGCCCTTGCCAAAAGGCTTTACCACAGCAGAAGCAATGGCGATCGGCGTTGCGGGTTATACCGCAATGCTTTGTGTCATGGCGCTGGAAGAGCAGGGTGTTACACCCGGAAAGGGTGAAATCCTCGTTACAGGCGCCGCGGGCGGCGTGGGCTCGGTGTCGTTGGCGTTGCTTTCAAAACTCGGGTACACCGCCGTCGCCTCAACTGGTCGTCTGGAAGAAACCGAATTCCTCAAATCCCTCGGTGCCACATCGGTAGTAGACCGCAATGAGTTCAATGTTCCCGTAAAACCGCTGGCAAAACCACGCTGGGCAGGTGCCATTGATTCAGTGGGGTCCGTCACGCTGGCCAATGTGATTTCACAAATTCATCCCGAAGGTGCTGTTGCGGCTTGCGGCCTCGCGCAAGGCATGGACTTGCCGACATCAGTTGCGCCCTTCATTTTGCGTGGCGTACGCCTCATCGGGATCAATTCCGTCACAACGCCATTGCCACGTCGAAAGCTTGCTTGGGATAGGCTCGTACGTGATCTCGATCTGGCAAAACTCAAAACTTTGACCACTCATATAAAACTCGAAGATCTGCAACGTGTTGCCGCTGAGATTGTGCAAGGAAAAGTGCGGGGCCGGGTGGTGGTCGAATTATGATGGTCAAGATTGTTGAGGGCGGCTTAGATAACGAAGCAGTTCTCGCGTTGCTGAAATTTCACTATGACACCAATATTGACGTCACCCCAAAGGGATCGGCTCATGTGTTCGATGTCTCGCGCTTGAAATCGCCGGACGTAACTTTCTGGTCGGCTTGGTTGGGTGAGACGCTGATGGGTGTTGGCGCTTTAAAAGCAATGGATGCCGAAAATGGCGAAGTCAAATCCATGCACACGTTGCAGTCTTCGCGGAGATCGGGCGTAGGCGGTGCTATGTTACGTCACATCATGGATGAAGCGCGGATGAAAAGTCTGAAACGACTCTATCTTGAAACCGGGTCTTTCGATTACTTTGCGCCCGCCCGGGCACTCTACGAGAAGCACGGCTTTAGGGAATGCGAGCCCTATGGCGACTATGAGCCAGACGCCAACAGCATTTTCATGACCAGAGAGATTTGAACCTTACTGTTTTGTTTTCATCACAGTAAACTCGCCCGAACGAATGCGATCAGGCAAACGCTCACACATCACTGCGACAGGTTCCTCACCATAAGTGGCAATCATGTCTGAGAGGGCTGCAAAAATGGCAGCCGTGGCGATACAGTCAGGATCAATACCGTCATAGACAGCCTCTTCCCAAGCTTCGAGAATGTAGCGAAGCGCCACCTGCTTTTCATCCTGCGTCGGAAGAGGGGCGTGCTCGTTGTAGGCCTGCTTGAACATAATGGTCCGGTAGAGAAAAGGTGCTGCTGTTCCAGTTAACTTAGCAGAGTAAGTTCCGTTCACGAGTTCAGACCTTAAACGAAGGTTAACGCTTAAAACCGCATTTTCATCAAACACTTATAAATTTGCGCGCAAGTGCGATGGCATCTGCGATGTTTGGTGCCAGCGGTTTCGCCGAAATCTCCTGCCAATGCACCCAGGCAACATCTTTGGCATCACTCATGGCTGAAGCCTGCACCTGAAACATAAGCGCCGGAAAAACAAGAGATGACGTATTGTGTGTCTCCAGCAGTAATGGCGAAGTCCCCCACGCTGTGCACCAATGCGCCGATCACTCCTGTTTCTTCCAACAACTCGCGCGCGGCGGCGACAATCAGCGATTTCATCGGCTTCAACTTTTCCTCCCGGCAAACTCCAAGTGCCGTATCCCAGCAGTTTTCCGCGCTGAACCAACAAGCACCTGATCACCCCGCCACACGCAAGCTGATGCAGCCTTGATGATTTGTTTGGCACTGTTATGCTGAATGACCATGTGTGGACTTTACAGTTTCAAACGCTCACCGGAAGAGGCACGCGGGCTTTTCAACTATATTGAAATGCCAGACTTTCCGCCGCGCCAATACATTACGCCCGGCGGGCCCAATGGCGATTGTGCGTCAGGGCAATGATGAAGTTCGCCATTTCGCCTTGGTGCGCTGGGGCTTTGTGCCGTCATGGGCCAAGGAAGTTCAGCCGAAACCATTGATCAACGCGCGCTCCGAAACCATTCTGGAAAAGCCGAGTTTCAAAAACGCCATCCGCCGCCGCCGCTGCCTCATTCCCGCCGATGGATTTTATGAATGGGAAGGCGATGTGCCGGGCAAAAAGAAACCTTGGTACATTCACCGCCCAGATCACAGCATCATGGCTTTTGCTGGAATTTGGGAACATTGGATGGGGCCTGATGGCTCCGAACTCGAAACCGCCGCCATCATCACCACCGTTGCCAATGCATTGGTTGAAACCATTCATCCTAGAAGTCCGGTTGTGATTCATCAGAAAGACTTCGACACATGGTTGGATGTCCGCGTTGACGATGCCAAACACATCATGCCATTGATGGTGCCACAAGGTTCTGATTACTTTGAAATGGAACCAACAATCATCACCCGCAATGCGCCACCACCGAAACCCAAAGCAGAACCGCCTAAACGTGGCGGGCAGATGAGTTTGCTTTAATCAGCCCACTTGCCCCCGGTGCCGCAAAAACTGATCGGCCAACACTATCGCCATCATCGCCTCACCAACGGGCACAGCGCGAATGCCCACGCAGGGGTCATGTCTGCCCTTGGTGATGATGTCCGTGTTCTCACCTGTTTTGGTTACTGTCTCACGTGACGAGAGAATCGAACTCGTTGGCTTTACCGCAAATCGCACCACCACATCTTGCCCGGATGATATGCCACCCAAAACGCCGCCTGCATGGTTGGTCTGAAACTCAGGCTTGCCTTTGACCATGCGAATTTCATCAGCGTTGTCTTCGCCTGAAAGGGCAGCGGAGGCAAAGCCATCGCCAATTTCAACGCCTTTCACAGCATTGATGCTCATCATCGCCGAGGCCAATTCAGCGTCGAGCTTGCCATAGAGCGGCGCACCCCATCCTGCTGGAATGCCTGACGCCACCACCTCAATCACAGCACCACAGGACGAACCAGATTTGCGCACGCCGTCCAAATAGCTTTCCCAAGTTTTGGCCGCTTTTGCATCGGGGCAGAAGAATGGGTTGTTGTCGATTTCAGCGTCGTCAAAATTCTGGTGATCAATTCTGTGCGGCCCCATCTGCACCATGTAGCCGCGAATGCGCACCTGTGGCACCACCAAACGCGCGACCGCTCCCGCAGCAACACGTGATGCTGTTTCCCGCGCCGACGAACGTCCACCACCACGATAATCCCGCACGCCATACTTGGCATCATAAGTAAAGTCGGCATGGCCCGGGCGATACTTGTCGCGGATATCGGAATAGTCTTTGGAGCGTTGATCGGTGTTCTCAATTTGCAACAAAATCGGTGCACCCGTCGTGACAAGGCCATCGGTGCGTTCATCTTCAAACACACCAGAGAGAATGCGCACCTGATCCGCTTCCTGCCGCTGCGTGGTAAAGCGGTTTTGCCCAGGTTTACGTTTGTCCAAAAACGTTTGGATAAATTCAGCCGTGATTTTAAGGCCGGGTGGGCAGCCATCGACCAATGCGCCAATGGCAGGCCCATGGCTTTCGCCAAAAGTCGAAACGCGGAAGAGATGACCGAAAGTATTGTGTGACATGGCTACTGATTAAGCGGGAACTTCGGTTCCGTCAAACTTCTCACCCAACTGCTGTCAGTTTCTCAGACCTAAGATCAAACTTCTAACCTTTAAAGTCGGAACGACATAGGAAAAGCTTTGGGACATCAGCTGCTCCGCATGAGACAATATAGATAAACAGAGGCCTGTGATTGCGGCCAGTTGTAAATTGAAATTCAATATGCTTACAATTTCTAAGGCAGATATCGACTTAGTGGTGACGGGATGAGCAAACTTGCAATTTGGTCTATCGTAGTGTCGTTGTTAGTAGTGCTCGGTTTGTCACCCGCAGCGATGGCGGATGTTTGTGCCATAGTCGATCCTAATGCCAGCCTTCCTCGTCCAGGTGAGGTAAACTATGAACGCAGATTGAAGAGTTACGGCAACAAATGCATGCTTGAGGACAAAGACCGCGGTCAAATGGACTATTACACAAAATCTGAAGCGCGCTGCAATGCCATCCCAGGCTTTATTCATTGGGAAAAGGATCAGGGTTCCGGACATAATTTGTGTGTGTTTGAGCCGCCATCTGATAACCCTACAGAACGAGCATCAAATGGCGAAAATGACAATCCAACGGATTCGAATGGCGGAGAAACTGCATCTGCCCCTAGCAGGGCTCCTGAAAACCGACGGCAGAAAACTGTCGATCATGGAAATTATACTATTGAATTTTGTAATAAGTCCAAAGGCAAGTTATTTTTAGCCCTAGCGCTTTATGACCAGCCTGAAGATGACTCTTGGACTGTTCAAGGATGGTGGAAATTTAGTAAAGGCGAATGCAAGAAGTTTTCCCGAAGACTCGGGAAATACGCTTCCCACAAAATTGGTTTCTATGCGGAAAGCAAGAAGGGGTTTTTCAAGAAGGACTATGTCTGGGGTGGAAGTTCAAATTTATGTGTACATTCTGATGCGTTCAATAGACGAAACGTCGAGAACTACACGTGCAGCACATCAGAGAGACTTGTTGGGTTCGAAAGCAGAGAAGTCAAACGGGGAACGCAAATTCAAAATCTGAAGTGAGTGAAGTCCACTCAAAAGCAATCAAGAATTGTCAGTTTGAACTTTTGCCGATCTGCAGTAGTCCAATGGTTCACTCAACAAACCATCGCAAAGCACCATTTTCGAGATGACAGTAAGCACCTTGCGGCGTCGGCAAGTTGACCAACTCGCGTGGACCTAATCCGGCGATGCTCCCCATCAGGCAGCGGCCAACCGCACCATGGGAAATCACCAAAGTGGGGCGCTTCAATTCAGCGTGCCATTCATTGACCCGTGCCACGCCATCTTCATAACTCTCTCCGCCTTCAGGCCGCCAGAAAAAGCGTCCTTCAGGATCAGCGGGGTAAACCGGCGAGGCTTTCAATTCCCAAAACGGCTTTCCCTCCCAAATGCCAAAGCCAAGTTCGCGCACCCGGTCGTCGGTGTCGAAATCTTGGCGATCCAATGCGGCGAGAATGTAAGCAGCCGTTTGTTGCGCGCGCTTTTGCGGGCTGACAACAATTTGAAAGTCGTCCCACTCATGCTTGCGATAAGCCAGAAGTTCAGCCACGTATTTTGCTTGGCCGTGCCCAGTTTCATTCAGATCAGTATCAATCGAACCTTGAATAAGGCCGTTGCGATTCCAATCCGTTTCGCCATGGCGAACAAAAAACAGTGGGTTAAGCTTCATCTTTGTTAAGCGACATATCAGGGGCCGTTGGCACTTTCATGCCGACAATATGATAACCTGAATCAACGTGATGAATTTCACCAGTCACGCCGCGCGAAAGGTCTGACAAGAAATACATGCCAGCATCACCCACTTCTTCAATTGTCACAGTGCGGCGCAGCGGTGAATTATACTCATTCCATTTCAGAATGTAACGGAAGTCGCTAATGCCTGACGCAGCAAGAGTCTTGATCGGACCCGCTGAAATGGCATTCACACGGATGTTTTTAACGCCGAGGTCAGCGGCCATGTAGCGAACCGAGCATTCAAGTGCTGCCTTGGCCACACCCATGACGTTGTAATGCGGCATCCATTTTTCAGCGCCATAATAAGTGAGCGTGAGCATTGAGCCGCCATCTGTCATCAATTTTTCTGCCCGCTGGGCAACAGCCGTGAAGCTGTAGCAAGAGATAAACATGGTCTTGCTGAAATTATCAGCTGATGTATCGACGTAGCGTCCCTGCAATTCGTCCTTGTCAGAAAAACCGATGGCATGAACAATGAAATCCAGCTTGCCCCATTTCTTTTCGATCTCTGCGAAGCTTGCATCAATGGAAGCCATGTCGCTCACATCACAAGGGATCACCATGTCCGAACCCACTTCGGCGGCTAAAGGGTCTACCCGCTTTTTTAAAGCATCGCCTTGATAGGTAAAGGCCAGCTCTGCACCTTGGTCAGCGCATGCCTTAGCGATTCCCCATGCAATCGATCGATTGTTAGCGACACCCATGATCAGGCCGCGTTTTCCAGCCATTAAACCTTTGGAATTACTCATAATTTCTCCGACAAGCCTTCCCCGACTTCTAAGTTTCCCTTCCTTCGCACAAATTCACGCATCCGGTCTACTGCAAAGCGAAGTGGACGAAAGCTTATCATCAACTGTGGTGCTATCCAAAATGCAAGGTCTTGCGTATCATACCTTCATGAGCCTCAATGACCTCGCCACTTTGACCGCCGCACTTGGCTTTACCGAGCGCAATGATCCGTTCCAACTCTTTGCCGAGTGGTATCAGGATGCAAAGAAGTCTGAACTCAACGACCCCGATGCCATGGCGCTTTCAACCGTCGATGATGAAGGCCTGCCAAATGTGCGCATGGTGTTGATGAAAGATTTCGATGACAGAGGTTTTGTGTTTTACACAAACTTTCGAAAGTCAAAAGGGCCAGGAAATTTTAAGCGCTGGGAAAGCTGCAAGTGTGTTCCACTGGAAATCCCTGCGCCGTCAAGTGCGCGTGCGCGGATTGACGGAGCCAGTGACCGATGCGGAAGCTGATGCCTATTTCAAATCCCGTCCGCGCGATTCACGCATTGGTGCTTGGGCATCGCAACAGTCACGCCCGCTCACGGCGCGTTTTGAATTGGAAACGGCAGTGGCGATGAATACGGCTCGGTTTGGTATAGGCGATATTCCCCGGCCGCCCCATTGGTCAGGCATTCGCATCAAACCTTTGTCGATTGAATTCTGGCACGACAGGCCATTTCGCTTGCACGACCGCGTGGTGTTTCGTCGCGAAACGCCAGAAGGTGCTTGGACCAAGGCGCGGTTGTATCCGTGACGATGACCGACTCACGCAAAACTTTAATCCTCACCGGGGCCTCACGCGGCATTGGCCATGCCACTGTGAAACGCTTCTCCACAGCAGGTTGGCGCGTCATAACCTGTTCGCGACATCCCTTTCCAGATGATTGCCCTTGGGATGCGGGACCAGATGATCATATCGTTGTTGATCTTGCGTCGTCTGATGATACGCACAAAGCCATTGCCCTCATGCGCGAGAAATTATTGGCCCATGGCGGAAAATTGGATGCTCTAGTGAACAATGCTGCGATCAGCCCAAAACTTGCCGGCGGTGCGCGGATGAATTCTCTGGAGACTGCAGAACAAGATTGGAAAACGGTTTTTCAAATTAATTTCTTCGCTCCCATCATGTTGGCGCGTGGGCTTTTGAATGAGTTGCAAACTGCCAAAGGTGCTGTCGTAAACGTCACCTCGATCGCCGGCACTAAAGTTCACCCTTTTGCGGGAGCTGCTTATTCAACGTCTAAAGCAGCGCTTGCCTCGCTTACACGCGAAATGGCCCATGATTTTGGCCCCCATGGGGTGCGCGTTAATTCGATTTCACCGGGCGAAATAGAAACTTCAATCCTGTCGCCGGGCACCGTCAAAATCATTCCGCAAATACCGATGCGTCGATTGGGCCAGCCTGAAGAAGTGGCCAAAGCCATCTATTTCCTCTGCACCGAAACATCGTCTTATATTTCAGGCGCTGAACTGCACATCAATGGCGGCCAACATGTCTAACCGAAATTTGCGGCCTGAAACAATCGCTGCTCATGCTCTCAATTCAACGGATGCGACAACGGGAGCTGTTGTACCACCGCTGCATCTGAGCACCACATTCGCACGTGACGAAAACTATGTGCCGTTACTGAAAGAGAATTACCAACGCAACGGCAGCCCAACACTGTGGCAGGCAGAAGAAACCATTGCCGCCCTAGAGCGCGGGCCTGAGTGCCTGTTGTTCCCATCAGGCATGCAAGCAATCGCAACGCTTTTAGAAACAGTACCCGTGGGGGGACATGTCGCTGCTATTACCACGATGTATTATGGCACGAGGGACTGGTTGAAACTGTTGGAGGCCAAGAGCCGCATCAGCTTGACGCTCTATGATCCGCTGAAACCAGGCGCATTGGAAGCAGCTCTGCAAAAGGGCAAAACCGATCTGGTCTGGATCGAAACGCCCATGAATCCCACTTGGAATGTAGTTGATATTGCAGCCACGGCAAAAGCTGCCCATGCGGCAGGTGCGATTCTCGCCGTAGATGCTACGTCAACAGCGGCGGTGACGACACAGCCTTTGACGCTCGGTGCGGATATCGTGTTTCACTCCGTCACTAAATATCTGAATGGCCATTCAGATGTATTGGGTGGCGCGCTCGTTACACGTGAGGTTGATGAGCGTTGGAAAATGATCCGTATGCTGAGGACCAAAGTTGGCGCTGCGCTGGCACCATTTGAATGTTGGTTGTTGATGCGTGGACTTCGCACGCTGTTCGTGCGCTATCGTGAAGCGTCGGCCAATGCCAAATCCATCGCCCGGCACTTTGCCAACCACCCAAAAATTGAGGCAGTGCTTTATCCGGGGCTTGCCACGCATCCCGGTTACGAAATTGCCAAAAAGCAAATGTTGGATGGATATGGCGGCATGATGAGCTTGCAGTTGAAAACGGATTTTGCGGGCGCGCAAAAATTCTGCACCAAACTGAACGTCATCATCCCCGCCACATCATTGGGTGGTGTAGAGAGCTTGGCCGAGCACCGCAAAACCGTTGAAGGTCCATCAAGCCCTGTGCCTGACAATTTGGTGCGGCTGTCCATTGGCATTGAAAACGTCAATGATTTGATCGCCGACATCGAACAAGCCCTCGCCACAATCTGACCACCAAGATTACAAATACGAAAGCCAGCGACGGATTTTCCGCGTCAAAACGTCTTATGGGCACTAACAACCCATTGGAGACGAAAATGAACAACCTTGCAAAACTCTCAATCGCTTCGGCCCTCATGCTTTCCGCTGCATTTGGCGTGGCGACAGCGCAGCAGGCTGACGACGCTCAGCTGGCCCCTGGCATTGAACAGGTCGATGGCGACAACATGGGTCATCGCGGTGGCCGCCATGGCGAAGGCCGCGGTAAACATGGCGGCCGTGGCGGAAAACACGGCATGCAAATGATCGACGCCAACAATGATGGCGTGGTCGGCGCTGACGAAGCTGCATCCATGGCTGAATTCGCGTTTCACCGCATGGATGATAACCGTGATGGCAAATTGACGGAAGCTGAATTCATTGCAGGGCCTCGTGGCCACAAGGGCTGGTTCAATTGGAACAGCGATGAAAAAGCCGCAGTTGAAAAAGTCCGCAAGGACAAATTCGCAAGCCTCGATACAAACAAGGATGCAGGTTTGGACAAAGCTCGAATTCTTCGCCGACGCACAAGCCAAATTGGCCGCTGCCGATACCGATAAGGACGGCAAAGTCACCCCGTGGGAATTCCGTGCAAGTCGTTGATTTCCTTATACAGGAAAATAACGCTTGACACCGTACGGTGAAAATGCAAAAACGTCCATGATCCAGAAATGGGTCATGGCTTTTGTACATAAGCCGCCAACAATAGGCTGAGGATTATCAGGCAGACGACGTTGGCTGTGGACGCTGTTCAAAATGCTAAGGCTGTTGCAAGCTGCGGTCGCTCGCAACAGGAACCTGAAAAATGACCGTGACGCTCAACTCTCGAATCGATTTCACACTCGAACATTGCAAGCGCGCAGCTTGGGGTGGAGAAAGCGTGGTGCTGGGTGAAACTGCGAAGCACAGTATTGCTGTGGCACGGGCAGCGTTTGAACAGCTGATCGAGAAACCCGATGTGTCAATCTATGGCGTGAACACGGGTTACGGTGGACGCGCCAAGGTCCGACTTGACGCAGCGGAGCGTGCTTTGCAGGCGCGGCAACCAACGCATCATCGCGCGGCGTCGTGGGGTGAGGCATTGCCTGATCGCGTGACACGCGGAATTGTGTTTGCTCGGTTGGCAAATTTCATCGAGGGGCATGCGGCTGTTTCACCTGCTGTGGCACAGGCAGTGGCAGATATGTTGGCCGGGCCATCGATGCCATATGTGCCATCGCGTGGACAAGGAGGTGCAGGAGAAATTTTGTCGCTCTCGCACTTGTTTTTGCACACGGCATCGCAATGGCCACTGGCAGAAAAGGACATGTTGGCTTTGGTCAATGGGTCTCCGGCAGCCACAGCGTTGATTGCTGATGCAGCGCTTTCAGCCTTGCCGCGACTACACGTGGTGACAGAGGTTTTTGCTTTAGCAGCTGAAGCCTTCAACACGCCGCATGGGCATTTTGCGCAGGAACTTGAGGGCTGTTGGAACAACCCGCATGATGCTTGGGCACTTTCACTGTTGCGGCAACTCATGGAAGGCGGAAGCCTGCCACGCAGACCCTACCAAGCCCCTGTGAGCATTCGCATTTTGCCACGCATTTTGGGCCAAGCCCATCGTGCAGGTTTGATAGCTGAGGAGGTGGCACGTCAGTCGCTTGCGGCTGTCAGTGACAATCCCGTGGTGTTTCCACCAGGGCACCAGATTGGTGATGACCCTGTGATCAGTACGGGGGGGTACCATAATATGCAAGCTGCCGCCGCGATGGATGGTTTGGTATGCGCCTATACCAATTTGGCCGTTCTTGCGGGTCGCATTGCTGCAAAACTGCAGGATGCCAACGTATCATTGCTTCCGCAATTTTTGGGTTACGAAGACGGCATGAGTTACCTCGGTTGCTTGCCGATGGCCATTGTTGGATATGAAGAAGAGATGCGCATGTTGTCCGCGCCGACCTTGCTGCCGGGTTCCGAGTCCGGCGCATTTGGTCAAGATGACGTTGCCTCGCCCGTATTTCTGGCATGGCAAAAACATGATCGCGCAACAGTATTGTTTGAACAAACGATGGCGACACTTGCGCCAATTGCTTTGCGCGCGCTCACAATGACAGGTCGAACCATTCCACTTAAACTGCGAAATCGGGCGCAAGACATCGGCATCCATTTTCCGGATGACGCAACTGATCGTGCCATGGGTTTTGATATTGCGAGCTTGGCGAAAACGTTGCGTAAACAGATCTACACTGTCTGATTTTCTTGTTTGGAGCGTCCCTCCCACAACACATGCCCCACCACAGCAATCATAACCAGCGCTCCACCAAAAATTGTGGCGGGGCCGGGTACTTCTGCGATCACCAGCCACACCCAAAGTGGTGCCAATGGCGCTTCGAGGGAAGTGAGCAACGCGGTTTGTGTTGGAGGTAGCCATCGTGCACCCAAGGCGAAAAGCCCAAAGCCGATGACTTGGTTGACGACGCTGAAGGCGAACAGTGTGCTGAGCTCAAACGTGTTCAAACCTTGAAAGGTCACAACAGGAATGACGAAGATTCCGCTGAGAAGGGACGCGATACAGGTGGCTTGCAGTGCAGGAATTTGGGGGTGTTTGCGGGAAATCAGTATCATCACAGCCATGCCCAAAGCCATGACCAACGCCAACGTGTCGCCGGACCAGTGACCGTCTTGATTGAGGCCGACCATGATGATCACACCTAACAAAGCAAAGGCGCTGGCGATGAGTGCAGGGCGGGTTGGAACTTCTTTGAGAGCCAGCCAGCCGAGATAAGCTGCGGCAAACGGCACAATCGCAGTGATGATGGCGACATGGGCCACACTGGTGTGGCGAAGCGCGCTGACAAAAAACAACATCGACAAGGCCGTGATCACCGCATAGGCCCATCCCGGCCAGCCCATATGTCGAAAATCTTTGAGACCGCCCGTGATGGGCAAACATGCGATGACAACGAAAAGACCAAGGGCACCGAAGATGCCACGCCAGAACAGGATGTTTGGGACATCGACGCTTAAAATGCGAATGAAAAGCCCGGCACTGCTCCACGATATGACGGCAATCAAGACGACAAGTAACCCAATTTGGTGCCGACGCGGTGAGTTGGTCATGGTTGATTGTTGCAAGACATCTGCAACACGTCTGAATGCGTTACGACAATCATCAGGCCGTGCGCGTCAGGTTCAATGAAGTGCCTCACTCCGCAGTATGAGGATGGTCTGGATCAGGGGCATGGGTTGTCCGTGGTGAATTGGCTGCATCTAATTGCCCAACGCCATAAATCGCAGCATGAAGGCCCCAATAACTTATGACAAAAACTGCAAGAAAGCCGGCCAATGAAACGGGTAACAGTACGATATTGCGACGAATGGCGTTCATGAAGTTGAGTTCGCGGGTGTGATCTACGGCGATGGCGACAATGATCATCATAATGAGGGCGTGCCCGATCATGTCGACACGTCCGAAAGGAAACACGGCCGACGTAAAAATAACGAGGAGGCCGATGGCAGAGAGGCGTCTCATGAGTGGTGTAGCCAGCAAGCCAAATCCAAGGGTGAATTCCGAAACGCCTGCCATTGGAATGAAGGCGTCTCGCGGAATACCGAAAGTGAGGAAAGGACGTTCTTCAACGAGGGGATAAAACCAGTCGGGGTAGGCAAACTTCTCAAGACTGGACCACATCAAGGCGATGGCGACGGCCCAGCGCAACACTTCAAACCGATGCTTGCGCCAGTCTTCCCGCGCTGATGCTGCCAGCACAAGATAAGCCGCTACACCAACGCCGAGTGCGAGATAATCAAAAAGGTGAAACAAGTCGTAGTCGCGCAAGGCCAAGAGCCACAGGCCAATGATGCCCGCTGCTGATAGCGGCATGGTGCGTTTTGAGAATATGCCAGCCGCAATCAACAGCTGTACCCACGACACCCATTCGGCAGGGGTCTTCAAATCCGGTGTGAGATAAACTCCGCCCACGGCGAAAATGGCCACAAAGAATCCGGCGATCACGGCACGGACAAAATCGTCAAGGCGCAGCCACAAGGGATCGGTGATGCGATCCATCATCTTCGTGACGTTTGCACCCAAATCAGATTGTTCGACAAAACGTGTCGCCACCAAAAATGCCGTGACCAAGACAATGGCAAGCCAGAACCAGAAATTGGTGAGCGTCATGCCAATAGGTTGCGGTTCGGCTTGTACGATGTAAGGCGCAAACCATTTCACGTGGGCGTGAGATTGGGGGCTGAGTGTCATGCAAAGGATGCTGGTGACAGAAAGTGTTTTAAGCCGTTTCAACATCATCGTCTCGATTTCACTGCTGTGGCTGAAATATAGGCTCAGGGAGTGCCCCGGAACAGGTGGTCTAAAGGCACAGCGGAATTGCAGTTTCAGAACCGCAATATCCGCAACCACCGCGCCACATTCATCAAACTGACCAGAGCTCCTGCCACATACGTAAACGCAGCGGCTTTCAGAACACTTCTGGCTCCTGCCATTTCTTCTGGCGGGACATAACTTTCCAAGACCGGGAGCGCTTTCTTGAAGCTGGCGTCAAACTCGGTTGGCAGCGTGACTGTATGAATAACAATGGTGGAGGCGAGGATGCCGAGCGCGGCACATATTTCCAACACCAACACCACGGGGCTGCGCACCAGTGCGAATACCAAGGGTGTGGCCATCAACACCATGCTGCCAATGCGTTCGACGATGATGGTTTTTTTGACCAGGCGCTGTCGCCATATCAGCGGGGCGTAACCATCACGGTCTTGAATGGCGTGGGCCACCTCATGGGCGGCCACAGCGATGGCAGTGATGGATTTTCCGTTGAAGTTTGCTTGCGACAAGCGCACGGCTTTATCATCTGGCGAATAATGATCCCCCGCCGGAACGACTTCCACTTTCACATCCGTGAGGCCCGCGTCATCCAACAAATGCCGCGCCAATTCACCGCCCGTACCCGGCATATCCGGACGTTCGACGGCATGTTTTTTCATGGTCCAGTTGATCCAGAATTGCGGACCAAAGATCAAACCAATGAAACAGATAAAACCAATTATAGCTAAAGTCAGCATCGGAACAGCTATACTTGGCATTGAAACAAAACGGCAAGCCGTACATGATGATCAGATGAAATATTTGCGCTGCGACATTCAAGACCAAGTTTCTACTTTAGAAGTGAAAACGCCTGAACCAGCAGCGGGCGAAATCATAGTTCGACTTGTCATGTGCGGAATTTGTGGTACCGACACTGCCAAAGTATTCGGTGGTTACCCCAAACCACAAAAACTTGGTCATGAAGTGGTGGGCGTGGTGCATGCGGTGGGGCAGGGCGTGTCGCAATTCGCGAGTGGGCCAGCGGGTGGCTTTGGCGCACCACGCGCCGGATGTGACATCTCATTATGCCAGCGTGGCAGTGAAACCATGGATCCGGTTTTCAAGAGTTCCAATATTGACCCTGGTGGCTTTGCAGAATTTATTCGCGTGCCAGCGTCCTTAGTGACGGCCACGGTGGTGGCCATTCCTGACCATGTGCCGGATGGGCGCGCGGTATTTATGGAACCGATGGCCTGTTGTTTGCGTGCTTTGGACCGGGTTGACCTTGCTAGCGGTGATACTTGCCTCGTTGTTGGGGCAGGGGCTGTGGGCATTCTGTTCATGCCGCTGTTGCGGGATTTAGGCGTGAAAGTTGTTGCAGCGGACATGCGACCTGAGCGCTTCGCAGTGGCGCAAACATGGGGCGCTGTTACTGGTGGAATTCCGAGTACGGATGATATTGCAGCATTGTGCAAACAACACAGCGATGGTCGCGGCGTGGATTGCGTCATACTCACCATCGTCAATGCCGCAACGATTGCACTGGCGCTTTCAAGTCTACGCGATGGTGGTACGATTGTTATTTTTGGTGGCAAGCCCGGGGCTGAACTCACACTGCCGATGTGGGACATCTGGCTGCGCGAAATCAATCTGATCACGAGCTATTCTGCCACACCCGAAGGCCTGCATCGCGCCATGAAAATTTTATCGGGCGAAGGATATGTTGGACTTGAAAATTTGATCAGTCATCAAATGCCGCTTACAGAAGCGCAAACGGCATTTGAATTGGTGGTTCAAGGCAAAGCCTCGAAGGCAGTGATAACGACTTAGTCGACCCAGAAGGCGCGGACGTTATCGTCCAACATCACAGGCACAACAGCTACGTGGCCTTTTTTGATGACATCAAGATCAGCCGATCCCGCGTTCAAATCCATCAGCACTTCATGGCTGCCGTCTGGACGAATGCGCAGCAGAGCGCCGGCCAGAAAGTCTGTCACGAGGTAATTGCCATGGGCATCACGTTCCAAACCATCAAGGTTGCCAATCGGTGCACCCGAACCCAAATTCTTCAACTCTTTGGTGGCAAGATCGATGGTGAACAGATTGCCGCCCACTTTGGTGGAACCATCGGCCTGCATGTCCTTGCCCCAGCCAGCGACCAGCAATTTGTTGCCGCCGATGACGCGCAAACCATTGGGATGCATGAGATCATCCTTCTCATACCACACTGAAATACTGCCATCCTTCAATTGCCAGATTTTTTTTGTGGCGATGTCAGAGACATATACATTGCCGTCTTTATCAAGAGCCGTGTCGTTGAGGAACACAGCGCCATTGGCGCGATAACGGTTGACGATTTTTCCGGTGTCCGTGTCAATCTCAACCAGATAATCAATGTCAGACACATAAAGCTTGTTGCCGTTGATGACCATGCCCTTGGGAGCACTC
Source organism: uncultured Alphaproteobacteria bacterium (assembly GCA_963850355.1). Classification (GTDB taxonomy): domain Bacteria; phylum Pseudomonadota; class Alphaproteobacteria; order Rhizobiales; family Aestuariivirgaceae; genus Aestuariivirga. The sequence goes on from CAWKKP010000003.1 coordinate 223,967, forward strand.
ATGCCGGTGATCCATTTTTGCTCGATCAACTTGCCATCGCGCGAGACTTTCGAAATGAAACCATTGCCATCTTTTGCTGTCGGCGCGCCGCCGACGTTGGAGACATAAAGCACTTGATGTTTGATATCGAGCTCTACGCTTTCAGGATGCGAAAACCCGCCGAGCATCCATAATTCTCTTGTATGTGCTTGTGCCGCAATCGTAGCGCTTGCGAGCAATGCGGCAGCAGCAGCTGATGCAAGAAGTGTCTTCATCATAATTCGTTCTCCCGTTAAATGTAATCACAACTCTTGAATCTTTTGGAATGCTTTGCAAGTTCAAAGATTTGGGTCAAAAGATGTGGTTAAGGAGAAAGCTATGATCACAACAGAGCAACGCATTGGCGAATTGGAAATGCGCGTGGCGCATCAGGAGAAAACCATTGGCGAATTGAATGATGTGGTGACGGCGCAATGGAAAAAGCTGGAACTTCTGGAAAGGCAATTGCGTCGTTTGGGTGAGGAAGTTGAGGCGATGGAAGCGGGCGATGGCCCCGCCGCCAACCAGAAACCGCCGCATTATTGAACTCAAACCGCGACTGTCACCTTGTTAAATGTTGGTGGCATAATAAGCGCCCGCGCAATTTTGAGCAGCATCGTTTCTGCATCCGAATAGGTAACAAATATTTTCGATGCGTCGCGCCGCAGCACGCATAAGATTGTGCACACGTCGACTTCAGAAAGTTCCGCGCGCAAAACGCTGATCGCATCGTCGCGCAATGCACGAGGGTTTTCAGCCTCAAAGCAGGTGACCATGAGTTGATGCACATAGTCTTCATCATGCCACAAGGCGTTGACGGCGCGTTCTAAAGCTTCGAAATCACTGGGGCTGGGCCTCACGGTATTGGGGATCAGGTTGCAGACAATCTCTACGAGAGCTGCAATGCCTTGATGGGACATCAACTTGTTCAGCATCAACATTGCTGCTACCTCCTTCGAGCACATCCTCGACGGTAACTAAACTATAACGTGCAAGTGAATGAATTGTTACACGCAATAGTTTTAGTGGCGGCGCGACCGTTTGTGGTTAATGCCGCGTTACTGCGCGGGTCGATGCATAAGCCACTCAAAAGCAAAATGGAGTTTCACCTGCATGTACAAACTTTACGCACGAAAAGGTTCAGGCTCATCTGCCGTTGAAGCGCTGCTGGCCGTTTTGGGTGTTCCCCACGAATTGATCGATGTTCCGAAAGATGCTTCAGGCAAATCACCGGAATGGTTTGCCGCTATCAATCCGCGCAAGGAAGTGCCAGCGCTTGGGCTTCCCGATGGCAGTATGATGACGGAGAGTGCTGCGATCATGTTGCACTTGGCCGACGCACACCCAGAAGCGGGTCTTGCTCCCGCCGTTGGCACATCAGCACGCGCGCAGTATTTGCGGATGATAATCTACCTCGCCGCATCGGTCTATAATTCTGATCTCCGAATGTATTATCCCCATCGCTATTCATCGGATGTTGCACATGCGCCAGCGATCAAAGCCCAAGCCATCATTGATCTGGCGCGCGACTTTGATGTGTTTGCAAATGAAATGGGAGAGGGGCCGTTTATACTCGGCAATACAATGAGTGCCGCCGATATCTACGCCGCCATGTTGATTACTTGGAGCAATGATGTGGAGGGCTTGTTGAAGAAACATCCGAAACTGAAGCGACTCTATGATGCTGTGTCGGCGCATAAGGATGTGCGGCGGGCGTGGGATCGCAATGGTATGATGTGAGGGGCCACTGTTTTCAGCTTCTGAACGTCATAGTATTGACAAAAAAGTATAATTATTATACCTTTTATATCCATGTTGATTGCTTTTGAATGGGATCATGCCAAGAGTGCGGCCAATCTGGCCAAACATGGCATTGATTTCGAAACGGCGCAGAACATCTGGGCTGACCCTCAATTGCTGGAAGTGCCAGCGCGCACAATTGATGAGCCGCGCTGGTTTGTTGTCGGGCAGTTGAGTGGAAAGTATTGGTCGGCCGTGTTTACGCGCCGCAACGGCGTAATCCGGTTAATTTCAGTGCGGCGTGCCCGAACACAGGAGATTGAGATCTATGAAAACGAAATTGAAAGCTGAAACTCTTGATCGTAAATTTGATGAGGGTGACGACATCATCGCGCATCTCGACCTGTCAAAAGCGCGACGCGTCAACATCGAACCAAAGCGCGTCAATGTCGATTTCCCAAAGTGGGTTGTTGAGGCGCTCGACCGACAAGCACAAACCTTGGGCGTAACAAGGCAGTCGCTGATCAAGCTGTGGATTGCGGAGCGGTTGGGGTAAAATGAGTGCTCAGCTCAATTGGTCCCCTTCGAAATCTGGGTCACTTTATTCATTCAATTTCAATAAAGTCCACGCGCTTTTATACTTATCAAGCCAACCCAAATTAAACGAGGAGTTGACCCCGTCAAACAATTTTGTGTAATCCGGCAACAATCGCCTCATCTTGGTGTCGTTTCGCGCCTGACCGCGTTTACCAGGCGAAGCGAGCCACTGCTTGTGGCTTGCTGACAATAGGTCAGCGACAATTTTTGCTGGAACTACGTATACTTGAGGTACTGTTTCACAGGTTTTTCCAAAATCAACAAAGCAATAAAATAAGTTAACTGCTGATTGTGTCTCATGTTTTTGTCCCATATGCCAACCGCCATCTGACCCAATATCGCGGCGTGATTTGACTTGTATTGAGCATAGTCTTTGACTTGCCTTGTCGGTAACAATAACGTCGACGTTAGCTACTCCTTGAGGTGCAAGAGCCGCAATAAAACCACGTCTCAGCAATTCGCTCATGACGAAGTATTCGCCCGCCGCGCCTGTGTTCACTGAATCGATTTTTGATGCCACTCTCAATTCCCCAAAATCGCCGCCTTCAGAACATACATGCCTTCGTTCAAAATCATTTCACTCGCCGTCAGTGGCGTCAATATTCGCATCACAACTTCTTAAATCTAGTCTATTCTATGAATTCTAAAGTGAGGCATTCACGATGACATTGTCTATTTGATCGACTTCTCAAAGTATTCCACTTCCGGTAAGTCCTTGAAGTGCGCATCGCTTGTAAAAAGCTTTACTTCCAACATCTGGGCTGTCGCATATATGATTGCGTCGGTGGCATGCAATTTGTGTCTCAATGATAATATTGCCGCTTCGGCTGCAATGGAGGCATCCATTGCAACGACGTTACAATCGGTGAGCAATGAGAGCACTGCTTGCGCTTTTTCAAGTTCAAACTTCCGATAACTCCACTTCGTCAATTCATAATGCACCATTGCGGGAACGACGCATGTGGACAGCGGTTCAATACACATTCTCAGCCTGATCAGCCAAAGGGCCGTCAGCCAGATACTCTACCCATAACGACGTATCAACGACGCGCATCAGTAACGGTCATAACGGTCGCGATAGTCAGTGGTGTCGGCACCCTTAGCAATACCCCGAAGTTCTTGCAGTTTGGGCACAGGCACCAATTCATAGCCTCTTCCCTTTGGAATAAAGGCGAATTTTTGCCCAGGTTTCCAGCCTTGAGACTCCCGCACTTCTTTTGGGATGGAAATTTGGAATTTGCTTGAAAGTGTTACGGCGTTCATATTCTTACGTTTCCTGATCGATCAGAAACCGTAAGATAGCATGTCGAATTCGGATTTTCAATTCCCCACTATCGCGCCCGAAATTAAGCTGGACGCAAGGGTGACGGCTGCGGGGGAATGTGCTCTAAATCAAATTCGTTTTCGCCTCCGATCAAATGGAAATACAAAATGAAGAAGCAACGTGATGTTGATAAGACTTATCCGCTGCCTGAGTTTATCGCAAAGCTTCGCCGCCTGGCCGATAGTTTGGAGTCAGGTACTGTGTTTCAGATACAAGTGGATGGGGAACGTATCACCGTCCCAAGCCATGCCGTCTGCTCCGTCGAACACGAACGTCACGATGGCGAAGAAGAAATTGAATTTCAGGTGAGATGGAAGAGTTGAGGAAGCGCGGGCTCTGATCGCTCCCGCGCATTCAATGGTTGAATTGAGATGTCATCCAATTTTGACACGTCAACCCTTTGGCAGAAGCTGATCACCAAAGGGATTGTCAATCGCCATCAGCCAGCGGCCATCCGGTTGTTTGCGCAACACAACAATTGAAAATCCACTTTGCTCAACAGCATGGCCATCAGGTGTTTTGCCTGACATTGTCCAAGTATAAGTATGAAGCGCAACATCGCTTGATTGAATGACATCTTGGTTCACGATTGTGATTTTTGGATTGAGCCCTAGGAATTGTGTGAAAGCCGCGCGCAATGCCAAGGTGCCAACTGAAGGTGGCATTCCTGGTTGGCCAACGAGCGTTGCACTTGGCTCATAAGTTGCGAGAATACCATCCATGTCAAGCGCGGCAACGGCTGCGTTGTTGGTGTCGATTGTGTGTTGAATTTGCGTGTGTTCCATTGTGGTTTCTCCTTGAGCAGATTGCGATTGGGTGTGAATTGACAGCGTGCCTAAACTTAAAATGGCAAAGCAGGTCGTGCGCAAAAAGGTTTTTGATGTCATGGATCGTTCTCCGGTTACAAAGGAAAACTAGCCAGACCACATGTCAGAAAATGGCAGTGGTCATTTAGGGGGTGGGTTCGGCAGCTTTCATTTCACGCCAAAGCTTTATCAAGTCATGGCGGCGTTTGGGGTAGCGTGTCGAGAGTTCGGTCAATGCGTTGATGCGGTTGGTGTGAAAATGCCGGATTGCTTCTCTGGTTTCGCACCATGCGGAGATCAACAATCCACCATCGAAATAAACCAACAGGAATGGCCAGATGATACGTTCCGACGCTTTACCGCTTCCATCCTTGTATTGGATGTTAAGTTTGTGTTCGAGATGAATGGCACGCCGCACGCGCGCCATGTCAATCGTTTCGGGTTGTGCTGTCACGTTCGGCGTGAAAACAAGGGATTGCGTGTCGACACGATCTACCAGATCACTCGGCATCACTGCCGTGAGGCGCGCCATGGCTTTGCGTGCGGCCTCAGCCAGTGGTTTGTCGGCTTTCTCTGAGACCCAACGCGACCCCAAAATAAGCGCGTCGACCTCCTCCATTGTAAACATGACCGGTGGCAAGAGGAAACCGGAACGTAGAACATAACCCACGCCGGGTTCTCCCTCAATTCCCGCACCCAGCGCACGCAGGGATGCGATGTCGCGGTACAACGTTCGAATTGATACACCCAGAGTTTGGGCAAGTTCATCGCCCGACACAGGACGACGCCGGCGTCTAAATTCCTCTATCAAATTCAAAAGTCGTTCAGCTCTGGAAATCGCAACCTCCAAACAGTTTTCGCTTCTCAATCAATTCGAGAAAAACGGATCATCTGCATCTTTTAATTCGCAGGTGTTACCGTCGGGATCGATAAAAGTGCCGACTGTGCCCCAAGAATATGTTTGCAAATCGACATTGACGCCTTGTTGCCGCAACAATTCAGCAGAAGCCGCAACATCTCTGACATTGAAACGCAACATGGTCGGGTTTTCAGCTTGAGACTTGCGTTCGTTGCGTGCAACGCCGCCCGTTTCGATCATCAGGTAACCGTCGCCGAAACGCAAACATACGAGTTTGTCTTTGACATACCAAACCGGCAGACCAAGGGCGTCGCGGTAGAACACAACGCATTCCTCGAAGCGTTCTGTGCCCAGAATAATGCCGTGCGTCTTAACCTCGAGCTTCACGCTCAATTCCCCAAAATCGCCGCCTCCAGCACATCCAGCCCTTCGTTCAAAATCATTTCACTCGCCGTCAATGGCGTGAGCATGCGCACCACATCGCCGTAGACTCCGCAGGTTAAGATCAGCAGTCCGCGTTCCAAGCATTTTGCGGCGAGTGCTTTTGCACCACCAGCATCTGGTTTATTACCGCCATGTTCGGTGACCAACTCAAAGGCGCACATGGCACCGAGGCCGCGAATGTCGCCCATCGGCATGCCTTTGCCTTTGGCTTTGATCGCCTTCAGGCGCTTCATGATCATTTCGCCTTGCTTGTTGGCTTTCTCCAGCAAATTCTCGGCTTCAAAGGCGTCAAACACGCCGAGTGCTGCGGCGCAGGCGATGGCGTTGCCGGCGTAGGTACCGCCGATGCCGCCTGGGTCTGGAGCGTCCATGATTTTAGCCTTGCCGATAACAGCGGCCAATGGGAAGCCGCCTGCCAATGATTTGGCAGCCGTCATCAAATCCGGTTCCACGCCATAATGTTCCATGGCGAAGAATTTGCCGGTGCGGCCAAAGCCCGATTGAATTTCATCGGCGATCAACAGAATGCCATGGTCGTCGCAGAGCTTCCGCAAGCGTGTCATTAATTCCTTGGGCGCGATGTAAAAACCACCTTCGCCTTGCACGGGTTCAATGATGATGGCGGCCACGCGTTCGGGTTCCACATCACACTTGAACAACAGTTCGATGGCGTGAATCGAATCTTCAACCGTGATGCCCTTGTGCTCCACCGGAAACGGCACATGCCAAATGCCCGCGGGCATGGGGCCAAACTTGACTTTGTAGGGCAGCACTTTTCCGGTCAGCGCCATGCCCAACAGCGTGCGACCATGAAAGCCGCCGTGAAATGCGATAACGTCAGAACGGCCTGTGTAGCAGCGCGCATATTTGATGGCGTTTTCGACGGCTTCTGCACCAGTTGTGACCAGTGCTGATTTGACGTCGCCCGAAATGGGTGCGGCGGCATTCAGCTTTTCGCACACTTCAACAAACGGTGTGTAAGGCATGACCATGGCGCAGGTGTGGGTGACTTTTTCAAGCTGCTCATATACCCGCTTCATCACCATGGGGTGGCGGTGGCCCGTATTCACGACTGCAATGCCGCCGCCAAAGTCGATGTAGCGGTTGCCTTCAATGTCCCAGATTTCGGAATTCTCGGCCTTCTCCGCCATCACGGCAGCACCCATGCCAATGCCGCGCGATACGGCTTTGTTGCGCCGATCAACCCAAGCCTTGTTCATACCGGGGGTGGGCGATGTGATGGGTGCGTTCATGGCGTGGCTCCTTACAATAACGAATATCTGCTGGCAGTCTAATGCGCTTGACCCCGGCGCAGCAACGGGATTCAGTGGGGCCAGATCGGGAGTTGAAAATATGCTTCACTACATAACTTTGGGCAGCAATGATTTGGTTCGCAGCAAACGCTTTTATGATCCGGTGATGAAAACCTTGGGCCTGTTTTGTAACGTCTCCGATGAAACTGATTTGGGATACGGAACTGCGCCGTCCACCGATGTGCGTCTGTGCCGGCTCTGGGTGTTGAGGCCCGCACTTAATCTTCCTGCCACTTGGGGCAACGGCACAATGGTATCGCTTACGGCTGAAAGTCGGGCGGCCGTTGATGCGTTTTATGCCGCTGCATTAAGCAACGGTGGCTCCGACGAAGGCGCGCCCGGCCTTCGGCCCTACAGCCCAAACTTCTATGCGTGTTTTGTACGAGATCCAGATGGCAATAAACTGGCGGCTGTTTGCGAAAAACAGGATTAGGATGAGCAAGTGAACGAACTTATCCGCGCCACCGCCCATGAAATAGTCGATCGCTTGCGCAGGGGGGCGATTTCGCCACTTGATTGCCTAGAGGCTCTTGAGCAGCGCATAGTCGCCGTAAACCCGGCGGTGAATGCGCTGGTGACCCTGTGTTTTGATCGTGCTCGCTTGCATGCCGATGCAATGATGCAAAAGCCGCTGCATGAGCGTGGTTTGCTAGCGGGGCTGCCGCTGCCCATTAAAGACTTGACTGATGTTGAAGGTGTTCGCTCAACCCAAGGCTCGCGCATTTTTGCCGACCGTATTGCGCCGACATCTGACATTCTGGTGAAACATTTGGAGGCAGAAGGCGGCGTTATTTATGCTATGTCCAACACGCCGGAATTTGGCGCAGGTGCCCAGACCTTTAATGACGTGTTTGGCATCACACGCAACCCATGGAATACAGCTTTGACACCTTCTGGCTCTTCGGGCGGTGCTGCCGTGGCGCTGGCCACAGGCATGGCGTGGCTGGCGCATGGGTCTGATATGGGGGGGTCATTGCGCAATCCCGCAAGCTTTTGCGGTGTGGTGGGCATGCGACCTTCGCCGGGCCGCGTGGCTGCAACGGTGCACGGTAAAATCGACGGCACATTGGGTTTGGAAGGCCCGATGGCGCGTAACGTTACGGACCTGGCATTGCTGCTGGATGCCATGTCTGGATTTGAGTCAGGTGATCCCTTGTCACTGCCCAAAGACAAGCATTCGTTTCTGTCGGTGATGGGAAATCATTGGAAGCCAAGACGCGTCGCCTTCTCGCGTGATCTTGGTATCACACCTGTGGACCCTGAAGTGGCTGACATGATTGAAGCCGCAGCCCGCAAGCTGGAGGCCAGCGGCGTGATTGTGGAGCAAGCCCACCCTGACATGCGCGAGGCCATGCAATGTTTTCAAACCTTGCGCGCGATGAGCTTTGCGACAGGTATGCGCAACTTGTTGATCAACCACCGCGACAAACTCAAACCCGAGGTGATCTGGAACATTGAAAAAGGCTTAGCCCTGACGGGCGAAGACATTGCGCGTGCCGAAGCTCAACGCGGCGCATTGTTCCATCGCATGAATGAGTTCTTGCACTATTATGATGCACTGCTGTGCCCGGCCACCATCGTTCCACCATTTCCTGTGGAAGAGCGCTATGTGAAATCCTGCAATGGCGTAGAGTTTGAAACCTATGTGGACTGGTTGTTGATCGTAGCTGTGGCAACGCTCTGTGCATGTCCGGCTATATCTGTTCCCTGTGGCTTTACCAAAAGCCATTTGCCTGTAGGTTTGCAGATTATCACCGCCAATCGTAGCGAAGCCAAACTGCTGGCGGTGGCCAAACATATGGAAGATGTGTTGGACATGGGTTCAATCACGCCTATTGATCCTAGGCCATGAGTCTCAAACATCTGCGCGTTCTGGAACCGCAACCCAATATCCTCGCTTTTTATGACGGCCGCGTTGCCGGGCATCAATTTATGGCTGAACCCAATTGGGTAGATGATGGGGCGTTGTCGCTTGGCATCGCGTCCTACGCCATTGTCAGCGGCGAACACGCACTGGTGTATGACACGCACATTTCTCTGTTTCATGCGCAATTCATTCGCGACACGTTGACGGCGCGCGGCGTGAAGGACTTTACCAGTAGTCCTTAGCCATTGGCATTTAGACCATGTAGCAGGAACGGAAGTGTTTGCCGATTGCCCGGTAATTGCCAATCGTAAAACCTTCTTACACTTGCGTGACAACAAAACAGCAATTGAAAATGGTACTTACGACGGCCCACCGTCTATCAACCCGCTGGTGCTGCCGGACCGCATGTTTGCCGGTAGTATGACATTGATGATTGGGCACATTGCCGTCGAGTTGATCGAGGCCAACATCCATAGCGACGACGCCACAGTGGTGTGGATCAAGCAGCGCGGTGTGTTGCTGGCGGGTGATACGATGGAAGACACCGTCACCTATGTAGGCGAACCTGCAGCGTTTGATATCCATCTCCGCGACCTTGACCGATTGGCGGCTCTGGAGCCTGATTTTATTTTACCCAACCATGGCGACCCTGACATTATTGCAGCGGGTGGTTACGACAAGGGTTTCATCAAGGCACAGCAACAATATATCCGCATGTTAAAACGCTGCCGCACGGAATCTGCATTGCGGGTCACGCCCTTGGAAGAACTGATCGCGGGGCCATTGTCGCGCGGCTGGGTCAATATGTTTGAACCTTACCGGGCCATTCACGAGCAAAATATGAAACGCGTGTTGGAAGCCAGTTTGAATTAGCAGGAATTCAAGGCGCGGGAGACCCGTTGCACTGGCAAGTCTTGTCGCTTAAAAGCCCAAGACTATAATAATCGGGCAGGGACCAATAATGTCGAATATTACTCTCGCAAATCGCATCTGGCCACAGGCTGCGTCTTCTCAATCTGGTGCGCAATATCGTGCTGGCCGTCGTCGGCAGTTTGGTGGTGGCTGCGGCAGCGCAAATCACAGTGCCGATGTGGCCTGTTCCAATGACACTGCAAACGCTGGCCGTACTTTCAATCGGTGCGGCCTATGGTGCGCGCTTAGGCGCTGCCACGTTGGGGCTTTATGCTTTGGAAGGTGCTGTTGGATTGCCCTTCTTTGCAGGCGGCAAATCTGGCCTGTTTGATGCCAAGCTGGATTATTTCTTACCAGCAGGGTCAATGGGCTATGTCGTCGGTTTCATTCTTGCCGCCTATGTCGTTGGAAAATTAGTTGAGTTAGGCTGGGCCAACAGCTTGTTCAAATCTGCACTCGCCACTTTGGCTGGTGCCGTCGTGCTTTATGTTCCGGGTCTGATTTGGCTGGGAACCTGGGCTGCAACCACAGGCGTTGTGCCAGAAGGTCAAACCGCCATGCAGGCTGCTTTGAGCTGGGGTCTCTATCCCTTTGTATTCGGCGACGTCGTAAAGGCCATTATCGCTGGCTTGGCTGTTCCCGCCGCAGGCATGATGTTCAGCCGCAAGGGTTAATTGCGCAAAACCTTGAGTTTTAAAGCCGTACGTGCCCCACGTGCGGCTTTTTTGTATAGTGCATTTTAGATGGTTGCAGCCAGCAAACGAAGCAGCTAATGACAGCACGCGTTCGCATGAACGCAGCTCAAAAAGCTACTGGGGCGTCGCCAAGCGGTAAGGCACCGGATTTTGATTCCGGCATTCGGAGGTTCGATCCCTCCCGCCCCAGCCAACTTATCGCATCAACTGACTGATAGACTCACAACTTCCTGCAGCCTGTCCGCGGCAACGCCGTCAATGGCTTGTATGAGCAATTGTGCGGCTCTGAATCCTGCCAAGTGATAGTCCTCGGGTATCGAGATGATATCGGGCATGGCGATGTTCATGAGATTGCTGGAGTGTTTTGATGCGGCGTCGAAATCTTTGCCGATGCGCAAACCCTCGTGTTGTAACCCTGCAGAGATAGCAAAGGCTGCCGTTGTTGCAGAACTGATGATGCCATCAGGCCGTTGTGGATGATGAGCCAGCTGCCGACCCAATTCCATCACCTGTGCAAGGGGAGAGTCGGTGTTGCAACTGTTGAGTGGAAAACCCTCCAGACCGAAGTCTTTCAGGCCCCGTTCAAACCCGGCGTGGGTGTGTCGGAAATAGTTGAGCTCTGGCGGCGGTGTGATCAAACCAATGCGTTTGCGGCCATTGGCAGCCAGGCGGCGCGCGGCCTCATAGGCAAAAGCATCATTATCGAAATCATGATAGGCATGACTGATCCCCATGTCGGTACGGCCATGCGTGGCAAAGGGAATATTGTTGTCGTGCAAATAACGAATGCGGGCGTCCTGCGGTTGGGTGCGCGAAATGATGATGCCATCAGCGGATGCCGTTTCGACAATATACCGGATAGGTGCCATCGGGTCATGCAGGTCATAGGGCGTAATGACGAGGTGATAACCCGTATTGGCGAGGGCATCGCTCACGCCATAAACGAACTGCGAGAAAAAGCCCGAACCTTCATCTTGCGGATTGAGCACAACTGTGATGACATTGGTTTTGCCGGTACGCAAACGAACGCCGGCGCGGTTTGGTCGGTACCCTGCCTGTTGCGCTGCAAGCTGTACGCGCTTGCGGGTGTCCTCAGCAATATCCGGTGAATTGCGCAAGGCCTGGCTGACAGTTGAAATGCCAAGCCCCGTAATTTCAGCGAGGGATCGCAAGGTCGGGCGCTTGTCGGAAGAATTGTCCATCTGGTCAAGCTAGCAACTTTCTGAATCGTTTCAAGTCTTGATAAATCGTTGTGCATCGCAGCAATTTAACTCTCAAAATAATTCTTTCTGAAACGTTGCAAATTTCTCAAAACCTGTTTAGCTTTCCTCTCACCCACATAAGACAAGGGAGGAAACTGTCATGGGACTAAAGAATTTTACCGCCGTACTCGCATTCTCAGCTTCAATGCTGACCGCTGGAATTGCCTCAGCTGCTGATCTCGAAGTAACACATTGGTGGACATCTGGTGGCGAAGCTGCTGCCGTTGCTGAATTTGCCAAGGCAGTTGACGCTTCGGGCGACAAGTGGGTTGACGGCGCCATTGCCGGCTCGGGCGACGTTGCTCGTCCAATCATCATTTCGCGCATTCTCGGTGGCAATCCCATGGGTGCAACCCAGTTAAACCCAGGCAAAGACGCTGACGAATCTGATCGCTGCTGGTCTTCTCGAAGACATCACCGACGTTGCAACCGCTGGCGAATGGGCCAAAATTTTGCGTCCAGCTTCACAGCTTGAATCATGCACCAAGGATGGCAAAGTCTATTGCGTTCCGGTGAACTTGCATTCGGCCCAATGGATGTGGACCAACCGCAAGGTTTATGAAGATGCAGGCGTTGCACCTCCACAAAACTGGGCTGAAATGGTAGCAGCCGCTCCAGCCTTGCAAGCCAAAGGCATTCAACCTTTGTCACTCGCACAAGGTTGGCCAGTTGGCCTCCTCGTGAACGACGTTCTTGTTGCCCTTGCTGGCGTTGAAAACTTCGTGAAGGTTTACAAGGACCGCGACGTTGCACTCGCTTCCGGACCAGAATTCGCAAAAGTGTTTGACGCTCTTGCTGCAGTGCGCACCTTCGTGCCTGCCGACAAGATGGTTCCACAGTGGAACGAAGCTGTTGCACTCGTAATTCAGGGCAAAGCTGGCGCCAACATCATGGGTGACTGGGCCGGCGGCGAATTCGCCGTTGCCAACCTCGTTGCTGGTAAAGACTATGACTGCTTGCCAGGTCTGGGTGTAACCCCAGTTCTGAACACAGGTGGTGACGTGTTCTACTTCCCGAAGAACAAGGATCCAGCAGTAACTGCTGCTCAAAAGAAGATGGCTGCAACCTTGGTCACCAAGGAAGTGCAAGTGGCCTTCAACTTGAAGAAGGGCTCGTTGCCAATGCGTGCTGACGTTGACTTGGCCGCTGCAAACGATTGCATGAAGAAGGGCTTGGCCATTCTTGACGGCTCAACCGCCGTATTCCCGAACGACGTTCAAATGATTGATCGTGATTCGCTGAACCAGATCAACGATCTGTTCACAGCATTCATGGCTGACCCGAACCTGACTGCTGCTGATACGCAAGCCAAGTTCGCTGAAATCATCAAGAACGCTCCGAAGTAAGTTTTCGGTTTGAAAAGTGCTCCCTGCAGCAATGTGGGGAGTGCTGCCATTTAAGATTTCAAAGCATCACTCTTGTTCCGTCTTTCATGCCGTCATCCCGGCGAAGGCCGGGACGAGGCTTGCCGCAAGCTGAGTTCGCAAAAGCCTCATCCCGGCCTTCGCCGGGATGACGATGAATTGGAATGCGGGTGGCTTTTGAAGTTCAGATGAATTTAAACGTTGTGGACCTGTTTCGCCAGATTGGATTGATGCCCAATTGAGGCTTGGCTGATGTCCGCATTCTTGAAAAGTGACGTCAGGACATGGCCATAGCTTCCTTAAATCCGCGCTACGTCTTCACCCGTGATCGCGTTCCAGCGGTCATCGTCTATTCAATTCTCACAGCCCTTGCCTCCATCCTCGGCCTTTTGGCCTATGGCATGTTCGAGCGGGCTGGTTGGTTCATCGATGTCAAAACCCACGTCGGTGGATTTGCGTTATTCGCTGATATTTTGGTTTTCACGTTAAAGCTGGCGGCGCTGACTGCGATTGTTTATGCCGCAGCACTTTTCGGCAAACGCGCGCTGCAGCACAGTTTTGAAACCACAAATCTTTCCCGCCGCACCCGCGACACGACCTTTGCGATTGCAGCAAGCCTCGCATTCCTCCTGGGCTTCGGCTGGACGCCTTGGACTGTGTTCAGCGGCGTTGCGGGGGCCACATTCTTTATTGTGCTGGCGGGTATTGCGCTGACTCTGCTCGACATTCCATTTCGAAAGTTTAGCAATAAGCTGATTTACCTCGGTGCGATTTTTGCGCTGTTCTTAATCGTCATGAACTTGGCGGGCTCCGCATTTGTTACGGCGTCAGCCTTTAGCTGGTTTCCGTCAGTATTGGGATTGCTCTCTATCGTCGTGCCGTTGAGTCTTGTGCCATGGTTTGCGCCTTACGAAAACCAACAGTCAAAATTTGGCTCGTTGGCAATGATACTGATTGCCTTGTTCGTGTTCGTTGGTGGCACGCTGTGGGTCATATTGTTCTCATTCACCTCCATGAAGGTGCTTCCGCTTTTCACGCCTGCGGAATGGTGGGACAAGTTTATCGGCGTTGCCAATTACACGCGGCTGTTCAACACCAGCCGTTGGATGGATTGCCCGGCACTCAGCCAAATTGGTACTTCAGCTTGGCAATTTAAGTGTTCAGGTTCTTTCCCCAACGTTGTCACCTATGCCATCTGTTTTATCACCGTTGTCATGACGCTGGGCTTCTTGATCGCCGTGCTGATGGATCAAAAAATCCGTGCGGAAGGCATGTTCCGCACGATTTATCTTTATCCCTTTGCGCTCTCCTTCATCGTGACGGGCCACGTTTGGGCGTGGATTTTCTCGCCAGAATATGGCTTGCAAAAAGCCGTGCGCGGCATGGGGTGGGACAGCTTTTCCTTCGGCTGGATCGCTGATCAGAAAATGGTGATGTACGCCATCGTGATTGCAGGTGTGTGGCAAGGCACGGGCTTTGTCATGGCCCTGATGCTGGCAGGCCTTCGCGGGATTGACGAAGAAATCTGGAAAGCCGCGCGCATCGACGGCATTCCGACCTGGCGCACTTATTTGCAAATTGTATTGCCAATGATGAAGCCCGTGCTCGTCACAACATTTGTGTTCGTCGCCTCAGGTGCCATTCGTATTTATGATTTGGTGCTGGCCACGACGGACGGTGGCCCCGGCGTGTCGTCCGACGTGCCATCGCGTTATATCTATCAAAACTTTACAGCCAACCTTGGCCAGTCGCTTGCAGCGTCCACCATCATGCTGCTGTCGATGGCCGTCATCCTGATCCCCTGGATCCGGATGGAATTTGGCAAGAAGGGATAATAATCATGTCGAACGCCACAACAGTTTTTGACGGCCCTTCCGGCCCGAAGCCCAAAAAACTCATCACACTGCCCCGCGCCATTGTCTATGGTGTGTTGATCCTGTGCTGCGTGTTCTTCCTGTTCCCGCTTTACATCATGGTCATCACCTCGCTGAAAGACTTGGACGCAATCCGTGAAGGAAATCTGTTTACGCCTTCGAATGATCTGACACATTGCGCCTTGGGTGAAAGCTTGGAGCCAAGCTTGCACCGGGCTTTATTGTGAAGGCATCAAGCCGGGCTTTATCAATTCACTGAAAATCACGGTGCCATCAGTTGTAGTTTCCATCGCCGTGGCTTGCGTCACGGGTTATTCCCTCGCCAATTGGCCGTTCAAATATTCCGAAGCCTTCTTTACCATTTTGTTGCTGGCCAGCTTCATTCCCTATGTGGTGATGCTTTACCCCATCGTGATTATCACCAGATGGCTTGGCATTTTTTCTACTTTGCCTGCCGTGGTTTTGGTGCATACGATCTTCGGCTTGCCGTTGCTCACGCTGTTGTTCCGAAATTACTTCGCCTCATTGCCACAAGAATTGTTCAAAGCCGCGCGTGTTGATGGCGCTGGTTATTGGCGCATTCTGTTTCAAGTGTTCCTGCCCATGGCTGTGCCGATCATGACCGTTGCTGTGATTTTGCAGGTCACCGGCATTTGGAACGACTTCCTCTTCGGCGTCATTTATGCAGGCCCCACCAACTACCCCATGACGGTGCAATTGAACAACATCGTCAACACGGGGCAGGGTGTGAAAGAATACAACGTCGATATGGCAGCTACCATTCTCACGGGCTTGGTGCCACTCGCTATTTATTTCTTCTCCGGCAAATATTTCGTGCGCGGCATTGCGGCTGGCGCTGTGAAGGGTTGATATCATGAACATGCATGCAAAAATCGATAATCCATCCGTTTCGGTACGCGGCCTTGCGCAAAGCTATGGCGCTTTGCAAGTGTTGAAGTCGCTGGACCTCGATATTGCGGACGGTGAATTCATCGTGCTGCTGGGGCCTTCAGGCTGCGGCAAATCAACGTTGTTGAACTGCATTGCGGGATTGTTGGAGCCCACGCACGGACAAGTCTTCATCAAGGGCAAGAACGTGACCTGGGAAGAGCCCAAAGATCGTGGCATCGGCATGGTGTTTCAGTCTTATGCGCTTTATCCGCAAATGACGGTAGAGAAAAACCTGAGCTTCGGTCTTCGCGTGTCCGGCATGGACAAGGCCGAAGTGGACAAGCGCGTGGCCCGCGCTTCTGAAATTTTGCAAATCCAACCGCTGCTGGATCGCAAGCCCTCACAACTATCGGGGGGGCAACGTCAACGTGTCGCTATCGGCCGTGCGCTGGTGCGGGACGTTGACGTCTTTTTATTCGATGAACCATTGTCGAACCTCGACGCCAAATTGCGCGCCGAACTGCGGGTTGAAATCAAGCGTCTGCACCAGACGCTTGGCAACACCATGATTTATGTGACGCACGACCAGATCGAGGCGCTGACGCTGGCCGATCGTGTTGCCGTCATGCGCGGTGGCACAATCCAACAATTGGATGCGCCACAAACGATTTATAACAAACCGAAGAATCTTTACGTTGCAGGCTTCATCGGTTCGCCTTCAATGAACTTCCTCAAGGGTGAGATTTTAGGTGAAGGTGCCAAGGCCTCGTTCAAACTGGGCAGCCTTTCTATTCCATTGAAGTCCTACCATGCCGACGCGCCCTTGAGCGCCAAAGCCGCAACGCTTGGCGTGCGCCCAGAACATATCCGCGTGAACGGCGGGGCTGAGGAAGGGGCAACGGCAGAATATCCAGCCGTTGTGGACATCGTGGAACCGATGGGCGCTGACACGTTGATCTGGCTCAAGGTTGAAGGACAAACTATCTCCGCCCGTGTGGAATCCAATGAAAAATTCACACCGGGCCAAAAGGTAAAAGTGCGCTTCCGCATCAACCTCGCTTCCATTTTCGACGAAGCCACAACCGACCGCATGTGATGGAATGCCATCAACAAACACCATCAACCTGCATGGAGATTGGCAACTTGCACGTGCCGATGGTGAATATGCTTGCGCTTATCCTGTGCCAGGGGATGTGCACTCAGCCCTGATCGCAGCAGGCCACATTCCGCACCCATACAAAGGCCGGAATGAACTCGATGTGCGCTGGGTTGCCGATGAAGTGTGGGTGGCGCGGCGAACTTTCAACCTCGATAAAGTCGAGGCTGGCGAAGACTACCTCGACATCGACTACCTCGACACGGTTGCTACGGTGAAGGTAAATGGTGTTGTCGTGTTGCAAGCAGAGAATTGCTTTCGACGATATCGGCCCTATGTCACAGAGGCGCTGAAGGTCGGCGAGAATGTGGTAGAAGTCACTTTCCATTCCAACCCCAAAGTCGCAAACGACAAGCAAGCCGCGCAACCATTTTACATTCCCTATAGCAGCAGCAACAATCCCATTCCCAACGGCAATATGTTGCGCAAACCGCAATGTCATTTCGGCTGGGACTGGAACCTTGCGATTATGCCAATCGGTATGTGCGGCCAAATAAATTTGGTGCATCACCAAGGCCTATATATAGACTTTGTGCAGGTCGAACAAAAACACAATGAAGATGGATCAGTCACTGTTGATGTGCGTATAGAATTCGCAGGATACCATGCAGATGGCGCTGCCATCATCTTTAATGGTGAAACAAAACACGGATTGGCGGCAAGTTTCCAAGTTTTAGAACCTCTGCTTTGGTGGCCTGCTGGTCAGGGCGAACAGCTCCTTTATGAACTTGAAGTGCATTGTGAAAATCAAGTTGAACGCCGTCGCATTGGTCTCCGCAAACTAGAACTTTTGACTGACAAAGACAAAGCTGGTTCTCGTTTTGCACTCAAAGTGAACAATCGCGAAATCTTCTGTAAAGGCGCAAATTGGATTCCGGCTGATGCACTTCCTTCCAATGCAACACCCGAACTGACGCGCAAGCTTCTGCAGGCCGCAAAAGACGCCAACATGAATATGATCCGCGTCTGGGGTGGTGGCTATTATGAACAGGATTTTTTCTACGACATCTGCGATGAGCTAGGCCTGCTGGTGTGGCAAGACTTTATGTTTGCATGTTCGCTCTATCCTTCAACGGATGCATTTCTTGAGAATGTGAAAACTGAGGTGCATGACCAAGTAACGCGGCTACAGCATCATGCCTGCGTCGCGCTTTGGTGCGGTGACAATGAACTTTTGGGCGCACTTACGTGGTTCGAAGAGTCGCGGAAGAACCGCGACCGCTATTTGGTGAACTATGACCGCCTCAATCGCACACTCGAGGAAGCCGTTAAGCGCGCCGACCCGAGCGCTATCTGGTGGCCGTCTTCCCCGTCTCCCGGCATTCTCGATTTCGGTGACACCTGGCATGATGACTCGAAGGGTGACATGCACTTCTGGTCGGTGTGGCATGAGGGCAGGGACTTTGAGCATTACTATGATGTGAAGCCGCGCTTCTGTTCCGAGTTTGGTTTTCAGTCTTTCCCGTCGCTGCGTTTAATCAAAGAGTTTTCTGAGTCGGAGGAAGACCTCAACATCTCATCTGCCGTCATGGAGCATCACCAGCGCAACAAGGGCGGCAATGCGCGCATTGCTGAAACTTTGTTCCGCAATTTCCGTTTTCCCATGGACTTCGGAAATTTTGTGTATCTCTCCCAAATCCAGCACGGCCTCGCCATGCGCATGGCGGTTGAATACTGGCGCTCGTTGAAGCCCCATTGCATGGGCACACTCTATTGGCAATTGAACGACACGTGGCCCGTGGCGTCATGGTCTGGCTTGGATCATGGTGGCTCTTGGAAAGCCATGCACTATATGGCGCGACGTTTTTATGCACCCGTGCTTGTCACAGCCCGAAAGAGCGGCGACGAATACATCATCTCAGCCGTAAGTGATTTGGTTGAGGCCTTTGCGCTTTCACTTGAAGTTGTTGCTGTGTCACTTTCAGGTGAAAAATCAATGCTGTACAGCGGCAATATGAATCTGTCACCTGATGCTGGACTTGAAGTGACGCGGATCAAGCTCAACCAACTTGCGAACGATCAGATTCTCTTTCTGAACTGGACCGACGAGCGGGGTGAGCTTGTCCGAAACCACGCCGCACCTTTGGCCTATAAACACTTGTCGCTGCCAGATCCCAAACTTGCAACTTCTGTTCAGTCTGAAGTTGCCTCGCTGTTCATCAGCATAAAGGCTGCAAATATGGCGCTCTATGTATCGGCAGAATGTGACGTCGCTGGTCACTTCTCCGACAATGCTTTTGATCTTCTTGGCGATGAATCTAAAACCATTACATTCACGCCTGACACTATATCCGACCTCACGCGCGCAAAAGACTCGCTCGTGATCCGCGATCTCTATTCATCATCCCATTCAACAACACATTGAGGAGGCCACCCGATGCCACAACGCATGTCATTCCAACTTTTTTCAGCTCGTAACTTCCAGCCGTGGGAGGGCATCATCGAGATGTTGGCCAAGGCCGGCTACACGGAAGTAGAGGGCTTCGGCGGTGCCTATGGCTCGCCCGGTGCGTTTTATGACGAGCCTGAAAAATTTCGTGCACTGTTAGACAAGCATGGCATGACCATGCCATCGGGCCACTTCTTCCCCATCGAAATGTTCGAGAAAGAAAAGAAGCGCGTGCTGCATATCGCCAAGACACTCGGCATGCGCGCGCTCTATTGCCCCTACATCATGCCTGACCAACGGCCAAAAACCGGAGCAGGTTGGAAAAAATTTGGCCAGCGCTTGGGCGCTGCGGCTGAACACTACCGTGATGAAGGCTATATTTTCGGCTGGCATAATCATGATTTTGAGTTTGTGAAACTCAAAGACGGTTCAACCCCACATGAACGTATTTTCGAAGGCAGTGAATTGCTGAACTGGGAAGCAGACGTGGCGTGGATTGCGCGCGCCAAGCAAAACCCGTTGAAGTGGCTGCGCGCCTATGGTGATCGCATCACCTCCGCACACGTCAAAGACATCGCAGAAAAAGGCAAGAACCTGGACCAAGATGGCTGGTGTGATGTTGGTAAAGGAACCGTGAAGTGGCCTGAGATTTTCAAAGTGCTACGTGAAGAAACCAACTGCCTGACCTATGTTATGGAACACGACAATCCGAAGGACGTGGCCGCCTGGGCCAAAGCGTCGATCAATTTCTGCAAAAAGCAATAAGAGGCAAATAACATGAGCAAAGTATTAGGCGTTGGCATTATCGGATGCGGCAACATTTCTTGGGCCTACTTGAAACTGGCCAACCTGTTCAAGGACATTGAAGTGCGGGCCGTGGCAGACATCAACATGGACGCCGCAAAGGCGCGTGCCACAGAATTTGGCGTACGGGCCCACACCGTCAAAGACCTGTTGAAGCAAAAAGACATAGACATCGTGGTCAACCTCACGGTGCCCGCAACACACTTCAAAGTGTCGAAGCAAATTCTTGAAGCTGGCAAGCACGTCTATTCCGAAAAGCCGTTGACGCTGTCTTATAAGGATGCGTTGGCATTGCAAAAATATGCCGCAAAGAAGAAACTGCGCGTTTGTGCAGCACCTGACACCTTCCTCGGTTCTTCACATCAACAGGCCCGCAAAGCTATTGATGATGGCAACATTGGCAAAGTTGTTTCCGGCACGTGTCACTTTATGGGACCGGGCATGGAAATGTGGCACCCCAATCCTGACTTCTTCTTCAAGCCCGGCGGCGGCCCGGTTTTGGACATGGGTCCCTATTACATTTCAAACCTGATCAATCTCATTGGTCCGGTGAAGCGTGTTTCCGCACTCCTTGGCACGGGACGCAAGGAACGTGTGATCAACAGCCAACCCAAAAATCCACGCAACGGCGAGAAGTTGAAGGTGACAACGCCAACGACATATCACGCGCTGCTGGAATTTGTGTCGGGCGCATGCGTCACGGTGTCATTGTCGTGGGATGTCTGGGCGCACAAGCATCAGAACATGGAGATTTACGGTCAGAACGGGGCGATGTTCGTGCCGGATCCAAACTTTTTCGGCGGCGATGTGATGGTGGCAGGCAGCGACCAAACACCAAGAGCAATGCAGTCGTGGGATCACCCCTTTGCCAAAAACAACTGGGGCATGAACAATAGCCAGACGGATGTACTGTGGGCGAACTATCGTTGTGCAGGCTTGGCCGATATGGCAGCCGCCATCAACAAAAAGAAATTGGCGCGCTGCGATATTTCGCTGGTGGCCCACGTTGTCGAAGTCATGACGGCCATGATTGACTCTGGCAAAGCCCACAAGGTTGTCACACTGAAATCAACCTGCAAACGTCCGGCACCATTGGGACCTGATGAAGCACGGGCATTGATGAAGTAGTCAGAGGAGAGGAGTGCCATGAAATACAACCGTTGTGGTCGCAGTGGCCTCCTCCTTCCCGCAATTTCCCTGGGCCTCTGGCATAACTTTGGCGGCGATTCTGATCCTGAAAACAAGCGCGCGTTGTGTCGACGCGCGTTTGACTTGGGCATTACGCATTTTGATCTCGCCAATAATTATGGACCACCGCCGGGTTCAGCAGAAACCGCATTTGGTGAAATTCTGAAAACTGATTTTGTTGCTCACCGCGACGAAATTATTATTTCTTCCAAAGCAGGTTACCACATGTGGGACGGCCCCTATGGCGAATGGGGTTCACGCAAATATATGTTGGCCAGTCTCGACCAGAGTTTGAAACGCTTGGGTCTGCCCTATGTCGATATTTTCTACTCCCACCGCTATGATCCTGTGACACCGCTGGAAGAAACCATGGGGGCACTTGATACCGCCGTGCGTTCCGGTCGCGCTTTATATGTCGGGATCTCAAATTATCCAGCTGACGCCACGCGCCGCGCCGCGCAAATTCTTCGAAGTCTTGGCACCCCATGCATCATCCATCAGCCGCGCTACAACATGTTCCAGCGCGAACCTGAAAAAGAAGGTGTGTTTGATGCCGTGGCTCACGAGGGAATGGGATCGATCGTGTTTTCGCCCTTGGCGCAAGGTTTACTGACGGATAAATATCTGAACGGTATTCCCGAACATAGTCGCGCCACTGTTGGCCATTTCCTCAAAAAAGAAAATATCACGCAGGACGTGCTGCGCAAGTCTACAAGGCTTAACGACATGGCTGCGCGTCGAGATCAAAGCCTCGCGCAAATGGCAATTGCCTGGGTGTTGCGGAAGCCCGAAGTGACCTCAGCTCTGATGGGAGCCAGTAAAGTGCAACAAATTGAAGAGGCCGTATCGGCCTTGGCGCGGCTGGATTTTTCACCGGACGAATTGCGCGATATTGAGCGGGTGTTGGGCTAGGCAGGCTCTTCCTTTAACGTCGCCCCTCTGGCACACTCCGTCCCATGTCCTCTGACGAAGATAAAATCCGTCACTTGCCGTGCTGGAACGGTGTCCTTTCAATTGCGCCCCTCAGTGGTGGATTGAGCAATGCCAATTATCTCGTTGCTGATGGCAGCGGCAAACATGTGGTGCGGTTTGGAAAAGACTACCCCTTCCACCACGTATCACGAACGCGCGAAGTGATGGTGGCCCGTGCGGCCCACGCGGCGGGGTTTGCTCCCGCAGTCGAATATGCTGAAGCGGGTGTGATGGTGACGCAGTTTCTTGAAGCGCAAACCTTCGCGGCATTGGATGTGCAGGCCAATTCAGAGCGAATTGGAAAGCTCATCCGCGCTTTCCATGAAACTATGCCCAACTTTGTCTCTGGTCCCGGTTATATGTTTTGGCCGTTTCATGTGGTGCGCGACTATGTGCGCACACTGCATGAACATAGATCTCTTCATGTCGCGCGGTGCGAAATGTTCCAGCAGCAGTCCCATGCTTTTGAAACGGCACAACAGCCCTTGCCGATCATCTTTGGGCATCATGATTTATTGCCGGCCAATTTTCTCGATGATGGAAAAAAAATCTGGTTGATCGATTTTGAATATGCAGGATTTGGCACCGCCATGTTTGACCTTGCAGGCTCATCCTCAAATGCGCAAATGGATGCTGAGCAGCAACAACAACTGTTAACGGCCTATTTCGGTTCCCCCCCTGACGCTGCGCTGATGAAGGCTTTCGCCGCAATGGAGTGCGCGTCGCTGCTGCGTGAAACGCTCTGGGCCATGGTATCCAGCCTTTTTCTTGCCGCACCCGGCGTTGACTATGACGCCTACACGGACGAAAATCTGACTCGCTATAACGCCGCCCTCGACACCTATCAAAAAAGTTACGGAAAAATACCGGAATGACACTTCCTACCCGCGCCCAAATCGTTGTCATCGGCGGTGGCATCATTGGCTGTTCAACGGCCTATCACTTGGCCCGCGACCATAAAGCCGACGTTGTTGTGATAGAACAGGGACGTATTACCTCAGGCACCACCTGGCATGCGGCGGGTTTGGTGGGGCAATTGCGATCATCAGCGTCAATCACACGCGTGTTGAAGTATTCCGTTGACCTCTACAAAAATTTGCATGTTGAAACCGGCTTGGAAACCGGCTGGAAAATGTCGGGCTGCTTGCGGCTTGCAACCACTGCAGACCGTTGGACCGAATACAAACGCCTAGCCACAACTGCGAAAAGTTTTGGGCTGGAGATGCATCTTGTTTCGCCAGCTGAAGTTCAGAAAATGTGGCCTCTGATGGACACATCGGATTTGATCGGCGCCAGCTGGCTGCCAAGCGATGGTCAAGCGAGTCCGTCTGACATCACCCAATCCCTCGCCAAGGGTGCCCGAATGCATGGAGTCAAATTCCATGAAGGCGTTCGCGTGCTGGGCTTTGACCAAGTTGATGGACGCATTACCGCGGTGAACACCAACCAAGGTAAAATTGCGTGTGATAAGGTAGTAAATTGTGCAGGCATGTGGGCGCGGCAAGTGGGGGCCTTAGCTGGCATCAACGTACCCCAGCAAGCAGTGAAACACCAATATATCATCACTGAAAAAATCCCTGGTCTAGCTTTTGATGCGCCCACATTGCGTGACCCTGATCGCCGCACCTATTTCAAAGAAGAAGTGGGCGGACTCGTCATGGGTGGCTATGAGCCAAATCCCATGTCTTGGACCACAGACGATTTGCCCAATGACTGGGAATTCCGTTTGTTCGATGATGATTTTGACCACTTCGAGCAACATCTCGAACAGGCTATGATCCGAGTGCCGATATTGCAGAACATCGGCGTTAAAAAAATGATCAACGGGCCAGAAAGCTTCACGCCAGATGGCAATTTCATTTTGGGTCGCGCCAGTGAATGCGAAAACATGTTTGTGGGTGCGGGCTTCAATGCGTTTGGCATAGCTGCCGGAGGAGGTGCCGGTTGGGTGTTGGCCGATTGGGTGATGAAGGGTGAAGCGCCGCTTGATTTGTGGGTAGTGGATATCCGTCGCTTCTCCAGTTTGCATGAGGATCGCAAGTGGGTGAATGATCGCACCTTGGAAGCCTATGGCAAGCATTACACTGTGGCTTATCCTCACGAGGAGTTTGAATCTGGACGCCCATGCCTCACATCGCCACTTTATGGCCGCTTGAAAAAGCAAGGCGCAGTGTTTGGATCAAAACTCGGCTGGGAGCGCCCCAACTGGTTTGCCCGTAAAGGCGAAGTGCCAGAAGACCAATATGCGATGGGCCGGCAAAACTGGTTTGCTGCTGTTGGTGAAGAACACAAACACGTCCGCGAACATGTTGGCGTGTTCGATCAAACCAGTTTTGCCAAGTATGAACTACGCGGCAAGAATGCAGCTTCTGCACTCGAATGGATGTGTGCCAATCGGGTTGCGCGAGACGTGGGTCGGCTCACCTACACGCAGCTTCTGAATTCACGTGGCGGCATTGAAGCTGATTTAACAGTGGCGCGCATTGCCGAGGATCATTTCTACATTGTCACTGGCACTGGCTTTAGAACCCATGATTTTGGTTGGATCAAGGAACACTTGCCCAAGGGCAATAACCTTGAACTGAACGACATAACGGAAACGATGTCGGCACTATCGTTAATGGGCCCAAAATCGCGCGCGGTTCTTGAAGTCGCAACAAAATCAGATGTGTCGAACGCAGCATTTCCATTTGGTGCCGTGCGCGAAATCGAAATTGCCGGACATAAACTCTGGGCTTTGCGTTTGACCTATGTTGGCGAGCTGGGCTGGGAACTTCACATGCCCTTGGCTGCCACGGCTGACGTTTATGACTGCCTCATGGGACTTGGTGCTGCACAAAACATCAAACCCGTTGGATATCGTGCACTGGAATCGCTTCGACTTGAAAAAGCCTATCGCGCATGGAGCTCCGACATCACACCCAACGATACACCTTTCGAAGCAGGGCTGGGCTGGGCCGTAAAAATTCGTAGTGGCCTGCCGTTTTTGGGTCGCGATGCTTTGGAGCAAGTGGCAATCTCACCGCTCAAAAAATCCTTCGTAGGCTTCTGCGTGGAAGATGCAAGTGCAGTGCTGGTCGGGCGCGAAACCATTCTGCGCAACGGTGAGTTCGCTGGCTATCTCACCAGCGGTGGATATGGTTACAGCGTTGGAAAGCCCTTGGGCTTTGGCTATGTGCGTTACGCCGAAGGCATAACATCTGACTATTTGTTGTCTGCTCATTATCAACTCGTCATTGCCAATGAGCCCGTACCTGCACGGATCAGTCTGGAACCTTTCGTTGATCCATCAAATTTGAGAGTGAAGGCTTAACCTTCAGTTTCCGCGAGCATGCGGGCAACGCTCGCATAGGACGTGTCGAGGTGGCTACGCATGGCTTCGCGGGCAGTGTCTGGCTTGCATGTGGCAAGAGCGTCAATAACAACACGATGTTGATCTAATGCAGCCGCAGCTTCGCCCGTACGCGGTAAAAGCATGTGTCGGCAGCGATCCAAGTGCGCTTTTGATATTTCAATCATGTGCCATAGGCGCGGCAGTCCGGCAATTTCTGCGATGCGGCGATGGAAGTCATCATCAATCTGCACAGCACTGACATATGATTTCTGTTCAATGGCGTCTGCATGATGTTTCAAATTTTGACGTAAGCTCTCAAGGTGGGCATCCGTGATAAGTGGTGCCGCATGTGCCGCACTCTCCATTTCAAGCACACGCCGGATCAGATAGGCCTGCTCGATTTCTTTCGCGTCGATGCGTGAAGCCCGCGTACCAGACTGCGCCACCACATCGACCAAGTGTTCATCACTCAGTTTTTTGACGGCTTCCCGCACAGGCGTTCGCGAAATTCCGAGTTCTGTTGCGATGGCTTTTTCATCGATGGCATCGCCAGGCTTGATAACGCCAGTCAAAATCATGTCACGGATCAGCGGGTAAATCTGATCGCGCATGGGACGTCGTCGGTCCAATTTGGCTTGAGTTAACATTGCGAAATAAATACTCGGATTGGAATTCCGTCACTTGTCCAGCGTTGTCGCATTGAAGTCAATCCGTCTCTTGATCAGTTGCATAAAGCACCGTTATGCGCCACGTTCTCAGTCACAAACGACTAAATCAGGGATCGCCATATGAACGCCTCCACCGCAGCAAGCTTAACCTCCACTGCACTCGAAACAGGATGTTTTGCAGGGCGCGTGTGGCGTAAGAATATTGGTCCCTGTGTGGTGATAATACGGAACGGTGAGGTTGTTGATATCACGTCGCGAAACATTCCGACGATGCGTGATCTTTGTGAATCAACTGACGCTGTAGAAGTGATCAAGGAAGCGAATGGTGTATCCATTGGTTCTTTACAAGACTTGCTTTCAACTCATACCCGTGATGAAACGGCTGAGGCGCGCCTGCTCGCGCCGATTGATCTGCAAGCCGTCAAAGCCGCAGGCGTGACCTTTGCAACTTCAATGTTGGAACGTGTCATCGAGGAGAAGGCGAGGGGCGATGCCAGCTTGGCCAATGCCATCCGTGATGACATCACACGATTGATTGGCGATGACTTGTCTAAACTGATCCCAGGTTCGCCAGAGGCCATGGAACTCAAACGCGCGCTCATCGCGAAGAACAGTTGGTCGCAATACCTGGAAGTCGGTATCGGGCCTGACCCTGAAATCTTCACAAAGTCACAAGTGATGAGCGCCGTAGGATCTGGAGCCGATGTGGGAATTCATCCTGTATCATCATGGAATAACCCCGAACCTGAAGTCGTTATCGTCTGCAATTCACGCGGCCACATCATCGGCGCCACACTGGGCAATGATGTGAACCTCCGTGACGTCGAAGGCCGCTCGGCATTGCTGTTATCCAAGGCCAAAGACAACAATGCGTCCTGCGCACTGGGTCCCTTCATTCGGTTTTTTGATGCGTCGTTCACAATCGAGGATGTGAACGCGATGGACATCTCATTGGAAGTGGAGCACGACGACGGGTACAGCCTCAAAGGCGCTAATAACATGCGGAAAATCAGCCGCAGCCCTGAGAGCTTGGCCAAGGCAACATTCAATCAACATCATCAGTACCCGGATGGGTTTGTATTGTTCTGTGGCACTCTGTTTGCTCCTACGCAGGATCGCGGCAGCAAGGGCCAAGGCTTCACCCACAAACATGGTGACAGAGTGAGTGTTGCAAATCCGCAGTTGGGCGCATTGTTCAACACGGTGAAATCAACCGATCAATGCCCCGCTTGGACGTTTGGGGCGTCACACCTCATGCGCAATCTGGCCGGGCGAAACTTGCTTTAACGAGGATCTCAGAACTCCAAAAAGATCGATTACTCTGTATTTTCACTGCATATGGCCGATTAGTGCAAGTAAATGAAAGCAATGGACAAAGAAATGAAAATTTGCGAAAGCTATTGCTCGGAAAGCTTTTAGTCGGGGTGCCCTCATTTTGCTGTCTCTTTCACCCCGCCAACATCAAATATTGAGCCTTGTGCGCAAGTCCGGCAGCGTGGGCGTGGATGAGTTGTCCACGCAATTCGACGTCACCCCACAAACCATTCGTAAAGACCTCAATGAACTGTGTGATGCTCGACATTTAACCCGCACCCACGGCGGTGCCATGTTGTCGTCGGGTGTAGAGAATGTGGCCTATGAAGCGCGGCGCGGTATTGCGCAAAGCGAGAAACAAATGATCGGTCGACTTGCCGCATCATTGATCCCTAACAATTGTTCCCTCTTTATCAATATCGGTACAACGACTGAAGAAGTGGCGCGCGCCATGGTGCATCACGAAGGGTTGCTCGTCATTACCAACAACATTCACGTTGCCACAATTCTATCGCCCGTTCCAAAAATCGAAGTCATCATTGTCGGTGGCATGGTGCGTAAAGCTGACGGCGGCGTTGTCGGTGAATCAGCCGTTGATACCATCAAGCAATTCAAAGTCGATCACGCCGTTATGGGAGTCTCCGCTATTGACGAAGAAGGTGCTCTGTTGGATTTCGATTATAGAGAAGTGCGTGCAGCCCAAGCAATCATCGGAAACTCACGCAATGTCATCTTGGTTGCTGACAACATGAAGTTCGCGCGATCCGCACCCGTAAGGATCGGGCATATGTCTGACATCGATGTTTTCGTAACAGATCGTGCTCTACCTGAAACCTTAGCGGATGTCTGTAAAAGTATGGGCGTGAAACTTGAAGTGGCGGGTAACGTGGTGGAAGAAGTGAGTGCGGATGTGGCGCAATGACTTATGATTTTTTTATCATCGGTGGGGGCATCAATGGTTGTGGCATTGCCCGCGATGCATCTGGTCGTGGTCTCAGTGTTTTTCTTGCTGAGCAAAATGATTTGGCATCTGGTACATCGTCTGCCTCTACAAAGCTCATTCATGGTGGTTTACGCTATCTTGAACACTATGAATTCAGACTGGTGCGAGAAGCGCTGATTGAACGAGAAGTGTTGCTGCGGTCCGCGCCCCATATCATTTGGCCACTGCGATTCATCTTGCCGCACCACGATGGCCTGCGCCCTCGTTGGATGATCAGGCTTGGTCTGTTTATGTACGATCACTTGGGCGGTCGAAAAATCCTGCCTCCCACGCGCAGCATAAACCTCACCACAGATGAAACAGGCAAGCCCCTGAAAGAAGACTTCACGCGTGGTTATGAGTATTCAGATTGTTGGGTTGAAGACGCTCGATTGGTTGTCTTGAATGCACGAGATGCAAAATCCCGTGGAGCCGAAATTCGCACTCGTACCAAAGTATTGTCTGCCCGCCGCGAAGGTGCGGAATGGTCAGTTGAAATTGAAGGCAACGCCGGAAAAGAAACCATCCGTGCGCGTACACTCATCAATGCAGCGGGTCCTTGGGTCAGTCAAATTTTAGGGCAAGTGGTCGGACAAAACGACCCAGCAAAAATCCGCATGGTGAAAGGCAGTCATATCGTAGTCGATAAGCTTTATGACCATGATCGCTGCTATATCTTCCAGAACGGCGATGGCCGAATTTGTTTTGCCATTCCCTATGAAACCAATTTTACTCTGATTGGCACAACTGACGAAGACCACAAGGGCGAACCCGGAAAGCCTGAGATTAGTGAGGCAGAAACTGACTATTTGCTGAGCGCCATCAGTGAATATCTCAGAAAGCCTGTTACGCGCGCGCAAATACGCTGGGCATATTCCGGTATTCGGCCGCTCTACGACGATGGCGCAAGCAAAGCACAAGAAGCAACACGCGACTATGTTCTAAAGCTCGACAAGCCGGAAGGACAGGCACCCATGCTCTCTGTTTTCGGCGGAAAAATTACAACGGCTCGTAAGCTGGCTGAATCCGTCATGGACGAAATAAAACCATTTTTTCCGAAAATGAGCGGCAAATGGACTGCAACGAGCAAGCTGCCGGGCGGCGATATCGCACACGATCAAGTAGAAAGCCGCATCGCTGAATTGCAGAGGAAATATTCGTTTCTGAAGCCAGCAAATATTCGTCGGCTATTCAGGGCTTACGGCACAGAGGTTGAAAACATTCTCGGTGAAGCGCGTTTTGCAACTGATCTGGGAAAGTCATTCGGACCCGTCACCGAAAAAGAAATAGCTTATCTTAAGTCTCATGAATGGGTGCAAACAGCCGATGATTTGCTGTGGCGGCGTTCAAAGTTGGGCTTGCATATGAAAAAAGATGAGCAAGACGCGCTGCGCGATTATATGATTGACGCTGAAAGGCCGCATGCGCAAACAGCACCTAAGAAAACTGCGAAGAAGAGATAGTCATGTCGCAATATATTCTGGCCATTGATCAGGGCACAACGTCAACCCGTGCAATAGTATTTGATAAGAAATTATCGCCAAAGGGATCAGGTCAAAAAGAGTTTAAGCAATACTTTCCAAACTCCGGTTGGGTAGAACATGACGCAGAAGAGATTTGGAAATCGGTGCTGACGACGTGCAAGGCGGCTTTTGCAAAAGCCAAAGTAAAGCCGCAGGCCATCGTGGCAATCGGTATTACCAATCAACGCGAAACAGTTGTCGTTTGGGATCGCAAAACGGGGAAACCCATTCACAAAGCCATCGTCTGGCAAGACCGCCGCACGTCCAGCATGTGTGCGGAACTGAAAGCAGCGGGAAACGAAAAAACCTTCACGTCCAAAACGGGATTGCTTTTGGACCCTTACTTCTCCGGCACAAAACTCAGCTGGTTGCTGGACCACGTCAAGGACGCACGCGCCAAAGCCGAACGTGGAGAACTTGCATTTGGTACAATCGACTCTTTTCTCATCTGGCGGCTGACGAGTGGCAAGCAGCACGCCACTGACGCTACCAACGCCTCGCGTACCTTGCTTTACAATATACATACCGGACAATGGGATGAAGAATTACTCCGTATCTTGAATATCCCGCGGTCACTTTTACCAGAGGTAAAAGACTGTGCCGCCGATTATGGCTTTACGGATAAGAAACTCTTTGGCGTGTCTATTCCAATTGGTGGCGTTGCTGGAGACCAGCAGGCAGCCACAATTGGACAAGCGTGCTTTAAGCCGGGCATGATGAAATCAACTTATGGCACAGGCTGTTTTGCGTTGCTGAATACGGGTGATCGTGCCGTAACGTCGCACAACCGCTTGCTTACTACGGTGGCATACCAGCTGAACGGCAAACGCACCTATGCTCTCGAAGGCGCTATCTTTATTGCAGGTGCTGGCGTGCAGTGGCTGCGCGACGGCTTAAAGCTCGTAAAAAAAGCATCAGAGACCGGACCTTTGGCAAAGTCAGCCGATGACAAACAACAGGTTTATTTGGTTCCGGCATTTGTGGGATTGGGTGCACCCTACTGGAATGCCGATGCGCGTGGTGCATTGTTCGGTTTAACCCGTGCCACAACCAACAAAGAAATCGCCAAAGCCGCACTCGAAGCCGTCTGTTATCAAACGCGTGACTTGCTTGAGGCAATGAAAAAAGACTGGGGCAGTGCAGGGGACACCGTGTTGCGCGTCGATGGTGGCATGACGTCGTCTGATTGGACAATGCAGTGTTTGGCCGACATTCTCAATGCACCGGTTGACCGGCCAAGAGTTCTGGAAACCACTGCGTTGGGTGCCGCCTATCTTGCGGGGTTGCAAGTTGGCTTGTTGCCGAGCCCAGAAAAATTCGCAGCGTCTTGGAAGCGTGACAAACGCTTCACACCCAAGATGAAAGCAGCAGAGCGCGACGAGAAATATGCAGGTTGGAAAGAGGCCGTTAGAAAGTTGCTGGCATAATGGTTGATTCAGAACGCGAACAACTTCGTGAGCTCTCGGCCCGCTTGGGCGCTGATCCATTATTGGTGCAAGCCGCAGGCGGCAACACTTCCATCAAAGAGAATGGGGTCATGTGGATCAAGGCTTCTGGCACGTGGCTGATGGATGCCACATCGAAAGACATTTTTGTACCGCTCGATCTTGCAGCGCTTTCGAAAGCTTTGGCGAAAGATGATCCTGACTGCGAGAGTTGCTTGCCATTTGTCCGGCAAGACTTGAACACGTTAGGCCTTCGCCCTTCCATTGAAACGTCAGTACACGGCTTAATGTCGCATGCGATTGTTTTGCATGTGCATTGTGTGAACACCATTGCCTGGGCCATCCATGACGACGCCGAAAATCAACTTGGCAAAAGACTGAAAAACTTCAATTGGTCCTTCATTCCCTATGCGCGCCCAGGGTTACAACTCTCACGCGCTATTCGCGCCAACCTGCGCCCGCTCTCCAACGTCATGGTATTGCAAAATCACGGCCTTGCCGTTGCTGCGGAAACTGTTGATGAAGCTGAAGCACTACTCTTGAAAGTAGTTTCCTGTTTGATTTGTGAGGAACGTACTTTTCCCGCGCCAGACCTAGGCGTACTTCACACCTTAAGTTCTGGAACGGATTATGCGCCGGCAAAGGACCTTCTTGCCCATGCGCCAGCCCTTGATGCCACAGCGTTTGAACGCGGCTGTTCA
This sequence comes from uncultured Alphaproteobacteria bacterium, assembly GCA_963850355.1. GTDB lineage: Bacteria > Pseudomonadota > Alphaproteobacteria > Rhizobiales > Aestuariivirgaceae > Aestuariivirga. Next base: position 256,409 of record CAWKKP010000003.1, read on the forward strand.
AACGTCTATTACCCTGATCACGTTGTGTTTCTCGGCACGCAAATACCGACGCTAATGGAAAGTGGCGCACCTGCAGTGGCGATTCCCAACAAAGGTGTGTTGGTGCGAAAAGATGCAAAACCCGCCATTGAACCCATGTTGCGCTGCCTTGGTGACGTGTTCAAACGACTGCACCCGACAGCAAAACTGAAGTCGCTTACGACCCTTGAAATTGACCAACTGCGCAACTGGGACGCTGAAAAATATCGCCAGACCTTGAAGCAACCCTAGCTCCAGTGTAGCAGGTTGAGAGTGACCATATCACCAACCCCGCGCCTGATATTCTTTGCGTTATTCCCCTTCGCTTGCGCCTATTTTTCAAGCCAGTTGCTGCGTGCCGTCAATGCGGTGATCGCCCCTGAGCTGGTGAAAGAATTTGGCATTGGGCCAGCCGATTTGGGCTTGCTGACCTCAGCTTATCTTCTCACATTCTCGCTGTTTCAATTACCGTTAGGTGTGCTGTTGGATCGCTTTGGTGCTCGAAAAGTGCAGACCATACTTTTGCTTGTTTCTGCAGCAGGTTGCCTGGCCTTTGCGTCTGCATCAAATTTTCCGGGTTTGGTTGCTGCACGTGCTGTGATTGGCCTTGGCTTTTCAGCTGGCCTGATGGCGAGTTACAAATCATCTTCAATTTGGGTATCGGCTGAGCGGCGCTCACTTGCCAACGCGTCTATTATGTCAATGGGTGCTCTCGGTATCATCGTTTCGACCGAACCAACATCACTGCTTGTTGCTTCTCTTGGATGGCGCATGGCTTTTGTGTGTTTTGCAGGTTTCATCGCAAGTGCTGCAATTTTCATATTCCTCGCAGTGCCGGAAAAATCCGAAACAACCCAACGCTCTTCCTTTGTCCAACAATGGCACGAGATGTTGCATATCATGCGGTTACCACTGTTTTGGCGCGTCGCCCCCATGCTTGGAATAACGGCGGGCATTCCGATTGCCTACCAAACCCTTTGGGCAGGTCCGTGGCTTCGTGATGTGGCGGGTTTGGATCCTCCAGCAGTAGCTCGGCATTTGCTTTGGATGGCCGTTGCATTTTTGTTCGGAAGTTTGAGCTTTGGTATCTTGGCTGACAGGTTGCAAAAGCGCGGCATTGGGCCCATGCAAACCATGATGATGTTTCTGGTTCTGCACACACTCTCACAAATGCTGATTGTGTTCGCGACACCACAATGGGGCTATGTTGGTTGGATGGTTCTTGCTGGCATTGGGCAGGTTGCGATCTTGTCCTTTGCCTGGTTTGCAGCACAAGTAGGCGAAGCATCAACAGGTCGCGCCAATGCAACACTTAACTTCTCCATGTTCGTCATGGCATTTGTTGCTCAATATGCTGTGGGGTATATCATTTCGTTCTTCGCCTCTACGACAAAGGGCTATGCGCCTGAGGGTTATGCTTGGGCGTTTGGTTTGTTTCTACTGCTGCAAGTCCTGTCAATTTTCTGGTACATATTTACGCCACTTGGAAAAACAAAATCGTGAAGTCCCCCAATCCCATTCTTGCAGAAATACTGCGCGGCCACACTGTCGAGAGTTTGCATCGCGGTGCCTTCGCCATTGTAAATTCAAGCGGCTTAATTGTTCAACAACTTGGTGACATTGCTAAACCGATATTTCCCCGCTCCGCCGTCAAGGCTTTTCAGTGCGTGCCGCTGATTGAAAGCGGTGCTGCTGATCGTTTTGGCTTTTAACGATGAACACATCGCCTTGGCATGTTCGTCGCATAGTGGAGAAGCAGAACACTTGCGCGTTGCTGCGGAAATGCTGGCAAAAATTGGCTGTGATGAAACTGACTATGAATGTGGTTCCCAATGGCCGGAACGCATGGATGACAAGGCTCAGCTCATCAAAGCATCACAAGGCCCCCGCGCCATTCATAACAACTGTTCTGGTAAACACGCTGGCATGCTGGCCTATGCCAAACATATGGGCGTGGCGTTTAATGATTACGTGTCAATTGTTCATCCAGTTCAGAAAGCAGTCGCGAAGGTCATCGAGAGTTATTGCGATGTTGATGTTTCGCAAGCACCGCATGGCATTGACGGCTGCTCAGTTCCCACATGGGCCTTGCCATTGCAGAACACTGCCATTGGGTTTGCGCGCCTGTTTGCGTCTGAAAACGCCGTTGGAACACGCATCGCCAGAGCAGTGCGGAATAATCCGTTTCTTGTAGCGGGAACCGGACGCTTTGACACCAACATCATGAACGCAGTTCCCCGCCTGTTTATCAAAGTTGGAGCTGAAGGCGTGTTTTGCGGTGCAATTCCCCACGCTGATTTGGGTTTTGCGCTAAAGATTGATGATGGTGCTGTGCGCGGTGCCGAGGTTTCGATTGCGCGTGTGCTCGCCCAACTCAATTGCTGGACGAATGAAGAACTGAATGCCCTTGAACCATTCACCTATTCAACTTTGCGCAATTGGCGCAAACTTGAAGTGGGTGCCACTCAGTCTAGCTTTTAACAACGTTGTTCGAGATCGTTGCTTGTTGTGGCGCAGTTTCACCCGGCTGGGCAAGGTCACCAGTAATCATTTTGTCATGGTCCATGCCGATGATGGCACCAGCCTGTGAACCCGAGATAATATTGTTGGTGATTTGGTAGGGGCCTTCTCCCACAGCCGAAAACTGTATTCCCTGTTTACAATTTCGCAGCACGTTGTTTGTGGCCGAGAGATTGCGCCCGAATGGCCCCCACCCCAATCGAATGCCATAAATATCAGCAGTGTCGATGGCGTTGTTGGCAACCACTGTATCGGCCTCCACAAGAATGCCGCCGCCCAATGGCCCGCCTGCTGCGTCAAAGCCTTTTAGATTTTGCAACACATTACCTGTGCATTGCGCGAGGCGGCCACCATTGTCAAAATTTGTAATGGAAATGCCGTGCGCCACAGATTCAATCATATTATTGGAAACAATTGCGCCTTCAAATGCGAATTCCATAAATACTGCAACTTCATTGCAGCGTGATATGGAATTGCCTGTCACAACCGCATGAGAACCAGAGTTGTTTCGAACACCGGAAAAAGCACAGTCCGTCAGCCGGTTGTTCGCCACGATGACATTGCCCGCACGAAACACGCTGATGCCATTGCCATTTTGGCCGTCCCCACCAGCTTTCGAGGCAATGCGACTGATATGATTTTCTGTTACGACAGTGCCGTCTTCGCCTTTTTCGCTGCGCCACACCTGAATTCCATTGTTAGAAATATCACTCAGGTGATTGCCACGTACTGAGAATGCTTTTGAATCGATAATTTGACAGCCGGCATCTTCTTGAAAACGAAAGCGACTGCCGATGATGCGTCCACCGCAGGAGGCGGCGCGTATGCCAGCTTCTCCGCCTTCAAAATTGCAATCCTGTACAATTAAATTTTCAATTCCTTCGGCAGTGAGTAGATTGCCTTTGTCACTTTTTGCGCTCAGGTGCAGACCTTGAAGGTTAACACTTGAAGCGGAGCGGATGGAGAAAATTTTTCCACCACCCGTTGACATCAAGGTCGTTAGACCCGGCAGACCTTGAATTGTGATATTGTACTTAACTGTAAGAACATCTGTCCTGAATGTGCCAGCACCCAGTTGCACGATCCCGCCGCTTTTTCCCGCATCGACGATCGCCTTTTGCAGCATCGCGGTTTGGTCGCCACCTGCAGGGTTGATGACCCCGGCAAATGCTGCCTTGCGTACAAAAGGCATCGCAAGACATGATCCAAGCACCGCGCGCCGATTGATTAGCGTTTTCACCATGACGCCAGTGTGCGGATAAGTCGCTGAGTTGTCAAAGTGGATTTGGTTTTGGTCGCCGTTGTGCGTAACCCAAATGAGCATTGAGTGCCGCCAACAATTCTTGTGCGGCTTCAGGAATGACAGTACCCGGCGGGAACACGGCTGCTGCTCCCATATCAATCAAGGTTTGAACGTCTTGTGGCGGAATGACACCTCCTGCCACAACAAGAATATCTCCGCGTCCCTGTGCCGCGAGCGCTGTTTTCAGTTCCGGCACATGCGTTAGATGTCCGGCCGCTAACGAGGACACGCCAACCACATGCACGTCGTCCGCAATCGCTTGTGCTGCCACCTCTTGTGGGGTTGCAAACAATTGGCCCACTTTCACGTCAAATCCAATATCTGAGAACGCAGATGCAATGACCTTCTGCCCGCGGTCATGCCCATCTTGACCAATTTTTGCAACGAGTATGGACGGGGCACGTCCATCAGCTTCAGCAAAGGCCGCAACAGCGCGTTTTGCAGCATGAATTTGGTCCAGGTCTTTAGGCGTCGCCTCATACACACCTTTGCTAAGCTTCGGGAACGCCACATGTCGCCCCCAAACACGCTCTAACGCAGACGTCATTTCACCTACCGTTGCTTTTGCCCGAGCTGCGTTGACGGATGCTTCGAGCAAATTTCCCTCACCTGATTGTGCTATCTCGGTCAAAGCATCGAGCGTCAACTGCACATCCGAAGTGTTTCGTTCAGCACGCAGTCGCTTCAACTTCTCAATCTGGGTGGCGCGCACAGTTGAATTATCGACGGTTAGAATATCAATGGGCTTATCATCGTCAATTCTATGCGTGTTCACGCCGACGACGATTTGCTCACCCGAATCTATGCGGGCTTGCGTTCGTGCAGCAGCGTCCTCAATGCGTTGCTTGGGAATGCCGGCATCAATGGCTTTGGCCATACCACCCAGTGTTTCAATTTCTTGCAAGTGAACGCGCACCTGCGCAATCAAATCATCGGTGAGCTTTTCTACAAAATATGACCCACCCCAAGGATCAATGACATCGCAGGTTCCGGCTTCTAAATGCAAAAACAACTGCGTGTTGCGTGCAATTCGCGCAGAAAAGTCTGTAGGTAATGCCAGCGCCTCATCCAGCGAATTGGTGTGAAGTGACTGCGTGCCACCTTGTGTCGCGGCCATGGCTTCCATGCAGGTGCGCGTCACATTGTTGAACACATCCTGCGCCGCCAAACTCCAGCCCGAAGTTTGGCAATGCGTGCGCAACATCAAACTGCGTTCGTCGTTAGGTTTGAAACGCTGCATCATCTCAGCCCACAACATCCGTGCGGCCCGAAGTTTTGCAACCTCCATGAAAAAGTTCATGCCTATGCCAAAAAAGAAGGACAGACGAGGTGCAAACTGATCAATCGTCAGACCTGAAGCGACCCCAGCACGCACATATTCAAATCCGTCGGCAAGCGTGTAGGCAAGTTCTAGATCAGCTGACGCACCTGCTTCTTGCATGTGATAACCGGAGATTGAAATCGAATTGAAGCGCGGCATATGCGTTGAGGTGAACTTGAAAATGTCAGACACAATGCGCATCGATTGCGCCGGCGGATAGATATAGGTGTTGCGCACCATAAACTCTTTCAGAATATCATTCTGAATGGTGCCAGACAGTTTCGACGGTGGCACACCCTGTTCTTCACCCGCGACGATATACAACGCAAGAATGGGCAGTACCGCACCATTCATTGTCATTGACACGCTCATCTCATCGAGCGGAATGCCATCAAAAAGTGTGCGCATGTCATAAATTGAATCAATCGCAACTCCCGCCATGCCAACGTCACCAGCAACGCGGGGGTGGTCGAAGTCATAGCCGCGATGGGTGGCCAAATCGAAAGCAACAGAAAGCCCCTTTTGCCCTGCAGCAAGATTTCGGCGATAGAACGCATTCGAGTCTTCCGCAGTGGAAAAACCAGCATACTGTCGGATAGTCCATGGCTGTGACAGGTACATGGTAGGGTAGGGGCCACGTCGAAACGGCGCAAATCCCGGATATTCATCCTTGTACTGAGGAGTATGCGACGAATCGTAGCGCAACTCGAAGGTGATTCCTTCGGGTGTTACTAAGGGCTCAATTGAGTTTTCGCGGCTCTGCTTCAACACTGAGGCCGTGCTCGCAAACTCCCGAAGTGAATCATCAACTTCGACCTGATGGATATGGTCATCATGATACTTAGAAACGCCGATCACGGGTAACACGGGCGAGAGCTCCAAGTTGCCCACGGGCCAATTTCCTTGCCCAGCTTTCTGCATCACAACCAAGGCATCGTCGCAAAGTTGTTGCGTCAATGTTTCAATGTGTCCTGCCCCCCCACCCGCATCATCAACCCGCCAGAGTTGCGATTCATGCAATAGTATTGTCTGCAAATTGCGCGACAAGCGCCGCGCAAATGCATTGGGAACACCTTGCAGAGTGGAAAACGGCAAGACGCAAATCGAGTCAGCACCGCCAAGCCCGGCGCCAAAAACGGCTGTCACGCAGCGTAGAATGTTGGAATGCGCATCCACATCAGCCATCATCACGCGAGAAGTCTCACCATGCAAAGCCAGTGGAACATCAGGCAACTGACAATCCGCCAGAAGCTTGCGCCACAAAATGCGAATGGCGCGAAACTTGGCAAGCGTTGCAAACATGTTCTGCGAGGCCGCAAGAGTAACGCTCACAGATTTCGCCCGCTGCTCAGGGCTCAAAAAATCCAAGTGTTGAAAGTGCTGCTTTGCTTGTGCGAGAACACATCCAAGCTCCTGCGCATTGCTCAGGCCTTGCGCATGAGCTTTGCGACCATCGCAGCGGATGAAAGGTCCTTTGAAACCTGTCTGTAAAAGCTGGGGAATCATCCCAGCCTCTGTGAGACCAAAATCCAAGTCCAATCGCGCGGGATCTACAGGCTGCTTTCTTGCAGCAAACAGGACAACTTCTGCCCCGATTGCGCCCGCATCATTGCGAAGGGCGAAACGGTGGAGATCCAAGCGATCAAGCAGTGCTGCAGGTGTTTCCGGCGTGAGCACCAGTCCGTCAACTCCGTTGTTGAGATCATCCAATGCTTGCAATTGATTGCCATGATCAAGTCTCGCAAAAACCTTCCAAGGCGCATGTTCGGCCCGCAATGCGCGCGGCCCGTCAATGCGGCCTTGCAAGGCCAATTCGGCATCGAAGGGTAGATCCTTCAACGCGGCCTTGGCGCGCTTGAGCCACTCATTTCGTGTTATGTCTGGAAATCCTTGCATTTCATGACAACGATAGCTGTCCAAGTCGAACTCTGCAAATTGACCTTTGGACCAATGCAGATGATTTTATCTAACAGTTTGGAATCACGAAGTGGCCCGCTATAAGCTTGTCCCAAACTCCACAGGGAATAGAAGCAATGGCCGACAATACGATTTTTTTGGGTAAAAGCGATAAGCGCGAAGAACTGTTCTTGCCCCTCGCCAACCGCCATGGCTTGGTCACGGGTGCCACTGGCACTGGCAAGACCGTTACCTTGCAAATCATGGCTGAAGGATTTTGTGCGGCAGGGGTTCCGGTTTTCGCCGCTGACGTGAAGGGCGACTTGTCGGGCATCTGCATGAAGGGGGAACCCAAGGATTTCCTGCTAGAGCGTGCCAAAAAAATCGGTTTTGACGACTATGGTTTCGAAGACACACCAACAGTGTTTTGGGATTTATTTGGCGAGCAGGGCCATCCCATCCGCACCACCGTTTCAGAAATGGGACCGCTGATGTTGTCGCGCCTCATGGGTTTGACCGAGGCGCAGGAAGGTGCATTGAACATTGCCTTTAAAATTGCCGACGAAGAAGGTTTGGCCATACTTGATTTGAAAGACTTGCGGGCACTGTTGAAAGACCTTGCCGATCGCGGCAAGGAAATCACGACGGACTACGGCAATATCAACGACCAAACCATCGGTGCGATCCAACGCCGCTTGGTTGTGATCGATGAGCAGGGTGGCGATAAATTCTTCGGTGAACCAGCGCTCGACATTAAAGACCTGATGCGCACATCGCGTGATGGCCGTGGCCTGATGAACATTCTCGCAGCCGATAAATTGATCAATAGCCCCATGCTTTATGCGACGTTCTTGCTCTGGCTTTTGTCGGAATTGTTCGAGGAATTGCCAGAAGTGGGTGACCCCGAAAAACCAAAACTGGTTTTCTTTTTCGACGAGGCCCATCTCTTGTTTGCTGACGCTCCACCAGGATTGCTTCAGAAAATTGAACAGACGGTAAAACTCATACGCTCGAAAGGCGTTGGCGTTTATTTTGTCACGCAGAATCCACTGGACGTTCCAGAAGGTGTTTTGGCGCAAATGGGCAACCGCGTGCAGCACGCCTTGCGTGCTTACACACCACGCGAGCAAAAGGCTGTGCAAACAGCGGCTTCTACCTTTCGTCCCAATCCCAAATTCAAAACTGAAAAAGCCATTACTGAGCTTGGTAAGGGCGAAGCCCTCGTGTCGGTGCTGGATTTGAAGGGCGTGCCGACCATGGTGGAGCGCACACTCATTCGCCCGCCTTCGTCTCGTCTTGGTCCCATCACGCCAGCCGAGCGTGAGAAGATGATCAAGAATTCTCCCGTCTACGGACAATACGAAGAAACTGTGGATCGTGAGTCGGCCTATGAAAAATTGTCCGTGAAAGCCAAGAAGCGTGCGGTGGAGCGTGAAGCAGAGGCAGATGCCAAAGTTGAAGCCAAGGCTGCCAAATCTCAATCTGCAGCTGCGCGACGCGAACCACAATCTGCAACGGATCGTTTCGTCAAAGGTGTTGCAGGCTCAGTTGGCCGTCAAATTGGGACGTCTGTTGCGCGTTCGATCGGCAATGCATTGGTGCGTGGCCTTCTCGGCGGCTTGACGCGGCGGTAAGCCAAACTCACGCAACCGTGTGCGGATGTGTAAAGCCAATCGGCGTCAAAACGCGTATGAGAAGAAAAAGGAGTTTCCCATGCTGCGTCAGCTTTTCATCTCAACAGTACTTGTTTCTGGCTTTCTCGCGTCACCTGCGGCCTTCGCCGCGGAGGAAACCGCAATCATTGCAGGCGGCTGTTTTTGGTGCGTCGAAAAAGACATGGACCACGTCAAGGGCGTGAAATCGACCATTTCTGGCTATGCCGGCGGCACCAGCAAGAACCCGAGTTACGACAACCATGAAGGCTATACAGAGGGTGTGAAAGTCGTTTTCGACAATGAAGTGATTTCATACGAGTCCTTGATTTCACATTTTCTGCGAACAATTGATGTGACCGATGGTGAAGGCCAGTTCTGTGATCGTGGCTCAAGCTATGTACCCGCACTTTTCCCGCTCAATGCCAAGCAACAGAAATCTGCCGAAATAGCGCTAAAAGCAGCTGAAAAGGACTTGGGTGCTCCCGTTGCTGTCTTCATCGGCAAAAACCCAAGTTTCGGTGATGCCGAAGATTACCATCAGAATTATTACTTGGGCGAAAACCGTGTGCTGTCCCGCTTCGGTTTGGTCAAACAATCAGACGCTTATGCCGGCTATCGCAAAGGCTGTGGGCGTGATGCACGGGTGAAAAAAGTCTGGGGCGATAAGGCCTACAGTTTTCCAGCAGGCGGTGGAGTGTCGTAATCTTTCCAACGTAAAGATATATTGACACTGACAAGATTTTCTTGTATAAGCGCTCTCGAAACATGTGGAGTGCGTGCGGGATGTCTGCCGAAACTGTCTTTTCTCTCGTCAATACAGTAGCTCTATTCAGCTGGATTCTGCTGTTATACGCCATTTGGCGTCGCAAAGCATGGCTGCGTGACCAGCTCCTGGGTCGTTTTGTGCCACTGGCGCTGTCGGCGCTCTACGCAATTCTGATCATATTCTTCTTCGCCAAAGCCAAAGGTGGCTTCGACAGTCTTTCCAACGTCAAGATGTTGTTCACTTCTGATTGGGCCGCACTGGCGGGCTGGGTTCACTATTTGGCTTTTGACTTGTTTGTCGGGTGTTGGGTTGCCAGACTATTCGACGTCCAAGGTCTGCCGCGCTGGCCTCTCGTTCTCGTTCTCCCACTCACCTTCATGTTCGGCCCGATGGGCTTTGTGGCCTACGAAATCGCACGCCTGTTGCTGCAACCGGAAAAGGAAATCCATTCATGAACACGACAGCAGCCCAAACCTATAGTCTCCGCAGCAGCCAATTGGTTCAGTTCTTCAGAACGTCCTACAACGCTTCGCCCATGCTTGTGACGAATGCTGGCCTTTTGGTATTCGGGTTTGCCGTTTGTACGGTGCTTCAAATGATAGATACTCGCGTTTTGAATGGGATCAATGTTTGGTTGAAACCGGGGAAGTTCTTTTTCTCCATGGCAGTTCATTTTCTGACAGTCGCTTGGGCTCTTTCATTGATTGAGCCGTTCCAACGCATAACCCGCACCATCAAGTGGTCGATATGGGCCATGGTATTCACAGCATGGAGTGAGTTGCTCTATATTGCATGGCGCGCCGCCCAAGGCGAGGCATCCCACTTTAATGTCAGCACGCCTCTGAGCGCTGCACTCTACTCAGTCATGGCGGTATTTGCCGTAATTTTGGTTGTGGCACCTGCCGTGATTGCTTGGGCAATTTGGCGCAGCAAGCGTGGTGACTTATGGACGGGCAGTGTCGCATTGGGATTTGGCCTCGCGGCAATATTGTCCATCGTCGTGGGTATGACTTTGGGTGGTAATTCCAGCCATTGGATTGGCGGCGATTTGACTGACGCCACGGGGCTTCCAATTTTCAAATGGTCCACAACGGGGGGTGATTTGCGCGTCGCCCATTTCATTGGCCTGCACGCCATGCAAGTTGTGCCCTTTGCAGCGATGAGCGGAAAGCGAAGCGTAGTATTGGGAACAGCACTTGTCGTTTTAACGCTGACAGCGCTCACCTACGCCCAAGCATTGATGGGTGTGCCGTTGTTTCGGGTCTAACGGATCAAGCGTGGCGCATGCGGTATTCGCGGAATGAAATCAGACGCTGTGCTGACTCATCCCAGAGTGCCAAATGCATGGACATCATCGCGCGCCAAATCGAAAGCTTTGGTGCGATTGTCTGCAAGGCCTCATTCGCCGCCATACAGGCCCGCAAATGATAGTTGGGAATACGACTGGAAAGATGATGGATGTGATGCAGACCAATGTCACACGTCACCCAATTCAAAATGGCGGGCAGCTGCAGGTGCGAAGAGCCCTTTAAAGCGGCGATTTTCACGTCCCACTTGTCGGCACCTTCCCAAAGGGTTTCTTCAAACTGGTGTTGAACGAAAAACAGCCATCCACCCACCCAGGCGCCCACCAGCACGGCTGGCAACACCACGGAAATCACCAGCACTGTGCCAAGGAAATAGCAAAGCCCACCGTAGAATAGCAGCAAAGCAAGGTTGTGCAGCAAAATGCCGGGCAGGCTTTCACCCTTATTCATATTGGAACCCAGCGCCAAACGTTGCAGCACGAGGAAATACAAAGGAGGACCGATTAACAACGAAACGATCGGATGGCGGGTCACCCGGTAGCGCCATTTCTCACCAGTTGTCAGCTTGTTGAATTCTGAGACCGTCAGTGTTTCAACGTCACCAAATCCGCGGCGATCCAAATTACCTGATCCAGCATGATGCACAGCATGCGAACGGCGCCAATGATCATAGGGTGTAAACGTCAGCATACTGATAATCTGACCAACAGTTTCGTTCATTCGCTTTGATGAGAAGAATGAACCATGCCCGCAATCGTGCTGAAGCGCAAAAAAACGTGTCAGCAACAGTCCAGCTGGAACAGCAAGTGCCAGAACAGCAAGATAAGAAATCGGAGCCAGAAAAAACATCAATGCAATGATCGGTAAAAACAGCAATGATGTCGAAATAACCTGCCACCAAGCTTTCCGATCATTTGCCGACATATAAGACTTGCAGTGGTTATGGAGATCAACAACCAATCCGCGCAATTCCGCCGGATAATGCCCGTTCTTGTAGTTTGACAAACTGATTCCCCCAAATGGCCGCGTTTTGGCAGTATTCACATACACGTTTCGCGCGGATGTCACATGTAAAACTATAGGGTCATTCGACAGCGCCGTTTCCTTGCATCTGGCAACCCGAACGCCTAGATTGCAGTAACACCCAAACGGAGAACGATAATGGCCCTTGAACTGCCTGCCCTGCCTTATGCTTATGACGCGCTTGGCCCCTTCATGTCGAAAGAAACCCTCGAGTTTCATCATGATAAGCACCATATGGCCTATGTCACCAATGGTAACAATTTGTTGAAGGACTCACCGCTGGCAACGGCATCGATTGAGAATATCTGTAAGGTGGCTTTTGCGGACAAGGCCGCCGGCCTGATCAACAATGTGGGTCAGCACTACAATCACAACCATTTCTGGAATTGGATGAAGCCAAATGGCGGCGGCAAAAAAATTCCTGGCGCCTTGGAAAAAGCCATTGAATCAGATCTTGGCGGCTACGACAAAATGCGTGCAGATTTCGTGCAAGCTGGCCTTACGCAATTTGGTTCCGGCTGGTGTTGGATTTCCGTGAAAGATGGCAAATTGGCCATTTCCAAAACACCAAATGGCGAAAATCCCTTGATGCACGGCGCATCGCCCATTCTGGGCTGCGACGTTTGGGAGCACAGCTACTACATCGACTATCGCAACGCCCGCCAGAAATACCTCGAAGCCTTTGTCGACAACCTTGTGAATTGGGACTACGTCGCTGAAATGTATTCAAAGGCGTAAGAGCAGACAGATTTGCCCCTTCTCCTTGAGATGATTTGAAGGGAGGGGGCAATAGTCACCCTGCGACCCATGACAACCTCTCCCATCTTTGACGGACACAATGATGTGCTCTTGCGGCTTTGGCTTAAAAAGTCACCGCAAGCCGCTGCTGATTTTGTCGATGGTGATGGATTGGGCCACATGGACCTGCCCCGCATCAAAGCGGGCAACATGGTCGGTGGACTTTTCGCCATTTTCTCCCCGTCGCAAGCTGACTATCACCACGACGATAATGATCTGAATCCGCCTTACGACGCCGCGGTGAAACAACAGGCGGCGCTTGCATCTGCGGTTGGCATGATGGACTTGCGCGACGAGATCGTTGCCCTTGCAAAGGGGTCGGTTGCGCCTTGCAATTCTGTTGCTGACATTCACCGTGCAATGCAACGGGGCGCTTTGGCGTTGATAACCCACATTGAAGGGGCTGAAGCGATTGCTGCTGATCTCTCAAACTTGCAATCGCTTTATGATCGTGGTCTGCGCTCGTTGGGGCCCGTCTGGTCACGTCCAAATGAATTTGGAGAGGGTGTGCCATTTCGTTTTCCATCGTCGCCTGACATCGGCAATGGATTAACAGATGCTGGCAAAGCGCTGGTCATAGCATGCAATCGTATGCGTATTCTGATTGACCTGTCGCATCTTAACGAGCAAGGCTTCTGGGATGTGGCGCGCCTCACCGCTGCCCCTTTGGTGGCAACCCACTCGAACGCCCATGCTATAGCAGCATCATCACGCAATCTGACCAACGAGCAACTTCTTGCCATTCGCGAGTCGGGCGGCATGGTCGGCTTGAATTATGCCACCGGCTTTCTGCGCCCCGATGGCCGATGGGATTCACTTACATCGCCCGATGTGTTGATCAAGCACCTCGAACATTTGCTAAAATTCGTCGGCGAAGATTGCGTGGGCCTCGGCAGCGACTATGATGGCGCGCGTATTCCGTCTTTCATCAAAGATACAGCGGGTGGGCCAAATCTTGTTGATGCAATGCGAAATGCAGGTTTTGCATCTCCACTCATCGACAAGATTACCCATAAAAACTGGTTGAGGGTGCTTGAGCGAACGTGGGGATCTTGAGCACAGGTTCGCTGCAAAACCAGCAATTTAGGTCGTTCCTGTTGGCGAATATCTTGGGATGGTTTAGGACGGTACTATGACCAAACCTAAGCGCCCCATGCTGTTTTCTTTGCCGCTCATCGGCTGGAAAGAATATGTGGTTTTTACGCGTCTCAAACTGGGTCCGCTGGTAGCAAAAATTGACACCGGGGCGCGCACTGCCGCGTTGCATGCCGACAGTATCGTAATATCCGGAAAACGAGTGCGATTCCTAATTGACGGCAAACGATATGCTGCCCCCTTGGTTGGACACAAGCGTGTGAAAAGTTCGAACGGGCAAGTCGAAACCCGAGCTGTCATACGCGCCACAATACAGCTTGGAAATCAGATTATAAAAACCCAAATCACCTTGACAGACAGGACAGATATGGATGTTCCCATGCTACTGGGACGTCAAAGCATCAAGGGTCTGTTCCTCGTCAACCCAGCCAAAACATTTGTCCTATCACGGCGGAAAACCTTGCCATGAAAATTGCTCTGCTGACACGCAACCCAAAACTCTATTCGCATCGACGCCTCATTGAAACGGCTGAGGCGCGTGGACACGTGATTGAGGCTATCGACTATCTCCGCTGTTACATGAACATCACGTCGCGCAAACCTGAGCTTCGCTATAACGGCGTAAAACTTGAAGGCTTTGATGCTGTGATACCCCGCATCGCTGCGTCGCATACCTTCTATGGCCTCGCGGTGTTGCGTCAGTTTGAAATGATGGGGGTCTACCCCCTGAATGAATCTGTTGCCATCGGTCGCTCACGCGACAAACTACGCTGCTTGCAAATTCTGTCGCGCGAGGGCGTAGGCTTGCCTGTCACAGCTTTTGCAAACTCAGCCAGTCGCACAGATGAAATTCTCGACATGGTGGGTGGTGCTCCAGTCATTATCAAACTTCTCGAAGGCACCCAAGGCATTGGCGTCGTTTTGGGCGAAACCCACAAGTCTGCCAAATCCGTGATCGAAGCCTTTCATGGCGCCGACATCAACATTCTGGTGCAGGAGTTCATCCAAGAAGCAGATGGCCGCGATATTCGCGCTTTCGTTGTTGGGCGAAAAATCGTGGCAGCAATGGAGCGGAAAGGACCTGATGGCGACTTCCGCTCAAATCTGCATCGTGGTGGCACGGCAAGCATCACGGAGTTATCACCCGCGGAAAAAGCGGCAGCACTGAAGGCCTGTAAAGCAATGGGCCTCAATGTAGCGGGCGTTGATTTGTTGCGTGCAAAAAATGGACCGGTGGTCATGGAAGTGAATTCTTCTCCGGGGCTTGAGGGTATCGAAGGCGCGTCCAACGCCGATGTAGCGGGACAAATCATCGGCTTTCTCGAAAAACATGCGCAGCCCGGAAAAACCAAAACGCGAGGCAAAGGATGACGCCTTTCGCCATTGGTGTAACCCACGTACAGCCGGGTGACCGCCGGACGATTGATCTTGAAGTTTCAACCCTCGCCAATGCGACGCGCATGAATTTGCCTGTGCACGTGGTTCATGGCCATGAAGCTGGCCCCACTATGTTTCTGTCTGGCGTTGTTCATGGTGACGAGATACTGGGCCTCGAAATTGTCCGCCGTGTATTGGCTGACGACTCGCTGAAAACCATCAAAGGCACCTTGTTGGCAGTGCCAATTGTCAACGCCTTCGGATTTCTCAATCACTCCCGTTACATGCCGGACCGACGCGATTTGAACCGTTCGTTTCCGGGATCTGATCAAGGATCATTGGCAAGTCTGCTGGCAGATTTGTTTTTTCGCGAAGTGGTCAAGCGCTCACAATACGGCATCGATTTACATACGGCCGCGCTCCACCGCAGCAACTTGCCACAAATCCGCATTGCACCTGGCAATTCCGAATTGCTGCGCTTGGCCGAAGCCTTTTCGCCCCCTGTCATTCTCACATCAAAATTGCGCGATGGCTCATTGCGGCAATGTGCCAGCGACGAGGGTATTCATGTTTTGCTGTATGAAGGCGGCGAAGCGTTGCGCTTTGACGAGGACGCAATCGTCGCTGGTGTTCAAGGTGTTTTGCGTGTGATGAAAACTTTGGGCATGATCTCAAAGGCACCGTCTATTTCGGCCCACACCAAAATCACGCAATCATCGAGCAGTCATTGGGTGCGGGCTCCGGAAGGTGGTATTCTACATTCAGTTCGACGCGCAGGTGACAAAGTGGGGTTGAAAGAACCCATTGCTATCATCACCGACCCCTTGGGCACCGTGACAGTTCCAGTGTTTGCAGAAGACGACGGCATCATCATTGGTCGCACCAACTTGCCGATCGTCAATCGCGGTGATGCGCTGTTTCATATTGCGCGCATCAAGACCAAGGCCAAAGCACCAATTCTGCCAACACCTGATGAAGATGAAATCATCTAGCGTGGAAAAGGCACCTTACCATCACGGAGATTTGCGTGACGCGCTTTTAAGTGCCGCAGAAAGTGCATTGCGTGAAATGCCGTTGGAAGACGTGTCACTCCGTGAAATCGCGAGACGCGCCGGGGTGTCACACGCTGCACCTAAACACCACTTTTCTTCATTAGGGCAATTGCTGGGTGAAGTGGCAGCGCGTGGTTACGAACGATTTGTTGCGGCGTTGAGCGAAGCTGCGGATCGTGATGCCGATCAATCGCCCCGCAGCAGGCTATCGGCAATGGTGCGCGCTTACTTGGAATTCGCCAGCGATAATCCGGCTGTTTATGGCTTGATGTTTGGGAAACGCGAGAACATGGTGGCGACGACGCCGCGCTTGGCCACATCAATGCTTGCGGCTTGGGCGCAACTTGAAAAGCAGGTGGCGGATTTGATTGGCGCGCAACGCGCTAGTTATGGTGCGGTAACCGTGTGGTCGACGGTGCACGGCCTTGCCATGTTACGATTGGAACGCAAACTGCCACCCCATGTGCAGCCTCATGTTGCTGTTGAAACCCTCTGCAAGATGTTGATCGCTGGTTTGGAAGCGGAACCATAATGGACGTTGCACTGACAACCTTGGCGCTGCTGGTGCTAGTGGGATTTGTGGCAGGATTTGTTGATTCAATTGCAGGTGGCGGCGGACTGCTCGCTTTGCCGTCCTTGTTGCTTGCGGGGCTTGATCCTGTTGCGGCATTGGCCACCAACAAATTGCAAGGCAGCTTCGGCACTGCATCCGCCACACACACATTCTGGAAGAAGGGTTTTCTGAAACCACAAGATCACGTGACTGAAATTATTACAGTGTTTGGAGGCGCGGCGCTAGGCGTTCTCGCTGTTGCTTACGTGCCAACGCAGATGTTGCAGACACTCATGCCCGTGCTTCTTGTCCTCGTTGCGTCGTACTTCGCCGTCGCGCCAAATTTATCTTTACACGGAACAAAGCCTAAGGTCGCACTCGGTGTGTTCTCTTTTGCCATCGCACCCATGATAGGTTTCTACGACGGAGTGTTTGGGCCCGGCACAGGCTCATTCTTTATGTTGGCTCTCGTTGCACTTTTTGGTCTAGGCGTTGTGGAAGCCACTGGCCGTACCAAACTGTTGAACTTCACATCAAACATTGCAGCGCTGTTGATGTTCATATTCAGCGGCAAAATAGTGTGGGCAATCGGCCTCAGTATGGGAGTTTCGCAAGTGCTTGGCGCACAACTCGGTGCGCGCCTCGCAATCACCAATGGAACAAAAATCATTCGACCGCTGCTCGTCGTCGTCTGTATGGCAATGGCTGTTCGGCTTTACATGAACGCCTGAATGCCAGTTTGCGCACGGCCCAAAATCAGCGCATGCACATCATGGGTTCCTTCATAGGTATTCACGGTTTCAAAATTCACCATGTGACGGATCACGTGGTATTCCTCCGAAATCCCGTTGCCGCCATGCATGTCGCGCGCCATGCGGGCCACATCGAGGGCTTTGCCGCAATTGTTGCGCTTCATCAGAGATATCGCTGGCGGCGCAATGGTGCCGCGTTCCAATCCACGCCCCAAAGCCAATGCGCCATGCAAACCAAGTGCAATGTCAGTTTGCATATCAGCCAGCTTTTTCTGCACCAATTGGTTTGCCGCCAAGGGCTTGCCAAATTGCTTGCGGTCAAGCGTATACTGCCTTGCGCGGTGCCAACAGTCTTCCGCCGCCCCCATCACGCCCCATGCAATGCCAAAACGCGCTTTGTTCAAACAAGAGAATGGCCCACCTAAACCCTTCGCCTTCGGCAACATATTTTCCGCAGGCAACTCAACGTTCTGCAGGACAATCTCTCCCGTGATGGAGGCGCGAAGAGAAATTTTGCCTTTGATCTCAGGTGTTGAAAAACCTTTCATGCCGCGCTCCACAATGAAGCCGCGAATGTCATCCGCATCATCCTTCGCCCACACCACGGCAATGTCGGAGATCGGCGAATTGGTGATCCACATTTTGGAGCCATTGAGCACATAGCCAGCGGAAGTTTTAACGGCACGGGTTTTCATGCCCCCCGGATCAGAACCCGCATCAGGTTCTGTCAATCCAAAGCAACCGATAATTTCACCCGTCGCAAGGCGCGGCAAAAACTTTTGCTTTTGTTCCTCTGAGCCAAACTCTTCGATGGGGTGCATGACCAAAGAATTTTGTACACTCATGGCCGAGCGATAACCGGAATCGACGCGCTCCACTTCCCGCGCCACCAAACCATAGGCCACATAGCCGAGGCCTGATCCACCATATTTCTCTGACGTCATGACACCGAGAAACCCCATGGCACCCAGTTCCGACATGATCTCACGGTCAAAGCGCTCATCGCGAAATGCCGATTTCACACGTGGTGCCAGCTTGTCGTCACAAAAAGCCCGCGCAGAATCGCGGATCATGCGCTCGTCTTCAGAAAGTTGGCTTTCTAGATCGAGCGGGTCTTCCCAATTAAATTCAGCAGTTTTCGCCATGATTAATCCAAATATGTTGTGAGTGTATTGAAGCGGTGAAGAAGTCAGAAGTCAAACCGCCAAAAGTCGCAGAAAAAGGGATGCAGCGGGCTATCTGATCAACCCCGACAGTGTTTTAAATCCAGCCGTGCCAGCCTTTTCTAACAGCTCAAACACCACCATTTCTGTATTTACAACCTGTATGCCGCTTCCGCGCATGCGCTCTAACGCCAGATCAAATGATTCCGTTTTACGCGACGACATCGCATCACTCACAGCAAAAACCCCAAAACCACCGTTGGCAAGATCAATGCAGGTTTGCAAAACACAAACATGCGCCTCGATGCCGGCCACAATAACAAGTGGGCGGCCGCCTTCATGTAAATCAATGAAGTGTTGCTTCAACCCCTCATCGCGCCAGCAGGAAAACGACATCTTCTCTTTGATAACAGCAGCATTGGATTGGAGAGCAGAAATCGTGTGACCTAAACCTTTTGGATATTGTTCAGACAGCGTCACCGGCAAGGCGAGTTCAGCTGCTGCTTTCAGCAAAATAGTAGACTTCGCAACAACCTGATCCGCAGCAGCCATTGCTGGCAACAGTCGTTCCTGAATGTCGATCAACAACAGCGAAGCTTTTGAAGCGTCAAGCAGCATCAGGATTCTCTCTCAATCTTTTACCCATCATGTCACGGGCCAATTTCTGTTCTATCTTAGTCGGGCTTTTCCCATGGGCATTCGTCAATTCTGCTTTCAAAGCTGAAACAATCGGGCCAGGAAGTTGTTTGCCATCATTTACGAGTTTGACCGCTTTGCTGTAGGCGAATTGATCCTGTCTAAGCACATCGATAACGCGCTCTATGGCATCTGCGACACGATCAGTCGTAAGGTTGTGAATTTCTAGCATCGGTTTTGCTTTGGCAACTTTGGCTGGTTTGGCAACCGTTACTGTGACAGATTTTTGAGCCGTGACTGCTTTCTTGTTTCCTGCAAGTTTCAGAAAAGTTGAAACATGAGACTTGCCCCACAATTCAACAGTATCCGCTTCCTGCATCAACGTTTGTGATTGCGAGGTCCGTGGCCCATTAATGCCCAACAAATGAACACGAACACCAAAACTCTGTGTGAGTTGCACTCCAATTCTTATGTCTTCATCTCCTGTAACGACCACAGCGTCTGCAATTGCCTTGTTGCGGGCAAGTTCCATCAGATCCGTTACGATGAGAGAGTCGACACCCTTTTGCTGGCCATCGGAATTCAAGTGACCCAGCCGCAGTTTTACGTCATCCAATTGACCAATCCGAATTTGCACAGTCGAAGGTCCAGTTATCGGAGCGCCGTCATACCAATAAATCCGCAATAACTCTTTTCCAGCCGAGGCCAGCCGCGCTTTCAACTTCAAAACTTCGACGATTTTAGTTTCATCAAGAGCCAGAGCCTCACGAGACTTAGGATTTTTCAAACCTGTTATGACCGAAGACCCTTGGGCATAAACATATCCTGCATCAACAAATACAGCGACTCGCATAATCACACTTTCCCCGTCACCAGCATACCAAAGGCATAAACCTCCGCCACTTCCTTCAAACGATCAAACCGACCAGAAGCGCCGCCGTGGCCAACATCCATATTGATCTTGAGAAGCAACAGGTTCTCGGATGTGTTCCGTATACGGAGTTTGGCAATCCACTTGGCGGGTTCCCAATAGGTAACACGTGGATCCGTCAGGCCGCCCAATGCAAATATATGCGGGTAAGCCTGAGCCGTGACATTTTCATAGGGCGCATAGGATGCGATGGTGCGGTAGGCTTTCACATCTTCGATGGGGTTACCCCATTCGGGCCATTCTGGTGGCGTCAAGGGCAGGGTATCATCCAACATCGTAGTGAGCGCATCTACAAACGGCACTTCAGCCACTATGGCCTTGAACAAGTCCGGAGCCAAGTTTGCAACAGCTCCCATCAACAATCCGCCAGCACTTCCACCCTGCGCAACGATGTTGCCGCGTGACGTGAAATTTTGCTGCGCCAGATACTCACCAACAGAAATAAAATCATTGAACGTGTTTGTCTTGAATTCAAGCTTGCCCGTCTTGTACCATTTTCGACCCTTTTCCTGTCCACCGCGAATATGGGCAGTGGCGTAAACAAAGCCGCGATTAACAAGCGATAAAATATTTGTGTTGAAGCCCGCTGGCATCGACATGCCATAGGAACCATAGCCGTAAAGCCAGAGCGGTGCAGTGCCATCAAGTTTGGTTGTTTTATGATAGAGCAAAGTGACAGGGATCATCTCACCATCGTGAGCAGGTGCCAAAACCCGGCGCGCCACGTAGTCCGATGGTATATGGCCTGATGGTACCTCTTGGGTTTTCATCAGCATGCGCGCGCGCGTATCCATGTCATAATCAAAAACCTGCGCAGGCGTGGTGGGCGACGAATAGGTGAAGCGCAGCGTGTTGGTGCTATATTCGCGCATGTCGCCGAAGCCGAGAGAATAGGCTTCTTCGTCAAAAGCAATCGTGTGCTCATCACCGGTTGCGAAATTGCGCACCACGATGCGCGGCAATGCGTTTTCGCGTTCCATCCGCACCAACCAGTTTTCAAACACGATATAGCCAACCAAGAAAATACCTGGTCGATGCGGGACAAGGTCAACCCACTTGTCGGGCGTTGGTGCGGTCACAGGCGCCGTCATCAGTTTATAGTCTTCAGCATCGTCCTTGTTGGTCTTGATGATAAAGCAGTCGCCATGGTGATCGAGGTCATACTCGAAGCCCTTCTGGCGCGGAGCCACACATACGGGTGTGGCATCACTTTTTTCGGTGTCGATCAACCACACTTCCGACGTGTCGTGGTCGTTGACATCAATCGTGACAAAGCGTCGAGACCGGGTTTGGCCAACACCTGTGAACATGCCCGTATCTTTTTCTTCGAACACCAGCACATCGTCAGCTTGTGTCGTCCCAACCTGATGGCGAAAGGTTTTCAGAGGGCGGTGATTATCGTCTTGAAGAGTGTAATAGACATGGCGTTGATCGGGAGTCCAAACAGCTCCGCCGCCCGTGTTTGATAGCGCGTGTTGGCTATCTTCACCCGTTTTGAGATCACGAAACTTCACAGTGTAAAATTCTGAGCCCTTGTCGTCGAAGCTCCAAGCGGCTTGTGTGTGATCGGGTGAAATTGCAATGCCGCCGAAACTGAAATAGGCCTTGTCCTTGGCCAATGCGTTTCCGTCAAACAGAACCTCATCATTCCCGCCCGTTCGCAGTCGGCGCCGGATCAGGGGATATTGCCCGCCCTTCACATGGGCTGAGGAATAGAGATAGGGCCCATCGGGCGAGGGGACTGACGCGTCATCTTCCTTGATGCGCCCTTTGATTTCCGCAAAAAGTTTCTCTTGCAAGGGTTTAGTACCGTCCATCACAAGGGCCGTAAATGCATTCTCTGCTTCGAGATGGGCGCGAATATCTGGCTTCAAGAGTTTGGGATCGTGCAGCACCGATTGCCAGTTCTCGTCCTTCATCCAGTGGTAATCATCGTGCTTTTCAATGCCATGCCAGTATGAAACATGGGGGCGTACATCGGCATTTGGTGCAATTTTAGAAGTCATGGAGCCTCGCAAGTGATCTGTTCATCTAAGCCTTTACGCATCAGGTTGCCAGTCCGCGTGCAAATATTTACCAACCATTAACCATAGCGATAGAGGAAGGGCAGTTCTTGCAAGCGAGCCGTTCACCATTAATCAAAGTTGAAGCTCTATGCTGCAAGTCTCCCAGTGGGAAGAGAAGGACGACGGACGAGCATGTCTGAATTACAGACCGTGGGAACGCAAAATGCAGGCGGGGCGCATATTGATGTGTCGACACGTCGACGTATTTCTGCTGATGCCTTCCGCAATTTAACATCGCGCCTGAAAAAGTCAGATGTTCACATCCCCGAAATGGCATCGCAGATTGTTGCGTTGGCACCTGAACCGATTGAAGTTTTCGCCTCAGAACCAGTCATTCAGCTGGAAATCGTCGCAGAGCCAGAACCAATCGCCGCAATTGTCGAAGCGATCGAAGCAGGTATTGAGCCGACGGTTATTGCTGAAGCGGCTGTTGAGCCGACGGTTATTGCTGAAGCGGCTGTTGAGCCAATTGTTGAAATTGCCGTAGAACCAGAACTGCAAGAGACTGCGCCGTCTGTTGAAGTTCTAGAGCCTGTTCTTGAGTTAGTAGCAGTTGGAGAAATTTCAGCAGAACCAGTTCTAGACGCTGTGCTGGAACCTGTATTCGCTTATCCGCCCCTGCAACATCCGCCTGGTTTCACGCCCGCGCCCGAGATTGAAGTTTCTGCTGTTCACGTTGAGAATGTCAGTGTCCACACAGCTGTTGAACCAGTTGACGAGCGTTTGGACAATGTAGAAGAAATAGTTGTTCCAAAACTGGAAGGCGAATTCGCAGAAAATTTCACCTACTTGCCCGAAGCCGGCGAGGAAAAGGCCAAGGTTGATCTCGTCGGTGTTGAAGAAGCCATAAAGCGCGAAGTTGCTGAACGCGCCGCTGAACTTGAGCTTGAAAACATCTGGCGCCTGCTCTTGGCTAAGCCGACCGGTGAGGATCGTTCGCGTTATCTGCGCGAGGCTGCCGAGATTCATGCTGCAGATGAGGACTGGAACAAGCCAGCACCTGAGCATGATCTTTCGCGCATTGAAGCTACTCCAGTTTCTGATGTTCCAGATGAAGCCGAAGTCTCTCAGATCGTCGAAAATCAGTCTGACCAAAGCGTTGAATCTGTGTTGCAAGTTTCAGAGGGGCAAGACATGGGCGAATTGGCGCGCTCACTTCTCGATATGATGGCGTCTGGAACGGCCTCGGGCTTACCACAAGAGCGTGCCTTGGCTGCAGACACCTTGCTGCGCCTTGTACCACGCCTTGACTTGAAACCGTTGATCATGTTGTCCCAGCGTTTGGCCATCATGGAGGCGCCACCTTACTTGTTGGTGTCGCGCTTAATTCGCGATCAACGCGTGGAAGTTGCGGGTCCGTTGCTTGAAGACTGCCCTCATATCACTGACAAAGATTTGGAATCGGTTGTTGCTGAAGCTGAACCAGCAAAGCTCCGGATGATTTCGCGCCGCCGCAATCTCAGGCGCGCCATCAGTGACGCCTTGATCAAGTCCTGTGATCCATCGGTTGTGTTGACGCTCGTCAGAAACATGACGGCTGAAATTTCACATGATGGCTTCCAGTCCTTGCTGCTCCTTGCTGAAGATAACCCAGACTTGCTGGCACCACTCGCAACGCGTCAAGACTTGGGCGCACAGTTTGCCTTTGAACTGTTCTGGTTAGCGCCATCGCAATTGCGTCGGTTCATTCTCTCACGCTTCCTCACGGATTCAGAGACTTTAACCAAGATTTTAAAGATCACGATGGCAACAAAGGTTGAAGACGACCGTGAGGCCGAACCAATCAATCAGCACGTGTTATTGGAAGGTTTAGAGCGTGCAGCGCGCGGTCACGTTGAAGTGGCTGCTGAAGAACTGTCCGGCACAATGGATGTCAGCGAAGCGACAATTCTGAAAATTCTCGGCGATGTACAAGGCGAAGCTTTAATTGTGTTGTTGAAAACAGCCGGTTATCCACGCAGCGCTTTGCCTGGATTGTTGAAACGCATGCAAGATGCTGAATTGCCGCTGATTGCGCGTGACCGCGATATTGAGGAATTGCAAACGCTGTTTGAAACGCTGTCTTTCAATAAGGCGCGTATCCTTTTGACCTATTGGGATTGGGCTCAAGCCAAAACTGGTCCTTACGCGCCGGTAAATTAAGTTTTCGCGGAAACGAAAAATTAATCTTCCAGACTCTTGCGGATCAGTGCGCGTCGATTCATAAAGGAATCGAATCGGGCAAGTGACCAATTCAGAATTCGGGGCGGCAGTGGAACGAATATCGGGCGCGCAGGCGTTTCGTGCACAATTGATTGTGCCGGAGCAACGTCAGCTTTATGACTATTGGCGTGAACTTGCGGGAACGCAGGTGATGCCAAGTCGCTCCGCTATAAACCCCGTTGACCTGCCACGTTTGCTTCCTGGCATCAGCTTAATCGAAGTTGGCGAGAGCATTGAAACCTGCCGGGTGCGACTAGCAGGCACAAGGCTGCGTGAGATTTATGATCAAGAAGTGACGGGCTTGTTGGTAAGAGATTTGCCCTGTGGCAATCGCCTAGACTATTGGTTGGCGGCCTATCACCGCACGATCGACCAAATGACCCCCACACAAGGGGTAGTACGTGGGCCCCAGGTGCATAAGGAACATGTTGTGCAATACTGGCTCAAGCTGCCATTGCGCACCGTATCGGATCGCGTGGGCATGGTGTTGTGTTACGACCACTTTGTTCCTGCTTCTGAGTTGTTGCAGGAACAAGAACTGCGCGAAGCTGTCGCATCCTAAAATAGGCATTGATTCCATTTTTAATCTATGGTAGGACTTCTTTCTGAAAAGGAGTTTGACGATGATTGAACACGATACCCCGGCCCACTCAAAAGCCCAATCAATCCCCACGCTAACAACGTTTTTTTGGCGTCGCGGCGAGTGGCGGATGCAGGCTGATTCCGACGTCAATGTGCGCCGCGTGTCACCGGTGTTGGCAGCCGCACTCGAGAGTTTGAAAATTGCGGGCGTATTGCAGGAGGCAGCTCCTGGAATGTTTCGTGTGTCCACGCCAATGCTGTTGCCGGTGTTGAATGATGCTGAAAGCCCTTTGCAACGTTTAGCCCGATTGAAGGCTGCCGATGCTTCCCCGCTGTTGGATGCCGAGCAAGTGCAAGCAGGAGAACGTTTGCGGAAGGATTATGAAAAAGCCCACCTCAGCGCACGGGTTACAGCGTCCTATGAACCTCACGGCAGCTCAGGTGGACGCCAAGCACAATTCAGTGACAATCACATTGAAAAATTGACCGACTCGGCTTTGGCCGCTCGCGAGAATGTGCATCGCGCGCTACAGGCTGTTGGACCGGAGTTGTCGGGCATGTTGCTCAGCATTTGCTGCATGTCCTCCGGGTTGGAACAAGCAGAACTCAAGCTCGAACTGCCCAAGCGCGCAGGAAAAGCTGTGTTGCAATTGGCATTGACACGACTTGCGCGCCATTATGGTTTCAAGAAGAGTTTGCGACACGCAGGGCCCCAACATATTGGCCATTGGGCCGTGCAGGATTTCAGGCCTCAGATTGCAAAGCAGCGCGAGCGTCAGCCTTGATGCGCGCCACCATGGACGCAAGGCCGTTTGATCGCTGTGGTGTCAGATGGTCCTTGAGACCCAATTCTGCAAACACAGGCACAGCATCGAAGTTGGCAATGGCCTCAACGGTCAGGGGTGCGTAGATGATAAAGGCAATTGCAATCAAGCCTTTGACAATTAACGCATCACTGTCGCCTTGCAGCAACAGTTTACGTCCATTCGTTGCGGGTTCAACACGCGAATGAATCCACACTTGGCTCGCACAGCCGCTGACCTTGGTGGCGGGAGTTTTCAACGCATCGGGCATCACGTCAAGAGCGCGACCCAATTCGATGACATGCTTGTAGCGATCCTCCCAATCTTCAAGATAGGAGAAGTCCTCACGCAGTTGATCAAGTGTTTGGTTCATGCACAGCACATAAGCGCTGCAACGACAAACCTCAACCTTTTCGGTGAATGCCTTTTGGTTTTTGCCAAGGTTCGACCACGTCAGCCAGGGTCAGCGTGTTTTGACCTTCTGCGATTTGCAATGGCTTTGCAGGAGGGGCACCAGTTTGAATGCGATCAATTTCAGCCGTGTTTTCGGGCATACCCATAGGTTGGCTTTCACTGGTCGCCTCGTTTGCCCATTCATAGATCAGCTTGGCCGAATATTTGGCCTTGCCTTCCATGGTCACCGCAACAGCACTTGCAGTGGAACAGACATTCGGATTGCGTTGACAGAACGAGCGCATATCAGCCACAGTCTCGGCAGCGGCTGCCACATAGGCAAAGCTGCTCACTGTTTGCGTTGAGTCCGTACCCAATTCGTTTGGCGGGGGCGACGGCATAAATGCTATCGCAGCACCCACAACAATAATATTTCTAAGCATCCCCATGCGGTTCACCTTTTGGTGTTTTCAGTTGTTATGCCACTGTTATAGCACGCCCCTCTAAGCGCCCCGTGAAGCTGCGCGCTGCAATTTGAATCGAGTTTGAACCGATTTGTAAGCGATGCATCAACCAATTGTTAACCACGCAGTGTGCTTTGGAAAGACGGTATTAACCACCTCCGATGCACAATAGGGAAATTGAGTTTTGTGAGTCAGTCCTTGCGTAAAAAGAAGAAAGCATCTCCCGCCAATGATGCACCGCGCTCTAGCCGCGGTTTGGCAATCCTGTTGTCGTCGGCTTCCGTAGCGGCGAGCCTTGCCATAGTCTTCAACGCGTTCTTCAATCAGGAAGATCATTCATCGCGTGCGGTGGCGGCAATGGATGCAACGACCCGCATCACCGTTAAGTCAGATCAAAAAACCTCGCGCACCATCACCTTGAAATATGACACGCTGGTTGAAGATGTGCAGCGTGAACTGTTGGCCACAGGGCATTTCAACGGTTTGGTCGACGGCGTAACAGGCCCACGCACCCAAGTTGCGATTGAGAATTATCAACGCGAAAACAAGTTGGATGTGACAGGCGAAACGTCGCAAACGCTGCTGGAACATATTCAATATACGCGTAAGCTTAACCAGGCCGCTGAGTTCACAGGTTCAGTATCAACCAAGCAACCCATTGCGAAATCAACTCTGCAACCAATTGCTGCTTTGCCAAAGCCCGTGAAAAAGCTGGTGGCAAAACCAACGTCTGCTGGCGATAAAGCCATTGCCAAAGTGCAGGAGCGTCTGGCGCTTCTGGGCTATGATCCAGGCAGCCGTTCGGGCCAAATGGATGAAGGCACGCGCTCTGCCATTTTGATTTTTGAAATGGACCATGGCCTGCCGATGCAGGGTAAAATTTCAAAGGCGTTGTTGACGACTTTGAAAACCATCGAAACCAAACCCAAAAAGAAAAACTAGCTCCATAATGTCAGCCCGCCTTAAAACGGAGCTGTGGGTGCAAGCCTTTTTGCGGCGTTGTTCAATCAATTCACAATTTGGTGCCGTGTTGCACCGAGGCAATGCAGAGGCGGGTGCCTTGATGGTTGTGATCAATCACCTTGATGGCACACACACGCTTCTGGCACCTCCACCTGGGCCTGCCTATGATGAAGTGGGTGAGCGTCGATTTGAAAAACGTACGCCGCAAGCTTTGCCATGGCCCGACATTCTCGACAAGATTAACCGCGCAAAATCCTTTGATGAAGACCTTTGGGTGATCGAAGTTGAGGATCGTAGCGGCCTTGCTGGAATTGTGCCTGTGAAAGACTGATCCCTTATCCATTTTTTAACCATAACTGGCTTTGATTGGGGTTCTCGAACGCGGCAACGCAAGAATAGGAATCACCATCATGGCTGCAATTCTGCAGTTTCAACACCGAAGCAAAACCGACAAGCCAGCACTTGCTGCTGGGCATACGGCTACCATCCTGATGTACACGGGTGTTCGGTTTGAACGTATTGACTTTGATGCATTGAAATCAGTCGACAACCTGGACGAACACATTCTGCCAGCCGCCACTGCGCGCTTCGCCAACTGATTAGCCGTCGCTGCGCCTGCAGCGGCTTTGTTTCATTTCAGCCTCCGCACTACTACGTAACAGGGGGTCGGGAACAGCGAACCACAATACTGCCAAGCCCTGACTTTCTGGAATCGCGATGCGCCAACCCAGGTCATCTGACACCACATCAGCTGTATCCTCACCCAGACCCAGCATTTGTGCGATCAAGCCTTGCGACTGTGACATCTCTACAGAAAATGCGTTGGTATCCGCCTGCTTATCATTGATGGCGTAAACCTGTCGGCCGCGCAGTGTGTAAACTGCGAAGTTCCAAAACCCTTCCGGCATTTTGGCAGAAACGCGCACCGGGCCTTCTGCAATGTTGAACTTGCAAATACCAACCAGATGACTGTTGGTCGCAAAGGGCATAAACTTCATTTGTGTCGGGGCATCCAGCAAGACAAAACTGTTGACGGGTTGCTCGACCAAAGCACGGTCAATGGCAGCATTGAAACTTCGGCTTGGCACAAACAACACGAAAGTTACATGGGCCAACACCGCCAATACCAGAGATGTGAAAAACCAAAAAATGCTGCGATTGAGACTTAACACCAAAGCCGCCTAACGCTTGGCAAAGCCAAACTGTTGGGTGTCACTTCCGGTGCAGCATCAAGCAGCACCAACGCCAGCGAATAACTGCCGCTTTTGGGGGGCAGAAACCAATTGCCTGGGGCAGGCGTTTCAGAAATCGAGACGCTGATGTCGCCCGTGCTTTCGCGCACCACTTCACCTGCATCAAGTGCTGTGCGAATGCCGCTGCCCTCGGCACTAACAAACCACCACCGTGCATCAGGCACTTTGCCTTCAAGGCTTACCAGACAGTCACCGCGCAAACTGTTTCCATCATCATCGCTGTCGCGCACAAAAAACCGCGCACCCTTAAGCGGCGGCACTTGCCCGCGCCGCAGAAAATGCCCTGCCAGATAGGTTGCGTTTAAATCATCCCCACCGACTTTGATTTCAGACCACTTGCTGTTGGCAACAGGAGAGGCAACGGTTGCATTCTCCATCAAATATTGTGCTGAGAGCAAGCCAATGCTCAAGCCAGCCAACAACATCAAGGGGGGGATAAAAAATTTCTTCATCGCCAAGTGTTCTAGCTTGTCATTAGCGATGTGGGAAGGGCGCTAGAAGCTAAACAGCGTTTTGCGCTTTTTCTTTTTTCCAGACGGACGGAACAATGAATCAAGGAAGTTGCGCCTTGGCGCAGCCCGCGCATTGGCCTTCGGCAATTGTAACGATGCCGAGTTCCTTCGATTGCTACGTGCCGACTTCTTCCGATTTGTTCGCGATTTTGCTACCGGGCGCTTTTTGTCAAACAGGTTCAACATGCCGTCCAGAACATCTTGGCCGGGATCATTGGATGCGGCAACCGCAGCCGTGTCAGCCGATACGTCTGGCGTTTCATCAGTTTGATTGCCCGCAACTGGTGCATTCGAAGCAATCCGCGCATAGCTGCCGTCAAGTTTCACGCCGACAAGATCCTTGGGTTCAAAGCCAACTTCAGCAACTTCCGTGATGCTTTTCCATAGGGGTGCTGGAATACGTCCGCCCGTGACTTCATTCATGGGCGAGAAGTCGTCATTGCCAACCCAAACCCCGGTGACGGTGTTTGCAGTAAAACCAACATACCACGCATCGCGATAGCCTTGGTTGGTGCCGGTTTTGCCGCCTTGTGGTGTAAAGCCAATATCAGCGCGTTTTGCAGTTCCTGTTTTAACGACTGCACTGAGCATTCTGTTCATATCAGCAATCACAGACGGGTCTTCCATTTGCGGTCGCACGGCCGCGTTGGTGGCACGATTATAAATTATGTCTCCCGTGGGCTTTCGTATTTCGAGGACTGCATAAGGGCTGGCTTGCTTGCCACCGTCAGCGAAGGTGGCATAGCCTGTCGTCAGATCGAGCAGCGTCAGTGCAGACGTGCCAAGCACCATTGGCGCCCAAGTTTCGAGTTCGCCCTGTATGCCCATATCGCGCGCAGCATCGATGATCGGCTGCTTGCCCACATCAATTAAGATCTTCACTGGAATAGAATTATAGGATTTGGCCAAAGCCTCTTCCAAACTCACGCGTC
The DNA here is from genome assembly GCA_963850355.1 of uncultured Alphaproteobacteria bacterium. Lineage (GTDB taxonomy): Bacteria > Pseudomonadota > Alphaproteobacteria > Rhizobiales > Aestuariivirgaceae > Aestuariivirga. Next base: position 286,745 of record CAWKKP010000003.1, read on the forward strand.
CGGCATAACCACCGGAATAGTTTTTGGGTGACCAGTTGCCGATGCTCACGGGGCCGTCAACCACGGTCATTCCGGGCTTCCAGCCGTTGCGCAATGCTGCGAGATAGACAAATGGCTTAAAGGCGGAACCGGATTGGCGTTCGGCATCGGTGGCGCGATTGAACTGACTGTCTTCATAGTCCTTCCCGCCAACAATGGCGCGAACAGCCCCATCTGGTGACATGGTCACGGAGGCCGCTTGCGTAAAGCGTTCAGTTGCACCTTGTTGGGCGATTGCGTCGTTGAGAATGCGCTGGCTGGCTTGTTGCAATTTTGTGTCGATTGTCGTTTTGACTTCGATCACATACTCACCGCCGAGGTCATATTTTTCAAGAACATCGAGTGTGTCCTGATAGGCCCAATCCAGAATACCAGTTCGGTTCATCCAGCGTTGTTTGTGCAACCACAACAGCAGGTGTACGGCGCGCCAGCAACAATTCACCTTGCGTAATGAAGCCTGCATCCAACATGCGATAGAGCACCACATTTGCGCGCGCCCGCGCCGCATCAGGATTTTTATGCGGAGCATAAGTCGTTGGAGCTTTGAACAGACCTGCGAGAATGGCAGCTTCAGAAATATTGATGTCGCGCACGGATTTGCCAAAATAATACTGTGCAGCCGCTTCGACGCCATAATTGCCGCCGCCTAAATACGATCGGTCGAGATAGAGTTTCAGAATTTCTTGCTTTGATAAACGCGCCTCAATCCACAGCGACAAAAACGCCTCATGCACTTTACGTCGCAACGTGCGTTCGGGGGATAGAAACAAGTTTTTTGCAACCTGTTGCGTGATGGATGAGCCACCTTGTGCACGGCCACTGGATTTTGCATTGCGCGCAGCCGCCCGGAATGTGCCGATAATATCAACACCGAAATGCTCAAAGAAGCGCGCATCTTCCGTGGCCAACACCGCCTTGATCAATTGCGGGGGGATGTCTTCCAAGGGAATGGCATCATCTTGCCGAATGCCACGCTGGCCAATGATTTCGCCATTCACGTCTGTGAAGGTCACGGCATATTCGCGGCCGCGATTCCAAATATCACCCGTGCCAGAAAACGGCGGCAAAGCATAGGCCAACAGTGCGAAGGCAGCAACGACACCAAAAGTGAAAAAGTCATCGATGATATCAATCAACCAGCGCCGTGGTCCTGAGATCCGGAAGAATCGATGCAGGAACGAACTGTACGCCGATGATGCCGAACGAATGCTCTGCCAACATTCAAACAGCGTTGAGCTGACAACCGAGTCCGCTGCCCAGATGGCGCGGAAAAACCCATTGCGTGTCGGCAAGTCAGCCAAGATGAAACCCGATGGCGCCAGAATAACAGACCAACGGGTGCAAAGGCGTCCATTCCTCACCCGCGAGCGGAACACTTCATCTACCGAAACGCGCCAGACAAGTCGAGATTGCATGCGAAAGATGGTGAAGCTGCGGCAACCCTTGCGCGAAGCCGCCTAAAATATAGGCGAATACTGATTGATTTGCCTGATTTATCATCATTTCGCTGAAAACCATTTCATGCTCGACCTAAAAACACATTTTTTTCAATATGTTACAAGTCTGCCCAATTGGCATGCAGCTTGCCTAGCCAAAGTGAACAAATAATCGCCAGAACGGCGGGGGATCAAATGGGACACTTCAAACGCTTTGCTGCGGGCCTCACGGCATTTGCAGCCTTCACATCTGCCGCTGCGGCACAAACACCAGAACTCAATGCGGGGGATACCGCTTGGGTATTGGTGTCCGTGTGTTTGGTTTTGATGATGACAATACCGGGCTTAGCACTGTTTTATGGCGGCTTGGTGCGCAAAAAAAACGTGCTCTCTACTTTGATGCAGAGTTTTGCAGCCTGTTGCTTGGTGTCCTTGCTCTGGGTGTTCTTTGGCTATTCCCTCGCGTTTAGCGGTAGCGGCCCCTACATTGGCGACACGGCAAAGTTCTTCCTTGCTGGCATCGCACCAGATGCTTTGACCGGCACTATTCCCGAACTGCTGTTCATGGTCTTCCAAATGACCTTCGCCATCATTACCCCCGCGCTGATTTGCGGCGCCTTTGCCGATCGTATGAAATTTTCGGCTTTGCTGTGGTTCCTCGGCGCATGGCTGCTGTTTGTTTATGTACCCGTGGCCCACTGGGTGTGGGGCGGCGGCTTCCTCGCGCAAATGGGATTGAAAGATTTCGCTGGTGGAACCGTTGTCGAAATCAATTCCGGCATTGCGGGTTTGGTGGCGGCCCTCATGCTGGGCAAGCGTCGTGGCTTCCCGCAGGAACCCATGGTGCCGCACAATCTTATTCTGTCAGTCACAGGTGCAGGCTTGCTCTGGGTGGGCTGGTTGGCCTTCAACGGCGGTTCGGCTCTGGCTGCCAATGCCACAGCGGCATTTGCTTTGGTGAATACGCAAATTGCCGGTGCTGCAGGCGCATTGGCCTGGATGGCCGTGGAATGGTTGAAACACGGCAGACCTTCGGTGCTTGGTATTATCTCAGGTGCAGTTGCTGGCATGGTGGCGATCACGCCATCCTGTGGCTTCGTCGCTCCCATGGGAGCTCTCGCCATCGGTCTGATTGCAGGGCTGGGCTGTTTTTATGCGTCAACAAGTCTCAAGCGCAAATTCGGCTATGACGACTCGCTCGACGTGTTCGGTGTTCATGGCATTGGCGGCTTTATCGGCACCATCGGCATTGGCGTATTCGGCTCAACTGCCTTTGGTGGCGCACCCGGATTGTTGGAAGGCAATGCGGCTTTGCTGGGAACCCAAGTGGCAGGCGCTTTAATCGTGGCTGGCTATTGCGCCGCGCTCACCTTCGGCATTCTCTATTTGATCGAGAAGGCCATCGGCTTGCGCGTTGACAAACAAACCGAAATTGAAGGTCTCGACCTCAACTTGCATGGTGAAGTGGTGCCTTAATATGCTAGGAGGGCGTCATGTCCTCTCAGCCGTTTTGGAAAACCAAGAAACTTGACGAAATGACCCGCACAGAGTGGGAAAGCCTGTGTGATGGCTGCGGTCGCTGCTGTCTCAACAAACTTGAGGATGAGGATACGGGCCGTTACCTTTACACTCGCACGGCCTGCAAGCTGCTTGACCTGAAAACCTGTCAGTGTACGGATTACCCCAACCGCGCCAAGCGTGTGCCAGATTGCGTAACATTAACACCAAAGATTATCGGTGACTTGGGCTGGCTTCCAAAAACCTGTGCTTATCGGTTGCTTGACGAAGGCCACAGCCTGCAATGGTGGCACCCACTCGTCTCGGGCCGTCAGGAGACGGTCACGGAAGCCGGCATCACGGTCGCTGGCGAAGTCTATTCCGAAGAAGGCATCACGGTAGATGAGTTGGTTGACCATTTATGGAAGTTGCCCAAGGCGAAACGCAAAGTGATGAAGAGCTAACGTCTTCAATTCACCAATTCTGCTTCCACAATATATCTCTCACTTCCTCGCGTCACACCATCAAACGGATAGCACGTCGACAACACCAGATGATGCCCCCGCGCGTGGCGGTCGATGCCGGATGCATTCCATTGTGCAACCCGCATATTTGTGACCCTGTAGGTAAACATCAGGCCATCGCTGCGCTTGACCTGTATGACATCATTCACAGCGACGTCTTTCAAAAAAGCGAAATGCGTATCACGATGGGCGGCGATCACCGTTGTGCCGCGCTCACCAGGTTTTGGCGTATCTGGCAAATAGGCGGGGCCAAATGCCAGTGATTCACTGGTGGCCCCGTGCAGCACGATGGCTTCGGCATCAATCCGCGGAATACGAACTTCGGCAACGGGCCATGTATCAGCCCAGCCCCAGGGTTTCACAGTTTCGCCTGTGGCGATGGATTGGTTGAAGGCCTGCTGTAACAACACTTGCGAAACTTCAGCCTTCAACGTGATCCAACAAGATTTACCCAACATAACGGTTGCTCCAATAACGCAGAGTGCAGCGAGAAGATTGAGCAAGGAGGGGACGGAAATGCCCCCTGCCGGCATTGTTGATCTCCCCCGGCAAAGCCGAGGGAGAGAGGTCACCCATTTCCCCCTCAGCGTTGCTGACGGAGAACCCCGAAGGGGGGAGGGCGTGTTGTCGAGCATCGACGTCATGCCATCCTCGTGCGCATCGCCAACCAGCGGAACGCCAGGGCCAGTATCAACAACAGACTTGCAAGCAGCGCGAGCAAGCCAGCCGACGTTGCCGTCTGTGGCAATTCAACGGGGTTTTGCAACGCTTGTTCCGATGTAACCGGTGCTTTGGCTGCGGCCAGTTGCAGGAAGTCTGCTTGTGCGTCCCGTTGCTTCGGGCTCAGTACTGGCACTTCTTTGCCAAACACTTTGTCGAAGTTCCAACCCGCAGGCAGGTTTAACGGAACTTCCGCACGCGTCAGCTTTTGGTCGGCTGGGCGTTTGGGCGATGTATCAACTGCAATCAAACTGGTTTGCGACGATACAATCTGATGCGCCAGAGCGACCTCAAGCACTTGTTTGTTGGCAACATCGGCCATGAGGCTGCCCATAGTTTGCGCCACCTCAATGTCAGTGATTTTGCGGTGGGCCCAAAGCTTGGAAATGCCTTTGCCTTCAGCTGCTGCTGAAATCGGCAGCGTCACCTGCCAAGGTGCATCACCAATTTTACCAACGAACGTCAGATTGCCAGTAAGCGATTTTGCCTGGGCCATCACCAACAAAGGTTCGCCCTGATAAAGATCAGGCAGCAGCGCTGGTGTCAGTTCAGCTTCTCCCGATGACAGATTGGCAACGATACCTGTAACAGCTGGGTTGCCCAACTTGTTGAACAATTCATCCATGCGTGCTGTGACTTGTGACGCCTCACCGATAAAGGTGAAGGTGCCACGACCCAGTTCAGCTGCTCGTGTCATCAGGTAGGAGTTTGGTGCAGAACCAATGCCCACCATGAAGACGCGGCTACGACCACGTTGCGAGGTGAGCGTTGCAAACATTTCTTGTTCGTTGCCAATTGAACCGTCAGTGATGAATATCACCTGGCGCAAGTGTGTCTTGGACGAAGCCTGATCATCCATCAAAGCGGCTTTGAGCGGTGGAATCATTTCCGTACCGCCATTGGCTTGAAGGGCCGACACAAAGCGCTTTGCCGTATCAACGTTCAGGGCGTCGGCAGAAACGGCCGTTGAAAACAACATATCCATCGTGTCATCAAAACGGATCACATTAAACCGATCCGTCGCCTTCAGTTTTCCAAGTCCTAACAGTAAGGCATCTTTGGCTTGCACCATGGATGGGCCGTCCATTGATCCTGAATTGTCGATCACGAAAATGCTTTCGCGTGGCAATGTTGGCGTGGCACCTGCAACAGTGGGTGGCGTGACGGTGGCCAGCAGGTAGTCTTTGCCGTCAACTGTCTCCTTGAACAAACCAACCTGAGGAGCCGTCCCCTTGGCCGTCCACGTCAACTCAAAATCACGATCTGCAGGCACCACGTTTGACTGCAGTGCAATCACGCGTGTCATGTCATTTGGAGTTTGAGTGTCAATCGCGTGATAACTGCTTTTGACGTCATCAAGTTTGAAACCCGCATTCAAGTTTACGTTGATCGACACTGGGTTGACTGGATCATGCTTGCTCGGATCCAAAACCGGTGGTTCAATGCGGTCGCGGTCTGGCACGGGGTCATTGACAGTTGCGCCATAGCCTGAGCCATCAGCGTTAAAATCGACCGCTTGTACGATGGGCTTTGGATTGTAGCGTGGTGCAACAACCAGTGGCAGGCGCAACGAGAAAGTGCCACTCGATTGCTTGATGCTTTCTTGATATTCAATTTGCACCACCACTGTTTCGTAGGGACCAATGTTGGCAACCGAGTTGGTGAACAGGTTGGGGCGCTCTTGCTCCAACAAAGCTGCCGTTTGCCCGGCACGCTTGGCTGTTTCGTAGATGATTTTGGCTTCGCGCTTTTCTTTCACGCTACCCACAATCACACGATTGCCAGCCACGATCTTTAACGTGTCAACAGCCGCACCCTCTGGCAGCGGGAATACATACACACCCTCCACCCAACCATCAGCCGGGTTAGAAAAGCGTTGCGTCAAAACAGTGCGGCCCGTGGGGCCTGAAATGGTGACGCTATAGTCTGAGCCCAAACGCGGCGCTTCCAGATAGTCGCCCGCTTTGGACTTGAGAAGTAAGCTGCCCGACGTCATGTCGTTTGGGCCCACACCTGCTTTGGCGGGGCTTACAAAGCTTGCCGCCAAAAACGAAAGCCCCACAAGAAAGGCGATGATTCCGTCAAGAATAGTTCTGAGCTGGCTGTTCCGGCCGTCAGCGCGCGCGAATGTGGTCATAAATTTCCTCCGAAGGTTAGCTCCCTCGGATAATTGATCTACGCCCCGCAAAGCAGTACCGCCAACGTGATTTCAATCTTTCTTCTGCCTGAATCATCCGCTGAAATGCTAGTCTGTGCAGGGGTGTGCGGATTTGTACGGGAACCACTATGACGGACGAAGATATTTCAGCGGAGGAAAACCACCGCATTAGCAGTTTGATACGTGAGGAACTGGCCAAACGGCGCATGACAAGGGCAGGGCTGGCTGATCACGCCAAGCTTTCGCTGTCGACATTGGAAAAGGCACTTTCGGGCCAACGCCCTTTCACCTTGGCAACCGTTGTCCGATTAGAAACCGCTCTGACTCTGAAATTGCGCAAAGCTCCAAACGGCCACGCCGCTGAACCTGCAACAGCACCGGACTCACTGGGGTCCTATTCCCGCCCTGCAGTCAAATGGCTGGAGGGCAGCTATTTGACGCTGCGCCCGTCATTCAGTGTGGCAAAAGCCATTTACGCCTACCGCACCGAAATCAGCTGGGACCAAACCCTGTCGCATCTCATATTTCAGGAAAGCGAAAGGCTCGACACAGCTTACAAACAAGATGGTGCCGTGTCGGTGCCGCATCAATCAGGTTATATTTATCTTGTGACAAACAAACATGGCCAGCACCGCATGGCCACACTGTCGCGCCCGATGATCGGCGGCGAAATGTTTGGCCTGTTGGCCACGCTGCAATCCGGCAAAGGTGCCACTTTGATGCCAATTGCCGTGCCCATTGTCTTAGCACCTGTCACAAGTCTGAGTGATGGCGCACGCTTTGGCTTGATCAAAGCTGAAGATGCTGATTACGCTGCTTACGAAAAATTGCTGCGCCGCTGCATCAACGAACCCTTTGTGGTTTTGCAGCCGGAGTAATTATGCCGCCTTTGGGCGTTTGACCAACGCGGCGGATTTCTTCACCAGATCACTGAAGTCGGCGCCGCCTTTATCCATATGGGCAAAGAAATCACGGCGCATGCGCGGTTCCCAGAATTTGCTGATATGGTCAGCAATGCCTTCGATGGCCTCTTGTTCGCCGTAGCTTTTGAAAAAATCGGCAATTTGGTTGGCCATGCGGATCATGTCACGCGTTTCCATTGTTTACTCCATCAAAGATCATAACGCCTTGTTTCGACAAGGCGGCTAATTTCAATCCGGCATCCCGCGCCAATCGATGCGCCAGAGCAGTGGGAGCTGAAACTGTAGCCAATGCACTGATACCCGCAATGGCGCATTTCTGCACCAGTTCAAAGGAACAGCGCGACGACATCAAAACGAACCCATGTTTCGGTGAAATCTGCGCCCGTGCCATGGCGCCAATGAATTTGTCCAGCGCATTGTGCCGTCCCACATCTTCCCGCGCCAATTGGATATCGCCTTTCGGCCGAACACCAAGCCGCCGCATGGACAGTGCGATTGACGGCATTCATCGGTTGATGTTCGGGCAATTCATTAAATGCCTTTGCAACGGCTTTCGGATCAAGTTGAACTGCATTAAGCTTGTGCTGGGGCATGCGAATGACATCCGCCATCTCTTCAATGCCGCATAACCCGCAGCCAACGCGTCCTTCGAGAGATCGTGATACCATCCGTTCACGGATGATATTTTCTTCATCAATTGCAATGTCTGCTGTAAAGCCTTCGCCCGATGGCATCACCAGAACATTTGCAACATAGGACGCATGCTTCACCAATCCCTCGGACAACACAAAACCAATAGCAAAGTCTTCGAGATCTGCAGGAGTCGCCATCATCACAGCATAGGGTGTCGAATTGATCTGCAATGCCACGGGCACTTCTTCGGGGAGAAGCCAAGCGGTTGTTCTACCGTTCAATGTTCCATTGACGGATTGGGAAGCAAGGCCAGGGACCTCATCCGTCTCGCGCTGCGCGCGATCCACCTTCTCCAGAGGAGAAGAGACTAATCCCATCTTTCCCTCTCCTTTGGAGAGGGGGGACCATTGCGCAGCAATGGTGGGAGAGGTTTCTTTCACTCCGCCGCCACGCGCTTGTTTTCACGCTCCCGCGTTTCCCATTCGTCTTGCCAATCCGATTGACGGTTCGACAACGTGACCTGCACTGCCGTCACTTTATATTCAGGGCAATTCGTGGCCCAGTCCGAAAACTCGGTGGTGATGACATTGGCACCTGAAACCGGATGATGGAACGTGGTGTAAACAACACCTTGGGGCATGCGTTCGGTCACGTCAGCCCGCAATGAGGTTGCCCCCATGCGCGATGCAATCGACACCATTTGACCATGGTGAATGCCGCGCATCTCAGCATCATGCGGATGGATTTCCAGAACATCCTCGGTATGCCATGTCACATTCTCAGTACGTCGCGTTTGAGCCCCCACATTATATTGCGAGAGAATGCGACCCGTGGTGAGGATCAATGGGAATTCACGGTTGGTGCGTTCGTTCGTGGCCACATATTCAGTAATCATGAAGCGACCAAGGCCGCGCACGAACTTGCCGATATGCATGATCGGCGTGCCATCGGGTGCCGCATCATTGACAGGCCATTGCAGCGAACCCAGTTCATCCAGGCGATCAAATGATACACCTTTGAACGTTGGCGTGAGGGCTGCGATCTCATCCATGATTTCGGCTGCATTGTTATACGTCATGTCATAGCCCATGGCCTGTGCAAGATCGCACACCACTTGCCATTCATGTTTGCCCTGCATTGGCTTTTTCACTTGTCGCACGCGATTGATGCGGCGTTCGGCATTGGTGAACGTGCCATCCTTTTCAAGGAACGATGTGCCCGGAAAAAACACATGGGCAAAGGCTGCGGTTTCATTCAGGAACAAATCCTGCACCACAACGCATTCCATGCTTTCAAGCGCATGGGTCACATGGTTGGTGTTGGGATCGGATTGCGCAATGTCTTCGCCTTGCACGTAAATGCCTTTGAACGTGCCTTCAACGGCCGCATCAAACATGTTGGGAATGCGAAGGCCAGGTTCGGAATCAAGTGAAGCATTCCAAACTGTTTCAAATTGTTGTCTGACAACATCATCGCTGACGTGGCGGTAGCCCGGCAGTTCATGTGGGAACGAGCCCATGTCGCAAGAGCCCTGTACATTGTTCTGGCCGCGCAAGGGATTAACCCCCATGCCGCGTTGGCCAATGTTGCCCGTGAGCATGGCGAGATTGGCCATGCCCATGACCATGGTTGAACCTTGGCTGTGTTCGGTCACGCCGAGACCATAATAAATCGCAGCCTTGCCGCCCGTCGCATAAAGCCGTGCCGCACCGCGAATGGCCTCAGGGTCAACGCCAGCAACGAGCCCCAAAACTTCAGGCGAGTTTTTCTTGTCGCGAATGAAATCTGTCCAGCGGCCAAATTCAACTGGGTCACAGCGTTCAGCGATGAAGGCTTTGTTTTCTAAACCTTCAGTGAGGATGGTATGAGCGATCGCATTGATGATGGCCACGTTGGTACCGGGCATCAAGGGCAAATGGAAATCGGCTTTGACGTGTGGGACTGCGCACGGAGTCGGTTTTGCGCGGATCAACCACGATCAAATGAGCACCGCCGCGCAAACGCTTTTTCATGCGCGACGCAAACACCGGGTGGCCATCCGTGGGGTTGGCACCAATCACCATAATCACGTCAGCATCATCAACCGACTTGAAATCTTGCGTTCCCGCAGACGTGCCGAATGTTTTTGAAAGACCATAGCCCGTGGGCGAATGGCAAACGCGGGCGCAGGTATCGACGTTGTTGTTGTGGAAAGCAGCACGGATCATTTTCTGCACCACGTAAACTTCTTCATTGGTGCAGCGTGACGATGTGATGCCACCTATGGAGCCACGTCCATATTTCTCCTGGATTGATTTGAAGCGAGTGGCCGCGTGGCCAATGGCTTCTTCCCAAGATACTTCTTTCCAAGGGTCAGTGATCTTGTCGCGCACCATTGGTGAGGTGATGCGATCCTTGTGGGTGGCATAGCCCCAGGCGAAACGTCCCTTCACGCAGGAATGGCCTTCATTCGCACCGCCATCCTTATAGGGCACCATGCGCACAACATCATCGCCCTTCATTTCAGCTTTGAAGGAACAGCCAACACCACAATACGCGCAAGTGGTGACGACGGAATGTTCGGCTTGGCCTTTTTGGATCACGGACTTTTCGGTGAGCGTTGCCGTAGGGCAGGCTTGCACGCAAGCGCCGCAAGAAACGCATTCCGAATTCAGGAAGCCTTCGTCCATGCCAGCCGAAACATGCGAGGCAAAGCCCCGACCATCAATGGTGAGTGCGAATGTGCCTTGCACTTCTTCGCAGGCGCGGACGCAGCGATTGCAGACGATGCACTTCGCGGGATCAAAGGTGAAATAGGGGTTGGATTCGTCTTTGGCTTTGAAGCGGAAATTCTCTTCGCCGCCAACGCGCGTGGCAGTGGTGTGGTTGTCGCCGTTATAGCCATAGCGCACATCACGAAGGCCGACAGCTCCTGCCATGTCCTGCAATTCGCAATCGCCATTGGCAGCACAGGTGAGGCAATCGAGTGGGTGGTCGGAGATATAAAGCTCCATCACGCCTTTGCGCAAATTGGCCAAACGATCCGTCTGTGTACGGACTTTTATGCCCGACGCTACAGGAGTCGTGCAGGAAGCTGGTGTACCTTTGCGACCTTCAATTTCGACAAGGCACAAACGACACGAGCCAAAAGCATTGACTGAATCCGTGGCGCAGAGTTTTGGAATCTTGGTGCCAAGCTCCATCGCCGCCCGCATGATGGAGGTGCCTTCGGGCACGGTGATGTCATGGCCGTCAATTTCCAAGGTGATCATCACTTCGGATTTTGAAGCGGGCGTGCCGTAGTCGGTTTCTTTGATCAGCATGGAATTACTCCGCCGCAATGCGTGTGTGACGCGTGAAATCTTCAGGGAAATGTTTAACCGCACTCATGACGGGCATCGGCGTTAATCCGCCCATGGCGCACAGCGAGCCGTCGGTCATGGTTTGGCAGAGGTCTTCGAGCAGGGTGAGGTTAGACTGCACATTTTCGCCAGCTACGATTTTGTCGATGGTTTCAGCACCGCGTGTTGAGCCAATACGGCAGGGTGTGCACTTGCCGCAAGATTCAATGGCGCAGAATTCCATGGCAAAGCGCGCCTGTTGGGCCATATCAACGCGTATCGTCAAACACCACGATGCCGCCGTGACCGACCATGGCACCTGCTGCGGCAAAGGTTTCATAGTCCATGGCCAAATTCAATTGTGAGGCCGGAACATAGGAGCCGAGTGGTCCACCCACTTGCACTGCGCGGAGCGGTTTTCCCGTAAACGTGCCACCGCCAAAATCATTGATGAGTTGCGCCAGCGTGACGCCAAAGGCTTTTTCAACAAGGCCACCCTGCTTGATATTGCCAGCGAGTTGGAACGGCAGTGTGCCGCGCGAACGGCCCATGCCATAATTCTTGTAAGCTGCTCCACCCTTGGCGAGAATGAAGGGGACGGCGGCCAATGACAATACGTTGTTGATGATGGTGGGTTTGCCAAACAAGCCTTGCAAAGCAGGGATAGGTGGCTTTGCCCTGACCATACCACGCTTGCCTTCGAGGCTTTCCAGCATTGCGGTTTCTTCACCACAAATGTAAGCGCCAGCACCCCGGCGCACTTCAAGAGTGAAGGATTTGTCCGTACCCTGAATATTATGCCCAAGCCACTTTGCGGCAACGGCTGCGGCAATTGCTTCCTTCATCGTCGAAATGGCATCGGGATATTCCGAGCGGATATAAACGAAGCCCATGGTGGCTCCGACGGCGATGCCTGCAATGGTCATGCCTTCAATCAGCATGAGGGGGTCACCCTCCATCACCATGCGGTCAGCGAAAGTGCCGCTATCGCCTTCATCGGCATTGCAGCAGACGTATTTCTGATCTGACTTTGGCGTCGAGAACGGTTTTCCATTTGATGCCCGTTGGAAAGCCTGCACCGCCACGACCGCGAAGTCCGGACTCCGTCACTTCAGCAACAATTGCAGCCCCGGTCATGGCGAGAGCGGCTTTGAGACCCGCAAATCCACCATGGGCAATGTAGTCAGCAGATTGAAACGGGGTCGGTGATGCCCGCACGTGCAAACGTCAGACGTTCCTGGTTTTTCAAGTAGGGCAGGTCTTCGACCAGGCCATGACCAAGCTTATGGGTCTTGCCGTCGATAAAGCCCGCGTCAAACAGCGAGGCGACATCCTCAATATCAACCGGACCATAACCGACGCGGCCCTTGTGTCGTTTCAACTTCAACAAATGTTTCCAGCCACAACATGCCCGCGCGATGAGTTGCGAATGATCTGTACACTGATGTTTCGCTTTGCAGCCTCGGCAGCAATGGCAGCGGCCACATCATCAGCCCCCACAGCTTTGGCGGCGGAATCGCTGGGGATGAAAATCTTGGTGGTCATGCGAGTTCTCCCACAAGCTTTTCAAATTTGGCTGCGTTGACCCGCGCGACGGGCTTTTCATTGACCATCATGGCGGGTGCAGATGCGCAAAGGCCGAGGCAATAGGTGGCTTCAAGCGTGATCTTATTATCAGAGGTGGTACCACCCATCCGCACATTCAAGAACTTTTCGGCCATGGCTTGCAGTTCGCGTGCACCCATGGATTGGCAGGCTTCGGCGCGGCAAAGCTTGATGTGATGCCGGCCCGACGGCTTCAGGTGAAAGTCATGGTAGAACGTCGCAACGCCATAAACCTCAGCGCGCGACAGGTTCAGCGCCTTGGCGATGATCGGCAGGGCCAATTCTGGCACATGGCCAATGTCGAGTTGCAGGTCATGCAGAATTTCCAACAGGGCATCAGGCTTGTTGCCGTAACGCGCACAAATGGCCTCCGCGGGACTTTTGGCGAAATCGAGGATCGTGGTTTTTGCGGTCATGCACATTCTTAGCGCATCGCCGCCCAAACTGCCAATTGAGTGAGGCTATGAGCCCATAGGCCCGGTCAATGATTAACCGACTGCGCCGCTAGGAATAAGGCCTGGATCAGGGGCGACATCGGCTCCCGGTCCACCGCTACCAATCCGACCTTGTGCGACACCGTGGGTTCGGCCAGCGGCACGGCCACGACACCCTCAAGTGCCCCCAGCGCGTTTTTGAAATAGTCGGGCATGATCGAGCAGAGGCCCATGGAGCGCACCGACGAAATCAGGTTCATGATGGAATTGGTTTCGAGCCGCGCCGTGGGTTGAACCTTGGCAACGGCGAAGGCGCGGTCGATGATGCGGCGGTTTTGCATATTAGGCGTCAGCAGGCACAAGGGTTGTTGCGCGGCTTCAAACCACGTGACGGATTGGCGGGTGGAAAGTTCATTGTCGACGGAAACAAAAAGACAATAATTTTCGCGATAGAGTTCAGCCTGTAACAAACCTTCCACGGGTTCATTGTCGAGATAGGTGATGCCAGCCTCAATCGAAAAATCACTCAGTGCACGGATGATGTCCTCAGATGAATGCGACAGGATTGTAAAATCAACGGCAGGGTGGGCCTTGTTCATGGCTTGCGTGAGCAATGACGCTTTGGGCAGCGCTGAGGGAATGACGCCCAAAACCATACGTCCCACAAGTTGGCCCTTCTTGCCCTTGATCGACGCCAATTCACCTTGCAGTGATTGCCAATTGTCCAAAATCAAATGCGCCCATTTCAAAACCCGCTCACCTTCAGGCGTCAATCCAATGAAGCGTTGGCCGCGCTCGAGCAGGGGAACACCCAATTCCTGCTCCAACTGCCGAATCCGGCCAGAAAGTGTGGGTTGCGTAATGTTGCAGGCCGCTGCGGCGCGGGTAAAATGCTTTTCCCGGGCCAGCGCTGCGAGATATTGTAATTGGCGAATGTCCATTTTATTGCAATAACTTAGTTGGGAATAAACTGCACGTTTAAAAATTAAATTCACCAATCAGGAAAATAGTGCTTGACACCGTACGGTCCTTTCGATAGAACTCGGCACACTCCAGAAATGGGTTGTTACGAAAGTTAAGCCCTCACCTGCCGCTTACGCGGCATCCTCTCCCGCAAGCGGGAGAAGTGAAGATTACAACACAAGGAAAATTTGACATGAATACCGAGGCACTTCCGCCGCCGGATGATCCGGCTTGGGCGGCTATTCGCTTGCGCTATGAGCAGGACCAGGAAACCGTTGCGGCCATTGCTGGTGAAATGGGGCTGGCGGGCGTCAGCCTTTCGCGGCTTGCCAAGAAATGGGGCTGGACGTTGCGCGGCAAGATCAAGGCGGCTGTAAAGAAGAAGACCAAGGCAAAAGACAAGCCTGAATCAACGGCTGCTACCATCAAGCGTATCAAAGACATTCTGCGCCAGCGTGTCAGCCAAATTGAAGAACAACTGAAACAAATCAACGAAGACGTGACGGCGATTTCAACGGAACGCGAAATCCGCTCGACCAATACACTTGTGCGCACAATTGAGAAGGTGCTGGACCTTGAACGCAAAGACCGACAACGCAAAGTCAAGCAAACCCGCGAGTTCAAATATTTTGATGACGAGCAACGTCGTCAGCTTGCGGACAAAATTGAAAAGCTCCAGCACGAATGGCGAGAGCCTGAAACTGTCAACGACACTGCCGATCAAGGAAGTGGTGGAGTTGAACAACCAATGGCTTTACTGGGCGAGGCCACAAAAGCAACTGCCGCCACAGGGGATTGAATTTCGAAACTGGTTGGTGTTGGGCGGTCGTGGAGCCGGCAAAACCCGCGCCGGTGCCGAATGGGTGAAGGCCTTGGCACTGGGAATTTTTGAACCCGTGATCCGGCGCTGCAACCGCATTGCCATTGTGGCTCCGACCTATGACGAAGCAAGAATGGTAATGATCGAAGGATCGTCGGGCATTCTGTCAGTACATCATCCAGATGAACGACCGAAGTATGAACCGTCAAAACGCATGCTGACGTGGAAGAACGGCTCGATTGCAACGGTGTTCTCGGCCGAAGAGCCCGACAGTTTGCGGGGCCCGCAGTTTGATGCAGCCTGGTGCGATGAATTGGCAAAATGGAAACAAGCGGAGGAGGCGTGGATGAATGTGCAAATGGCATTGCGATTGGGCGAAGTGCCGCAAGCTGTCATTACCACCACACCACGCGCCACAAAATTAATCCGTGAGCTGATGAATGACGCCGCAACCGTTGTGACCCGCAGTCGCACGATTGAGAATTCAAACCAGTTGGCGCCGTCGTTTCTGAAAGATGTGATTGCGCGTTATGGCCATACGGCTTTGGGGCGGCAGGAATTGGACGGCGAGTTGGTGACAGACGATCCTGGTGCTTTGTGGCGCCGGGATACGATTGAATTCAATCGCAGAAAAGTGGTGCCGGAATTGAAACGCATCGTTGTGGCGGTTGATCCGCCTGCTACGTCCCATGCCAAATCCAATGCCTGTGGCATAGTGTGTGTCGGCTTGGGCGTAGATGGCAGAGCCTATGTGCTGGAAGACGCCAGCGTGAAACGCATGCGGCCCCTGCAATGGGCCGAACGCGTGGTGAGTGTATACAAACACTGGGAAGCAGACCGCATCGTGGCCGAGGTCAACCAAGGTGGCGACATGGTGCGCGAATTGCTTCTGCAGGTGGACAAGAATGTGCCGATCAAATCGGTACATGCCACGCGCGGCAAACGCTCCCGGGCAGAACCTGTGGCTGCTCTCTACGAACAGGGCAGGGTTAGCCATGTGGGTGGTTTTGCAGCGCTGGAGGATGAGATGTGTTCCGCTGTTGGTGAAGGCCAAAGCCCCGACCGCATGGATGCATTGGTCTGGGCCGTCACTGAATTGATGTTGCGAAAGAAGAATGAGCCGAAGGTTCGGGTGGTTTGATAAGGGAATAATCATGTTACAAAAATTGAAATCATTGATCTCGACCAAGTCGTCGACAACATCGTCCATCGTGGCGTTGCACACGGCGGGTCGACCGCAGTGGACTCCGAAAAACTATGCGGCTTTGGCGCGTGAAGGCTTTGGTGGCAATGTCATCGGTTATCGCTCCGTGCGCATGGTGGCGGAAGCTGCAGCGTCCATTCCGCTTTTGCTCTATATCAATGGCAAGGAAGCCTCCGTGCATCCGCTGTTGTCGCTGCTGCAGCGGCCCAATGTTGCGCAAACGGGTAGGGAACTGTTGGAAAACCTGTTCGCGTTTCTGATGGTGGCGGGCAATGCCTACGCTGAATTGGTGGCGCTTGACGAAACGCCGCGTGAATTATTTACGCTGCGGCCTGACCGGATGGCGGTTGTGCCGTCAAAAGCCGGTTGGCCGGAAGCGTTTGAATATTCCGTAGGCGGACAATCCGTACGACTGCCACGCGAGAATGTGTTGCATGTCAAAATGTTCAACCCCACGGATGATCACTATGGCATGTCGCCGCTGGAGGCGGCGTCACGATCCATCGATACACATAATTCCGCCTCGGCTTGGAACAAGGCCATGTTGGACAATGCTGCGCGGCCCTCAGGTGCGCTGGTGTTTGCAGCAGGCGACGGCATGTTGACGACGGAACAATTTGATCGACTGAAAAATGAATTGGAAACAACCTATCAAGGAGCCGCCAATGCCGGGCCGACCCATGATTTTGGAAGGCGGCCTCGATTGGAAAGAAATGGGCTTTAGCCCGAAGGACATGGAATTCATTGAAGCGAAAAATATCGCGGCGCGCGAAATTGCTTTGGCCTTCGGCGTGCCACCGATGTTGTTGGGCATTCCCGGCGACAACACCTATGCCAATTATGCTGAAGCCAATCGGGGGTTCTGGCGGCAAACCGTGGTGCCGTTGGCCCACCGCATGGCTGATGGTCTGGCGCAATTGCTGCAACCCTATGAAGAGGGCGCATTACGCTTTGTGCCGGACCTCGACCAGGTGGAAGCGCTGGCACCAGACCGCGACGCGCTGTGGAAGCGTGTGAATGATGCAAGTTTTCTGACGACAGACGAGAAGCGGCAGGCCGTGGGCTATAATGTTTAAAACTTTATCGATTTCATTAACCAATATTAACAACCCGACTTTAACGCGGAAACGGCACAATGCTGCCCCATGATGTGGGGCGGATATTTTCAAGGTGCGGGTGTTGCGTTTGCAGCGTTATTTTTATGTGCAGCGGCAACTGCACAAGAGGTGCCTGACAGTTATCAGCCCCCTGACAATTATGAACCACCACAAGATGCTGCACCTGAAACGGAATCAAGTGGCGGTTGGGCCTATGATTGGTCGGGCAGTTATTTTGGCGTGACAGCAGGCTATGCCATTGGCAGCCACGAAACCTTAGGGCTTGGCGGCATTGATTCCGGCAGCCGCGATTTTTCAGGCACTGGATTTGGTGCTTACATGGGACAGAATTATCAGCTCTCGCGCATCGTCGTCGGCACTGAAATGGATTTTACGAAAACAGATATTTCCGGCCCCTTTGAAATGCAGGTTCGACCATTGCCTGCGGCAGCGGAGTGTACAGCTGTTCAACCGAAGTGGGTTGGACAGGAACGTTTCGCGGTCGTGCAGGCGTGGCCATTGGAGATTTTCTACCCTACGCCACGGCAGGCATTGCCGTCGGCGGTGTGAACAGCACGTTTAAAGGTCCATTGGTTGACAAGGAAACCAGCGGCCTTGGCGTGGGCTGGGCGATTGGTGCAGGGTTAGAATATGCCGTCATGAAAAACCTGACGGTGCGCGGCGAGATCATTCACTATGATCTGGCTGATGTCACAGACACGGTGCTCGGATCTGACGTGAGCATGGACACGAATTTTACCGTGATTAAAACCGGGGTGAATTTGAAATTCTAAACAGGCAAAACGCCTGAACTAAAAAACAAGAGAATAACTGAAAGCCGGTTCCCTGTGAGCCGGCTTTTTCTTTGGCAAAGGATTGACAACATGAACCAGCGTCTCATGCGGCGCGGGGTGAGCGGGCTTGTGCCTGTACTCCCCGGTACGGGTGTTTTTGAAGGCTATGCAAGCCTGTTTGGAAAGCGCGACCAGCAGGGCGACGTGGTGCAAGCGGGTGCCTTTGCACAGAGTTTGCGCATCAAAGGCCCTGACAACATCCGCATGTTGTTTCAGCACAATCCGGCAGAGCCTGTTGGCACCTGGATTGATTTGCAGGAACGCCAGCGCGGACTTTGGGTGCGCGGACGCCTGAACCTGAAAGTGCAACGTGGCCGTGAATTGCTGGCGCTTCTCGAAAGCTGGCGGCCTAGATGGCTTGTCCATCGGGTTCAAAACCATCCGTGCACGGAATGATCGTGCATCATCGACGCGGGCATTGTTGCACGTCGATCTATGGGAAATCTCACTCGTTACCTTCCCGATGCTGGATGGTGCACGGGTGAGCACGGTGAAAAGCGCGGCACGGGCCCGCGCAGACGCTTTTTTCAAACTTCCGCCCGCTTCCATCAACCAAGGAGTAAACTAACACATGGACATGTCTGTTCCGTTTGAAACCAAAGTGGCGCATCACGACGATGTCGGCCACGACGATGTGCTGCAGGCGTTTGAAGCCTTCAAAGAGGCCAACGACGACCGCCTTGCGCAAATCGAAAAGCGCATGAGTGCAGATGTGATCACCACTGAGAAAGTGGATCGCATCAACAAAGCCGTGGACGAACTTGATTTTGAAATCACGTCGCCCCACTTTGTCAGCTGAAAAACTTGCCGAGCCTTCTGAACACAAGCGGGCTTTCGAGTCCTATGTGCGCAAAGGTGAAGCACATGGTTTGGCAGCGCTTGAAGAAAAAGCCATGTCGATTGCTTCCGGCACCGACGGTGGTTATTTGGTGCCATCGCAAACCGAAGCTGAAATCTGCCCGGCTTCTGTCAAAGGCCTCCCCCATGCGTGGCATTGCAGATGTGCGTCAAAGCTCGACCACGCTGTATAAAAAGCCCTTTGCCACAACGGGTGCAGCAACAGGATGGATTGGTGAAACGGCAGCACGTCCGCAAACCAACTCTCCGACCTTGGCCGAGCTGCAATTTCCGGCCATGGAACTCTATGCCATGCCAGCTGCAACCCAGGCCCTGCTGGATGACTCGATTGTCAACCTTGATGAGTGGTTGGCGCGCGAAGTTGAAACCGTGTTTGCCGAACAGGAAACCGATGCCTTCATCAACGGTGATGGCACGACCAAACCACGCGGCTTCCTCAACTATCCAAAAGTTGCACAAAGCACATGGACGTGGGGCAATACGGGCTACATCGCCACTGCTGTTGCGGGTGGTTTTGCAGCGACAAACCCAACCGACAAACTGGTCGATCTGATTTATGCCGTGAAGGCAGGCTATCGCCAGAATGGACGTTGGATTCTGAACCGCACAACTCAGGCGCAAATCCGCAAATTCAAGGACGCCCAGGGCAATTACCTGTGGCAGCCTGCGGCAACGCCTGACGGCAATGCGTCGCTGCTGTCATTCCCTGTTGTTGAATCGGAATACATGCCCGACATCGCAGTGGACAGCCACGCCGTCGCCTTCGGTGATTTCAAACGCGGTTACCTGATTGTGGATCGTGTGGGTGTACGTGTCTTGCGCGATCCATACTCCACCAAGCCTTACATCTTGTTCTACACGACGAAGCGCGTGGGCGGAGGCATTCAAGACTTCGATGCCATCAAGACATTGAAGTTCGGTCTGACGTAATCCGCTTCTCCCCTAACCCCTCCTCGAAACGGGGAGGGGTGCATTTCAGGAAATCCCATGTCACTCATTCTCACGACTCCGCCAGCGGTGGAGCCGGTGTCTTTGGTTGAAGCCAAGGCCCACCTGCGCGTTCCGCACAGCGACGACGATACATATATCAGTACACTGATTGTTTCAGCGCGGCGTCGCGTTGAAGCGCGCACGGGTCTGCGTCTCATATCACAAGCCTGGTCGCAATTTCTGGATTGTTGGCCCGTCGATGCCATCATTGAACTGCGCTTGAATCCGGTTACGGCTGTAAGCGATGTCATCACCTATGGTGATACCGACAACGCGGCCACCATTGATCCATCGCACTATTTTCTCGATGCAACATCAAACCCGCCACGCCTTGTGTTTCGCCAAGGTAGATCACCTTCACCTCCCGGTAGACGCGCCAAGGGCATAGAAATTCGTATTAATGCTGGCTTTGGTGCAACGGCAGCTGCGGTTCCACAGGAACTGAAGCAGGCCATATTGCTGTTGGTCGCTGATGCATTTGCCCATCGCGGTGACGATACATTGCGCCCCATGCTGCCAGCAGTGTTGGAGCTGATCAACGCCTACCGCGTGATGAGGCTGACATGAACGCGGCTCTTGCCTTGCAGCAGGCCATGCATGCGGCTCTGTTGGCGGATACGGCACTTACTACGCTTTTGGGCGGTCAACATATTTATGACGAAGTGCCTCGGGGTGAGCCGCCCTTGTATGCGGGTTTCGCTTCTATCGAGACCCGGGATTGGAGTGTGATGGAGCTCAAGGCCCATGAGCATTTTGTAACACTTGATGTGGTCACCAATGCCCGGGGACGCGCCACAGCACAGGCGATCTGCAATCGCATTGAAGCGGTGCTCGACAATGCCACACTGACACTGACGGATCATCACCTCGTCAATTTGCGCATCACGTTTTGGAGCGTGTTCAAATCGAAAAACGACAAATCCTTTGGCGCAACACTGCGGTTTCGCGCCTCAACCGAACCTCTTTAAGGAGAACTAAAAATGGCTGCTCAAAAAGGCCGCGACTTGCTGTTGAAAGTTGATTCAACGGGTCTCGGTGTGTTTCAAACCGTGGCGGGCCTGCGCGCCTCCACCCTATCATTCAACGCGCAAACAGTTGATTCAACATCACAGGAAAGCATTGGAGCCTGGCGTGAATTGCTTGCAGGGGCAGGGTTGAAATCCGCGAGCCTGCGGGGCCAGGGTATTTTTAAAGATGCTCTCAGTGATGCGACTGTACGCGGATATTTCTTCAACGCAACGATTGTGGATTGGCAAGCCATCATTCCGGATTTTGGAACGGTGCAGGGAAAATTCCAGATTTCATCGCTTGAATTTGCCGGTCGTCATGATGGCGAGGTGACATTTGAAATGTCGCTTGAATCCAGCTGGTCCCCTCACGTTCACGGCGATTTGATCATGGTCAATCGACATCGCGGTGAAATTGAAGCGGAACTCAATGGTGCCAAAGTTCACTCTGGTTCTCACATTGGGCGCATTTGGCTGAACTCGAACATGCCTATGGTGGTGAAGATGTGTTGGCGCTGGCCGAACGTTTCGAGCAAGGCCGCATCAAGGCCACTGACGCCATCAAGGTGATTGGCGCTGGTTTGCGCGGTGCCGGGCACAACGTGACGGATGATGAAGTGGCGCGCTTCACGGTGAAAGATGGTGCAGCAGGTTTTATGCGCATTGTTGTTGAACTGTTGAAGGCCACCTTCGCCATTGAATAATGAAAGAACGTTTTCCGTGGCTGCAACTGATGCGTTTGGGCATCGGCACTCACCACATACCACCACGCGAATTTTGGAACTGCACCTTGCGTGAGCTGGTGCTGATGCGGGGGGCTGGCGGCATAGTGCGCCAACACCTTGATGAATTGATGAAGGAGTGGCCAGATTGAACACTGATGAAACCTTGCTGTCGCAACGCACAGCTGAACTCAAAACCGAAATGATGGATCTCCAGCGCCTGGCAGACTCGTTTGGCAACAAACTTGTCACGTCACTTGCTGGTGCCGTTATTCATGGGCGTAAATTGTCCGACGTGTTTCGCGGTCTCGCTTTGTCGATGGCCAATCAAGCGCTGTCGATGGCCATCAAACCCTTGGGCAATTTGTTGGGGGGCTTGTTTGCCAATGCCAAAGGCAACGCCTTCCTGAATGGCCGCGTCACCCCCTTTGCCGATGGCGGTATTGTCAATTCACCCGTGATGTTTCCATTGCGTGGCGGCACGGGTTTGATGGGTGAGGCTGGTCCAGAAGCCATCATGCCCTTGAGCCGTGGCAGCGACGGCAAACTGGGCGTGCGCATGGGTGGTGCCGCAGCAAGCAACGTAACAGTCAATATCTCAACGCCCGATGCACAAAGCTTCCGGCAATCACAAGCCCAAGTCGCGGCGATGGTGGCACGTGCTGTGGAACGCGGACAAAGGAACCTTTAATGATGTTTGATGATGTAAGATTCCCCACGGCCATTTCGCGGGGCGCTACAGGTGGGCCTGAACGGCGCACCGATGTGGTGACAACGGCCAGTGGGCGCGAAGAACGAAACAGCCGCTGGTCCCATTCGCGCCGGCGCTACAATATTGGCTTTGGCATCAAGTCGGTGCAGCAGTTGCAAGAGGTGATTGCGTTTTTTGAAGGTCGGCGCGGCAAGCTGCATGCGTTTCGCTTTAAAGACCATACTGACTTCAAGTCTTGTGCGGCAAATGCAACGCCGCAACACACCGACCAGGTTTTGGGAACGGGAACAGGTGTTCAAAATGCTTTTCAACTGGTGAAACGCTATGGTGGACCATCGCGTGAATATGTGCGGACGATTGCCGCACCCGTTTCAGGATCTGTTTTGGTTGCAGTGAATGGAACGGCGACAACTGCATTCACGCTGAATGCGTTGACAGGAATGGTGACGTTTAATGCTGGCAGCATTCCAGCCAATGGCGCAGTTGTCACGGCAGGTTTTGAGTTTGATGTGCCCGTGCGCTTTGACACGGATGAAATCACTGTGAACCTCTCGCATTTTGAGGCGGGCGACATTCCTGAAATTCCGCTGATCGAGGTGCGGCCATGAGGACACTCCCTCCCGGTCTGCAAGCCCATCTCGACAGCGGAACCACGACCCTGTGCCATTGCTGGCGCGTGACTCTCAAAACCGGTGAAAAGCTGGGCTTCACTGACCACGACGCGACCTTGCAATTTGACGCCACAGTGTTTGAAGCTGACGCCGGATTTACCGCCAGTAGCATTGAATCTTCTCTTGGATTTTCGGTTGATAATCTGGATGCCGAAGGGGCCTTGCAGTCGACGAAGTTGGACGAAGCGCGATTGCGTAGCGGTGATTTTGATCACGCTGAAATTGAAGTGTGGCGTGTCAACTGGCAGGACGTTTCGCAACGCGTGATCATGCGCAAAGGCCATCTGGGTGAAGTCACCTATGGCGACAGCGCCTTCACCGCAGAAGTGCGCGGCCTCGCTCATGTGTTGTCGCAACAAAAGGGCAGGCTTTTTCAATTCGGCTGCGACGCCGAATTGGGCGATGCGCGGTGTGCGGTCGGTTTGAACTCGGCGGCGTTTACCGCAACGGGTGTTGTTGCGAGCGTGGAAACAGCCGGTGTTGTTGTGGCGGGTATTAGTTTTGCTGACGATTGGGCCACGCGTGGCCGCTTGCAATTTGTCAGCGGTGCCGCAAATGGAAAATCCTTGGGCGTCAAACGCCAGCGCAACATTGGCGCTTCGACGCGTGTTGATTTCTGGGCCGCGATTCCTTTTTCCATAGCAATCGGTGATCAAGTGGAATTGCGCGCGGGATGCGATAAGCAATTTGAAACCTGCCGCGCGAAGTTTGGTAATGGCATCAATTTTCGCGGCTTTCCCCATATGCCAGGCACGGATTTTGTGGCGGGCTTTGCCACCTCCGGTGACCCCAACAATGATGGGGGAAAACGCACATGAGCAGTGTTGAAGATATTATTTTATCTGCCCGCAGTTGGATTGGCACGCCCTATCGGCATCAGGCCAGTCTTAAGGCCGTGGGGTGTGATTGCCTCGGTTTGGTGCGGGGCGTGTGGCGCGACTGTTACGGCGATGAACCTGAACATCCGCCGGCCTATTCACCCGATTGGGCCGAGGCCACATCAAGCGAAGCGTTGGCCGATGCCGCTGCGCGACATTTAGTTTGCATTGCAGATAAAAAATTTCAGGCGGGAGACATATTGTTGTTCCGTTGGAAACCACACTTACCAGCAAAGCATGCTGGTATTGCAACTGGCCCTGCCGACATGGTGCATGCGCAAGACGGTGCTGTTGTTGCAGAGATCGCACTTTCGCCTTGGTGGACCAGACGCTTGGCATTTGTTTTTCGCTTTCCGACAGAGACATAATTCATGGCAACAGTTGTTCTTCAATATGCTGGTGCGGCCTTGGGCACACTGGTTGGCGGACCCATTGGCGGCATCATTGGCCGTGCTGTCGGTGGCATCGCCGGCAATGCCATAGACCAACGAATCTTCGGCGGCGGCAAACGCCGCGTCGAAGGTCCACGCCTCACCGATTTGCGCGTCATGGCATCGGAAGAAGGTGCGGCCATCCCAGCGGTGTGGGGCCGCATGCGTGTGGCAGGTCAAGTGATCTGGGCCACCAACCTGGAAGAAGTTGTATCAACCGAAACCCAAAAGGCTTCGTCAAAAGGTGGAGGCAGTGGCACATCAACCAGCACCACCACTTATAGCTATTTTGGCAATTTCGCTGTGGGGCTTTGTGAAGGTGAGATTGACGGCATTGGCCGGGTGTGGGCCGATGGCAAAGTCATCGACATCGATGCAGTTACGTCGCGGCTTTACACTGGCAGTGAAACCCAAACGCCCGACAGTCTGATTTCCGCTGTTGAAGGCGAGGCGCCAGCCTATCGCGGCTTGGCTTACATCGTGTTTGAGCGCTTGCCCCTTGCGAAGTTCGGCAATCGCATTCCGCAACTCTCATTTGAAGTGTTCAGACGCGGGAGCAGCCTTGGTGAGAAGATCAAGGCGATCAATATTATTCCGGGCTCAACCGAGTTCGGTTACGACACCGCATTAGTGACGCGCAACGATGCGCGAGGCTTGACCGTCAGTGAGAATGCCCATGCTTCGGCGGATCGTTCTGACTGGTCCGTGGCGATGGATCAATTGCAGGCGACCTGCCCGAATTTGGAATCGGCTTCTTTGGTGGTGGCGTGGTTTGGCGATGATTTGCGCTGTGGCAATTGCACCGTGCGGCCGCGTGTTGAAAATGCAGCGAAGGTGACAAGTGGTGCCACGTGGCGGGTTTCAAATGAAACGCGTGTAACGGCAGATGTTGTAAGTTCGCACGCAGGTTCACCTGCCTATGGCGGAACGCCGTCTGACGACAGTGTTGTCAGGGCGATTCAGGATTTGCATGCGCGTGGCATTGACGTGACATTTTATCCCTTCCTGTTGATGGACATTCCGCAAGTTAACAGTTTGCCTGATCCCTATGGCAGCACGGCTCAACAGGCTTATCCTTGGCGCGGTCGGATGACTGCGAGTGTTGCACCGCGATTGGCAGGAACGCCCGATAAAACAGCAGCGGTTGCGTCTCAGCTCTCGGCTTTTAATGGCACAGCAACAGCGTCGCAGTTTACGACCAGTGGCACGGTTGTGACCTATACTGGTCCAACGGCGTGGAGTTATCGCCGCATGATTTTGCATTACGCAAAACTTTGCGCAGCGGCTGGTGGTGTTGAAGCATTCTTGATTGGCAGTGAATTGCGCGGCCTTACCTCCTTGCGCTCATCTGCGAATGTATATGCTTTCGTTGACATGTTGCGCACGCTTGCCGCAGATGTGAAAGCGATTTTGCCCGCTGCGAAAATTTCATACGCTGCTGACTGGAGCGAATATTTTGGCCATCATCCGCAGGATGGGTCTGGTGATGTGTATTTCCATCTTGATCCGTTGTGGGCTGATGCTGCAATCGATTTCATCGGCATCGACAATTACATGCCGCTGTCTGACTGGCGTGACGGGCAATCGCATTTGGACGCCTTGGCTGGCCATGCGGCAGGACATGACACGTCTTATCTCAGCAGTCGCATTGTGGCGGGCGAAGGTTATGACTGGTTCTATGCGTCCGATGCGGCGCGTGACAGTCAAACGCGAAGCCCCATCACCGATGGAACTTATGGCAAGCCTTGGGTGTTCCGTATCAAGGACTTGGTGAATTGGTGGTCCAATCCCCATTTCAATCGCCCTGCCGGCGTTGAAAGTGTTGTTGCAACAGCTTGGGTGCCGCAATCAAAACCCATCTGGTTTACGGAAGTGGGTTGTCCTGCCGTCGACAAGGGGCCGAACCAGCCCAATGTGTTTTATGATGCCAAATCGTCGGAAAGTGCATTGCCGTATTATTCCGGCGGGCAGCGCGATGATTTGGTGCAGAGCCGCTTTATAGCGGCGGTGGCTGACTATTGGTCAGCAGTCGGCGCGCACAATCCCATTTCGTCCGTCTATGGAACATCCATGCTGCGCCACGATCGCACCACATGGTGGGCGTGGGATGCAAGACCATTTCCAGCTTTTCCGGCACGCACCGATGTGTGGTCTGATGGTGCAAATTATGCGCGCGGGCATTGGCTGAATGGAAGATTGGGTGCGGTTGATATCGCCGAATTGATTGCAGGCATTGCCAATCGGTTTAATCTCACGGATGTCGATATTGGGGCAGTTGCAGGGCTGGTTGATGGTTTTGTGCTGGATCGTCCCATGTCAGGGCGTGAGGCCTTGGAGTCTTTGCTGCGGGCGTTTTCGATTGATGTAGTGGAAACCAATGGCACGCTGACATTTAAACCTCGCGCGACGCATCAGTTTACGGCGCTGTCGAAAGCTGAATTGGCAGAGGGTTCACGCGCCGCGCCAGTGTTGCTTGAGACACGTGCCCAGGAATTGGATTTGCCGCGCGCCGTGCGGCTGGGTTATATCGAGTTTGCCTTGGATTACCGATCCGCCGCTGTGCAGCAGGTTGAAACCAATACGGCGAGTAACCGCGATGTGTCGTTTCAATTGCCAGCCTCCGTGTCGCAAAGCTTGGCGCAGGCTAGGGCCGATGTGGCACTTGCTGAAAGTTGGGCGGAACGGACAACAGCGCGGTTTGCATTGCCGCCAAGTCGATTGGAGTTGGAGCCGGGCGACGTATTGGCGATTGATGGCAAGCACTA
Organism: uncultured Alphaproteobacteria bacterium; assembly: GCA_963850355.1. Taxonomy (GTDB): domain Bacteria; phylum Pseudomonadota; class Alphaproteobacteria; order Rhizobiales; family Aestuariivirgaceae; genus Aestuariivirga. Next base: position 314,006 of record CAWKKP010000003.1, read on the forward strand.
TCGCTTGACCAGCATCACCGATGCGGAGGCGCGCAGCGTTGAAGCGGTGTTGCACGACGCTTCGGTTTATGATGCGCCCGCATTGGTCGAGCGCATTGCGTTGCCAAAACTCGCTGATGTTTATGGCCAGGCTGATGTGCTGTTCATGGATTTGGCGATCGCGACCACTGCACAACCTGCCGCACCTTGGATGGCGGCGCAGGCAAGACCCTGGCCCGGACAGTTGAATGTGTTCAGACAAAACGGTGTCAGTTACAGTTTGAACAGCAGCATTGGCGCGCAAGCGACGATGGGTGAAACGCTGAACGCCCTTCCACTGGGCATTACTGGGCGGGTTGATTTTGCAACGGACCTCGATGTGCAATTAGATTTTGGTGCTCTTTCGTCAGTGGCGCGATTGGAGCTTTTGGCGGGTGCAAATATCGCTGCCGTTGGCACGGCTGAAACAGGATATGAAATTCTGCAATTTGAAACAGCAACGTTGATTGCTGTGAATACCTATCGTCTCCGTGGTTTGCTACGGGCGCAAGCGGGTTCGCTGAGGAGATGTTAGGGTTGCGCGCAGCTGGACAGCGCTTTGTACTATTGAATGCAGCGGTGGCGAAAGCCGACGTGAGCTTGTCGGAAGCAGGTTTACCATCGCGCTGGAAAATTGGGCCACCCACTTTGGACTATGCCCACGCATCCTATGTCACCGTCGATGTATCAGCGACATTGAAAGCGTTGCGGCCTTTGCGCCCGGCGCATGTGTCGGTGCAGCGCAATGGTGCAGGTGTTGAGATCAAGTGGATCCGGCAAACGCGCAATGGCGGTGATGCTTGGGAGCTTGAAGATGTGCCACTCGGCGAAGCAGTCGAGCGCTACCAGCTTGCAGGTGATGAATGGTGCAACGGTTGTGCGCACATGGGACACGCACAGTGCCGCAACAGTTTTACAGCGACGCAGAATCTGGCGACTGACTTTGGCGCTTTGCCCAACAGCCTCACCCTGCGGGTTGCGCAATTCAGCGCCACTGTCGGTGCTGGACCATTTCTTGAAAGGACTTTGAATGTCTAATTCCACACATTTGGGATTGCCCTATCTTGAGGCATCCCAGGCGCAAAAACATGTGACCGTGAACGAGGCCTTAGCGCGACTGGATGCGCAAGTACAACTCAGCGTCGTCTCGCGTGTTTTGGCGTCTCCGCCTGTAACACCCACTGAAGGCGATCGTTATCTGATTGCCGCATCGCCGTCTGGCGCGTGGACAGGTCAGGCGGGAAAACTTGCCTTTTGGCTGGCCGGAAACTGGGTGTTCAACATGCCCAAAGAAGGCTGGACCATGTGGGTCGCCGATGAGGATGTGGCGTTGATTTACAACGGTACAGTTTGGGCGGCATCTGGAGTTCCATCGCAACTTCAGAATATTCAGTTGTTGGGTGTGAATGCAGCGGCAGATGCGACGAACAAGTTCGTGGTGTCATCGGCTGCTACACTGTTCAACCATGCTGGCAATGGTCACCAGATTAAACTCAATAAGAATGCAGCTGCTGATACGGCAGCCTTTTCTGTTTCAAACAGGTTTTTCTGGGCGCGCTGAAATTGGCACGGCGGGTGATGATGCGTTGCATGTGAAAGTGAGTGCTGATGGCGCAAGCTTTACGGAGTTGATTGTCGCCGATGGTGCGACAGGTCGATTAAATTTTCCGGGAGGTGCGGTGTTCCCCGCGCAATCGCCGCCGCTCAATCCTGTGAATGGTCAGTTGTGGCACGATGCGACATTCGGGGCGGCTGCGCATCCGTGACGGTGGCGTGACTTACGCGCTCTCTGCATTTGCAAATCTGGGTCAGATCATGGCCCGCAATCTCATTCAATTCTGAAAGGACAACGACAATGGCAATTAATACTGCTCCGATTTTTTCAAAGCGCGGCGATGTGCAATGGCATGACCCAGCACCGCTAACGGCAGCCAACACAGCCAAAGATGGCACTGGAACCGTAGCCACGGTTTTTACCGCCGGTGCAGATGGTGCCTATGTGCAAAAACTGGTGGCCCGTAGTTATGGCACCAACGTGGCAACGGTGCTGCGCCTGTTCATCAACAATGGCGGCAGCAATGCTGTTGCTGCCAACAATTCGCTGATCAATGAAATGACTTTACCTGCAACGACACTGTCAGAAAGTGCAGCGCAACCACCCTATGAACTGCCGCTCAATTTTGCATTGCCTGCTGGGTACAAACTGTTGTGCACCATCGGAACAACGGTGGCCGCAGGTTATGAAATGACAATTTTCGGCGGCTCTTACACCGAATGAGGTTCGACAATGTTTGATACTTCTCACTTACCCAATGTTGTGAACGGTGCCGACGTTCAGATATTTCGTGCACCCGGCCAATGGCAGACCTGGACAAAGCCACGCGGCAAAAGCATGGCGTCAATTTATGTATTGGGGGCAGGCGCTGGCGGCGGCGCTGGCTTTTCGGGCGCAAGCGGCACAGCGCGCGGCGGCGGCGGTGGCGGCGGCAGCGGGGCGACAACGCGATTGCTCATTCCGATCAGTTCTATTCCTGACATTCTGTATTGCTTCGTCGCCCAAGGTGGCGTCGGCGGTTCGAGCAGCGGTGTTGCCGGACAGAATGTGGTCACCCAATCGGTTGTCAGTGTCATTCCAAACGGCATTCCCAGTCATGCACGCGTAGCTATGGCAGGCGGATCAACCGCGTCTGGTGGTGGTGCCGGGTCTGCAGCGGCAGCCGGTGCTGCAGGAGCAGCGGGTGCTGTATCGGGCGTTGTCGCTTACTACGAACTTGGATCATTCACAGCTGCTGGCGGCGATGTTGGTACAGCGGGTGGTGCGCAAACCGGTGCAAATGGTGCAGCTAAAACGGGGTCGCTTTCTCATCACGGTGGGACAGGAGGTGCTGGAACCACATCTGCGAACTTTGCAGGAGGTGCTTTCGCAGGCAACGGCTGGCTTCCCAACGTGGCAGGTGGCTTGGCGGGTGGTGGACGCGGCCAGGACGGTTACGAGTTTTCTCCGGGCGGCGTGTGGCTGGAGACCAAAATGATTGCCGTTCCTGGAACGGGCGGCGGCTCCAACAACACAGGTATTGGCGGCGATGGTGGCGATGGCGCTGTGGGTTGTGGTGGCGGCGGCGGCGGCGCTGGCATAACCGGTGGCAAGGGTGGCAACGGTGGCCATGGATTGATTATGATTGTGAGTTGGTAAGGTGATGACAGACATGGAACGCGAAGTGGGCCGCCTTGAAGCCCGCATGGAAACTGTTGAGACCGAACTGCAAGGCATCCGCGCTGACGTGCGCGAAATTCGCGATGCATTGGTTTCAGCCCGTGGCGGTTGGGTTCTTTTGACCGCGGCAATTTCTCTGGCAGTTGCGGCGGGTGCATTTTTGAATGCGCATCTGCCGTCGCTTTTGCGTTGAGCATCATAGGAATTCAAAATGAAAATGACGGATGAAGGCCTCGCGCTGATCAAGCGTTTTGAGGGATTGCGGCTTGTTGCTTACCGCGATGCTGTTGGTGTGTGGACCATTGGCTATGGTCATACGTCGATGGCGGGTGAGCCCATCGTCAAACCTGATCTGCGGATCACTGGCGATGAAGCCCATGCCATATTGGCGCGCGATGTTGAGGCATTTGCACGGGGTGTGCGCGAATTGGTAACAGTGAATATTTCAGACGCTCAGTTTTCAGCACTGGTCTCATTTGCATACAATGTTGGGCTGGGGGCATTTAAACGCTCCAGCGTTCTGGCTGCTGTCAATGCGCAACATTTTGATGCGGTGCCGCGTCGTTTCAGTTTGTGGAGCAAGGCAGGCGGGCGCATATTGCCGGGCCTCGTCAAACGCCGCGCCGCGGAGGCTGCGTTGTTTGTCTCCGCAAATGCAAAAGAAGTTGGTGGTCCCGTGACCGAGGTCAAATCAAAACCTTTGCCACGAAGCAAAACCATGTGGAGTGCTGTGATGGTGATGACCTTGGCGGTGTTGCAGGCCTGGCTTTCGGTGTCGCTGAAACTTGCAGGCATCGCTTTGCTGCTGGTGATGGCGGCTGGTCTTGCTTTGATTATTTACGAAAGATGGAAAAAAATGAAACAGGAGGGTGTGTGATGGTATTACCCGTGGGAATGATTATCAGCCTCGTGACCAGTGTGATGAACGGTCCTATCAACAAGGCGCTTGACGCTTTTGTTCAAGATCAAGAGCTGCGGCGCAAATTGCAGGCTGACCTTGAAGCAAAGCTGGTTGAGCATCTCGGCAAATCCCAAGAGCTTGAACAGGCCATCGTGCTGGCAGAAGTCAAATCCGAACACTGGCTGACACGGAGTTGGCGACCGTTGTTGATGCTCACGCTTGCTGGGTTTCATTGTGTTTGTAGGCTTGGTCGTTCCGTTGTTGGATCTGCTGAACGGTGCACCTGTACCCTTCAATCCGCGCTGGCAGGCGCTGCCCCAGCAGTTCTGGGATTTCCTGTCCGTGGGCGTTGGGGGCTATATTGGAGGGCGGACGCTGGAAAAAGTGGCAGCGCAGGTTTTAACGCCGAAGCGACGTTAACCTTGCATCCGGTTTGTGGCACCCTATATAAAACAACAGCTTAGGGAATGTTGCGACGCAACCTAAACAGTCTCATTCATCCCCCGTTCAGGTCACATTTGCTATTCGTCACCATGAATACTCATGGAGTTTTATTGTGTGATGAAAAAGACGGGGGCAATTTTGGCACTTATTTTGGCGACAAGCCTGGCGGGTTTATCCCCGGCAGAGGCTGGCCGCTTCAGATTGGGCCACAAGAAATACGGTTTTGAGCGGTCATATCAAACGCAATATGCCGAGGAATCGGATGGCTATGGTGATGCTCAATTTCCAGTTAGTCCGTCGCAAGCGGCATCCATTGCCAAAAGCTCATGGGACGGTGCTAAAGTTCTGCGCGTTCAACTCTTGCCCTCAGGCGTTTATGCTGTCACTTTGAAGCAACGTGGTGAAGTTTCGCGCGTGTTGGTCGATGCAACATCTGGTTCCATCGAGTAACGCTTAATGCGGGTCCACGGCGATTTGGAGTAGTGGACGCATGCGCATATTGGTTGTTGAAGATGATGCTGATCTTAATCGGCAAATTGTTTCTGCCCTCGGGGATGCAGGCTATGTCGCTGACAAAGCCCTTGATGGTGAAGAAGGCTTGTTTCTCGGTGAAACAGAACCCTATGACGCTGTTATTCTCGATCTTGGTTTGCCAGTGCTTGATGGCGTGAGTGTGCTTGAAAAATGGCGCCGTGCGGGCAAGAAAATGCCGGTTCTGATTCTCACGGCCCGTGATCGTTGGAGCGACAAGGTGGCAGGCTTTGATGCCGGTGCCGATGATTACGTCACAAAACCGTTTCACATGGAAGAAGTCTTGGCACGTGTGCGAGCACTTCTGCGTCGCAGTGCCGGCCATGCCACCAGTGAAATTGAATGCGGTCCCGTAGCACTTGATACCAAGGGCGCGCGCGTGACAGTGAGCGGCATGCCAATTAAATTAACGTCGCTTGAATTTCGATTGCTGGCCTACTTGATGCATCACAAAGGCAAGGTTGTATCGCGTACGGAACTTGTCGAACATCTTTACGATCAGGATTTTGACCGCGACTCTAACACGGTTGAAGTGTTTGTGGGCCGCTTGCGCAAAAAGCTGGGTGTGGACGTGCTCCATACCATACGTGGCATGGGCTACTGCATGTCCGAGACGGGTGATGAGAAGTAACTCACTCTCCTTTCGACTGACTGTATCAGCGGCACTGGTATCACTTGTGTTGCTGGCGCTGGCGTCTGTTGTCTTGACCGAGTTGTTTCAGCAAGCCTTGGTGCGAAATTTCGATGCGCGCCTGCGGGCGGTACTTGATAGTCTGTCTGCCAATGTTTTTCCGGGCGAGGACGGCTCCCCCCAACTCACAGGCAATATGGCTGACACGCGGTTTACGCTGCCGGAGTCCGGCTGGACCTGGCAAGTGTTGCCGCCAAAACCAACGCAAAAACCGTTGCTGTCACCGGCACTTCTGGCAAAGCCAATCACACTTGATCCGCAATTATTAGGTGAGCGAGATGCTGATCGCATAACTTCATTTGGATTTCGCAATTCAGCTGACCAGCAGTTGCGCGCTCTTGAACAACGCATCAGTTTTAAAGACTTTCCCGGCGAATATTCGTTTCTGGTGACAGGTAATTTTGATGAGCTGCGCGCCGAAGTGCAGTCCTTTACCAACGGCCTATACTTTTCATTGGGGCTTCTGGGCTTAGGCCTATTGGGCGCCATTTTCATTCAAGTGCGATATGCGATGAAACCGATGGTGGCGCTACAGCAGAAACTTAACGACATTCGTGGTGGCAAGACCGAAATGTTGGAAGGAAGCTTTCCAACGGAAATGCAACCCGTTGCCGATGAAATGAATTTGCTCATTCAATCGAATTTCGAAATTATCGATCGTGCCCGCATGCAAGTTGGTAATTTGGCCCACGCACTCAAAACACCAATCAGTGTGCTGACCAATGAAGCACGCGAAAGCCCAAGTCCACTGGCCGATAAAGTCAAAGAACAGATTGGTGTGATGCGCGACCAAGTGAATTTGTATTTGGATCGTGCCAGACGTGCCGCACGTGCGCAAACCATTGGCGCTGCCACTGACGTTGACTCAGTCTTGCAATCATTGGCGCGTACACTGCAGCGCATCAACATGGACAAGGGTGTGAAGATTACAGTGACGACACAACCGGGCTTAAAGTTTCGCGGTGAACGGCAAGATTTGGAAGAGATCGTTGGCAACTTGATGGACAACGCCTGCAAGTGGTGCAAGGGCCGTGTGGACGTGCGCGCAACGCTTTTGAGCCACGCAGGAGACGATGGTCGACCGCGCATGTTGATTGAGGTTGACGACGACGGGCCGGGCCTTCCACCGGAAAAGCGTTCTGTAGCCATCAAGCGCGGTCAACGGCTTGATGAGTCAAAGCCTGGCTCGGGCTTAGGTCTGAACATCGTCACGGAAACCGCTGCCATGTACAATGGTAAAGTCGAATTGGACGCCGCAACTCTTGGTGGCCTCCGCGTCAAACTCACGCTGCCTGGCATCTCATAACCAGAGTAGCGTTACTGAAACACTACATTTCTATCTCAAATTGTACAGACTATTGAATACTGTGCTTAAGCTAAGATTCGAATAAGCAAGAGAATACGTGTGGATTTTGGCCGAACAACTTGATTCAATTCTAAGCCTAATTTAAATGGAATGCAGACGTTCACAGTTCAGTGAAGATCACTCCAACCGGAAGTGCAATTAATAGTTGCATTTCATGAATTGGCAAGCGGTTCCCGTCTACTGCCCCCGGTCGCGGGTGCTTGTCATAGGGGAGCGGCTCGACGGAGCTGCTCCCCGTTATTTTATTCAGCTGCGGAAGAAACAGGAACACCACGTTCCCGGTAGGGCGTGCGACCATAATAGGCCCGGTAGCATTTGGAGAAATGCGACGGTGAGGAAAAGCCGCAAGCCAAGGCCACGTTGATGACCGACATATCAGTTTGCAACAAAAGCGAACGGGCCTTCTTCAAGCGCAGTTCCAAATAGTACCGCTTAGGCGAGCGATCGAGATAGCGGCGGAACAAGCGTTCAAGCTGTCTTGTCGACAGCCCGGCTTGCTTGGCCAATAAACTGGGCGACAACGGATCTTCCAAATTGTCTTCCATCTTTTCGATGATTGCGACGAGTTTGGGGTGCCTTGCTCCAATGCGCGCTGGCAATGAAAGCCGCTGGTTTTCGCTGTGATGGCGAATGGGCGAGTGCAGAATATTTTCAGCAACTTGGGCTGCAATGTCCGGACCGTGTTGCGTGGTGATCAGTGACAACATCATGTCCAAGGCCGTCGTGCCGCCTGCGCTGGTGAAGCGATCTTCGTCAATTTCAAACAGTCCACCCGTCACATCAATATCAGGGAATGCTTCTGTAAAGCCTGGCAAGTTCTCCCAATGGATGGTGCAACGATAACCATCAAGCAATCCGGCTTCAGCCAAGCACATGCGCACCTGTACAAACCGCACCAATATCAACACCGCGCCGCGAGGTTTTGCGCAACCAAGCCAACAACCGCTTGTCCGTATGATGCTGAATGTTGAGACCGCCACAAACGATCACAGCCGCATCTTGTGGAATGCTGTCCAGATCACCATTGACCATCGTTAGAATGCCGTTTGATGCGGCAACGGGTTGGCCATCAAGCGAATGAAGTGTCCACTTGTAATATTGCTTGTCCGCCAGCCGATTGGCCAAGCGCAAAGGCTCTATCGCCGATGTCACCGGCATCATGGTGAATTCTGGAACGAGGACGAGTGCAACGGACTGCGGTAAGTTTTTGGGTTTTTCGCCAAGCATGAGAGGTCTCCGAAACCTGATGATGCTCCACTTCCAACAACTTGTCCACTAGCGCCATTGACGTTCCAAAAACGACCTTAACCCGGTTCAGAGGTCGGTAATGAAGGCGGGATGTCGCAAATCTTCATGACTTTTGAAGGGCTTTGCGAGATCGTGGTGCTATCGCAACCGAGGCCATCATGAGCGCACCGACAACTTTCACTCCCATGCCAACCGCAACAATGGCAAACCCGATCGGCAGTTATCTGCGCAAAGCTTCCATCGAAATCACCGGAAAACAAATCGACAAAATTCCATTGTTGCGCCAAGGTTTTGCTGAAGGTTCGACTGTGTTTGTGGCGCTGATTGATGCCGCAGAATTGCAAAGCCAGATTGAGGCCGTCGGCGGCCTTGCGGACTGCAGGCTACAACCCAATCCCTCATATTCCTGCCCGCTTTGTGATTGATGCCGATGATTTGAAACGCCGCCTCGATGCTTTTACAACACGCGCTGGTGTTACGGATGTGTTGGTGTTGGGCGGTGGTGCGTCACAGCCCATCGGCAAATATGATGCCGCTATTCAGATTTTAGAAACAGGCGCATTCCAACAGGCGGGTATTCAGCGCATTGGCATTGCGGGTCACCCTGAAGGCAACCCCGACATTACCAAAATTCACGGTGAGGCCATGTTGTTGAAGGCCTTGAAGCAGAAAAATGACTGGCTGAAAGCCAACGGCATTGATGGCTTTATTGCCACGCAGTTCTTGTTTGATGCCATTCCAGTGGCCCATTGGGCGACGGAATTGCGCGCTGCAGGAATTGACCTGCCCGTTCATGTTGGCGTGCCAGGGCCTGCTTCGATCAAGACCCTCGTGAAATATGCAGCCATGTGTGGCGTTGGTAATTCCGCTCGTTTCATTCGAAAGCAAGCCATGAATGTGACGAAGTTGTTGTCGGTTTCAGAGCCCACGGAGTTTGTGGATCAACTGGCCACACTGCATTTTGACAAGCCAGAACTTGGTATTGCTGCCCCTCATCTGTATCCATTCGGTGGTTTTGACAAGCTCATGAGCTGGATGGTACCAAAGCTCGCCTAATTCCGATCACATCGACGTTGTAATACCGCGCCTTCACGGGCGCGTTTTGCATTTGTCGATTAGCCTAGCATTTACGACTGTTATTGAACTATTTGCGACACTTCCTATATAGAGTAAGTTGCGAGAGGATCACCAGTGACCCAAACTTTGGCGAAAATGGCCGTTGACGATGTGCGCGTAGCCTACAAACGATGGGCACCATTTTACGACGCAACCTTTGGCAAGCTGGTCGAAGCTGGTGTCAAGCAAACCGTCGAACGTGCCAATTGCTTCGAGGGGCGCTTGCTCGAAGTTGGTGTTGGCACTGGGCTTGCCTTGCCCCATTATGCCGATCATTTGCGCGTGACGGGCATTGATCTTTCAACGGATATGTTGGCGTTGGCCCAAAAGCGCATCGCGCGAAAATCGCGTTCCAATGTCGAAGCCCTTTTGGAAATGGATGCAACTGCTTTGGAATTTCCGGACGGGCATTTTGACGTGACGACGGCCATGTATGTGCTGACCGTTGTGCCGGAACCTGCAAAAGTCATTCATGAATTGGCGCGGGTGACGAAACCCGGCGGAACGGTTTTGATCGCCAACCACTTCAGCGTGGAAAGCGGTTTTCGCGGCATCGTCGAAAAGAAAATGTCGAAACACGCCGCTAAACTGGGTTGGCGGCCAGAATTTCCAGTGGACACAGTTTTGGTCAGCGACAAGTTGCGACTGGTGAGTTTGAAACAACTCAAGCCTTGGGGTTTCTTCACGTTGCTGGAGTTCAGGCGGGTTGACGGGTGACGGCAGAAGGTATATTTTAGGTAGCAGGTATATAGTTAGGTATCAGGTATCTCAGATGGCGTTGAGCATAAAAAATAAGGAACTCGAACAAGTCTCTCGTGAATTGGCGAGAGTAAGCGGTAAACCTATTACAGAGGCTCTACTAATTAGCGCCAAGCGTGAACTTGAGCGTCAAAAGTCTTTGCAGCGATTTAAGCGGAAGTCTGACCTCTGGCAGCGCATTCAAAAAATCCAAGCAGAAGTTGCTGCTTTACCGATCATCAATGACATGACTGATGATGAGATTTTGGGGTACGATGAGTTTGGTGCCCCGACAAGATGATTGTTGATACATCAGTGCTTGTTGCCATTCTACGCAAAGAAAATGACGCATTGCTTTACGTTAATGCGATCGAGGCGGCGGCGCGAAAGTTCATGGTCTGTTCAGCTTATCTGGAACTCTGTATCGTCATGGTGGGAAATCGGCCCGAAGAGATTTTATCGAAAGTAGATGAAGCGCTCAACGAACTGGATATCAAGTTATTGCCGTTTTCAAACGAGATGGCTGAAGTGGCAGCAAGCGCTTTTGTGGTCTATGGAAAGGGTCGAAATGCAAAAGCCGCGCTGAACTTTGGTGACTGCATGTCCTATGCCGCGAGCAAAGTCGAGGCCATGCCGCTGCTTTTCAAAGGCAATGACTTCACCCACACCGATGTCGAAATTGCACTTTAACTGCCTGCGAATAACCTGACTTCGCTTCCTTTGCGCGCTGCTTTCTGCAGGAACTCCCACGTATAGTCAGCATAAGAGCGGAACACATAAATCTCGATCACATTGTCTTCAATGATGTGCAGCAACGCGCCGACTTCGGCGAACTTCATGCGGCGGACGGTGCCTGATGGATAATCGCCATGGGTGAGGTCAATTGACGTGCCCTTCATCACCGTGGTGCGGGCGTATTCGCCTTCGAGTCGGATAATGGCGCGCATGTCCGACACATCAACGGCGAGAGAGTGGATGCCTTTTAGCGCGGCATTGAGTTCTACCAGCAATTTCTGGGCCTTGTCGCCGGGACATAGGATCAGCCATTGATCGGGTGAAAGCCATAAGGCTTTCATGTCGCCCCAAGCTGTTGAGGTGCGCGGGGCTTTTGGTAAATCGAAGCCCAGCACGTCTTTTGCCGCTTTCATGAATTTCTTGTCGGTCATAAGACCGCGCAAATCAATCATGCCGCGCCCAGCAATTTCACGCATGGAAATTGAGAGATTGGTTGGTTCACTGCGATGCGCCAAGGCGCTGGTGGTTTGAAGCTCAAGCATTCAGCCGTGCTCCTTCCTTGTCATAAAATACAAAATCAGTGATCACGGCTTTCATCACCTTGCCGCCTTCGAGCGGGAAGGACAATGTTTCGCCCATGCGCGCGCGGCCATTTTCGATGAGCGCCATGGCGATGGAACGACCAAGTGTGGGTGACATGTAGGTTGACGTGACTTGCCCGATCATCTCCATCGGTGGCTTGTCTTTCACGGCGCGAACAGCATAAGCGCCATCCGGCAAAACATCTTCGGGATTTTCGGTGAGCAGGCCCACAAGCTGTTTGCGATTTGGCCCGGCGAGATAGGATTGTTCCAGTGAACGCTTGCCGAGGAAGTCGGCCTTCTTCTTCGACACGAGTCCACTGAGTCCAACGTCATGCGGCGTGGTGGTGCCATCGGTTTCATCGCCGATGACGATGTAGCCTTTTTCGGCGCGGAGCACGTGCAAGCGCTTCGGTGCCATAAGGTTGAATGCCGAATTCCTGGCCCGCTTCCACAAGCGCGTTCCACAAGCCTTGGCCATTGTTGGCAGGTGTTGCAAGTTCGTAAGAGAGTTCGCCGGAGAAGCTGATGCGATAGGCGCGCACGGGGTAGGGGCCAAGCTTGCCGGACTGGTAGTCCATATGGGCGAAGGCCTCGTTCGACATGTCGAAATCTGGCGAGAGCTTGGCAATCACATCGCGCGCACGCGGGCCTGCGATTGCAAATTGCGCCCATTGTTCCGTGACAGGTGTGACGAACACTTTGTAATGCGTCCACTCGGTTTGCAGCCATTCTTCCAAGTGTGCTGCAATACGATCAGCCCCGCCTGATGTGGTGTGCATGAGGAAATGGTCTTCGGCCAAACGCACGGTCACGCCATCGTCGGTGAGGAAGCCCAATTCATTCATCATCAAGCCATAGCGGCAACGACCGACTTTGAGATTGGAGAACATGTTGGTGTACATGCGGTCGAGGAATTCGGCGGCATCCGGTCCTTTGATTTCGATCTTGCCGAGGGTGGAGGCATCGAGCAGGCCAACTTTGTTCCGTACACAGAGGATTTCGCGGTTGATCGAGCGTTGCTTGTCTTCACCTCGCCCTGTATAGGTGTAAGCGCGGCGCCATTGGCCGATGGGTTCGAAGGTTGCACCGCGTGCCTTGTGCCATTCAAAAATCGGCGTGCGGCGAATGGGCAGGAACAATTCGCCCGTCAGCGAACCCGCAATCGCACCAAATGAAAACGGTGTGTAAGGCGGGCGGAATGTGGTGACGCCAATCTCAGGAATTGTCTTACCTGTTGCTTCAGAAAGATACGCCCAAGCCATTGAGGTTAGAGGTTTTTCCTTGGTCCGTCGCCATGCCGAATGTGGTGTAGCGTTTGGTGTGTTCGACCGATTCATAACCCTCGCGCTGGGCCAGTTCGAGGTCAGCTGCTGTCACGTCATTCTGGAAATCGATGAAGTGCTTGTTGCCTTCATTGTATTTGCCTGTGGCAGGCGCAAACCAAAGTGGTTCCAATGCGGCGCGTGTTGGTTCTTCGACTTTGTGTGCTTTGGCTTTGACGGCTTTGGCTTTTTTCAGACGTAGCTTTTGCAGCAGCTTCGCCTGCCGCTGTGCGCTTCAGTAATGTATCAGCCAGCGACATCGTGCCATTTGCAGCACCAATGGCGGTGATCGGGTCCGTATGCGTGTTGGGGCGGAACGAATGCAGCGTGTCGTCAAATTTGATCTTGCCGCCATTGTGACACCAGAGGTGCAGTGCCGGGTTCCAGCCGCCAGACATGGCGATGAAATCGCAGTTCACTTTCTTCTCGGTGATGACGCGGCCCTGGCCTTTGCGGTATGCGGCGATCTTCACCGCCGTCACGCCATGGCTGCCTTCAACAGCGGAGATGACACTGCCGAAATTGATTTCAATGCCAGCTTCTTTCGCACGCGTAATGAGCGAGCCTTCAGCACGTTGGCGCGAGTCAACCACGCGCACATTCACACCGGCTTTTTTGAGGGCAAGGGCCGTGAGGTAAGCATCATCATTGTTGGTGAACACAACGCCATTGGTGCCGGGAGCAACTGCTTGACGTTCCAACAACCCGCGTACGGCTGAAGCCATGGTGATGCCGGGGCGATCATTGTTGGCAAATGCGATGGGGCGTTCGAGGGCGCCCGTGGCGATGATGACGTGACCAGCACGTACCTTCCACAAGCGATGGCGCGGTGCGCCCGCTGCGAGAAGAGCTGGGTCATGATCGGCCACACGTTCAAACATCATGCAGGTAATTGTGATGGTAGTGGCCAACAACGGTTGTGCGGCTCATCACCTGCACATTCGGCATGGCCTTCAAACGTTCGGCAATCGCAGTTGCATGATCACCAGCGCAAACGCCATCAATACTTCCTGCCGTCAAATCAGCAATGCCGCCCAGCACCGGGTTTTCATCGGCCAGCAACACGCGGGCACCCGCTTGTGCCGCGGCTTCGGCTGCGGTTAAACCGGCAAGTCCGCCTCCAACCACAAGCACATCCACATGGGCATGCATGTGTTCGTAGGTGTCGGGGTCGCGTTCCGTCGCAGCTTTGCCTAAACCTGCCGCACGGCGAATGACGGGTTCGTAAATGTGCTTCCAGAAGCTCTGCGGCCACATGAAGGTTTTGTAGTAAAAGCCACCGGGAAGAAAGCGCGAGACTTTGTTGTTCAGCGCGCCAATATCGAAAGTCAGCGAAGGCCAACGGTTTTGCGACACCGCAGTCAGGCCGTCAAACAATTCGATTTGCGTGGCACGCAAATTTGGCTCATGCCGCGCACCAACGCCCACACCGATCAGCGCATTCATTTCTTCCGAACCCAAGCCCACAACGCCGCGTGCGCGATGATACTTGAACGAGCGGCCAAATATCTTTTGACCACTGGCTAGCACGGCAGAGGCAACGGTGTCGCCATCGAAAGCCGGAATGGCTTTGCCATCAAAGCTGAAATTCAAACGCTTCGAGCGATCAATGCGGCTGCCGCCTTCGGGCAATCGATAGGGTTTTCCGGACATCATTTCGCCTTTGCACGCATCTTGAAATAGTCCGCCCACGTCCCTTTGGCTTCCTTTTGCAGTTCAACAGGAGGCAATTCGGTGATGCCGTAGAAGGCTTTGAAATCCATGGTCACCGTGTCACGCGCGGCATGGAACCACTTTCCGCAACCACGGTCACAGCGCCAACGTTCGAAATGCAGGCCCTTGGGGTTGTGGCGAATGAACAGATAATCCCGTTGTTGTTCATCGGTAATGCCTTCGGGGTTCGTCGTTGCGGGACGCGCAACATGGGCTTGGCCGCCAGAATGAAAATCATTTTCATCTCCAGAGACGCCGCAAACAGGGCAGGTGACTACAAGCATTCTGTTTTCCCCTTAATGCGCCACGGCTGCTGCGACGCTTTCGTCGATCAGGCGGCCTTCGGTGAAACGGTTGAGCGAGAAAGGTTCAGCAATCGGGTGCGGGCGGTCATTGGCCAAAGTATCGGCAAACACCCAGCCAGAACCCGGAATGGCCTTGAAGCCGCCAGTGCCCCAGCCGCAATTGACGAACAATCCATCAACCGGAGTCTTCGACAGGATTGGCGAACGATCCCCGGTCATATCCACAATGCCGCCCCACTGACGCAGCATGCGGAGGCGCGAAATGATCGGGAAGGTTTCAACCAATGCCGTGATGGTATGTTCAAGTGCAGGGAAGGAACCGCGCTGCGAATAATTGTTGTAAGGAT
This sequence comes from uncultured Alphaproteobacteria bacterium, assembly GCA_963850355.1. Lineage (GTDB taxonomy): Bacteria > Pseudomonadota > Alphaproteobacteria > Rhizobiales > Aestuariivirgaceae > Aestuariivirga. The sequence goes on from CAWKKP010000003.1 coordinate 329,279, forward strand.
CGGTGCCACCGCCAATGACAAGTTCGCCCTTGTCGGACTGGCTCATATAGCCATGCACCGTATTGGCCATGACGACGCAATCGATGACGGGCTTGATCGGTTCCGACACCAGCGCCTGCAAACACAGGCTCTCAATCGGCATGCGCACGCCCGCCATATCCATGATGGTGGAGACATGGCCTGCTGTCACAACGCCGATCTTCTTGGTCTTGATCACGCCGCGCGTGGTTTCAAGGCCAACAACTTTGCCGCCATCGCGCATGAATGCCTTTGACTTCGCAATTCTGAATAATATCAACACCCATGGCGTCAGCACCGCGAGCATAACCCCACGCCACAGCATCATGGCGACCAGTGCCGCCACGCGGTTGATAGTAAGCGCCCAAGATGGGGTAGCGGCAATTTGGATCGTCATTGATGATCGGCACCAACTCTTTGACTTCGGCTGGCGTGATCATGCGGCAGTCAAGGCCTGCCAAACGATTAGCATGAGCGGTGCGCTTGAAGGCGCGGAATTCATGTTCGGTTTGGCACAGCATCATCACGCCGCGCGGACTGAACATCATGTTGTAGTTCAATTCCTGTGACAGGCCTTCGTAGAGATTGCGGGATAGATCATAAATCGCAATTGAAGCATCCTGCAGATAGTTGGAGCGGATGATGGTGGTGTTGCGCCCCGTATTGCCGCCGCCCAGCCAGCCTTTTTCGACCACAGCGATGTTCGTCATCTTGTGGTTTTTGGCAAGGTAATAGGCCGTGGCGAGACCGTGACCGCCAGCACCCACGATCACCGCGTCATATTCCGCCTTGGGCTCTGGCGAGCGCCAAGCCCGCTCCCAATCCTTGTGATAACCAAGTGCATTGCGGGCGAGGGAGAAAATGGAATAACGTTGCGACATGACTGAATCCATTAGGGTTGCGGCCCTTCTATCAAACACCACTGCGACACTCCATGCTTTTCCGACATGCAGGGTCGCCCATGCGACACTGCGACATGGCCAAAATTGGGGTGGCAAGACTATGTCTCAGCCCGCAAAGGGTTCTGGTTCGCATGCTGATGTTCTGGGTTTTGGCTGGCTTGTTATGTGTGGCGACGGTCGCAACACTGCTGGCCGTGAAAGCGCCCACCACGCATGTGCCTGACGGACGCAGTGAAGGCGCACTTGCAATTTACAAAGACCAGTTGCAGGAGTTGGAGCATGAAGTTGCAGCAGGCAGTTTGAGTGTTGTTGAAGCCGAATCCGCGCGCAATGAAATCAGCCGCAGACTGCTGGCCGCCAGCCAAGACGGTGTGGCGGCGCAGCCTAGGTCATTTGCTTTTCCAAAAGCAATTGTGCTTGCGGTTCCGGCACTCGCCGCAATTATCTATTGGCAAGTGGGGCGCTATGGCTTTCCCGACGTGCCCCGCGCCGAGCGCCTTGCCGCCGCTGCGACTTCGAACGATTTGGAAGCTCTGATCGCGCAGGTGGAACAGCAGTTGGAAAAACAGCCCAATGATGTGCAAGGATGGCAATTGTTGGTACCGAATTACTTGAGCATGGGCCGGTTCAAAGATGCAGCAAATGCCATGGACCAGATCGCTCGCATCAATGGCCCTTCAGCTGAGCTTTATGCGAACATGGCAGAGGCATTTGTCTTCGACAACCAAGGTCTGATGACGGCACAATCCATGCTGATCGCGCGTGAAGCTTTGAAACTCGATGCGAAACATCCGAAGGCACTTTATTATAATGCCCTGGGCCTGGCGCAAGAAGGAAAGACTGACGAAGCACGACTGGCATTTCAAAGCCTGCTTATACATGCTCCTGCCGATGCGCCGTATCGTGCCGCTGTCACGGGTCAACTTGCCAAACTCGCACCCTCTGCAAGCGCTCCGCAAATCAGCGCGGAGCAAATGCAGGGCGCTGAAAATATGAAACCCGAAGATCGCATTGCCATGATCCGTGGTATGGTCGATGGCCTTGATCAAAAACTAAAAGACAATCCGCAGGATATTGAGGGATGGTTGCGTTTGATCCGCGCCCGAACGGTTTTGAACGACGGCGACAAAGCTGCTTCGGCTCTTGCCACAGCCCGTGCCACATTTGCCGCAAAGCCTGAGGATATTAAAGCTCTGGATGACCTCGCGAAAGAGTTGAAGTTAAAATGACCCGCAAACAAACCCGCCTCACCATTATATTGGCGTCTCTGGCCGTGTTGGGCCTGGCCGCCGGATTGGTGCTTTATGCCATCCGCGATACCATTGTGTTTTTCTACACACCCTCTGAGATGGAGGAGAAAAAGCTGCCCGTAGGCACGCGCATTCGATTGGGCGGATTGGTCGAAAAGGGTTCAGTCAGCAAATCAGGAACGGCAACAGTGTTCCTCGTCACCGACACCATCGACAACATGATTGTGACTTACAACGGCCAATTGCCTGATTTGTTCCGCGAAGGGCAGGGCGTTGTGGCCGAAGGGCAATTGACCAGCGATGGCATGATGATGGCAGATACGGTTCTGGCCAAGCATGATGAAAACTACATGCCGAAAGACGTGGCTGATAAGTTGAAGGAAAAGGGCGTGTGGCAAGAGGATAAGAAAACCCAATGACGGTTGAACTTGGTCACTTTGCACTGGTTCTCGCACTGGCCGTGGCCTGCTGGCAAATGCTGGTGCCACTTTATGGTGCTTGGGCCGGAAATGTTGGTTTGATGCAGCAGGGCCGCTTGGCCGCCGTCGCGCAACTGGCTTTGATCGCGTTGGCGTTTCTTGGCACTTACCAATGCTTATTTGGTCTCTGATTTTTCGGTTTTGAACGTCGCCGACAATTCGCATTCCGCCAAACCGCTGATTTATAAAATCTCAGGCGTGTGGGGAAACCATGAAGGTTCCATGCTGCTCTGGGTGTTGATCCTTGCGCTGTTTGGTGCAGCAGTTGCGATATTCGGAACGCATTTGCCAGAGTCACTGCGCGCACGCGTGTTGGCAGTACAGGCATCAATCGGCGTTGCGTTTCTGTTGTTTATTTTGTTCGCGTCAAACCCGTTCCTGCGCTTGGCCAATCCGCCCATTCAAGGCAATGGCTTAAACCCCATCCTGCAAGACCCGGCCCTCGCTTTTCATCCGCCATTTCTCTACGCAGGCTATGTTGGATTTTCGATTTCGTTTTCGTTTGCGGTTGCAGCGTTGCTGGAAGGCAAGGTTGACGCGGCTTGGGCGCGCTGGGTTCGGCCTTGGACATTGCTGAGTTGGGCCATGCTCACCATCGGCATCGCCATGGGGTCGTGGTGGGCTTATTACGAATTGGGCTGGGGCGGCTTCTGGTTTTGGGATCCGGTTGAAAACGCCAGCTTCATGCCGTGGTTGATTTCGACGGCTCTGTTGCATTCGGCCATTGTGGTTGAAAAGCGCGGTGCACTCAAAATCTGGACCATCCTGTTGTCGATCCTTGCGTTCTCACTTGTCACTCGTCGGCACGTTTTTGGTGCGGTCAGGCATTCTGACGTCAGTCCACGCTTTTGCCGTTGATCCTGAACGCGGGTTTTATATATTAATGATCCTTGGCATTTTCGTAGGCGGTTCACTGACGTTGTTTGCCGCCCGTGCGCCAGCATTGAAAGCAGGCGGCTTGTTCGCACCTGTTAGCCGCGAAGGTGGTTTGGTGCTGAACAACCTTTTGCTGTGCACGGCCTGCGCCGCCGTCTTCATCGGCACACTTTATCCCTTGGCCTTGGAGTCCGTCACTGGAGACAAGATTTCCGTTGGCCCACCTTATTTCAATCTCACCTTCGGACCCATCATTTTGCCACTGCTTTTGGTCATGCCGATTGGGCCGTTGCTGACGTGGAAGCGCGCAGAACTTTCAACGCTTTCAAAACGCATCTGGATTCCTTTGCTTTTGCCGCCGCCGCCGCACTGGCCGTGTTGGTCGCAACGCAACGTGGGCCATGGCTGGCACCCGTCGCGGTTGCTATTGGCGCTTGGGCGGTGTTTGGCAGTTTCAAAGACTTGGCGCAGCGCATCAACTTCGGCAAAGTTTCAAATGCAACAGCGTGGGCGCGGTTTAAGGGATTGCCGCTTTCTGCCTTCGGTTCTGCGCTTGGCCCATGCCGGTATCGGCATCATCGTGATTGGCGTTGTGATTTTGACGGTGTGGAAGGAAGAACACATCCTGACGATGAAACCTGGTGATCAAGTCAACGTCGCACACTACACCGTAACTTATGTTGGCGATGAACCGCTGAAAGGTGCCAACTTCGACGGCATCAAAGGTCGTTTCAATGTTTTCGTAGGTGACCGTGAAGTGGCCAGCATTGTCTCTGAAAAGCGCGTTTTCAAACCATCCAACATGCCGACAACTGAAGTGGGTTTGGTGCAAGGCTTCTTCGGCGATCTTTATATTGTCATGGGCGACGATGCCGGTGGCGGTGTGCGCAATGTGCGAGCCTCATACAATCCCCTGGCCACATGGATATGGCTGGGTGCCACCATCATGTTTGTAGGAGGGTTCCTGTCGCTGAGTGACGGACGCTTGCGCATCGGCGTGCCACAGAAGGCTACAAAACCTGTGATGCAGGCGGCGGAGTGAGCATGAGAAGACTTTGTTTTGCACTCGCCCTAGCACTTCTCTCCCTCCCAGCCTTTGCCGTGAACCCCGACGAAATCCTCAAAGACCCTGTGCTTGAAGCGCGTGCGCGGAGTATCTCTGCAGGGCTTCGTTGTCTTGTTTGCCAAAACCAATCCATCGATGACTCCGATGCCACGGTAGCGCGTGATTTACGGGTGTTGATCCGCGAACAATTGCAACAGAATAGAATCTGACTCGGAAGTGGTGGATTTCATCGTGGCGCGCTACGGCGAATACGTGTTGCTGCAACCGCGCCTCAAACCCGGCACGCTGATTTTGTGGTTGTCGCCGTTTCTGATTCTGGCGGCAGGTTTATTCGCTGCGTTCCGGCGCAAAGCAACCGTCGCTGCGCCAAGCGGCCTAACCGATGCGGAAAAAGCCGAAGTCGAGGCGATCTTACGCAAATAAGCCCATTTTGCCGCCGTAACGCCACAAGCCTTACAGAGAATTCATATGGCGGCCATATTGCCGTAACAGCACAATCTCTATTTTACGACTAATTCCACGATCAATCGGAGTAGTCGCATGAACCGCACCAACACCACCCGCAATGCCAGATCAGTTCTCAGTGTCTTTGCTGCAAGCCTCGTGGCTTCCACGCTTTTGACAGGCTCAGTTCTTGTCGGCACCGGACCCCAGGCCTTTGCGCAAGGCATCATCGAAGCCATCGACCCGACCAAGGGTTTCGCGCCTCTGGTTGAGCACGTCATGCCATCTGTAGTGAGTGTGGAAGTAAAGTATCAACCAGCGTCAGCTGACAATCCAGAAGACATTCCCCCACAACTCCGCGAGTTCTTTGAGCAGTTCCCACAGTTCAAGGATCGCTTCCGTGGCGAACGGGGTGGCCAGCGCAGCTCAGCCGTCGGTTCGGGTTTTGTGATTTCAGCTGATGGCTATGTCGTCACCAACAATCACGTGGTCAACAATGCTTCAACCGTGAAACTGAAATTCCAAGGCGGCGTTGAATATGATGCCAAGGTCATCGGCACCGATGCAAAAACCGATCTGGCGCTGCTTAAAATCGAATCCGACAAGACATTTGACTTTGTGCCGTTGACGGCAAAAGAAGCGAAAGTCGGTGACTGGGTGATGGCGGTCGGCAATCCCTTTGGCCTTGGTGGCACGGTAACCGCCGGGATCGTTTCAGCCCGCGGCCGCGACATTGGCTCTGGCCCCTACGACGATTACCTGCAGATCGACGCGTCCATCAACAAGGGCAATTCCGGCGGCCCTGCTTTTAACCTCGAAGGCGAAGTTGTCGGCGTGAATACGGCGATCTTCTCGCCCTCCGGTGGCTCGGTTGGTATCGGCTTTGCTATTCCCGCAGCCATTGTGAAGAACGTCATTGAAGACTTGAAAACCAATGGCGCCGTAACGCGGGGTTACCTCGGCGTTCAAATCCAACCTGTGTCAGAAGACATTGCCGAAGGCCTTGGGCTTGAAAAGGCTGAAGGTGCAATCATTACTGATCTACCTGAGAAATCCCCAGCCAAGACGGCGGGTCTGAAACAAGGCGACACCATCGTCAAAGCCAATGGTGAAACCATTGAAGACGCCAAGGATTTGTCGCTCACAGTGTCTCGCTTGAAGCCCGGCACAACTGTTCCATGTCGAAATCGTCCGGGACGGCAAGCGCCAGACCATTGAGGTGGAAATTGGCACCATGCCCGGCGAAACACCGAAAATGGCCCGTGCTGCAAAAGAGACGGTGAAAACCGATTTGTCGAGCCTGGGTCTTGAAGTGGAAACCGCTGAAGACGGCCAAGGTGTTCGCATCACCAAACTTGATCCACGTTCACCTGCTGCCGAACGTGGTTTGAAACCAGGCGATGTGATCCTCGAAATCGCTGGCAAAGATGTGACATCACCAAACGAAGTTGCAACCGCTTTGAAAGACATCAAAGGCAAAAAAGTTCTGCTGTTGGTGCGGTCCGGCGAGAACCAATCCTACATTACACTTCCTCGTGATCGAGGTTGAAAACCTAATGGCTCGTTCCCACGTATGATGAAAGAATTGGGCACATGACGCTTCCCCGCTCAGCAATGCGCCCAACAGGTGCGGAGACAGGATCCCCCGACGTTCCCCGAACTGAAACTGTCTCCGTGCCGCCCCTTTCCAATTCAGATGATTTTCAGCTATTCTCCGAACTCACTGAATTCAAAGGGCGAAAGAAAACGGCAATGCGTGTGTTGGTGATCGAAGATGACCGCGATGCCGCGACGTGGCTGATCAAGGGTCTCAAGGAAAGTGGCCATTTGGTTGATCATGCTGCTGATGGTGAGCAGGGTTTGGCTTTGGCGCGCGAAGCGGTGCACGATGTGTTGATCGTCGATCGCATGCTACCAAAGCTCGACGGCTTGTCGGTTATCCGCAGTTTGCGTGCCGACGGTCTGTCAATGCCAGTGCTTATTCTCAGCGCCTTGTCAGATGTTGATGAACGGGTGCGTGGTCTTCGCGCTGGCGGCGATGATTATCTGGCCAAACCCTATTCCTTTTCGGAACTTCTGGCACGCGTGGAGGGCTTGTCTCGCCGTACGGCAGGGGCCGCACCAGAAACGAAGCTGAAAGCCTGCGACCTCGAACTTGATCTGTTGACCCGTGACGTGACGCGCGCTGGCAAAGATATTCCACTGCAGCCCCGCGAGTTCAAACTGCTCGAATATCTCATGCGCCATGCCGGTCACATCGTGACCCGAACGATGCTGCTTGAAAATGTTTGGGACTATCACTTCGATCCGCAAACCAATGTGATTGACGTGCATGTGTCGCGGCTCAGGTCCAAAATCGACAAGGGCTTTGACGAACCCATTTTACAAACGGTGCGTGGTGCCGGATACATGATCCGTGACCGTTAATCCAAAGATCTTCCGCACCTCCACGTTTCGACTGGCTGCAATCTATCTTTTTGTCTTTCTGCTCTCGGCTGGTGCTTTGCTGGCCTATGTGTTTTGGAACACAGTTGGCCTGCTGGAGCGGCAAACCGAAGAAACCATTCGGGCCGAAGTGCAAGCGCTGGGCGACCAATATCGCGTGCGTGGACTTGGCGGTGTTGTAGACGTGATCAACCGCCGTATCGGCGAAGAAACGGGCACTTTGTATCTTCTCGTCAACATTGATCGTGAACGGCTCATTGGCAATCTCGCCGCCATGCCAGAGCCTCGACCATTGGATAGCACCTGGGTTGATTTCTCAATCACCAAAGGCAAAGGCCAAGCGCAAATTCGCCACACGGCACGTGGGTTCTTTGTCGAACTGTCAGGCGGTTATGAGTTGTTGGTGGGCCGCGATGTGGAAGAGTTGCGCGCCTTCCGCAGGGTCATTCAAACCGCATCCTATTGGGGGATTGGACTGGCGCTCGCGCTGGGCTTGGGCGGGGGATTTCTGACGTCTCGCAATTTCCTCCGCCGCGTTGATGCCATCACTGAAACCAGCCGCAGCATCATGGCGGGTGATATGTCGCAACGCATGCCCGTGGCGGGCTCCGGCGATGAGTTGGACCGTTTATCATCGTCGCTTAATGAAATGCTCAGTCAAATTGAACGCTTGATGGCAGGCATGAAAGAAGTCTCCAGCAATGTGGCCCATGACCTTAAAACGCCGCTGACGCGATTGCGGGCTCGCGCAGAAGCGGCATTGCGGTCACAGTCAGCTGAAGAACACCGCGCTGCCCTTCAACAAACCATTTCTGAAAGCGACAAACTTCTGCAAACCTTCAATGCATTGCTGTCAATCGCACGGGCCGAAGCCGGGCAGGCGCGTGAAGGCTTGAACGTGATTAATGTTTCAGAAGTGCTGCGTGATGTGTCCGAGCTTTATGAGCCACTGATTGAAGACGTGGGTGGCAGCTTGAAAATGACTGGCTTACCGGTCTTGAATGCTCGTGCGGATCGGCAATTGCTGGCGCAAGCACTCAGCAACGTTATCGACAATGCCATGAAATATGGCGGCTCTGATGGAACGGAACATGTTCATATCACCTTGTCAGCGGAGGAATCTGGCGACAAGGCCGTGATCACGATTGCAGATTCTGGTGCTGGCATTGCTGCCGAAGATCGTGAACGCGTGTTAGATCGCTTCGTGCGTCTGGATGAAAGCCGTTCCAAACCCGGCAATGGTTTGGGCCTCAGCTTGGTTGCCAGTGTCATGAGACTGCATGGCGGTACCATTGAGCTTGCAGACGCTGGCCCCGGATTAAAAATCATCCTCACACTTCCCCTGCAAGCAGAGCCGCGCTAACACCCATGCTGTGATGGCTCAACACTTCTTGCACCGTTTAAAGCAGCCTTTCCCCTTCGGTCGGGACGATCAGGCCATTGCCCGCTTCTGGGAGAATTGTGACACGACGGCCAAAGCTTTTTTGACGGCACAGATAGAATTTATTGATGGCGTTGTCTCAGGTTCGCCCTATCTCAGCCAGTTGCTAACAGAACACGCAATCTTTGCTGTTCAAGTTCTACAGAGTGCTCCTGAACAGATATTTGAAGATCTTCTCACTAGAACTCGAAGTGCCGAGCAGCAGCCCCTTGAAAACCTCGCGCAAAGCCTGCGCATCAGAAAAGCCGAGTTTGCATTGCTCTGCGGCCTCTGTGACCTTGGCAATATCTGGTCGCTGGATGATGTCACGAGGTCCATAACGCAATTTGCTGATGCAACCATTAATACGGCTCTGAATGCGCTGCTGCGCGATTTGCATTCACAGGGCAAGTATCATCTGCCTGATGCTGACAAGCCGGCACAGTCTTGTGGTTACGTTGTCTTGGCCATGGGTAAACACGGCGCCTATGAACTGAATTATTCCAGCGATGTCGACTTGATTATTTTGTATGACGCCGACACCACTTGCCTGCCACCTGATGCCGAAGTTGCGAAGTTCTTTGTTCGCTTAACCCAGCGTTTAGTCAATCTGCTGCAGGAAACCACGGTTGATGGATATGTGTTCCGCACAGACTTGCGCTTGCGCCCTGATCCGCGTGCCACACAAATTGCGATCTCAATTGAATCCGCCGCGACTTATTATGAGAACCAAGGGCAAAACTGGGAACGGGCGGCCTATATTAAAGCCCGCGCCATCGCGGGTGACATCGCATTGGGCGAAGAATTTCTAAGCCGATTGCGTCCTTACATCTGGCGCAAGTATCTCGACTTTGCAGCCATTGCCGATGTGCAATCTCTGATCCGGCAAATTCATGCCGTCAAAGGTCACGGTGAAATTGCGGTGGAGGGGCACAATTTAAAACTCGGTCGCGGTGGTATTCGTGAGATCGAGTTTTTCGTTCAGACCCAACAGTTGATTGCGGGCGGTCGCAATCCGGCCCTGCGTGGTCGCCGCACCTGTGACATGTTAGATGCACTGGCCGAAGCCAAATGGATTGAACCTGAAACTGCAGCGGACTTGAAGGCCGCCTATGTGTTGCTGCGCCCTTGGGAGCACCGCGCACAAATGTTGAGGGACGAGCAAACCCACATCGTGCCTGCAGGCGAAGCTTTCGTGCGTTTTGCACAGTTCTGCGGCTATGCCACGCCAGATGAATTCCGCAATGTTGTGCGCGGCACTTTGGAAAGGGTCAGGGCGCATTCATCGCAACTGTTTGAACAGTCGCAAGGTCTGGGAAGTAACAGTGGGGCCTTGGTTTTCACAGGAGGCGAGGACGATCCTGAAACCATCGCCACTTTGCAACAGCATGGGCTATGCGCAGGCTTCAGAAGTCTCGGCTACCATTCGAGGCTGGCACTTTGGCCGCTATGCCGCCACGCGCGACAAGCGCGCCAAGGAGGCCCTCACGGAGTTGATGCCAAAACTGCTGGAAGCCTTGTCGCGCAGTGGCGATGCTGATCGCACGTTCTTGGACTTCGACAATTTCTTGAAAGGCCTGCCTGCCGGCGTTCAATTATTCGCCATGCTGAAATCCAATCCGGGATTGCTTGATCTTGCTCGCGCAAATTCTGGGCACAGCGCCACGCCTGTCGCACGGCTTGAGCCGCCAGCCGCGCATTCTAGAAGCGGTGCTGGACCCCGCATTCTTTGGTCCACTGCCGACCCGCGAGCCGCTGTTGCAATCCTTGCAGCAGCTTCTGCCAGCCGACATTCCACTTGATGAGGCAATGGACCGCTTGCGGGTGTTTGGGCGCGAACAGAAATTCCGCGTCGGTGTGCGAGTGCTTTCCGAAACTGTATCAGCTGAAGAAGCTGGCGCTGGCTTTACCAATGTGGCCGATTGTGCGCTGTCGGCATTGCTCACTGCAGTAGGAGCCGACATCAGTCGCCAGCATGGCACGCATTGCAGGAGGACGCATTGCCGTATTGGCCATGGGCAAACTGGGTGGCCGTGAAATGACCGCAGGGTCTGATCTTGATCTGATCGTTGTCTATGATCACGCCGGCGATGCAACAACTGTCTGATGGTGCGCGCCCTCTGGCCCCCACACAGTATTTTACCAAACTCACGCAACGGCTGATCACGGCCGTCTCAGCGCCCACGGCCGAAGGCGAACTCTATGAAGTTGATATGCGTCTGCGCCCCTCCGGCAGCAAAGGCCCAGTGGCCGTTAGCCTTGCGAGTTTCAAAACTTATCAGGCCGACAGCGCTTGGACGTGGGAACGCTTGGCATCTGACCCGGGCCAGACCCGTGGCCGGAGATGTCAGTCTCTGTTTGGAACTTGAAGCGGCCAAACGGCAGGTTCTGGCAGTAAAGCGAGAAGAGGCAACCACTCGACAAGATGTCGTGTCGATGCGTGGGCTTGATGTTGCGCGAACACAAAGCGACATCGCCTTGGGATATCAAGCGGGTGCGCGGCGGGTTGGTAGAGGCGGAATTCATCGCGCAATTCTTGCAATTGATCCACGCCCACAGCGCAGCCTCAAATACTGGACACCAACACCTTCGCGGCTTTTGAAAAGCTGCGGGCAAGCGCAATTGATCAGACGAGAGTTCAGGCCGATGACCTCATCGCTGCCACACGGCTTTACCACCGCATCACCCAGATTTTGCGCCTGTGCCTCGACACGGATTATCAGCCAGAACATGCCTTGGCTGGCCTCAACCGCGCCGTGGCCCAGGCCGCCGAAGTGCCAGATATTCTGATGGCAGAAGATCTTTTGCGCCAGACCCAAGCCAGCGTTGCCGCAACTTTTCGACAGCTTGGTGGGCGATCCGCAAAATAATTGAAATCGCCGCGACGGAATTCTCGTTCTGTTCCGTCTTATGTGCAGAAGCGCGCTTCCAAACCCAATTTTGGAGGAAACACAATGAAATACACACTGCTCGGGGCAGTGGCCCTTTCACTATTGGCTGGCATTGCACTGGCCAACGAACCCTATTTGCCGCGCAACCAGAATGCGTTGCAGCGACTGGATGCCAACAAGGACGGCCGCATCAGCCTAGATGAAATCAAGCCGCGCTTGCGACAAGCGGCTTGGCGCTGGTCGATACCAATGGCGACAAAGTGATAACCTCCGCCGAAATTGATGCCAACTGCAAAAGCGCATGGAACGCCGGCGTATCCGCATGATGGAATTGATGGACAGCAACCGGGACGGCACAATAACGCAAGCTGAGTTTGACCGCGTGGTTGAAGACATGTTTGACAAAGCCGACGCAGACAACAATGGTGGCGTGGACTTGGCGGAACTGAAGGGGTTCAAGCGCGGCCCGTGGCGCAAGAACTTTGTTGGGAACAAGAATTGAGGATGTGACTTGAATTGACTGCGGACGTCTCAGCGCTAACTCTAAAAGGTCTGCATCATGAAAGTGATGCGGACCTTTTGGCCGCTGCGATGCGGCGTGATGCAGCGGCATTTGGGCGGCTGGTGGCGAAGTATCACGGCTTGGTTTATCGCGTGGTCTGGCGACTGACCAATGGCCATGCCGAGGCCGAAGACATCGCCCAGGAAGCGTTCTTGAAGCTATGGAACAACCCCAGCCAATTGCGTGAGGCTGGAGCGCTTAAAGGCTGGCTCATGCGCGTTGCCCATAATTTGGCAATGGATTGGTTTCGTCATCGTCCAACTTCGGTGGCAGAAGAGATGTTGGACGTGTCAGACAGCAGGCCCAATGCTGAAGACAAACTGGGGCGGGCTTGGGTGTCGACACGCATTGACGCTGCCATTGCTGCACTGCCTGAGCGGCAAAAGCTGGCGCTGACACTGGTGCACTTCGAACAGTTCAGCCAAGCCGACGCGGCGGCGGCGATGGAAATGAGTGTGGATGCATTTGAATCACTTCTGGCGCGTGCAAGGCGGGCCATGAAAGAACAATTGGCAGCGGAGCGGCAGGATTTGCTTGCAAGCCTGCAGGATAAGGACTGACGGATATGGACAACAAAACTTTCAACGACCAGGAGTTGAAGCGGATTTTGGCAGCCGCACGCCATCCTGATCTGCCAAAGGGCTTTGCAGAGAGGTTGCAACAAAAGCTTGAGGCTGAAGCTCCAAGCAACGTCGTTCCATTTCCGCAGAAGCAAAAAACTGTGGCGCCCCGCAGTCGCATGTGGCTCAGTGCCATTCCGCTCGCGGCGTCCTTGGCGGCTGGCATTTATATTGGTGCGATGGGATCATTGCCCGAGTCTCTGTCTGGTCTCGACAGCTTATTTGCATCGTCGCTCGCAGATAATGCGTTGAACCTTGGCATTGAAGACACAGAATCTTTCCTGAACGGTGAACTGTCATGAGTGAGCATATTCCGAACAAGCCTAAGTCAGCTTGGCTTCCCCAATTGAAATCACGCTGGTGGACACTGCTGTTGGGCCTCTCTCTCATGCTCAATCTTTTGGTGGGAGGCGTGTCTGGTCGGTGGCTTTTTTGGCAGTCATCGCATGGAACGTCTGGCAGGTGTCAGCTATGTGCAACTCATTCCCCGCAAGTTTTTCCGAGACTTGCCAAGTGATCGACGCAAACAGTTGATGCAAATCGTCAGAGACAACCGCGACACGCTGCGTGACCTTCGCAACTCGTCGGAAGCCACCAGCATTAAACTGGCTGATGTGCTGGAGAAAGACGCATTCTCTTTTGATGAGGTGCAAACAAACTGTGACTGCATTTTCAACAGGAACCGAAAGCTTGGCTGCACGAGGTGGCGACGTGGTGTTGAAAATCGTATCGGAACTGACACCTGAAGAACGCAAAGCCTTAGCGACGGCCATCCGCGATCGCGACTCAGCGCGGAAAATTCAGGAAGTAGACCTAAGCGGCCAAAGGCAACACGACACTCACCGTCGTGCCCTTTTGCAGCACACTGCGAATGGCCAGCTCTCCGCCATGCAATTCCACCAGCGATTTCGAAATCGCAAATCCAAGGCCAGAGCCACCTTTGCTCTTGGTGAACTGATTTTCAACCTGTTCAAACGGTCGTCCAAGTTTTTCGATGTCGCGCTGCGGAATGCCGATGCCTGTATCGATGATCTCACAGCGCAACTGGCCATTGTCGACTGACGTTCGAAATCGTAATCTGCCGCCCTCAGGCGTGAACTTCACGGCATTCGAAAGCAAATTGATCAACACTTGTTTCACGGCGCGCTTGTCGGCCCGCAGCATGATGTCGGATCGTGCAGTCGGTTTCCAGCTGAACTCCAGATTCATGGGCGCGTGGTGCCACCAGACGCATCACATCTTCGACAACAGCTTCTGATATCGAAGGTCTCGAGTTCAAGATCCGTACGACCAGCTTCAATCTTCGACATATCAAGAATATCATTGATCACATCGAGCAGGAATTGCCCACTGCGGCGAATATCGGCCGCATATTCAGCGTATTTCGGCGAACCGAGTGGGCCAAACAAGCTCGTCGTCATGATTTCACTAAAGCCGATGATGGCATTGAGAGGCGTGCGCAATTCATGGCTCATATTGGCCAGGAATTCGGACTTCGAGCGATTGGCGGATTCAGCACGGGTTTTTTCGCTGGCATATTTGTCAGCCAGTTCCGCCAGGCGCTGCGATTGTTCTTCGGCGGTTTGGCGCTCGCGCTGCAAATCACGCACGGTAACCATCAAGGTTTTCTCGGAATTCAGCAGCTTCTCTTCTTGTTTTTTCAGGGCCGAAATATCGGTGCCCACAGAAACAAATCCACCATCCTTGGTGCGCCGTTCGTTGATCTGCAGCCAACGGCCATCGGCCAATTGCACTTCAATGGAGCGCGCGCCCGACCGATCATTGATTTCGCCCGGCACATATTGCTTGACCAACGGTTCGCTCGCAGACTGGCGACAACGTCATAAGGTGTGCCCGGCTCACAAGCACAGCGGCAATGAGTGGAACTGCTGATACTTGCTGTTGCACAACACCAGCTTGCTGTCCGTGTCCCACAGCACAAAGGCTTCAGAGATATTTTCAATGGCATCTTTCAGGCGCACTTCTGCATCTGCATTTTGCTTGTCGAGAGCTTTTTGCCGCGAAATATCAAACACGATGCCGACGAGATGGGGTTCATTTGCCGTGTCGCCAGGGGCCAGCGCAGCCCGCGCGCGCAACCACACCCAAGTGCCATTTTCGTGCCGCATGCGGAATTCATGGTCGAAAACCTTGGCGCGGCCTGTCAGCAGATCTTCGGCAAGATCATCAAGCTTGCGCATCATGCGGGTGAATGCGGGCTGAACATCGCCAAAGGTCAGACGTTTTCCATCGGCTTCAAGCCCCAGAATGTCATACATCGAAGCTGACCAGAAAATCCGCCCTTCCGCCAGGTTCCAGTCCCACAATCCGCATTGGCCGCCATCCAAGCGCACGTTCCAGGCGCGTCGGTGGCCATAGACAAGTGCATCATCGGCCTCGTTGGCTTTCGCAGCCTGCCAATAAAATGCGGCGGACTGCAACGACAGAATCAGCAGCGTCACACCAAACAGCATGGCCAGCTGGGTCACGCCATCGTGCCAGTCGCTCAGCACACTGTCTTGCCGGTGCAGCACCACCAGATTGCCGGGCAAGACGCCAAGATCCCGCGTGGCAACAAAACCAGTTGATGCCATCGGCCAGATCACACGATTTCAGTGCTGTGCCATCAATCGGAGCATTGGCGAAAAATGAAGCTACCAAGAACATCTGACGGCATTACGAATTGATCAAAGCTTCGTCTGCGTGGTGCAGCCGCAATAATGCGCCCGCTGGCATCGACAATCAGGAAATACCCGATCACCGCGCAAGGCACCGTTGCAGCCAAAGCGGCTTGTCAAATCCAATGCAGTCATGCGGATTGGCTGTGCTGCTATGTTGCCGAGCTTCACGGCTTGTCTCGCAATTGTTGAGCCGCAAGATCAGCGTGCAAGCAAGGTCATGACGGGCCTGGTCATCCATTTGTCGCGAGCGGTTTTTCAGCAAGTTGGGACGCAATCGCAGCGCCAAGTGTAACCAGAAACAACACGGTCATCACCGTCACCAGACGGCGCAGCGCGGTTTCACTGACCTTGAAACGCCTTGCTGCCTGCTGAAGGGCAACGGCAAGCGCAAGCGCGCTCTTTCAAAAACAGTTCCCTGATGTGGGCCTTCTGCAACGTTACGGTTCCGATACGATAGTATGGTTTCGCGCCCGGAACCAGAACTGCACGCCGCTTGCAACAAACGGGCTCCGACGCAGTGCGAATGAGGCTTACACGCCTGCGAATCTGATTTGCCAACCCCTCAAATGCGCGACTGATTCAAAATATGAGTCTCAGTTCAGTCAAGTGTTCTTGAAATGATCTCAAAAACATCGTTCGAAAGCCTTGGGTTCGGCAAGGATTCGCTGCATTTCCGCAGCTGCCTGTGTTTCGACGCTGCCATCATATTGTGCCCAGCTGCGGAAACTATGTGGCCATGCGCGCCGCAACCTGCGGGTTGATGCCATTCAGTGTGATGATGCCATCGGCCAGCAATGCATAGCCACTGCCATCGGCGGCATGAAAGCCAGCGAGATTGCCACCCGTGAAACCACCAATCAAGGCATAGACACGGTTTGGTGTTTTGAAGGTAAAGGCGGAATGTTGCGTCAGTGCTTCAATGTGCTTGCAGCTGCGTCGCGTGGCGCGTGCTTGCAACATAAACCATTTGTCCACCAGCAGATGGTCATCAGCGTGACGCTGATAGAACTGCTTGCAGCATTGCGTCCACGCGCGCGTCTAGATGTGCAACACGCTGACAGCGCACCCACTTCACATGGTCATATTACGACGCGCGTCAAAATCATCTGACGCAATGGCAACGGCTTCAGCTGCTTGCATGGCCAACAGAGCCAGCGCCGCAGCCGCAAACTGCGCCGCGCGTGCTCCGCAGTGTCGGGCTGATAGGGCCAGTTTCGTCGGTTGTTTGCAAAACATCCAAGAAGTCTGTCCGCAGATTCAGTTGCAATTGTGCGCAAGTACGTGGTGTCGCGACTGTGTGCACGTGCGTCTGCATCAACATCCTTGCCAAGTGCTGCGGTAATTTCGGCCTCGCCCGGCAACTGCAACATCAGGGCTTTGAAGGCGTTGTCAAGTGTCGGGTCGTCAAGCGTCTGGCCAAGACCTTGCAGCGAAGCTGTCGCAACATCGATGTCTATGCGCCTATGATAGGCTGCAACAACAATCGCCGCGCCGCAGGTTTGTGCCGCTTCCCAGCGATTGAAGCTGTCACTGTCATGTGCCATCTGGAACAGCAAGATCGGCTTCAGTCGCATCAGTCTGCAAAATGATTGGTGCTGAAAAACCGCGATTGATGGACAGCACAGGCCGTTTGGAGATGTTGCGGAAAGTCAACTTCGCATCTGCGTCCGCAAGTTCAAAAATGCCGTTGGACAAGGGCACGTTTTCCTTTGTTAGCAGCGATAGATCTTCGCCATCTTCAGTGAGCAGGCCAAGCGCCAGCGGCATGTGTAGTGGCTTCTTGTTTGCCTGACCGGGTGTGGCAGGCGTGTGCTGTGAAATCTCAGCGTAAATTCATGGGCCTCGGCATCAAAGCTCGGTCTTCACTGTCACCACAGGTGTGCCGGCCTGTTCATACCACTTGGCAAAATGCGAGAGGTCACGGCCTGACGCATCCTCCATGCAGCGCAGGAAATCTTCAACCGTCGCAGCTTCGCCATCGTGACGTTCAAAATACAAGTTCAGTCGCGTCACGGAAGGTATCCCGCCCCAGCAGGGTCATGCATCATGCGGCAGATTTCAGCACCCTTTTCGTAAATCGTCGGCGTGTAGAAATTGTTGATCTCGATATAGCTTGAGGGCCGCACAGCATGGGCCAGTGGGCCTTGGTCCTCTGGGAATTGCCGTGGCCCGCAAGGTCTTCACATCTTCGATGCGTTTAACGGCCCGTGAGCGCAGGTCAGACGTGAATTCCTGATCGCGGAAAACCGTCAGCCCTTCTTTCAGGCACAGCTGAAACCAGTCCCGGCAGGTGATGCGATTGCCCGTCCAGTTGTGGAAATATTCATGCGCGATGATGCGTTCAATATTCACATAGTCAGTGTCGGTTGCCGTGTCGGGCCGCGCCAGAATATATTTGTCGTTGAAAATATTGAGGCCCTTGTTCTCCATGGCCCCCATGTTGAAATCCGACACGGCGACGATATTGAACACGTCAAGATCATAGGCGCGGCCAAAGCGTTCTTCGTCCCAGCGCATCGATGCTTTCAGAGCATTCCATGGCCCAGTCGCAGCGGTCTTCTTTGCCTTGTTCAACATAAATGCCAAGTGATACCTTGCGTCCCTCCATGGTGGTGAAGCTGTCATGCACTGATGCGAGATCACCAGCCACCAGAGCAAACAGATAAGTGGGCTTGGGGTGCGGGTCTTCCCAAACGGCAAAATGGATGTCGGAATCCGGCAATACACCCTGTTCGACAGGATTGCCGTTTGACAACAGCACAGGCAGGGACTTTGGCGCTTCAATGCGCACCCGATATGTCGCCATCACATCGGGGCGGTCGTGCATAAACGCAAAGCGCCGGAAACCTTCAGCCTCCATTTGCGTGCAGAACATTGCGTTGGATAGATACAGCCCCGACAGCGCCGTATTGGCTTGCGGGTTGCAGGTTTGCGAGATGCAAATGTGAAGGGTTGAGCAGGCGGACATGTGAAGCGTGAGGTGTCGTTGGTCGTAAGAAAACGCAGCGGGTCCAAGTTCAACACCATCAATCACGACGGACAAGAGTTGCAAATCTTCGCCGTCCAAAACCAGCGGCACTGAAACAGCTTGCCGCGGCGCAACGGATATAACGCTTTCAATTCGTGTAGCGGTGGCGTCCAGTCGCACCGTCATATCCACATGGGAGATCACATGCGGCGTCGGTGCATAGTCTTTCAGATGAATGGTAACAGGTGTTTCGGTGCGCATCGGGAGGTCCAGCAAATCAGTTGATGAACCTCTATATCAAAGAGCAGCCGTCACCGCCTCAACAATACTGATGTAGCCTTTTGCATCCCAAGCCGAGCGCCCAATGAACAATCCGTCGATGTGAGACTGCGTGGCAAGTTCAACACAATTTCCGGGGTTGACGCTGCCGCCATAGAGAATGGGTAATGGGCCACCCGTAAGTGATTTGACCAGCGCAGCAATTTTCACATGTTGCTCGTTTGCGAAAGCGGGCGAGGCTGGAATGCCGCCTTCGCCGATTGACCACACGGGTTCATAGGCGATCACAACTTTCCCTGTGGCATCAGCGGCAACATATTTCAACAGACCGCGTACCTGACGTTCCAAAGCTACTGCAGTTTGACCTGCATCATATTCGGCTTTGGTATCGCCGATGCACACCAGCGCCGTTAGGCCATGCTTCAACGCAGCTTGGGTTTTCAAAGCCACTGTTTCATCTGTCTCGTTAAAAAAAGTGCGCCGTTCGCTGTGGCCAATTTCAACCAGCGTGGCGCCGCAATCTTTGATCATCGATGGTGAGATTTCACCCGTCCACGCCCCAGCCTCTGCCCAATGCATATTCTGCGCGCCGACTTTGACGCGCGTATCCCGCAAAACTTCCGCCACATCAGCGATATAAGGAAAAGGCGGAATAACGAATGGCTGCACTGCTTCAGTGTGCGCCACGCGGGATGCCTTCACCGTGTCGGCAAACGCTAGCGCATCAGCCCGCAGCTTGTTCATCTTCCACGACGTGCCGATCCACGGAACTTTTTTGGTCATGCGATATTCCACATCAAGGTTAGACATTGAACAGTATTAACGGATCAATGTGCACATGCAACATTTGCGTTTGCAAGATACGAATGTAACGAAATTGATTGTAAGAGTGCAGGAGACTGGTGCCGCTTAGGTGACTCGAACACCTGACCCCCGCATTACGAATGCGGTGCTCTACCAACTGAGCTAAAGCGGCAAACTAAAAATGTGGCGCGGGGAATAACTGCTTTTGGCCTGCAATTCAACCCGTTTTTGTGGAGCTCAGTCCGAGTCTGCGGGTGTCGGCAACAACGCCGGGGTCGTCAGCGGGTGGCGGGGCAGGCACTTGGGTTGATGTGGCGCCCATATTGGTGCGGGCTTCGAGCAGTGGCTTGGCGCTGCCATTCGGCTGCACATCTTGGCTAAACGCGATCTGCCCCTGAGGAGTTTCGAAAGGCACTTTCCATTCGCAGGGCACGATTTCGCCTGTGACAGGCGACACGGCAACCCAGCGCATATTGGCCACGCCGTCAGACACCCACATGGGGTCACGCGCGGCATTCAGCGCGCGGGCCAGCCATTCCTTGACGCGACCCTTGTCATCAGCCGCATCTTCAATCTGCGCCATCAAGGCACAAACACGTTGTTGCGGTTGCGCATCGATATGGGCTGTCAATGCTTCTCGTGCAACGTCGAAGCGTTGTGCAGCAATTGCAGAACGCGCCAAGGCTACGGCATTTTCAACATGATTAGCAGCAGGACCAACAGTGTCACGCACGCGTTCATAGGCGCGTTCAGCATTGCCATCAGCATCGGCGCGCAAGATTAGTTCAGCCAGTTCAGGGTGAGGGTGTTTGGCCCATGTGGCGCGCAACACTTTCATGGTCTTGCGCGGACTGCCAGCTGCAATATGGTGGCGCGCGATGATTGCAGCAGCCGGCACCAAAGCTGGCGTCCACATCAAGCGCCTTTGTTGCAAGTTCAAATGCCCGCGCAGTATTGGTGCTCTCAAGCGACAAAGCTTCAGCTGTTAACATGGCGGCACGTTTGCGGTTGGCTTGGTCTTTGGCCAGCAAACCATTGCGGCCCTGTTGATCCAGCGTCAAAGCAGCGGCTTCCCAAGATTTGCGCGCGGTTTGAACTTGCAACACGGCCGTTGACGCCCACGGCAGGCGTGGGTTCAAGGCTAATGCTTTTTCAGCATGTTTTAACGCAGCTACCAAATCCCCGCTGTTGCGGGCTTCAGAAAACAGCCCACGCAAACCAAACAATTCGGTTTCGGGTGATTTTGCCATTTCCTCAAAGACGCGGCGTACATTTTCTTTGTCGCCTTTCAACTGTGCGGCTTGTGCCGCCAGCACATTGACGAGGGGCTCCCTGGACAAGGCGTTGCCAGCGGTTGCCGCATGTTTTGCAGCAGCCAATGCATCACCAGCGCCCGCCGCAATGATGCCTTTTGACAAGGCTTCATAGCCTTTGCGCTGTTTGCGAAAGCGCCAGAATTCACGAGCGGCCGTCGGGCTGCGCCACAGTCGCCTGAAAATGTTCCAGAGAAACATAAGAACTGCAATGGCCACCAATGCGGCAGCCACAGCAACCACCACGGACATTTCAATTTCACGACCAAGCCAACGGATTGACACGCTTCCGGGGCGATCAGCCAGCCAAGCAAAAGCCAGCGCCAGCACCACCAGCAACACAAAACGCCATAGCAGTTTGAACATCAAATCATCCCTTGGCCGCGATCACCCGCAATACAGCCTCTTCGACTGATTGTAGCGCCTTATCAACGGAAAGTCGCGCCTGGGCGCGGTCTATCCACTGTTGAACGCCGACGGGTTTTACACCTTCAGCTGCATTCAAATGCTCAATGGCTTGGGGCAGATCGCCACTTTCTGCAAAGGCGGCAGCAGCCGACGCAGTGGACGGCCAGTCCACTTCGCCTTCAACACGAATGGTGATGAGGTTAGACAGACTGTTTAATATGCCAGCCCACCAGCCCTCGCTCTCTGGCACAGGGCCGGGCACAATAGGTTTTGGCAGCGTAGCGATAATGCCCTTCAGCTCTGTGCCCAAGCCAACTGAGTTCAGGAATGCCCAGCGTTGCGTATTGCTGCAAAACATCAAGCCCTGCAGCGGCCGGTACCATACGCTGTACGCGGTCAAATTCTTCTCGGAAGCCTGTCCCACCAGAAACTTTGGCTTTGAGATCCGACAAGCTTTGCGACAAGGCGGCAGTATTATCTGGTGCTTCTACCGGAGTGGCTTTCAGGCTGGCCACATCTTTTTCGAGTGACGCGATGCGCTGCTGCAATACCGCCACTACGGGCGCATCAACAACTGAAGTTCCACCACTCACAGCGGGTCGAGATGCGAGATCTATTAGCTCCTGTTTCGTTTCAATCAGCAACTGCTCCAAATTTGTGAGTTTTTGGGCGGCATCACTTTGTGCTTTTTGAGCTTTCTCTGCCAACTGCGCCAGCGTAGCGCCTTTCGATTCCACAGCATCAACATCGATTTTCAATTGTGACGAAAGAGTATCGAGAGTTCTCAGTTTTTCACTGAGATCAGTGTTTTGCTTTTCAAGCACGACGATCTTTTCAGACAACCCCTGCACTTGATCTGACGGCATATAGTTGCTCAGCACGTCCCTATAAGCCCAACCTCCGGCGACAGCTGCAGCGAGCAAGGCCACGGTACCAATCAGCCAAGAGCGCTTGGGCGATGGCTTGGCGTTCTTAACGACGGGTTCAACCGGATCTGGTTTGCTACTTTCTTCAATTACCTGATCAGCATCGAGATCAATGATGGTATCGTCTTTATTTTTTTTCATGATGTGTTGTGCCTAGTCTGCTTCGTCCGTCTGATCAAGCAGCGTCAGCATGCCATTTTCATCAGGGGTTCGACTGCAGCGTTTGGACCAGCCTTGCGGCAGGTTTGCGGCAACATTGGCCGAGAGGCAAAAATGCGTCATGGCAGTTGCTTGAGATTCAAGCTTGGCATGCTGCACTTGCTGCACCCACAGTTTTGCGGTGCGTGGCGAGTACAGCAATACACCATCCGCCCCCGCCAAAATCTGCGGCAATTCCGTAACAACACTGGGTGCTGCATCATAGGCAATCACCCGCGCCACGGTGAAGCCTTCGGCCTTTAATTTGCCCTCAAGATCGCCAGTGGTTTCAGACCCCGACAAATACAATATCGGACCATTTTCAGGCTTTAAGGCTTTGCACATCGTCCGCACCAAACCTTCAACATTGCCGCCCCTGTCATGCACATGGTCAAAACCTTGTCGCCGCGCTTCCAGCGCTGATTGTGGCCCGATGGCAAAAAACGGGGTGTGATGAAAACGCGTAAGATCTGTCTTGGCCAACAGCCCGTTGGCACTCGAAACGCATAACGCTTGGAAGGATTGATCAGGGATCACAATTCCATCACGCGCAAGAATGTGAAGCAGCGGGACGACAACTGCTTCATGGCCCAAGGCATCCAGTTTTTCTGCCAAGGGTTGCGCGTCATCCAATGGCCGTGTCACCAGCAGTTTCATGTGTAGAGCAATTTCTCCCCACCTAGGTCCTTGATGCGTTTGCCTGCTTCCAGACCCATAGCCACAGCATCCTTTGAAGTGCCGTTGAGAGCATGTTCGAAACTCTCGCGTCCATCAAGTGTCAATGCTTGCGCTCGGAAGGACACAGACGCTCCTTCGACGGTCGCATGCCCTGCAATCGGCGTCCGGCATGAGCCCTCGAGTGTGGCCAAGAACGCCCGTTCGCATTGCACGGCAATACCAGAAGGCTTGTGATGTATAGCTTCCACCAGTGTACGTGCCTTCTTGTTGGCATGTTTGATTTCAATCGCAATGGCACCCTGCGCCACTGCGGGTAGCATTTGGTCCATCTCCATAATGGCGCTGATATGGTGCGACAAGCCTAAACGTTTCAACCCGGCGACGGCCAAAAACGTGCCCTGCGCCACACCTTCTTCCAGTTTGCGAAGTCGTGTTTGCACATTGCCGCGAAATTGTACCGCCACCAAATCCGACCGTAGCCGCAAGGCCTGCGCATTGCGCCTCACAGAAGAGGATCCCAAGACTGCACCCTGTGGCAAGTCCAAAAGTCCATTGACCGTTACGCTCACAAACGCATCTCTTGCATCTTCACGTTCCAAAACAGCGCCGAAAGCTAGCCCCTCCGGCACCAAGGCTGGCATGTCCTTCATCGAATGCACCGCAAGATCGATCGATTCAGCCAACAGCGCTTCTTCAATTTCCTTGGTGAAAAGCCCTTTGCCACCAATGTCGGCCAAAGGGCGGTCTGTTACCCGGTCTCCGGTCGTCGAAATGACAACGATTTCGAATTGTTCTTTGTCCATGCCATGAGCCTGCATCAGGCGGGAGCGGGTTTCATGGGCTTGCGCCAAGGCGAGGGGCGATCCACGTGTTCCAATGCGTATGCGCGTCATTTGCAAAATCCAACTACGAGGTGCTACAGCCACACCCAACTGACTCATTCCTTCACTATGCATTACCGGACTCATGGCCGCCTTAACAACCATTTTAGCAATTGAAACCTCCTGCGACGAAACAGCCGCCAGCGTGGTACGCCGCCACGCTGATGGCCGGGGTGAGATTTTGTCCAACGTGGTTTTGAGTCAAGTGAAAGACCACGCCCCTTATGGAGGAGTCGTGCCCGAAGTCGCAGCCCGCGCCCATATCCATCATCTCGACGGTTTAGTCCGCAAAGCCATCGTCGATGCTGGCATCTCAATCGGAGAACTCGACGCCATATCAGCGACAGCAGGCCCCGGGTTATCGGGTGGTTTGCTGGTCGGTTTGACCATGGCCAAGGGTATGGCGCTGGCACGGGGTTTGCCATTTCTTGCCATCAATCATTTGGAAGGCCACGCTCTTACGCCACGCCTGCTGGGGGATTTGCCATTCCCTTATCTTCTTTTGTTGATTTCCGGCGGCCACACCCAATTCCAATTGGTGCGCGGTGTGGGGAACTATAAACGCTTGGGCACAACAATTGATGATGCGCTTGGCGAAGCCTTCGACAAGACGGCAAAGCTTTTGAACCTTGGTTATCCCGGTGGGCCAATGGTTGAAATCTATGCTGCGCGCGGCAAAGCCAATCGTTTTGATTTGCCAAGGCCATTGAAGCACAGGGCAGGGTGTGATTTTTCATTCTCCGGTTTGAAAACAGCTGTGCGTGAATTGGCAGAAGATTTGGGAACGCCGTCTGATCACGACAAGGCTGACTTGTGCGCCAGTTTTCAAAAGGCCGTCGCGGAGACCGTGCAAGATCGTTTGAAAAATGCTTTCCGGATGTTTCGGGAGCATTGCCCCGACACACTGGAGCCAATACTTGTCGTTGCTGGCGGCGTTGCCGCCAATAAAACCTTGCGTGAAATGCTCAACAAGACGTCGACAGAAAATGGTTTCAAATTGTCTATTCCACCGTTTTATTTGTGCACCGATAATGCAGCCATGATTGCTTGGGCTGCCGCTGAGCGATTTGCGCTTGGATTGTTTGATGGCCAAGACGCTCCCGTGAAGCCGCGCTGGCCGCTCGATACAGTATCAGCACCCGCATATGGTGCGGGCCGATTGGGGGCAAAAGCATGAGCAACATTTGCGTGCTTGGCGATGGCGCATGGGGGCGGGCCTTGGCTGAACTGGCCCGCGATTGCGGCCATGATGTCTCGATATGGTCGCGCAAGAAACCCGATACCACACAACTCAAAAAAGCTGACGCCATCATTGTCGCTTTGCCAGCCCAAGCGATCGGTGCGGTATTGCCCACTCTAGGTATTGCGCCAAAGCAAGCCCTTGTCATTACAGCTAAAGGCATTGACCGCGCGAGCAATCGTTTCATGTATGAGATGGCGCGCGGCATCAGTGACAAACATCATTGCTTGATTTTGTCCGGTCCGAGCTTTGCTGAGGATGTGTCGAGTCAGTTGCCCACTGCTGTCACACTCGCTTCATCCAACCTCGCGATTGCTCGCGAATGGGCCAAGGCTCTGTCGCGTTCGACCTTCCGCATTTATGCCTCCGATGATCCATTGGGCGTGTGCATTGGTGGTTCATTAAAAAACATTCTAGCAATTGCCTGCGGCATTTCCGATGGCAAGCAATTGGGAGCCAGTGCCAGAGCAGCATTGATCACCCGCGGTTTTTCCGAACTCATGCGGCTTGGCAAAGCGCTGGGTGCCAAACCTGACACCCTGATGGGCCTATCAGGCCTTGGTGACTTGTTGCTTACGTGCTCAAGCCCACAATCGCGCAATTATGCATTTGGCAAAAAACTGGGCGAAGGCGTGAGTGTCGAACAAGCGCTTGCCGCGTCCAATGGCGTTGTCGAAGGGGTTTACTCGGCCAGCGCAGCGCTGCAACTTGCTATTCAACATACCATCACAATGCCCATCACCCAGGCCGTAAATGCCATCATCGAAAATGGCGCAAGCCCCGATGATATGATCAAATCACTCTTGGCCCGCCCCGCGGGCGCAGAATTTTTATAAAGGATTGTAACTATGCTGTTCGCACTGATATGCACCGACAAACCTAATAGCTTAGACCTGCGCATGAAGATGCGGCCTGATCATCTGGCATTTCTGGAAAAGCTCGGCGCAAACCTGAAAGCCGCTGGCCCCTTTGTTGACGATGATGGCAAACCCACTGGAAGCCTAGTGATCATAAATGCTGATGATTTGACCTCTGCCAAATCCATTGCAGCGCAAGACCCCTATGCGGTTTCGGGATTGTTTGTGTCTGTTGATATCAAACCATGGAAGTGGCTCATCAAAAATCCGGAGACAGTTTAATGGCCTATTGGTTGTTCAAATCCGAACCTGACGTGTTTTCATGGGATATGTTGAAAGCCAAAGGCAAAGACGGTGAGGAATGGACTGGCATTCGCAACTACCAAGCGCGCAACAACATGCGCGCCATGAAGCTTGGCGATAAAGGTTTTTTTTATCACTCCAACATTGGCAAGGCCGTGGTGGGTATCGCTGAAGTATGCAAACTCATTCACCCCGACTCAACTGCGGATTTGCCAGCATGGGAGTGCGTTGATATTCGTGCAGTTGTTGACTTGCCAAAGTCGATGACGCTTGATGAAATCAAAATCGTGCCAGCACTCAGTGAAATGGTGCTGGTCAAGAACTCTCGATTGTCTGTGCAGCCCGTGACAGCTGACGAGTGGAAAATCATTTGCAAATTGTGTGGCTTGAAACTGCCGCCGCGGATTGGAGAATGACGCCACAGCAACGGGTGGAGTTTATAGGTGCCAATACGTCACTTCTGGCTGTTCCGCTGACCCCCGAAATTCAACTTCATCTTGCCCACGAAGCAGTTCCGCTGTGGCAAAAGACAGAGGAGGAGCTGGGCGCAATCGGCCTACCACCGCCATTCTGGGCTTTTGCTTGGGCGGGCGGACAAGCCTTGGCACGCTATGTGTTGGACAATTCGGAAACCATGCGTGGAAAACGCGTTATTGATCTTGCGTCTGGATCTGGGCTGGTTGCAATCGCTGCCATGAAAGCAGGTGCAAAGACCGTCCTCGCCGCTGACATTGATGAGTTTGCGATTGCGGCGATTGAACTTAATTCCGCTGCCAACGCTGTAACAGTCCAATCCACGTCGAGTGATCTTCTTCAGTTGCCTCCACCTCGTATAGACACCATCCTCGTCGGTGATCTCTTCTACGAGAAATCCATCGCTGAAAGAGTTTTCAATTGGCTGGCAATCGCGAAAGCCAACGGCACTCATATCCTCATCGGCGATCCGGGCCGCAGCTATTTGCCCAAAGACAAACTCGCAATGCTCGCCGAATACAACGTGCCCGTCACCCGTGATTTGGAGGATGCAGAAATCAAACGGACTGCGGTGTGGACATTGGCTTGATGCGCCCCGTGTTGTTCAAGTAGAGCGCGACCATGAGCAACGCCAACGACACCCACAGCCAAACATCCTGTACACCGCCAAAAAATACCGCAGCGATAATGACGGCAGCAGGCGTTGAAACATAGGTGGCTTGCACGGTGTATACCGCACCCTTGTCGCGGATCAATGTGAAGTAGGCGATGCGCTCCACCACCCACATTACAATCACGGCACCCATGATCCAATAACCGTTCAAGCCGGGAGAGCCTTCAGAACCAAATGGGGCCACAAACAATATCACAGGGATAACAAACAGCCCGGAAAACAGACTTTCCGATGCACCCACTTGTAATGTGTCAGCATTGTCCGGCCAAGCCTTGCCTGCATAGGCATTATATATTGTGTAAAGCATTGGAACCGAAAGCGATGCCAGCAGCCACCAGGAGAAATGCCCCTGCAACATGCCATCGCGCGAAACGATGAGCACGACAGTGGACATGAAGCCTGTCGCAATCGCAAGCAGCCTGCGCGGGGTCGCTTCTTCCCAACCCGTCACCATAGCAAGCAAATAGCTGAAGAACGGCGATGTTGTGATGATAATGGAGAGTTCTGTTGGCGGAACATGACCAGCCAACAGCAGGTTTATGCCAAACGGCACATTCATTAAAAATGCGCAAGCCGCTCCATAGCGCAACACAGCGGGCTCCAGTTTCCATGTTTTCGCCACCCAGGCGCTCATGGCCAGCAAAACTAATCCAACACCAATGCCAGTCACAAAAATGGTATGGCTGGCGGGCATATTGATGTTGGAAAGGTGCTTGTAAAGTGACGGCGAAACGCCCCAGAACAAGCCGAGCGCCATAAAATAAGAAAAATGCCGTGGGGAAGTCATAGAGTTGGGCCTTAGACAGGAGTCGGATTGCAAGCTATAGCAAGTCCATCAATAAGTGTCTTCAAACACGACCGCTTTAGGGAGATATCAGCCATGTCCGAGAAGGTTTATGCCGTTCCATCAGCCTGGAAAAAGAAGGCTTATGTGGATGATGCCGCGTATAAAAAAATGTATGCGGAATCTGTCAAAGACCCAGTAAAATTCTGGGGCAAGCAGGCCAAACGCTTGGACTGGTTCAAAGCCCCAACCAAAATCAAGAACACATCCTACGCTTATGACAATGTCTCGATCAAATGGTACGAAGACGGCGTAACCAATGTCTCCGTCAATTGCATTGACCGCCACCTGAAAAAGCGCGGCAATCAAACTGCCATCATCTGGGAAGGGGACAACCCTTACGACGATAAGAAAATTACCTACCGCGAATTGCATGAACATGTCTGCCGCCTCGCCAATGTGATGAAGAAACACGGTGTCAAAAAAGGCGACCGCGTAACCTTGTACATGCCGATGATTCCAGAGGCCGCCTATGCTATGCTGGCCTGCACCCGCATTGGTGCCGTGCATTCCATCGTCTTCGGTGGCTTCTCGCCAGAGTCACTCGCGGGCCGCATTGAAGATTGTCAATCACATTTCATTATCACAGCAGATGAAGGCTTGCGCGGCGGCAAAAAGATTCCACTGAAAGCCAATACCGATGCGGCCCTCGCCAAAACCGGCTCGACGGCCAAAGTCCTTGTTGTTCGTCGCACAGGTGGACAAGTGGCGTGGGAAAAAGGCCGCGATCTTTGGTATCATGAAGAAATAGCGAGCGTGAAGCCCGACTGCAAGCCTGAGAAAATGAAAGCCGAAGATCCACTTTTCATTCTCTACACTTCCGGCTCCACTGGCAAACCGAAGGGTGTACTTCACACCACAGCGGGGTACCTCATCTACGCAGCGATGACGCATCAATACGTCTTCGATTATCATGACGGCGATGTCTATTGGTGCACGGCGGATGTGGGCTGGGTCACCGGCCACAGCTACATTGTCTACGGCCCACTCGCCAACGGCGCAACAACGCTGATGTTTGAAGGTGTGCCGAACTATCCCAATGCCTCGCGCTTTTGGGAAGTCATCGACAAACACCAAGTCAGTATCTTCTACACCGCTCCAACTGCCATTCGCGCGCTGATGCAAGGTGGTAACGAACCCGTCACGCGCACATCGCGCAAGTCTTTGCGCTTGTTGGGCTCTGTGGGCGAACCCATTAATCCCGAAGCGTGGGAATGGTATCACCGCGTTGTTGGTGATCATCGTTGCCCGATCGTTGATACTTGGTGGCAAACTGAAACGGGCGGCATTTTAATCTCGCCCTTGCCTGGAGCCACGAAACTCAAACCCGGCTCCGCCACGCGACCCTTCTTTGGCTGCCAGCCCGCCTTGGTCGATGATAAAGGCAACTTTCTTGAAGGCGCTGCATCAGGCAATCTCGTGATCCTGGATTCTTGGCCCGGCCAAATGCGCACCGTCTATGGCGATCATGACCGCTTCGTGCAGACTTATTTTTCTGCTTACAAGGGCATGTATTTCACCGGCGACGGTTGCCGCCGCGATGAAGATGGCTATTACTGGATTACTGGCCGCGTGGACGATGTGATCAACGTATCAGGCCATCGTTTGGGAACAGCCGAAGTGGAATCTGCGCTGGTATCTCACCCGCAAGTATCTGAATCTGCTGTCGTGGGCTATCCGCACGACATTAAAGGGCAGGGCATCTATTGTTACGTGACTTTGATGACAGGCGAAACGCCAAGCGATGATCTCCGCAAAGAACTCGTCAATCATGTCCGCAAGGAAATTGGCCCCTTGGCGTCGCCTGACAAAATTCAATTCTCACCGGGCTTACCCAAAACCCGATCTGGAAAAATCATGCGCCGAATTTTGCGAAAGATTGCAGAGGATGATTTTAGTGCACTCGGCGATATATCAACGCTCGCAGATCCCGCTGTCGTCGATGATTTGATTGCGAACAGACAGAATAAGAAGGGTTAACCCTGCGGCCAATACAGTATCACCAAAGCACCGGCGATGCTCATGGCGAAGCCGATGATATCCCAGCGGTTGGGTGCGTGTTTATCAATCACCACCATCCACACCAAAGCTGCAGCAATATAGATCCCACCATAAACAGCATAGGAACGACTGGGCAGGTTGCCTCCCACCTGCGCCAAGACCAAGCCAAATCCCGCGAGCAGCAAACCGCCACCGAGCCACACCAGCATGTTGGACTGCTTTTGTCCGAGCCACATAAGATAGCTGCCCGAATGTTCTAGAATTGCTGCAAGTGCAAACAGGGCAAGGCGCATGTGGGAATCTCTTATCGCGACAGTTATATGCCTCAATCATGCAATTCACATTCACCGCACCGATTTGGATTTACAGTGGAAAAGGCGCTTGGCATTTTGTGACTTTGCCAAAGGACGCCGCCGACGAAATCAAATTTTTCAACGCTACAGCCAAAGGCTTCATGCCGATAAAAGTCACCGCAACGGTTGGCGAGACAACTTGGAAAACTGCGATATTCCCGGATTCAAAATCTGGTTCTTATTTGCTAGCTATCAAAGCAGAAATAAGAAAAAAGGAAAAACTGAGCGCATGCGACAACGTTAAGCTATCTATAAGTATCGCTTGATTTGAGGACCAATTGGCAATGAAGCAACGAACCTTAAATGCTGTCGTTTTGTTGGTGTTGCTCAGCCTGTTCTCAGTGGCACCGCTTACGGCAGTTTACGCTCAGTTAAAGTCCGACAGCCTGGGTGGAGACCGAAA
Organism: uncultured Alphaproteobacteria bacterium; assembly: GCA_963850355.1. GTDB lineage: Bacteria > Pseudomonadota > Alphaproteobacteria > Rhizobiales > Aestuariivirgaceae > Aestuariivirga. The sequence goes on from CAWKKP010000003.1 coordinate 360,536, forward strand.
GTCGACGGAAGTTGATGTGTTTGTCGACTTCGGCAATGCCGACTTGCAAAAAAGCAATTTCGCTGGCGCGGTCACCAATTTCAAAACAGCACTGGCGCTTCTACCACCGACATATCAGAATCAAGCCAAGCGTGGGGACGTCATATTGCTACTTGTCCAAGCGCAGATGTCGGTGCCTGATCTCGTTGCCGCCCGCGCAACCCTTGAAAAAGAATGGCCCACGGTTGAACGCCACCCAGACCCAGAGCGTTTAGATCGTGCAAATTATTTCATGATGTCAATTCTCATGCAGTCCTCGGACTTTGAGACGGCAGTCAAGTTCAGTGGCACGCTGGTCAACCGCTACTTGGAACGTCATGGCAGAAATCACGCGCTCACGCTGGATGCTCAACTAAATCATGGCACTGTCATGGTCAAAATTGACCAAAAAATTCAGGGCACCGAGCTGCTCGACAACACTTTTGATGCCATGTCGCACATCGGAGATAAGGAATTCTATCGCGGTCGACTGAACATGATTGCGACCAATTTCGAAGTCAGCGGAAGTTTCGAACTTGCAGCACGCTACTACGAACGCCTCATCAAAGAGTTAGAGGCAGAACCCATCAGTCGCGGGCTCGGCATTTCATACTACAATTTGGCTATTCTGAAAAAGTCCGAACGCAAACTCAATGAAGCCCTAGCTTTGCACGAAAAGGCGCTCGACGTTCTTAACAAAATTGCAGGTCCTGACGACATTGACACCATCGCCGCGGTGTCAGGCCTCGGCAACACCTATACGGTGCTTGGGCGACCAGCTTCAGGCATGAAATTTCTGGAACAAGGATTTTTGCGCGCCAAGAAAGTTTTGGGCGAAAACAGCAACGAGACCTGGATGTATGGCAACAATTATGCAAATGCTTTGCGCGAAATTGAAAAGTTTGAAGACGCCCGCACTATTGACCAAGCTGCCTATGACTGGCGCCTTAAGAACCTTGGGCCAAATGATCCAGCCACGGAAATCAGCACCCTCAATCTAGGCTTGGATTGGATGGGGTTAAAGCGCTTTGCTGAAGCCGATGTCAAATTCAGCGAGCTCTATGAATCGCGCCGCAAGCGGTTAGGAGAGGAGCATCCCGAAACAAAAGGAGCAGCAAAATTTCTCGCGCTGTCTCAGTCTTACAACCCCAACAAAAAAACCAAAAAGGCGATGTCGGAAAAAGACATCGAAAAACTGGATCGCTTGAGCGCCAACATTCAAGCTGGCGCTGTAGACAAGGGCAGTAATCCTAAACTCGCTCTGAAGCTGCATCGGCGGGCTTTTGAGGCGTCAATCGATGAAAATGGACCCATTGATCCGACAACGCTGTTGATGTTGCGAAATTTCGCACTCAGCCAATATGAAGTTGAGGGCAACACCGCTAACTCCATTAAGTCCTTTGAGGATTTGAGCAAACGAACATTGGCTTGGGCGCGCACTGAAATTGCCGCAACTGCGGGCAACGCGCGGGCCGAAGATATTCGCCAAGTAGCGAATCGTATGATCTATGATGTGATCAAGCTGGCTCAACATAATCCGCAAGCCCATCATGTGCTATTTCAAGTGCTCATGGATTGGAAGGGCCTCAGTACAGCCGAGCAAGCACTGCTCAATCAACTGCGTAGCAAGCCACCCAATGCCAGAATTGCAAAACTCGCCGTGCGGCTTGAAGAATTGCAAAAAGTATTACGACAACCCGGACAAAACGCCGACCAGATTCAATCTGAATTACGGTTGACGGAAGTAAAGTTGGCGGAATTTTCGACTTCATTTTTCAGGTCGCGCGCTGAAGCAAATAGCACGCCAAGAGATGTGCTTTCAAAACTCAAATCGAACGAAATTCTGATCGACTACATAATTGGTGATCATATTCTGCCAAACTCCACAGACGTGGTGCAGGAAGTTTTCGCATTTGTGACATGGCCCGATGGGGGAGCCGTCGTGAAAGACTTGGGCAAACTCAAGGACATCACAGCCATCATATCAAAGCCAGAATATCAAAATGATGCAACCCAACGCGCGAAACTCTATGAGATCCTCGTCAGACCAATATTGAAAATGAAAAGTGCTGCGAAAATTAAACGTTTTTACATTGTGCCTGACGGCGAACTTTTTCTCATTCCGTTTGAAGGTCTACTCAACGAGAAGGGCATTGCATTTGGGGCAGCTGCGGATGTGACAATTATGCGTTCTGCAACCGGGCTGCTGCAAACAGAAAAGCAGCTGGGGAAAAACACTTCAATGCTGCTTGTAGGCGCTCCGGACTATGGAACTGGTGAAGGCACTCATACTTTCCCCGAATTGCCTGCGGCGTTGCAGGAAGTGCTAGACATTCAAACCATTGCGCTGCGCCAAGGCTATTCGCCGAAATTAATCACGAGGCAGAATGCAAGCGAAGCAACAGTGCGCCAGGCCGTTGTTGGACAGAATATTGTCCATATGGCCACCCACGGATTTTTTCTGCCTAAGGAGTTTGACACCTCCCTAGAACCAAACTGGCGAGGCGGCCTTGCGCTGCAAGGAGCAAACACTGCTATTCCCAACGGTCAAGTCAATGACGATGGCATTGCTTTCGCGGCGGAACTTTCAAACTGGTCATTTGACAATACTGAACTTGTTGTTCTCTCAGCGTGCGAAACAGCAAGTGGCGAGCGCAGCTACGTAGAAGGCCTGCGTGGCATTCCCGCAGCACTTGCTGTTTCGGGTGCCAAACGCAGTCTATTGGCACTCTGGGGTGTTCCAGATGAAGGTGCAGCAAATTTCATGAAAGACTTTTACACGCACTTGCTTGAAAACAACATGACCTATGAGGACGCGTTCCGCGCAACAAAGCGCAACGCAATTTCTGGTAAGATCATTGGTGCAGATACGCCAGACGTATGGCAGGCATTCGTGATGATCAGGAACTAAGTCGTCCGATCACTGTGCAGCTTGTGGACATTCAACTGCATAATCCGTGGCCAGTGCACAAAGCGTTTCAATGCGTTCGGCATACATGCCTGCGATACAATCACCATCAGTGCCACAGAAATCGCGGCGCGTCATGAAATCCTTCTGGCCGTCTTTAAGCCGCTTCAAACCATCAGCGGGAAGCTGCTGCCGGATCTTGTAGAAATTATCCGCCATCTGCTCATCAAGTGCGCCTAAGCTAGCATCACGACAAATCGCGAGTTCAGACGGAAGCTTTGCAAAATCACAATTAAAAGACGCAGCTGAAACCGGTACAGTCCACACGGCTATTATAAAACAAACACCAAACAAACGTTGCGCCATCAGAAACTCCTTTTAGGCGTTTGAAGTTAAAACAGTTTTGCGCCACCTGCAACGCCACAAATTAGCCGCGCTCGACGCACAAGGACTTCATCCATGGATCGTCGTGCATTTATCTTCGGTATCGCAGCATTTAGTTTGGTGTCTCAGCCCGCATTTGCGGCCAAACGAAAACGCGCACCCTATCAAGGTGCCGAATGGGTTGATTTCAACACACCTGAACGTCCTGGCACCATCATCATCAACACGTCTGAGCGTGCCCTCTATCATGTCCAAGGCGACGGTGAGGCCATTCGTTATGGCGTGGCCGTGGGCAAGGAAAGCTTCGTTTGGTCCGGCGTGGCCAAAGTCGGGCGCAAAGCTGAGTACCCCCGTTGGACACCGCCAAAATCCATGATCAAGCGTAAACCTTACCTCGCCAAATGGGCCAATGGCATGCCCGGCGGCATCCCAGAAAACCCATTGGGGTCCCGTGCCATCTATCTTTATGCAAAGGGTCGGGACACCCTGTTTCGCATTCACGGCACCAATGAACCCGGCTCTATTGGTACCGCCGCGTCGTCAGGCTGTATTCGCATGCTCAACGAGGAAGTCGAAACACTCTATGATTCCATAGCGATAGGTACAAAAGTTATCGTTCTATAGGGTGAAACCCCTTAAAATCATTGACATCACGGGGATGTGACAATTCACAACCTGATACCCCCTTTGCAAATCAGCATAAAATTGGCTAGGCAACCATCTTCGCAATTGGAAGGTGTAGAAATGAAACGGCGCGAACTATTGTCAGGGCTCTTTGGAGTGTTGGCTTCAACGGCATTGGTTGCAGTTCCAGAAGCAGATGCTCAAACCGTACTGGACTTTTCATTCCTTCGGGCTCCCAAGCGCCGCCGCAGACTCGCTGCAGTTCGTCGCAAATCCAAAGCAAGTCCCCGTAAAGTTGCCTCGCGCGCGGTCAAGAAGCCTCGTCGCCGCCGCGCTTCATATGCGGGTGCGCGCATCGTTGATTTCGCATCCAGTGAAAAAGCGGGCACCATTATTATACGCACCGGCGAACGCGCGCTGTATCGCGTAATGGGCGGTGGCAAGGCCAAACGTTATCTTGTCGCCGTTGGCAAACAAGGCTTCTCTTGGTCTGGCACGGCCCGCGTAGGCACCAAAGCTGTTAACCCGCGTTGGACGCCTCCCGCTGAAATGATTGAACGTTCGCCAAGATTTGCAAAATGGGCCGATGGTATGCCTGGGGGCATTCCAGAAAACCCATTGGGCGCCCGTGCGCTTTATCTCTACAAAGGCGGCCGCGATACTTTGTTCCGCATTCATGGCACCAATTCGCCGGGATCAATCGGTTCTGCGGCTTCGTCTGGCTGCATCCGCATGCTCAACAACGAAGTCATCGACCTTTATAACATGACGCGCAAAGGCACGAAGGTTATTGTGCTTTGAGGCAACCCGCATTTGCTTCTTTCTCTTAATTTCGAGTTCCCAGTTAAAAACCTAATACGAAATTAACGCAATTTGGCTCAGTTGCAGCGAGCGTTGGCGGTATTTGATTCGCTTGGCCGATAACGGCCTCGTGAGGGCATTCGGGGGCTTGAAATATGAAGTTGGGCAATATCCTCTTGGCTAAGGGGCTGGTCTCGGCGGACCAGATTGACAAAGCGGTAGAGTATCAAAAGGCAAATGGCGGGCGCCTGGGCGATAGTATCATCGCCCTTGGTATTTTATCCAAAGAACAGATCGACAAAGTTCTAGATGAGGCGCCCCAAGCGCCAATTTCGATGGTTGATGCAGGCATAGATCCCGTGTTCCTGCTCGAATTGGTCATCAAAGGCATGTACTCCGAAAGCCTTGAAACGGCATCGCAGATTGCCGAAGCTATCAAATTGCCCAGCACCATCGTGAATCAATTGTTGACGGTTGCCAAAGAACGCAAACTTGTGGAGTCACTCGCCAGCGGATCCTCAACCGGATCAGTTGCAGAAATGCGCATGACGTTGACGCGTGCTGGACGCGATTGGGCAGTCGACGCGATGCAACGCGGTCAATATTTTGGTCCAGCACCTGTTTCATTGGGCGACTATCAGGAACGCATTCTCCACCAGCGCGTGACCAATGAACATGTAACGCGTCAAAAACTTGACGCAGGGTTTGCCGGACTTGTCATGCCTGATCGGTTCTTGAACAGGTTAGGGCCAGCGATCAACTCAGGGAACGCTATTCTCATTTATGGGCCGGCAGGCAACGGCAAAACAACTGTTGCTGAAATCGTCGGCAAAATATTTGAGAACGTAATATATGTTCCCTACTGCGTCGACATCGACGGTGAAATCATGAAGGTCTATGACCCAACCGTTCACCGTCAAGTGGCAAACGCACCTTCTAACGAAGGAACAGCAAATCTACGCCGCAGTCGCATCGACCCGCGCTGGGTTGCCTGCTATCGGCCAATGGTCATCACAGGCGGCGAATTGACGATTGAGATGCTCGATCTCAAATACAATTCTGTTGCCAAATTTTATGAGGCACCGCTTCACATCAAAGCATTGAATGGCACATTCCTCATCGACGATTTTGGTCGTCAACGCGCCAAGCCCGAAGACATTCTCAACCGTTGGATTGTGCCGCTGAACAGCCGCGTCGATTATTTGACCACGCACAGCGGCAAAAGCATCATGATTCCGTTTGACGAGATCGTTATTTTCTCGACCAACATGCACCCCGATGATTTGATGGATCCTGCATTCCAGCGTCGTATCAGTTATAAATTGGAAACCGTTGAGCCACCAGAAGAACTGTTTATCAAAGTATTCACTGGCATGGCGAAAAAAATCGGCTTGGTTCTGACACAAGAGATTTACAAACAGGTGGTTGTTGGTATCAGGGCCAATGGCGCTCCGCTTGCTTACTTCCAACCCAAATTCATTGTCGAACAAGTTTTAGCCTCGTGCAAATTTGAAGGCATAAAACCGCAATTCACAACTGAAAATGTTGATGATGCGCTTGCAAATTTATTCGTCAAAAAAGCTGATGGCAAAATGTTTGGGGTTAAGCGGAGCACGTAAACTTCGCTATTCTCAACGACACGTCCCCCACAAGCCCATATCCACATGGAAATGGTCGGCGTGATCGGCGTTGTAGTCTGGTGAAAGTGTGGCGTTAAACCATGCACACAATCCGTCGCGCGCTACGGCGAGAAATACGCCCTCAGGTGTTGCTCGGCCCCATTCGCGTTTGACCGAAATCAACTTTCCGCTTTTGGTTTTGAAGCCTGAAACATCAAACGCATTGGCTGTGGCGTGTTCACTCATACTGCGGCCGCCGCGCATGGTGCGGCAATTGTAGGAGCCGAAGTGCTGCACTTCTGAAATCTCTTCGCCCAGAATGCGCCGTGCGGCGGGTTGCAATTGGTGGCGCTCCCACACATAAAGTCGCGCTGCCAGCGCGCAGCGCATATCCTCAGTCTTGATCCGCGCCGTTGAAAACCCGTTGACGGCAATGGCGCCTGAAACCTCGCAGGCAGCACCTGGGTGTTTAACGGGCTTCAGAACAGCAGAAAGGCCAACCCGCTGCAAAACCAAAGCACAGTCTTCGGGCTTCATATCCACCAATTGCATTTGCCAAGGCAACAGAAAATTCGGACGCAGCGCCAAATCGGGCAATGCCAGCGGGTCATATTGCCGGGGCCACTCAAACAGTCCAAGGCGCGCAGCCGGGTACGCAGCCAGCACACAGACTGCGGCAATAAGTGCCAAACGCTTCACAACGGTTCTCAGCGTAACCTCCATACAAGATTCGCAGATCATACCTTAGCTGGATTTGCTATGTTGCGCTGCACCAGCTAAGACGGCGCTAGATTTATGGGACACTGAAAATGGCTGATTCAAGACCGGTCGCAAGACCGCTGTCACCGCACTTACAAGTCTATAAACCCATGCTGACCATGATGATGTCCATCATGCATCGCATCACCGGCGTGTTTTTGTATTTCGGTTCCATCCTCGTTGTCTGGTGGTTTGCTTCAGCGGCCCATTCCGATAGTTATTTTAATCTCGTGCAATCCTTTTTCAGCCATTGGTTCGGACGTTTGTTGATGTTTGGTTTCACGTGGGCACTTCTCCACCACACCATTGGTGGCATTCGCCACTTCATCTGGGATATTGGCCGGGGTTTTAAACTGACCACAGTTGAGTACATGGCTCGCTTTAATCTCGTCGGCGGTTTCGTCCTGACTGTTCTGCTCTGGGTGCTGGCCTATGGAGTAAAACCATGAACGGCACTGACAATATGAAAACACCGCTGAAACAGGTGCGTGGACTTGGCTCGTCTAAAACGGGCACCGAACATTTCTGGCAACAGCGTGCAACGGCCGTCGCCAATGTTCCGCTCCTCATCTGCATGATTTGGTTTGTGCTGGCACATTTGGGTGCTAGCCGCGCCGAAGTTATCGCGACGCTACAGAACCCATTTGTGGCGCTGATCCTGATCATAGGGCTCGCGTCAGTGTTTTGGCATATGCGCCTTGGCCTTCAAGTGGTGATCGAGGATTACGTCCACTCGCATGGTTTGAAATTTGGCGCACTCGCCCTGAACTACGCATTTGCCACCAGTATGTTTGCTGTTGCGGCCTATTCCATTCTTAAAATGAGCTTTGCAAACTGATGGCTGTTGAAACGACTAAGAAAGCCCCAAAGACTGTAACGATTGGTGGCCGTGCGTACCCTATCATCGATCACACTTTTGACGTCGTAGTTGTAGGTGCTGGTGGCTCTGGTTTGCGTGCGGCGCTTGGCGCATCGCAGTCCGGATTGAAAACCGCCTGTATCTCCAAAGTCTTCCCAACACGTTCTCACACCGTAGCGGCCCAAGGCGGCATTGCGGCATCACTGGCCAACATGGGCGCTGATGATTGGCGCTGGCACATGTACGATACCGTGAAAGGTGCTGACTGGTTGGGCGACCAAGACGCCATTGAATATCTCGTGCGTAACGCGCCGACGGCAGTTTACGAACTGGAACATTTCGGTATGCCGTTTTCCCGCACGGAAGAAGGTAAGATTTACCAACGCCCCTTCGGCGGCCACATGATGAACATGGGTGATGGCCCGCCGGTGCAACGAACATGCGCCGCCGCTGATCGCACGGGCCACGCCATGTTGCACACGCTCTATGGCCAGTCGCTCCGTTATGACACGGCCTTCTTCATCGAATATTTTGCGCTTGATCTGATCATGGAAAATGGCGCTTGCCGTGGTATCATGGCACTCAACATGGAAGACGGCACCATCCACCGCTTCCGCGCCCACCAAACCATTTTGGCCACCGGCGGTTATGGCCGTGTCTATTTCACCGCCACATCTGCCCACACTTGCACCGGCGACGGCAATGCCATGGCGCTGCGGGCGGGGCTTCCAGCCCAAGACATGGAGTTTGTTCAATTCCACCCCACAGGCATTTATGGTGCGGGCTGCTTGATCACAGAAGGCGCGCGTGGCGAAGGTGGCTACATCACCAATTCAGAAGGCGAGCGCTTTATGGAACGCTACGCGCCCTCAGCCAAAGACTTGGCTTCGCGCGATGTGGTGTCGCGCTCCATGGCCTTGGAAATCCGTGAGGGCAGGGGTGTGGGCAAAGACAAAGACCACATCCACTTGCATCTCGAACACCTTGATCCGAAAGTGTTGCATGAACGTCTGCCCGGCATTTCCGAGTCTGCGAAAATTTTTGCAGGGGTAGATGTCACAAAACAACCCATCCCGATTTTGCCCACCGTGCATTACAACATGGGCGGAATTCCCACCAATTATCACGGCGAAGTTTTGGCTGGAGATAAGAAAAGCCCTGAGAAAACCGTCCAAGGTTTAATGGCTGTGGGAGAAGCGGCCTGCGTGTCGGTGCATGGTGCAAATCGTCTGGGCTCAAACTCATTGATTGACCTCGTCGTATTCGGCCGTGCAGCAGCTCTGCGTTGCGTCGAATTGTTGAAAGACGGTGGCACCCACTCCGACCTGCCCGGTGATGCGGGTGAAGACGCCATCACCAGAATGGACGGCTTCCGCTACGCAGCAGGCGGCACACCAACTGCTAAACTCCGTGATCACATGCAGCGTACGATGCAAGCGGACGCGGCGGTCTTTCGGACCGGTAAGTCGCTTGAAGAGGGCTCAAAAAAGATCACTGAAATTTGGAAGGGCGTAGAAGACATCGCAGTCACCGACCGCTCACTGGTCTGGAACAGCGACCTCATCGAAACCTTGGAATTCGACAATCTCATCATCCAAGCCGCAGTCACTGTTGACTCAGCCGCTGCCCGCAAAGAAAGCCGCGGCGCCCACGCGCGCGAAGACTATCCAAACCGCGACGACAAGAACTGGATGAAACATTCATTGGCGTGGATCGACGGAGCCAAGAAAAAAGTCACCCTCGGCACCCGCTCGGTCCACACCTACACAATGAGCAAAGACATCGACTATATAAAGCCAAAGGCGCGGGTGTATTGATGGCTTGGCTTTCGAAGAATTGGCCCGCAATGATTGGTTTAGTCGGATTTATCGTTGTTACGGGGTTGATATGGAGAGAAATTTCTGTTCGTGATACCGGTGGTTCAAGCGCTGACGGCGATGCATTTGGCATTGCTTTTGCAGTGTTAACACTGATTTGGTGGGGCTACTTTGTCGGCGCTGCATTTGCGAGTTGGTTAATTGCCAGTTGGTTCAAGTCGGGGTCTATTTGGCTGCTTCTCGTTGCACCAATTGTTGCGATTTTGTTTGTAAACAAGACGGCCCAAATTGCATCGCAAAACTCAGATATTAGTGAGATAGTGACTAACTTATTTGTCGCAACTGCTGTTGCCGCACTGCCAATTCTGGTGGGGGCTAGTTCCCAGATTGGTGGGAGGATACTAAGTTTACGAAATCGCAGAAGTGCAGTTAGTGGGCCAACAGTTTTTGATCGGGAGGATTGACTTCAATGGACAAAGTTCTGAAATCGAAAAAGTCTCTTGCCAGTTTGTCACGAGAGAAGGGCGTCCCGAACTCTGCCGTTGCTTCATTTAAACGTATCACGCGTACCCCCGGCGTCATGGGTGGAAAACCGTGTATTAAGGGTTCGCGCATGACCGTAGGAATGATCGTTTCGCAAATTGGTGGGGGCGCGACTATTGAAGAACTGATGGACGATTTCCCCGAGTTGAAGCGGGCAGATATCTTGGAAGCTATTCGCTACGCGGGTTGGCTTTCGAGTGACATGTTGCTCGAGCTTGATCCTGCAGCATGAGGTTTCTGATTGACGAAAACATGTCACGCAAATGGGTGAGTGAACTGAGAACACACGGTTACAAGGCTGACCATTGGCTGGAGGTTGGGCAGAAAGCTGCTCCCGACCATGTCATTTTTGAATACGCACGCAAGCATAAATCCATTGTGCTGACCTGCGATTTGGACTTTGCCGATATTCTCGCAGCATCTGGCAGCAAGGCACCCAGTGTGCTGCAACTAAGACCGGGCAAGATGCGCCCGGAAATTCTCGTGTCCGCCGTAGTTGCGGCAATCAAGAAACACGGTCGCCTCTTGCAGGCAGGCGCGTTGTTGACAATCGATTTGAAAAAGTCACGGGCGCGAGCGCTGCCCCTGACAATGTAACGGAAACTGTCATGGCCACATTCACACTTCCCCAAAACTCCAAAATCTCGCAAGGCAAAACCTGGCCTATGCCGGGCGGCACCAACTTGCGATCGTTTAAAATCTATCGCTGGAACCAGGACGACGGCAAAACCCCTCAGACTGACACGTACCATGTCAACATGGACGAATGCGGCCCGATGGTTTTGGATGCGCTCATCAAAATCAAGAACGAGCAAGACCCAACACTCACTTTCCGCCGCTCCTGCCGCGAAGGCATTTGTGGGTCTTGTGCCATGAACATTGATGGCACCAACACGTTGGCCTGCCTCAAATCTTGCGACGATGTGAAGGGCGAAGTGAGAATTTATCCGCTGCCACACATGCCCGTGGTGAAAGACTTAGTGCCGGATCTGTCACGATTTTACGCTCAGCATCGCTCAATCGAACCGTGGTTGAAAACCGATACACCCACCCCACAAACCGAGTGGAAGCAATCGAAAGAAGACCGCAGCAAACTCGATGGTTTGTACGAGTGCATTCTCTGCGCCTGCTGCTCCACCTCCTGCCCATCCTACTGGTGGAACGGCGACCGTTACTTAGGCCCTGCCGTGTTGTTGCAGGCCTATCGCTGGCTGATCGACTCTCGCGACGAAGCAACCGGTGATCGTCTCGACAACCTCGAAGACCCCTTCCGCCTCTACCGCTGCCACACCATCATGAACTGCGCCAAAGCCTGCCCCAAGGGATTATCCCCAGCAAAGGCCATCGCCGAGATCAAAAAGATGATGGTGGAACGTCGAGTTTAACCTCAAATTTGAACAACCAATAAAAATTCAACTCAACCCTTGCCCCATTCTCGCGCTCTGATTAGTTTCGGTCAGTCGGGGTGTTTGAAGGATTGAGTGATGCATATTCTGGGGTTGCTGTTGGCAATTGTTGCGGGTGCAGGTTTTTGGTGGTGGCGCATGAAGGCTGCGGGTGAAGCGGCGAATGATGCCGCTGATGTTGCAGGTCGCATTTGGGGCAAATACAAGCGCCGCAAATTCCTCAACAAAGTTGAGGACTCACCTCTTGCCGTTATTGATGATCCAGCAACAGCCGCTGTAGTGCTCTTGCATGTTGCTGCTTCAGAAGATGGAGCAGCTGGCCCGGCCAAAGATAGTGCAATCCTTGAAGAAGTTCAGAACACGATGAAAGTTTCGGACCCAACAGAGCTCATCACTTTCGGTAAATGGACTGCGTCCCACGCTACCGATAGCAAAAGCATCATGATGCGTTATGGAAAAATCTGGAATGAAAACCTTTCAAGTGCAGAACGCAGCGACCTCGTGGGCATGGTCGAACGCGTAATGATGGCAGGACAGACTTCGCTTGCAACTGACCAGCGTTCGCGTCTCGATTTCCTCAAACAGCGCTTAGGCCTTCTGGTAAAATAGTTGAAAGATAGTGAGTGCGCCCTTGCTCCACACACCTTTTGATGGTTCATCGAAACCATTCACAATTGGTCTCACACAACTTGATCTGAAGGAATGGATTGAAGTTGACAACAACCTGACGCATTACCTCGAAGAAAAGCACCGTCTGTATCGCGAGGAGGCAGCAAACGTCTTGGTTGCGGAGCCCGGCACCGAAGCCGCACAGCAGGAAGTGTTGGATTTGTTGGTTGAGCATTTGCCCAAGCGCTTTCCCGAAATTTATACGCGCTCCGATGGTGAAATCAGAGTTCTTTCCAAAACAGCGCGCCGGGAAACAGAAGCTGATTTAAACCCACTGGCGAGGGCAGGGCTTCTCATTCAAGAAGATTTGTTGCTCATGCGAAAATCTCCCGAGGGATGGCGTCTCGTTGCTGCGTCTTTATGTTTTCCCTCTGCATGGAACTTGGGTGAAAAAATTGGAAAACCGCTTCATGCCATCCACCAACCCGTGCCGGGATTTGGCAAAGATACGCGCAATGATGGTTTGATTGGTCGTATGTTCGACAACCTCAGGCCCGAACGTCCAGTAATGCGGTGGAACTGGTCACTTTACGGAGAAGCAAAACTCTATTTTCCCGCAATCAACAATCAGATCAAGAACCGCTTTGGCGAAGGGAAAATTGCTGAAAACGTGACACTGCGCATAGAACGTCAAACCCTGCGCAAGTTGCCCAGATCAGGTGATATCATTTTTACAGTGCGCATTCATTTGAATCCGTTGGAACGACTTGAAACCCACCCCGACGGAGCAGCCTTGGCGCGCGCTATAGCTGATCAAGTATCCGCTATGACTGCAGACGAGTTACACTACAAAGGCTTGACCGATGAGCGCGAAAAGCTGCTGGCGCGCCTGATGCTCCTAGCGAAAACCTAACCAGCAGGTTTTGCTTTCTCGGCTGTTTTGGTTTTGGCGTTCTTCTTTTTTGTTTTAGGGTCTTCATACGGCGTCAGCACTTTTTTTGCCAACTTCGGTTCGCCATGAACCATTTTAAATACACAAACCTCTAAGCCTTGCGTCAGTTTGTAAGTTCCGTATTTCAGGTCGATGCCGGGCTTTAGTTCTTTTGCTTTCAGTGTTGCAGAGCCACGCCTCACGGGCTTTCCGATGTATTTTAAGAACGCGGCGTAAGATCCATATTTCTCGTCTTGAAAAACAGCGGTCAAAATTGGTGCCTGACAACCGCAGATATCGAGTGGCACAAAACTCATTCGCATATTGTCATTGCCAACACGAACAATCGGCTTTTTTTCATCACTCAGTGTTGCACAGGCCTGCATAGCGGCCACTTCAGGTGCTTTGAGATCATACAATTTGGTGACGCGATCAATTTCAGACGTGTCCTCGCCACCACAGGCTGACAACAACATGCTGACCGCAAACACACCACATATATTCCGTACTGAACCATATTTCATGGATCAAACTCCCAATTTCGCGCAAGCTCCACCGCGCTTCATGGGAGGTTGTAGCAAATCAATATTCAAACTCCGTTTGGAGAACTGTTAAAGTCTTATTCAAATGCTCTAGGAAATCCTTACGCCTTAAGCTTTCGGATGAATTGTTTTGCGGCGCAACATGTTCTATAGCCGACACCAGAATCTGACCCCCACACCGAAGAGGCGCATCCCATGTCAATTGACTCCTTCAAATCACGCAAATCCCTGAAGGTGGGAGCCAAAACCTACACCTATTACAGCCTGAAAGCGGCGGAAAAGAACGGTTTAAAGGGCGTTTCAGCCTTGCCTTACTCCATGAAAGTGCTGTTGGAAAACCTGTTGCGCAACGAAGATGACCGTACCGTCTCCAAAAAAGACATCATGGGGTTCGTCGCCTGGCTTACCAACAAAGGCAAAGCCGACGCGGAAGTGGGCTTCCGTCCCGCTCGTGTGTTGATGCAGGACTTCACAGGTGTTCCTGCCGTCGTCGATTTGGCTGCCATGCGCGATGGCATGAAGCTACTGAAGGGAGACGCGCAAAAAATTAATCCATTGGTTCCGGTTGATCTTGTGATCGATCATTCCGTCGTCGTTGATAATTTCGGCAATTCAAAAGCCCTCGCAGCCAACGTGAAGCGCGAGTATGAGCAAAATATGGAACGCTATAAGTTTTTGAAGTGGGGGCAGGGTGCGTTTGAAAACTTCCGCGTTGTCCCGCCCGGCACAGGCATTTGCCACCAAGTGAATTTGGAGTATCTCTCACAAACCGTTTGGACGCGTGACGAAAAAGTTAAAGGCAAGAAAATCACTGTTGCCTATCCCGACACACTTGTCGGTACAGACTCCCACACGACAATGGTCAACGGCCTTGGCGTGTTGGGCTGGGGCGTTGGCGGCATTGAAGCCGAAGCCGCCATGCTGGGCCAACCGCAATCCATGCTGTTACCCGAAGTCATCGGTTTCAAAATGACGGGCAAATTGCGTGAAGGGGTCACGGCGACAGACCTCGTATTGCTTGTCACCAACATGCTGCGTAAAAAGGGCGTGGTGAATAAGTTTGTCGAATTCTATGGCGTGGGCTTGCATTATCTCACACTGGCTGACCGCGCCACGATTGCCAACATGGCCCCGGAATATGGTGCAACCTGTGGCTTCTTCCCCGTTGACTCCGTGACTATAGACTATCTCAAATTCTCTGGCCGCAAGAACGACCGCATTGCGCTGGTAGAAAAATACGCCAAGGCGCAGGGCATGTTCAACGGCAAGGGCGCACCGGATCCAGTGTTCACCGACACTTTGGAACTTGATCTCGCAACTGTTGTGCCAGCTATGGCTGGACCCAACCGGCCTGAAAAATTCGTACCCCTGCAGGACATCAAAGCAGGCTTTCAATCAGCGCTTGATCAACCAAAGGACAAGGCCGGTTTTGCCAAAACAGGTGAACAGGCAAAGCGTGTGAAAGTTGAAAACAAAAATTATGACTTGGGCCATGGCGACGTAGTCATCGCCGCCATCACGTCTTGCACCAACACGTCGAACCCTTCGGTGTTGATTGGCGCTGGCCTTTTGGCTCGCAAGGCCGCTGCACTCGGTATCACGTCAAAGCCTTGGGTTAAAACGTCCTTCGCTCCTGGTTCGCAAGTCGTCAGCGAATACATGAAGAAAGCGGGCTTGCAGAAAGACTTAGACAAGATCGGTTTCAACCTTGTGGGCTATGGCTGCACCACGTGCATCGGTAACTCCGGCCCGCTGGATCCAGTCATTTCGAAAGCCATCAACGACAATGGCATTGTCGCCTCTGCCGTCATCTCTGGCAATCGTAACTTCGAAGGCCGCGTTTCGCCTGATGTGCAAGCTGCCTATTTGGCTTCTCCGCCCCTTGTAGTCGCCTATGCGCTCGCAGGCTCCACCCAAATCGACATCACTACGGAACCCTTGGGCCACGATAAAAAGGGCAAGCCCGTCTATCTGAAAGATATCTGGCCCACCAACAAGGAAATCGAAACTTTTGTTCGCAAAAACATCACGGCGAAAATGTTCAAATCGCGTTATGCCGATGTGTTCAAGGGCGACAAAAACTGGCGCGGTGTGACGACGTCGAAAGGTGAAACCTACAACTGGGACAACACGTCAACCTACGTGCAGAACCCGCCATATTTCGCTGGTATGCAAATGAACCCAAAGCCCGTGACCAACATCACATCGGCAAAAATTTTGGGCTTGTTCGGCGACAAGATCACCACCGATCACATTTCACCTGCAGGATCGATTAAGGCCGCATCACCAGCTGGAAAATATTTGACCAGCAATGGCGTCGCACCGATGGACTTCAACCAATACGGCACCCGTCGCGGCAACCATGAAGTGATGATGCGCGGCACTTTTGCCAACATCCGTATCAAGAACCATATGGTGAAAGGCGCTGATGGCGCCGTTAAGGAAGGGGGCCTGACGCTGCACCAGCCCGACGGCACGGAGATGTCGATCTATGATGCCGCCATGAAATACCAAAACGAGGGAACAGCTCTCGTTGTTTTCGCAGGCGTTGAATATGGCAACGGTTCATCGCGTGACTGGGCTGCGAAAGGCACAAACCTTTTAGGCGTGCGCGCCGTTATCGCGCAAAGCTTCGAGCGCATTCACCGTTCGAATTTGGTGGGCATGGGCGTTTTGCCATTGCAGTTTAAGCAGGGTGACAGCTGGCAGAGTCTCAACTTGAAAGGCGATGAAACCATCACCATCAACGGCCTCGAAGACGGCCTCAAGCCCCGCGAAACCATGAAGGTGGACATCACCAAATCCGACGGAAGCAAGTCCACCGTCGAAGTCCTCTGCCGCATCGATACGCTAGATGAAATCGACTACTACAAAAACGGCGGCATTCTGCACTTCGTGTTGCGGAATATTGCGAAGGCAGCCTGACGTAAACACGACCTTTGCAATTGCTTGACGACGCTGGTTTAAAAACTTAGCGTTCCTTAATATTCAAGGAGGAACGCTATGCCCCACTACATCGATTTCTTTGTCATGCCTGTTCCCAAGAAAAAGGTTGCTGCATACAAGGCGCATGTCAAACGATGGGCCAAGATTTGGAAAGAAATGGGCGCATTGGACTATGTCGAATGCATTGCCGACGACGTAAAGCCCGGCAAACTTACGTCATACCCGCAAGCCGTCATGCTCAAGAAAAACGAAACCGTTGCTGCGGCTTATCTTGTTTTTAAGTCGAAGGCCCACCGAGATCGGATATGGAAAAAGGTTATGGCCCACCCGGAATTGCATGAAATGGACATGAGTAAAATGCCGTTCGACGGCGCACGCATGTTTTTTGGCGGCTTCAAAACCATCATCTGAAACCACCTCACCCCCTTGTGATTGGCATGTGTTCAGAACATTGCCCATCATAGCGTCCATGAAAAACGCTATCAGTCTTACCCGCAGACAAACACTGGCTCTCGTGGGTGCCAGCGTGTTCGCACCTCGCGCCGCATTCGCCGCGCCACGCGCGCCCGTGTTAGTTGAACTCTTTACCAGCCAAGGCTGTTCGTCTTGCCCTCCAGCAGATGAATATGCGAGTGAGCTTGTCAAAGACCCAAACACTGTCGTCGTGTCCTTCAACGTGGACTATTGGGATTACTTGGGTTGGCGCGACACATTGGCCAAACCGGAATACTCAAAGCGCCAATATGACTATGCGAAGGTGCTTGATGAGGGGTCTGTTTATACGCCGCAAATGGTGGTGAACGGCGCAACCCATGCCGTTGGCAGTAGCCGTCGTGATGTAGCGAAACAAATTTCTGCAAGTCGAGAAATCCAAGCCGCCGCTTCGTTGAAGGTCAGTTTGACGGCCGAGAAAATTTCAGTCGAAATAAAGCAGGCGGAATTCAAAGGCGATGCCACTTTGTGGTTGATGGCGGTGGAACCGAGAAGTCACTCAAAAAATCGAACGCGGTGAAAATTCCGGCAAAGATATTGTTTATATCAATGTCGTGAGAAATCTTGTGCCAGCTTCCATGTGGAGTGGTGAAGCATACAAAGGCACATGGATGCGCGATGCTGTGATGCCTAAAAACGCATCTCAATTGATTGCAGTTCTGCAACAAAACGGAGTTGGAAAAGTTTTAGGTCTAGCACGCTCTTGATCTCTGCCTTACTTTCGTACCAAGCATGAACATGATTTAATGAAACCGCATTCGACTTCCCAACGTTTCGACTATATCCGCGTGTCAAAGCGGTCATTTTAAAACTTCGGGAGATTATCTATGCGCAAGTTCATTATCGCTTCAGCCCTTCTGGCTGCCGTATCGACATCTGCTTTTGCGGCAGGAACAATTGTTGACACTGCCGTAGGGTCTAAGGACCACACAACCTTGGTTGCTGCTGTAACAGCTGCTGGCTTGGTTGAAACACTGTCAGGTGCGGGGCCATTTACCGTGTTTGCTCCGACGAATGCGGCCTTTGAAGCATTACCAGCAGGTACCGTAGATACTTTGTTGAAGCCAGAAAGCAAAGACCAACTGACCAAGATTCTGACCTGTCACGTGGTACCTGCAAAAGCCATGGCAGCTGATGTTGCCAAGATGATTGCAGATGGTTCAGGTACAGCCAAGGTGATGACAGTTGGTGGTTGTGAACTCACCGCCAAGCTCGAAGGCGACAAGGTCATGATCATGGACGAAGCTGGCGGCATGGCCACTGTAACAGCTGCTGATCTCGCTGGATCAAACGGCGTGATCCACGTCATCGACAAGGTGTTGTTGCCAAAGATGTAAATCTTCGTCCTAAACAGACTTCCCTGGACTATTAGAGAGAGGCGGCCGCGTTGGCCGCCTTTTGATCTAAGTAAAATGCTTAAGCGGCCTTCTTAATCAAGCCACGATTGATCAAGCACTCCGCAATTTGCACGGCATTCAATGCAGCACCTTTACGCAAATTGTCAGACACAACCCAAAGGTTGATTCCGTTTTCAATCGTAGCGTCATCGCGAATGCGACTGATGAATGTGGCATAATCACCAACACATTCAACGGGTGTCACGTAACCACCGTCTTCGCGCTTATCGATCACCATGCAGCCCGGTGCTTCACGCAAAATCTCACGCGCCGTTTCAGCCGTCATTTCGGTTTCAAACTCAATGTTCACCGCTTCCGAATGGCCAACAAAAACAGGCACACGCACGCATGTTGCGGTCAATTTAATCTTCGGATCGAGAATCTTTTTCGTTTCGGCTGACATCTTCCACTCTTCCTTGGTATCACCGGAATCCAAGAATACATCAATATGCGGAATAACATTGAAAGCGATCTGCTTGGTGAACTTCTTAGGTTCAGGCGAGTCAGTTACAAAAATGCCTTTGGTCTGGTTCCACAATTCATCCAAGCCATCTTTGCCTGCTCCTGAAACCGATTGATATGTCGAGACAACAACGCGCTTGATCTTCGCCGCGTCATGCAGGGGCTTCAACGCCACCACCAATTGCGCCGTCGAGCAGTTGGGATTGGCAATAATGTTCTTCCGGGTGTTGCGCGCCATATATTCCGTCAGCACATGAGCATTCACTTCCGGAACGATCAACGGCACTTCAGGATCATAACGCCAGACCGACGAGTTATCGATGACGATGCAACCCAACGCCCCAATTTTGGGTGACCATTCCTTCGACACCGAAGAGCCAGCTGACATCACGCAGAAATCAACCTGCGAAAAATCGAACTGCTCCAAGTCTTTGCATTTCAGTGTTTTATCACCATAGGACACTTCAACGCCGATAGACTTCCGCGATGCCAGAGCATGCACTTCATCCGCCGGAAATTGGCGTTCAGCCAAAATGTTGAGCATTTCGCGGCCCACGTTGCCCGTGGCTCCGACGACTGCAACTCTGTAACCCATTGAATTCTCCTTCAGGACCTTCGCACCGCCCCCGGAAGTCATTTTGACCACGCTCCGGCAAAAATCATCGGCCTCGACCCCCGCGGGGGATGGCCGGGGGGAGGCTTAGAGTTTTTTTGTTTTGTTGGTCGTAGTGGTCATGTTGGCGGCCTTCTAGCAGCTTGGACCGATGAGTCAACCTGTGGCCGCCCAAAAGGGGTTGGCAGACGCCTCGACCTCAGCTATTGAACGCCCCGCGACCCTATGCGGAGAGGTGGCAGAGTGGTCGATCGCGTCGCACTCGAAATGCGAAGTACGCGCAAGTGTACCGGGAGTTCGAATCTCCCCCTCTCCGCCATTTTCTGCAAGATTTTGCTCACAATCCATAGTTTCGCCCAGTCCCCACTTGGCGCTGGCTATACAACATTCTAGGGTGGCTCCACAGGTCGGTTCGGGAGACAGTATGAAGAAGATTTACAAGGATGCCGCATCAGCGCTCGAGGACGTGCTGTTTGATGGCATGTTGATCGCGGCAGGTGGTTTTGGCCTTTGTGGCATACCAGAATTGCTGATTGCGGAAATCAAAGCCCGCGGCACCAAGAATTTGACCATCGCTTCTAACAATGCAGGTGTCGATGGCTTTGGTCTCGGCCAGCTTCTGGAAAATCGCCAGGTCAAGAAAATGATCTCGTCTTACGTGGGCGAAAACGGTGAATTCATGCGGCAATATTTGGCCAAGGAACTTGAAGTCGAATTTAATCCGCAAGGCACATTGGCCGAACGCATGCGGGCAGGCGGAGCAGGCATTCCGGGCTTTTATACCAAGACAGGCGTGGGCACGGTTATCGCAGAAGGCAAAGAGCTCAAAGAGTTTGACGGTCAAACCTTTGTCCTCGAACGCGGCCTTGTTGCTGATCTCTCAATCGTCAAAGCGTGGAAGGCCGATCCTTCAGGCAACCTTGTGTTCCGCAAAACCGCCCGCAACTTCAACCCACCCGCAGCCACATGCGGCAAAATCTGCGTAGCAGAGGTGGAGCAGATTGTGCCGCTGGGTTCCCTTGACCCCGACACCATCCACACACCCGGCATTTACGTGCATCGCCTCATTCAAGGCCAACACGAAAAGCGCATTGAACAACGTACCGTTCGCAAGAAGGAAGCATAAGCCATGGCCTGGGACAGAAACCAAATGGCCGAACGCGCCGCCAAAGAATTGCAAGACGGTTGGTATGTCAACTTGGGCATTGGCATTCCAACGCTTGTTTCAAACTACATTCCAAAAGGTGTGGAAGTGACACTGCAATCGGAAAACGGCATGTTGGGCATGGGGCCTTTTCCGTTTGAAGGCGAAGAGGACGCCGACTTGATCAATGCGGGAAAGCAGACAGTCACCGAGCTGCCGCAAACCGCATTTTTCGATTCCGCCCAAAGTTTTGCCATGATCCGCGGCGGCAAGATTAACATGGCCATTTTAGGCGCAATGGAAGTGTCTGAAACGGGTGACCTCGCCAATTGGATGATTCCGGGAAAGCTGGTCAAAGGCATGGGCGGTGCCATGGACTTGGTGGCGGGCGTCAAACGCGTCGTTGTGGTCATGGATCACACCAACAAAGCCGGTGAAAGCAAAGTGTTGAAAGACTGCAGCTTGCCGCTCACCGGCAAAGCTGTCGTCAATCGAATCATTACTAATCTTGGCGTACTTGATGTTGTTGCAGGTGGCTTGAAAATCGTCGAATGCGCAGAAGGTGTCACCGAAGCGGACCTTCGCGCCGCCACCGAAGCCAAAATCGTTTAAAGGCAAAACGACAATGAATTCACCTATCGTTATCATCGGTGCAGGCATGGCCGGGGCCAAAGCCTGCATCAACCTCCGCGCCAACAACTATGATGGCGAAATCGTTCTGATCGGGGAAGAGGCTTTGCTGCCCTATGATCGTCCACCGCTTTCAAAGTCATCAATCTTGGATGAAGATGAACCAGATCCTATTTGGTTGATGGATGAAACCATAGCCAATGAGCTCAAGGTCACTGTGCGCAAAAGCGTGCAAGCCACAAAAATCAATCGCGCCGAAAAAACGATTTCATTGAGTGACGGTACAAAGCAGCCCTATTCGAAGCTCTTGCTTGCAACGGGCGCCAAGCCGCGCAAGCTCACATTACCCGGCGGCGAATACGCCATCACACTGCGCAACCACGAAGACACACTCGAATTGCGGCAACGCTTTCAGCCCGGAAAAAATATCGTCATCATCGGCGGTGGATTTATTGGTCTTGAATTGGCATCTTCTGCTGCAAAGCGCGGATGCAACGTCACACTCGTAGAAGCTCAACCTCGCATTCTCATGCGCGGTGTGCCAGAGCCCATTGCAAAAATTATCCACGATGAACATGTCAAACATGGTGTTGCGATGTTGACTGGCACAGGGCTGTCACACCTCGCCAAAGATTCAGTGTACCTTGCCGACGGCCGGGTGATACCATCCGACAGCATCATAGCAGGAATCGGCGCTTCACCTGACGTTACACTTGCAGTTGACGCAGGACTTGCCATTGAAAACGGTATTGCTTGCAATGAACACATGCAAACTTCTGACCCCGATATTTATGCCGCAGGCGATTGTGCATCTTATATCAATCAGAAACTGGGTGGCCGCCGTATGCGTCTTGAAGCTTGGCGCTCTGCGCAGGAACAAGCGGCAACGGCAGCTGAAAACATGCTAGGCGGCAGCAAAGTTCACAATGCCATACCGTGGTTCTGGTCTGACCAATATGACCTCGGCCTACAAATCGCTGGTATGGCTGACATGGGGCCAGTCACTGTCACGAGAAAGCCGTCAGATGAATCGCTCATCCTGTTCCACCTTGCCGAAGATGGAACTTTGATGGGAGCTAGTGGCATTGGTCCAGGAACGTCAATTGGCCGTGACATCAAACTTTCAGAAATGATGATGGCAAAAGCCATGAAGCCATCAGCTCAAGCCCTCGCTGATCCAAACCAACAACTGAAGACCCTTCTGAAGCCATAACCTCACCGCGTTGGAGCAAGCATGCCGCATTCCATTGCTGAACTGCTCGAACGCCGAACCCGCCTGTTGGGCCCCAATGTTGCAACCTTCTTCGACGAGCCTGTGCATATTGTTCGCGGCGAAGGGGTCTGGCTGTGGGACGCCCATGGTCGAAAATATCTCGACTGCTACAACAACGTACCGCACGTTGGTCATTGCCATCCAAAAGTGGTGGAGGCTATTTGCAAACAAGCGGCCACACTGAACACGCACACGCGATATTTACATGAGTTGATCCTTGACTATATCGAGCGCCTCACCGCGACGATGGACAAGCCTTTATCCTCCGCTGTTATGACTTGCACAGGCACCGAGGCCAATGACTTGGCCTTGCGTATGGCGCGCGCCGTCACTGGTAAAACGGGCATTATTGCCACGGACCACACCTACCATGGCAACAGCATGGCGGTGTCGCAACTCAGCACCACCAGCAAACCCGCAGGCCCAGCCTTTGACAACGTACGATTTGTACCAGCACCTGATAGCTATCGTCCATTGGGCGGTGAAACTGGAATGGCCCATGCCAAGCGATTTGCCGAAGCTGTTTCACAGCGCATCGATGAACTGGAAAAAGCCGGACATGGTTTTTCAGCGCATCGATGCTCTGTCCCTTACTTCGCCAATGAAGGATTTCCAGACTTTTGAAGCGACTGGTTAAAGCCAACAGCCGAAATGGTGAAGCGGGCAGGCGGGGTTTTGATCGCTGATGAAATTCAGCCAGGCTTTGGCCGCTTGGGCAGTCACATGTGGGGCTATCAACGGGCTGGCATTTCGCCCGACATTGTCACACTCGGAAAACCCATGGGCAACGGCCACCCCGTTGGCGCAGTGGTAACATCGCAAGACATGCTCAAGGCCTTTCGCGGCAATTCAAAATACTTCAACACCTTCGGTGGCAACCCTGTGTCTTGTGCGGCGGCAATGGCCACACTCGAGGTATTACAATCCGAAAACTTGATGGACAATGCCGCGCGTGTGGGTGCTCATGCAAAGCAAGGTTTAAGTAAGCTTGCGCAGAAACACGAAGCGATTGGTGACGTGCGGGGATGTGGATTGTTCTTTGGCGCAGAGCTTGTGCTAGACCGCGCAAACAAAACACCAGCAACAGCCTATGCCAAGCGCCTTACCAACGCCATGCGTGATCGTGGTTTTCTCATGAGCTTCATTGGCATCAACTACAACACCCTCAAAATGCGTCCTCCCATGCCCTTTAGCGTTGAAAACGCCGATATGATGTTGGAGGCCTTAGATGATGCGTTGTTGCACACACCCGTAGCCGTATGACAATACAAAAGGCAACGAATGCGATTGCGCAATGGCCCATTAAAGTCAGGAAAATCTCGTTAGCAGCTCACCGCGAAAATGCAGTTTACCGTGTTGAATCTGAAGAGGGTGTGTTTGCACTTCGGTTGCATCGTCTGGGGTACCGGAGCGATGACGAATTGAACTCCGAAATGGAAGTGATGGCAGCTTTGTCGCGCGCTGGGTTATCCCTGCCGGTCCCGTTACAAAATCGCCGAGGCCTTTTTCTAGCACATTGTGAAGGCGTCCAAGCCACTGTGTTGACGTGGTTGTCGGGAACGCCGCTGGGCGAAACAGGTAAAATCTTGTTGATCCCCAATCGTACAGAAACGTTCCAAGCCTTGGGCAACACGATCGCAGCCATGCACAACGCACTTGACGCATGGACGCCATCTCCTGCGTTCAAGCGCGTTCACTGGAACATCGACGGTTTACTCGGTGATGCGCCCCATTGGGGCCGCTTCTGGGACCACCCGAATCTTTCACCTGAAGATAAGAACCTTTTGCTGACACTGCGTGAATTATTGCGCAAACAGCTCTCACAAGGCCCATGGGACTATGGCTACATCCACGCTGATCTGGTCAGTGAAAACCTTTTGGTCGATGGAAACGCCGTAAGTATTATCGACTTTGATGACAGCGGATTCGGCTTTCGATTGCACGATATCGCGACTGCACTTGTGAAACATCAAAATGAACCAGATTACCAGACATTGCGCGCAGCACTGATCGCTGGTTACACAAGCAAACGCCCGCTTGATACCGCTTCAATCGATACTTTCCTGCTCATACGCCACCTTACGTATCTCGGCTGGATTGTGCCCAGAATGCAGAGCCCAGGCGGCCCGGAACGCGCGAAACGTTTTATCGATCAAGCATTGCCAGCAGCTCGGGCCTATCTTGTCGCATCCCAACGAAAGGGCTGACGGCGACGTTTCTTGCCGTTATAAGCACTTTGGGTGCATTCAGTTGACGACTGCAGGAGTATGTTTGCGATGGACTACGAGTTGTTTTTCAAGGATCGCCTTGAAGGCTTGAAATCCGAGGGGCGCTATCGCGTTTTCGCCGATTTGAAACGCCAACGTGGCGCTTTCCCCAAGGCCACATTCCACAACGGCACCGATGTGAAGGACGTTACTGTCTGGTGCTCAAACGATTACTTGGGCATGGGTCAACATCCCGTAGTTGTCGCCGCCATGCATGAGGCGTTGGATAAATGCGGCGCTGGTGCGGGTGGCACACGCAATATAGCAGGCACCAATCACTACCACGTCGAACTCGAACACGAGTTGGCTGATCTCCACGCCAAAGAGTCCGCATTGCTGTTCACGTCCGGTTACGTCTCCAATTGGGCAGCCCTCGGCACCTTGCCAGCCTTGCTTCCAAACTGTGTCGTGCTCTCCGATGCAGGCAACCACGCATCGATGATTGAAGGCATTCGTCACAGCCGTGCTGAACGCATCATTTTTAGACACAATGATGTGCATGATCTTGAAGCGCATCTCAAAACAATCGATCCGTCACGTCCAAAACTCATTGCCTTTGAATCTGTTTATTCGATGGACGGTGACATAGCTCCCATCAAAGCTATTTGCGACATCGCCGACAAATATGGCGCCATGACCTATCTCGATGAAGTCCATGCTGTTGGGCTCTACGGCCCGCGCGGCGGCGGCATTGCCGAACGCGAAGGTTTGATGCACAGATTGACCGTGATTGAAGGCACCTTGGGCAAAGCCTTTGGCGTTGTCGGCGGTTACATCGCAGCGTCATCAGCGTTGTGCGATTTTATCCGCAGTTTTGCTTCAGGGTTTATTTTTACAACAGCTCTGCCACCAGCCGTTGCTGCCGGAGCTGCAGCATCAATCCGGCATTTGAAAGCAAGTCAGCTGGAGCGCGCCCGCCACAAAGAGCGTGTTGCGAAAGTGCGGCAGGGCTTGGACCGTGCTGGCATTCCACATTTGCAAAACGACAGTCACATTGTTCCAGTCATTGTTGGCGACGCCGTGAAGTGTAAATTCATCAGTGACTATTTGATGCAGCACTATGGCATTTACCTGCAACCAATCAATTATCCTACAGTCCCCAAAGGAACCGAACGTCTGCGCATCACACCAACACCATTGCACTCCGACGCTGATATTGAAAAACTGGTGGAAGCCTTGAACGGAATGTGGCGGCAATGCGCGTTAAGCCGAGCAGTTGCTTAGGTTGACGTCATCAGCCGGTCCTTGCAGACCTGAAGTGTGTCATGCATGGGCCGCTTCCACCAATTGTTGATTGAAAAGAGTTCGGTTTCAACAGCGCCGTTGTAACCCGTTGTTTCAATCATATCGCGCATTGCTTTCAAATCGATGACGCCATCGCCCATCATTCCCCGATCATTCAAAACATCGAGGGTAGGCACCAACCAGTCACACACATGATAGGCGAAAATGCGCTTGGATTTTCCTGCGCGCTTAATGCTGTGCGCCAAGTCTGGATCCCACCACACATGGTAACAGTCGATGGCTACACCAATCCAAGGATCGCCAGTCTCGCCTTCAATCGTGTCGCACCAATCCAGCGCCTCTGACAGCAGTGTCAGGCAACTGCGATCAGCAGCATAAACCGGATGCAATGGTTCAAGCGCAATCCGCACCCCGACTTTGCGGCCATAGTCAACCAGTTCAGCACAGGCCTCACGCACTTGCGCGCGTGCGGCATTGAGATTCTTTGAACCATCAGGCAATCCACCCACCACCATCACAAATGCAGGCGCACCCAAAGTGGCCGCATCATCAAGCGCGCGCTTGTTTGCATCAATGTTTGCGCGGAAAACTTCAATACTGGAAGCTGGCATATAGGTGCTGCGGCAATAGCCACTAAGTTTCAAGCCAGCATCTCGAATATGTTTGGCTACGGCCTTCACATCTCCGCCTTCAATCTCGCGTCGCCACGGCGCAATCATGCCAAAACCCGCGCGGGCGATTTCATCAACAACACTTGCAATAGGCGCATGAAATCCAAGCGTTGCCGTATTGATGGAACAAGTTTGAAAGTGTTTTGCCAGATCCCGCATCAAGCACCGTAGATCGCGAGCAGCTTTTGCATGCGGCTCACTGCCATGTCGGGATTGCGCAGCAGCCCGGCTTGATCAGCGAGTTTAAAACACTCCACAAAATAGGGAAGGGGCCGCATTGCGTGCGCACCGTTGATCATGATGAAATGATCTTGATGACCATTCAACCACGCCAGAAATACAATACCAGTTTTATAATATTGCGTTGGGGCACGGAAAATCAAACGTGACAACGGAACTGTGGGGTCCATCAAGCGGTGATAAGTGGCGAGGTCGCCAGCAGCAAGTGCAGATAGCGCTGCGGAAGCAGCCGGTGCAATAGCGTCAAATATCCCGAGCAACGCGTGAGAATAGCCCTCACTGTCTCCGGCAATTAAATCAGGGTAGTTGAAGTCGTCACCCGTATACATTTTTACGGTCGCCGGAAGCCGCCGCCGCAACAAAACTTCTTTTGCGTCATCCAAGAGAGAAATTTTGATGCCGTCAACTTTGCTTTCATTCGCAGCAATAACTTGCAATGCCGTTTCAACTGTATCTGAAAAGTCATTATTACCCCAATATCCTTTGAGTGCAGGGTCAAACATGTCCCCCAGCCAGTGCAGAATTACGGGATGATCAGCTTCTGCCAAAACCTGTGAATAAACTTTAATATAGTCATCAGGCGACTTGGCAACTTGCACCAGTGCTCGGCTGGCCATGAGGATGATGCGACCTCCAAGTTTTTGGATGGCATGCAGTTGTTCGAGATAGGCGCGAACAACATCGTCCAGTGTTTTTGCTGCGTGAGCATGCAAATGATCAGTACCACAACCTGAAGCGATGAGATGCGCGCGCGTGCCAGCATTCACCAATGATCGACGGATCAACTCCAATGCATTAGGCCAATTTAAACCCATGCCGCGCTGTGAAGTGTCCATCGCCTCGGCGATGCCAAAACCAAGATCAAGCAGATAGTCACGGTATTCTAGTGTTTTGGTCCAGTCGATAGCTGACGTGCCCGTGGGATCATCGTTCGAAAATGGATCCGCTACAACATGGGCTGCTGCATAGGAAACGCGGTTGAAAGCCTTGGTTGGCGCAATGACCGGCAATGGTGTTCCGCACAACACGTAGCGTTCACCTGGAAATGTGATGTGCATTTAATACCTCACCGTTAGTAAGCCGCCATCCGCTTGAATGGCCTGCCCCGACGTGTAGGGAAGCAGCCCGGAAGCAAGAGTCACAGCAATGCGCCCTACTTCGTCCGGCGTTCCAAACCGCTTGATCACCGTCATTCCAGCATTAATTAATGCATCATACTTGGCCTTTGAAGGTGCTGTCATATCGGTTTCGATAAAGCCGGGTTGTATCTCATAAACCCCGATGTCTTCATTGCTCAAACGGCTAGCAAATAATTTCGACATCATCGACGCTGCTGTTTTCGACATGCAATATTCGCCACGCGCGATAGATACTGCTTTTGCATTTGCGGATGTAATCGTGATGATGCTGCGATGGCATTCCGTCATTGTGTCGCGTACACGCCTCGCAAAAGCCTGTGTTAGAAAAAAAGTACCCCGTGCATTGACAGCCATGCAGCGATCAAAACTCTCAGGCGTAACGTCCAAGAGATCACCTCGCGACATCACAGAGACCCCGGCATTGTTGACCAGTGTTGTCAGCGGCCCAAGCGCTGCCTCGGCATCAGCCAATAGTTTTGCATGGGTGTTGAGATCAGAAATATCGGCTTGCAGTGCAACAGACTTCAGCCCCATTGCTTTGATTTGATCCGCAACAATTTTTAGCTCATCAGAAACTTCAACGTCTGTAACAGCGACGTCATAATTTGCGCCGGCCATGGCCAGCGCAATGGCCTTGCCGATGCCACGTCGCGCGCCAGTTACCAGAACCTGTCCCATTTCAACCAAGACCTCCAGTTTTTTCCAGTCGCGCAATTTCAGTAGCAGTACACACCATGCGCAACACGGTATCGGTGTTAAATCTCAACCGCGCTTTCAGTGCGTCAAGCGCCATTAAGTCTCGTTCGAAAATGATTGAGCCCGTGAAACGGTTGGTGAGATAATAATAGGCAATCGCCGCAATAGAAATATTCACTTGCACCGGATCAAGCCCGTGCCGAAATATGCCAGCTGCTTCTCCGCGAGACAGCAACGCTTGCATGCGCGCTACAAACTTGCGGCTCATATCAGTTGTGCGCTTTGAAGCTTTGAGGTGTCGTGCCTTGTGCAAATTTTCACTGTTCACCAGTGTGATGAACTCTGGGTGCTCAATAAAGTAGTCCCAAATAAATTCCACCAATCGGCGCATTGCGGCGATTGGGGCCATGCTGTCAAGATTGAGTGCGGCTTCAGCTTCCCGGAACTGCGCATATGCATTCTCAACCGTAATTGCGAACAACTCATCCTTGTTGCCAAAATAGTGGTAGAGCATGCGCTTGTTGGACTTGGCGCGTGTGGCGATCCGATCAACCCGCGCACCGCCTAAGCCAAACCTCGCAAATTCCTGCTCGGAAGCCTCAAGAATGCGGGCTTTGGTTGCTTCAGGGTCGCGGATCTGAATTTTTGATTGTTTTGCCAAGTTCGCTTGCCAACAAATAACTATTTGGTTATTTATAGCGCGAGGCTGTGAGTTTGACAAGCCATTTGGGCAAAACGAATGTTAGGATACGACTATATCATTATAGGCGGCGGGTCGGCTGGATGTGTGCTGGCTGCGCGGCTGTCCGAAATGCCTGACGCCCGCGTGTCTGTTGCTGGAGGCGGGCCCGAAAGACACGAATCCCTTCATTCATATGCCCGTTGGCTTCTTCAAAATGACCGCGGGCAATTTGATTTGGGGTTATGAAACGGCACCCTTGAAGCACGCCAACAACCGCAAAGCCGTCTATCCACAGGCCCGCGTGCTGGGTGGTGGCAGTTCCATCAATGCTGAAATCTACACGCGTGGTTGCCCTGAGGACTATGACCATTGGGCGAGTGACATGGGGTGCAAGGGCTGGGCCTGGAACGATCTCAAACAATATTTTTTGAAGTCGGAGGGCAACACAAGACTTGCAGGCGCTGACCACGGCACGGATGGTCCACTTGCTGTTTCAGATTTGCCAAGCCCATCGCGGCTGTCACTTGCCTATGTGCAAGGCTGCATGGACATCGGCATGCCGCACAACCCAGACTTCAACAGTGGCAAACAAGAAGGGGCAGGGCTCTATCAAACCACCACATTGAATGGTCGCCGCTGTAGTGCTGCCGTTGGTTATTTGCGCCCCGCATTAAAACGTAAGAACTTAGAATTGCGCACCGGCGTCACAGTCAAGCGCATCATCATTGAAAACGGCCGTGCCAAAGGCGTAGAAATTGTCGATGGCAATACCGTTACGCAGTTGCACGCGGAACAAGAAGTGGTCCTCTGCGCTGGCGCAATCGGTTCGCCCAAAATGTTGATGTTGTCAGGCATCGGCCCTTCTGCCCATTTGAAGTCAGTTGGCGTTGATGTGCAACACAACCTTGCAGGAGTTGGCCAAAACTTTCACGACCATTTTTCAACCGACGTGGTGTGGCAACTGAACGGCGCCCACTCCTACGACAAATACAAGAAGCTGCATTGGCAAGCGCTGGCAGGCCTTCAATATGCGTTGTTCCGCAATGGGCCAGTGTCGTCAAACATTGTCGAAGCCGGTGCATTCTGGTGGGGCGACCGCAAAGAAAAAA
Source organism: uncultured Alphaproteobacteria bacterium (assembly GCA_963850355.1). GTDB lineage: Bacteria > Pseudomonadota > Alphaproteobacteria > Rhizobiales > Aestuariivirgaceae > Aestuariivirga. The sequence continues at coordinate 391,362 of CAWKKP010000003.1, forward strand.
CACCGGATTTACAGTTCCATTTTCTGGCAGGTGCTGGTGTGGAAGAGGGCGTTGGCACAGTGCCAGGCGGCAACGGTGCCACATGCAATTCCTACCATACACGCCCGCGGTCCCGTGGTTCAGTCACCTTGCGATCAGCCAACATTCAAGACGCGCCCATAATTGATCCAAATTCCTTTGCTGAACCCTATGATTTGGAACGCCACATCGACGGCATAAAGACGACGCAAGAAATTGGTCGTTCCAAATCTTTCAGCAAGTTTGTGGAAGCAGAACACTTCCCCGGCAAGAACTGTAAATCCAAACAAGACTACATTGACATCGCGCGCAACAATGCCCGCTCATCCTACCATCCCGTGGGAACATGCAAGATGGGCACCGATGACATGGCCGTCGTTGATTTGAATTTGCGCGTGCGCGGCATAGAGGGCTTACGCGTCTGCGATAGTTCGACCATGCCTCAAGTTGTGTCGTCCAATACCAATGCCCCGACTATTGCTATCGCAGAGAAAGCCGCAGATCTAATCCGCGGTAACAGGTGAAGAATGCCAAGGATTGTAACAGCAGCAGAAGCTGTAAGTCATATCACGGATGGAGCAATCGTCGCGGTGAACTCGTCATCAGGTTTGAATTGCCCAGATGCAGTTTTGCAAGCCCTCGGCGAACGTTTTGATCTACGAAAATCACCACGCAATCTTACCATGCTGCACCCCATTGCGGCGGGCGACATGTTTGGCATCAAGGGCATCGCTCACATTGCTAAGCCCGGCTTAATCGGGCGCGTCATTGCAGGTTCTTATCCCTCAGGCCCTTCATCCTCAGAACCGCCGGTGATTTGGCAAATGATTACGGGCAACGAGATCCCAGCTTACAATGTTCCCTCAGGCATCATGTTTGATCTTATGCGCGAAGCCGCCGCAAAACGCCCCGGTGTCATCACCAAAGTGGGACTGGGCACATTCGTGGACCCTGACAACGAAGGCTGCGCCATGAACGCCAAAGCGGCAGCAGAAAAAATCGTACGCAAAATTGATTTTGACGGCGAGGAATGGCTCTATTTTCCATCCATCATTCCCGCTGTATCCATCATTCGCGGCAGCACCTGCGACAGTCGTGGCAACATGACCTTTGAACAAGAAGGCGCTTACTTGGGCGCAATGGAACTGGCACTCGCGGCCCATAACACAGGAGGGATTGTTATTGCTCAAGTGCGAAAGATTGTTGTCGACGATACTATTCCACCTCACCACGTGCGCGTTCCCGGCATACTCGTTGACTATATCGTTGAAGCACCAGAACAATGGCAAACCACTCAAACGCCCTATGATCCAGCAATCTCCGGTGAAGAGCGACGCCCACTCGACAGCTTCTCACTGATGGAGTTTGGCACTGGAAAAGCAATCGCCCGCCGCGTAGCGCTAGAACTGAAAAAGGGCTGGGCCGTCAATTTGGGTTTTGGCGTTTCGGCTAATGTCCCCCGAATTTTCATCGAAGAAGGCTTACATGGCCAAGCCACATGGGTCATTGAACAGGGTGCAGTCGGTGGCGTTCCGCTGCTTGAATTCCAGTTTGGTTGCTCATCGAATGCCGAAGCATTTGTGCCATCAGCTTACCAATTCACATATTTTCAGGCTGGTGGTTTCGACTGTTCATTGCTGTCGTTCCTGCAGATTGACCAACACGGCTCAATCAATGTTTCAAAACTGGGCGCACGGCCACACGTCACAGCAGGGGCAGGTGGCTTCGTTGACATCACGACGCGGGCCAAGAAAATTATCTTCTCAGGATTTTTCAATGCTGGCGCCAAGATGGAAATTGTGGACGGAAAACTCCGCATCGACAAGGAAGGCAAAGTGAAAAAGCTGGTGAAAGAAGTGGAGCAAATTTCTTTCTCAGGCCATCGCGGTGTGATGCAAGGTCAAGATGTAACCTATGTAACAGAACGCTGCGTGTTGAAACTGACTCCCGAAGGAATCGTCGTCACAGAAATTGCACCGGGCGTTGAATTGCAGGCCAACATTCTCGATCAGTCAGAGTTTACATTGATCGTTTCACCGCAACTGAAAACAATGGATATCAAGCTATTTCAACCCGCAAAAATGGGAATGACCCTCCATGCTTGATACCGGCGACAAACGCATCACTCTCACCGTCGATGGCGTCATCGCAACCATACGTATTGATCGACCTGAGAAACTGAACGCACTCGATTTTGAAATGATCCTTGCGCTGGAACGCGCCGCAACGCTGGCGGATTGCGAAAAAGGTGTACGCGCCGTCATCCTCACTGGCACAGGTGAAAAGTCTTTCTGTGCGGGTGGTGATATCGAAGCGTGGTCCAGTTGGGATGCTGAAGACTTTGCCATGCGCTGGGTGCGCCAAGGTCACCGGGCATTTGATGCGTTGGCACGCATGCGCCATCCACTGATTGCGGCACTCAATGGCCATTGCCTTGGCGGCGGTTTGGAACTTGCCGTAACAGCCGACTTTCGCATTGCCGAAGAACATGCAAAAGTTGGATTGCCAGAAACTGGCATCGGCATTATTCCCGGCTGGTCAGGAACGCAGCGCGCCGTGCGTCGCTTTGGCGTGCAAATTGTGCGGCGCATGGCATTAGGCGGCGAAATATTGGACGCACCAACAGCACTCAGCCACAACATTGTTGACAAGGTTGTGCCAAGGGGCGAAAGCCTCTCCACAGCTTACGCGATGGCAAACAACATCATAAGTCGTAGTCCGACAGCAACGCGGTTGACCAAGCTCATGCTGAATATGGCCGATGGGGAAGAGCGCGAGGCTTCAACTGAAGTTTTGGGTGGTTATATCGCAGCAGCAAGCGCCGATCTTGTCAAAGGACTCGAAGCCTTTCGCAACAAAAAGAAGCCAGAATTCTGATGGACAACCTTGCAGCACGCACATTTCTGAAGGACTTGTTTGACTGTGCCATTGCATGTGCAGATCCACGAAGAGTCTTGGCGGCTCATCTTCCAGAAAAACCAAAAGGTCGATGTGTGGTCGTGGGTGCAGGAAAAGCATCAGCGGCCATGGCAGCAGCCTTGGAACAGGCCTGGCCAGATGTGGAAATGTCAGGCGTCGTGGTCACGCGCTATGGCCATGCAGTCCCCACCAACAAAATTAAAATCATAGAAGCTGCACATCCTGTTCCCGATGACAACAGCCTCCGCGCTGCGGACGAAATCATGCAAGCCGTCTCTGGTTTAACGACCAATGATCTTGTGATTGCTTTGATGTCGGGCGGTGGTTCAGCATTGCTTGTGGCACCTGCATTCGGTCTCACTTTGGATGATAAACAAAACGTCAATCGCGCTTTGTTGCAAAGTGGCGCTGGCATTTCGGAAATGAACACCGTGCGCAAACACCTCTCGCTTATCAAAGGTGGAAAACTTGCGTTGGCCGCTGCACCTGCGAAAGTCGTCACACTTCTGATTTCAGATGTGCCAGGAGACGACCCAGCAATCATTGCTTCTGGCCCAACAGTTGCAGATCAAACAACACAGCGAGACGCACTCGACATTCTGCAACGCTATCATGTTGAGGTCTCAAGTTTGGTTACACAAGTCTTAAGTGCCAAAACGCCAACTCAACAATTGGCCGCCGCTGATGTGCGCATGATTGCGTCACCCCTGATGGCCCTGAATGCAGCCGCAGATTTTTCAGTCCAAAATGGCGTAACGCCCCTCATATTGGGAGATGCGATCGAAGGCGAAGCGAAAGACGTGGGAAAAGCTCTGGCGGGCATTGCCATGTCCTGCCAACGTCATGGTCTCCCCATCAAAGCGCCGTGTGTGTTGCTCAGTGGCGGGGAAACAACTGTCACCATTCGAAACCAGAATCCGGGCAGGGGTGGGCGCAATACTGAATGTCTCCTGTCAGCTGCATTGACACTGCAGGGTCAAAGTAAAATTTGGGCAATCGCAGGTGACTCTGATGGCATCGACGGAACTGAAAATGCTGCCGGTGCAATTATCGGCCCTGACACCTTGCAAAGAGCGCGAGCAGCCCAGGTTGATCCACATATGTTACTTTCGAACCACGACAGCTATGCATTCTTCAGTGCAATCAATGATCTCGTCATCACCGGGCCAACACTGACGAACGTCAACGACTTTAGAGCATTCCTAATTCTTCCTTGAGAGAAGGCGTGACTTCAATCAACCCGTGACACGCCACGATAGTTTCAGCTAAATCATTCCCTGATGCCGCCTGTTTGGAGTTGGCTGGAGATGAATGATTTGAGTAACGTGCCTCACGTCCATGGTAGCAACAGCTTGCCGCGCAATCCGGGCACGGCGCTGGCGGCGGAATGGTTTGAAACGGCGCAGGTCAACACCTCCGCCGCGGAGCGCCGTGCTGCATCGCTCACCACCCGCCGTACTGTGAAAAAAGAATACCAAGCCGCATGGCTGGTAAAAGCCTTGCAGTGCATCGACCTCACAACACTGGCAGGTGATGACACGCCTGGTCGCGTGCATCGCTTGTGCGCAAAAGCCATGCGACCTTTGCGAGATGATATCGTCGATGGCTTGAAACTCGGTGAAATGCCCAAAGTGGGTGCCGTATGTGTGTATCCAACAATGGTGCCCCACGCTGTCAAGGCCCTAAAGGGATCGGGTATTCCTGTGGCTTCTGTCGCAACAGGGTTTCCCGCTGGCCTCACGCCACTCCCCATGCGACTTGCAGAAATCAAATATGCCGTGGAAGAAGGAGCACAGGAAATTGACATTGTCATTCACCGTGCTCAGGTTCTAATGCAAGACTGGAACGCACTTTACGATGAAGTCAAAGCCATGCGCGAAGCCTGTGGTGCGGCACATTTGAAAACCATTCTTGCAACGGGCGATCTGAAAACGCTGCGCAATGTCTACAAGGCTTCAATGGTGTGCATGCAAGCGGGTGCCGACTTCATCAAAACTTCAACGGGCAAGGAAGACGTGAATGCAACACTGCCTGTCAGCCTGACAATGGTGCGTGCACTGCGCGACTACGAAACATACACAGGCCATAAAATTGGTTTTAAACCCGCAGGTGGCTTAAAAACATCAAAAGACGCCATGAATTGGTTGATCCTGATGAAAGAAGAACTCGGCCGCCGTTGGTTGGAGCCCGATCTCTTTCGGATCGGCGCATCTTCCATGTTGGCCGACATTGAACGCCAACTCGAACACTTCCTCACGGGCCGCTATTCGGCCCTTTCCCACCACCCGATGGCTTAAGGTTTCTCCATGCCGACAGTGACAGACGTACTTGACACAATGGATTACGGACCAGCGCCTGAGTCCAATACTCACGTGAAAGACTGGTTGAAAATTCACGAAAAAGGTTTTGGCCATTTCATCAATGGCACTTTTGTCGCTTCAAAGGCTGGTCGCCTCGACGTGTTCAATCCTGCAACACATGAAAAATTGGCAACTGTGCCAAATGGCAGTGTTGCGGATGTCGATGCGGCAGTTGCCAGCGCGCGTAAAGCATTCAAGTCGTGGAACAAGTTGACAGGTTTTGAACGCGCAAAGCATCTCTATGCGTTGGCCCGGCATATTCAAAAGTGCGAACGCTTCTTGTCAGTGCTCGAAACCATGGACAATGGCAAAACCATTCGTGAGTCACGTGACATCGATATTCCCCTTGTCGCCCGTCATTTCTATCACCATGCAGGATGGGCACAGTTGATGCCCACTGAATTTCAAGGCCATGAGGCGCTTGGCGTCTGTGGTCAAATTATTCCGTGGAACTTCCCACTGTTAATGCTGGCATGGAAAATTGCTCCTGCATTAGCTGCCGGAAACACCGTTGTATTAAAGCCTGCAGAGTTTACGCCCTTGACGGCACTGGCTTTTGGTCAAATCTGCACTGAGGCCGGTCTACCAGATGGCGTCGTAAACATCATCACCGGCGATGGCGACACAGGCGCCGCCCTCGTTGCCCATAAAGACGTAAACAAAATCGCCTTCACGGGTTCAACGGATGTTGGTCGATTGATCCGTATACAGACGGCTGGATCAGGCAAGAAACTGTCATTGGAGCTTGGTGGAAAATCACCCTTCATAGTGTTCGAAGATGCCGACATGGAAGCGGCCGTCGAAGGAGTTGTGGACGCCGTCTGGTTCAACCAAGGCCAAGTTTGCTGTGCTGGTACACGTTTATTGGTGCAAGAAGGTGTTTACAGTAAATTTATCGCGCGCTTGAAAACCCGCATGGCATCATTGCGGGTGGGCGATCCACTCGACAAGTCAAATGATATGGGCCCACTGGTTGACCCCGTGCAGTTGCAACGCGTGACCGAACTCGTCAACAAAGGAAAATCCGAAGGTGGCACTTTGGTGCAATCGCCGTGTGACTTGCCAAAGCATGGCAATTACTTCGCACCTTCATTATTCTTGGATGTCGATACGTCCTCAACAGTCATGCGAGAAGAAATTTTTGGCCCCGTCATTTCGGCGATGACCTTCCGCACACCAGACGAAGCCGCAGCTCTGGCCAATCATTCGCGCTATGGACTGGCCGCTTCGATCTGGTCTGAGAATTTGAACGTCGCACTCGAAGCAGCAGCACGGGTGAAGGCAGGCATTGTCTGGATCAATTGCACCAACCAGTTTGATGCCGCTGCCGGTTTTGGGGGTTACAAAGAATCAGGGTTTGGTCGTGAAGGGGGCCGCGAAGGCCTGTATGAATACATGCAACCCATCGCTGACAAAAGCGTTGGCGTTGCAAAAGCAATCAAACCTGCAACGACCAGGGCAGCACCCGCGATTGTGGAGGCTGCTAACCATTCCCACGCCATAGATCGCACCGCAAAACTCTATATCGGCGGCAAACAAACGCGCCCCGACAGCGGCTATTCCTACGCTATTCAAAACACCAAAGGAAAGCTCTTGGGCCATGCAGGCCTCGGTAATCGGAAAGATATTCGCAACGCGGTTGAAGCAGCGCTAAAAGCATCGGCGTGGTCCTCGGCTTCCGCCCACAACCGCGCACAGGTGATTTACTACATCGCAGAAAATCTTTCCCTACGATCAGATGACTTTGTGAAACGCCTGACTGAAACAGGCGCTAACACCAAACAAGCAAAACGCGAAGTTGAAACTGCTCTCCAGCGTATCTTCTACTATGCGGCCCATGCCGACAAGTATGATGGTCGTATTCATTCCACCAACACCAAACGCCAAACGACTCTGGCATTCAACGAGCCCTATGGTGTGATGGGCGTTGTCTGCCCCGATGATCAACCTTTGCTCGGCTTGGTCTCGCTCTTGATGCCGGCCCTCGCCCTTGGCAATCGCGTGATTATCATTCCTTCACAACAACACGCATTATTGGCGGCAGATTTTTATCAGGTACTCGACACCTCAGATGTACCGGCGGGTGCTGTGAACATCATAACGGGCGGGCGTGATGAGCTGGCTAAAACAATTGCGGAGCATGACGAAGTTGCAGCCATGTGGTATCACGGTAGCGCTGTTGGTTCTGCTATGGTTGAGAAAGCTTCAGCAGGCAATCTTAAACCCACTTGGGTTAATCATGGGCGAGCTGTTGATTGGTACAACCCAGAAACGGGCGAAGGGCCGGAATATCTGCGCCGCGCCTCGCAAGTAAAGAATATTTGGATTCCCTATGGTGAATGAGGATTTGTCTTCCCATCTGAATATGTTGTTCGAAGTCGCCACCAAGGCGACTTCATTTTATGACCTACCCGATGATCTAAAAATAACACTCATTAATCTCACAGAGAACGCGACTTATAAAGTGGAAGCTCCTGATGGCCAACGCTGGGCTTTGCGCGTCCATCGTCGGGGATACCATGCGCGAGACGCCATTGCCTCTGAACTCGCGTGGCAACAGGATTTGCGAAACACGGGCGTCGTCACCACACCAAAAACCGTAACGGGTAAAAACAGCGAACTGATCCAAGATATTTCAGATGGCAAATCGCAAGCGCCCCACCATGTCGTTCTATCCGAATGGGAAGCGGGTCTCGAACCCGGTATAGGTGAAAATCTCATCGTAACCTTCCAACAGCTTGGTGAAATCGCTGCGCGCATGCACCGTCATGCCCGGCAATGGCAGCGCCCCACAGTGGTTTCAACGCCACACTTGGGATTTTGAAACAAGTCTGGGCGAGACCAACCCCCATTGGGGGCGCTGGCGCGAAGGCATGGGGGTCGACGCCCAAAAGCAGAAACTTTTTGGTCGCGCCGTTGATGTGATCTCAAAACGCCTCAACGCCTACGGCAAGACCCGTGAGAATTTTGGCCTTGTGCATGGTGACCTGCGACTTGCTAACCTGTTGATAGATGGCGCAACCGTAAAAGTGCTGGATTTCGACGACTGTGGATTTGGATGGTTCATGTCAGACGCAGTAACGCCCGTGTCATTCTACGAACACGAACCGCAAGTTCTGGATTTGATCGAAGCCTGGAAATATGGCTATCGCAAAATCGCCCCCATTTCACCGCGAGACGAAGCTGAAATTCCAACTTTTATGATGCTGCGTCGATTGTTGCTTGTGGCTTGGCTTGGCTCCCATGCCGACACCGAACTCGCCCGGTCGATGGGCTTGGAATACTCAGATCAGACCGTTGATCTCTGCGAACACTACCTTTCCAAGACCAACCCATAGCGCATTTTCAGGCTTCATTTTTTAGCGCTTGCGGACATCTCGAAAGTCAGCAATGAATTGATATATCAGTTGGCCGGACGAATGTTGCACGACAGACCAGCAACACTCGTAACAGAGCCTGAAAACAATTCGGCGTCCATGTTTTGGCAAGGGCACGGATAAGTAAATGTAATGGGAGGATACCATATGAAAATGAAATCTATTGTAACCGGTGCATTGTTTGCCGGTGTGGCCTTGGGCGGCCTTGCCGCTTCGGCCTCAGCTGGTGAGTATGATGGTGTAACCATCAATATTCTCACACGGCCAGGTCCAGTTATTGCTGGCCGTTTGGCTGAACGCGGCAAAGAATTTGAAGCGATGACAGGTGCCAAGATTGTTGTCAGCGAAGTTCCATTTGCCGAAATCTTCCAAAAAATTCAAACCGACTGGACGACAGGCACCAACTCGATTGACGTTGGCGTGTTTGCAGCAGGTTGGGGCGTTGAATTGGATGCCGCTGGTTTGCTGACAGACCTTGATCCATATGTCGCCAAGGACACCAAAATCGACCTCGCTGACGTTGCGGGATATTTCCGCGAATTCGGCCAAAAAATCGGTGGCAAAACCAAGCTGCTGATGGTCGATGGCGACTTCCAGATGGTATACTATCGTAAGGACGTTCTGGAAGCCAATGGCCAAGCTGTTCCAAAAACATGGGACGACTATCTCGCTGTTGCTGCTGCGATTCATGGCAAAGACATGAACGGCGACGGTGTTGCTGATTACGGCTCTTGCATCTTCAAGAAACGTAACGCCCAATCCTATTTCGCCATTCAAACAGTTGCTGCTTCCTATGTGCAAACCATGGGAACGGCCCAAGGCTTCCACTTCGACGGCAAGACCATGAAGCCAGTCATCAACAATGCTGCATGGAAGAAGGCGTTCGAAGTTTATAAAGAAACTGGCAAGTATGGCCCAGCTGAAGAACTCAATATGGATATCGGCGATACCCGTGGTCTGTTCAAAGCAGGACGTTGCGGTTTAATCATTGAATGGGGCGATCCAGGCCCGATGTCGATTGAAAAAGATGCAGGCGCTATTAAGGACAAGCTCTATGCCATTTCGGCTCTGGGCACCAAGGAAGTGCTTGACCGTGCAACGGGTGCTTTGGTTCCAGTAACCAAGGAAAATTCACCTCATTCGATTGATGGCATCAACTATGCGCCATTCGCAGCCTTCGGTGGCTGGGCTGGTGCAGTTAATGCCAAGCTTGATGACAAGAAGAAGCAGGCTTCCTACGACTTCCTGTCTTACATGAATCAAGCTGCACAATCGAACGTGGACGTGACGTTGGGTTGGACGGGCTACAACGCCTATCGCACATCGCAGCTCACCAGCATTGACGGTTGGGTGAAGGCTGGCTTCTCACCCGAAGCAGCCAAGAACTACCTTGACGCCATCAACGGTGCTTTGGCCAACCCGAACATGGCTTCAGACTTCAAGATCCCCGGTGCGAATGGTTATTCGTCGGTGGTTCTGGACCGCGAACTCGCCCGCTATCTCGCAGGCGAAATCACGGTTGATGAAGCTTTGAAGAATATCGAAGCAGGTTGGGAAGAAATCACGGAAGACTTTGGTCGTGATGCGCAAATCAAGGCACAGGGCTTGGCCTTGGGTGGTGGTTGATATCTAGGAACAATGCGGGGCCGGACATACGTTCGGCCCTGTTTTTTAGTAACGAATTTCCGGGGCTACCGTGACAACAGAAGTCGCCACATACACTGAAATCCTGGGGTGAATGGTTTGATCGCCACGCGCGCACATTTTTTATTGCGCCAGCTGTGACGCTGATTTTAATCTTTGCAATTTTCCCGACATTTTATTCCGTCGTCTTCGCGCTCAGTCGCGTTAAATTCTCCCCTGACGGACTGAAATTCCGTTTTGTTTGGTTCCAAAACTTCCAAAAGCAATTTGCGGGTAATGAACAAGTCCACTTTCTAGGCCGCTTGGGCGACATCAGTGTTATCGGCTGGTTGCTCATCGCCGTTGCTGCAGCAGCCACAATCTGGTGGCTTTATCGCTACGCGATGCGCGAGTTTTGGTGGTTGGGTTTTATTGGCCGCTTGATTTCAGCTGCGGGCTTTATGTTCATTGCTTACCTGCTGGCCGCAACGCTTTTGTCAGGTAACCAGTGGGGCACGTTGCTGACTACACTGTTTTACGTGCTTGTGGGCTGTAGTTTACAATTTGTCATCGGCACGGGACTCGCATTCCTCTGTTCGCAACCCGTCGTCGGTAAAAACTTCTTCCGAGTGTTGTTCTTCATTCCCCTAATGATCACGCCACTGGGCGTTGGTTATGCATTTAAAATGATCCTCGACATTACCAAAGGCCCCTTCCAACCTTTCTGGAATTGGATTGGATTGCAGGATTGGGCGTGGTCCACCGATGCGTGGGCCGCGCGCTGGTTTGTCGTGGTGGGTGACTCTTGGCAGTGGATTCCCTTTATCTTCATCTGCATGTTGGCCGCATTGGAAAATGTGCCCAAAGACCATGTGGAAGCAGCAGAAGTTGATGGTGCGTCAAGCGTACAAATTTTCCGCGAAATCATTTGGCCGCAAATTGTTCCCGTCGCTGCAACGGTGTTTTTGATCCGTATGATTGAAGGGTTCAAGATCGTTGATCTACCCAACATCATGACTTCCGGTGGTCCCGGCATTGCAACGGAATCCATGTCGCTGCATTCCTTTTTCGTCTGGCGCGCCAATGACTATGGCCAATCAGCCGCCGTTGCCTATCTCTTGCTCATCATCACGGTTTTGGTGTGCTCTTCCTTCTTCAACTATGTAGTGTTGAAGCAATTGCGGAGGGCGCACGCATGAGCAATCAAACCTTCAAACTCGACAAAACCAACCGCACACTGATGCAGCGCCTGTTTGAGCCACCGACGGTTGGCAAAATGTCGCCCGTCGCCAAAGTGGTTGCTTACTCAATTCTGATTTTCTGGTCGGCCTTCGTGATTTTCCCACTCTATTGGGTGGTGATTACGTCATTCAAAGATGCGCAGATTGTCAACGAAGGTCCCTATTATATTCCCTTCATTGATTTCCAACCAACCTTAGACGGTTGGCGCCGACAGTTTGTCGACGATGCCGCCAAAGTTTTTCCGGCCTTTTTCAATTCAGTGATTATCGCTATTGCGTCAACTGCACTCTGTATCGTCATTGGTTCTATGGCGGCCTATGCGTTGGCGCGGATTCAATACAAGCCCAAGTTCGGCAACGTGATCTTGTTTGTGATCATGTCACTCGCAGCCATTTTAGCCTCGACCTATGCAGGTGTGCATTGGTTCTTTGCAGCAGCCATTGCTTTGGCTTTGTTCTTTCTTCTTGCGCGCGCTTTTGGCAAACACTTCAAAGGCCAACTTGGCAATGGCGACATTTTGTTCTGGATCATCTCCCAACGCATTTTACCGCCCGTCGTAGTGGTTATTCCGGTTTACATGATGTTCCAGGCTGTTGGCATGATTGACACCCATGCGGCATTGATCCTGGTTTATGCCGTCGCCAATTTGCCCATTGTTGTTTGGCTGATGCATGACTTCTTCGCCAATCTGCCCATTGAATTGGAAGAGTCGGCCCAGCTTGATGGTGCCACCCGATTTGGTATTTTCTGGGATATTGTGTTGCCGCTCACCAGACCCGGTCTCGCAGCAACAACACTTCTCACACTCATTCTCAACTGGAATGAATATCTCTTTGCTGTGTTTCTCTCGACCTCTAAAGCCCAGACAATGCCTATCATGGTGGCGGCGAAAAACGCAGGCGAGCGCGGCATTCTCTGGTGGGAAATGTGCGCCATCATCGTGGTTATGATCATACCTGTAATCATCATGGCGATTATTCTACAACGCTTTATTGCCAAGGGTGTTCTCCTTGGTGCAGTCAAAGGTTAGAAACTCATGTCTTCCGTGAAACCCGGCGTCCCCGTCTCATTTGACAAGGTGCAAAAATCCTTCGGCAACGTGCGTGTGCTAGAGGAGTTTGATCTGAGCGTGAAGCCGGGCGAATTCCTTGTTCTGTTGGGCGCGTCGGGCTCAGGTAAAACCACGGCCCTCCGCATTCTGTCTGGCTTGGAACAAGCCACGTCAGGCCGCGTCAGTATTGGCGACCGTGATGTGACCGACGTCTTGCCGAAGTATCGTGACATCTCCATGGTGTTCCAGTCCTATGCGCTTTACCCACACAAAACCGTGGGTGAAAACATCGGCTTCCCGCTGAAAGTGCGCAAGGTCAATCCGGCTGAAATGGACGTGGCGATCCGTGAAGCCGCAGCTCAAGTTGAGCTGGAGCAATTGCTGCATCGTTACCCCCGTGAGTTATCGGGCGGTCAACGGCAACGTGTCGCCTTGGCCCGCGCAATCATCCGTCGCCCTTCAGTGTTTTTGATGGACGAACCGCTGTCAAACCTTGATGCAAAACTGCGTGGCCATATGCGCGCTGAACTCAAACACATGCAGCAGTCGCTTGGCATCACGACAATCTATGTTACGCATGATCAGATTGAAGCCATGACACTGGCCCACCGTGTGGCCATTCTCGAAAAAGGTGTACTGCAACAACTCGCCTCACCTTCCGAAATTTATAACGACCCCGCCAATTTGTTTGTGGCTCAGTTCATTGGTTCACCGCCCATGAACATCATCAAAGGTGAATTGGAAGGCGACAGCTTCACGGCCCATGGCAGCACTGTGAAAGTCCCGGTAAAGGGGCGTGTTGCCAAAGCCGTGTTGGGTGTCCGCCCGGAAGATTGTGAAATCACATCCGTAGCCAAAGGCGCATTGAAAGGCGAAATATTCACCACCGAATTGATTGGTGACCACACTCTCGTTACTCTGAAATTGGGTCAAGACTTCGTAGTGGTAAAAGCCGCTAAGGACTTCACGGCCAAACGTGGCGAGGCCATTGGCGTTACATTTGCCAAAACTGCATCATATGTCTTCGAGGCCGAGTCTGGTAAGAGACTGCGCTAAACTATCCTCATTCAAAGTTGAAATTCATGTCGCAAGCAGAAATCGGATTAATTGGCCTTGGAGTCATGGGGGCCAATCTGGCGCTCAACATTGCTGAGAAGGGCTTCACCATAGCAGTCTACAACCGCACCTGGTCGACGACTGAAAAATTCATCGCTGAAGCTGGAGCGCTAAGACCGAAGATTATTGCCTTTCGTACGCTTGCTGAACTCGCGGCAGCCATTCGTCCACCGCGCCCTGTCATCATCATGGTCAAAGCCGGTGACGCTGTTGACGAGCAGATTGCAAATCTTTGTGAAGTTCTGGATCGCAACGACATCATCATTGACGCCGGCAACGCCAATTTCCATGACACCATCAGGCGCGACAAAGATTTGGCACAGACGGGCCTCACCTTTATCGGCATGGGTGTGTCGGGCGGTGAAGAGGGCGCACGCCACGGCCCATCCATCATGGTGGGTGGTTTGGAGGCATCCTACCAACGCGTCGAAAAAGTGCTGAATGCCATCGCGGCCAAATACAAGAAGCAGTCCTGCTGCGCATGGATGGGGCCTGACGGTGCGGGACACTTTGTCAAAACCGTTCACAACGGCATTGAATATGCAGACATGCAAATGATTGCTGAAATCTATGGCGTGATGCGCGATGGCCTCGGCATGAAGGCAGCAGATATTTCCAAAGTATTCGCCAAATGGAACGAGGGCAAACTCAATTCATACTTGATTGAAATCACTGCGAAGGTTTTGGCAAAGGTTGATGCCAAAACCAAAAAACCACTGGTCGACATCATCGTGGACCGCGCTGGCCAAAAAGGCACAGGCAAGTGGTCCGTCATCGAAGCACAAATGATGGGTGTTCCCGCCACAACACTCGAAGCTGCAGTGGCAGCGCGCATATTGTCGTCCATGAAAGACGAACGCGGCGTTGCCGAAACAACTTACAAAATACCTCGTAAAAAGCTTACCGTTTCCTCACGCGCGGCCATACTGCGCCAACTTAAATCGGCGCTCTACGCCGGGAAGATCGCTGCCTATGCACAAGGCTTTGAAATGATGCAGCAGGCATCCATAGATCGTAATTGGAATTTGCCGCTTGGCACAATCGCCAGCATTTGGCGTGAAGGCTGTATCATCAGGTCGCAGTTTCTCGATCTGATCACTTCATCATTCAGAAAGAGCAGTGGTAAAGGCAACTTGCTGCTCTTCCCTGACTTTTCGAAAATGATGAAAGCCAATCATGTGGCACTCAGAAAAACAGTTGCTGAAGCGGCAATGGCAGGACTGCCAATGCCTGCCTTATCATCTGCACTGAATTACTTCGACGCTTACAGACAAGCGCGCGGCACCGCAAACCTCATTCAAGGCCAGCGTGATTTTTTTGGCGCACATGGCTTTGAACGCACTGGTGAGTCAGGTGAACACCACGGCAACTGGTCATCAAAAGATTAAACCGACATTCAATTGATCCGCAGACCTTCAGCATCAAACACATGAAGCTGTGACGGATTTATAGCCACAGCACACTTCACCACCCTCACCACGTGGTGGTTCGCCCCGCACCTCGACAACCAACATTTGATTGTCTGGCAATCGCACATGGGCATATCCAGTCTCACCAAGCCGCTCAATAATATCAATCGTTCCCGCAATGCCCTTGTCCGACAAACTCAGATGTTCAGGCCTGCAGCCCACCTTCAACTTATCGCCGACTTTAACGCGGGCAGGCAAATTGACCTTGATGGCAAACCCATTACCGACTTCCAATGTATTCTTGCCCTTAACAATCGCAGGCAAAATGTTCATGGCGGGAGAGCCGATGAACTGCGCCACAAACAAATTTGCAGGCTTGTAGTAAAGCTCCAGCGGTTTTCCAGTTTGTTCGATGCGGCCTTGATTCATCACGACAATGACATCAGCCAGGGTCATCGCTTCCACTTGGTCGTGCGTCACATAAAGTATGGTGGCCTTTAACAGCTTATGCAGTTTTGCAATCTCAACGCGCGTGTTAATGCGAAGCGCGGCGTCCAAGTTGGACAGCGGCTCATCAAACAAAAACACTTTGGGTTTGCGAACAATTGCACGACCAATGGCAACCCGTTGGCGCTGGCCACCTGAAAGTTCCTTGGGCCTGCGTTTGAGGAGGGAGTCGAGCTGCAAAATACGAGACGCTTCCGCCACACGCCTTGCAATTTCGTCCTTTGGCGTACCTGCAAATTTCAATCCGAAGGCCATGTTGTTTTCAACATTCATATGGGGATAAAGCGCATAGGACTGAAACACCATGGCGATTTCCCGCTGTGCCGGTGCAAGATCACTGACAGTGCGATGATCAATCGAAATGCTGCCACCGCCAATAGGTTCGAGCCCCGCGACTGCGCGCAGCAGTGTAGACTTCCCGCAGCCCGATGGCCCCACGAGCACCACAAACGACCCGTCGGCCACCGTCAAATTGATATCATTCAACACATCAACGGTACCGTAAGACTTGTGCAGTTTGGTGATTTCAACACTGGCCATCATGCACTCATTTCACGGCACCCGACGTTAAACCGCGGATGAGTTGGCGGGAGAAAATAACATAAAGGATCAAGACCGGGATGATGGCCGTCGAAAGTGCAGCGAGCACGGCATTCCAATCCGTAATATATTGACCAAGAAATTGCTGCACGCCCAAGGTGATGGTTTGTTTGCCGCCGGTTGGTGCCAAAAGCAGCGGGAACCACAAATCATTCCACACGGGGATCATCGTAAACACAGCCACAGTCGCCATGGCCGGGCGCAACAGCGGCAGGATGATAAAAAAGAAAATGTTATACTCCGAAAGCCCATCGCAGCGCCCTGCCTCGCGCAAATCCCTTGGAATCTGCTGAATGAATTCTGACAGGATAAACACTGCCAAAGGCAAATTTTGCGCCACATACACCATCACCAACGCAGTGAGTGTATTGATCAAGTTCAACTCTGACACCATTTGAATGATAGACACAGACCCCAAACGTATCGGCACCATGATACCGAGAGACAAGAAACACCGCAAGCAAGGTGTTCCATTTGAACTTATACTCGGTCAAGTGCCCATGCAGCCATGGCACCTAACAAAAGCGTTACAAAAATTGTGCCCAACCGTCACCACAATCGAATTGAGGTAATAGGTACCAATCGCCCCATCGCCGAACACTTTGTAATAGCCAATCAGATCGACGTTCGAAGGCATAGGCGGTTGCAGTGGCGTGTTAAAAATTGCCCGCTTTGCCTTGAAGGAATTCATAATCACGAGAATGATTGGAAACAGTGCGAGTGCTGTATAGAGGCCCAAGATGGCGTGCACAAAAAAGGATGACACAGGCTTCCGCATCAGAATGAATACCTCTGCATGCGCCGCTGGATCAAAAAGAGATAAACCATCAACCCGCAGAGAATAATCAGCAACATCATGGTCGCAATAGTAGCACCCATTGATACATCACCGATTTGTAACTGATTGCCAAAGAACACGCGATAAAACAGCGTACCCATAATATCAGCTGAATAATTGGGTCCCGCCAACGCGCCCTTCATTGCATAGATCAGATCAAAAGCGTTGAAATTGTTGACGAAGGTCAGCACTGAAACAAGACCTATGGTCGGCCAGATCAACGGCAGCTTCACATAGACGAAAGCCTGGAACTGGTTCAATCCGTCCACAGTAGCCGCATCGATCAGCTCATCGGGAATGGCGAGCAAGGCTGTGTAAATCAAGATCATGGGGATACCCACAAACTGCCACACGGAAATCAATGAAATCGTGAGCAACGCCGTAGACTCTTGTCCAAGCCAGGGCGCGAACAGTGAACCCAGCCCTACGGACTTCAACAGTATTTTTGAAATCCCCCACAGCGGCGAAAGTATCAGCTGCCATGAAAAGCCGATCACAACCACGGACAACATCGTCGGCATAAAAATCAGAGTGCGGTAGGCAGCGCGAAAACGCAGCACAGGCAAACTTAGCAACGCCGCCAACACGAGGCCAATGGGGTTCTGCACAAGCATATGAATGAGGAAGAATTTGCAGTTGTTCCAAAAAGCATTCCAAAATGGCGCGGACCAAGTGGGGTCTGTCAGCAACGTTTTGAAATTCTGAATTCCAACATAAACCAAAGAGGCGTCGTCTTGCTTTTGGTAGAATGAAGAAATAATCGTGTCGATCAAAGGATAGATCGAGAACGCGGTGTAAATTAAAATGGCAGGCGCTAAGAAAAACAACAACACACGCGCATAGGCCATTTGCGTCATACCGACGAGGCCGCTTTGCATCTTTCTGCTGTGTTGATTTTCCATTGCCACCTAAACAAGAAGAGGGGGAAGGTTATGATCCTCCACCCCATCTATCATGTCGTTTCAGGGTTTATTTCTGTTGTGGTGCATACCACTTCTTGAGTCCGTCCTGCAGTTGGGCCGCAGCAGCATCAGGCGTGAGTGTGCCATTCAGCACTTGCGCTGAAACGTTCCACATTTCATTTTCAAGATTTGGCGTACCACGCGACAGAATTTGATAGCTGTTGCGTATCGTTGACTTACAGGTGCCGCGCCAGTTGATGAACTCTTGCGCCACGTCATCTGTCAACGTCACTTTGCCGTTCGAAAGCGGGAAGAATCCTGGCAGAGCATTGGCAAAGATATTGGCAAATTCCTCAGAACCAACCCAGTCAAGGAACTTCTTGGCTTCTTCTGAGTTTCCGGACTTCGCATTGAGGCCAATGCCAATATCCGTATGGTCTGAAATATAACAATCAGAGCCCGCAGGGGGTGGTGCTTTGAAGGCCCCCATATTGACCTTCTGTCCGCGGAACGTCGAAATATCCCATGAACCCGCCGCATAAATCGCACCCTTGCCAAGGCCAAACAAGTTTTGGCTGTCAGGGTAAGTCTGCGCCTTAAAGCCATCCCCCATATAAGGCGACCACTTGGCCAGAGCTGCGAAAGTGTCGACATAGGGCTTGTCAGTCAGTTTGGCAGTGCCGTCGATCAGACCTTTGCGGCCTTCTTCACCTTTCCAATAATTGGGTCCAATGTTCTGGAAGCCCATGGTAGCCGCTTCCCACTGGTCATTGGTGCCCATGACGAGTGGCGTATATGTGCCATTGGCTTTTAACTTTTCCAGTACGCCCAAGAATTCTTCTTCCGTCTTCGGTGGCTCAACGCCGACTTCTTTGAAGATGTCTTTGTTGTAGATGAAACCATGGATAACTGATGCCATGGGCACACAGAACGTGCTTTTGCCGTCGTCTGTTGTCCACGCGCTCTTCGCAACATCGGAGAAGTTTGCCATTGATGCGAGATCATTCAAAGCAGCAAGGTGGCCCTTGTTAAAAAGTTCCAGCGAAGCATCAAAAGGTCTGACACGTAATAATATCGCCAGCCGTGCCACCTTCAAGCCGAGCATTCAAAGCGGCGTTATATTCTTTCGGCGCAGTCGGAGTGAATTCAACCTGGATATCAGGATATTTCGCGTTGAAAGCCGGAATGAGTTTTTCCTTCCAAATGGCCGCATCGTCGTTGCGCCAGCTTTCAATCGTGAGTTTTCCGGCCAGCGCAGCACTTGCCATCGCGGTTGTGGCGACAGCTGCGAGCAGCATTGTCTTCAGAGTGTTTTGTAACATGGTTTTACGTCTCCTCCTGTTGAAGAGGTACAGGCTACACCCATGTTTAAATCTTCGACAAGGCCAGTCTTAAGTTTCCTTTTGTGGCAGCCAGTAATTTTTGCGCCGCAGCAAAGTCAGCAACTCCCCTACAGAGTAACACTGCGGGCTTAATCTCATTGCCCGTGGCCTTCAGGGCTGCGGAAGCAGTCACTTCGGAAACCGCCGCAATCTTCATCACAATCTTCCGCGCCCGCAATGCAAGTTTATCATTGCCCGATTGCACATTCACCATCAACCCATCATGAACCGCACCCAGCCGTGTAAAGGCGAGAGTGGAGATCAGATTGAGAGTGGCTTTCTGCGCCGTTCCAGCCCCCATGCGCGTCGAACCGGAGATCACTTCGGCCCCAGTGTCAATGAACACTTCAAGATCAGCCGCAGCGCCAAGCGGTGAACCGGCATTGTTAACGACAGAAATGACAGCACAGCCATTGGCGCGCGCCTGTTGCGCCGCTGCAATGGTGTAGGGCGTACGGCCTGATGCTGCGATTGCGATCAGCACGTCTTTATCAGTGCAAGCTTGAGCAGCCAAACGACCAGCGGCTTCATCATCCTCTGCATCCGCAAGCGTTTCAAACATCGCGGCGCGACCACCGGCGATAAGATATTCAAGTTTCTCGTCGTCCATGCCAAAAGTTGCTGGCAATTCCGTGCCGTCTTGCGTGCCAACCCGGATAGAGGTTCCAGCGCCTGCGTAGAAAAGTTTTCCACCATTTCCAATACGTTCGGCAACCACGTTGGCGGCGCCTGCAATCGCGGGCAGGGACCTTTCAACTGCATCGAGTGCGCGGCGCTGGCCAGCCAGCAGAGTTGTAAGAATGCGCTGGTCGTCCCACGCGTCAAATCCAGACAGGTCTGGAAGGCTGGATTCGGTTGAAGTCGGTACAAAAGCCATAGCAAATCAATACCAAATCAGCACCGCTTGTCCAGTCAAAATGCAAACTCAGCCAATTTCAACCAATTTAATGCAAGTATTTCAGCGTGTTAAATATGATTAAAATTGCGCTTTCCAATATGGTATTGTTTTGGTATTGTTGTGAGCATGACCACTTCACGTGAGTATTTTTTGGGCATTGATGGCGGCGGTTCGAAATGCCGTGCGCGTATCCGAGACGTCCAAGGCGGTTTGCTGGGCGAAGCCATCGGCGGGGCGTCCAATATTTATCAGGACTTCAAAGGTTCGATTGCCAACATTGTGGCGGCCGCAACTGAAGCCGCCAAACATGCGCAAGTTAATGTGTCGGAACTGCATGCCGGCTTGGGCTTGGCGGGGATCGTAACGTCTGTTGGCGCTGATAAAATCCAATCTGCGCATCTGCCCTTTGCTTCCGTAACTGCAGACAATGATGCATTCGTCGCTTGCGTTGGTGCCTTCAGTGGTGAAAACGGCGGGATCGTCATCGCGGGCACCGGCTCCATTGGTTTGGGGATTGTCGACGGACAACGTCACATGGTCGGCGGTTGGGGTTTTCAACTGGGCGATCATGGCTCTGGCGCTTGGCTCGGCCACCACGCCGTGCGCCGCGCCGCACTGGCCCTCGATGGTTTGTTACAACCAACGGCACTCATTGACGCCGTGCTAAAAAAATCAGGTGAGACGCGGCAATCACTCTCGCGCTGGTCAGAAGGAGCTACGCCCAAAGACTACGCGGCATTCGCACCCCTCGTATTTGAGCATGCCGCGAAAGCTGACGTGCAAGGCATGACGATTGTGATTGAAGGTGCTGCAGCAATTTCAAAACTCGGTCACGCCCTCTTGGTGCGCGGCGCGAAACGTCTTTGCCTCATGGGTGGACTGTCACAAGTCTACCCTCCCTACTTGGACGCCGACGTGCGCGCTGCATTGGTGCAGCCGCAAGCCGATGCAATGGATGGTGCAATTATGCTGGCGCGAAAAGCCCAAGGCTTGCCGGAGCGGTGGTCATGACAACGGCGCGACGCATTTTTGCGCAACACGGCTTTGACGCAAAAGAAAGCGCACCACTATATGTGCGCCTGAAAGCCTTGGTACATAATGCAATTGCGCAAGGTGAACTAAAACCAGGAGATGCTGTGCCAAGCGAGCGCGACATTGCGGAATTGTTAGACATCAGTCGTGTTACCGTTCGCAAGGCCTTTACACAATTGGTGGGTGAAGGATTTCTCATTCAACGGCGTGGTTCCGGCACTTATATCAGCGAACGCACAACGCGAATTGAACAACCCTTATCGCGCCTCACAAGTTTCAGTGATGATATGAAGCTGCGCGGCTTCAAAACAGATGCTGATTGGATAGACAGATCATCGGGACTGCCCACACCAGAAGAAGCGTTAAAACTGTCCATCTCGCCGTCTGAATATGTTTATCGCTTCCATCGCCTACGCCGTGCTGATGGTGAACCGCTAGCGATTGAATTGGCCGTTGTGCCGCAACGGTTTCTTGATCATCCCATGTCCGTGACCCATTCGCTTTATGATGCACTGGGTGCCAAAGGTTTTCGCCCCGTACGCGCATTACAACGGCTTCATGCCACTGCACTGTCACCACAAGATGCCGGGTGGTTGGAATTACCTCAAGGCAGCCCGGCACTTTTCATTGAACGCATATCCTATTTGTCAGACGGCAGAAGTGTCGAATACACCCGCTCACACTATCGCGGTGACAGTTATGATTTCGTCGCCGAACTCACACTTGCACCGGAACAACAGCCATGAGCTTGATGAGCCAAGAAGCCCGAGAAGCGCCGGAAGCCGTTCAACGTTTTCTCGAAATGAATAAACTCGTTTTGAGAGAAATTGGCCAACGTCTTTCTGCAACACCGCCCACATTAGTCCTCACATCAGCACGCGGCAGTTCCGACAATGCAGCTGCATATTTAAAGTACCTGACTGAAATTGTGACAGGCACTCCCGTCGCGTCAATCGGTGCTTCGGTTGTCAGTGTCTATGGCGCAAAACTGAAAGCCCAAAATAGTTTGGCCGTAACAATTTCGCAGTCAGGAAAAAGCCCGGATATCGTGGCATTGCAACAGGCCGCGCGGCAGGCAGGTGCCTTCACAGTTGCAATCGTCAATGTCGAAAACTCTCCAGCAGCTCATGCCGCTGACCTGTGCTTGCCCTTGTATGCCGGTGTTGAGCAAAGCGTTGCCGCCACAAAGTCATTTATCGTTTCACTTGTCGCCGCCGCGTCATTGGTCGCGGCATGGTCGAAAGACGAAGTACTCTCAAGCGCCATTCAAGACTTGCCTAGGCAATTGCATGAAGCTGCTCAACTGCAATGGCCGAGTTTCGTAGATTCCGTCGCCACGAAAGGGTCGCTCTATGTCTTAGGGCGCGGTCCTTCGTTGCCCGTTGCCGCTGAAATTGCACTCAAACTCAAAGAGACATGTGCCATCCACGCCGAGGCCTTTTCCACCGCAGAGGTCATGCACGGCCCGCTTGAACTGGTAGAGAATGGCTTCCCCATTCTCGCCTTTGCGCAGCATGATGCCGCGCGGGAAGGCACGCTGTTGGCAGTCAAGCGCATGCGCAACGCAGGCGCAAATGTGTTGGTTGCAGGTGAAGCAGCTCTACCCACCGTCTCAGCATCCCATCCCTTGCTTGAACCCATCGTGATGGTGCAAACGGCCTACCTTGCAGTTGAACGCGTGGCCGCAGCACTAGGACGAAACCCCGATCAACCGCGGCTTCTCAAAAAAGTAACGGAGACAATGTAATGACTTTCGCATTGATCGGCGCACGCGTGTTTGATGGCAGCGTGTTCCTTGACAACACTGCTGTGTTAATCGAAGGCAACCGCATTGCAGCCGTTCAGTTGCAATCAACCTTGTCGTCCTCAGTTAAAACTATCCAACTAAATGGCGGACTATTGGCTCCGGGATTTATTGATGTGCAGGTCAACGGCGGCGGCGGCGCATTGCTCAACAATGAACCTAACGAGCAGAGCGTAAGAAGCATCGCTGAATCCCACCGCCAACATGGTACCGTTGGACTTCTGCCAACGGTGATTACCGACACGCCGCAAGTGATTGCAAACGCCATCGCTGCAATACGCGCCGCGCGTGCCAGTGGCGTTCCAGGTGTGCTCGGCATTCACATTGAAGGACCCTTCCTCGACCCCCAAAAAAAAGGCGCACACGAAGCTCAATTCATCAGGCCCTTACAAGAATCAGACATTCAACAACTTGCAAATGCCGATTGCGGCAAGGTCATGTTAACAGTCGCCCCCAACTGCGTTTCACCTACTGACGTCAATAGACTGGTCGCTGCGGGTGTGAAGGTTAGTCTCGGTCATTCCGACGCGACCTATGCAGAAGCGCGCCTTGCACTTGACGCCGGAGCAAGCAGCTTTACGCACTTATTCAACGCTATGAGTCAATTGTCAGGACGCGAACCGGGCATGGTCGGCGCTGCATTGACTGACAACGGAAGTTTCATCGGCATCATTGCGGACGGCTATCACGTGCATGACTCCTCATTGAAACTCGCATTGGCAGCGACATCAACAGATCGATTTATGTTGGTCAGTGATGCTATGCCCACAGCCGCAGGCGGACCAGACCAATTTGAACTGCAAGGTCGCGTCGTAAAGCGCGTTGGCGATCGCCTCACTTTAAGTGACGGGACTTTGGCAGGCTCCAACCTAACCATGGATGCAGCCGTGCGTTATTGCGTCAACGCACTAGGCGTCGACGTGGCGACAGCCCTGCGCATGGCCTCATTAAATCCCGCCCGTTTTTTAGGCCTTCACACCGAGATCGGCCATATCAGCGTCGGAGCCAAGGCAAGCTTGGTCCACCTCGATAATGACCTTAACGTTAAGCAAACATGGATTGATGGACAATGAGTAAGATACAAGTCTTGGTCGTAGGTGTCGGAAACATGGGCCTATCGCATGCTCGCGCCTATGCCGCCAACAGTGGTTTTGAACTCGTCGGATTATGCAGCAGAAACATTTCGAGCAGGAAAGATTTGGAAGCGGAGTTTCCAACCGTCTCTAAGTTCGACGACTACAACACCGCATTGCAAGCGACAAAACCTGATGCCGTCTCCATCAACACCTGGCCCGACACCCATGCGGAATATGCCATCAAGGCCTTGAATGCGGGATGCCATCTCTTCGTCGAAAAGCCACTGGCAGTGACTGTTGCCGGGGCAGAAGACATTGCGCAATTGGCACGGCGTAAAAATCTCAAGATTGTCATTGGCTATATACTGCGTGTGCACCCATCATGGGTGAAATTTGTTGAGGTTGGAAAGACGTTGGGCAAGCCCCTTGTCATGCGCATGAACCTCAATCAGCAATCGTCTGGCCCACAATGGGATGTGCACAAACACCTGATGAATTCGATTTCTCCCATCGTCGATTGTGGCGTTCATTATGTTGATGTCATGTGCCAAGTCACAGGCGCAAAACCCAAACAGGTGCATGCCGTCGGCGTGCGCCTCACTGAAGACATCCACGAGAGCATGTACAACTATGGCCACCTCCACGTCAGCTTCGATGACGGTTCCGTTGGCTGGTATGAAGCGGGCTGGGGCCCGATGATGAGTGAGACTGCCTTCTTTGTAAAAGACATGATCGGACCCAAAGGCTCCGTGTCAATTGCCATGGATAAGTCAAAGGCTGATTCATCTGACGTGGACGCCCACACAAAAACCTCGGCACTCCGCGTGCACCACAGCGGCTTGAAATCTGACGGAACCTTCGCGCTTCAAGACGATGTCATACGCATGGATGATGAACCCGGCCATCAAGAACTCTGCAATCGCGAGCAAGCGCTTTTCCTTGACGCCATCACAAATGATCGCGACATGACGCGACACGTCGAAGAGGCGATCAACTCCCTCCGCATTGTGCTTGCAGCCGATGAAAGTGTGCGGACAGGCAGAGTTGTTGAGTTATGACGGTTTGATCAGGCCCGCAGATAGGCGTCCAGCGCCTCGCGTTGCGATGCTGTTAGCACAAGACCGTGTTTGGTGCGCCGAAACAGAATATCCTCAGCCGTCTGCGCCCATTCATGTTTGCGCAAATAGGAGACTTCCACCGCATAAAGCAGACCGCCAAAATGCTGTCCCAAATCATCAACACTCTGAGCGTCCTTCAGGATCAACGCAGCTCGCGTGCCATAAAGCCGCGCATAATGCGTCACCAAGTCTTTCGGAAGTCCGCTGTACCGAGCCAGCAACTTTCCGAGGAAACCATCGAAATCACCATTCGGAATATCGCCGCCGGGCAGGGCAGCCGTCGCCGTCCAGTCCCCACTCATCTCGGGAAAGTAGGGCATGAGTTTCTGCAACGCATGCCCAGCCAACTTGCGATAGGTCGTGATCTTTCCACCAAACACAGAAAGCAGTGGCGGCTCACCTTCAACCTCGAAAACATAGTCACGGGTCACAGCCGAAGGATTGTCAGCATTGTCGTCATAAAGCGGGCGCACACCGGAGAATGAATGTAAAACATCCGCACGCACCAACTGCTTGCGGCTGTAACGGTTCACCGCATCAAGCAGATATGAAATTTCAGTCTCAGCGATTGCGACTGTCTCAGCCTCGCCTTCATGCGGAATATCAGTTGTACCAATGAGTGCCAAATTGCCTTGATAGGGGTTTACAAAAATCACTCGCTTATCAGTGTTCTGAAACAAATAAGCGTTAGGGCCGTCCCAAAATTTCTCAACAATGATGTGAGAGCCTTTCACCAGTCGCACTTTGCGCTTTGAGTTTGAACCCGTAACCGCCGTCAGAACTTTCTCAACCCAAGGCCCCGCTGCATTGGCAATTGCTTTGGCATTTACATGTCGCACAGTGCCATTTGCGATTTCAATTCCACATCCCACACGCCATCAACACGACGAGCCGAAACTGCGCGTGTGCGCGTGTAAATCGTTGCACCGCGTTCTTGAGCGTCCATCACATTCAATATAACAAGCCGCGCGTCGTCAACCCAACAATCTGAATATTCGAAAGCCTTGCGATACTTTTGTTGTATCGCATTTCCTTCGGGGTCGAGTGACAGATCAAGTGTCCGCGTACCAGGTAAATTTACCCGTCCACCTAAGTGGTCATACAGAAAAAGCCCAAGGCGGATCAGCCACGCTGGGCGTTGTTCGGGCGAGTGCGGAATGACAAAGCGCAGAGGCCAAACAATATGTGGTGCCGCATTGAGCAGCACTTCGCGTTCTATGAGAGCCTCACGCACCAATCGAAATTCATAATACTCGAGATAGCGCAACCCACCGTGAATGAGTTTGCCTGATCGCGAAGACGTGCCTTGTGCAAAGTCATCTTTTTCACAGAGCGCGACACGAAGTCCGCGACCTGCTGCATCGCGCGCGATGCCAGCACCGTTAATGCCGCCGCCAATGACGAGAAGATCAACTATCGCACTGTCTTTCATAACAACACCTCAGCAGCGATTTATGGCAGGTTCACCCGCTAGATAACGTCGCACTTCTTCTGCTGCCAGTCCCGCTGCATATCTCACCGTATGAACAGATGCGCCTGCAATATGCGGCGTCAACGTCACATTCGGCAATTGCAGCAACGGCAAATCCGGTGGAACAGGTTCGACGTTGAAAGTTTCCAGCATGGCACCGCGCAAATGCCCCTCCGACATCACACGATACAATGCGTCATAATCCAACAGCGGACCACGCGCGGTATTGATCAACGTGGCATCAGGTTTCATACGGCGCAGCATTTCTTCATTGATCATTTTAGTGGTTTCAGGCGTAACGCGCGCATGCAGAGAAATGACGTCTGCCTCGTCCAACACCTTATCAAGCGATGCATGAACAACACCGTCGCGTAAATCTTCGGCAGTCAACTGCACATAGGGATCGCTGACGAGAATACGACAGCCGAACGCTTTCAGGAACTTCACAACCCGGCGTCCCACTTCGCCGTAGCCGACCAGCCCCACCGTCATTTCGTGTAACTCGCGGCCTGCAACATCAGCGCGATACAGGTCTCCGCGGTAGTTCCCCTTACGCAACGCGTCATGACCTCGCGTGATATTGCGCGTTTCCGAGAGGATCGCACCAATTGTAAACTCCGCAACTGCCGATGCATTGCGGCCCGGTGTATTAACGACTGTAATGCCACGTTCACGCGCCGCGTTCATATCAATGTTCACAGGGCCACCACGCGAAACCGCCACAAATCTGAGATGTGGCAAACGTTCCATGATTTGGGCTGACAATGGGGCAAGATGTGTCACTAGAATTTCAGCATCAGCGACCAATGCCACAACCTCATCCGCCGTCCCCATGTATTCCTTGAGTCCATCCATACCAGGCGCCGCATAACCATGTTCCATCGGCTGATCCGGCCATTGTAAGTCATGGACAGAAATATCGAATTCGTAAAGTTTGCAGCGGTCGCGCAAGGCTTCTTCAAACATCTGGGAAAGCATGAACAAATCACCAATCACAGCGACTTTGCGTTTCATCTCGTTGCTCCAAGTCCACGCCAAATGGGTCGCATGGCTTTGCGGGATTCGACGTAATGGGGAAATACCTTTTCATATCGCGCCGTCAATGCTTGTTCCGGTGCGGTCGTGTCACCAAGATGCGGCTCTACCCAAACCTCAGCACACTCCGTCATGTTGGAATAGAGCTTCTGCTGCACGGCAGCGATCATCGCGGCTCCTGCCGCACCTGATTCTTCTCGCGACACACTGCGTATGCCGGCATCGAGAACATTGGCGAGGATCGCGCGCAATGCTTTGGAACGTGCTGCACCACCCGTCACACGGATTTCCATGGGCATGGGCCCCATAGCCAGATAACAATCACGCGCGGCAAATGCCAAGCCCTCAAACACACTGCGCATCATGTCGTAGTAATCCGTCGTCGTATCGAGACCATTAAACATTGCGCGAGCTGACGGCTCCATAAAGGGGCCACGTTCACCGGCCTTCGAGATATAGGGATGAAAAAGCAGTTTGGCCGGTTCGCGTGACAAGATTTTGTCGTCAATAGATTTAAGCAAATCAGCACGCGATTTTTCTACACCACTGTCTTGCAATATGCCGCGTGCCACATCAAGCCACCAGTCAATGTTTAATGTCGAGGCCATATTGGACTGGATTTGCGCCACCATGCCAGGTGCGGGAAAAGCCATGGTGTAACCTGATTTTTCAGCATTCAATTGCACTTTCAACACATCAGACTGCAACCGCATATGCATGCCCGTCGATCCAACAATCGTACAACCAGACTGTCCCGTGGGATCATACTAGACCTCCACCAAGGCCAGTACAGAGAACATCGACATAGCCCAGGCAAACCGGAGTGCCCTTTTTCAAACCTGTGGCTTTTGCAGCTGCAGCGAGTGAGTTGCCCGCAAACATCAGTGCCATCGACAATCGGTGTTAACACTGATTTTGCATTCGGGGCGCCAAGCTGATCGAGAATGTCAGGCAGATACGATCCTGACTTTTATAATCACCGAAAGTGAAGTTCGCTTCAGAAGGATCAGTCACCCTTTCGCCAGTGAGATTAAAATAGATCCAATCCTTGCAATGAAACGCATGGGTTGCCTTGGCCAAAACTTCAGGGCGGTGTCGATGCATCCACGCCAACTGCACACTCATTTGACAGACATTCACGCCAGTTCCGGTGCGCGCATAATGCGCCGCATAATTCCCCCGACGTCGTGAACTCTTCGACGATTTCAGCAGCGCGCGCGTCAAGCCACAACCATGCGGGCGCTACCGGTGCCCCCGACTTATCAATCAGCCACATACCGTCACCTTGTCCCGTGACCGAGATTGCGATGAGCCGTGACGCAAGGTCGGGAATCTGTTCTGTGAGCTGCTTCAACGTGGCTGCCGTATCGCGCCATGTCCGCTGCATATCCTGTTCTACGCCACCATCAGGTAGTGTTTCGTAACTGTTGGTAACTGCGGCTGCAGCAAGCTGCGTGCCATCAGTTGAAAATGCAACGGACTTGATAACGGATGTACCCGCGTCAATACCAATAATTATGCCGTCCGTCATTATCGCTCCAACGCAATTAGCCCATGACCTTGGTGCCAAGGCTGTGGCCCACGTTGGCAACAGTTACAGGCTTCGCAACGCGCATTTCTTCTACGCTGCGCACATGTTGACGTGCAGCACCCGCCCAATCGCGTGTCTTCACTTTTGGATTGCGCATCCGTTCTTTTGCAGCTGGAATTGCGTGTGCGTATTGAGGCAACCACTGGGCCTGCGCCACTATCATTTCATCAACCATCTGCCACACTTCATCCGGTGTACAAATGGCGCCAACAAGTGGATCATGCAACACCGCTAGCTTCAGCAATTCCACATCACCCGTCATGGCGGCCTGTACCGACATGCGCTGCACGTTAATTGAAGACATGCAGGTTGCAGCACAGGCCAATGGCAATTCAATACCTTCCATCATATTGATTCCGAAATCGATCAACATATCCAGGTGATTCAACAATGCAATCTGTAGGAAGATTCTTGATCGTGCCGCTATTCTTAACATTGAAGTGGCCGCGATAGCCGCGTCCCGTTTCCATCGCTTCGATGATCCAGGACGCATGCTCATCCGTGCGTTGATAGTCCGCAAGCATTTTTCCAGCCTGTTCTAGAAACTGTGGAAAGTCTTGCTCAAACCAGTTCCGATTTTCAGTGCTGTAGCGCAGATATCCACCCGTCTCGCCGTGGATCCAGTCTGTCAACGAAATCCATTTGGTAATGTCCTCTGGGCGCTTGCGGTACCACGGCAGATATTCGGACAAATGCCCATTGGATTCCGTCGAATAAAATCCAAATCGTTTCAATACATCAATGCGGACTTTTTCTTGATCGGCAAATAACGGATGACTTCTCGAATGCCGCCACCAATTCATCCTTTGAAATCGTGCGTCCCTTGTGATTGAGGCCAACATACCAAGTCTGGTGATTGATGCCCGAACAGATGATATCAAGTTCCGTGTGGTCTTTGATCTTCAGAGCCTGTGCAATCTGCCGCCATCCATTTTGTACGCCGTGACACAAACCAACGGTGTTGACCTTCCCGTAATCGATACAAGCCCAGGTGTTCATGGCCATGGGGTTGGCATAGTTGAGATGAAGCAAATCGCTATGGGCGAGTTCACGCATGTCTTTGCAGAAGTCCATCATGGCAGCCATGGTGCGCTGGCCATACATGATGCCGCCTGCGCAAATGGTGTCGCCGACGCATTGGTCAACGCCATACTTCAAAGGAATGTTGACATCAGTGGCATAGGCCTCAAGCCCACCAATGCGCACGCAGTTCATGATATATTTAGCACCATCAAAAGCTTTGCGGCGGTCCGTTGTGGCCGTCACTTTCGTTGGCAACTTGTTCACATCAACAATGCGTTGAATGATTTGGGTGGCCATATCCAAGTTCTTGGCACTGATGTCTGTAAGTGCGATCTCAATGCCAGCGAATTCAGGGACTTTCAAAATATCACTGACAAGTTTCTTGGTAAACCCAATAGAACCCGCACCAATGATTGCAATCTTGAAAGTCATGACACGTACCTCATAAACTCCGTAAAAATGCTGCGTGTCCCAAAGCTTGTGGCGCGGCAGCGCGATATTCCCGCGTCAAACTATCAGCTGCAGCCTTAGCCTTCTTCTTCAATTCAGGCATGGCTTCCATCTGCTTTTGTGCAACGTCGCGATTGAGCAATCCCAATCCATCCAATACCGGATAATGCAATTGCTGTTCAGTGTGGGCAAATCGACCCGGCAGGGGTGTGAAATCAGAGTAGTCAGGCATTTTGTTTTGCCAGGCCGCAAGGCGATCTTTCGTCGGATTTCCAATGCAATGCTCGGCGACATGTTTCCAGAACGGCGTATCGCGCCGCGTTGTGACATAGTGCAGATTAATGAAATCGCGAAAGTCATCGACCTGGCGGCTTACAAAGGCGTTGTAAGTCTCGCGGTCTTGCACAACGCGGTTCATATGGAAATTTGTGAACACCATCATCTGCACCACGGTTCCGTGGATAGAAGTGGCTTCCAAGGGTTCTAGAAATGATGACGACAAGCCCAACGACAAGCAATTGTTGATCCAGGCATCTTTCTGGCGTCCCACATCAAAGCGCAAATCATTGCGCGGCTCAATCTTGTGTCCGAGAGTTTTCTCAATCTCGGCCTGAGCCTGCTCCGGATTCAAAAACGCATCGGAATAGACATAGCCACAGCCAAAACGGGTTTGCGTGGGGATGGACCACAACCATCCGGAGTTTTGTGCCCAAGCCAGCGTATAGGGCGGAATTTCTTCCCCCTCTTTTAGATCAATCCAAAATGGCATGGCCCGGTTGACAGGCAGTTGATCGCGGTAGGATACCCATTCGCCACCTAGCTCTTTGCCAATCAAGCTTTTGCGAAAACCAGTGCAGTCAAAGAAAAATTCGCCTTCAACCGGTTCACCATCGGTGAGCAGTTTTGTAATGTCTCCAGTTTCCGAACTGCGTTCCACGCCCATCACCTGCGCATCAACCGTCACAACGCCTTTAGACTTTTTGCGCAACCATTTGCCCGCAAGCGCCTGATCAAAATGATAGGCATGGTGATAGGGACTCATGGCAATCAGATCGCCATTTGTTTTGCGCGCAAAAGGCGATTTATTCTGATCTAGCAGATAGCCGAACAAATGAGTGTCCGATACTTTTCGGCCTGCTGCTACAGAAAATATGTCGATGTAACTCTGCGGCACGCCACCTTGCGTCTCTAACACTAAATGCGGATCATCGATAGGACCGTCATACTGATGGCCCACCGCCTTCCAATCTTTATGCCTTATGCCGAATTTGATTGTCGCTTCCGTCTGGTGCAGAAACTCAAATTCGTCGAGGCCCAAGTGTTTCAACAATTGCCGAAACACTGCCGTTGTGCCTTCGCCCACACCGATGGTCGGAATCTTCGAGGATTCGACAACGGTGATCGTCGCATCCAACTTCTGACGCTTTGCCGCATCTTGCAACATTAACGCTGCAAGCCAACCCGCCGTTCCACCACCAACGATGACGTACCGCATTGTCATTCAGCAGCTTGCCGTGGTTTATGCACGCGGGCAAATTCCGGCAACCAGTCTCCGTGGGCGGCCAGCAAATCATCGGTCAGATCCCAAATTTGTTGGAGATCCAATTCTGCCGCTGTGTGTGGGTCCATCATAGCGGCGTGGTAAATGTGTTCCCGATTTTGGTCCACCAATGCACGCACTGTAAGCTCCTGCACATTGATGTTGGTGCGGATCAGCGCTGTTAACTGTGGTGGCAGAGCGCCCACGTAAGTCGGTTGGATGCCGCGATCATCTACCAGACAGGGTACCTCTGCTGCACAATCATCCGGCAGTGAAGTGATGCAACCATTGTTGCGCTGGTTGCCGTAGATGACAGACGGTTCACCAGTCCAGACCGAGTTAACAATGGAGGATGCATATTCGTGCGACGCTTCAACTTTGATGGTTTCTGCAGCTTTGAAATCAGCCGAGTTTTTTTTCCAACGGGCAATTTGTTCGATGCAGCGCTTTGGATACTCGTCCAGTGGAATACCAAATTTCTCGATCAAGTCCTCGCGGCCCTCTTTGATAAAGTACGGCGTGTACTCTGCGAAATGCTCTGAACTTTCAGTAACGAAATAACCAAGCCGCTTCAACATTTCATAACGCACCTTGTTGGGGCAACGCAGATTCCAGTGGGATGGCTTGGGGAATCGGCCTTCTTCATAGCCACGCAATAAATCAGGATACAAGTTGCGATACGAACCGTCTTTCTGGCGGTGCTCGAAATTCAAGTAGAACGCCATGTGGTTAATACCTGCCGCACGGTAGCGGATTTCCTCAACCGGGATGTCAAGATCACGCGCCAGTTCGTAAGCCGTGCCCTGTACGGAATGACACAAGCCCACTTGTTTGATCTTGGGGTATTTCTGCGAAATGGCCCAGGTGTTAATTGCCATGGGGTTCACATATTGCAGCAAATGCGCGTCAGGGCAGATTTGCATCATGTCCTCGCAAATCTTCCAAAGATGCGGCACGGTACGGAGGCCGCGCATAATGCCACCGACGCCCAAGGTGTCGGCAATGGTTTGGCGCAAATTGTATTTCTTTGGCACTTCAAAGTCAGTGACAGTGCACGGTTCGTAACCACCAATTTGAAATGCAACCACCACGAAGTTTGCACCTTGTAGCGCATTCTTTTGATTGGTGTGGGTTTCAACCTTGGCTTTCACACCAAGCGTCTTGATGATTTTTCCAGCAACAATTTCAAACTCACTCAAACGCTCAGGGTTGATATCCATCAAAGCGATGGTAGCGCCCGACGTAGCGGGACGTTGAAGTATATCGCCGATGATATTTTTCATGAACACTGTTGAGCCAGCGCCGATGAACGTAATACGTGGATTTGCGGACATGGTTTATTCCTCTTTCGTCAAGCAGCAATGTCAAATGCTGCGCGCACAAGGCGCTTGGTGTAGTCGGTTTTAGGGTTGGTCAATACATCGGCCACGGGACCGTGTTCCATGATTTTTCCGTTCTGCATGACGATGACGCGGTGGCACAAAGCCCGCACCACTTTCAAATCATGGGAGATGAATAGATAAGAGAGCCCGCGCTCGCGTTGCAGTTTGCGCAAAAGTTCAATGATCTGGGCCTGCACCGATAGATCCAGCGCCGACGTCGGTTCATCCAACATGATGAATTCTGGTTCCATGGCAATGGCGCGGGCGATGGCCAAGCGTTGACGTTGTCCCCCTGAAAATTCATGGGGGAAGCGCGAGAGAATATCCGTGGGCATGCCGGAATCGGTGAGGGCCTGCTTCACCCGTTCCAGTCGATCTGCATCGCTGCTGCCAATACTGTTGACGATCAATCCCTCTTCAATAATTTGCCGCACACTCATGCGCGGGTTCATGGATGAGAAGGGATCTTGAAACACAATCTGCATGCGTTTGCGGAAAGGGCGGAGGCCATCTCGGTCAAGTTTTTCAATGCGACGACCATCAAAACTGATCTCGCCCTCTTGCGGATTGAGCAATCGAATAAGGGCTTGGCCAAAGGTGGTTTTGCCCGAGCCAGACTCACCCACGAGCCCTAAGGTTTCGCCGCGCTTCAAATCTAAACTCAATCCATCAACGGCTTGCAGCGGGTGATAGGTGGCATTGAAAAATCCACCCTTCTTGAGTGTGTAAGTCACCCGCACATTGTTGCCCACCAGAATGCTGGGTTGTTCACCCACCAGCGGATTGGCAATGCCTTTGGGGTCTGACGACAACAAACGTTTGGTGTAAGGGTGCTGCGGTTTTTCAAACAGTGCTTTGGTGAGGTTATGCTCTTTCACCTCGCCATGCTGCATCACGTAAACACGATCCGCAAATTGGCGCACCACCGTCAAATCATGGGTGATCAGAATCACAGCCATGCCGTACTTGTCTTTGAGGTCTTTGATCAGGTTTAGAATTTGCGCCTGCACAGTCACGTCCAGCGCCGTCGTTGGTTCATCGGCAATCAAAATATCGGGGCGATTTGCCAGTGCCATGGCAATCATCACGCGTTGGCGCTGACCACCAGAGAGTTGATGCGGATATTGCTTGATGCGCGATTCAGGATCAGGAATTTGCACTTCACGCAAAAGCTCCAGCGCCTTGGCTTGGGCGTCCTTCCGAGAGATTTTATTGTGGAGGTGCAGCACTTCGCAGATTTGCGAACCGATGGTGTAAACTGGATTGAGGGAACTCATTGGTTCCTGAAAAATCATAGATACACGCGAGCCGCGCAGCTTCCGCATTTCGTTTTCCGGCAGTTTCAAAACATCTTGCCCCGCCATGATGATTTGTGCGTCTTTGCCAACTGTCGCGCGCTTGGTCAGCAGCCGCATGATGGCGCGGGCGGTGACGGATTTACCTGAACCTGACTCCCCCACAATCGCGATCGTCTCACCTTTGCGCAAAGCAAAGCTGACGTTCTTAACCGCATTCACAACGCCGCCCTCCACTTTGAAGGACACGGCCACATTGCGGGCTTCGAGGATAATGTCGTTGGTGTTTTCCATCATCACCTCAATAGGGGTCAATCGCATCGCGTAAGCCATCGCCCAGCGCATTGAATGCGAAGACGGCGAGCAGCACGAAACCAACGGGTGAGAGAATCCACGGATAGGAGCCGATGACCGAGAAGGTGCCAGTATCTTGCAACATCAACCCCCAGGAAATCAGCGGTGGCTTCACGGCAAATCCTAAGAAGCCAAGGAAAGATTCCAACAACACGATGGCCGGTATGCCAAGTGTGACCGCCACGATCACATGCGACATGACGTTTGGCAGAATGTGCCGCAAGATAATGCGCTTGTCGCTGGCACCCACAGCTTGTGCCGCACGCACATATTCAATGCGGGCCAGCGACAAGGTTTTGGCGCGCACTTCAACCGACAATCGGGCCCAGCGAATAAGCGCCATGACGATGACCACAAATATCAGAAACACGGATGTTGGTGCCGTAACAGGAATGAGGGTTGTTAAAGTGAGGAAGAGCGGCAGTTCAGGGAAGGCCAGAAAGATTTCCACAACACGTTGCGTCCAAGTGTCAAAGCGCCCACCCAAATAGCCTGATGTCATACCCACCAAGGTTCCAACGATGGTGATAAAAGCCACTGTCACCAAGGCAATGGCCAATGAAATCCGTGAGCCGACAATCCCTCGTGATAAAATATCGCGACCGAATTTGTCAGTGCCCAGCAGATGAAAAGGTTTGCCATCATCGGTTCCAAATAAATGCAAGTCGGATGGAATGAGCCCAAGTGTCTTATACTTATAACCCCGCACAAAGAACTTGATGGGACGCGGATTATCATAGTCCGGCCCGATGAGGGGTTGGAACGTTATGGGGTCCAACTCTGTGCCTTCTTTCATGGCATAGGTTTGTGGGCGGAGCGTATAACCGTCTTTGCCAGAAAAGCCTGACGGATCAGGTGGCGCATAGGCAATGAACGGCGTCTTTGGTTCGACGGGTGCCACAAAATCCGCGAATACGGCGATCAGCAACAACAAGCCAACCAATATCAATCCCAACATGCCAGTGACGGAACGGCGCAACTTGCGCCACACCAGTGTGGCGTAGCCTTCGCTTTTAGCAAAACGAGATGAAGCGGGTGCTGCATCAAGGTAGGATGCATCTTCTTGCTTCACGAAGGGTGCGAACAGATCTTTGCTCATGCCGCATCTCCCAAACGAATGCGGGGGTCCATCCAGGCCAGCAACATATCTGCGAGGATATTGCCAAGTATGAGTGTTGCACCCAATATCAACATCAAGGTGCCCGTCACCAAAACATCGCCGCGATACATGGAGCCGACAATGGCAGGGCCAATAGTTGGCAGTGAAAAAATAATGGCAACTTCAATTTCGCCCGTGAGCATGTAAGGCAACACAACAGCCTGATAGCCGATCAGCGGATGCAACGCATTCGGCACGGCATGTTTCATGATGACGCCGGCTTCGCTCATGCCCTTGGCGCGCGCGGTTTCAACATATTGGGCGTTCAAAGTGTCAAGCAAGTTGGCGCGCATGACCCGCATGTTATAAGCGAGGCCGCCAATGGTTGCGATCAACACAACAGGCCAAATGTGTCTCACCAAATCCAGAAATTTTGCCCACGACATGGGCTGGCCACCATACTTCGTCGAGTAAAATGAACCCAGTTCCTGCACATTGAAGTGGAATGCCATGAAGTAAAGAATGATCAGCGCCATAAGGAAACGCGGGATGGTCATGCCGAGGAATGTGAAAATCGAGAGAATTGTATCAACCCAGGAATACTGTTTGGTGGCTGCCAAAATACCGAGGCCGATGCCAAACAGTGTTGCCAAGAAATGGCAAACCAAAGCGATGCCAAGCGTTGCAGGCAAACGTTGCCACACTACTTCTGAAACCGGCCTGTTGTAAAAATAACTGTGCCCGAAATCACCGACAAAAAAGCCTTTAATCCAGCGAAAATATTGGAAGACAATGGGGTCATTCAGGCCATTATCGATACGGAATTTTTCTGCAGCGGCACGCGCCACTTCGTCAGACACATTGTTGAACAGCAACATGCCCTCAATATAGTCTGCGTAATCGCCAGGCGGCGCCTGAATGATGCCATAGGTCAGCACGCTCATCACGAAGAGAACGGGAATGGCGGAGAAAATGCGTATGGTGAAATAGCGGAGCATGGGGATTCTGAGAAAAGAACGAAGAGACCTCACCCACCACTGCTTCGCAGCGGTCCCCCTCTCCAGAGGAGAGGGAGAGGCTTAATGCGCTCCCAGTCGCTTCTCCTCCGGAGAAGCTGGCGCGCAGCGCCTGATGAGGTCTCTTCCTTTTCGTTACTTCATCACACCCTTGCCACCTGGCACATCAGCCAGTGTGTTCGGGTACACTTCGTGTGACGCTTGCTTGTCCTTTGGCACATACACGCGCTCACGGATGATGTTATCTTCAGCCCAGTTGTACATGAAGATTGGAGCGCCCGGCGCAATATTGGCAAAGCGCTTGTTCATGATGAGTGCACCTGGATACTGGGTCAGACCAGCCCAGTAGACATTCTCAGTCGCGATCTTCTGGTAGTCCTTCATCAAAGCAATACGTTCAGCTGTGTCTTTCGACGCGATGAACTTGTTGACGATCTCTACCAACTGCTTTTCGAAGTCGAGCAAATCAACCTCACCCTTGCCGTCACCCGACTGATGGAACTCGCTGGTTGTTGGTCCGATTGGTGCCAGTCGTGCGGTGTTTTGCACAGCGGTCGACAGCTCCTGATTGGCGCGCCAGACGTGCCAGTCAAACTTGCCGGACTTGCGGGCGTTGTCGCGGTCATTGCCAGCCATCAGGTTGGGAATGATGCGCAGGCCGACTTGCTCACCCATGGCGACGATGCCTTCGGCAAGAGACTTGTCTGAACCATAGTCCAAATTGCTCAACACTGTGATTTCAACATCCTTGCCACCATCTGGGTGGTTCAGAATACCGTTACCATCAGTGTCTTTCAAACCGGCGAGGGCAAATTCAGCTTTTGCGGCTTCCACATCGAACGGATAATAAACCGTCGAAGCTTTGTCGTAGTAGGTATTGTCGCCGTAAAGGCCGCCGGGATAAATCGCGGTGAACGGACCTTTCACCAATGACTCGCCCAAGCGTTGACGATCCAACATTGAGGTCACGCCTTTGCGGAAGTTCAGGTTGCGGTTCAACTTGCGCATCGACTTGGCGCGATCATCGGGTTCACCCCAGGCATTGTCGCTCAGGTTAAAGTGCAACACATAGCCGATGGTGCGTTGGCCAAATTCAAGTCGGGCTGGTGAAGCAGGGTCAGCCGCTTTCTTGAGAGCTTCAACATAGTTTTCAGCTTGCTCAAGGTTTGAGAAGTCGCCTGTGCCTGCAACGGCTTGCACGTCACGATCGCCCCATGTGGACAAACGGTAATGCATTTCATTGAGGTAGGGCAGCTGCTGGCCAGTTTCGTCCACTTTCCAATAATAGGGATTGCGGCGCAGAATCACGATGTCATCGGGGCGGTGTTCAACCACAACCCAAGCACCCAGTGTTGGCATGCCCATATAGGACGGACCAAAAGCATTCTTATACTGCTCATAGGTGTTCTTGGAATTCTTCGGATGCTGCGGCGCCAAGATATGCGACGGGCCAGGGCAGAAGTTCATGTAGGACATGGAATACAGAACTTGCGTCGGGAAGGCGTCCTTGAACGTCCACTTGATGGTGTAGGCATCAACTTTTTCAAGTTCGGTTCCAGCACCAAATGTTTCAACCGACTCACCACCCAAAGGATTGACCTCAGGATCTTTGATGTTGAATTCCCAGTGATACATGATGTCATCGGCGTCAAAAGCGTCACCGTCAGACCATTTGGCACCTTCGATCAGCTTCATCGTCAATTGTTTGCCGTCAGCCGACCATTCCCAAGATTTGGCAACGTTTGGCAGCGGGGCCAATTCTTCAGCCTTCA
The DNA here is from genome assembly GCA_963850355.1 of uncultured Alphaproteobacteria bacterium. Classification (GTDB taxonomy): domain Bacteria; phylum Pseudomonadota; class Alphaproteobacteria; order Rhizobiales; family Aestuariivirgaceae; genus Aestuariivirga. The sequence continues at coordinate 430,662 of CAWKKP010000003.1, forward strand.
CCTGGAACAACGGTCCGGTGCGCGTCAGGCATTCCTGCAAACCAATGTCGATGCCGCCCCAACCTTGTGATTGACCAGCCCAATAGTTCCAACCCTCAGGACGACCACCAATGACGTGGCGCATAACATCGCCATAGACGCCAACGCCGTCTTTCATGTTGCCGGTTTTGTAAACCATTGGCTCTTTTGGCAGGCGGTCTTTCACAGCGGGCAGCTTGCCAGCGTCAACCAAAGCTTTCACAAAGTCTGGCTCGCTATAGGCAGGCAGCGCTTTATATTCGAGAATGTCGTTGATGCCGACAAAAGTGACTTTGCCTTGGGCATCGAACGCAGGCGCATCCGGCACGGCTGTCATCATGGCATCGGCCATGACAGCAGTTGCCGAAACACCCAACGCCAGCATGCCGGCGACAAGGGTTGTAATTTTTTTCATCTATAGTCCTCCCAAAAGGTACCCGTTTTTTATGTGCACACGCGTTGTCCGCGATTTTAGATTATAGTCGTGCTTGGACAGCGCGATGCGACCATGATCGCGCCAATAACGGCGAGCGACAATCCGAAAAACAAAACATTGGTTCCGGGTTTTTAAGATTGACAAAAATCTCCACCCAGCCGCTAATGTCGTGGTGAAGAAGCCAACACCCTCAACCGAAGTCATGTCGCCGGAGCGGCGGTTCTATTCCCGCAGCAAGGCGTTTGGCCGTTTCGGCATGCGTATTTTCAAGCCAACATTGATGGCTCATCCTCATTGGCATGGTCATGTCGAGGCAAACTTCGTCCGCAATGCCCGCTTACATTATATCGTCGATGGTGAGCGCTTGGTTGTCGAGCCAAACCAATTGGTTTTATTTTGGGCTGGCGTGCCGCATCAACTGGTTGCTGTCGAAAACCTCGAAAAATCAGAAGCTGAACTTTGCAATATCTACCTGCCGCTCGACACATTTCTGTTCATGCCCCACATCGCAAATTTGCAAGTCGCATTGCTCACTGGCGGCATGGTGGTTTTTCCGCACGATCTTTGTGTTTCGGACATTTTAAGCGATGGTACATTGATTACCGCGCCAATGATCCAGAACGATTGGACATTTTGAAACTGGAACTCAGTGCCGTGTTTCGCCGCGTTGGTTTGGCTCCCTTGGAGTTTCTGAAAAAACCCTGGCAGCTCCAATCTGAATCCAACAGCTTGCATTCACCCCATGTGCGCCATGTGGTAGCGATGGTGCGCCATGTGTTGGAAAATATTGCCGAGCCATTGCGCAATGAAAATGTGACCCGCGTTACGGGCCTTCATACCAACTACGCACTGGTGCTTTTCACCCGCACCATGAACATTTCCTTGAAACAATTCATCATCCGCATGCGACTTCTAAAGGCCCGCGGCATGCTACTCGAAAGCGATTTGGCCATTACGACGATTGCTGCTGAAAGCGGCTTTGGTTCAACAAGCCAGTTTTATGCGCATTTTTCAGCGGCCTATGATACCTCACCGCAACAATTGCGCGACAACTACCTGAAGTCCTCGGTCAAAGCGGCGTTGATAAACGCGCAACCCAGAAACGCGATTCCAGCCTGAAGAACTTTCACGCCACCAATTGCGCAACGAGGGCATCAATCATGCGTGGCAGGTCATAGGGAAACCGTGCCGTGATCAAATTGCCATCCACCACGCAAGGTTCATCGATGACCGTGGCACCAGCATTTTCGATATCAATTTGAATGTTCCAAACGGCAGTGGCCTTTTTGCCCTTCAGCATTTTTGCACTCACCATCACCCAAGGCCCATGGCAAATGCCGCACGTTGGTTTTCCAGCGGCATGCATATCTCGTACAAAATCTTGAGCAAGTTTATCGGCGCGCAGAAAATCGGGGTTCCAACAACCGCCCGGTAAAATAACAGCGTCGTAGTCTTTGACTTTCGCTTCATCCAGATAGGTATCAATTTTCAACCATCCCGCATTTTCCATCAGGCGTATGGCAAGCACATGGGTTTTGGTTTGTTCCGGAAAGCGCAAACCCAGCGTGGCCGGAAACTCACCAATACGTGGTGCAACAATATGAACAACAGCGCCATGCTCAGTCAGCCAACGCATCGACCCCAGAATTTCCACTTCTTCCACACCATTGGTGCAGCAGATCGCAATTTTCTTGCCTTTGAGCAAATTTGGATTGCTCGGCGGATCAAACAAAAAGCGATGCAGTTCCTGATTGAGATTGCCATCGGCCGTTGCCAACAATTCGGTCGATATGGAAGGCACTGGCGATGTGGACATGAACTGCTGCATGCGATGTAAAATAGCTTCGGTGGCCGTGGTGGGTGCGACTGGCTTGTTCATGGCAAACTCCCGTTTTTGAGATAGCGCAGCTTCCGATGTTTACGTGCTGTCGTCCAGAGAATTCATTGACAAGTCAGCCATTCCGGATTGAACTTTGATTCAATCAAAAGCGGGAGTCGTCATGAAATTTGGGTTCAACCTGTTGCTGTGGACACCCCACGTCACGGCAGAGCATTTGCCAATTTTGCGCGCCCTGAAAAAGGCAGGTTATGACGGCGTGGAGATTCCAGTATTTGAAGGAACGCCCGAACATTATGCATGGCTGGGGGGCGAACTTGACAAGTTGGGGTTGGGGCGCACCACCGTCAGTGTGCTCGGTCCCGGTAATAATCCATTGTCATCTGACAAGGCCCAACAGAAGGCGGCCCTTGACCGGGCAAAGTGGGTCATTGATTGTAACGCCGCTTTGGGGTCCGAGATTCTAGGTGGACCCATGCATTCCGAACTTGGGTATTTTTCAGGAAACCCCGCGACCAAGCAGGAGCGTGCCCGAGCCATTTCGTTCCACCGCAAAGCTGGTGACTATGCTGCCAAGAAAAACGTGCGCTTCGCCCTAGAAGCTCTCAATCGCTTTGAGTGCTATTTATTGAACACCATGGAACAACTGGGTGACTATCTCGACGAGGTTGACCACCCTGCAGTGAAAGCCATGTACGACACGTTTCATTCTAACATCGAAGAAAAAGATCCAATTGCTGCCATCAAAACCATCAAGCGGCACCTCATCCATGTTCACATCTCAGAAAACGATCGCGGCACGCCCGGTCGCGGTCATTTGCCATTGGACGCAACTTACAAAGCTTTGAAGTCCGCCAAATACGATGGCTACATGACCATCGAAGCCTTTGGTCGTGCAATGCCTGCATTGGCCGCAGCAACCCGCGTCTGGCGTGACTTCTTTCCAAACCGAGAACAAGTGTACCGCGAAGGCCTGAAAAACATGAAGCAGGGTTGGGCCAAAGCCCGATGACATTCCAAAGCCGTTTATGTTGTGGGAACCTTTGATACCAAAGGGGCCGAACTGACATATGCGGCAGAGCGGGTAGTCGCTGCAGGTGCCAAGGTCGTAACCGTTGATGTATCAACGACAACAAGTTCAACAATCTGCGATGTGTCGGCAGCGCAAATCGCATCCCATCATCCCGCGGGTTCTTCTGCAGTTTTGGGCCTAAGCGATCGTGGTGCTGCAGTAACGGCAATGGCCGAAGCGCTGACCGCATTTATGCTTCAGCAAAAAGACATTGGAGCAGTTTTGGGGCTTGGCGGATCTGGTAACACTGCCATCGTGACGGCTGCCATGCGGGCTCTGCCGGTGGGATTGCCTAAAATCATGGTCTCAACTTTGGCCTCTGGCAATGTTGCCCCTTTTGTTGGGCCGAGCGACATCATGATGATGCATGCCGTCGCAGATATTGCCGGGCTGAATACCATTACGAGGGCCGTGATAGGCAATGCCGCCCATGCTGCGGCGGGCATGGTGTTGAATGCAGTTCCGCAGTTTCCTCAATCCAAACCCTGCCTCGGCCTCACCATGTTTGGGGTCACAACCCAAGCCATCACACAAATTCGTAATCACCTTGAAAACGATAACGAGTGTTTCGTGTTTCATGCCACGGGCACTGGCGGTCAGTGTTTTGAGAAACTGGTTGATTCAGGTTTTCTGACGTCCGCTATTGATCTGACAACAACCGAAGTGGCTGATTATCTATTCGGTGGCATTCTTCCTTGTACAGATGATCGATTTGGATCTTTCATTCGCAAGAAAATCCCTTACGTGGGCTCAGTCGGCGCGTTAGACATGATCAACTTTGGTCCGCGAGACACTGTTCCGGCACAACACCATGCCCGTAACCTCTACGTTCACAATCCCGTGGTTACTCTGATGCGCACAAGCGTTGAAGAAAATGACGCAATTGGAAAGTGGATTGTCCAGCGATTGAACAAGATGGAGGGACCTGTGCGTTTTCTGCTGCCTCTCAAAAGCGTCTCAGCCATTGATGCACCGGGAAAGCCATTTCATGATCCCGAAGCAGATGCAGCACTTTTTGCGGCCATTCGAAAAGGCTGGAAATCCGCTGCCAATCGACAATTGATTGAAGTCGATGCCCACATCAACGATCTTGCATTCACGGACAGTGTTGTTGATGCTTACAATGAAATTCTGAAATGAGGTCACATGCCAAAGTTTGAACGCAAAACGCTGCTTTCTAAATTCCAAGCCATGGTCAAGGCACGAAAGCCCATCATCGGCGGCGGGGCAGGGACCGGCCTTTCCGCAAAATGCGAAGAAGCCGGAGGCATTGATCTTATCGTGATTTATAATTCGGGCCGCTACCGCATGGCAGGCCGTGGTTCACTCGCGGGCTTGCTGGCCTATGGCAACGCCAATGAGATCGTCAAGGAAATGGCCTACGAAGTTTTACCTGTCGTTTCGCACACCCCCGTGTTGGCTGGTGTTAATGGTACCGACCCGTTCATGATAGTGGATCATTTTCTTGATGAGCTGAAAGCGCTGGGTTTTGCAGGGGTGCAAAATTTTCCAACGGTGGGATTGTTCGATGGCGTGTTTCGCAAAAACTTGGAAGAGACGGGCATGGGCTTTGGACTCGAAGTTGATATGATCAAAGCCGCGAATGCAAAAGACATGCTTACAACGCCTTACGTTTTCTCTGCTGACGAAGCTGTGGCGATGGCGAAAGCTGGTGCTGATATCATTGTGCCGCATATGGGCCTTACAACGGGCGGTGCCATTGGTGCAGAAACCGCACTGAAGCTCAAGGATTGTCCAGCTCTGATTGAGAAGTGGGCTGAGGCTGCACGTAAAGTTCGGAAAGACATCATTGTGTTATGTCATGGTGGACCCATCTCTTCGCCGGAGGACGCCGCCTACATTTTGAAGAACACCGCAAACGTGCATGGCTTCTACGGTGCAAGTTCCTTGGAACGATTGCCAACCGAGACCGCACTCATCCACCAAACCAAGGCCTTCAAGGCCATTTCATTCTAGGGAAATATCATGGCCCGTGCCTATGCCAGTGCAATAATCGATGCCCCCATTGAAACGGTATGGGGCGTTATTCGAGACTTTAACGGGCTGCCAAATTGGACGCCCTTTGTTGCAAAGTCGAAAATTGAAAGCGGCCTCGATGCCGATGTTGTTGGCTGCATCAGGTCATTTCATTTGCACAATGGCACCCATATTCGCGAACGCCTGCTGACGCTCGACGATGCGCGTCACACACTCACCTATAATTTCGAAAAACCCGCATTCCCGGTGAAGAACTACATCGCCACCATGCACTTGATGCCGGTGACCCAGAGTAACAAAACTTTTGCTGAATGGGAGGCGGTGTTTGACGAGGCCCCCGAAGAGCATGGCAAATATGAGAAAATCATTTCGAAAGAGGTCTTTGCAGCGGGATGGGCTGCCCTTAACGCTAAGCTGAAGCGGGAAAAACCAAAACCTCCAACTGGTGCCGTCCGCTGGAAAGGCGGCCAACCCAACAAGGTGTGGACCTCACGCGTTATCAAAGTCCCAAGTGAAAAAGTATGGGCCGTGATGCGTAACTTTGCGGGCATGGGCGCTTGGCACAGTGACATCACCAAAATGCACATGTTGAAACGCGCGCGTTCTGACAAGGTATCTGGCATTCGGGACTTTTATTTCGGTGCAGGGCATTTGAATGAAGAATTGCTGCACCTCTGCGACATCACCAAATCCTTCTCCTATCGGATCACCAAAAGTGAATTGCCATGGATCAATTATGTGTCGGGTCCGCGGCTATGGCCCGTGACATCGAGCAACACAACATTTGGTGTTTGGACCGGGGATTGGCAGGCCAGTCCGCAAGATGATTTAACGCTGATGCCCAACACCGAGCAGAATGTTTACCAACGGGCCTTTGCCGGGGTGGAGCAACTCATCGCGGGGAAAAGCAAGAACCGGACGGCGAAGTTAGGATAGGCGTTTAAACCCATAATAAGAACCGCAGAGACGGATCTGTTGGTTCGGCCAGGGGGTAGTAGCGTAGGATTTAAAAGCTTCTGTAGGACGACGCCAGGTACCCTGCCGGTCATTTCAATCGTAGGTTTAAAGACCTACGTCATCTCAATCTGTATGAAACACACTTTCCGCGCTCGCCCACCACTCCCCAGCCTTGCGCGTTTCAAGCGGCACCTGCATCGGGTCGGTGATATCCCACCATTCCTGCATGCGCGGCGCTGATTTGATGCGCTCCATATCACCGTCATAGTCCGTACCCACATACTCCCAATAGGAGATCAGCAAGTTTTCAGGCTCTTTGAGAAAAATACTGTAGTTGCGCACATTGCTGTCGGCGATGGCTTTAAGAATTTCAGGCCATACTGCGGCATGTATGCGTTTGTACTCAGGAATGATCTCTGGTTTCACAGCGATAATGCGGCACATTCTTTCCATAGGCAGTCCCTCAATAGGTGGCGCGACCGCCTGAAATGTCAAACACAGCACCCGTGGAGAATGAGCATTCCTCACTGGCAAGCCAGCAAATCAAACTGGCCACTTCGTCTACCGTGCCAAATCGCGGCTTTGGAATTTTGGCCAGCATGAAGTCGATATGCGCTTGCGGCATCTGATCAAATATCGGCGTGCGCACAGCAGCAGGTGTTACGGCATTCACGGTGATATTGGTTTTAGCAAGTTCCTTGGCCAATGATTTGGTAAATCCAATCACCCCAGCCTTTGACGCGGAATAGGCGGAGGCATTGGGGTTGCCTTCCTTTCCTGCAATCGACGCCACATTGACGATGCGGCCATAATTCTGCGCCACCATGATCGGCACCACAGCTTTGTTGGTAAAGAATGTTCCATTCAAATTGATGGCGATGGTCTGCATCCATCCGTCAACAGGAAACTCGGTCACCGGCACAGTTGGCCCAGTGATGCCCGCACTGTTTACCAGAATATCAATGCCACCAAGTTGCTTCAAAGTCTGTGAAACGGCATTCGCAACTGAAGTGACATCGGAAATATCGGTGATGATAGCGCCATTCATATCCCAAATGGCCACACGACCACCTTCGCTTTCAATGCGTTGAGCAACGGCTTCACCGATGCCTGAAAGCCCCCCTGTGACGACCGCACGCTTACCTGTAAATCTCATAACTCAGTTTCCCATTTTCTCATGGAGTAACAGTTCAGCTTTTCTTGGATCGCATCCAAATCAAAAGTGCGAGAACTGTTGCAACGCCAGCAACACTCCACACAAAGGGATGTGCATAAAACTTCGTCGCAGCCAACATTGCCTTTCCGGAAGTTGTGTTCGGATCAGGTGGTTTCAGGAAAAACACGCCATAAAGATGCGCCGCTGCAATCGACACAACGAGCACAATGCAAAACACCATGGCCACCACCATGGCGATCGTAATGACGGAACGCGTTTGCACACCAGGTTGTGCCAAAGGCAAAAGATTATTGATCAAACCCGCAAGTACCACAAGAATGGCACCCAATGAAAACAGGCCGATGCTGAAGGGTTGAAAAATCAGGATCAACGCCACAATGCCAAGACCGATGATTGAATACTCCATGCGCCGTGCGCCCACATTGCTCAATGCACCATTGCTCATGCGCGCACCGCCTTTCCATCTTGCCCAAAGACATGAGTTTGCGAGGGGTCTAGCTTGAGCGTCAACGCCTCACCCGTTTTCACCTTTTTCTCACGCGCCACTACAACACGAATGTCATTGCCCTGTTTTGTGCGCGCGTGAATGAGGGTTTCGGCCCCCATGGGTTCAATCAATTCCGCAACGGCTGAAATTGTATCGGAACCTTTTACTGAAACCGGAATAAACGCGCGCGGACGAATGCCGATGGTAATTTTTCCACGCTCCAATTTGCCAACTGCTGGGTTAGCTGCGAGTTTGATTTGTTGATCGCCCAATCGTAAATCTGCAACGCCACTGTTGTAAGCGCTGAAGTCTGCTTCAACCAAATTCATTTGCGGTGTGCCAATAAAGCTGGCCACAAACACATTGGCAGGTTTTGCAAACACTTCATGTGGCGAGCCAACTTGTTCAATCAATCCATCGCGCATGATGGCGATGCGATCTGCCATCGTCAGCGCCTCGAGCTGATCGTGTGTTACGATCACCGTAGCCTTCGACAGATTAGACAGCACCTGTTTGATTTGTCCACGCATGGAATGCCGCAACTCTACATCGAGACGCGACAGTGGTTCATCGAACAGAAAGCAATTGGGATCGCGCACAATCGCACGCGCAACGGCAACACGTTGCTTTTCGCCCTCGGACACTTGCCCGGGCAAACGGCCTAACACGTCCTTGAGATGCAGAATGTCAGCGACTTTGTTGACTCGCGCTTCGACCTCTGCTGCTCCAAGTTTTTCATAGTGCAGAGGCATGGCAATGTTTTCGCCAACGGTTAGCGCGGGATAGAGCGCATAGAATTGGAACACCATGGCGATGTCTCGTTTTTCAGGCGGCAGCGCATTCATGTTATGACCACCAATGATCACTTCACCTGACGTCGCGCGTTCAAGTCCTGCGATCATCCGCAGTGTGGTTGTTTTGCCGCAGCCTGATGGCCCGAGCAGGCATACGACTTCGCCAGCATTCACCGACAAATCAGCATCGCGCACGGCGGTAAACTCACCGAATTTCTTTGTGATCTTTTTGATTTCGATTGTCGACATGTCAGCGCTTTACCGTTCCGAATGTAACGCCGCGCAGCAATTGGTCCTGCAGGAAGAACGTCACGAAAAACACCGGGATCAAAAACAGCGTTTCGATGGCTGCAAGCAATCCCCACAACACACCAATACCACCACCACCCACAGCCTGACTCATGCCCACAGGTACGGTGCGCGTATCAACGCCTGTGAGGAGGAGGGCGAACAGAAACTCGTTCCACGTGAGAATAAGTCCGAACACAAATGTTGCTGCAAGGCCCGCCAAGACTTGAGGCAGACAAATTTTAAAGAAGACTTTGATGTCAGATGAACCATCAATGCGTGCAGCATCTTCAACATCCAATGAAAGTTCATCAAAGAAACTCTTCATCATCCAGATCGTGAATGGTAAATTGAATGCGGTGTAAAGCAGAATAATGCCGATGTATGATCCCGATAGACCTGTCACCCGGAACATCAAGATGACAGGAATGATCACAACGATGGCAGGTAACATGCGCGTTGTCAGGATGATAAAGAGATAAGTGTCATTGCCTTTTAAGGGATAACGCGAAAAGCCAAAAGCCGCGAGTGTGCCGATGACGAGAGCCAGAAAAACCGACACGCCTGCAATCACAAGAGAATTGAAAAAATACTTTGCAAAGCCAGTATTCTCAACCACGCCACCCGATGTCATGGCACGTGAAAACACCGATGTGTAATTTTCCAGTGTCGGCGTGAAGGTAAGATGTTCAGGGATCAATCCAAAGAACGTAGTGGGGAAGAACTTAGGCGGAATGGCCAGCGCTTCAGTCTGAACTTTGAAGCTGGTGATGATGATCAACAGAACGGGCAAAAAGTAAATCAAGCTGATGACACCAGCAAACAGAGTCTGCCCCCAGCCAGCTTCGCTCACGCCAGAGGCTTTGCGAAAGCCAAGCTTTTCCCAGAGGGATGAAGACGCAGCCATCAGTTTGCTCCTTCGCTGCGCCGATTGGCGATGTAGAGGTAAAGATTGGTGAGCACGATCACAATGAACAGCATGACGTAGGATATTGCAGCGCTTTCGCTGGTTTTGTTTTGCTCACTGGCAAGACGTTGGAGATGATAGGCAATGGTCATCGTATCATTGCCGCCCTTGGTGAGCAGCTGCACCATGTCGGAAAGTTTAAACGCTTCAATGGTGCGGAACAATAGTGCGAGCATGAGAAGGCTGCGGATATAGGGGAACGTGATGCTCCAAAACCGACGCCAACTTGAAACCCGGTCGATGGCAGCTGCTTCATAAAGATATTTCGGCACCGACACGAGACCAGCAAGCACGAGCAGCATGACGAAGGGCGACCACATCCACGCGTCAGCAAACACGATACCCGCAACGGCACCGGCCTTATTGTCCATCAAGATAAACTGTTGGTCAGTGAAAAGACGAATAAAATAACTGAGCAATCCAAATGTGGGATCGTAATAGTATGAAAAGAACACACCCGCAGCGACAACCGACAGCATCATCGGTGTCAGCACGAGAATAAGAAGATACTTGCGCAACGGAAACTGTTTGGAGAACAGCAACGCCAGCAGAAATCCAACAATCATTTGAGCTGCAACCGTCAGCACCACGAACATTGCTGTGTTGACAAGGTTGGCCCAGTTCTCAGGTGCCTTCAAATCATCGGTCAACACTTTGGTGTAATTGGTAAGACCAACAAAGCGAATGGTCTGCTGGTTGGATTGATAGGCGAAGAAAGAAAGGCCCAAAGACCAGAGCAACGGAAAGATGTTCATCACAAACAAAACCGCAATAGCGGGAGCGACCAAGAGGCCACCATAATTATGCCTGCGAAAGGCGTTGACGGTGATAGCTGCAGCAACAAGTGCGGCCATGGCACCCACTGTCCAAAAGGAAGCAGCAGCGGGGAGTGTTGCAATAGCAACGGCTGAAACAACGAGCCCTGCCAAAATGGCGAGCTTCCAGTTGTCGGGCCGCAGCGTGAAAAGACTTTGCGTTGGTGCGATGTCGAGTGTTGCGGTCATGCGACGGTAAAATGCCTAAAGATGAAATGTTCCCCGACGTTGCCGAAGTGCGCGGGGAATTCGACGACAATTTGAGTGACGAACAAATGTGCGCAGCACGATCACTGCGCACATTTGCAAGAGTGTTACTTGATCAATCCAGCTTCCGTCAGCAAGTTCTGTTGGAACTTGGCAACATTGTCCAAAGTGGTCTTGGCGTCTTGTTTGCCGGTGATGGCAAGGTCGAACTGGTCTTGCTGTTGCGTCAGCAGTTCAAAGAACTGTGGCACGTGCCACACGTCTTTTTGCCAATCCAGCGAGGCCGCCCAAGCGCGGTTCCAAGGACGATACGTCACATACTTTGGATCGGTAAACACCGACTTCATGGCAGACTGACCACCTGATGCAGCAAACTGATGCTGAATTTCAGGCGACAACCACCACTTCACGAAGCCCATGGCTTCGGTCAGCTGTTCTGGTGTGGTCCATGTGGTGAGCACGAATGGCTGACCACCGATGTTGGACCAACGCACCATCTTGCCATCAGCACCCATTGTGCCGGGAGCCATGCCGAACACCAACTTGTCAGAGACTTTTGACGTCTTCGGATCAAGCGAGGCTTCGCCAAGACCAATCCAGTCAATGTTCATGGCAACTTTGCCTTCACGGAACAATTCGTCTGACTTGAAAATGTCCATCGTGCCGGTTTTTGCCACAGGCGGCATCAGATCAATGAAGCTCAAGTAGCTTTCCAAAGCCTTCACTGCTTCTGGTGAGTTCACAACGCCTTCAGCTTGTCCTGTTGGTTGCTTGGTTTCATCCCACGTGCCACCACCCATTTGCCAAATGAAGCCGTTGATCTGCATCGACGAGAAGTCGTAGCCTTTACCGGCTTGGAATGCGATGCCGTAGAAATCATCATCGGCAGGTTTGCCTGCAAGCATTTCACCTTTTTTGCGTTTGAAGAAAACGCCAACATTCTTGAAGTCGTCCCAAGTCATGGCGTCAAGTTCTTCGCCCGTGCAGGGAAGCTTCTTGCTGAACTTTGCCATGAAGGCTTTCTGTTCGTCTTCATTGCAAAGAATGTCAGAGCGGCCAAAATTCACCAAAACGTCGGGGAATTGTGGGAAGCCATAATAGTTCGGCGTCGAGTTTGGATAGGTCGAATAGGCATTCAGCGGCGCTGGATGCATATCAGCCATGGTCTTTTGCAATTCAGGATCGGCATCAATCAAGTCGTTCACTTTGCGGAAATAACCACCTTCAACAAAGGCACCCAACCATTGCGAATCCGAAACGGCGAAATTGTATTTCTGTTCGCCCGATGTCAGCGATGCGTTGACGCGCGTATAGAAATCTGGCCATGGAATGAAATCGACTTCGAGTTTAACGGTGTTGCCGGTTTTCGATTTGTACTGCTCGTCGAACATCTTTTTCATGATGCGCGTTGGTGGCCAATCCGGCACAGCCATTGTCAATGTCACTTCGCCAGCAAACGCGTTCAGCGCGCCGCCAACGGTCAGCGATGCAGCAAAGGCAATCCCCGCCACAATGCTTTTGGTTTTTGTCATATAGCTCATACTCTGTTTCCTCCATTGATGAACTGTATTTGCTTCCTGCCGCTGTTCGTCATGTGAGAGCCTGACCATTTGCAGCATTGAAGATGTGGAACTTTTTGGGATCAATATAAATGTCAGCCATTTGGCCGGGTTGAATGGCAAGCGCGCTGCTTTCCGGCACCACCATGCGTAATGTTTCGCCTGCAGCTTCAACAGAGATCACGGTGATATCGCCCAGTGGCTCCAGCATTTGTACGCGAGACTTGGTTGCAGCTTCGCCTTTTTGGGCAAAGCGAATATCACTGGGCCGGATGCCAAGGAATGCCGCTTCGCCAGTTTGAACAGATTTCAGTTTCGCTTTCGGCACTATGGTACCGAGTGACGTCTCAAACGCGCCCTTGTTGGCTTTGGCCTTGATCATATTCATGTGCGGCGAACCAATTTTTCCGGCCACATAAATATCGCTCGGGTTTTCATAAAGCTCGTCCGGCGTGCCCTGTTGGACAACAGCCCCATCCCGCATGACGGCAATTTCTTCACCCATCGACAATGCTTCAAGCTCGTCAGGTGTTGCATAAACAATCGTCATGCCAAACTGGCGGTGTAAGCGTTTCAACTCGGCGCGCATGTCGTGGCGGAGTTTCGCATCAAGATTTGTCAGAGGTTCATCAAGCAGCAGAATTTTAGGACGGCGGATGAGCGAGCGACCCAAAGCCACGCGTTGTTGTTCACCACCTGATAAGGTGCTGGGCTTGCGTTCTAACCTTGGCAGAAGCTTTAGCATGGTGGCGGTTTCTTTCACCCGCTTGTCGATGTCTTCACGCGCTACACCTTCTTCGCGCAAAGGATAGGCGAAATTCTCATAGACGGTGAGATGCGGATAAAGCGCAAAAGACTGAAACACCATCGACACCCCGCGACCCGCGATAGGTGCCGCCGTGTGGTCTTGTCCAAATATATCAACGCGGCCAACATCGGGGCGCACCAATCCTGCAATTGTTCTTAAGGTCGTGGTTTTGCCAACAGAGCTTGGTCCAAACAGCACGAAGAAGCGGCCATCAGCAACTTCGAAGGAGAGGTTCTCAAGTGCGCGCACCGAACCATAGGATTTGGAAACCCCTGATAATCGTAACGCTGGTGTCGTCGCTTCAGACATCAAACCATCCTCGATGCAACTGGAAGCAATTGAGACTAACCCGCCGTTTGAAACATGCAAGCCCTGAGTTGATCACTTTGCGGTCTCCCATTTTCCGGAGGCAGCAGATTTCAGAACCGCATCTGTCACCAGATCTGTTGCCAATGCATCACGGAAGGTTGGGGCAGCGGCTTTGCCCGTTTCAAGCCCTTCGATAAAGTCGGCGGCTTGGTGCACAAAACTGTGTTCGTATCCGATTTGCAAACCCGGCACCCACCACTTGGACATATAGGGATGATCGCCGTCTGTGACGTGAATAGAGCGCCAACCGCGCGTTCGGCCTTCATCCCGGTGATCGAAATATTGCAAGCGGTGCAGATCGTGAAGGTCCCATTGGATCGAGGCCTTCTCACCATTGATCTCCAAAGTGTAGAGCGCTTTGTGACCACGGGCGTAGCGCGTAGCTTCAAAATTTGCGAGTGAACCATTGTCAAAGCGCGCCAAAAACAAACTGGCGTCGTCGATGCCCACTTTTTCTAATTTGCCTGTAAGGGTGTGCTCTCGTTCCTTGATAAACGTTTCTGTCATGCCGATGACGGTGTTGATGCCGCCGTTGAGCCACATGGCTGTATCAATGCAATGGGCCAGCAAGTCGCCAGTCACACCGCTGCCAGCAACATTCACATCAAGCCGCCAAAGGCCTTGGCCACCTTGGGGCAAGTCTGCTGAAATTGTCCAATCCTGTAGAAACTTGGCACGATAGTGAAAAATCTTGCCGAGCTTTCCCTCATCAATAAATTGTTTGGCAAGCGTAACAGCTGGAATACGCCGATAGTTATACCAGACCATGTTGGCGACTTTGGCTGCCTCAACGGCCTTCACCATTGCGGCTGATTCCTTGGCATTGCGACCAAGCGGTTTTTCACACATCACCATCTTGCCAGCAGCTGCGGCAGCCATCGCAATGTCCATATGCATGTCGTTCGATGCGGCAATATCAATAACGTCGATGTCTTTGCGCTCGACAAGTTTGCGCCAATCAGTTTCCGTTAACTCATAGCCCCACTGATCAGCGAAGGCTTTGAGTTTGCCTGCATCGCGGGCGCAGGCCGCTTTCAAAACAGGTTTGTGTTGCAGATCAAAAAAATGTCCTGCTTGTGAAAACGCATTGGAATGTGCACGACCCATGAAGCCATAGCCGACCATGCCAATGTTAAGAGGTTTCTTGCTCATCACGCTTGCCAACCGTGTTTGTCGCGCACCTTGATCATGGCCGCGAGAATGTCGTTCCAAGTTTTCTGTTGCAGCATCACATCATTGGGGAACATGCAGCCATCCCAGCAAATATGGCGGAAGGCTTTGGTCAGTGCGCCGTCGCGATCGCGCAACCAATAGCCAGCATGCTTCGGCACATCGAGTTTACCGTTCTTATCGGTGATCATGCAGTGCTTACCAGTCTTGTCATGATAGCCAAGACCCTTCACCGTGCCGTCGTTCTGTGCGACATGGAAGTCAATTGTCCACGGTCGCAGCGCATCGGTCATTTTCTTCAATGCTTCGTCGAGAGTTTTCTTGCTCTTCCAATCAAACTTGGCAGGAAGCAGACGCGACTTTGGCGCGTTGTAACCCATCGTATATAAAAGCGTGTGCGCCATATCGGCTTGGAAACCAATGGTCTGCGGGCGATCCGTTTCTTCAAGGGTGTTGATCATATCGCGCCAAGAATGCATGCCGCCCCAGCAAATTTCACCTTCAGCTGCGAGGCGTTCGCCATAGTCAGAGGCCACGCTGCATGCTTCGCGGAAAGTTTTTGCGATCTTTTTTGTATTGCCAACAGGGTCTTTGGCCCAATCGGCAGGACCAGCAGCCGAGTCAATGCGAACAACGCCATAGTGCCTAACTCCGAGATCGCGCAATCGCTTGCCGAGCTTGCAAGACTTTTCAACATTGGCCACGAACTTCTTGCGATCAGCTAGCGACCCCATTGCCGATCCCCCGCCGACGGGCGGCCAAACGGGGGCCACGATTGAGCCGATGTTTAAGTTTTTCGCACGCACCTTGTCGGCAAGCCGTTTCACTTCATCATCTGTGAAATCAAGATTGGTGTGGGGTGCAACATGGAAAATGTCGATGCCGTCAAACTTGACACCGTCGACGCTGGCATTGGCTGTGAGGTCTATCAAAGTGTCGAGTGCAATGCCCGGTTCCGATTCTGATCCCTTGCCCACAAGTCCGGGCCACATTGCGTTATGGAGTTTGGGATAGTTGTTTTTCCCGGCCATCATGTCCTCGCAGATTGTGCAACTCCATCCACAGTAGGACGACTTTAGGCTTGCTGTCTACAACTGTTATATTAGTATGACAGTTATGCAAAAACTACTCCGCGAAACCCGGCTTGATCGTAAAGCGCCGCTTGCGAGAGCAAATTTACACCTTGATTAGAAGCCTGATTTTAACAGGGAAAATCGGCCCCAGCGAAGTCATTGACGAGAAAGAAATTGCTTCACTCCTGAAGATTTCACGAACGCCCGTGCGCGAAGCCGTGAAAAAACTGAGTGACGAACACCTTGTCGACGTTGTCGCGCAATCGGGTACGCGCGCGTCTCGCATTGACCGCCATGAAGTGGAGCAAGCCTTCTTGATTCGCCGCGCATTGGAAATGGAAATCGCGGGACTGGCGGCCCTTCGCATGTCGCAAATTCATGTCGATGCTTTGTCGGACATATTGATTGCTCACGCACGAGCCATTGAACGCAAAGACTTTATTGAGGCCATTGCCATTGACGATCGGTTTCACCGCACAATTGCTGAGATCAGCAATATGCCACGCCTGTGGCGTGCAATTGAAATTTCAAAAGCCCAACTTGACCGTTGCCGTTACATGATGCTGCCGCGCTCAGGCGAAGCTGAAGCAACACTTGAACAACATCGTGAAATCATCCGTGCATTGAACAGTAGAGATCCTGAACGCGCAAGACTTGCCATGGGTTCTCATCTTGAAAAGGCATATAGCAATGCGGCCAAAGTGCTTGATGCCGAATTGAAGAAGACCGGCAACTAACCTCGACTGGCCAAGCCTTCAAACAGCATCGCAACGGCCTCGGCACCGGGATCGGTCACTCCATTCAAGTTTGACTCTGAAACGTAACTCGAGCGACCAGCACGGGCGCGTTTCATCTTTGCAGTCGCATCAGCACCTTTGCGAGCGGCGCGTGCGGCATCCTCCACGATTCCGCCACGAGACAATACAGTCGAGGGCAGGCACCAAGGCATCAAGCATCGTGCGGTCGCCGGGCTTTGCCCCACCATAGGCCATCATCTTTTCAAGGCCAGCGTGCAACGCATTCTGCCATGACTGCCCCGAAGCGGCGGCTTGGCCTGCAGCCGTGAACATGATGGCCATTAACACGCCGCTCGAACCACCCATGCTGCGCATGAAGCTGGCGCTGGCTGACGAAAAGAATGCATCAAGTCTGGCCAATGGCAATTTATGAAGGTTGGCTTTCAAGTGCCGTGCTGCTGTTGCAATGGTTGATCCTGTATCCCCATCGCCGACTTTGGCATCGAGTGCATTCAGTTTTTGTTCCGCTCCAAGCAGAATATCGCAACTGCTTCCAACCAATGCAGCCAAAGCATCGTTTTTGCTGGCTCGTACCGGTTTCACTTTCATCGCGCGCGGCAGTTTTACCAATTTCGGTTGCACGTGTGTGTGCATGCCTGGCCACACCAATGGGGCTGCAGGTGATTTGAGCGCAACTTCAAAGTCAGGTGTCAATGGCAACAGGCTCAATGAAAAGCCGTGCATATCCAGCGAAGTCACAAGTGCTGCAGGTCCACACACAAGTTTGATCTTTTTGCCGTGGCGACTTTTCAAAACCTCATTCGCCAATAAATTCATTTCGAGCGGCGTAGCAGAACCAAGATTGTTGATCATTAAGGCATAGCTGCGGGCAGGTTTCACTTTCTTAAACAGGCGATCAGTGACGAGAGCGACGGAGTGTTGCGCACCTTGGAATGTGACCAAATCCGCGCCCGGTTCTCCGTGAATGCCAAGTCCCAGTTCGGCTTTGCCATCGGGTATGCGGTCTTCACGGCCAATGCCGGGCAAGGTGCAAGACGTCAACGCAATGCCCAATGAAACCAGCCCGTCTGCGGCGCGCTGAGCGATATGAGCGACCTTTTTGAGCGGCCAACCCTTGGCCGCATAATGGCCGGCGATCTTTTCAACAAACAACACACCTGCAATGCCGCGTGGTTGTTCAATCCCTGGAATTGCGATGTCTTCTTTCACGATAATAATTTCGACCTGCTTGCCAAGGGCACGCGCGCGTTCCGCCGCAAGACCAAAGTTCAAGCGATCGCCAGTGTAGTTTTTGAAAATCAACAAGCAGCCACCCTTGCCAGTCACAGACATAATGGCTGCAAACACGGCATCCACACTTGGGGAGGCAAAAACTTCACCGCATACAGCGGCCGTCAAAAGTCCCGGACCCACAAACCCTGCATGGGCTGGCTCGTGTCCAGAACCCCCGCCAGCCACAAGGGCCACGTGTTTGGCATTATGATCGGTGCGCAAGATCACTTTGATGCCGGGATAGCCATCAAGCCGCGCCAAATTTGCACCACCAGACGATCGCAACAGCCCATCCAGCGCGTCAACGACGAGTTTTTCCTTGCTGTTGATGAATTGCGCCATTGCAGAGTTCTCCTAGAGATTTTGCTTGGCGTATTGTTACGCATAACTGTGATGTGGAGCACAAGGATGTCGCTCGGAGCCGCATATGATTACCCAGAATGTCGGAAATCGATTGATGCATGGCGAAAACGGATGCGATAAACAAGCACTCAGCTTTCAGAATGGGAGCACAAACAAAGGGACCGACGAAATTGAAATATTCAGGTTGGCGGGTCATCGCTGAGGCATTGACAGGTCACAAGGGGTGGAAGCCAGTTTGGCGCGATCCTGTTCCGCAGGCTGAATATGATTATATTATCGTCGGTGGCGGTGGGCATGGACTTGCAACGGCCTATTATCTCGCCAAGGAGTTTGGCCAAGCCCGCATTGCGGTGTTGGAAAAGGGTTATCTGGGTGGCGGCAATGTGGGGCGCAATACCACGATTATCCGGTCTAACTATCTGCTCGATGGCAATGAGCCGTTCTATGAGTTTTCATTGAAGTTGTGGGAAGGCTTGGAGCAAGACTTCAATTACAATGCAATGGTAAGCCAACGCGGCATTATGAACTTGATCCACACCGACGCGCAACGCGATGCGTTTACACGGCGCGGCAATGGCATGATCCTCAATGGTGCTGATGCGGAGCTGCTGAACCGTGATCAAGTGAAAGCGATTTATCCCTTCCTGAATTTTGATAATGCGCGTTTCCCCATCAAAGGTGCACTGGCACAAAAGCGTGGCGGCACAGTGCGCCATGATGCCGTAGCCTGGGGCTATGCCCGTGGTGCCGACATACGCGGCGTCGATCTCATTCAAAATTGCGAAGTCACAGGTTTCAAGATTGCAGATGGCCGCGTGCGTGGCGTTGAAACAACGCGCGGCTTTATTGGTGCTAAAAAAATTGGCGTTGCTGTGGCGGGCTCATCGTCAAAAGTCATGGCCCATGCTGGCATGCGCTTGCCAATCGAAAGTCATGTGTTGCAGGCTTTCGTGTCTGAAGGTTTAAAACCGTTGATTGACGGCGTGATGACTTTTGGTGCCGGGCACTTCTACGTCAGTCAATCCGACAAGGGCGGCCTCGTGTTTGGAGGCGACATAGATGGTTACAATTCTTACGCCCAACGCGGCAACTTGCCTGTGATCGAGGATGTAGCGGAAGGCGGCATGGCACTGATGCCAATGATTGGCAGGGCCAGATTATTGCGCGCTTGGGGTGGCATCATGGACATGTCGATGGATGGTTCACCCATTATAGATAAAACACATATCGACGGCCTCTACTTCAACGGCGGTTGGTGCTACGGTGGCTTTAAAGCAACGCCTGCCAGCGGCTGGTGCTTTGCACATTTGCTCGCAAAAGACGAACCTCACAAAACAGCCACCGCCTATCGTTTTGATCGCTTCCTGAAAGGATTGATGATCGACGAAAAAGGCATGGGCGCAACACCGAATTTGCATTGAGAACGCCATGATCATCAACCATCCCCTCCTAGGTCCACGTGATGCGCAAGAGTTCGTTTATCTCGGCGACGCGAGCTTGATGAACAGGCCCGATGGCATGGCGCCTGATGCCATCGCCGCATTTCATGACTATGCCTATCAACGCAACAACCCGGCTGGCGAGCACCGTGAGCTTTGGTATCACGAACAAGGTGATCGCAGTTGGCTTGTGGTCACGCGCAACACCGTGACGCATGAGATTACCAAAGTTGAGATGGCGCGCGACGTTGCCCGCAGTTTGGGGCGTTCAACATGAGTCAGAGCAATCGCATCACAGGCGGCCAGATTGATCGCAGCAAAACGCTTTCCTTCACGTTCGATGGCAAGTCTTTCACCGGTCACCCCGGTGATACGCTAGCATCTGCTTTGCTCGCCAATGGCGTGCAGTTGATGGGGCGGAGCTTCAAGTATCATCGTCCGCGTGGACCATTGTCGGCAGGTTCAGAAGAACCCAACGCGCTGGTTGAATTGCGAACGGGTGCAAGACTTGAACCCAACACACGGGCTACCGTCGCAGAATTATTCGACGGACTTGAAGCCAACAGCCAAAATCGTTGGCCGTCATTGGCCTTCGATGCCTTGTCAATTAATGATCGTCTCTCAAGTTTTTTCGCCGCTGGTTTTTACTACAAAACCTTCATGTGGCCTGCGGCTTTCTGGGAGAAGCTCTATGAGCCAATCATTCGCCGGGCGGCGGGCTTGGGCTCGATGTCGAAACACGAAGACCCTGATCAATATGACAAAGGCTTTCTGCATTGTGACCTATTGATCATTGGTGCTGGTCCCGCTGGTTTGATGGCCGCGCTCACGGCGGGACGCGCCGGTGCGCGTGTGATTTTAGCAGATGAAGATTTCCGAATGGGTGGGCGGTTAAATGCCGAGACCTATGACGTTGGTGGCGCGACTGGCACTGAATGGGCGGCGGCTGTTGTCTCCGAATTGGCAAGCCTGCCCAACGTGCGGCTTATGTCTCGTACTACAGTCATTGGCGCATTTGACCATGGCATTTACAGCGCAGTGGAACGGGTGAGTGATCATTTGACCGTACCACTCCCCGGAAGGCCACGGCAGACGCTGTGGCGGATATATTCACAACACGCCATTCTAGCTGGTGGTGCCACGGAACGCCCCATCGCGTTTGAAAATAATGATCGTCCCGGCATTATGTTGGCGGGCAGCTTGCGCGCCTATGCCAATCGTTGGGCTGTGACTGTGGGTGATCGCGTTGCGGTGTTTACGAACAACGATGACGGATTGCGAACCGCGACGGATTTGCAAGCCAAAGGCGCTGATGTTGTTGCACTGATAGACAGTCGCGAAGGCGGCGCATTGTTGCCGGGCATTCGGCATTTGCGCGGGGCCGAAGTCATCGATACCGAAGGTCGGCTTGGTTTGAAGTCGATCACTGTGCGGCATGCCAATGGAAAAACCGAAACCATCAACGCGAACGCACTGGGTGTTTCGGGTGGATGGAATCCCAATGTCAACATCACCTCGCACCATCGTTCGAAGCCAAATTGGGATGAAGGCATCGCAGCCTTTGTACCGGGTGAGGGTGGTCCTGCCAATCTCGCCGCCGCAGGTGCCGCAAACGGTGCAATGTCAACCCATGCCGCTTTGGTGACAGGGAAATCGCAGGCCGTGCAGGTTCTTTCTGCGCTTGGTATCAAGGTCGCCGAAAGTGCATTGCCCAAAGCCGAAGACGCACCTGTTGCCATCAAGCCGCTCTGGTATGTGAAATCAGGCAAGGGTCGTGCATGGATTGATTTCCAGAATGATGTGACTGTCAAAGATGTGAAACTGGCGCATCAGGAAAATTTCTCATCCGTCGAACACTTGAAACGCTACACCACGCTTGGCATGGCGACGGACCAGGGCAAGACGGGCAATGTCGTTGGACTTGCTGTAATGGCGGAATTAACCGGTCGATCAATTCCCGAAACCGGAACAACAATTTATCGCCCACCTTATACACCAGTGGCCATGGGTACCCTCGCTGGTCGATCACGCGGCAAAGAGTTCAAACCATTTCGCCTCACGCCATCGCACAAGTGGGCGACAGAGCAGGGCGCAATCTTTGTCGAAGTCGGCATGTGGTTGCGCACGCAATGGCTGCCGCGCGCAGGCGAAACCCATTGGCGGCAATCGGTTGATCGCGAAGTTTTGGCGACAAGAAAATCCGTTGGCATTTGCGATGTCACAACTCTGGGCAAAATTGACATCCAAGGCACGGACGCTGGCAAATTTCTGGATCGCGTTTACGCCAATACATTTTCATCATTGGCCGTTGGCAAGTGTCGTTATGGCTTAATGTTGCGCGAAGACGGCATCGTCTTCGACGACGGCACCACGGCGCGTATGGGTGAACATGAATATGTGATGACGACGACGACAGCGAATGCTGTCACCGTATTCCGCCATCTCGAATTTGTGCGGCAATGCCTCTATCCCGATTTGGATGTACAACTGATTTCGACAACGGAAGCTTGGGCGCAGTATTCTGTTGCAGGTCCGAATGCGCGAAAGCTGCTTGCGAAGATTGTGGATCAGGACATTTCTGATGAGGTATTCCCTTACATGGGAGCAGGCAACATCACTGTCTGTGGCGGCTTGCGCGCGCGGCTATTCCGCATCAGTTTCTCCGGCGAATTGGCATTCGAGATTGCTGTGCCCACACGCTACGGCGATGCGATGATCCGCAAGCTCGTCGAGGTTGGCAAAGAGTTTGATGCAGTTGTTTATGGCACTGAAACTTTAGGCGTCATGCGTATCGAAAAGGGCCATGTGGCAGGCAATGAATTGAATGGCCAATCGACTGCACTCAACATGGGCCTTGGCAAAATGGTGTCGAAAAAGAAAGACTCCATTGGCATGGTGCTGTCGCAACGCGAAGGAATGAACGCCCCTAACGGCTATCGCCTGGTTGGTGTCAAACCTGTTGATGCGTCGCAACCCTTGACGGCAGGGCAGTCATTTTTTGGAGATCGGCGCCGCGCCTGTTTTGGAAAGTGATGGTGGTTGGTTGACATCGATGGTTTACTCGCCACATATCGGATCACAATTGCGCTTGGATATTTGAAAGCCGGTGACAAGAAAATGGGCCAGCGCATGCGGGCGGTCAATTTCCTCAACAAGACGGATGTGGAGATTGAAATAGTCAGCCCGCATTTCTTTGATCCAGAGGGAGAACGTCTCCGTGGCTAATTCTCCATTGAAGTCGCTCACGGCACTGGGCAATGATGATCCGAAAATTGTTGAGATCGGAAGCTATCGCATCGCCGAACGGTTTGACGTCGCACTTGCGTCAGTCGCCGCGCGTAAGGGCCGCCAGAGGGCTATGGCAAAAGCAGCTAAAGCCGCCAAAGTGCCACTTCCAGGTCCTGCACAGTCTGCGTCGTCGGCAATCTTATAGCGCATTTTGGCTATCAGCCGATCAGTGGATGGTCGAAGCCCCATTTGCCACTTACGAAGACATCGCAGCGCATTTGAAAACCTTGTTTGGTGATGCAGCGTCGATCACTGAACAAACCGATGCGTGGGTTCGCCTTGATGTGTCAGCCCCAAATTTGCATCCGCTATTCGAACGACTTTGCAATGTTGATCTGTCCAACTGCTCCGATAGGTTTTGCTTCGCGCACGGTGATCGAGCATTTGGGCTGTTATCTCATCAAGCACAGCAAGAGTGATGTAACACTTTACGGTCCACGTTCGTCTGCGGCCAGTCTCTTGCATGTTCTCGAAGTCGCAGCGCAATCTGTGGTTTGATTGATCCGGCCCTTGTCGGCTCTCATGTTTCCCTGTAGTGAAAAAATTGATTTTGACATTCACAGGCATGAGACATGAGCAACGCGAAAGAAACCGATTGAAATTCCGCGTGGCAAGCCCGCCTTCGATCAAGACCCCCACCGGGTGCGTGAAATTTCCGAGCGTAACCTTGAAGCCGCCATCGGCCGTGAAGTACGAAATTTCCGCCGCCAACAAGGCATGACGGTTGCTGATCTCTCAAGTGTGACAGGAATTTCCATTGGCATGTTGTCGAAGATTGAAAACGGCAATACGTCACCGTCACTCACCACACTGCAAGTGCTCAGCCATGCATTCTCGGTGCCCGTCACTGCATTTTTCAAAAGCTATGAAGAACGCCGCGAAGCGGTGCACGTCAAAGCCGGTGAACATATTGAAATTGAAAGACGCGGCACGAGGGCCGGTCATCAATATAATCTGTTGGGCCACATCGGCTCAAACTCGTCAGGCGTTGTCGTTGAACCTTACATTATCACGCTGACCACCGAGAGTGACACATTCCCCGCTTTTCAACACGAAGGCTTGGAACTGCTCTATATGCTGGAAGGTGAAGTAGATTATCGCCACGGCGACCAGGTCTATAAATTGAAGCCCGGTGATAGCTTGTTCTTCGACGCGGATTCGCCGCACGGCCCAGAAAACTTTAGCCAAATTGCCTGCGCGCTATTTGTCGGTCATTTCCTATCCACAAGGCAAGAACACTTAAGGTAATGTGCTGCACTGCATCATGACTTGTTCTTGACAATCCCAGATATCGGACGTTTCCTGACAGACAACAAAATTGCCCCGTTGCAAATCGAATCAATGGGCGGACTGGTCGTGACGGGAAAAAAAGTACCAGGCCTGCGGGAGGAACGTCGATGTCTGACCTCAATCAAAGGATTGAGGCCATGTACCGCTCAGATGTGCGCGGTGCTTGGTCTTTTGTCGCGGCTCTATGGATTGCCGTGCTATTTGTACTTTTCATGTCTTGGCCGCATATTCCCGACAGCACAGTGCGCATCGTCGCTTTGATTGCAGCGGCTGCAGTTCTCATTTTCAATACGGCCTCAATCGCTGCGATGGTGAAAAACTACGCTGCTGACAAACACTTCATCTACGGCCTTGATATCAAGACGTTGGATGAAGTCCGCAAGCATAAAGTCTGAGGGGGCGCATCATGGCAAAATACAATCCACCAGAACAAGCCAAGGCGATGCAATGGTTCGATATCGTTGTTATTGTCGGCGCGATATTTTTGGCGTTGTGGTTCCCGCTCTATATGGGCTGGGCTGGCAATACCAAAGTTGTTGAAAAAATTGAAAACCCGACTTGGGAATTGCTGAAGCAAACGCCAGCGCAAGTCGAGCAATGGGTGAAGCTTGGTTACGCTGATGCAGCGGCGGCCCATGACGTCATTCAAAGCAAATGGGACTACTCCATTAACTGGGTGCAGTTGATTTTGTTGACCATCGCATTGGTTGGATATTTCGTCTTTCTGTTCCGGGCCTCTGACAAAGAGTATCGCGATGTGATCGACGAAAAGTTCAACGGCAAATAGGAGCTCACGATCATGTGGATGACCATCGCAAATATCGGTTGGGCTGTGTCGGCGCTGTTTGCAGCCTGGATGCTCTACGACTGGTTCACAACGGACTCGAAATATTCAGAAGCTGAGCTGACATCATCGCGTGAAGGCGAGATCGAAGCCATGACTGAAAAACATCGGATTTAAGGAGGACAAAATGGCAAACACACCAACAGCCTCCAACCACATCTCACTCTCGCGCGTGTTAGGCCCCGCTCATGTTTGGGCCTTGGGCGTCGGCATTGTTTTGGTCGGTGAGTACACCGGCTGGAATTTCTCGGCTGATAAAGGCGGCGCGCTCGCTGCTCTCATCATCTGCTGGGTAGTAGGGCTACTTTACACCTCAGTGGCCATGATCGATTCCGAAGTCACATCGACCGTTGCCGCCGCTGGTGGCCAGTACGCGCAAGCCAAGCACATTGTTGGCCCGCTGATGGCCTTCAACGTGGCACTTTATCTGGTCTTCGCTTACACCATGCTTGAAGTCTCAAACGCAATTGTGGTGGCGGACACGATCAAAGCCTATGCAGGAGAGGGCTTTACCGATTGGCATTATCGAGGGGTGATTGCGACCATCATCATGGTGCTCGCAGCGCTCAATTATCGCGGCGTGTTGATGACGCTGAATGTCAACTTGGTCATCACAGCATTTGCCTATCTGGCCATCATCGTGTTGTTCTTCTCCGTGCAACCTTGGTCACAAGGCGAAGTCCTGAAGCTTGGACAAATGATTACTCCGGAGAATGCGTTGCCCTATGGCTGGCTGGGCGTGATCGCGGGTTTCCATTGGGGCATCTGGTATTACCTCGGCATTGAAGGCACCACGCAAGCTGCTGAGGAAGTGCGTTCACCGGCCCGTTCACTGCCTTATGGCACGATGGCTGGCATGATCACGCTGCTGATTGGTGCGTCATTAACGTGGTATGTCTGTGCATCGCTAATGCCGTGGCAGTATCTGGGCTTCACCTATTTCCCCTTGTTGGATGCAGGCAAACTCACCGGCAGCAAGTCGCTGGAGATGTTGATGTTTGCTGCAACAGTTCTTGCCGCCACGGCTTCGGCCAATGGTTGCATTAACGATGCGGCACGCGCTTGGTTCTCGCTCGGTCGTGACCGCTATATTCCGACATGGTTCTCGGCTGTTCATCCAAAGTATCGCACACCCTATCGTTCAATCCTGTTCTTGGTGCCAATTGCATTGGCTTTTGCCTTCACGGCAAATCTGGGTCAGGCGATTACATTCTCGATCCTGTCGGGCGTGTTGCACTACACGTTTATGTCGCTGAATATCATCATGTTCCGCAACAAATGGCCGCTGGGGTCAATACGGCGCGGTTACACCCACCCGTTTCATCCCTTGCCCGCAATCGTGCTGTTCATCCTCTGTGTGGTCACGTTCTTCGCGATCTTCTTGGGCTATGGCGCACAGCTTACGGCGATGGTGGTGTTCTACATTATCATGTCCCTTTGGTTCCATTTCTACCGCTACCAATATGTAAAGCGTGGCGCACAGTTCACCATGCCTTGGCCAAAACCCAAGGGCTATTGATGAACAACTTTCGACTTCATGGCCCGCTGAAAGGCGGGCCATTTTAATTGTCATGAGTACATTACAAACCATTCTCGGATTGGTTGTTGCCACGGCTCTGGCTGCGGTGCTGTGGCGTCAGTACCACCGACAAGATGCCAAACGCGCTGATCAAGGGCGAGTTTTGTTTGAACCCATCGTGTCGCTGTTTGATGCACCCGAAATTGAGCGCGATATGACAGCAGGTGTTTGGTCGCTCAACGGACGATATCGTGACCAGAACTTTCAATTCAAAACGGTTGCTGACACATTGGCGACGCGCAAACTTCCTAGCCTTTGGCTCATGGTCACATTGCCAGAGCCGCAGCCTGTAAGTTCAACGACAGATATGATGATGCGTGCAGCAGGCGTTTCTTCTTTCTCCAATTTTGATTTTCTGCCGCACACACTTTCCTTGCCCGCCGGCTTTCCGGAACAAGCGACGATCCGTAGTGACGTTGAAAAAGGCAGTGAAGCGGTTCCAATGATGGCGCGTCATCTCGAACTTTTTCATCGTGGTCGAGGTAAAGAGTTTTTGATTTCGCCAAAGGGACTGCGCATCGTAGTGCAACTCGCCGAAGGAGATCGCGCACGCTACGGTGTTTTCCGCGAAGCCAACTTCGAAGGCACATCGATAGATGTTGAACTCGCAAAACAGCTGATGGACACACTCATCAATCTACGGAATGATATTCGCGATCATGTCACAGCGTAAAAAACCAATTCTCGTGCTTGCGGCGTCTCTTGTGCCAGGCGCTGGCCATGTTTTGCTGGGTCAGGCCCAGCGCGGACTGATGTTCATTTTCTTCATG
Source organism: uncultured Alphaproteobacteria bacterium (assembly GCA_963850355.1). Lineage (GTDB taxonomy): Bacteria > Pseudomonadota > Alphaproteobacteria > Rhizobiales > Aestuariivirgaceae > Aestuariivirga. The sequence goes on from CAWKKP010000003.1 coordinate 458,297, forward strand.
ACGATTTTAGGATGGATCAGCACAAAAATCATGCCGGAGACCGCAAGTTTTGTGGGGCGGCACATTGGCGGCGTTTTCATCTGGGGAATGTCAATTATTGATGCCTATCGCCTGAATCGAGCCCCGTAACCCAGTGAAAAAAGTTTCTTGACAGTTGAAATGCTAGAACTACGTTATATGCAGCAGAGCTTGTGAAGCAGGAGAAAATACCATGTGCGGCATCGTTGGGTTGTTCCTAAAAGACCCGAAATTGGAACCAAAACTAGGCGCCATGTTAACGGACATGCTCATTACCATGACGGACCGTGGCCCCGACTCAGCGGGCATTGCGATTTATGGACGCCCCGTGAAGGGACATGCAAAATTGACTGTGCAATCCAGCCAGCCGGAAACGGATTTCAAAAATCTAACGAAAGGATCTCAGCAAGGCCATTGGCAGCCCGGTAAAAGCACACATCAAAAACACCCACGTTGTATTGGATGTTCCGGCGAAGAAGCTGGATGCAGCGCGCGCCGCTGTCGCCCAACTGCGCCCCAACTGCAAGGTGATGAGTTCCGGCGACAGCATCGAGATTTTCAAAGAAGTCGGCTTACCAAAAGATGTTGCCGCGCGCTTTGGCGTACCTAAGATGTCGGGAACCCATGGCATCGGCCACACACGCATGGCCACTGAGTCCGCCGTGACAACAATGGGTGCGCATCCTTTTTCAACCGGAGCCGACCAATGCCTCGTGCACAACGGCTCGTTGTCCAATCACAATTCGGTTCGTCGTGAATTGAAGCGGGCAGGCATGACGTTCGAAACTGAGAACGACACCGAAGTTGCCGCCGCCTTTATCAGTCACAAACTGCAAGAAGGCGAAAAGCTTGGCGATGCCATGGAAGCTACACTTACCGATCTTGATGGTTTTTTCACTTTCGTCGTTGGCACCCACAACGGATTTGGCGTGGTGCGCGACCCTATCGCCTGCAAACCCGCCGTGATGGCGGAGACTGATCAATATGTGGCCTTCGGCTCTGAATATCGCGCTCTCGTCAACCTGCCGGGCATTGACAAAGCCCGCGTCTGGGAACCTGAACCCGCCACTGTTTACTTCTGGGAGCGTTGATTGAATGCAAACCTTTGACTTGGGCGCACAAGGATTGCGCGCTTTGAATTCCGCGCTTCATGCATTGAAGGGCCAAACCAATATGACGGCTTGGGAAATTATCAACCCCAAAGGCTCACACGCCATTGCAGCGGGGGTTGATGCGCCCATCGACATTACGGTGCGAGGTTCCACTGGTTATTATTGCGCCGGCATGAACAAACAGGCGAACATCCGCATTGCAGGCAGTGCTGGTCCCGGTGTTGCTGAAAACATGATGTCGGGAACCGTCATCATTGATGGTGACGCCAGCCAATATGCGGGTGCCACGGGTCGTGGTGGATTGCTTGTCATCAAGGGCAATGCGTCGTCGCGCTGTGGCATTTCGATGAAAGGCATCGACATCGTCGTGCACGGCAACATCGGCCACATGTCGGCATTCATGGCGCAATCCGGCAATCTGGTCGTGCTGGGCAATGCAGGTGAGGCCTTCGGTGACAGTCTGTATGAAGCGCGGCTTTTCGTGCGCGGCAGCGTCAAAACACTGGGCACGGATTGCATTGAAAAAGAAATGCGGCCTGAGCACTTCAAGATTTTGGAAGACCTGCTTGCGACGAGGCGAAGCCGATGCAAAAGCCAAACCCGAACAATTCCGTCGCTATGGTTCTGCCCGCAAACTCTACACTTTCAACATCGACAACGCGTCGGATTATTGAGAATAAGCATGACTGATTTTCCACGCACACCCCCACGTTATTCCGCCACTTTCACGCCTGCCGTAAATGCTGAAATACGCCGCGCTGCAGCCACTGGCATTTATGATATTCGGGGCGGTGGCACCAAGCGCCACCTTGCCGCATTTTGATGATCTGCTGTTTCTCGGCGCATCTATCAGCCGTTATCCACTCGAAGGCTATCGCGAAAAATGCGCAACCGATGTGTGGCTAGGTACGCGCCACGCCAAGAAGCCAATTCATTTGGATATACCGGTGACAATCGCTGGCATGTCTTTCGGAGCTCTATCCGGTCCAGCCAAAGAAGCATTAGGCCGTGGTGCCACAGCTGCCGGAACATCAACCACCACGGGCGACGGCGGCATGACCGAGGAAGAGCGCGGCCATTCCAAAACGCTCGTCTATCAATACTTGCCATCACGTTACGGCATGAACCCTGATGATCTTCGTCGCGCTGATGCCATTGAAATAGTTGTGGGGCAGGGGGCTAAGCCCGGCGGTGGTGGCATGTTGCTGGGGCAAAAAATATCTGATCGTGTCGCCACTATGCGCAACTTGCCAAAAGGCATTGATCAACGTTCGGCCTGTCGCCACCCGGATTGGACGGGACCGGATGATCTTGAAATCAAGATCCTTGAACTCCGCGAAATCACCGATTGGGAAAAGCCCATCTATGTGAAAGTCGGCGGTGCACGGCCTTACTACGACACTGCTTTGGCCGTGAAAGCGGGTGCGGATGTTGTTGTGTTGGACGGCATGCAGGGCGGCACTGCGGCTACGCAAGATGTGTTCATCGAACATGTGGGTATGCCCATCCTTGCGTGCATTCCTTTGGCGGTAAAAGCTCTGCAAGACTTGGGTATGCATCGCAAGGTGCAGCTCATTGTGTCAGGCGGCATTCGCACAGGCGCAGATGTGGCAAAGGCTATGGCGCTAGGTGCTGATGCTGTTTCCATTGGCACTGCCGCATTGATTGCGCTGGGCGATAATGACCCGAAGTGGGAAGCTGAGTATCAAAAGCTTGGCACCACAGCCGACGCTTATGATGATTGGCACGAAGGCAAAGACCCGGCAGGTATCACCACGCAAGACCCTGAATTGTCGAAACGCTTTGATCCCGTCCTTGGTGGCCGTCGCTTGAAAAACTATCTCAAGGTCATGACGCTGGAGGCGCAAACCATTGCGCGGGCCTGTGGCAAAAATCATCTTCACAATCTGGAACCGGAAGACTTGTGCTCGTTGACCATTGAGGCTGCGGCCATGGCAGGCGTTCCACTTGCAGGAACAAGTTGGATACCAGGGCGCAACGGCAGTTTCTAAAGAATAAAAAGAAAACTTCAGGGAGAAGATGAAATGGCAAGAGACCTTGCAAAGTGGGCAAAGCAAAAAGGCGTAAAATATTTCATGATTTCCTACACCGACTTGTTCGGTGGTCAGCGCGCCAAACTGGTGCCGACACAGGCGATCAATGAAATGGCAGTTGATGGCGCAGGTTTTGCAGGCTTTGCAACGTGGCTGGATCTTACACCGGCTCACCCGGATTTGATGGCGGTGCCTGATCCTGAATCGGCCATTCAATTGCCGTGGAAAAAAGATGTGGCTTGGGTTGCGGCCCGCGCCACCATGGAAGGAAAACTCGTCGATCAAGCGCCGCGCAACGTGCTGGAGCGTCTGGTTGCAGAAGCCGCCAAAGATGGTCTTCGCGTCAAAACAGGTGTTGAACCGGAGTTCTTTATTCTGTCTCCCGATGGCACTCAAATTTCTGACCCTTACGATACCGCTGAAAAACCCTGTTACGACCAACAGGCTGTCATGCGTCGTTATGACGTGATTGCTGAGATTTGCGACTACATGCTGGAACTGGGCTGGGAAGCCTATCAAAACGACCATGAGGATGCCGTTGGCCAGTTTGAAATGAACTGGAAATATGATGACGCATTGCAAACCGCTGACAAGCACTCGTTCTTCAAATTCATGACAAAGTCGATTGCTGAAAAGCATGGCTTCCGCGCCAGCTTCATGCCGAAGCCCTTTAAAGGTTTAACGGGATCCGGTTGTCACGCCCATATCTCCGTTTGGTCTAAGGATGGCAAGACCAATGTGTTTGCGGACAAGAAGCAAGGAATTGGGCTTGTCGGACCGAGGCCGCACATTCCTGGGCGGTATTATGAAACACGCCTCTGCCTTGGCAGCGATCTGCAATCCGACAGTTAATAGCTACAAGCGCATCAATGCGCCGCGCACATCGTCGGGTGCGACATGGGCGCCCAACACCGTGACGTGGACGGGCAACAACCGTACCCACATGGTGCGGGTGCCAGGACCCGGACGCTTTGAGTTGCGTTTGCCGGATGGAGCTGCGAACCCTTACTTGTTGCAGGCTGTGATTATCGCTGCAGGTTTGGACGGTGTGCGCACGAAAGCCGACCCTGGCAAGCGCCATGACATTGATATGTACCAAATGGGCCACACCGTAAAAGACGCGCCAAAGTTGCCGCTGAATTTGCTGGATGCGCTGCGTGAATATGACAAAGACAAGACACTGAAAGCCATGATGGGCGAAGAGTTTTCGACGGCTTACATTAAACTCAAGCAAAAGGAATGGGATAGCTACGCCTCTCATTTCTCTCGCTGGGAAACTGAAAACACGCTAGATATATAAAAAAGACATGTTGATTGCCGTTAAGAGCAAACAATCGGGGGCTACATGAAAAAGAGAGTTGCCATTATCGGCGCTGGCCCATCGGGCTTGGCTCAATTGCGCGCGTTCCAATCTGCCAAGGCCAAAGGAGTTGATATTCCTGAGATTGTCTGTTTTGAGAAGCAGGACAATTGGGGTGGGCTTTGGAATTACTCATGGCGCACGGGGCTTGATGAAAATGGCGAACCCGCGCATGGCTCGATGTATCGCTACCTTTGGTCCAATGGACCAAAGGAAGGATTGGAATTCGCCGACTATTCTTTTGAAGAACATTTCGGAAAACAAATCGCCAGTTACCCGCCACGTGCCGTGTTGTTTGATTACATCGCAGGTCGCGTTGAAAAAGCAGGTGTGCGTGACTGGATCAGATTTAAGTCTGCGGTTCGCTTTGTGCGCTTTGATGCAAAGACTGCCAAATTCACTGTGACGGTGCATGACCACGCAAAGGACTCGATTTATGACGAAGTCTTTGACCATGTGATCGTCGCCTCAGGACACTTCTCAACACCCAACGTGCCAGAGTTTCCCGGATTTGGCAGTTACAATGGCCGCATTCTCCACGCCCATGATTTCCGCGACGCCATGGAATTCAAAGGCAAAGACCTGCTCATCATCGGCACTAGCTATTCTGCTGAGGACATTGGTTCGCAATGTTGGAAATATGGTTGCAAGTCCGTGACGGTTGCGCATCGCACAGCCCCCATGGGCTATGATTGGCCGTCAAATTGGAAAGAGGTTCCAATCCTCACTCATGTTGATGAAGACACCGCATATTTCAAAGACGGCACGTCCAAAAAAGTTGACGCCATCATTTTGTGCACCGGATACAAACATCATTTCCCCTATCTGCCTGATGATCTGCGATTGAAGACCAAGAACCGCTTGGCCACCGCTGATCTTTATAAAGGGTGTGGCCTATGTTCATAATCCGGCATTGTTCTATCTCGGCATGCAAGACCAATGGTTCACCTTCAACATGTTTGATGCGCAAGCGTGGTGGGTGCGTGATGCAATTTTAGGGCGGATCAAGATTCCGAAAGACAAAGCGGCGCTACTGAAGGACGTGACCGACCGTGTGGCGGGGGAAGATGCGGGCAAAGACGCCCATGACGCCATTCATTATCAAGGTGACTACGTCAAGGAACTGATTGCGGAAACTGACTATCCGTCGTTCGATGTTGATGGTGCCTGTGAAGCTTTCTTCGAATGGAAAGACCACAAGGCCAAGAACATCATGACCTTCCGTGACAACGCTTATAAATCAGTGATTACAGGTACGATGGCGCCGCTGCACCACACGGCGTGGAAAGACGCGCTGGAAGATTCGATGGAGAGCTATTTGAAGAATTAGGAATCTCAAGATTTGTCATAATGACAAATCTGGGTCGGGCACGAGGCAATGGAAGTCGACATTTAGAAATCGGCACATGTCTTCGGGAAAAAGGGGTAAAGGAAATGTCGAAAGAAATTGGCTCGGGCCAAATGGTCCGCGCGTTAGACTGGAAAGGGGCCTTCTGGGTCGCGGCTGGTGTGCCGCCCTTGGTGCTTTTCTCAATTGGCGGCATCGCCGGGACCACGGGCAAATTGGCCTTCTTGGTCTGGATCATTTCAATGATCATGGGCTTTCTGCAAAGCTTCACCTATGCCGAAATGGCGGGCATGTTCGGCAACAAATCCGGCGGTACTTCGGTTTATGGTGCCACGGCTTGGTTGCGCTATTCAAAACTCATCGCACCACTTTCGGTGTGGTGCAACTGGTTTGCTTGGTCTCCCGTGTTGTCACTCGGTTGCGCTATTGCGGCAGGCTACATTCTCAATGCGCTGTTTCCAATTCCACTGGCCGATAGTCAGCAGGTCGTAGATTGGGTGACGGCAAATATGGCGAACTACACGGCCGAAACCAAAGCTGTCGTTGACTACATGGCGGCCAATGCTGGGGTGTTGGCGCCGGATGCAATCAAGGCTGTGGCATCGGCAGATGGCGTGGCCGCACTGACACCAGCGTTCCGCACCTTCGAAGCACTGGCTTTCACTATTCCAGGACTTGGTACGCTGCATTTCAATTCCACATTCCTCATCGGTGTAGCGTTGATGTTGCTCATCCTGCTGATCCAGCACCGTGGCATTGCGCAAACTGCCAGTGCACAAAAGTGGTTGGCCATCATTGTGTTGGTGCCGCTTCTGTTGGTTGGTCTCGTGCCAATCCTCACCGGGCAAATCAACAGCATGAACGTGACCAATTTGTTGCCACCAACAGCAGCTTATTCCGGTGTTGATGGCACATGGAACATTGGCGGTTGGACGTTGTTCTTAGGAGGCCTCTACATCGCTGCTTGGTCAACCTACGGCTTCGAAACGGCAGTTTGCTATACAAGTGAATTGAAAGACCCAAAACGCGATACATTCCGGGCAATCTTCTATTCCGGTTTGCTGTGCTGTGTGTTCTTCTTCCTCATTCCATTTGCTTTCCAAGGCGTGCTCGGCACGTCCGGCATGTTGGCCACAGGCATTGTGGATGGAACGGGCATTGGTGAAGCGCTTGGCAACATGGTGGGTGGTGGCCCAGTGATCACGCAAATCTTCGTGATCCTGATGATCCTCGCATTGTTCATGGCCATTATGACGGCCATGGCTGGTTCATCACGCACCCTCTATCAGGGTTCGAAAGATGGCTGGTTGCCGAAGTATCTCGGCAGCGTGAACGAGAAGGGCGTGCCTTCCAAGGCCATGTGGACGGATTTTGCGTTCAACGTGTTCCTGTTGGCATTGGCATCTGACGTAGGCGGTTACTTCTATGTCCTCGCCATTTCCAACGTTGGCTACATCCTGTTCAACTTCCTCAACCTCAATGCTGGCTGGATGCATCGTATCAACTCCTCGCACATTGACCGTCCATGGAAGGCACCAACTTGGTTGATTGGCTTGAACACGGTGTTGGCTTTTGTGAATGCACTGTTCCTCGGCGCTGGTGCCAAGGTGTGGGGTTATTCGAATGCCTTGTGGGCAGGGTTGATCTTTGCCGCCCTCATCATCCCCGTGTTCTGGTATCGCCATTACATGCAAGATGGCGGCAAGTTCCCGGCGCAGGCCTATGCTGATCTAGGCCTCAAAGAGGGTGATCTCGGTGAGCGCAAAGCCGGCATGCTGCCTTATCTGACGCTGGTCGCTGGGGCCGTCGTCGTCCTGTGGGCGAACTGGTTTTTTGTATTGCCAAGCTAAAGTCGCAAAGTTGAATAAGAGGGGCCGCTGACGCGGCCCCTTTTTCTTACAAATGTTCCCTGACAAGAAAATAAATTGCATTTGAATGTTGATTTTCGTCGCTAATCGTTAGAGACTTGGCGAAAACAAAACCACTCTCGGGAGACTGATCATGACCAATTCTTGGCGCTTTTCCACTCTCATTGACCGCCATAAGGCGCTTGGCTCCAACCTTGAAGACTGGAGCGGCATGGGCACAGCATGGTCTTACTCCAAGGGCGACCCTGATGCTGAATATATGGCCATCCGCACCAAAGCTGGTTTGATGGATGTGTCTGGTTTGAAGAAGGTTCACATTACTGGCCCCGCCGCATCCCACGTCATCGAACGGGCGACGACGCGCAACATGGAAAAACTCATGCCGGGGCGTTCGGTTTACGCAACCATGTTGAATGATGCGGGAAAGTTCGTTGATGACTGCGTGATCTATCGCCTCGCACCCAATGCCTTCATGGTGGTGCATGGTTCAGGCGGTGCGCATGAGCAATTAACAATGGCCGCCACTGGCCGGGATGTTGCAATTCGCTTTGATGACAATTTGCATGACCTCTCATTGCAAGGTCCAATGGCTGTCGACTATCTGGAAAAGCATGTGCCGGGCATTCGTGCGTTACCGTACTTCGCTCACATGCAAACTTCACTGTTCGGCAAGCCTGCCATGATCTCACGAACGGGATATACCGGCGAGCGTGGCTATGAATTGTTTGTGCGGGGACAAGATGCAGGAATGATTTGGGATCGGATTCTCGACGAAGGCAAGGACATCGGCATTATTCCGTGCCGTTTCACCACGCTCGATATGTTGCGCACTGAAAGCTATTTGCTGTTCTTCCCCTTCGACAATTCGGAAATGTATCCGTTTGAAAATGAGAGCAATGGCGACACGCTGTGGGAGCTTGGCCTCGACTTCACGGTTTCTCCCGGTAAAATCGGTTTCCGTGGTGCTGAAGAACACTACCGTTTGAAGGGCAAAGAGCGCTTTAAAATTTGGGGCTTGAAGTTGGAAGGCAAGAACGTGCCGGGCAATGGCGCACCAGTTTTCCGCGACGGCAAGAAAGTCGGCATCGTCACGCAAGCCATGTACTCGCCGCTGCACAACCATAACATCGCCATTGCCCGCATACCCGTTGACTGCGCCAACAATGGCACAAAACTGGAAGTGCGTTGCGGCACCCATGGCCCAATGGCAGCGAGCACCCATTCGATGCCGTTCTACGATCCGGAAAAGAAGCGCAGAACTGTGCAGGGCTGACAAGTATTGCTGCGATGACAAAGACCCCGTTTCCACCCGCTATCAAAAGTCGCCCGGTTTATGGTGTGCTTGAACCAAGGCCGGGAGCCAAACACTTGGTTGTTGCAGACGGCGAGGGAGCTGATGCGGTTTTAGATTTGCTCAGCAAAGCTGCAGAAGAAAAGCCAAGTCTGCTTTCTGCAATGCATATCATTTATACACCCGGTCCAAATGGGACTGACAAGTCAGAAGTTCTTGAAGCACTGGGGGCGGAGCAGTTTTATCGTGCGCCTTCAATACCAACACTGCTGCCGCGATTGCAGCGTGTCGTTGCTGACGCGCACATGGGAACGCAGTTTTATCTCGCAGGAACTGAAGGGTTAATAGGGCAGGCGGAGCGCGAAATTATGAATACTGGGTTTCCGTACTCGGATATCCAGAAAGAACATCGGGGTTCGACAGTCAGGCGCGTTCAGTGTGTTCACTGTAAAGGTATTACGGAAAACGTGGCAACCGACCCGTTCAAGTGCAGCCATTGTGGCTTGAATCTGTTTGTTCGCGATCATTATTCACGACGCATCGCTGCATTTCAGGGCGTCAATATTGATGCTGAGGAACCGGGAGTTGTTCCAGCATCGGTTGTGAGGTTTACATGAGCGGTGGTGCCAAACTCAAAGTGCGGGTCGAGGAGGTCGTCGAAGTTAACGAAATCATCAAGCGCTTTCGGTTTGTCAGTGGTGACGGCTCTGCCTTGCCGGCCTTTTCGGGTGGCGCACACATTGTCATCGAAATGGATGACCACGGCACGCGAAGGCTTAACCCCTATTCGCTGATGAGCGATCCCGGCGATGTGTCCGGTTATGAAATATCTGTGCGCCGAGACGACGTGGGGCGTGGTGGATCTTTGTTCATGCATCACCATGTGAAGCCGGGACTGGCGATGATGATCAGTCATCCCATGAATCTGTTTTCATTGGATACACGCGCCAAGAAGCATTTGATGATTGCAGGTGGCATTGGCATCACGCCGTTTCTTGCCCAGATCAAACAGCTCGATCACTTTGGTGGGAAGTTTGAACTGCATTATTCGGCACGTTCAAAGCCACTGGGTGCCTATATGGACGACCTCAAGCGCGACCATGCTGAGAGGGTACATTTCTATTTTGATGACCAAAAGCAAACCATAGACTTGGCACGCGTACTGTCGATGCAGCCCATTGGCACGCATCTTTATGTTTGCGGCCCGAAGGGAATGATCAATTGGGTGATTTCAACAGCTACGAAAATGGGTTGGCCTGCAAAAGCATTGCATCATGAAGAATTCATTGCGCCAGCAACGGGTTCGTCCTTTAATGTGACACTCGCCAGATCAAAAAAGACCATTACAGTTGGTACAACGCAATCGCTGTTGGAGGCAATTGAAGCAGCGGGAATCGACGCACCTTACTTGTGTCGCGGTGGGGCCTGTGGCCAATGTGAAACCAATGTGATCGCGTGTGATGGTAAGCTTCTGCATCGAGATATTTGGCTCACGCCAGAAGACCATGCAGCGGGGCTAAAAATTATGCCCTGCGTTTCGCGTTTTGAAGGCAATAGCCTGACGATTAGACCGATAGGAAACGACCATGAGCATTGTTTTCAAACCAGGTGATTTCAACGGATACTTTCGCAGTGAAACGTTTCGTGACGACTTTACGTATCTCAATTCCCCCGAAGGCATTCGCCGCTTTCCATTTCCGTTTGATCGCGATGATTACATGTATTCTGTCAACATGGAGCCCCACGTGCCGGGGCGCAAAGGTTCTGTGTTCGAAAACACGTTTGATGTTGATGAACACTACATTGCCGAAATGATTGATCGCGCCAAAGTATTGGCAGAAGATCCGCTGCGGTGCCAATCGCTTCCGCATATGACGTTGGCAGGTTGGGATTTGCTTGAACTCATCATGGAGTCGAAAGCGCGTGAGTATCCACAATGGTTCTCGCTGACGAAAGACGGCAACAACTGGCACTGGATCAATCGACCGCTCGGGATTGATCAAACATTTACGTTCCTTGACAAGTCAACATTACCCTATGGGCCGTTTGAATACATCACTCGCCAAACCCAAGGCGATTTTTCATTGCAGGACGAGCGCGACAACGACCTGTGGATGGACGCAGGCATGATCACCTCGCAGGCCGATTGGTCACTTGATTTCGACATCGGCATGAGCTTCATGGAATGGCACGCGCCAGTGCCGCTGGCCCATGAAAAAGGTATTTTTGATCGTGCGCTGAAGTTTCTTCTGAAGTTGCAACACGGCTCTCCAGTGCGGCGCTTCAACTGGACAATGACTGTCAATCCATTGTTGGACACGGCACCCGAAACCTATCACAAATGGGGACCGTCGAAGACGACTGTCAAACCGGAAAACCTCGGCAACAAAATGCATTTGCGCGTAGAGTTGCAGGCATTGTTCCGGCTGCCAAGGTCCAACGCCGTGGCTTTTTCCATTCGCTGTTATCTCGGCAAGTTCGAGGAGCTAGTGACTGTACCAAAATGGGGCCGCCGCCTGCACCGCGTGGTGCGTGACCTGCATCCCGATCTTGCAACTTACAAAGGTTTCATCCGCAACCGCGATATGATGGCAGCATGGCTTTCAAATATGATGATGGCAAGCCGACATCACCATTGGCTGGTGGCCCGAGGACTCGATCGACACATGTCAAATGAAGCACCATTGCGCCTAGGTTTCCTTATGTTTCCGGGGTTTCCAATGGCCTGTCTGACATCAGCGATCGAGCCGCTGCGCGCAGCAAATGAAATTTCGGGCAAGAAGAAGTTCGAATGGCGGTTGGTTGCTGAAAACCACGCGCCTATACGATCATCTGCAGACGTGAGATTTGAACCAGACGTAACACTCGCCGAATGCGGAGAACTCGATCACCTCTATTTGCTGTCGCCACCAAATGGACAGTTCGCCGATCAACGCCGCAGTCCTGCACGGCTGCGCTGGCTTGATCGCACAGGGGTTATGCTCGGTGCATTTTCCGGCGGTATTTTTCCATTGGCGCGGGCGGGCCTGATGGAGGATCGTGGGTGCTCCGTTCACTGGTGCTATGAAGCAGCGTTCAAAGCTGAGTTTCCGAATGTAAAAGCGAGTGAAGCTGTGATCTTGCGTGAAAAGCGGCGGATCACTGCATCAGGTGCGGGGGCGGTGTTTGACCTTATGCTACGATTGGTCGAAGAACGCTTGGGCCGCCAATGCATGACCGAAGTGGCGTGCTGGTTTCAACATCCCTTTATGCGCGATGAGGCGGCGAGCCAAAAAGTGCCAGTTCAACGCTCTGGTGGAACCGCCGACAAATTGCCTCCCGTCATCCGCGAAGCGCTTCGCTTGTTTGAAACGCATATTGAAGATCCCTTACGCATTCCTGATGTGGCGGCGGCGGTTGATATGTCAGGGCGACATTTTGAAAGATTATTCAAACGCGAGACGGGGCAAAGCCCGCTTCGTTTTTATCGCCATCTGCGCCTCGCCAAAGCCCGCCAACGTGTATTGTATTCCGAAGATACATTGCGCGAAATTGCATCGTCAGTAGGTTATCTGACAACTGCGCCCATGATGCGGCAGTACAAAGAGTTATTCGGCGTAAGCCCGAATGATGAACGGCGGCTTTTCTCCGGTTTGCAAGATCTCGGCGAAGATATGAAGACTTCCGGTAAACAGCGAGAACTTTCGACGTTCAAATAATACGTGAGAGACAAAGGCTAAAAGTAGATATGCTTCAGTCATCCTATCCGCAAGTTTCAGCTGGGCCACCGCGCGCCAGTCGCATTTTGGTGCCACGTAATCTTGAGCGAAATCACACGACAGAAAGACATGTTGTGCAGGGTGGTGGGGCGATACTGCTGCACCTCGAACAGGGAGATAAATTATGCCTGGTCAATGATGAAGGTGGTCAGCGCGCTGAAATTGTTGCTGCCCATCAAAACGGCCAAATTGATGCTGCCATTTTGGGTCAAAAATCAAATGGCAGCGCCGATGGATTGAAATCACTGTTGGCGCTTGCGCGTGGTTCTGATCTCGCAGGGCTACGTCGCGGCATTGAAGCCCGCATGATCGACTTGTCAAAAGCTGGGGCCATTGAACTGTTTGACACAGCGACTCCTGCAAAGGCGTCAGTTGAATTCAAGGCTTCCGAAGCAGGGTGGCTTGTCGTTGCGGCACCGGGTTCGCACATGCAGCCCGGCAATCAGGATACTTCAACACCCCTGACAATAACGCTTGAACGAGCACGCCCGCGTGTGGTTGGAAAGTATGATCTGCCAGACCCGCTTTCTGATCCTTTGCAAGATATTCGGGTCAAATCTGCAACTGCGCAGGCTTATTTTGTGAAGGCGGGTGAATACATCCAGATTCTGGATGTTGATGGGCGGCAGTGTACTGATTTTCAGTGCTTTGACGCGCGCAAGCTTGATAAGGGCATCGAGCATGCCTTGGATGTGACGACGTCGCGTACATTGATGGGGCATGCCTATTCCATGCCCGGTCTTCACTCCAAGTATTACGATCAGGATTGGACGCCATTGATTGAAGTGGTTCAGGACACCGTGGGCCGTCATGATGCCTTCGCCATGGCCTGTGCTTCAAAATATTATGATGACATCGGATATCCCGGTCATGCCAATTGTTCTGACAATTTCAATGCTGTGCTCGCCAGTTATGGTGTGAAACCCCGACCCGGTTGGATGGCAGTCAACTTATTCTTTAACACTGCAATTGACGCCCACGGTGTTCTCATCAGTGATGAACCTTGGTCAAGGCCGGGTGATTATGTATTATTCCGTGCACTGACAGATATTGTTTGCGTCTCATCGGCATGCCCGGATGATACTTCGCCTGCAAATGGCTGGTATCTCTCAGACATTCACGTCCGCACTTATTCCGGCACGGAGAAATTTAGTCGGTCCATTGCCTATCGCCCTACACCAAACTCGGAGCCAAAGATGACCAAAGAAACGGCCTTCCACGAAAGGATTTCGGCGCAAACCCGTTATCACGTGGAATACAGAGGGTTATTGGTTGCCGCAGGTTTATTCTTCCAGTGGCGCTGATTGAGGAATACTGGGCCTGTCGCCAAAAGGCGGTGGTCATGGATTTGTCGCCACTTCGCAAATTCGAGGTGACTGGGCCAGATGCCGAAGCATTGATGCAATATGTTTTGACGCGCGACATGAAGAAACTTTCGCAAGGTCAGGTCGTCTATTCAGCGATGTGTTATGAGCATGGCGGCATGATCGATGACGGTACGGCATTCCGTTTGGGCCAAGATAATTTCCGCTGGATAGGTGGCGATGATTTTGGTGGAAAGTGGATGCGGGAATGGGCTGAGAAGCTTGGCCTCAAAGTAATGGTAAGATCTTCTACCGATCAATTGCATAATCTCGCCGTACAAGGGCCTAACAGCCGCGAGATTATGCGCCGCATGATCTGGACGGCACCCCATCAACCAACCATCGATGAGTTGGGCTGGTTCCGGTTTACGATTGCAAGGCTTGGGCGGCCCTGAAGGTGCACCGCTGGTTGTGTCGCGTACTGGCTATACCGGCGAACTCGGCTATGAAATTTTCTGCCATCCTAAGGATGCGAACGCCGTTATATGACGCGGTGTGGCTGCATGGTGAAGACCAAGGCCTTTGCCCCATGGGACTTGCTGCACTCGACATGGTGCGCATTGAGGCTGGATTGATTTTCGCCGGCTATGATTTTTCAGATCAGACTGATCCCTTTGAAGCAGGCATAGGCTTCACCGTTCCGCTGAAATCCAAAATCGATGATTTCATCGGGCGTGAGGCCCTGATACGCCGCAAAGAACATCCATCCCAAAAATTCGTTGGGCTTGATATCGATGCTAACGTGAACGTCGGGCATGGTGATTGTTTGCATGTTGGTCGGGCACAAGTTGGTGTTGTAACATCGTCAATGCGTTCACCGCTGCTTGGCAAGAATATCGCACTGGCTCGTGTTGATGTGGCACATGCTGAATTGGGCACCGCACTTGAGGTCGGCAAGCTCGACGGCCACCAAAAGCGGTTGCCAGCCCGCATTGTTCCATTGTCACACTATGATCCGAAAAAGACACGCCCGCAGAGTTAGCGTATTGCACATTCATATTACATGATCAGGTAGAAAGTGTAGAAGCGTCGCACACAAGCAAGATCATTTTTCACTCATCACCCGCTTTCCATTCTTGCAAACGCAAATAGAGATTTGCACCAATTGTCGCAAGCGGCGGTGGCGGCAATCGCGTTGGCTCTGCCTCCGCTGTGAAGTGGCGTGTTATGTCGCTTGTGGCCCCGCATGCCAATTCTGCTGCGGCCATGCCAGTGAGTGTGCCGCGGGCCGTGCCAAGGCCATTTTGAACGCAAGCTGAGAAGAGGTTATCGTCAAGCTCACGCATCACCGCGACGCCGTTTCGTGTCAGGCAAAGATGGCCCGCCCAGCTATACTCCATGGCAACATCGTTCAGCGCCGGAAAGCGCTGATCAAATTTTTGGCGATGAACTTTCGCCGCGCGTTGTAACGCGGCCTCGCTGACTTCCATGCCCGGTAGAAAACTGGCACAGGTACGAGTGATAATGCGATTGCCACCTTGCGCCGGATCTATGCGCCGCATCGTCGTGCCCATGGGATCAGAAGGTGTCACTCCCCAGCGAGGCTGGCCACCCAATTTCATCATCGCGTGTGCACCGAGATCTACTGTCATGGAAGCGTAAAGGAAGATGTGCATCAATCGTTGTTCGCTAAAACCAAAACTTTCGAGATGGCCGTTGTTGGCGAGAATTGCTTTGCCTGCGCTGACACGGTGTTGTGGCGTTGCTATTGTCCATCCATGACCTGCACGCTCGATCTTAAGGACGGGAGTGTTCTCAAAGATTTTAACACTATCGCGGCGCAGGCCACCTGCGAGGCCGCGCACATATCCAGCGGGTTGCAACATTGTTGTGCCGGGCGTGTAGAGGCCGGAGACATAGTGTGGACTGCCAGTAAGTTCAAACATCGCTTGCGCATCCAGCATTTCGCTGGCCTCACCAAGAGAGCTGAGATGCTTGGCATAGTTGCGGTTATAGCCGTCGGCTTTAGCACCCACTGCACCGTTTACTTTGCCGACCGGATCAAAAAAGGCGGGGTTGATATCGTAGTCTTCAACCGCCGCTTTGGCGAAGGCTATGGCCTGGCGGTTGAGCGCGATCATCTGGCTGTCCTTGTTGACTGCTTGCTTAGAATACCCTTCCGCAGATAGCTCATGAGGCAAATCGATCATGAAACCGGAATTGCGCCCCGCAGCACCTTCAGCGATGCGGCTTGCGTCCAACACGACGACCTTTGCTTTCGGCGCAAGTTGCAAGATGCGCCGTGCTGCCGATAGCCCAGCAAAGCCCGCGCCGATGATCACGACATCGGCTGTGGCATCTGCTTGAAGCGCAACGGGCGCGTCTTGATGGAGTAAGATTGCGCTCCACGCGGCAGGCCCGCGATGCGAGGGCGTTCGCCGCGCCGTGTAAGTGCTCATGAGACGGCTTGATCTCCGTCATCTGCAAGATCGACCCAGATGGTTTTGATTTGCGTGTATTGGTCGTGGGCGTGAATGCCATTGTCGCGACCACCGAAGCCTGAGGATTTGAAGCCGCCAAAGGGCGTTGAAATGTCACCTTCGCCGAAGCTGTTGATGGTGACTGTGCCAGCACGAATTGCACGCGCACCACGTATTGCGCGTTTCACATTCGATGTGAAGATGGACGCGGCAAGGCCATATTCCGTGTCGTTTGCCAAAACAATGGCTTCGTCGAAACTCTCGACTGTCAAAACGGCGAGCACTGGTCCGAAGATTTCTTCACGCGCTTGAGGTGCGTTGTGGTCGCTGATGTCGAGGATGGTGGGTTCGACAAAACTCTTTGCGGCTTTGCCGCCCATTAAGACTTTCGCACCATTGCCGAGATAAGAACAAACCTTGTCGAAGTGTTGAGGTGACACCAGTGCACCTACGCGGTTGACTGGATCCAGTGGATCACCCATCGGCCATTCGCGGGCATGGGCATAAATGCGTTTCAAAAGTTCATCCTTGATGCCCTTTTGCACGATGAGGCGCGATGAGGCCGAGCAATTCTCACCCATGTTCCAAAACGCACCATTGACGATGTGGGCGGCGACACGATCGATATTCTCCGCATCATCCAGTACGACAGCCGGATTCTTGCCACCCATTTCAAGTGTCACTTCCTTGAGGTTTGACTCGGCAGAATAGCGCAGGAAGCGGCGGCCCGTTTCCGTTGAACCTGTAAAGGACAGGGCGTCCACATCCATGTGTCGACCTATTGGTTCTCCCACGTCTGGCCCGGATCCCGGCACGACGTTGAACACGCCTGCCGGAATACCTGCATCCATAGCAAGTTCAGCCACACGTAGTGCGGTGAGCGACGTTTCCTCGGCGGGCTTCACGATCACCGAGCAGCCAGCAGCGAGGGCTGGGCCAATCTTCCAAGCCAACATGAGCAGGGGAAAATTCCAGGGCAACACAAGCCCAACGACTCCCACCGGTTCACGCACGATCATCGCAATATGATTGTCAGAAGCGGGCGACACCTGATCATAAATCTTGTCGATCAATTCAGCGTGCCATGTGAGGCAGTTAATGGTTTCCGGCACATCAACAGTCTCGCAATCGAAAATGGTTTTGCCGCTATCGAGGCTTTCCAACACAGCCAACTCGCGCGCATTGCGTCTGATCAATTTCACGAGTCGGATCAGCGATTCCTTGCGCTCACGCGGATGGAGCTTAGACCAGCGCCCATCATCAAACGCTTCGCGGGCTTTGGCGACTGCAAAGTCGATGTCGGCTGCGTCGCAAGCGGCGACCTTGGCCAGAAGTTTTCCCGTTGCCGGGTTGTGGGTTTCAAAAGTACGACCAGAAAGAGCAGGACGAAATGCGCCATCGATGAAGGCCTGCGTGGGGAGCGAGAGGCTCTTGGCTATCGCCTTGTATTCTTCAGTTGTCAGCAATCCGGTCATGTCACTTCTCCGTAGCGATTTCGGCGATGGTGCGCTTCAGCACCTGCACCACTTGTTCAAGTTGGCGCTTGTCATCTTTATTCAAGGGCCTCAGTGGTGGTCGTGGCGGCCCAGCTTTGAGGCCGTTCATTTCACATCCATGCTTGATGCACTGAACAAACTTGCCGCCTTGTTCAAGTACCCCCATCAGCGGTAACAGGGCTGACATGATACGGCGACCTTTGCTGAAATTTCCGTCAATTGCGCAGGCCTTGTAAAGTGCAGCGTGTTCCAGCGGCAGGAAGTTAGACCCTCCACACACCCAGCTTCGTGCGCCCCAGGCAAAAAACTCGAGCGCTTGATCGTCCATGCCGCAGGACATTTGAATATGCGGATAGTTGCGTGCCAGCAGATGCACTCGATTAATGTCGCCAGAACTTTCCTTGATCGCGCAGAAATTACGCGAGCGTCCCACGCGGTCGAGGAATTCCTCTCCCATATTGATGCTCATGCGGCCCGGATAGTTGTAAAGCATGATCGGAAGGTCAGCCGCGCGGTCAATAGCGAGCGCATTGAGTGCGTTTTCTTGCTCTGTTGGCACCGCATAAGGAGGAGAGCCAACAAGAATGGCATCAGCACCAATCTTCGCCGCAGTTTCAGCCACCAGTTGGGAATCTGAAAGACGAATGGCTCCCGTGCCAATGATGAGGGTCGTGCGCTTGCCGATGACCTGCTTTGCGAGCTTTGCTAATTCTAGGCGCTCTTCCATACTTTGCGCATAGTATTCGCCTGTTGATCCACCGTTGATGATGCCATGAACGCCCGAGGTGACCAAATACTCAACCATGGCGCAAAAGCCATCATGATCAATAGAGCCGTCCGGTTTATGCGGCGTGATGACTGGCGTATAGATGCCTTCGAACTTCATGCTGATACTTTCTTCATGTCGCCAAGTGATGAGCCAAGTGGGAGGTGTATGCTTTCGGGTGTGACAAAAGTTTCGATTTGCGCGCGCGACAATTCCCAATGCGCTACGGCGAGTTCAGCTGCTGCATCAGCATCGCCTGCTGCAATCAAATCAATGAATTGATCGTGTTGGTCCGCCGCCGTTGTCTGTTGTTTTGAAAGAGTTATTTGTCGCGGATTGTAAAAAGTCATGCCAATGCGCGTGTGGTCGATGAGAAGGCGACGTAAACTTGGTAACAAATATTCATTGTCAGCGACTTCGCCCATTGCAGCATGGAAGCGTTCATTCAACAGTGCGCGTTGGGTCACATCTCTATTGCGGATCGCTACGCGAAAAGACCGCTGTATCTGTTTCAAGCGTTCAATTTGTGAGTGCGACGCATGTTGCGCCGCGAGCCTTGCGACGGCTGCATAAATCATAGGTGCCGCAATGAAGAAATTGCGCAGCGTCTTGTGACTCATGGGGGCAACTTGCGCGCCTCGGTTCTCGTGCAGCACGACATAGCCTTCACCTGCCAATTGTCGCAAAACTTCGCGCACAGGCGGGCGTGAAATGCCATAGGTTTCGCCGATCTCTACTTCGTCGAGATATACACCGGGATCCAATTCGTTCGTCAGAATCCTGCGGCGGAGATCGTCTATACATATCGATTTCTTACCAAGTACGATTTCCATCCGCGCCTCACTTTGTGTATACAATATGTATTATGGTGCTGGAGTCAAACGAAGTTGGTGGTGTGCCGTGAGAACTCGCAAAACCGCGCCTGCGTTCAGGCAACCTTCACCTCGAAGGGGCAAAGGTAAAGAAACGCGTATCAAAGGGTTGAAATCGAGAGTAAAAGTCTGCACGCGTAGTTGCGGATCAACTAATGCTGTCTTATCGGTTCCCATCTTGCATGTGCCAACGGGATGATAGTGTGAAGAGATAAACCGTGAAGCAAAGTCGTCAATTTCGTCATCCGACTGACACGAAGGTCCAGGATCGAGTTCTTCGCCACGAAATTCGTCAAATGCAGTTTGCTTGTGAAGTTTGCACGCGAGTCTCAGGGCGTTCCAATGCAGGATCGCTCTTGAGAAATGCCATGGTGTTCATCGGAAAGATCGCCAATGGACCGCTTCGCGTAAACAGATATTGCAACGCCGCAAAGGCGAGAGGCAGCGGCTTGGTCATGTTGTAGTATGTGATCGGCTTTTTGCAACGGTGTTGAACACTGGACCCGATGTGATCTTGCAGGTTCTTTCCAACACCCGCCAAGGCGTGTCGGCAATTAATGCCGTGCTTTGAAAGTTGTGCGGCACCACCAATGCCTGACAACATAAGCAACTGTGGTGAGTGACAGGTCCCCGCCGAAAAAATAACCGCGCGAGTTGCGGGAAGATGTTTGCCGTTGCGCCGATGATGGATGGGAACCACAAGTCAATAAATCAAACTGCGTCGTGTGCGCTACGTGTGCAGTAAGGGACAGTGTGGCTTGTGAATTTTTGTGCAAACAATTTGCTCTGAAGTGTATTGAAACTGCTCAATAGAGCGAACTTTCAACTGGGCATGTGACGCTGCCGATCTCTTTTCTATTCTTATGTCAGGGAATACCTTGTAAGTACAAATCTGCGCCAAACTCTCGCTGCTAAATGCCTCGAACTGACGGTTTTGGTTTCGATGTCTCTTTGAAAAATGTCGAAATCAAAACTGTCGGGTGGTTATCGCCACTCGATAGCCAACACACGCAAAAGTACGAAAAGCGCGATACAAGCACCCGGTGCCATGCGTGAAGCAGCGTCAGCAACCTCTTCCTCAGATCACATTTGCATTGACGACGAGTTTGCGATCGAGCTTGCCATCAAACGCGTCCAGAATATTCTGGGCGGCGGTTACCGACATGCGCATGGCGCATTCTTCGGTGAGGCCGGCATTGTGGGGGCTGATAGTGATGTATGGATTGCTGAGCAGGGGATGATTTTTTTCTGGCGGCTCCTGTACCAGGACATCCAATGCCGCAGCGCGTAGTTGCCGATTCCGCAAGGCCGTGTCCAAGGCGAGTTCATCAATGATGCCGCCACGCGCGGCGTTGACGATGATGGCAGATGGTTTCAAGAGGGCAAGTTCTGTTGCACCTAGCAACGGGCCATTGCCGCCGGGCAGATGCACTGAAATGTAATCAGCAAAGCCAAAGGCCGCAGCCATGTCAGGCGCGTGTGCGACGCCGCGTTCTACCATCTGCTGTGCCGTCACATAAGGGTCAAAGGCGGTGATGCTCATGCCAAAGGCCTTGCCAAGTTCGGCCACGCGGCGGCCAATTCGGCCAAAGCCCAGAACCAGAAGTGACTTGCCATCAAGCTCAACTGAATCGAAGCGATTACGCTCATTCCAGTTGCCTGTGGTGGAGGCAACATGATGCGCCACTGTGCGACGGGCCGCGGATAGCATCAGCATCAAGGTATGTTCGGCCACAGCCCGTGAATTCACATCGCCAACAATCGCCAAGGGAATGTTGCGGGCCTTGAGTGCTGTTACATCGACTGCGTCATAACCGACGCCATGGCGCGAAACGATTTTGAGTTTGGGTGCTGTTGCAATATCCGCCGCTGTCATGGGTTGTGTGCGAAGCAAGACCGCATCTGCCTGCGGTAGAAGCGGCAAATAGGTTTCGGTTGTCACGGCCTCGATATAGACCACCTCCACGTTGCTGCGCGCCCGAAGCAAATCCAGTCCCGCATGATGGATTTTGCCAGCAACCAACACCACGACCATGATTATTATACCCTTTTGCTTGACTTACCTGCTTAACTAAACTCATTTGCAAAAAAACAAAACAATTTATGGAGTGGTTGTATGTCCACAATCCGTTTGACGATGGCGCAAGGCTTGGTGCGGTATTTGATGAACCAGTACACCATTGTGGATGGTGAGGAAGTACCACTGTTCCCTGGCATTTTCGGAATTTTTGGCCACGGCAATGTGACCTGTTTGTCGGAAGCGCTTGGAAGCGG
Organism: uncultured Alphaproteobacteria bacterium; assembly: GCA_963850355.1. Classification (GTDB taxonomy): domain Bacteria; phylum Pseudomonadota; class Alphaproteobacteria; order Rhizobiales; family Aestuariivirgaceae; genus Aestuariivirga. The sequence goes on from CAWKKP010000003.1 coordinate 480,298, forward strand.
TGAAGGACGTGTTTCCCAACGTGGCGCGGCCAGAATGAACAGTCCATGGCGCTGGCGGCGATTGCCTTTGCCAAGGCCAAGCGCCGCCGCCAGATCATGGTGGCAACATCGTCGATCGGCCCGGGTGCCCTCAACATGGTGACAGCGGCGGGTGTGGCCCACGCCAATCGCTTGCCCATACTGATTATTTCCGGCGACACTTTCGTCAACCGCCGCCCCGATCCGGTGATGCAGCAGGTCGAACATTTCGGCAATCCGACCATCAACGTGAATGATGCCTTCAAGGCGGTGACACGCTATTGGGATCGCATCACACATCCCGAACAGATTATTTCTTCGTTGCCACAAGCCGTGGCCACCATGTTGGACCCAGCTGATTGTGGTCCGGCCTTCATTGCGCTTCCGCAGGATATTCAGGAACAGGCTTGCGATTACCCCACGAAGTTTTTCGAAAAAACTGTGCATGAAATCCCGCGTGCGCGACCTGACAAGCGCCGCGTGGCTGAAGCCATTGCATTGTTGAAAGCCGCGAAACGTCCGCTGATTATTGCAGGCGGCGGCACACGCTATTCAGGTGCTGAAGAAGTGGTTGCAAAGTTCGCGCTGGAGCATGGCATTCCCATTACGGAAACCATTGCGGGCAAGAGTACAGTTGCCCATGACCATCCTGCCTATGCTGGTCCCATCGGCATCGTCGGCTCCACCTCAGCCAATTCTTTGGGTGCAGAAGCCGATGTGATTGTCGCCATCGGAACGCGTCTCATGGACTTCACCACGGGGTCGTGGACGCTGTTCAACCATGATGCCAAATTTATCTCGATCAATGCCGCCCGCTGGGACGCAACCAAGCATCGGGCTCTGGCTGTTGTGGGTGATGCGAAAGCCACGGTCGAAGAATTGGCCGATGCGCTCAAAGGCTGGAAGGTCGATGCCGCCTGGACCAAGAAGGCCAAGGGATTGATGGCGGAGTGGAACACGGCACTTGATGGCTATCAGAAGCCCACCAATGCACCCGTGCCCACCTATGCGCAGGTTGTCGGCGTGGTGAACGCCAAAGCTGCACCGCGTGATTACATGATTACCGCAGCTGGTGGTCTTCCCGGCGAGACCATGAAGAACTGGCGTTGCAAAACCACCAATTCCTACGACCTTGAATTTGGCTTCTCCTGCATGGGCTATGAAATCGCAGGAGGCTGGGGTGCTGCGATGGCCGACCCGACCCGTGATGTGATCGTCATGGTTGGCGATGGCTCCTACATGCTGATGAACTCCGATATTTATTCAACCGTGCTGACGGGTCACAAGATGATTGTCATTGTCTGCGACAATGGTGGTTATGCCGTCATCAGTCGCTTGCAGCAGTTCAAAGGCACGCCCGGATTCAATAATTTGCTGAAAGACTGCAAAACCGCCATTCCCGCCTTCAGCGTGGATTTTGTGAAGCATGCTGAATCCATGGGTGCCCTTGCGCGCAAGGTTTCGAGCCTTGCTGAACTGGAACAAGCCATGGACTGGGCCAAGACGACCGACCGCACCACGGTGATTTCGATTGTGTCTGATGCCTATACATGGACGCCGGGCGATGCCTTGTGGGATGTTGGCGTGCCGCAAGTGTCGGATCGTCCCGTCGTTCAAGAACAACAAAAATATCAGGCCGACGTGCGCTCGAAGCAGCGTGTAGGCGTTTAACAGGACTAACTATGACAAAGACACTCGGTATCGGCCTTATCGGCACAGGATTCATGGGCAAGGCGCATGCGATTGCCTATCGCACGGCGCTTATCAGCGTTCCCTGATATTCCAACACCGCGCCTTGTCGCCGTAGCCGACATGAACGCGGATGCCGCTGCCAAGGCGGCGCATCAGTATGGTTTTGAATCTTCGACGGGTGACTGGAAAGCGCTGATTGCGAATCCAGCAATTCAAGTCATCTCAATCACCACGCCAAACTCCATGCACAAGGAGATGGCGCTGGCGGCCATTGCTGCGGGCAAGCACGTCCATTGCGAAAAACCACTCTCGCCCACCTTGGCTGACTCACTGGAAATGGTGAAAGCCGCCGAAGCCAAGGGTGTGAACACGCAAGTTGGCTTCAACTATATCAAAAACCCACTGCTCAAGCTGGCGCAAACAAATGGTTGACGCGGGGGAACTGGGCGAGATCACGGGGTTCCGTGGCATTCATGCGGAAGACTATATGCATGATCCACAAAACCCATGGACCTGGCGCATTGATCCGTCGGGCGGTCCCGGCGTCATCGCTGACTTAGGTTCGCACATCATCGGCATGGCGCGCTTCCTGTTGGGCGACATTGCCGAAGTGAGTGCGGATGTGCGCACGGTGATCAAGCAACGCCCCACCACGCGCGGCGGTACTGAAATGAAACCTGTTTTAGTCGATGACGTGGCTCGTATACTCGTCAACTTCGGGCGCGGTTGTGGTGGCACCATTGAAGCCAACTGGATTCAGACCGGCCGCAAGATGCAGCTGGGTTTTGAACTCACGGGCGAAAAGGGCAGCTTGGTATTCACACAGGAACGCCTCAACGAACTTCTTTATTACAAGGCAGGCGGCAACGCCCAACACGCAGGCTTCACCCGTATTGAAGCGGGCCCACAACATGAACCCTATGGCGGCTTCTGCGTGGCGGGCGGACATCAATTGGGCTTCAATGATTTGAAGGCGATTGAAATGGCAGAGTTCCTCGGTGCCATCGGTAAAGGTGAAAAGTCCGGCCCCGATTTCCGAGAGGCTTACGAAATTCAAAAGGTGGTGGAGGCCGCAATAGTGTCGTCAACTGAGCGCTGCTGGACCACAATCTGAGCCAGTCTAGCATCTAGAATTGATTTTGCAGTGAGAGGCAATTCAGGCATGGACTTTTCCAAAATACTGATTGCCAATCGCGGCGAAATCGCCATTCGCGTCATGCGCGCCGCCAATGAGTTGGGCAAGAAAACTGTTGCGGTGTTTGCAGAGGAAGACAAGCTTTCGCTGCACCGCTTCAAGGCCGATGAAGCCTATTTGATTGGCGAGGGTTTGAAGCCCGTTGAAGCCTATCTCTCCATCGCTGAAATCATTCGCGTGGCAAAAGCGAGCGGCGCTGATGCAATTCATCCCGGTTATGGACTGTTATCGGAGAACCCGGAATTTGTCGACGCCTGCAGGAGCGCAGGGATCGCATTCATCGGTCCAAGAGCTGAAACCATGCGGGCTGTCGGCGACAAGGCTTCTGCCCGCAAGGTGGCGGTGGCGGCGGGTGTTCCCGTTATCCCCGCAACAGACGTGTTGGGTGACGATTTTGATCTGATTGAACAACAAGCTGCTGCCGTTGGCTATCCCTTGATGTTGAAAGCTTCATGGGGCGGTGGTGGTCGTGGCATGCGCGCCATCAACAACGCATCCGAATTGCGCGAAAAAATTCTGGAGGGACGCCGCGAGGCTGTGGCCGCCTTTGGCAATGGCGAAGGCTATCTTGAAAAGATGATCACCCGCGCCCGTCACGTGGAGGTGCAAATCCTCGGTGACAAGCATGGTGGCCTCTATCACCTGTATGAGCGTGACTGCACGGTGCAGCGCCGGAATCAAAAAGTGGTTGAGCGAGCCCCAGCCCCTTACTTGACGGATGCGCAACGCGCGAAAGTTTGCGAGTTGGGCCGCAAGATCTGCGCCCATGTCAACTACGAGTGCGCAGGCACGGTTGAGTTCCTGATGGATATCGACACGAGAAAATTCTACTTCATCGAAGTCAATCCGCGCGTGCAAGTGGAGCACACGGTCACTGAAGAGGTGACGGGCATTGATATCGTGCAGGCGCAAATCCTGATTGCCGAGGGCAAGACCCTGGCCGAAGCGACAGGCACTGCTTCCCAAGTCGATGTGAAATTGCGGGGCCACGCCATTCAATGCCGCATCACCACGGAAGACCCGCAGAACAATTTCATTCCGGACTATGGGCGCATCACCGCCTATCGCTCATCCAATGGTCCGGGCATCCGCCTAGATGGCGGCACGGCTTATGCAGGAGCAGTTGTCACCCGCCACTATGACTCCTTGCTAGTAAAAATGATTGCGACAGCGCCAACGCCTGAAAAGGCCATCGCCCGCATGGACCGCGCACTTCGCGAATTCCGCATTCGCGGCGTGGCCACCAACATCGCCTTTGTTGAAAACCTGTTGAAGCATCCAAGCTTCCTCAACGATACGTGCACCACCAAGTTCATCGACACGTCACCTGAACTCTTCGTATTCAAGAGGCGTCGTGACCGCGCCACGAAAATTCTCACCTACATCGCCGATATCACGGTGAATGGTCACCCGGAAACGGTTGGTCGACCGAAGCCTTCAGTGCGTATTCATACGCCGCGTCCACCGCAAGCCAACGCTGCACCATCCCATGGTTTGCGCCAAACTTTGCTGAATCAGGGACCGCAAAAGATCGCGGACTGGATGAAGGCGGAAAAGCGCCTGCTCATCACAGATACCACGATGCGCGATGGCCATCAGAGCTTGCTCGCCACCCGCATGCGGTCCATCGACATGCTGCGTGTCGCACCCGCTTACGCCGGCAATCTGCCGCAACTCTTCTCCGTCGAGTGTTGGGGTGGAGCCACCTTCGATGTCGCCTATCGTTTTTTGCAAGAATGTCCGTGGCAGCGCCTAAGAGACCTGCGCGCCGCCATGCCCAACCATTTGCTGCAAATGCTGCTGCGTGGAGCCAATGGCGTTGGATATACGACCTATCCTGACAATGTGGTGAAGGGCTTCGTGGCGCAAGCTGCCAAGACTGGTGTGGATGTTTTCCGCGTGTTTGACTCATTGAACTGGGTTGAGAACATGCGCGTGACCATGGATGCGGTAAATGAAGCTGGGCGCATTTGCGAGGGAACCATCTGCTACACGGGCGATATCCACGATCCAACACGCGCCAAATATGATCTGAAATATTATGTCCGCATGGCGAAAGAACTCGAGAAAGCGGGCGCGCATGTTCTGGGCTTCAAGGACATGGCAGGACTGCTCAAGCCCGCCGCTGCCCAGGTTTTGATCAAGGCGCTGAAAGAAGAAGTCAGCTTGCCGATTCACTTCCACACCCACGATACCTCAGGTATCGCGGCTTCCACAGTATTGGCCGCTGCCGATGCTGGTGTTGATGCCGTAGATGCAGCCATGGATGCCTTCTCTGGCGGCACGTCGCAGCCTTGCCTCGGCTCCATCGTTGAAGCGATGCGCCACACCGAGCGCGACACGCAATTGGACATCAAAGCCGTTCGCGCCATCTCGGACTATTGGGAACAGGTGCGGGCGCAATATGCAGCCTTCGAAAGTGGCCTCGCCGCACCCGCATCTGATGTTTATCGCCATGAAATGCCCGGTGGCCAGTTTACCAACCTGAAAGCCCAAGCTCGAAGCATGGGGCTTGAAGAACGCTGGCCCGACGTGGCGCAAGCCTATGCCGATGCCAACATGATCTTTGGCGATATTGTGAAAGTCACACCCTCGTCAAAGGTCGTCGGCGACATGGCCTTGATGATGGTGTCGCAGGGCATGAGTTCGGGCTCAGGTGGAAGATCCACATACAGAAATTGCGTTTCCGGAATCCGTTGTTGACATGTTGAAAGGCAACCTCGGCCAGCCGGAAGGCGGTTGGCCCGCAGCGATTTCCAGAAAAGTGCTGAAAGGTGAGACCGCCATCACCACACGGCCCGGTGCGGCACTACTACCCGCCGACATCAACGCTATTCGCGCCAAAGTTAAAGCTGATCTACAAATCGGCACCGAAGACAATGAAGATGAAGTCTTGGATGAGGAAGACCTGAACGGCTACCTGATGTATCCAAAAGTCTTCATGGACTATCGCGCACGCCACCGCGCCTATGGCCCGGTCCGCGCCTTGGCCACGCACACGTTCTTCTACGGTATGACGGAAGGCGAGCAGGTCACAGCTGAAATTGACTCCGGCAAGCGTCTGGAAATTGTTTTGCAAACCGTCGGGGCCACATCAGATACCGGACAGGTCAAAGTCTTCTTTGAACTCAACGGCCAACCCCGTGAAATCAGCGTGCCCGACCGCAAAGCAAAATCGATCAAGTCAGCGCGCCCTAAGGCCGATGTGTCAAACCCCGCTCACGTTGCAGCGCCCATGCCGGGTCTTGTTATTGGTGTTGTCGCCCAGATTGGCCAAAAGCTGGCCAAGGGAGACATCATCCTGCAACTCGAAGCCATGAAAATGCAGTCGGCATTGACCGCTGATCGCGCCGGAACATTGTCAGCCCTTCATGTCAAGGCAGGTGACCAAGTCGAAGCTAAAGACCTCGTGGCGGAATGGGAGAATACATGATGACACATATGTTTTCGCAAGTGCCCTTGCCATAGATTGGACCTGATGAGATGGCGACAACGACGATTACAGTCTCCATCCAAAACTGCCAAATTTTGGCATTCAAGCCGCTTGATCTTTCAATGCCAAGGTTGGATGACGCCGTAAATTGCGCAGGTCGACTAAATTTGCCTGTGGAGCTTTGTCATCAAGACTTTATCGATACGACAACTCTTGACGAAATTGTGCAAAAGATTGGAGCTCCAAAAGCGGGTGACCCGAGAAAAATCCTGCTGATCTGCGGAGCCTATTTGGAAGAGCAAATATCACTCGCAGCGCAATACATGTTGATAAAGGGTTTTGCAGTCTATCTTTTGCGGGAACTGGTCGTCGCTAAAATTCCTGAGCACGCGAACATACATGACTTACGCTTAGTTCAAGCGGGAGGTGTCCTGACGACTTTGCAACAGCTTGTTTATGAATGGCTGGCCACTGAAACAGACGAAGGAATTCGTGATTGTCTTAGGAAAATGTCAGTTCTTTAGCACCCCGCGCTATGGCGCGGCCGGGCTTTCGTGAACCGAGCCCACGGTAATTCCGTTCATAGTCGGCACGGAATTTGGTCTCGGCCCTGCGGGCTTCAATCCCTGGCGCAAGCCGCAAGGGAACACATCGTTGTTGCGTGGGCATCGCTGCGCGATGACTTTTTAGAAGAGCCCAGAACCCGCTCGCGGGGAGGGCGGCGCTCCTTTCTAGGCCCGCTGCGGCGTGCCGCAACTGCGCAGGTTTACAAAGACAACAATGATCGACAAAGTTCTCAAAAGCGCAGTCCTCCACTGACGTTCCGGCCTTCGGTGCGGCCCGCCTCATTCAGCGGGCCTCTTCAGTCGCAAGGCACCGCCCACCCCACTCTCGGGGTTCTGGTGCGGAAGAGGAGGATCAGTGATGGCCAAGGGCATTCAGAGAGATAATCTTTACAGTGAAATCACCGGCAAAATCATTGCTGAACTGGAACGCGGCATTGCGCCATGGGTGCAGCCTTGGACCAGCACCAAGCAACTTTGCCCCTTGGGGCTTCCGGTCAATGGCCTGACCCGCCGCAGCTATTCCGGCATCAATATCCTGCTGTTGTGGTCGTCCCATGAGGAGCGCGGCTTTGCCTCGCCCTATTGGCTCACTTTCAAGCAATGCATTGCCATGGGCGGCAGTGTGCGGAAGGGCGGACACGGCACCGATGTCTATTTCGCTGACAAATTTGTGCCGCAGAAGGAACAGCAACGCGCCAAGGACAAAGGCACCGACCCGACAGCCATTCATTTTTTGAAGCGTTACACAGTCTTTAATGCCGAGCAATGCGAGGGCTTGCCCGTTGGCTTGTTTGGCGTGGTTGAGCCGCGCCAATCGCGTGAGATTGTGCCGGAAGCCGAGGCTTTGATTGGTTCCACGGGCGCAGATTTTCGCATCGGTGGCAATCAGGCTTTTTATGTGCCGTCAGAAGACTTTATCCGCATACCCAACCAGACGGCCTACACTGACCAGATCAATTATTATCGCACGGCCTTCCATGAACTTGGTCACTGGACAGGCCACAAGACGCGGCTTGACCGCAACCTTACCACCAAATTCGGGACGGTGGATTACGCCCGCGAAGAACTGGTTGCCGAAATGGCGACGGCGTTTGTCTGTGCGTCCCTTGGCATTGTCCCCACCGTCCGCCATGCCGATTACATCGGCAATTGGCTGCAAGTCCTGAAAGAAGATGCCAAGGCGATTGTCAGGGCGGCAAGCCTTGCCTCCAAAGCTTGCGTCTTCATCCTGCAATTCAGGGCAGAGGCAAAATCAACAACTGACATGGAGCAAGCGGCATGACTGCCGCCACTCTCATCCCCTTCGAAACGGAAGCGACGCCCATCGGACCGCAAGCGCTGGTCCCCGGCGTTCGCCCCGTATCGATGAAGGCGCGGCTTGAAGCGTTGGCCGCGCATCCCCTTGGTTCCGACAGGCTGCAAAAGCCCTGTGACATTGGTCTCTTTGACGATGTGGCACGGAACCAGATGGACCTGTTCAGCGCCAATTCTCAACCCCAACCCACGGAGTAACTCACATGGAACTCATGCATATCCCCCTGACCGAACTCAAGATCGCCAAGACCAATGTTCGACACGGCGTCAAGAAAGCCGACTACAAAGACCTCATCCCAAGCATCAAGGAACGCGGCATCCTGCAACCGCTGTTGGTGAGAGCCAATGGCGAGGGCTATGAGATTGTTGCGGGCAGACGCCGCTTCCTTGCGGCTTGCGAAGTTGAGAAAGACGGCACCGCCGTTGAAGCCGTGCCATGCGCAATCATGGCCAAGGGCGATGACGCGGCAGCGGTTGAGGCCTCATTGATTGAGAATGTCGCCCATTTGCCCATGGACGAAATGGACCAGTTCGAAGCCTTTCAGCGGCTGTTGAAAGAAGGTCGCAGCGTTGAGGATATCGCCCATATCTTTGGCGTCACAGAACTCACGGTCAAGCGCCGCTTGGTCATTGCCAATCTGCATCCGAAGATCCGAACCCTGTATCGTGCCGAGGAGATCGACGCCGAAACCTTGCGGGCCTTGACCCTCGCCACCAAGCAGCAGCAGAAGGACTGGCTGGCCTTGTGGGATGATCAGGACCAGCATGCGCCACGGGGCAACACGCTCAAGAAGTGGCTGCTGGGTGGCGAGAATATCCCCACCAGTGTGGCATTGTTTGACCTTGGCCAATACAACCACGAAATCATCACCGATCTGTTTGGCGAAGAGAAGTTCTTTGCAAATCCAGACGGCTTTTGGACCTTGCAGGATGCAGCCATCCAAACCAAGCGCGACGAATATTTGTCACAGGGCTGGACCCGTGTGGAGGTGCTGCCACGCGGCACCCGCTTCTATGAATGGGAGTACCAAAAAGCGCCGAAGAAGAAGGGCGGGGCCGTCTGGATTGCTGTCTCCGAACGCGGCGAAGTGGAGATACACGAGGGCTATGTCTCCCGTGATGAAGCCCGCAAGCGGGAAAAGCAGGAGCGTGGTGAGACTGAAACACCCAAAGCCGCCAAGCCCGAACTCACTTCACCGATGCAGAATTATGTCGAACTGCACAGGCTTGCCGCCATCCGGCTTGAACTGTTGAACCACCCGCAAGTGGCCTTGCGGCTGACGCTTGCCCACATGATTGTCGGGTCCGGTCTGTGGAACGTGAAGCCCGAACCGATGAAGCCCGCAAAGCCCGAAATCGGGGCTTCCCTTGCTGCCAATCCAGCTTGCCAGTACTTCGAAGAACGCCGCAGGGAACCGCTGACTTTAATTGGCTTCGAAAATGATCGCGGTAGCTTGGTCAGGCCGAGTGGTGATGACTACAGCTTGGCCAGTATTTTCGCCCAGCTGCTCAAACTCTCCGAGGAAGATGTGTTGCGGTTGCTGGCCTTGGCCATGGCGGAAACCCTTGCCGTGGGAACAGCCACTACCGAACTGGCAGGAGCCATGACGGGAGCAACGCTCAATGACTGGCGTCCAGATGACACCTTTTTTGACCTGTTGAACGGCAAAGACGTTGTGAATGCATTGTTGTCAGATGTTGGCTCACCCGCCATTGCAGAGGGCAACAAAGCTGAACCCGCCAAGGTGCAAAAAGGCATCATCAAGGACATTATGCGGGGTGAAAATGGCCGTGAGCAGAATGCTGATTGGTTGCCCGCCTACTTCCGCTTCCCAGCATCTGCGCATAGCGACCGTGGTGGAATTGCAATAGTCGACAAGTGGCACAGCGTGGCAGAGTTGCTCCATCCTGCAATGTGAACATTCCCTCCCCAACTTTTCTGGCAGGCCTTCGGGCCTGCTTTTCTTTGTGATGCACGATGAGTGAGACTGCGAACTTTAGTTCTTCGCTGGGCTGCGCATCGTTTCCGACACGGAACAGCCGTCCTGCCGATCTGCACAGAGTGCAGGGCTGCATGCGGTGGCAACCCGTGACAAATGTTTGCGTGCGTCCTGCAGCGCCGCAATCTGCCTTGAGATATCCTGCATCGCCCCTGTGACGATTGCAGCAGCTTGCGCACAATGCAGGTCGGGCTTGCGCAGTTGCGTTTGCAGGTCGCGGATGGATTGCAAGTTCATGCTGGCTTTGCGACAAGCCGCGATGAAGGCCACGGCCTGTAACGTGTCTGGTCCAAAGCAACGGCGATTATTGGCTTGGCGGTCGGCAGACGGAAGCACGCCTTGCTCTTCATAATAGCGAATGGCTGATACGGCGACGCCCGTCGCCTTCGCCACATCACCGATGCTGAGTTGATGCATTTTGTGCTTGCTCCTCAAGTTGCTTGAGCATGTAGGGATTGCAACGTGACCATTGCAAGTCTGACATCAATAAAGGATCAAATACCATGAAGAGCAAGTTTATCGCAGCCATTGGACTGGGTGCTTGTGCAGCCTGTTGTGCGGGTGCCATTGCCCTGCCTTGGGCCATTGGCGCAGGTTTCCTGGGGCTGGCGGGCGGAAGTGCCGTCGCCATCGGGGCCTCACTAGAGATGCTGGCCCTGTTGGCCGCTGCTATTGGCGCAGGAGCCATCGCGGTGTTTCTTTTTCAGAGGCAAAAAGCTAAGGCAAAAGCATGTGCCACAGATGGTTCCTGTGGATGTAAACCATCACTGTAACCCTCAAATTGGAGAGACCATGCAGCTCGTTTACTTTGTGCTGGCAGCCCTGCTGGAACTGACAGGCTGCTATCTCATGTGGCTTGGCCAGAAGCAGTCCAGCGTTCTCTTGTGGATTGGTGGCGCAATTGTATTGGCTGGTTTTGGCCTCGTCCTGGCGCAAGCAGGCAACGCGTTGCCGAGCCGCTCCTATGCCATTTACGGCGGTATCTACATTGCTGCTGCACTCGGGTGGATGATTTTCGTTGACAAGCACACACCAGACAGATGGGATATTGCGGGTGTCAGCTTGAGCATCGTTGGTGCCATGGTCATCTTGTTTGGTCCACGGAGTTAATGCGGCAAAAGTCAGCATGCGATAGATTGAAGGCGCGATCGCAACCAAGCAGATTTGCCAATCGTTGGCCCCGCATGGGTGAGTTGCGGAGCCACATCTTGTCATAGCTCAGTTAGTGGGCTGCCAGTACAAGGCAAAGAAACTGCCATCGATCATGCAGCTACCGCCCAGACTGGCGTAGAGTTTGCGTGGACCAAATTCGGGAGCAGCAAAAGCAAGGCTCGCAAGTTCCCCGTCAGAAGTCCCATCCATCATGATCTGATCGACACTGGTCTTGATGACATAAGTCATCACGCGGTAGTCGGGTTGAGCGCCTGCCGACTTGCTTACATTGGGGATGATTGCGGCTTGTGAACAATTCGAAATGCGGCAATCGATTTGGTTCCCGCCATAACCCTTGCGGACAGAAAATTGCAGACACTGGAAGTCTCCAATTGGACGTATAGACTCAGTCCTGCACCATTCTCCGGGCTCAGTGCGTTTGACCTATGGCCGTCCGTCCTCGCCTGAAACCCGTCCCCCTTCGTATTTTCCCCGCCGCTAAAGCGGCTTCCTCGCGGACGCTTGCGCTTCAAAATACTTGGTTGAACGGGTCCTCCACTGCGTTGCGGTCCTTCGGATTCAGGCTGCGGGCGGCGGCCATTTCCGGTCACGCATCGCCGGAAAATGGTTTCCGGACGAGACACCAAATGGAGACTTCCAATGACTGCAATCGGTTATGTCAGCAAGCAAGATGATGGCCGCTACACCGGCTCGATCCGCACCATCTCGATCTCGGCCCAGGTCGAAATCATCCCCAATGTGAACAAGTCAGCCGACGCCCAACCCGATTATCGCGTGATGACGCAGGGCATCGAGATCGGTGCCGGCTGGACCAAGAAGGGCGAAACTTCCGGCAAGGAATATGTGAGCCTTGCCCTTGCCGCTCCTGAATTCGGCCCTCGCAAACTCTACGCCAATCTGGGCCGCGCCGCAGGCCAGGACGATGACAGCCTCTACGCCATGATCTGGAATCCGACCGACTGAGCCGCCATAAGACTTGGCCCCGCATCTCTCCCATGCGGGGCCAAAGCCAATCATTTCAACGGCCCGCCACAACTGATATGAGGTAAGACGACACTTTGTATGCAACCAGAACGACTCATAGCCGCCACATTTTGACTCTAGGTCCAGATGGGTCTGAGTCGTCAGGCCAAACCCAAAATATCGCGTCAAACCAGTGTTTTGCCGCCGCTCTCTTTTGCGGTCGGTGGAGCTATTTCAATGCCCCATGCCCTGAGATCGGGGACGGCGTGGGACGGACAGATTGAAGACTATGCCTATACGCGGGAGCTTGATGGCACCGGATGGGCGTGGGAGTTCTTGCGGCGTAACGAAGACTATTGCGTGGACTTCAGGATGAATCGTGCGGGCCATCCTGTTGCCATCCTGCATGTCAGTGGCGCCACGCTTTACCGACCTCAGCGGAGATTTTTAGCTGCTGAGGTGTGGGGCTTGTCTCTATTCGCAGACCCTGAAAAGTCTGCACTTGACCAAGATATTTTCTGGCATCCGACCGTGAAAAAGCATACCGTGAAATGCCAGTCCAAGCCATCGCACGACATTGCAGCTGAGGTGTTGTCGCTTGAAAGTTTCTGTGGTCGCCGCGCTGTTTTGGTGGGACCAGGACATGAACATATCACAATCCGTGCACCACGAATGTCTGCCGACTTGATCAATCAAAGCGGAACACTGTTATTCGGAAACAGCAATGTGACGTTCCTCCATGAGGGCATTGGCACAGCTACCCGCCACCATACAACGGTGCACATCCTCGAACGACTCATAGGAAAAACAGCCAACGAGGAACGCGCACCTGAACCAACACCTAGCAAATATCACGACTATTTGGTCGCGCTGGACGGTCGCCTTGCAGGTCGTTCCTATCGCGACATTGCCGAAATTCTTTATGGCCCAGATCGCATCGGATCCTACTGGACCGATGACAGCCGTGGCTACAAATCGAAAGTCATACGCGCTGCGAAGTGTGGGCTCGCGCTCATGAATGGCGGCTATCGCGAACTTCTCTAGGGGTGTCGAATTTGCATTTCTGATTTTCGACACTCCCGCACATCATGCAACGGCGTGACACTCCAAGCATCGAAATGAAATGCAGGAGTTACCGCAATGATCGATATTCCGAAGTCACCTTTCCTCACCGTTGATGAAGCCGCCACCTATCTGCGCCTCAAGAAACGCACCCTCGACAACATGCGCTGGATGGGAACGGGACCAAAGTTCCGCAAGCATGGTGGACGCATCTACTACCATGAAGATGAACTGCGGGAATGGTCACTCAACAGCCGTCGCAACTCCACTTCGGAATACTGACATGGGCATTCAATATCGCAATTATGTGCTCGCAGTATCGGCATTGGCTGTTGCAGCGATAGCCGCGAAACCATGCATCAATCCTGTTCCAATCGGTATCTGGAATGCTTCCAACAGTGTTCCGATTGGCTGGTATTTTGCTGCCAAGCGACAACCCAACTTGGGGGAAATTGCTGTCATCCAACCACCAGAATGGGTCGAAATCTATGCGTCAGCGCGGGGTTACTTGCCATTGCAAACCCCGCTTCTGAAGCCAGTTCGCGCCATTAAAGGTTCTTTCGTTTGCCGCTTCGGACGCTATGTGTTCATCGATGGAAACATGGTCGCAAGAGCAAAATATCTCGACACAAATCATCGGATGCTGCCTGTGTGGAAAGGCTGTCGAGCAATCAAATACGATGAGATTTTTGTGCTTGGGATGCATCGTGATTCATTCGATAGCCGCTACTTTGGACCGATCAACCGTACCCAGGTTCTGGGGACTGCTGTTCGTGTTGCCGATCTCTTCAAGTGAAGTTCTGTGAAGGTTGGCGTGTGTTGGGTTCAGAATTTTTGGAGGGCAAGATAAAACCAGTGGAGACAGCGCGGATTCTTCGAGTCTGAGAAAACAACAAAGTGCGCACCACCAACATCATACCCCATGGTGACATGAGTCTCAGAACCCGTTGAGAGCGCTGTGATCTTTGCTCATACCTTGAATTCAGCAGGTGAAGAACCATGTTCAAGCTTTGAGCAGCCCTTTAAATTTGCGAGGCTTCGATGTCAGAGACATTCACACCCAAGCTCGGCCGCATCGGTTGGAAGCGCGACTTGCGACTTGATCGTTACGTCAATCAGGTCATGCGTGCCGCCCACGCGGCAGGGCATGCCCATGGCAAATCGCGCAGCAACTTCACTGGTTCACGGATCGGGCGCGGCAGTGCTTTTGGGACGTTGGCAGGAGCCGGTCTCTATGTCGGTGGAAATCGTCGCGTCATTGTCAAGGCGCGGATCACCAAGTTTAAGGGAGGTCAGTTGGGCGCAGCCCGCGCCCATCTCCGCTACATCCAACGTGATGGTGTGACACCTGAGGGTGATGAGGGCAAACTGTATGGTCGCGATGTCGACGAAGCCGACGGCACAGCATTCCTCGACAAATGCGAAAGTGACCGCCACCAGTTTCGTCTGATTGTCTCGCCCGAAGATGGTGCCGAACTTGCTGACCTCAAGCCATTCATCCGCGATGTCATGACCAAGGCCGAAGTTGACCTTGGCACCAAGCTCGATTGGGTTGCTGTCGACCACTACAACACTGGCCATCCCCACACCCATATCGTTATCCGGGGCCAGGATGATTGTGGCAATGACTTGGTCATCGCCAAAGACTACATGGCGCACGGCTTCCGAACGCGGGCGCGGGAATTGCTGACGCTTGAGCTTGGGGCTGAACTTGAAATCGACATGGCCCAAAAATTGGCGCGCGAGGTGGATGCTGATCGATTGACACAGCTTGACCGCGCCTTGCTCAAACATGCTGACAAGGGAATTTTGGTGATCAGTGCCATGCCGCCGACTGAACTGAAAACACATGCCGCCCACATGGGGCGACTTCGCAAGTTGGAGGACATGGGCCTCGTGCAAGAACGCCAGACCGGCGTTTGGCAACTGGACCAAGACATGGAACGCAAGCTGCGTTCTTTGGGCATACAGGGTGACATCATCAAGACCATGCACAAGGCTTTGAAAGAGGCAGGGATTGATCGCGCGTCTGGCAGCTATGCAGTCTTTGACACGGCAAAACCCGGCAACCGCATTGTGGGGCGCGTCGCTGGCATTGGCCTTGCCGACGAAATCAACGACAAGCATTTCCTCGTCGTCGATGGGATGGATGGCAAGGTTCACTATGCCGATGTTGGCCGCCTGCCATCGGAACTTGTCCCGGCCAAGGGCATGATCGTCGCCATCGAAAATGCGCCACGCGCTAACGACGAAAAGCAGAGGACACGGCTTCGCATTCTCTCCTACTTGAATCTTGGCCGACTTGTGGATGCTGAGGGAGCAACGTGGCTGGACCGCGAACTCCTGTCGTCGCGGCCCGAAGTGAGAAGCAGGGATGGCTATGGTGCCATGGTCCAGACGGCCCTTGACCGTCGCAGGCAGTGGCTCGCATCGCAAGGCCTCGGACATTTTGGGGCGGAGGGCGACTTCTCACCAGCGCCCAATCTCCTGAACACTTTGCGGGCACGCGATCTTGTGGTTACAAGTGAACGCCTCTCGAAGGAACTGGGGCTCAAAGCTTGGCAGCCGATGGAAGGAGAAGCGGTCTCTGGCACCTATCTGCGACCCGTGACGCTCGCCAGCGGCAAGTTTGCTGTTGTGCAGCGGGCGCACGAGTTCACGCTCGTGCCGTGGCAGACGCAACTTGAACCGAGGCTTGGCAAGTTCGTGCAGGGCATTGCCGACAGCAATGGCATCACTTGGGATTGGGGATCGCGGCAGAGGGGGCTTGGCATTGGATAGTTCGATTAGGACTTAACGGCCAGGGGGCGTTGCGTTGAGGTTTGGTATACTATAACTTCTATAATTCGCGTTTTACGAGAATTGAGACGATTTGAATTTTCAGCATGCAACGAAATTATTGTATTGAAGCTGCTGTAATTCGCAAATAGCGGGAATCAACGACAATGAATATTGCGCACCAGACAGCCTCACTGCCGCAAAACCGGGTGACACTCGCAAAGGTCTTGTCATCTGCCAAAGACGTGGTCACCATCGCTGATGTTATGAAGGCCTTGGGTACGACGCGTCATGAAGCGGCCCAACGTCTTTCACGATGGATGGAACAGGGTTGGCTGCATCGCGTTGGCCGTGGCACCTACGTTCCGGTGGCGCTGGATACGCTGGGCGCTGAACAGACGCTTGACGATCCATGGGTTCTCATCCCGCCGCTCTATGATCCCGCCTATGTTGCAGGAAGGACAGCTGCTGAACATTGGGACCTCACCGAGCAAATCTTCAAGGACATTGTCGTCGTCACTGGCAGAGCGGTGCGGCAAAAAAATCAGCTACGCCACGGCACGCATATCCATTTGAAGCATATCGACGCAAACAAAATTTTTGGAACAAAAACAGTCTGGCGTAACCGCACAAAAGTCGCCGTGTCGGACGTTCACAGAACCATGATTGACATGCTCGACGACCCCGCACTCGGCGGCGGCATTCAACATGTAGCTGATTGCTTGCAATCATACCTAAAGCGCACTGATCGCGATGATTTGAAGCTGATTGAATATGCCGACCGTCTTGGCAACGGCGCGGTGTTCAAAAGGCTGGGCTTTCTTGTGGAGCGGCTGAATGATGGCAGGGAGCTCATTCAACTGTGTCAAACGCGGTTGAGTACTGGACTTGCCAAGCTCGACCCGGCCTTGCCCGCTCAGCGCATCAATACCAGATGGAAGCTCCGGCTGCCCGAAACCTGGGCGAAGGGGTCTGCAAAGTGATTGATCGCCGCGAAATACTTGACGCCGCCGCGCAAACGTCGCTCACACCTCACGTCGTTGAAAAGGACTATGTCCTTGGCTGGATGCTTGCCGGGATATCACGCCACCCCGAGCTTGCCGACAACTGGGTGTTCAAGGGAGGGACGTGCCTCAAGAAATGCTTCTTCGAGACCTATCGCTTCTCGGAAGATCTGGATTTCACGCTGCGTGATGCAGGACAAATTGACGAAGCTTTCCTGAAGCGGGTCTTTGCCGAAATTGGTGAGCGCATCTACGACGAGACAGGCATCGAAATTCCGTCACAGCTTCAGGAATTTGAAATTCTCAAGAACCCACGTGGCAAGACCATGTGCCAGGGCAAGATCAGTTACAAAGGCCCTGTGTCATCGAGCCACGGATTGCCAAGAATCAAGCTTGATCTGACGGCAGATGAACGGATTGTTCTGCCGCCTGTCCGAGCGCAGATATTCCACCCTTATTCCGATGCGCCTGAACAAGGAATTTCAGTTCTCGCTTACGACTATGTCGAAGCCTTTGCCGAGAAGTTCCGTGCCCTTGCCGAACGGACCCGTCCCCGCGACCTTTACGATGTCGTCAATCTCTATCGCAACGTTGAAGCAAGACCTGAGCCTGCTCCATTTGTGGAAGTGCTTCGCGCCAAGTGTGCGTTCAAGGGAATGGAGCTGCCGCAATTGGCTGACCTCGAACCACATCGGGCTGACCTGGAGGCCGGTTGGGCCCACATGCTCAATCATCAGCTACCGGCACTACTCCCTGTTTCGACGTTCTGGGACGCTTTACCTGAAATTTTTGCGTGGCTCGCTGGAGGCATCTCGGCAGTATTGAGCCCCATGCCCCTGGGTCGCGAAGACGTTGTCATCCGTGACAGGATCATTCCGTTGCCAACCGGAACAAGAGGGCAAACACTCATCGACCTGATCCGATTTGCGGCAACGAACCGCTTGCTTGTTGAGATCGACTATGTCGACAAAAAAGGCATGCGTTCAACACGAGACATCGAAGCCTACTCCCTGCGCCGCTCCAAGGCAGGTGATGTCCTGCTGATGGCCGTGCGCGCAGACAACGGCCAAGCCCGAAGTTACCTCGTGGAAAAAATCATGGGCGCAAAGCCCACGCTGAAATCCTTCACACCGAGA
This sequence comes from uncultured Alphaproteobacteria bacterium, assembly GCA_963850355.1. GTDB lineage: Bacteria > Pseudomonadota > Alphaproteobacteria > Rhizobiales > Aestuariivirgaceae > Aestuariivirga. Next base: position 498,632 of record CAWKKP010000003.1, read on the forward strand.
TACCCAATTGAACTCACGCCATCAGGACTGCAAAATACCGTGTTGCCCCACATAGCACGTTGGTGACGGATGGGGGTGGTTTGAATTTTGAAGGCGGGAGCTCAATCCTCGTTGCCCGCACTATTCTATTCAGCGAGAACATCTTCCGGCTCGCGCGCGTGGCGAAGCCGTCCAATTAGAGCTTGGATTTCCCGCAATTCGATTTCATTCGAGTTTTCCGAGCAAAGCGCAATCATGTGTTGGATGCCACTCTCTTGCATTGGCCCAAATACTTTTGACATAGCAATTGACTTCGTCTTCGCGGTTACATCGTCCCAGAGTATCTCAAACATTGTCTTTGGCTGCTCTGTCACTGCAAGTTTAGGGTCACGTATCGAGCGGTCATACGCCTGCCAACTAACTTTCAAGACTTCAGCTTGCTCAGAAAAGTCTGACAATATGTCGCGCTTGAGTGATTTCAAAGCAGTTGCGTCGGTCGCAGGATCCGCCAACGAGCTTCCAACCATCCCAAGGTAAAGGTAAAGCTGCCATATTCCCTGCAAAGTGTCTGCGAATGTCTCGCCACGTGGCTGGGGCATTTCCAAGTGAGGGCGCTCGTCAAAGAATATGTTTAACAACGGCAGTTGATGACGAACGTCAGCCAGCAGCAGCAAATCGGATTGCCCAAAATTAAACATTTTATGGAATGCTTCTAGTCGTGTGTCATTCCAAAGGCGCGGTACACTTGCGTCTGCGCGTTGAATTGCCGGATACTCGACCTCTCCACCGTTGACTTCTTCCACGTACTTGCTGACCAATTCAGCAATCCATGTTGCACGCACAACTGGCCCGATGATGCGGTGAGTAAGCAACTTTTCTTCTGGAGAGAGTTCAGGTTCCGGCTTCTTCTTTTTGAACCACCCCAACATTTAGCGGAAGCTCTCCATGACGACTGCTACGCCAACACCCAAAGTCATAACTAAGGTTACGAAGCAAGCGGCAGCCCCAACTAAAAATGATCCAAGGACAGACGCACTCGTTGCAAAGCTTCCAATGCGTTCGCCCCTCGCCCTCGCTTCGCGGATTGAACGCAAGCGGCCCAAAGGTGCGAGCACTGGCGCACCCACCAACATCAACCACCCACGAACGAGCGCGGCAACTTTGCCCGGGACTTGGGGAAGCCAGCTTTGGGCACTCTCAATGAGAGCGACACCCATTGAAGCAAACAACAGCGTGACTGGTACCCAGTAATAAGGGACTTCGCCAAGCGCGTCCTTGAAGCGAATGCCACCCTCCCACCATCTTAGAGCAGCAAGACCACCAACTATGAAAATGCCGATCATTGCTGGCCAAGCCACAAAAAGCGCTAGCCATGGTTCACCCTTAGACTTGGCCACAACCACTTCATCTCGAATGCTGCCAATGAACTTGGCAATGCCTGCGATTATCAGGAACACGACGCCGAGCACGATGCCAATGCCCAGCATCCAGCCAAAGCCCGACAAGACGGCACTCGCGCCGAACAGCATCACGCAAAGAATAGCCGCTAGGAGAAATACTATCGCTTTGCCGTTTAAATCACTCATTGGTCGCCTCTTGCCACCGGAAGCTAGCAACAGTGTGGCTTCTCGGCAACGGTCATCAGATTCATAATCGTGCGCCTATGTTGGTGTTAAGACTACGGTTTTGTTTGCGCCACGTCTACACTCACGAGACCCTTCGCGGGAAACAAGAGAACACAACATTTGACAACAGCTTTTACAAATACGGAACGTTCAAACCCGCCCACTACCCTGTGTCCCTAAACATCACACTTCCCGGCTTTTCCCGCTTATCCCAATTGAGCAAACGGGCTCAAAGCTGCGACGATTGTGCGACCTCGAAGAGCGCAACGATGCGCTTCAAGCCACTTGCGGAGATTAACCAATGTCCGGACCTCGTCTGACCGTCTACCTCACCAACCCTGTCGCGGATCGTCTGGAGCTTGCCAGCGTCCGGAAGCGGAGTTCGAAGTCCGCTCTTGTCAATGAGGCGCTTGACCGGATGCTGAATGCCCAGCGAGACGAAACCCATGAGGCAGGGATGGCCCGCCGACTTGACCGAATGGCGAAACAGTTTGCGCGCTTCGAACGCAACCAGTCTGTGGTGCTGGAAAGCCTGGCGATGTTCGTTCGGTACTATCTCACCCTCACTGCCCCAACGCCAAAGGCGGAGCAGGACGCCGCGCGGATCATCGGCAATCAGCGTTTCGAGGCGTTTGTCACACAGGTGGGCAAACGGTTGGCAAGCGGCATCCCTTCGATGAGCGAAACCATGGAGAAGGCGTCACAACAGGAACCCGAAGTTCAGCGTCGCGACCCTGATAAATCCCTTCTGGATGAAACGCGTAACGCCCAGTAAGCATTCACATCAGTTGGGCTGACTTTCCTTCGTTATCCATCTCCCTCAGCACTTCTGGCATCAATGATGCCTTTTGAAAATCAACCACAGAGCCCTTTCCATGTAAGGACTCGGGCCTGAGGTTGGTGTAACGCCGCAGCATTTTCCAATCGCGGTGTCCAGTCACGAGCGCTACTTTCTCAATTGTAAGCCCGGCCTCGAACAATCGGCTGGTTGCCTCGTGCCGCAGGTCATGAAAATGCAAATCATCAATCTTGAGCTCCTTGCAAGCGCGTTGAAATGCTGTACCTGCGGATTTGTGGTGATGAGGAAAAACTTTGCCAATGCCGCGTGTAACAATTCGTTGTTCCAGCAGAACTTGCCAAGCATCGTAACCTGTCAGATTCAACATTGGAATACGTTGATTGTTGCCATCTTTCTTGCGCGGGTCCTTGCGATCACGCACTGTGACCATGCGATTGCGAATATCCACATCATCCCAAGTGATCGTACATATTTCTTCTTGGCGCATCGCTGTGGCAACTGCAAATCTGATCAAGCGGCCAACTGGAATAAGCTGGCGTGGCTTTTCGTCAAAATATTTGACCAGATCGTCAAGCTCGTTCTGAGTTGGCCGGCGATCACGCTCTTGTGGGTCACCAATCAAGTCCAAGCGTTTAAGTGCCACGCGAGCGAGCCTGACTTCCTCCGGCGATACGGCAATTCCGTGAACGGCAGCAGCATGAGTAAGTAGGGTGCCGATGAATGATATGTCGATTGCCAGAGTTGCGGGTCCAGCTCCTTGCTTCGCACGCTTCTTACCATAATCGATGAGCATGCTTCTGGTTATCTCTTGAAGACGATACCCACCAAGGGAGAGCTTTAGTGATTCTAGAACCGCACTTTTGGATCGTCGGATTATCTTTCCCACTTCCAACATGTCTTGGATGTGCAAATCGATGACTTCACTGAACGTCGTGACCGTGCGCGGGTTGACAGCTTTGGGGTCAATGCCCTTGTCGATGGTACGTTCGGTTTCGAGCGCCCAAGTGTCTGCATCCGCACGCCGCCTAAACGTGTTGCTAATATACTTTCCTTTGCGCCGCACTTGTGCACGCCAGTTTCCTGAAGGCAGCTTGACGATCACTGGCATTCGTGTGCACTCCTTTCTAAAGTCGTGTGCGATATGTGTGCAGCAAGGGAACGAAACAAGTATAAAAGGCGGGAAAACGCGAGATGAAAACTGCACACGTTCACATTTGTTCGCTCGAGTATACAAGGATAAACTATTGAATTACAAGGATAAAATATTTGCCGTTGCGCCCATGATGGACTGGACGGACCGGCATTGCCGCGTCTTCCACCGCCAGTTGACGCGGCATGCCTTGCTTTATACGGAAATGGTAACTGCCCAGGCCATTAAGCATGGCGACCGTCAGCGGCTTTTGGGCTTTGACTCTGTGGAGCAGCCGGTTGCGCTGCAGCTCGGCGGCAGCGATCCCGCGTTACTGGCGGAGGCCGCGAAAATCGGCGAGGATTTTGGCTACAGCGAAATCAACCTGAATGTCGGCTGCCCGTCCGACCGGGTTCAGGAGGGAAGATTCGGCGCTTGCCTTATGGCCGAGCCGCAGCTTGTGGGCGAATGCGTTGCAGCGATGATGGCGGCTGTGAAAATTCCTGTGACCGTCAAGTGCCGCATCGGCATTGATGACCAGGATGAGATCGAGGGTCTTAACCGTTTTGTTGAAGCGGTGGCCTCAACGGATTGTAATACCTTCATTATCCATGCGCGCAAAGCTTGGCTGAAGGGCCTCAGCCCGAAGGAAAACCGCGAAATTCCGCCGTTGAATTATGCCCGCGTTTACAAGCTCAAGAAAGATTTCCCGCAGCTCAACATCATCCTGAATGGTGGCTTGGATTCGCTTGAGGCAGCGCAAAAAGCCATGCAGAACTTGGATGGTGTCATGCTGGGCCGGGCGGCCTATCACACGCCGTGGCTGCTGGCCGATGTTGACCGCGTGTTTTTCAAAGCGGATAATCTCGTGGGCTCCCGCATCGAAGCGGCATTGGCCATGTTTCCCTATATTGAACAACAGTTTGGCGAAGGGCTTTTCCTCTCCAAAATCACCCGCCACATGCTGGGCCTATTTCACGGCCAGCCCGGCGGGCGCCTGTGGCGGCAGATCATTTCGGAGCAGAGCCACCTTCCCGGCGCAGGTCTGGAAGTGTTGCAAAAAGGCCTGGATGCGGTGGAAAAGCAGGCAGCGCTGCGAATCGCCGCCGAATGATGTTCAAACCGATGTCGGCATGTGTTAAGCAACCTTCCGGACGGAGATTTTGAGGGTGATGATGCGCACAAGTATTTTTGTAATAGCATTGCTGCTTGGTTGGGGTGCTGGCGGCGCACAAGCGCTCGCTCAAACTAACAACAACATCGGTTGCACGCATATCGACAACTCGACAGATGTGACTGCAACCGATACCACGGCCTGCGCCAAGCCTCTGGTAAACCGGCAATCTCTCATCAATACGTCGTCCTCGATCCGCAACATCATTTTAGGCCGTTTCGACGCGGGGCTGAATCAGGCAGAGCCCGCCGGCATCGAATTGAATAATCCGCAAGACATTGCGGACCGGCTTTCCGGCAATGGATCTTTTCTCATCTCGCCAACCGCAGACGTGGCCTCGCCTGCCGCGGCCACGCCAAATTGGAATGTGTGGACCGATGGCAAATACAGCTATCTGAACGACACCGCGGACTTGAGCGATCTTGATGGCGGCTTGGTGAATCTCATCATTGGTGCCGATTACAAGGTTTCTGACCGTCTCGTTTTGGGCCTGATGGGGACCTTTGAAGCTTCAAGGCTGAGTGGAAACGTGGGCATTGCGCTTGATCAGGATACAGATGGCTGGGGCGGCGGCGCCTATCTCGGTTATACACTCACGGACAATTTGGTGTTTTCGGCCAACGTGCTGGGCACATCGCTTGAGACCGATGTGAACAATGCCGTTGAGTTTGATTCAACCCGCATTCAGGCCAGCGCTGCGGTGACCGGCTATTGGTACTCCGGCACGTGGCGCTATTCGCCGTCGCTGACAGTTGCATGGTCGAAGGAATGGCAAGATGATGTTGGCTTCCTGAATGCGCAGACCATTGAAACGGCTGTCATTTCCCCCGGTGTTCAAATTGGCAATTCGATCTCGCTCTCAGGTGCAAACACGGTGGAGCCTTGGCTTGGCGCGCAGTTCGATTGGACCGCTCGCAACAAGGTGAAGGATAAAGTGGTTGGCACCATCCTGAACGATCCGAATGTTGATTTGCGTCTGCAAACCGGCCTCAATTTCGCCTTTGGCGCCAACGCGCAGCTTGCCCTGACGGGTGAAATCAGCGGAATTTTGCTGGAGGATTCGAACACCTATACGGCAGGCGCGAACTTCGCGTTCCAGTTCTAAGGGCTACCCGAACCAGCATGGGCAAGGTCTTGACCTACCTCTGCTGGCTGTCTGGTCGCTTGTTTGCGTATTCCCGCTTTATTGGGTGGCGGTTACGTCGCTTAAAAGCGAGACGGCAATAACCGAGGGGCCGTCTTACATTCCTTTCGTTGATTTCACGCCCGCGCTCGGCGCCTGGGCCTTCGTTCTGGCGGACGCCAACGACAATCTGCTGCCGCGTTATTTCAACTCGGCATTTGTGGGCCTGGCATCAACGCTTTTTTGCGCTGTTTTGTGGAGCCGGTGAGAAGCAATCAATTCGAGTTTCCTCCCCATTCAAGCGGACTATTTATTCGGTTCCCCTATTCCCAATTTGACCCAAGGCAGAAGTCGAGCTTTTTTATTTGGGGATAGTGCCGAGCTTCCCGGAACTTCTTTGCCTGAGGCGCGTTGCCTCACTAATTCCCTCTAAGCAAAGGAGATTGGTCATGGAGCAGGCTGGCTCGACTTCTATCACAAGACGAAGCGTGGTTGCAGGGCTGGCGGTGACCGCCGCCTCGGTGGCTGTGTTGGCGGAAGCGGATAGCGCGGAAGCGCAGGAAAAAACTCTGTACGAGCGGCTGGGCGGCGTCTTCGCCATCGCAGCGGTGGTGGATCACTTCAGCAACGAAGTCGTCAAGAACCCCATCGTCGGCCAGGAGTCCAAGAACCCGCAGCTGCGGGAATGGCACACCAAGAACTTGGGAAGGCTGCCCGGCCTCAAGTTCATGCGGACGCTGTGGGTCTGCGAAGTTTCGGGCGGGCCCTTCAAGTTCGCGGCCACCAAGCCCGGCGCGACGCCGCTCGGCCTTGAGGAGGCCCACCGGGACCTCAAGATCTCCCCTGCGGAATTCGATGAGGTCGCGGCGGAACTCGGACGGACGCTGGACTTCTTCAAGGTGCCGAAAAAAGAGAAGGACGAAGTCCTGGCAGCCTTCGCCGCCCACAAAGACGAGGTCACAGCCGGCGGCGTCGCGGCCCCCTAAGCGCGGCTAGACCAACTCGTTCGTCAATTTCGCTATTGTTTCATCAGCAGCAACTCTCTCGTGGGTCGCTATTTCGGAATTCAATTCTGCGCCAATGAGCACAATGGTTGCCGAAAGCCACATCCACGTCATCAAGCCGATTGCGGCGCCTAGCGAGCCATAGGTTTCGTTGTAGCTTCCGAAGTTGGCGGCATACCAGGAAAACACCATTGAAAATCCCAGCAGGCCCACGGCGGCGACGGCCGCGCCCGGGGTAATCCACTGCCATTTGGCATTGGTGCAGCTCGGGCCAAAGCGATATAGAAGGGAAAGGCCTAAAAGCAGAATTGCAAATATCGCGGGCCAGCGCCCCGCCCACAGCAGCCATTCAGAAACTTCGCCCAGCCGAAAAAAATCCAATATGACGGGCACCACCGCGATGCCGGACAGCATGATCAGCAGGAACACGATCCCGATCAGCGTGAAGGCCAGCGATTGCGCATTCAGCCTGATGAATGAGCGTTTTTCGGTTTCGCCATAGGCAATATTTAGCGCCTCCATCATTGCCTTCATGCCGGCATTGGCGCTCCACAACGCGATCCCAAATCCCAGGACAAATGCGATGCCAAGAGAGGCATTGGGCGTTGCCAGGATGCGGCGCAACTGCTCTGAAATTATCGAAATCGCGCCATCAGGCAGAAACGACTGCATGACGGCAAGATGGTTAAAGACAGTGGCGCGGTCGGCGAACAGGCCATAGATCGAGACGAATGCGGTGATCGTGGGAAACAGCGCCAAAAGGCCATAGAAGGTAACCCCGCCTGCTACCGCAAGCACGCGGTCGCTTCCGACCTGTTCAACAACCTTCCCGAGGATTTCCTTCCAGCGGGTGAAGAAAGTCTGTCTGGCGCCCTGCCGGCGTTCACGGTCAGGCGCGGCAGGCGCTTTATCCCTGCTTTCACGCCCCATCGCGCTGCCATGATTTTCGAGCGCGGAGAGCAATCCCGCTGCCGCCACCGCAACACCTGTTGCAAGCGCCGTCTTCAATAGCCTGGACAAAAGCATGTGGTTCAAACCCGCGGGCAAGCGTAACAGCTTTCTAATATGAGTCAGCCTTGCAATGGTTTCCGAGGGGGTAAAGTTCCACGGGGAAAGGCGGCTGCCGCTCATGAAATTTTTCCGCCAAGGCTTCAGCGCCGGAACTTGAGCGCGATGAAACAGTTATTGTTAAACCAGCGGGATCGCCAGGCACTTTCGTTGGAAACTTGCTTTCTCAAAGGATTAAAAAGATGAAAACTCTTGCTGACGCATTCGAACATACTCTCAAGGATGTCTATTATGCTGAGAACGCAATATCCAAAGCGTTGCCAAAGGTCATAAAGGTTGTCACCCAGGCGGATTTTAAAGAGGCTCTCACGGGCCATTTGGCTGAAACCAAAGAACAGATCAAGATTTTAGGGAAAGTATTCAAAACCATAGGCGTCGAGCCGTCTGGCGAAAAATGCGATGCAATTGAAGGGCTCCTCAAAGAAACTGATTCCATTATTGAAGAGGCCAAGGGGGAGGTTGCCAAACATGCTGCCCTTGCAGGTGTATGCCAGGCGATAGAGCACTATGAAATAGCCCGCTATGGCACGTTACGCGAATGGGCAAAATCACTCAAAAATGAGGAGGCTCACACATTCTTGTCAGAAATATTGGATATGGAAAAAGCTGCAAATAGTAAGATAAATGCCATTGCAATTGAGTCATTGAACAAAACGCCCTAAGCCGACACCAAATTCATAGTTCCGTGAGTTTTTTGAGTCCTGGTCACTGTATTCGAGGCTGCATGCGGTTAGAACTGCGCTTGGCTTCGCGGCGACAGTGGCCTATATCTGGGCAATGAACTGAAATTGTCCTAAGGCCCGCGAATACTCGCGAAGCGTTTTGGAGAATACATTCTTGATAAATCTTCCGCCTCTGGCCCATCGCAAAACGAACGTGGCGGAACTATTTCTGCTCTTCCCGTATCGGCCCGGATCAGAAATGATCAAGGGAAGATTCCGGTAGGTTTTTTAGGTTGATATCCCTAAGCCCTAAGTGCTTGGTCTGCTAGCTTGTTCCAGCATCGCCAAGACGACGCGTGGGTCGGCCGGTTTCTGGAGGTAGCCTTGAACGGCGGCATGGGTCATTCGCGGATAATCTTTGTCATGGCCGGTTATCACCAAAGTCGGAATCGTTACACCTGCCTCCTGCAATTTCGAAAATACCTCAACACCGGATAAGTTCGGCAGCTTGAGATCGAGGATCATTGCGCCGTATGACTTAACGGACGCCATTTTGACAGCAGTCTCTCCATCCGGTGCGACCTCGCATTTCCAGCCGGATTTCCTGAGAATGGAGCTTAAGCTCGCACTAACGTCCTGGTCGTCATCAACAACCAGGACGGCGTCATTGGACAAGCGCTCAAGCATGGCGAGGATGCTTTCAGGCATGACGGGCTTTCGCATCACGTCGTTGGCGCCATGCTGAAGAGCAAGCGTCGCGAGAGACTCGCTTGCATAACCCGTCATCATGTACACCGACGCTTTCGGGCAATGCTGCTTGAACTTGATGAAGCATTCCACGCCATTAATGCCGGGAAGCAGGATATCAAAGAATGCGACGTCAAACTTCCTTTGGGATGCAAGATGAAGTGCCCACTCGCCATCATAGGCAACCACAACCTCATGCCCATGCTGACCGACAATATAGGCGAGCGTATCCGCGACCTCGTGATCGTCATCGAGGATGAGTATGGCTTGTTTCCGTGTCGTCACGCGGCATTTTCCTGACTGTTTTCAAGTGGGGGCAGCCAGATGGAAAATGCCGTTCCTTCGCCGGGGCGCGAATCCAGCCCAATGGTCCCGCCATGCTGGATAACGAGGTTCTGGCAAATTGACAAGCCGAGACCAGCGCCAAAACTTTTGGTCGTGAACAGCGGATCGAATACTTTAGACATAACGTCCTTCGGTATGCCTGTGCCATCATCTTCCACTTTGAGCGCCACACCCTCGCCCTGTTTCTTGTTCTTGCAGGTTATCGTAACAGTGCCAGGTTTCCGGTTCGCAACAATGGCCTGACAGGCATTTTCAACCAGATTGATGACCACCCTCCGGAACCGGTGCTCGTCGAGATTCGCCATCACGGGAACTGAATCGAGATCGAGAATCAGGGAAACGCTTGGTGGCAGCTCTTGCTCGTGCACTAAAGTTTCGAGCCAGGAACAGAGATCAACCGGATGCTTGTCCAGCTCACGGCTGCGGGTGTATTCCAGCAGATCGGCAATGATATGGTCGCAACGCGTTATGTTGCGTTCGATGCGATCAACAAACTGGGCCATTTCAGGAAGATGGGCAATACCCCGTTTGAGAACGAAATTGGAATTGCGGATTGCCGAAAGGGGGTTGCGCAGTTCATGGCTCACGGTTGCGGTCAAGCGGCCAAGTGTCGAAAGTTTTTCCTTGTCAACGACCTCCTGCTGCAGGCTCTTTAGGGTCATCATTGCTTCGTTGAGATCTCGATTTGCGTTCTCAATGTTCAATCGCTGGCTGCTGATCTCCACAAACATTCCGCCAACGCGGCGGGAAATGAACACAGCCGAAACAAATAGGACAATGGCAGCGGCAAGACCGGCAGCCAGTTCGAAGTTCCTCATGGTTTTGAAGTCGTTGGCCAAGTCAGCACCTTGATCGGCGATCTCTGACTGAACACTTCCCTGTTCAGCGCCAATGCTGTCAAGGAGCTCCAACTCCGTGGACTCTTGATTTTCTTTCAGTTCAAATATCGATTTCAAGTCTTTGCTCGTTGAACCGACCATTGCCAGAAGCTCTTTATTGATCCGGAGCAACTCCTGAAATTGGCTGCCCAAAGCTCCAATCCCGGTCGTTGTGGGCTGACTTTCCGGTTTACTTGCGAGCAGTGCCGCATGAGCTTCTTCAAATTCTACGACAGCCCGTCTGATCAGCTCAAGTTCGCGCGCCATTGCAGACGAGCTGTCATCATCATCATGCAGCCGCAGGGGCTTCTATGGCTGGTGTTTCCGTCGAAGCGCCGTCTTCTGGCTTCTCTTCCGGCGCAGGCATCGTGGTCATGGCAATGAGAGCAAATTCATTGGTGGACGACACAATTCGATTGATTGATGCGCGCAGCCTGTCCAAAATCCGCAATTCTTGCTGTTTAACGAGGTAGAGACTGTGTTGTTCTCCCACGCGATTGCTGGCCAACCAGCTCATGATGACGATGGTTCCCAAGATCAGGAAAACCAGACCGGCACCCAATTTAATGTAGGCTGTTGGTCTCAACAACAACTCCTAATTCGATTACTTCAAAGTAAGTGAAGTTTTAA